>NZ_JBIBTW010000001.1:0-1313575 GCF_043078785.1 Streptomyces sp. NPDC015346 | reverse complement strand
GCACGCTGTTGAGTTCTCAAGGAACGGACGCTTCCTTCGTACTCACCCTCTCGGGCTTTCCTCCGGGCTTTTCCCTTCGGTCTTTCGTGTTTCCAACCTTACCAGATCCGTTTTCCGTTCCGTTTCCGGTTCGGATTTTGTTTCCGGCGGCCGATTGGGGCCTTGCCTTTCGGCGTGTTCACTACTTTAGCCGAATTCCCCGGCGGCTCATAATCGAGCCATTCGGATCAACTTTCGGCATGCCGAAAGCCGCACCCTGTGGGGGTTCGTTGTGGGTAGTTTTGGTGGCCGCTCCGGGGGTGCTCGAACAAGCACTGCCCGTCTCAAGCGGCTCGGACTACATTAGGCGTCCCCAGCACCCGGGTCAAGTCGCGTCAAGAGGTCCTCTTGCGGGGCACATGGGCGCGGTACGGGCTCACCGTCGGGTCGTCGTCGATCCAGAAGCGCCAGGGGTGCGGGGCGCCGTCCCCTCCCACTCCGGTGCGCGGGCCGCTGCGTACCTGGTCGGGCAGGGGTGGGGTGCCGGTCAGGACCGACAGCGGGGAGTCGGGGCCGTCGCAGGTGTCGGTGCCGTTGAGGGAGAGCGCCACGTCCAGGGCGGTCGCCAGGCGGGCGGGGCCTTTGGCCAGTTCCTTGTCGTACCGGGCCGAGAGTCGACGTGCCCGGGCCTGGTCCGCGCCCACCAGGATCTCGCCGGCGCGCAGCAGGACTCCGCTCGCGTGGCCCTCGGGGCCGCACACGAGGTTGAGGCAGTGCCACATGCCGTAGGTGAAGTAGACGTACGCGTGTCCGGGCGGGCCGAACATGACCGCGTTGCGGGCGGTGCGGCCGCGGAAGGCGTGGGAGCCGGGGTCGATCGCGCCGGCGTACGCCTCCACCTCGGTCAGGCGGAGTTCGATGCGGCCGGCCCTCGAGTTGCGGACGAGGGTGCGGCCGAGCAGGTCGGGGGCCACCTCGAGAACGGGGCGGTCGAAGAAGGCCCGCGTGAGCGGCGTACGGTCGGGGCTCTCGCTCATGGCGTCCGAGCGTACTGGGCCGCCACGGGAAGCGGCGGGGAACCGGCTACGGTCGTCGCGCGTATGTAGGGGTCAAGACAAGAAGGAGTGGACATGGGGTTCAAGAAGCTGCTCGCCAGCCTGGGTGCCGGCGGTGCGTCCGTGGAGACGGTGCTCACCGAGGAGAACGTCGTGCCGGGCGGTGTCGTCCAGGGCGAGGTGCGGATTCAGGGCGGTTCGGTCGACCAGCAGATCGAGGGGCTTTCCGTCGGACTGCAGGCGCGGGTCGAGGTCGAGGGCGGTGACCAGGAGGTCAAGCAGGACATCGAGTTCGTCAAGGTACGGCTCGGCGGCGCCTTCGAGGTGAAGGCCGGCGCGGTGCACGTCGTACCGTTCGGGCTTGAGATTCCCTGGGAGACGCCGGTCACGGCCATCGCCGGGCAGCAGCTGCGCGGGATGAACATCGGGGTGACCACCGAGCTGGAGATCGCCCGTGCGGTGGACTCCGGTGACCTGGACCCGATCAACGTGCACCCGCTGCCGGCGCAGCAGGCGATCCTCGACGCGTTCCTCCAGCTGGGCTTCCGCTTCAAGAACGCGGACATGGAGCGCGGGCACATCCGCGGGACGCGGCAGAAGCTGCCGTTCTACCAGGAGATCGAGTTCTTCCCGCCGCAGCAGTACCGGGGGCTGAACCAGGTCGAGGTCAGCTTCGTCGCGGACGACCGCGAGATGGACGTCGTCCTGGAGATGGACAAGAAGCCGGGTCTGTTCAGCGAGAGCAGCGACTCCTTCCGCGCCTTCAAGGTGGGTCTGAACGACTTCCACACGACCGACTGGGCCGCGTACCTCAACCAGTGGCTCGCCGACGTCGGTGGGAAGCGCAACTGGCTCTAGGCTCGGCCGGGTAGACGTTAGGGCTGTGAGCCAGGTCAGGCGATACGGAGGTTCAGACGTGGCCGAGGGGAAGAGGGCGCCGCTCCCTCACGACTTCCATCCGCAGGTGCCGGCGTTCACCGTGGTGAGCGACGACATCGTGCCGGGCGGGGAGCTGAAGAGTGCTCAGGTGTACGCGGAGGGGAACGTCTCTCCGCACCTGAGGTGGGAAGGGTTCCCGGAGGAGACCAAGAGCTTCGCCGTCACCTGTTTCGATCCGGACGCGCCGACGGGCAGCGGATTCTGGCACTGGGTGGTGTTCGACATCCCGGCGTCGGTGACCGAGCTGCCCGCCGGCGCCGGGTCGGGGTCGTTCGAGGGGCTGCCGGCCGGTGCCGTGCACGCCCGTAACGACTACGGGTCCAAGGACTTCGGCGGTGCCGCTCCCCCGGAGGGCGAGACCCACCGGTATGTGTTCACCGTGTACGCGGTGGACCAGGAGAAGCTCGGGCCGGACGCGGACGCGTCGCCGGCGGCGGTGGGCTTCAACCTGCGGTTCCACACGCTGGGGCGCGCGCAGCTGATCGGCGAGTACACGGCTCCCGAGCGCAGCTGAGCGTTCGTTTGTTGTTTGCCCGCTTCTGGTCTTGGAGAGATCAGAAGCGGGCATTTTTTATTGCGTTGTCCAACCCGGCGCGCCCGGCCAGAGTTGATCCAAGCCCGGAGCCCCGCCACGGGGCTGGGCCGGCACACGGGAGGTGGGCACAGTGCGGGACACGCTGGTACTGAACGCGAGCTTCGAGCCGCTTTCGACGGTGACACTCAACCGTGCGGTGGTGCTTGTCCTGCAGGACAAGGCCGTCGTGGAGCAGGAGCATCCCGATCTCCGTATGCGTGCCGCCGCTGTCGACATTCCCGTGCCCCGGGTGATCAGACTCTGTCGTTATGTCCGGGTGCCGTTTCGAAGACAGGCCCCGTGGTCGAGGCGCGGGGTGCTGGTCCGGGACCAGCACCGGTGCGCGTACTGCGGGAGACGCGCGACGACGGTGGACCATGTGGTGCCGCGGGCGCAGGGTGGGGTGGACAGCTGGCTGAACACGGTGGCGTCCTGCGCGGAGGACAATCACCGCAAAGCGGACCGGACTCCGGAGCAGGCGGGGATGCCTCTGCTGCACCAGCCGTTCGTGCCGACGCCGGCGGACGCGATGCTGCTGGCGATGCGGGCGGGTGAGCGCTCCGAGCTGCCGGAGTGGCTGAACTCGGCGGCGTAGGACGGGACCGTAGGACGGGCCCGCTCCTTTCGGGGGCGGGCCCGTGGTCGTTCAGCGGAGCAGCAGCTGCACGATGGCGGCGGTGCCGACGGCGACGATGACGCCGCGCAGGACGGCGGGCGGGAGGCGGCGGCCGACCTTGGCGCCGATCTGGCCGCCGATGGCCGAGCCGACGGCGATGAGCAGGACGGCGGTCCAGTCGAAGTCGGCGACGAAGAGGAAGAAGAGCGCGGCGATGCTGTTGACGATCGCGGCGAGGACGTTCTTGACGGCGTTGAGGCGCTGGAGGGTGTCCGCGAGAAGCATGCCCATGAGGGAGAGGTAGATGATCCCCTGGGCCGCGGTGAAGTAGCCGCCGTAGACGCTGGCGAGGAGCAGTCCGGTCAGGAGGAGCGGTCCGCCGTCGGGGTCTCCGTGGGTGCCGTCGCGGTCGCGGCGGGCCTGGACCGCCTTGGAGAGGCGGGGCTGGAGGATGACGAGGACCAGGGCGAGGGCGACCAGGGCGGGGACGATCGTCTCGAACGCCCGGGCGGGGAGCGTCAGCAGGAGTACCGCTCCGCCGAGTCCGCCGATCGCGGCGACGGTGCCGAGGCGCAGGATCCGGCGGCGCTGGCCCTTGAGCTCCTCGCGGTAGCCGATGGCTCCGCTGATGGATCCGGGGATCAGGCCGAGGGCGTTGGAGACGGTGGCCGTGACCGGTGGCAGTCCGGTGAGGAGGAGGACGGGGAACGTGATCAGCGTTCCCGATCCGACGATGGTGTTGATGGTGCCGGCTCCCACACCGGCGGCGAAGACCGCCAGGATTTCCCAGATGGACAACGCCATCTCCTTACATGGTCAGTGAGTCGCCTCCCCGCCCTGAGGCCGTCAGGGTCGAGGGGCTCTCACCGATCATGCACGACTGCGTGTATGTGTCAGTCGACCGGGGGCTGTTCGCGGCGCTCGGTTCCGGTGCCGTTCCCCGCACTGCCGCCGGTGTTGAAGCCGGGGGCGCCGCTGCCGAGGTTGCCGAAGGCGCCGGAGAGGCCCTTGAGGGCGTCACCGATCTCGCTGGGCACGATCCAGAGCTTGTTGGCGTCGCCCTCGGCGATCTTCGGCAGCATCTGGAGGTACTGGTACGAGAGCAGCTTCTGGTCCGGGTCGCCGGCGTGGATGGCCTCGAAGACCGTCCGTACGGCCTGGGCCTCGCCCTCGGCGCGCAGGGCGGCGGCCTTCGCCTCACCTTCGGCGCGGAGGATGGCGGACTGCTTCTCGCCCTCGGCGGTGAGGATCTGGGACTGGCGGATGCCCTCGGCGGTGAGGATCGCGGCGCGCTTGTCACGGTCGGCGCGCATCTGCTTCTCCATCGAGTCCTGGATGGAGGTCGGCGGCTCGATCGCCTTGAGCTCGACGCGGTTGACGCGGATGCCCCACTTGCCGGTGGCCTCGTCGAGGACTCCGCGCAGGGCCGCGTTGATCTCCTCGCGGGAGGTCAGGGTCCGCTCCAGGTCCATGCCGCCGATGATGTTGCGCAGGGTGGTGACGGTGAGCTGCTCGATCGCCTGGATGTAGCTGGCGACCTCGTAGGTCGCGGCCCGGGCGTCGGTCACCTGGTAGTAGATGACGGTGTCGATGTTGACGACGAGGTTGTCCTGGGTGATCACCGGCTGCGGCGGGAAGGGGACGACCTGCTCACGGAGGTCGATTCGGTTGCGGATCGAGTCGATGAAGGGGACGACGATGTTCAGGCCCGCGTTGAGCGTGCGGGTGTAGCGGCCGAAGCGCTCCACGATCGCGGCGCTCGCCTGCGGGATGACCTGGATCGTCTTGATCAGGGCGATGAAGACAAGCACCACCAGAATGATCAGGACGATGATGACTGCTGACATCGTGTTCCCCGTGCCCTTCGCTGCCGGTTGACTGCCGGGTTGTGGCTGATGATCGAGTTTCCCAGACGGCGGAGCGTCATGTGCGGGGTTCGGTCACATGACCACGGCGGTCGCCCCGTCGATGTCGACGACGTCGACCTGTTCGCCCGGTTCGAAGCTCTGGCCGGAGTCGAGCGCGCGGGCGGACCAGATCTCACCGGCGAGCTTGATGCGGCCGCCGCTGCCGTCGACCCGTTCCAGGACGACGGCCTGACGGCCTTTCAGCGCATCGATGCCGCTGGCGTGTTGGGGCGGTCCGTTGCGATGGCGGGCCGCGATGGGCCGGACCACGGCGAGGAGCGCCACGGAGACGACGGCGAAGACGACCACCTGGGCGACGATGCCGAACCCGAGACCGGCGGTCGCGGCTCCGGCTGTCGCGCCGACGGAGAACATGCCGAATTCGGGCATCGCGGTCAGGACCAGCGGAATGCCCAGTCCCACCGCGCCGATCAGCCACCAGACCCATGCGTCGATGTCCACATGGTCATGGTAGGGCGGTGGGAACTCCGGGGACAGGGCGCGGTGCTGTGCGGGGACACGACGCCGTGAATTCCGGTCGCTTCGGGGTTACTTGAGCGGGAGGCCCTGGGCGGTGTAGCGGTCGCCGAGGTGCTCGACGACGAGCGGCAGGCCGAAGCAGAGCGAGAGGTTGCGGGAGGTGAGCTCGGTCTCCATCGGGCCGGCGGCGAGCACCTTGCCCTGGCGGATCATCAGGACGTGGGTGAAGCCGGGGGCGATCTCCTCGACATGGTGGGTGACCATGATCATGGAGGGGGCGTACGGGTCGCGGGCGAGGCGGCCGAGACGGCGGACGAGGTCCTCGCGGCCGCCGAGGTCGAGTCCGGCGGCCGGCTCGTCGAGGAGGAGCAGTTCGGGGTCGGTCATCATCGCGCGGGCGATCAGGGTGCGCTTGCGCTCGCCCTCGGAGAGGGTGCCGAACTTGCGGTCCAGGTACTCGGTCATGCCGAGCCGGTCGAGGAAGGCGCGGGCGCGCTCCTCGTCGACGGCGTCGTAGTTCTCGTGCCAGGTGGCGGTCATGCCGTACGCGGCGGTGAGGACTGTCTGCAGGACGGTCTGGCGCTTGGGGAGCTTGTCGGCCATGGCGATGCCCGCCATGCCGATGCGGGGGCGGAGGTCGAATACGTCGGTGCCGACGCCGCCGAGCTGCTCGCCGAGGACGGTGGCGGTGCCGGTGCTCGGGAAGAGGTAGCTGGAGGCGATGTTGAGGAGGGTGGTCTTGCCGGCGCCGTTGGGGCCGAGGATGACCCAGCGCTCGCCCTCCTTGACCGACCACGAGACATCGTCCACCAGAGCCCGTCCGTCGCGGACCACGGATACGTCCACCAGCTCCAGTACATCGCTCATGAGCGCGTTGTCTCCCCTTGCGGTCGAGTCGTGTCGTCGCCTTGCGCCGGTGGGCGCGGCGTCCAGGGAAAACCTACGCCACTGTCCGAGCGGGCCGGTCCTTAGGTCCGTCCTTGGTCGGTCCCGAGGCCGCCCCTTACTAGGGAGTGTCCGGAAAGTATCGGCGTCCGCCCGGAGGGCGGGGTGCGCGGCGTCCGGTGCGTGCGATCGCAAGGCGGAGGAGGGAGACAATGGCGGAGCCATGGCGACCGACGACAACGCGGCGTGGGGGCACCTCCCGTGCCCGAAGGGCTACGGGGGAGTGCGTGCAGGGCGTCGCGCGCTGGGGGTACCCCCAGGCGAAGCTCTGGGGGAGAGACTTTCCGGACACGACCTAGGCTGGGGGCATGCTTTCGGAACCACGCTCAGGACGCCTGGCCGCTTGGGGCAATGCCCTGTTGGCCGGATCGGTGTCGCCGGACGACGCGGCGCTGGCCATCGTCGGGGACGACGCGGTGCACCGCGTGGAGGGGCTGCCTGGCGAGGCCGGGCCGGTCGGCCTGACCCTCGCGCTCGGCCGGCTGCGGCGGCTCGGGGTGACCGGTTGGCGGGTGGCGCTGCCGGCTCCGGGGCATCCGCTGGGGCTGAGCGGGCCGCCCGACTTCAACGCGCGGGCGCTGGAGGCCGAGGAGGCGGTGGTCGGTTTCGGCGCTCCGTACGGTCTGGTGCCGGAGGTGAGCGAGGCCGGTCCGGCGGGTGATGTGCACGTGGAGGTGGTCTGGCACTGCCTGACCGTGCGGGAGGCGCCGCCGGCCGACGTGCCGTCGCTCGGGGAGGCGGAGCGGGAGCTGGCGGAGGCGCTGCGTGAGGCGACGGCCGTCCTGACGAAGCTGGACGTGGCGGCCTCCGGTCCGGTGGCGGACGCGGCACGCGACGCGTACCGGGCTCGGGCGGAGGCGGGCCGCGAGGTCCTGGCCCCCGGCTATCCGCCGCGGGCGGTACGGGTGCTGGAGCTGGCCCAGCGGGTGGGCCTGCTGATCGACCTGGCGTACGACCACGGCCACGGCGGCGCGGTCAGCGCCGCTGAGATGGCCGCCCGGGGGGAGGCGTTGAGGCCGGTGGAGCGGGTGGCTCGACGGGCACAGGTCGCGGCCTACAACGCGTACGTGGAGGAGAGGGAACGGGAACGCTGAGCCCGGGCCCGCCGGGCGCCCGGCCGCCAGGACCGGCGGGCGGGGCGCGCGGCAGCGGGCTAAGCCCGCGAGGCGCCCCCCGATAGGGAGCGAGCGGGAGCGCTGAGCGCCGCGGTTTCCGGGGAGGGATACGGCAGAGCCCGGCCCTCGGGGGACGTCCGGGGGCCGGGCTGGTCAGGCGAGGGGTCAGCCGTTGACGGCGCTGTTGCCGAAGGCCGGGTTGAGCAGGCCGATCACGTTGATCGTGTTGCCGGAGACGTTCACCGGGGCGTGCACCGGGACCTGCACCACGTTGCCGGAGACGACACCCGGCGAGTTGAGGGCCTGCCCGTGGGCGTCCGCGCCATGGGCGGAGGCGACACCGGCACCGGCGGCGACGATGCCACCGGCGACCATGGTGAGGGCAGCGGCCTTCTTCAGGTTGTTCACTTCAGGATCCTCCTGGTCTTCGCCGCGGCGGTACCGCCGCGGCACGCCATGAAGAACGCCGCCCGTCCCGCAAGGTTGCGCCGAATGGGGGACATACACCCGACGGTATGAAGATGAGAACGGAAGTGCCTCCTCCGTCCTTCTTCCGCCCCCGGGGTGTTTCAGGAGGTCAGGCCGTGCCGGACCGCCCAGAGCGCCGCCTGCGTCCGGTCCGCCAGGTCGAGCTTCATCAGGATGTTCGAGACGTGTGTCTTGACCGTCTTCTCCGACAGGACCAGCGCTCTGGCGATCTCCCGGTTGGACCGTCCGTCCGCGATCAGGCCGAGCACCTCACGCTCCCGTTCGGTGAGCGTCGTGCCCCGGCCCGTGCCGCCGGGGTTGTCGTCCTGCGAGAGGAGCGCCCCGGCGACCTCCGGCTGGAGCAGTACGTGCCCGGCGTGGACGGAGCGGATGGCGCCGGCCAGGGCGTCCGGGTCCACGTCCTTGTAGACGTAACCGGAGGCGCCCGCGCGCAGGGCGGGGACGACCGTGCGCTGCTCGGTGAAGCTGGTGACGATCAGCACCTTCGCCGGGTTGGCCAGCTCGCGCAGCTTCCGCAGCGCCTCGATGCCGTCCATGCCGGGCATCTTGACGTCCATCAGGACGACGTCGGGCCGCAGCTCCTCGGCGCGCGCGATGCCCTCGGCGCCGTCGGCCGCCTCGCCCACGACCTCTATGTCGTCCTGGATCTCCAGGAAGGTCCGCAGGCCGCGCCGCACGACCTGGTGGTCGTCGACCAGCAGGACGCGGATGACTCTGTCAGCCACCGGGGACCTCCATCTCGATCGTGGTGCCTCGGCCCGGTGCCGATGTCACGGTGAGTGTGCCGCCGACCCCGCCGGCCCGGTCCCGCATGGAGACCAGGCCCAGGTGCCGGCCCGCCCTGCGGACCGTACGCGGGTCGAAGCCCGAGCCGTCGTCGGTGACGGTGAGCAGGGCGCCCTGGCCGCGCCGGACCAGGGAGACGGCGACCAGCTTGGGCTCCGCGTGCCGCAGGGCGTTGTGCAGGGCCTCCTGGGCGACCCGGAGCATGGCCTCCTCCTGGGCGGCGGGCAGGGCGCGCACCCCGCTGCTCTCGAAGGTCACCCGGGCGCTGTGGGCGCGGTCGAGGACCTGGATCTGGGTGCGGAGCGTGTGCACGAGCCCGTCCTCGTCGAGGGCGGCGGGGCGCAGCTCGACCACGGCGGCGCGCAGCTCGTCGGCCGCCTCGGCGGCGAGGGCGGCGATCTGCTGGAGCTCGCCCTTGGCCCGGGCCGGGTCGCGGTCGACGAGGGCGGCCGCGGCCTGGGCGGTGAGGCGGAGGGAGAAGAGCTTCTGGCTGACGGCGTCGTGCAGCTCGTGGGCGAGGCGGGAGCGCTCCTCGGCGATGGTGAGCTCGCGGCTGCGTTCGTACAGCCGGGCGTTGGTCAGGGCGATGGCGGCGTGCTGGGCGAGGATCGAGAGCAGTTCCTCGTCCTCCTCGGTGAAGCCGCAGCCTCCGCCGGGCCTGGGGCAGCGTTTGTTCGCCAGGAAGAGGGCGCCGATGGTCTCCTCGCCGTCCTGGATGGGCAGGCCGAGGAAGTCGGACATCTCGGGGTGGGCGGCGGGCCAGCCCTCGAAGCGGGGGTCCTTGCGGACGTCGGCGAGCCGCTCGGGCTCGGCCTTGCGGAGCATCGCCGCCAGGATGCCGTGCTGGCGGGGCAGCGGCCCGATGGCCCGCCACTGCTCGTCGCTGACACCGTCGACCACGAACTGGGCGAAGCCGCCGTGGTCGTCCGGCACGCCCAGTGCCGCGTACTCGGCGTCGAGCAGCTCACGGGCGGAGGCGACGATCGTCTTGAGGACGTCGCGCACCTCCAGGTGGCGGCTCATCGCCAGCAGCGCGGTGCTCACGGCGGCGAGGCCGGAGCGCGGTCGATGACTCATGAATTCACCGTACCGGTGGGTTGTGACAGTCCGTATCGGCCTGGGGACGGCTGTGGCCCGGGACCTGAGGACTAGGTCGAAGTGCCTTGTGGGGTCCGGGCCCGCGGACGAGGCGGCGGGCGGGGGCACGGCTGGAGGCTGAGTCCATCGGTTCGAGAGGGGATGGATGTCATGGCTGTCGCGATCATCACGGGAGCGTCCAAGGGGCTGGGGCGGGCGCTGGCCGGCGAGCTGGCCGGGCGGGGCTGGGACCTGGTGCTCGACGCCCGGACGGAGAAGGCGCTGGAGGAGAGTGCCGGGGCGGCACGCGCGCGTGGGGCCCGGGTGGTGGCGCTGCCCGGGGATGTGACGGACCCGGCGCACCGCCGGGAGCTCGTCGCGGCGGCGCGGGGGCTCGGCGGGCTCGATCTGCTGGTGAGCAACGCGAGCGCGCTGGGCGCTGAGCCGCTGGTGCGGCTGGACGCGCTGGCGCTGGACGGGCTGCGGACGGCGCTGGAGACGAACGTGGTGGCGGCGCTGGGGCTGGTCCAGGAGGCGCTGCCGCTGCTGCGGGCGGGTCGGGCCGGGGCCGTGATCGCGGTCAGCTCGGACGCGGCGGTGGAGGCGTACGGGACATGGGGCGGGTACGGGGCGTCGAAGGCGGCGCTCGACCAGCTGGCGGCGGTGCTCGCGGTGGAGGAGCCGGGCCTGCGGGTGTGGGCGGTGGATCCGGGCGACATGGCGACGGATCTCTACACGGCGGCCGTTCCGGACGACGACGATCCGCGGCCGGCTCCGGAGTCGGTGGTGCCGGGGTTCCTCGCGCTGATCGAGCGCCGGCCGCCGAGCGGCCGGTATGCGGCGGCCGACCTCGCGGACGGCACGGAGACCGATGCAGCGCGCTCAGGTGCCGTGGAGGCCGATGCCGCGCGGCCCGATGCCGTGGAGGCCGATTCCGCGCGGGCCGATGTCACGGAGGCCGTCCGATGAGCGCGCCGGTCACCCGGCCGTCGGCGGCCCGCACCCCTGGCGATGCCCACCGGCCCGTGCTGGACGGTCTCGGCGTGCCCGAGGAGCTGTCGGCACGGGTGCCCGCCGAGCAGCGCGGGCCGGGGCGGGGACGGGACGACGTGCGGCTGATGGTCTCGCGCGGCGCGGAGGTCTCGCACCACGCCTTCCGTGAGCTGCCGGAGCAGCTGCGGGCCGGCGATGTGCTCGTGGTCAACACGTCGGCGACGCTGGCCGCCGCCGTGACCGGGCGGCTGGGCGCGCGGGGCGGTGAGGAGACGGTCGTCGTGCACTTCTCGACGTGCGGGGACGACGGCCGCTGGGCGGTAGAGCTGCGGGACGTGGACCCGCGGGGTGTCACCAGGCCGCGCCCGGGCGGTCCCGAGGGGCTGGTGGTCCGGCTGCCGGGAGGGGCGCGTCTCGTCCTGGAGGAGCCGCTGGTCCCGGGAGCGGCGCGGCTCTGGTGGGCGCGGGCCGACACCGCCGTACCGGCGCTGCTCGCGCGGTACGGGCGGCCCATCCGCTACGGGTACACGGAGCGGGACCAGCCGCTCTCCGCGTATCAGACGGTCTTCTCCCTCCCGTCCCCCGACGGCGCCGGTTCGGCGGAGATGCCGAGCGCGGGCCGGCCGTTCACGGCCGCTCTGGTGGCGGAGCTGGTGAGCCGGGGGGTGCAGTTCGCTCCGCTCACCCTTCATACGGGGGTGGCTTCGGCGGAGGCCCACGAGCCGCCGTACCCGGAGCGCTTCGAGGTCCCGGCGACGACGGCGTGGCTGGTGAACGCCGCGAAGGCGGGCGGGGGCCGTCTGGTGGCGGTGGGGACGACGGCCGTACGGGCGCTGGAGTCGGCGGCCGACGAGAGGGGGGTCGTGCGGGCCGCCGCCGGGTGGACGGATCTGGTGGTGACCCGAGAGCGCGGAGTGCGGGTGGTGGACGGGCTGCTGACCGGTCTGCACGAGCCCGAGGCCTCGCATCTGCTGATGCTGGAGGCGGTCGCAGGCCGGGCCGCTCTGCGCCGTGCCTATGCCGAGGCGCTACGGGAGTCCTACCTCTGGCACGAGTTCGGCGACGTGCACCTCATCCTCCCGGAGGAGCCCCTCACCGTGTGCATTGCTTGAGCAACTCGCGGTGAGTTCGTTACGTGCCCGATGTGAGGCCGCGCATAGGACGCAGGTCACTTACGAAGGACCCTAGTGGACACGTAGAAGGCAGATAGGGGCTGTATGGGGCGGTCCCGGGTGGGTTTGGGTGGGCTGTGCACGGGCCCCTGATCCACTACCCGGGGTCGTACGTCACACCTTTGCCACAGGATTTTGCTGCCGCTAAGAATTGCATCCGTCGCCGCCGAGCTGGCGCAGCGCCGCCCCGGCCTGAGCGACCCCCTGCGATTCGAAGAGGTACTCCTGCATGTCTGCGAACACTCCTGGCCACAGTCGTCTGAGCAAGACCTACAAGGCCTCTGTCGCCGGTGTCGCCGCCCTCGGCGCCGCCGCCCTCGCCTTCACCCTCGTGCCCGGTAACGCCGCCGCTCAGACCGAGCCGCAGGCGCTGGCCAACACCCAGCAGGTCGCCTGGGGCTACAACGCCGACAGCGCGCAGGCCAAGGCCCTCCACGCGAGCCTCACCGACCAGCACACGGTCATCGGCCTGAAGGCCAAGGAGGAGGCGGCTGCGAAGATCAAGGCCGCCGCCGAGGCGAAGGCCAAGGCCGCCGCCAAGGCCAAGGCCGACGCGAAGGCGAAGGCGGACGCCAAGGCGAAGGCCGCGGCCAAGGCGAAGGCGGACGCGAAGAAGCGCGCCGAGGAGAAGGCGGCCGCGAGCCGTGCCGCCGCCCGCAAGCCGGTCTTCGCGAACAACCTGGACGGCTGGATCCGCGAGGCGCTGTTCATCATGGACAAGCACAACATCCCGGGCACCTACGAGGGCATCCACCGCAACATCATGCGGGAGTCCAGCGGTAACCCGCGGGCCATCAACAACTGGGACATCAACGCGATCAACGGCGTCCCGTCGAAGGGCCTGCTCCAGGTCATCTACCCGACCTTCAAGGCCTACCACGTGCCGGGCACCAAGTTCGACCAGTACGACCCGGTCGCCAACATCGTCGCGGCGTGCAACTACGCCGCCGACCGCTACGGCTCCATGGACAACGTCAACAGCGCCTACTGAGCCACCGAGGACGCTGAGCAGACACGCCGAAAGGGCGGCACCCGTGCTGGGGTGCCGCCCTTCGGCGCGTCCGGCCGCGATGCGCCGCGGACTACTTGCGCATGACCTCGGGCTCGTGGCGGCGCAGCAGGCGCGCCACCGCGAAGCCGCAGGCGATGCCGATGAGCAGCAGGATCGTGAGGTTGAAGCCCCACTGGCCGGCCGTGTGGTCCCACAGCGGGTCCAGGTTGGTCGGGTCCTTGTGGTCCCACGGCGGCATCAGGTGCGCGAGGTCGAGGGTCGAGCCCGCGGCCGCGATGGCCCAGCGGGACGGCATCAGCCAGGCGAACTGCTCCAGGCCGGGCGATCCGTACACCTGGAAGAGGATGCCGGTGAACACGACCTGGACGATCGCGAACATGACGAGCAGCGGCATCGTCTTCTCGGCGGTCTTCACCAGCGAGGAGATGACCAGGCCGAACATCATCGAGGTGAAGCCGAGCGCGATGATCGTGACGCACAGCTCGACGGCCGGCGGCATGACGAGGCCCTCCGCGGGCAGCTCACGGGTGGCGAAGCCGATGCCGCAGATGATCACACCCTGCAGGGCGGTGATCAGGCCGAGGACGATGACCTTGGACATCAGGTACGCCGAGCGGGACAGGCCGGTGGCCCGCTCCCGTTCGTAGATGACCCGTTCCTTGATCAGTTCTCGTACGGAGTTGGCGGCGCCCGAGAAGCACATGCCGACGGCGAGGATCAGCATGATCGTGCCGGCGTCGCCGTTGAAGCGGGACGGCGGCTTCGGCGGGGCGAGGCCGAAGTCGGCGGGGATGACGACCGAGACCAGGCCGAGGACGGCCGGCAGGATCACCATCAGGCCCATGAAGCCCTTGTCGGACGCGATGACCGAGGAGTAGCGGCGGATCAGGGTCCACAGCTGGGAGCCCCAGGCCTGCGGCTTGGGCGGCCTGGCCATGGCCTGCTGCGGCATCTGGACGGGCTGGGCGGCGACGGCGTCGATGTCCGCCGCGTACATCTGGTAGTGCTGCGAGCCCTTCCAGCGGCCCGCCCAGTCGTAGTCGCGGTAGTTCTCGAAGGCGGAGAAGACGTCGGCCCAGGTGCTGTAGCCGAAGAAGTTCAGCGCCTCCTCCGGCGGACCGAAGTAGGCCACCGAGCCGCCGGGCGCCATCACGAGCAGCTTGTCGCACAGGCCGAGCTCGGCCACCGAGTGGGTGACGACGAGGACCGTGCGGCCGTCGTCGGCGAGCCCGCGCAGCAGCTGCATGACGTCGCGGTCCATGCCCGGGTCGAGGCCGGAGGTCGGCTCGTCCAGGAAGATCAGCGACGGCTTGGTGAGGAGCTCCAGGGCGACGGAGACGCGCTTGCGCTGGCCACCGGAGAGGGAGGTGACCTTCTTCTCCTTGTGGATGTCCAGCTTGAGCTCGCGCAGCACCTCGTCGATGCGGGCCTCGCGCTCGGCCGGGGCGGTGTCGCCGGGGAAGCGGAGCTTGGCGGCGTAGCGGAGCGCC
Organism: Streptomyces sp. NPDC015346; assembly: GCF_043078785.1. NCBI lineage: Bacteria > Bacillati > Actinomycetota > Actinomycetes > Kitasatosporales > Streptomycetaceae > Streptomyces > Streptomyces sp. NPDC015346. The sequence goes on along the minus strand of NZ_JBIBTW010000001.1, from coordinate 1,298,946 downwards.
TTCTGGACGGTCAGCTCCTTGTGCAGGATGTCGTCCTGCGGGACGAGGCCGATGCGCTGGCGCAGCTCGGCGAACTGCTTGTAGAGGCTCCGGTTGTCGTAGAGGACGTCGCCCTCGTTGGCCGGGCGGTAGCCGGTGAGCGCCTTGAGCAGGGTGGACTTGCCGGAGCCGGAGGGGCCGATGACGCCGATCAGCGACTTCTCGGGGACACCGAAGGAGACGTCCTTCAGGATCTGCTTGCCGCCGTCGACCGTGACGGTGAGGTGGCGGGCGGAGAAGGAGATCTCACCGGTGTCGACGAACTCCTCGAGCTGGCCGCCGACCATCCGGAAGGTCGAGTGACCGACGCCGACGATGTCGTTGGGGCCGATGAGGGCGGAGCCGCCCTTGGCGATCGGCTGACCGTTGACGTACGTGCCGTTGTGGGAGCCGAGGTCGCGGATCTCGAAGCGGCCGTCGGGTGTGGCGTGGAACTCGGCGTGGTGGCGCGAGACCTGGAGGTCGGAGACGACCAGCTCGTTCTCCAGCGCACGACCGATCCGCATCACATGGCCGAGGGCCAGCTGGTGGAACGTGGTCGGGCTGCGGTCGCCGTAGACCGGCGGCGCCCCCGCCATGCCGCCGCCCTGGCCCGGCACCTTCTGCGCCAACTGCTCGGCGGGGCCGCCCTGCTGGTGCGGGAAGGGGGGCTGCCGGCCGTGCGGAGGCTGGGCCTGCGGGGGCTGCTGCTGCCAGCCCTGCTGCGGCGGCGAGGCCTGGTGGGCGGCCCAGTCCGCCTGCGCCGCGGCCTGCTGCTGCGCGGGGGCGGCCTGGTGCTGTGCCGGGGTCGCCTGCGCGGCCTGGTGCTGTGCCGGGGCGCCGGCGGCGAGATTCAGGCGAGGGCCGTCGGTCGCGTTGCCGAGGTGCACGGCGGTGCCGGGGCCGATCTCCAACTGGTGGATCCGCTGCCCCTGCACGAAGGTGCCGTTGGTCGAGCCGTGGTCCTCGATGACCCAACTCCGGCCGCCCCAGCTGATCGTGGCGTGCCGCCACGAGACCCTGGCGTCGTCGATCACCAGGTCGCCCTGGGGATCACGTCCCAGGGTGTACGACCTGGACGGATCGAGCGTCCAGGTCCTTCCGTTCAATTCCAGTACGAGTTCTGGCACTCCATGCCCCACTACTTGTCCCCCGATGTACCCCCGTCGCTGGGAGTCCAGGGATGGCGAACATCCGGGGGGAACTATTTCAGGCCGGGCCCCGGGTTCGAAAGTCGGGCCGTGTGAAGACACGGCAGAGGCATGCTCCGGCCCCGCCCCGCACCTTCCGCCGATCATGAGAGCCGATCACGAGAGGGGGCAGATCGCCACGTACCGGGCCTTCCGATGGAAGCGGACGGTTCCGGAGCGTTACGGTGGGAGACGGTGCGGCCAGCCGGGTGTCCGGTACGCGGGACGGGGGCGGTGGTGGCACCCAGTGCCCGATACGGTGGAACCACCATGAGCGCATCGCAGACCTCAGACGTTCCCACCCTTCTCGTCAAGATCTTCGGGAAGGACCGTCCCGGGATCACCGCCGGGCTCTTCGACACCCTCGCCGCCTACTCGGTCGACGTCGTGGACATCGAGCAGGTCGTGTCCCGCGGCCGGCTCGTCCTGTGCGCGCTCGTCACCGAGCCGACCGTCGCCTCGGCGGGCGAGCTGCGGGCCACCGTGCACAGCTGGGCCGAGTCGCTGAAGCTGCAGGCCGAGATCATCTCCGGCACGGGCGACAACCGTCCGCGCGGCAGTGGACGTTCGCACGTCACCGTGCTCGGACACCCGCTGACCGCGGAGCAGACGGCGGCCATAGCGGCCAGCATCACGGGGACCGGCGGCAACATCGACCGTATCTTCCGCCTCGCGAAGTACCCGGTGACGGCCGTCGAGTTCGCCGTCTCCGGCTGCGAGACCGCGCCGCTGCGGACCGCGCTCGCGACCGAGGCGCACCACATCGGTGTCGACGTGGCCGTCGTCTCGGCCGGGCTGCACCGGCGGGCGCAGCGCCTGGTCGTCATGGACGTGGACTCGACGCTGATCCAGGACGAGGTCATCGAGCTGTTCGCGGCGCACGCGGGCTGCGAGGACAAGGTCGCCGAGGTGACCGAGGCCGCGATGCGCGGTGAGCTGGACTTCGAGCAGTCCCTGCACGCGCGGGTGGAGCTGCTCGCCGGGCTCGACGCCTCGGTGGTGGACAAGGTGCGCGCCGAGGTGCGGCTCACGCCCGGCGCCCGCACCCTGATCCGTACGCTCAAGCGGCTCGGATACCAGGTGGGTGTCGTCTCGGGCGGTTTCACGCAGGTCACGGACGATCTCAAGGAGCGGCTGGGGCTCGACTTCGCCTCGGCGAACACGCTGGAGATCGTGGACGGGAAGCTGACCGGCCGCGTCACCGGCGAGATCGTGGACAGGGCGGGCAAGGCGCGGCTGCTGCGCCGGTTCGCCGCGGAGGCGGGGGTGCCGCTGGCGCAGACCGTGGCCATCGGCGACGGGGCCAACGACCTCGACATGCTGAACGCGGCCGGGCTCGGGGTGGCCTTCAACGCCAAGCCGGTGGTGCGCAAGGCCGCCCACACGGCCGTGAACGTGCCCTTCCTCGACACCGTCCTCTACCTGCTCGGGATCACCCGCGAGGAGGTCGAGGCGGCGGACGGCGGCGAGGAGGATCTGCCGCACTGACGCCGTCGGCGCGGAGGGGAAGCGTCGTACACGCGGCGGGAGGCCCGGTCACCGAGGGGTGACCGGGCCTTCTGTCATGGGGTACGGGTCACTCGTGCGGGGCCCAGAACTCGACGAGCTTGCCCACGCCGTGCTCCAGGGACTTCCAGGTGCCGTTGAAGGTGAGCACGGCGAAGGCGGCGGTCGGGAAACCGCTGCGGTTCATCCGGGGCAGGGTGTCGCCCTCGGACTCGCCGGCGAGGGCGTCGGCGAGGGCGTGCATGCCGGGGTTGTGGCCGATGACGAGCAGGTCGCGGACGTCGTCGGGGGTCTCGTTGAGCAGGGCGATGAGCTCGCCGAGCGAGGCCTCGTACAACCTCTCCTCGTACACGGTCCTGGGGCGGTGCGGCAGCTCGTGGACGGCCAGCTTCCAGGTCTCCCGGGTTCTCACGGCGGTGGAGCAGAGTGCCTGATCGAAGGAGATCCCGGTGTCGGCGAGCTTGCGGCCCGCGACGGGGGCGTCCTTGCGGCCACGCTCGGCGAGCGGTCGTTCGTGGTCGGAGACCTGGGGCCAGTCGGCCTTGGCATGCCGGAGCAGCACGATCCTGCGGGGTGTATCGACGCTCATGCGCTCCAGCTTCGCATGAAACGGGCGGTCGGGCGCAGGGTGTTGGGTCAGCCGGGCAGTGTCCGCCGGATCTGCTCCAGGACGTGGGCGACGGACGGGTCGTCGCCGCCCGCGGCGGCCCCGGCCGGTCCCGCTATGAGCAGGAGGAGGGCGACGAAGGCGGCCGCCGGGAGCGCGAGGGCCCACCAGGGAAGACGGGTGTCGACGCCGCCGGACGGGGACGGGAAGTGGGAGGGGGACGGGGTCCGGGTGGGCGTACGGGCCGACATGGCCGCCTCCGTGGTCGCTGGATCCGCGGCCGTTGCCGCGATGAGTCCAACGTACGGACCGGGCGAGGTCCGTCCCATCCGGTGATCCACCCACTTCACCCTGACACTCACCCCCTAGGGGACAGCGGGTTGGCCCTACCCCGGCGGAAGCGGGGTAGGGGGAGGTGTCACGGTGAGGCGATCGAGGCGATGACGGCGATGACGACCGTGATGCCGAGCATCGCGCCGAGCACGATGAGGAGCTTCTTCTGGCCGTTCTGGGGGTTCGGGTCGAGCACTGGCATGGGGCCAGTCTCGCATCTCAGCATTCGTCCTCGACGGTCCGGTCCCTTCCGGCGAGGACGCCGACCGCCATCTGGGGCAGCATCAGCCCGGCCATCAGGGCGATGGGTAGGCCCCAGCCGCCGCTGTGCTGGTAGAGGACGCCGACCAGGAGCGGGCCCGGAATGGAGATGAGGTAGCCGACGCTCTGCGCGAAGGCGGAGAGCCGGACCACGCCGGAGCCGGTGCGCGAGCGCATGCCGATCATGGTGAGGGCGAGCGGGAAGGCGCAGTTGGAGACGCCGAGGAGGAGCGCCCAGGCCCAGGCGCCCGCGGCGGGCGCGAGATAGAGGCCGGTGTAACCGGCCAGGCCGCACAGGGCGAGGGCGACGGCGATCGGTCCCTGGTTCTTGAGCCGGGTGGCGAGGCGCGGGATGACGAAGGCGAGCGGCACACCCATCACCATCGTCACGGCGAGGAGCACGCCGGCGGTGCCGGCCGGGACGCCGGCGTCCCGGAAGATCTGCGGCATCCAGCCCATGGTGATGTACGCGCCGGTGGCCTGGAGGCCGAAGAAGGCGCCGAGGGCCCAGGCGGTGCGGCTGCGGGTGATCCGCAGCGGCGGCGCCGGCCGGATCGACGGCCTCCCCTGGGCCGGGACGGCGGAGGCGCTCGTCGCGGAGTGCGCTCCCCGGTCGCGCAGCAGCGGGACGAAGGGCAGGACGGCGAAGGCGGCGAGGACCGCCCAGAGGCCGAGGCCGGTGCGCCAACCGCCGCCGAGCGCCTCGGTCATGGGCACGGTCGCGGCGGCGGCCAGGGAGGTGCCGAGGGCGAGCGCCATGGAGTAGAGGCCGGTCATGGTGCCGACGCGGTCGGGGAAGTACCGCTTGACGATGACGGGCATCAGGACGTTGCTGACGGCGATGCCCATGAGGGCGAGGGCGCTGGCGGCGAGGAAGCCGGCGGTGCCGGAGGCGAAGGGGCGGACGGCGAGTCCCGCGAAGATCGCGGCCATGCCGGCGCAGACGACGGCGGCGGGGCCGAAGCGGCGGGCGAGGCGCGGGGCGGTGATGCCGAAGATCGCGAAGCAGAGCGGGGGGACGGAGGTGAGGACTCCGGCGACGCTGCCGCTCATGTGGAGGCCGGTGCGGACCTCTTCGAGCAGGGCGCCGAGGCTGGTGATGGCGGGGCGGAGGTTGAGTGCGGCGAGCACGAGCCCGACGACGACGAGCCGGGCGATCCAGACGGTGGGCGGGCCCTGTACGGGAGAATCTCCCACCGTGGTGGCCGGTGAGGAGGCGCGGGCGGCCGCGGGTGCGGCGGTTTCGAGGGTCTGCGGCTCGTCAGGCATGAGAGACATCATAGAATCATGGGATGATTGGTTGTCCAATCCGAAACCAATTCACACCAGTCCCGAACCGTCCCGAACGACTCGGGGAACCACAGAGAAGGTGCACCATGGCGCTCGGCTCCCCCCGGCGATCCGGGCTCTCCGATCAGGTGATCACGGAGCTGCGGAACCAGATCACCTCCGGCGAATGGCCGGTGGGGTCACGGATCCCGACGGAACCGGAACTGGTCGAGCAACTGGGCGTCGCCCGCAACACCGTGCGCGAGGCGGTCCGCGCGCTCGCCCACAACGGCCTGCTCGACATCCGGCAGGGATCCGGCACGTACGTCGTCGCGACCAGCGAGCTGGCGGGGGTCATGCACCGGCGGTTCGCCGGGTCCGACCCGCGGCACATCGCCGAGCTGCGCTCGACGCTGGAGTCCTCGGCGGCCCGGCTCGCGGCCCGACGGCGCACCGAGCGGGACCTGAAGCAGCTGGACACCCTGCTCGCGGGGCGCGAGGAGGCGTGGGCCTCCGGGGACACCGAGCGCTTCGTGACGGCGGACGGCGCCTTCCACCACGCGGTGGTGGTCGCCTCGCACAACGACGTGCTGACCGAGCTGTACGCCGACCTCGGGCACGTCCTGCGGGAGTGGCTGCGCGACGACCTGGGCCAGGACCTGCGGCCGGAGCATCACATGGACCACACGCGACTGGTGGAGGCGATCCGGGAGGGCGACGCGGAGACGGCGGCGGCGGAGGCGGCCGGGTATCCGTTCATGTGCCTCAGGGACCTGGGGCCGGAATAGCCGGCTCGGCGACATCGGAGCCCTCGGACGCCTCGGACACCTCGGACACCTCAGACGCCTCAGACGCCTCAGACGCCTCGGAAGGCGGCTCCCCGGGGGCTCCCGGAGGCGCATCGGCCGGCTCGTGGGTCAGCCAGGCCGAGCGGACCTCCTTCCAGCAGCGCCCGTACAGCCGGACATAGGCGGTCGGGGCCACGTCGACGGGGGCGCTGTCGGTGTCCACGTCCCACCAGCGGTCGCATTCGACGTGCAGACGGACGCGGTCGGTGCCGGGATAGGGGTTGTGGCAGTACGCGGTGACCCGGGAGCCCTCCACATCCGTCCGGCAGGAGGCGCCGAAGTTCTCGGGTTCCACGGCGACCGGGGCGACGGGGGCCACGGGGTCCTGCGGGGGAGCCGGAGCGGCACGGACCTCGGCGGCGACGGCGACCCCGGCGAGCAGAGCGGCGACCGAGGCGAGGGCGGCGGCCCTGCGAGGAAGCGCGCGCATACCCGTACCTCCTCCCCGCCAGTAGCTGGAATGTCACGCTCCGATCCAGTCTGGGGTGGTTCGCCGGACTTTTCGACTCGGGAGGAAGCGAGAAGAGGTCCGAGGAGTCGGAGGAGGCCCGCGCACGGCGAAGGCCGGGAGGCCGCCCCCGTGGGGACGGGCTCCCGGCCTTCGTACGCCGTACGTCGTACGCCGAAAAGCCTGCTCAGGCGCCGATCGCGTGCAGTCCGCCGTCGACGTGGATGATCTCGCCGGTCGTCTTCGGGAACCAGTCGGAGAGCAGCGCCACGATGGCGCGGCCCGCCGGCTCCGGGTCGGACAGGTCCCACTCCAGCGGGGAACGGCTGTCCCAGACGCTCGCCAGCTCGCCGAAGCCCGGGATGGACTTGGCAGCCATCGAGCCGAGCGGGCCGGCCGAGACCAGGTTGCAGCGGATGTTCTGCTTGCCGAGGTCACGGGCCATGTAGCGGCTGGTGGCCTCCAGGGCGGCCTTGGTCGGGCCCATCCAGTCGTACTGCGGCCAGGCGAACTGCGCGTCGAAGGTGAGGCCGACGACCGAGCCGCCCTCGCTCATCAGCGGCAGCACGGCCATGGTCAGGGACTTCAGCGAGAAGGCCGAGACGTGCATGGCCGTGGCGACCGACTCGAACGGCGTGTTCAGGAAGTTGCCGCCGAGCGCGTCCTGCGGCGCGAAGCCGATGGAGTGGACGACGCCGTCCAGGCGGTCGCCCAGGTGCTCGCGGACCTGGCCCTCCAGGCGCGCGAGGTGCTCGTCGTTGGAGACGTCGAGCTCCAGGACCTTGACCTTGTCGGGCTGCGGCAGCTTCTTGGCGATGCGCTCGGTCAGCGTCGGCCGCGGCCAGGCGGTGAGGATGATCTCCGCGCCCTGCTCCTGGGCCAGCTTCGCGGCGTGGAAGGCGATGGAGGACTCCATCAGCACACCGGTGATGAGGATGCGCTTGCCCTCGAGGATTCCGCCAGTGTTCGTCATGGTCTCAGTGCCCCATGCCCAATCCGCCGTCAACCGGGATGACGGCTCCAGTGATGTACGAAGCGTCGTCCGAGGCGAGGAACTTCACCGCGGCGGCGATCTCCTCGGGCTGCGCGTAGCGGCCGAGCGGCACCTGGGACACGATGCCCGAGCGCTGCTCCTCGGTGAGCACCTTGGTCATGTCGGTGTCGACAAATCCGGGCGCGACGACATTGAACGTGATGTTGCGCGAGCCGAGCTCGCGGGCCAGGGAACGGGCGAAGCCGACCAGGCCGGCCTTGGAGGCGGCGTAGTTGGCCTGCCCCGCCGAGCCGAGGAGTCCGACCACCGAGGAGATCAGGACGACGCGGCCCTTCTTGGCGCGCAGCATGCCGCGGTTGGCACGCTTGACGACCCGGAAGGTGCCGGTGAGGTTGGTGTCGAGGACGGAGGTGAAGTCCTCCTCGGACATCCGCATGAGGAGCTGGTCCTTGGTGACACCGGCGTTGGCGACCAGCACCTCCACCGGGCCGTGCTTCTCCTCGATCTCCTTGTACGCCTGCTCCACCTGCTCGGAGTCGGTGATGTCGCACCTGACGGCGAGGCAGCCCAACTCGGTCAGGACGGCCGGCGGCTCGCCGGAGCGGTAGGTGACGGCAACCTTGTCGCCGGCCTCGGCGAACGCGCGGGCGATCGCGAGGCCGATGCCCCGGTTTCCTCCGGTGACGAGAACCGAGCGGCTCAACGGATCACCCTTTCGATAGCGGTGTGGTTACCGAAAACCTATCGGTCCGGACCCTTCCCCGAGGAATCGGGCCCTGACAGTGGCATCCGCATGCCACTGTCGGGTCCCTACAGAAAGACGTGGGCGTCGCGACCCAAAGCGCGACATGATCGGGGTCGACCGGTCTCAGACGACAGGAGACATTCGTGCCTCATTCCATCGACGCGGCCTTCACGGCGCTGCCGCTGCGGGCGCTCGCCGACGCGGCGCTCGCACGCGCGCGTGCCCTCGGCTCCGACCATGCCGACTTCCGCCTGGAGCGGGTGCGCGCCGCCTCCTGGCGGCTGCGGGACGCCAAGCCATCGGGGTCCTCGGACCTCACGGACCTCGGGTACGCGGTGCGGGTGGTGCACGGCGGGGCCTGGGGGTTCGCCTCCGGGGTCGACCTGACCATGGACGGGGCCGCGCGGGTCGCCTCGCAGGCCGTCGCCATGGCGAAGCTGTCCGCGAAGGTGATCGCGGCGGCGGGGTCCCACGAGAGGGTGGAGCTCGCCGAGGAACCGGTGCACGCGGACAAGACCTGGATCTCCTCGTACGAGATCGATCCCTTCGACATTCCCGACGCCGAGAAGACCGGGCTGCTCGCGGAGTGGAGCGCTCGGCTGCTGCGGGCGGAGGGGGTGGCGCATGTGGACGCGTCGCTGCTGACGGTCCATGAGAACAAGTTCTACGCGGACACGGCGGGCACCGTCACCACCCAGCAGCGTGTCCGGCTCCACCCGCAGCTCACCGCGGTCGCCGTCGACGGGACGACCGGCGAGTTCGACTCGATGCGGACGATCGCACCGCCGGTCGGCCGGGGCTGGGAGTACCTCACCGGCACCGGCTGGGACTGGGACGCGGAGCTGGAGCGGATCCCGGAGCTGCTCGCCGAGAAGATGCGGGCGCCGAGCGTGGAGGCGGGGACGTACGACCTGGTCGTCGATCCGTCGAACCTCTGGCTGACGATCCACGAGTCGATCGGCCACGCCACCGAGCTGGACCGGGCGCTCGGTTACGAGGCGGCCTACGCCGGGACCTCGTTCGCCACCTTCGACCAGCTGGGGAAGTTGGCGTACGGCTCGTCGATCATGAACGTGACGGGTGACCGCACCGCCGAGCACGGGCTCGCGACGATCGGGTACGACGACGAGGGCGTCGAGGCGCAGAGCTGGGACCTGGTGAAGGACGGCACGCTCGTCGGCTACCAGCTGGACCGGCGGATCGCGAAGCTCACGGGTCTGGGGCGGTCCAACGGGTGCGCGTACGCGGACTCCCCCTCGCACGTGCCGGTGCAGCGGATGGCGAACGTCTCCCTCCAGCCGGATCCGGGCGGTCTGTCCACGGAGGATCTGATCGGGGGTGTGGAGCGCGGCATCTACGTGGTCGGCGACCGGTCGTGGTCGATCGACATGCAGCGCTACAACTTCCAGTTCACCGGGCAGCGCTTCTTCCGCATCGAGAACGGCAGGCTGGCCGGTCAGCTGCGGGACGTCGCGTACCAGGCGACGACGACCGAGTTCTGGGGGTCGATGGAGAAGGTCGGCGGCCCGCAGACCTACGTCCTCGGCGGCGCGTTCAACTGCGGCAAGGCCCAGCCCGGCCAGGTCGCGGCGGTCTCCCACGGCTGCCCCTCCGCCCTGTTCCGCGGCGTCAACATTCTGAACACCACGCAGGAGGCCGGTCGATGAGCCGCGTCAGCAAGCCGTACGAGATCGTCGAGCGGGCCCTGGAGCTGTCCCGCGCGGACGGGTGTGTCGTCATCGCCGACGAGGAGTCCTCCGCCAATCTGCGCTGGGCCGGCAACGCGCTGACCACCAACGGCGTGACCCGCGGCAGGACCCTCACCGTCATCGCGACCGTCGACGGCTCCGAGGGCACGGCCTCCGGGGTCGTCTCGCGCTCCGCCGTCACCGCCGACGACCTGGAGCCGCTGGTACGCGCCGCGGAGGCGGCCGCCCGGGCCGCGGGTCCCGCCGAGGACGCCCAGCCGCTGGTCGAGGGGATCGACCCCTCCCCCGACTTCCGGGACGCGCCGGCCGAGACCAGCTCCGCCGTCTTCACCGACTTCGCCCCGGCGCTCGGCGAGGCCTTCGCCCGCGCCCGCGCCGGCGGCCGTGAGCTGTACGGCTTCGCCCACCACCAGCTGACCTCGACCTACCTCGGCACCTCGACGGGCCTGCGGCTCCGGCACGACCAGCCCAACGGCACCCTGGAGCTGAACGCCAAGTCCCCCGACCGCTCCCGCTCCGCCTGGGCCGGGCGCTCCACCCGGGACTTCAAGGACGTCGACCCGGCCGCGCTCGACGCGGACCTGGCGCAGCGGCTGCGCTGGGCGGAGCGCAGGATCGAGCTGCCGGCCGGGCGGTACGAGACGCTGCTGCCGCCCACCGCCGTGGCCGACCTGCTGATCTACCAGCTGTGGTCCTCCATGGCCCGGGACGCGGTGGAGGGCCGCACGGTCTTCTCCAAGCCGGGCGGCGGGACCCGTCTCGGCGAGACCCTCTCCCCGCTGCCGCTGACGCTGCGCAGCGACCCGAACGAGCCGGGTCTGGAGTCGGCGCCGTTCGTCATCGCGCACTCCTCGAGCGACGACTCCTCCGTCTTCGACAACGGTCTGCCGTTGTCGAGGACGGACTGGGTACGGGAGGGCCGGCTGGAGCACCTGATCACCACCCGGCACACGGCGGCGCTTACTCGCTTGCCGTTGGCGCCGGGAGCCGGGAACCTGATCCTCGACGGCGGCGGGGAGCGCTCGCTGGAGGAGATGGTGGCCTCCACGGAGCGCGGCCTGCTGCTGACCTGCCTCTGGTACATCCGCGAGGTCGATCCGGCGACGCTGCTGCTGACGGGGCTGACCCGGGACGGCGTCTACCTCGTCGAGAAGGGCGAGGTGGTCGGCGAGGTGAACAACTTCCGGTTCAACGAGTCGCCGGTGGACCTGCTGTCGCGTGCCTCGGAGGCGGGTCGGACGGAGAAGACGCTGCCGCGTGAGTGGAGCGACTGGTTCACCAGGGCGGCGATGCCGGCGCTGCGGGTGCCGGACTTCAACATGAGCTCGGTCAGCAAGGGCGTATGACCCGCCTAGACTGAGTACGGCGTGACGACCATCAATCAAGGAGACCGAAAATCGTGACGGACATCGTCGACGAGCTGAAGTGGCGCGGGCTCTTCGCCCAGTCCACCGACGAGGACGCCTTGCGCAAGGCTCTCGCGGACGGTCCCGTCACGTTCTATTGCGGTTTCGACCCGACCGCGGCCAGTCTTCACGTCGGTCACCTGGTCCAGGTGCTCACCGTCCGCCGGCTCCAGCAGGCCGGTCACCGGCCGCTGGCGCTGGTCGGCGGGGCCACCGGTCAGATCGGTGACCCGCGGCCGACCGCCGAGCGCACCCTGAACGACCCGGAGACGGTCGCGAACTGGGTGAACCGGCTGCGTGGCCAGATCGAGCCGTTCCTCTCCTTCGAGGGGGAGAACGCGGCGATCATGGTGAACAACCTGGACTGGACCGCCGGGATGACGGCGATCGAGTTCCTCCGGGACATCGGCAAGCACTTCCGGGTCAACAAGATGCTGACCAAGGACTCGGTGGCCCGGCGGCTGGAGTCCGAGCAGGGCATCAGCTACACCGAGTTCAGCTACCAGCTGCTGCAGGGCATGGACTTCCTGGAGCTGTACCGCCGCTACGGCTGTGTGCTGCAGCAGGGCGGCAGCGACCAGTGGGGCAACCTCACGGCCGGCCTGGACCTGATCCACCGCCTGGAGCCGGACGCGGTCGTGCACGCGCTGGCGACGCCGCTGATGACGAAGGCGGACGGGACCAAGTTCGGCAAGACCGAGGGCGGGGCCGTCTGGCTGGACCCGGAGATGACCACGCCGTACGCGTTCTACCAGTTCTGGCTGAACGTGGACGACCGGGACATCTCGAAGTACATGCGGATCCTGTCCTTCAAGTCCGTCGCGGAGCTCGAGGAGCTGGAGCAGGTCACGGCCGAGCGGCCGCAGGCCCGTACGGCTCAGCGGGCGCTCGCCGAGGAGCTGACGACGCTGGTGCACGGCGCCGAGCAGTGCGCCGCCGTCATCAACGCCTCGAAGGCGCTGTTCGGGCAGGGCGACCTGGCCGAGCTGGACGAGGCGACGCTGGCGGCCGCGCTCTCCGAGCTGCCGCACGCGCGCGTGGCGGAGCTCGGGCAGGTCGTGGACCTCTTCACCGAGGTCGGTCTGGCGCCGAGCAAGTCGGCGGCGCGCCGCACGGTGAAGGAGGGCGGGGCGTACGTGAACAACGTGAAGGTCACCGCCGAGGACGCCGAGGTGTCGGCGGACGAGCTGCTGCACGGCCGCTGGCTGGTGCTGCGCCGGGGCAAGAAGAACCTGGCGGCGATCGAGGTCGGCGCCGAGGGCTGACGCCCGGGGGCCCGGGGCCATCGGCAGGACGAAGGCGGAGGCCCGGTGCGCGCGTGGAGCGTGTACCGGGCCTCCGCCTTGCGTCCTGTCGGCCCGTGCCGGGCTCAGGCGCGCTGTCTGTTTCCTCTGATCGAGGCCCACAGCATGTCGCCGACGCCCACCACGGCGACGGCGCCGATGAGTTGGAGCAGGTGCCGTGTCCAGTCGATGCCCTTGGTCTCGTTGACGCCGATCCAGGTCGCGACGGCGTTGCCGAGCACGCTGCCGAGAATTCCGAAAACGGTCGTCAGCCACAGGGGGATCTGCTGCTTCCCCGGCAGGATCGCCTTGGCGATCAGGCCGAGTACCAAACCCACGATGATCGCCCACAACCAACTCATGATCGCCTCCTCATGCGGCGCAATCTGCGCATGTGGCCCCAGTCTCGGGCCGCCCGCGACGCGGCGCATGTCGGACAGCGCCATACGTGACCCGGTCTCGTCGCCGTCGGACGGCGGGCGTACCGTGGAAGAAGGTCCGGACCGGGGAAAGTCCGGCGTGGCTGCCGGGTGGTGGAATGTGATGCGGAAGCATGGCGAAACCGAGGTTTTCCGGATCACCGAGGCGCGCCAGAGCCTCGCCGACGACGTGCGCGGCCGGCAGCGGCGGTATGTGATCTCGATGTCGATACGGACGCTGGCCGTGATCGCGGCCGCCGTCCTGTGGAACGTCGAGCGCCATGTGGCGATCGTGGCGCTGGTGCTCGGTGGCGTGCTCCCGTACATCTCCGTGGTGATCGCGAACGCGGGGCGGGAGAAGGCGCCGTCGCTGCCCTCCACGTACGTCGCACCGCAGGAGCATCCGGCACTGGATGCCGGTGAGAGCTTCGCGGAAGCCAGCACGGAACGCCCGTCCGGACAGAGTTGATCATCCAAGGGCTCGAAAAGCTCAAGAAAAGCTCAGATCAATCATGAAGTTCCGGTGCACCACACCCCATGGGCCGTGACATACTTCCTACGCGCTCCGCATCCCCCGTCGGAGCGACGGACCGACGCCGGGCAGCTCCCCCCGTGGCTGCTCGGCGTCGCCCTTTGTTGGACAATGAACCGTGATCAATCCGGTGAGCGACGAAACCCCGATCTGTTCAGCCAAGGGCTGCCGCGCCGACGCGGTGTGGGTCCTGGCGTGGAACAACCCCAAGCTGCACACGCCGGAGCGTCGCAAGACGTGGCTCGCCTGCGAGGAGCACCGCGAGCATCTCTCGCAGTTCCTCGGTGTACGAGGGTTCCTCAAGGACGTCGTCCCGCTCGCGGAGTGGGACGCGGCCGGCTCGGCCGGCTCAGCCGCCGATCGCTGACATCGGGCGCTCCGGCTGGAGGAAGCTCGGGTCGTCCAGGCCGGAACCGGCCTTCTTCCCCCACATCGCCAGCTTCCAGATCCGGGCGATCTCCGCGTCGGACGCCTCGCCCGGCTCCGCCGCGCGCAGCGCGGCCCGCAGGTCGGTCTCCTCGGTGGCGAACAGGCAGGTGCGCACCTGGCCGTCCGCGGTGAGGCGGGTCCGGTCGCAGGCCCGGCAGAAGGGGCGGGTGACGGAGGCGATGACACCGACGGTGTGCGGTCCGCCGTCGACGACCCAGCGCTCGGCGGGGGCCGAGCCGCGCTCGTCGGCGCCCTCGGGGGTCAGGGTGAAGCGGGTGCGCAGCGACTCGAGGATGTCCCCGGCGGTGATCATGCCGTCGCGCTTCCAGCCGTGCTGGGCGTCGAGCGGCATCTGCTCGATGAAGCGCAGTTCGTAGTCGTTCTCCACCGCCCAGGCAAGCAGGTCGGGGGCCTCGTCGTCGTTGAGCCCGGGCATCAGGACCGCGTTGACCTTGACCGGGGTGAGGCCGGCCTCGCGGGCGGCGGCCATGCCGTCGAGGACGTCGTGGTGGCGGTCGCGGCGCGTGAGGGTCTTGAAGACCTCGGGCCGCAGGGTGTCGAGCGAGACGTTGACCCGGTCCAGGCCGGCGGCCTTCAGGGCGGCCGCCGTGCGCTTGAGCCCGATGCCGTTGGTGGTCAGGGACATCCTGGGGCGGGGCTCCAGGGCGGCGCAGCGCTCGACGATGCCGACCAGGCCGGGGCGGAGCAGGGGCTCGCCGCCGGTGAAGCGGACTTCCGTGACACCGAGGTCGGTGACCGCGATCCGTATCAGCCGGACGATCTCGTCGTCGGTCAGCAGATCGGGCTTGGCCAGCCACTGCAGCCCCTCTTCGGGCATGCAGTACGTGCAGCGCAGATTGCACCGGTCGGTGAGTGAGACACGCAGGTCAGTGGCCACACGGCCGTAGGTGTCGATGAGCACTGTGGGCCCCCTCCCTGTCTACCGGAATCCGTATGCTCCGAGCCTACGTGAAGGCACCGACAACGAGCATGGACGATTGTCACGAGGACCGGCACGGCCGCGTCGTAGAACTCTACGACGCGGCCGGGCGGTGATCGCCTACCGTATACGGTTCAGTGCGCTCCGACACCGGTCAAGGACTTGACCTCGAGTTCCGCGTACTTGCCCTTGTCCGGCTCCTCCTTGGAGAGGAGCGAGCCGAGCCAGCCGAGCAGGAAGCCCAGCGGGATGGAGACGAGGCCCGGGTTCTCCAGGGGGAACCAGTAGAAGTCCACGTTCTTGAACATCGAGGTCGGCTTGCCGGAGACCACCGGCGAGAACAGCACCAGCACGACCGAGGAGATCAGACCGCCGTAGATCGACCAGAGCGCGCCCTGGGTGGTGAACCGCTTCCAGAAGAGGCTGTAGAGGATCGTCGGCAGGTTGGCGGAGGCCGCGACCGCGAAGGCGAGGGCGACCAGGCCGGCGACGTTCAGATCGCGGGCGAGCGCGCCGAGCGCGATCGAGACGACGCCGATGAGGACGGTCGCCCAGCGGGCGGCGCGCACCTCCTCCTTCTCCGTGGCCTTTCCGCGCCGGATGACGTTCGCGTAGATGTCGTGCGCGAAGGAGGAGGACGAGGCCAGGGTCAGCCCGGCGACCACGGCGAGGATGGTGGCGAAGGCGACGGCCGAGATGACCGCGAGCAGGATCGCTCCGCCGGTCGAGCCCGCGCCGCCGCCGATCTCCAGGGCCGCCAGGGGCGCGGCCGTGTTGCCCGCCTTGTTGGAGGCGATGATGTCGCTGTTCTTGAGCAGGGCGGCGGCGCCGAAGCCCAGCACGATCGTCATCAGGTAGAAGGCGCCGATGATGCCGATGGCCCAGTTGACCGACTTACGGGCGGCCTTGGCGGTCGGCACCGTGTAGAAGCGGATCAGGATGTGCGGCAGCCCCGCGGTGCCGAGGACGAGCGCGATGCCGAGCGAGATGAAGTCCAGCTTCGAGATGCCGGTGGCCCCGTACTTGAGCCCGGGCTCGAGGAACGCCGAGCCCTTGCCGCTGTTGGTGGCCGCCGCGCCCAGCAGGTCGGAGAGGTTGAAGTTGAACTTCAGCAGGATGAGGAAGGTGATCAGGAGCGTGCCCGCGATGAGCAGGACGGCCTTGACCATCTGCACCCAGGTGGTGCCCTTCATGCCGCCGATGGTGACGTACACGATCATCAGGACGCCGACCAGCGCGACGATGGCGACCTTGCCGCCGTCGCTGGTGATGCCGAGGAGCAGCGAGACGAGCACGCCCGCGCCGGCCATCTGCGCGAGCAGGTAGAAGATCGACACGACGATGGTGGAGGTGCCGGCGGCGGTACGGACCGGGCGCTGGCGCATCCGGTAGGCGAGGACGTCGCCCATGGTGAAGCGGCCGGAGTTGCGCAGCGGCTCGGCGACCAGGAGCAGGGCGACCAGCCAGGCGACCAGGAAGCCGATCGAGTAGAGGAAGCCGTCGTAGCCGAAGAGGGCGATGGCGCCGGCGATGCCGAGGAAGGACGCGGCGGACATGTAGTCGCCGGAGATGGCGAGGCCGTTCTGGAAGCCGGTGAACTGGCGGCCGCCGGCGTAGAAGTCGGCGGCGCTCTTGGTCTGGCGGCCGGCCCAGACGGTGATGAAGAGGGTGGCGACGACGAAGGCGCCGAAGAGGGTGATGATCAGCGGGCGGTGCTCGCTGGTCGCGTTGTCCGCCGCCAGCGACACGGTCTCGAAGAAGCTGTTCACGCGTCGGCCTCCATCCGGGCCTTGATGGCCTCCGCCTTCGGGTCGAGGCGGTCGGCCGCGTGCCGCGAGTAGAGCCAGGCGATGAGGAAGGTGGTGGCGAACTGGCCGAGGCCGAGGACGAGCGCCACGTTGATGTTGCCGAAGAGCCTGGTCCCCATGAAGCCGCCCGCGTAGTTGGAGAGCAGCACGTACAGCAGGTACCAGGCGATGAAGGCGATCGTCAGGGGGAAGGCGAAGGAGCGGTACGTGCGGCGCAGTTCGCCGAATTCCGCACTCTCCTGCACCTCGACGAAGGCCTCGGTCGTGGGCTGGACGGGACCGGGTTCGGTCTCCGTTCCGCTTCTGGGCGGCGGCGGTGCATCGGTAGCCACGGAATCTCCTCGCGACGCGGGTGCGGTGGGCATGGACAAAGGGGCCTCGCTGGGGGGTGGGGTGCGGGGCTCCGAAGGGAGCTCCTCCCCTGCACAACGGCACGGAGGGCGGGGCGACGCGGTTCACCCCGGATTTTTTCTTCCCCCGGATCTTCTTCGGATCTTCCCTGGATCTTCCTCCGGTTCTGTATCAAGTCGTCTCAACTCATTGAAGGGCCGGGATGATCAGCGATAGCTTCACTCGTCATGCACCTGCCCGCGCGCAACCGGCGTTCGGGCAGTACATACGGATGATGTGGAGAACCCATGGCTCATCTGGGATCGAGACGCGGCCGAGTACTCGCTCTGCCTGCCGGTCTCGCGCTCACGGCCTCGCTCGGCTTCCTTCCGACCGGCGCATCCGCCGCGGAACTGAGCGACGCCCCGGCGACGGCCGCCGTCTCGACCGACGGTCCCAAGCTGTCGTACGTCGTGAACATCGAGGGTGGCCGCTGGACGGCCGCGTCGGTGAAGAAGGCGATAGCCGCCGCCGGCGGCACCGTGGTCATCTCCTATGACCAGATAGGCGTGATCGTCGTCCACTCGCAGAACCCGGAGTTCGCGAAGACGATCCGTCAGGCCCGGGGCGTCGTGTCGGCCGGTTCGACGCGTACCGCGCCGCTCTCCGTCCAGACCGACACCTCCGTCGGCGAGGGCGGCCAGGCGCTCACCGCGGCCGAGGCCACGGCCGCCGCGGCCGGCGCCACCGACGGGCAGGACCCGTTGGAGCCGCTGCAGTGGGACCTCCCGGCCATCAAGGCGGACAAGGCCCACCAGAAGACGCTCGGCAGCAGCAAGGTGACGGTCGGCGTCATCGACACGGGTGTCGACGACACCCACCCGGACCTGGCGCCGAACTTCGACGCCGCGGCCTCGGCCAACTGCGTCACCGGCGCGCCGGACACGACGCCGGGCTCGTGGCGCCCCAACCCGGGCGAGAGCGACCACGGTACGCATGTCGCCGGTACGATCGCCGCCGCCAAGAACGGCATCGGCGTCACCGGTGTCGCGCCGGGCGTGAAGGTCTCGGGCATCAAGGTCTCCACCCCGGACGGCTTCTTCTACACCGAGGCCGTGGTCTGCGGCTTCGTGTGGGCGGCCGAGCACGGCGTCGACATCACGAACAACAGCTACTACACCGACCCGTGGCTGTTCGCGTGCAAGAACGACGCCGACCAGAAGGCCCTGATCGAGGCCGTCACCCGCGCGTCCCGCTACGCGGAGCGCAAGGGCACGGTCAACGTCGCGGCGGCCGGCAACTCGAAGATGGACCTGGCGGCGGACGAGATCACGGACGTCACCAGCCCGAACGACACCACGCCGGTGACCCGGGTCATCGACCCGCGGGAGTGCCTGGACTACCCGGCGATGCTGCCGGGCGTGGTCACGGTCTCCGCCACGGGCGCGAAGGACCTGAAGGCCTCGTACTCCAACTACGGCCTGGGGGTCGTGGACATCGCGGCGCCCGGTGGCGACCGTACGGAGTACCAGACCCCGGCCGCCCCGGCGGTCAACGGTCGCATCCTGTCGACCACGGTCAAGGGCGGCTACAACTACAAGGCCGGTACGTCGATGGCCGCGCCGCACGCGGCGGGCGTCCTCGCGCTGCTGAAGTCCACCCACCCGTACGCGAGCCCGGCGGCGCTCAAGGCGCTGCTGTACGCGCAGGCCGACGACCGCGCCTGCACGAACCCGTACGACATCGACGGCAACGGCACCGTCGACGCGGTCTGCGAGGGCGGCGTGAACAAGAACGGCTTCTACGGCGCGGGTCTCGTCGACGCTCTCGACGCCGTCCGTAGGTAACGCTCGGGCAGGTCTCTTCAGGGGCCCTGGTGTGGTGCGCCACGCCAGGGCCCTCGCGCTTGGCACGCGGTGCCATCATGCGCCCATGGACAACACAGTGCGTACGGGTACGGAGTTGCTGTGGTCGGCTCTGGGCGGCGATCCCGCCCTGCTCGACCGGGTGTCGTACGGCGGGCCTTCGGGGCTGCTGCCCGCCCGGCTGCCGGTGATGGACCTGGCCCGGGCCACGGTAGCGGTCGCGGGTCTCGCCGCGGTGGAACGGGCGGGGCTCTCGGCGCGGGTACGGGTGGACGACGGGGCGGTGGCCACGGCGTTCGTGAGTGAGCGTCACCTCCGGGTGGACGGGCGGGCCCCGGTGAACTTCGCGCCGCTGTCGCGCTTCTGGCGCGCCTCCGACGGCTGGATCCGTACGCACGCCAACTATCCGCACCACCGGGCGGCGCTGCTTGCGGCGCTTGGTGTGCGCGGGGAGTCGGTGGAGGCCGTCCAGGAGGCCGTCGCCGGGCGGACGGCCGTCGAGGTCGAGACGGCGGTGTACGCGGCCGGAGGTCTGGCGGTCGCCCTGCGGACGCCGGAGGAGTGGGCCGCCCACGAGCAGGGCCGGGAGGTGGCGGCGCGGCCGGTGCTCACCAGGGAGCGGCTCGACGAGGCCCCGCCGAGGCGGCGTTCCGGGCCGGGGGGTTCTGGGCCGGGGGGTTCGGGGCCGCTGCGGGTGCTGGACCTGACCCGGGTCATCGCCGGGCCGGTCGCCACCCGCACGCTCGCCCTGCTCGGCGCGGACGTGCTGCGGATCGATCCGCCGGGCAATCCCGAGCTGCCCGACCAGCACGCGGACACGGACTTCGGGAAGCGGACGGCCGCGCTGGACCTGGAGAGCCGGTCCGGCCGCCGGACGTTCGACGAACTCCTCGACTCCGCCGACGTCCTGGTCACCGGCTACCGTCCCGGCGCCCTGGACCGCTTCGGCCTCCACCGGCCCGGCCTGGTGATCGCCCACCTGTCGGCCTGGGGCGACTACGGCCCGTGGGGCGGGCGGCGGGGCTTCGACAGCCTGGTGCAGGTGGCCACGGGGATCGCGGTGACCGAGGGCTCGGCGGAGCAGCCGGGGGCGCTGCCGGCCCAGGCCCTGGACCACGGCTCGGGCTATCTGCTGGCGGCAGCGGTGCTCAGGTCCCTGACCGAGCAGTCCGTCGACGGGGCCGGCGGCACCCGTCTCGTACGCCTGGCGCTCGCGCAGACGGGCCACTTCCTGACCCACGCGCTCCCCCGCTATGAGCCGGAGACGTACCTGACCGAGACCGACAGCCCGCTGGGACGGCTGCGACACGCGCTGTCGCCGGTGACGTACGAGGGCGGCCCGACGGACTGGTCGCGCCCGCCGGGGATCCAGGGCGGGGACGACCCCGCGTGGGTCACGGCTTGACGAGCACCTTGAGCGCGGTGCGCTCGTCCATCGCCTGGTAGCCACCGGGGACGCCGTCGAGTCCGACGGTCAGGTCGAAGACCGGGGACGGGTCGATCGTCCCGTCGAGGACGTCGGGGAGCAGTTCGGGGATGTACGCGCGGACCGGCGCCACACCGCCGCGGAGCGCGATGTTCCGGTCGAACATGACGGAGAGGTCGACGCCGGTACCGCTGCCGTGCGGGACGCCGACGTAGCCGATGGAGCCGCCGTCGCGGGTGATGGCGACGGCGGTCCGCATCGACTGCTCGGTGCCGACGGCCTCGATGACGGCGTGGGCGCCCTGACCGCCGGTCAGCTCCCGGACGGCCGCCTCGGCGGCCTCGCCGCGCTCGGCGACGACATCGGTGGCGCCGAAGGCGCGGGCGATGTCGGTACGGGCGGTGTGACGGCCGAGCGCGATGATCCGGTCGGCGCCCAGGCGCTTGGCGGCGAGGACACCGCACAGGCCGACGGCGCCGTCGCCGACGACCGCGACGGTGGAGCCCTTGCGGACCCCGGCGCCGAGGGCGGCGTGGTGGCCGGTGCCCAGGACGTCGGAGAGCGCGAGGAGCGCGGTCAGCAGGTGGTCGTCGGAGGCCGCGTCGGCCGGGAGCTTGACGAGCGTGCCGTCGGCGAAGGGGACGCGGACGGCCTCGCCCTGGCCGCCGTCGGAGCCGACGGAGCCCCAGAAGCCGCCCCGCGGGCAGGAGGTGTGCAGGCCCTCGGCGCAGTAGTCGCAGGTGCCGTCGGACCAGACGAAGGGGGCGACGACGAGGTCGCCGGGGGCGAAGCCGGTGACGTCGGGGCCCGCTTCCTCGACGATGCCGAGGAACTCGTGGCCGATGCGCTGTCCCGGCTGCCGGGCGGACTCGCCCCGGTAGGCCCACAGGTCGCTGCCGCAGACGCAGGCGCGCAGGACCCGCAGGACGACATCCGTGGAGTCCTTGATCACCGGGTCGGGCACCTCCTCCACGCGGAGGTCGAAGGGGGCGTGGATGGTGGTGGCGCGCATGGCGGACGGTCCTCGCTGTCAGTCGGTCGTACGACGTTCACCGTACTCCGCCTGCAGCACCCCTGTGGTGAGCAGGTACTGGGCGGCGAGGTAGGTCAGCATGATCCAGAAGTCGGGGACGGGGAGCTGGGGCCAGTCGGCGACACCGGTCGCGATGAGGGTGTCGGAGAGCAGGAAGAGCGCCCCGCCGGCGGCGGCCGCCGGGCCCAGGGCGCTCGACCTGTAGGCCATGGCGGTGAGCAGGAGCGAGTACCCGGCGACGGGGACGCGCAGCTCGGCGGGGAGGTCGGGCCAGAGGAGGGCGACGGTGGTCACGAGCGCCGCGCCGTATCCGAGGCCGAGGAGCACCGGCGTACTCCCGCGCCCGAACAGCGCCAGGTAGCAGACGTGTCCGGCGGCGAAGGAGCCCATGCCGACGAGGAAGGCCCAGTCGGCGTCGACGAGCAGGAAGACGTCCCCGCCCCAGCCGAGGAGGAGGGCCGCGAGGAGGGGCTTCGGGGCGCCCCGGGTGGCGGCGTACGCGGCGAGCAGCGGCATGAGCAGCGGCTTGGCGATGCGGTGGCCGAGGTCGGCGCCGGCGAGGAGGGAGACGAGGTCGGCGGCGACGGCGAGGAGGAAGGCGGCGAGGAGCGCGCGGGAGAGGGGGGTGAGGGCGGAGGAAGGCGCGGGAGGGAAAGCGGGGGAAAAGGCGGGGTTTCTCACGCGGCGGGCTCCGGAGTGGTGCCCTTCGAAGCCGAAGCCGAAGCCGGAGCCGAAGCCGGGGGCGGCCCCGGCTGCCAGCCGGGCCCGCGGAAGACCCGCCCGGCCCGCTCCCGCCAGCTGGTCGCCGCGCGCACGTCGCGGGCGATGGCGGCGTACTCGTGGGTGGCGACGCGCAGCGGGTTGTAGGTCTCGATGTTCTTGGTGAGCCCGAAGACGGGCTTGTCGGTCTCCCCCACCCAGGAGCCGAACATCCGGTCCCAGATGATCAGGATGCCCCCGAAGTTCCGGTCCAGGTAGCCGCCCTGGGAGGCGTGGTGGACGCGGTGGTGGGAGGGCGTGTTGAGGACGTACTCGAAGGGCCGGGGGAGCTTGCCGATGCGCTCGGTGTGGATCCAGAACTGGTAGACGAGATTGACGGAGTAGCAGAAGGCGATGGCGGCCGGGTGCACGCCGAGGGCGATCATCGGCAGGTAGAAGGGCCAGGAGGTCAGGCTCGTCCAGGGCTGGCGCAGGGCGGTGGTGAGGTTGAACTTGCGGCTGCTGTGGTGGACGACGTGGCAGGCCCACAGGATGCGGATGACGTGGTGTCCGCGGTGCTGCCAGTAGTAGAAGAAGTCCTGGGCGAGCAGCATCAGCGGGATCGTCCACCACAGGACGGGGACGCGCAGCGGCGTCAGCTCGTAGACGGCGGTGTAGATCGCGACGATCGGGATCTTCCAGAGGAAGTCGAAGACGAGGCTGCCGATCCCCATGCCGAGGCTGGTGGCGGCGTCCTTGGTCTCGTATCCGGCGGCGTCCTCGTCGGGATGGAGTCGGTAGCTGACCATCTCCACCACGGTGAGCAGCACGAACGCGGGTATGGACCACAGCACGACATCGGGCAGGTTCGGCATGCCGATGACGGTAGAGGGGGGCGTCGGGGTGCGGCTAGACGTTGTTACCAACAAGTATGCGAGACGCCTTGTCAGCAAGCTTTGGCACCTTCCGACAAGGCAGGCGGTTCCTCACACCCCCGCCGCCCCCAGCAGCGACCCCGCCGCGTACGTCACCCCCATCGCCAGCGCCCCTCCCCCCACGTTGCGCAGCATGGCGCGGGGCGCCGGAGCCGCGCCCAGGCGGGCGCTCCACCAGCCGGTGAGGGCGAGGACGGCCAGGACGGAGAGGACGGTGATCCAGAGGCGGGTCGAGGCGGGGGGCAGGACGATCGCGAGGAGGGGGAGCAGGGCGCCGGCCGTGAAGGCGAGGAAGCTGGCGGCGGCCGCGTGCCAGGGGTTGGTGAGCTCGTCGGGGTCGATGCCCAGCTCCACGCGCGCGTGGGCGCGCAGCGCGTCGCGTTCGGTGAGCTGTTCGGCGGCCTCGCGGGCGACGTCACGGGTGAGGCCGCGGGAGGACAAGAGCTCGGTCAGCTCGTCGAGTTCGGCCTCCGGCTGTTCCCGCAGTTCGCGCTTCTCCTCCGCCAGGGCCGCCTTCTCGGAGTCGCGTTGGGTGGAGACCGAGACGTACTCCCCCGCCGCCATCGACATCGAGCCGGCGAGCAGGCCGGCCAGGCCCGCCGTCAGGAGCGTGGACTTCGACTCGGTCGCGCCGGCGACGCCCACCACGAGGCCTGCGGTGGAGACGACTCCGTCGTTGGCTCCGAGCACGGCGGCCCGGAGCCAGTTGAGACGGGTGCCGAGGCCGGCGTCGTGGCCCGAGTCGTCGAGGGGTGCGTCAGTCACCCCGGGAGGGTCTCACCCGTGCCGTCACCAGACACGGACCGACCCGCCCGGCGCGAAGGCGGGGCTGGTCGCGTCCGGCGGGACCTCCTTCAGAGGTTCGGCGATCTCCTCGACGGCCGGTCCGTGGACGGCCGCGAGGGTGTCCAGGAAGGTCAGGTCGAAGCCGTACACGCGGGCCGCGTTGCCGCCCACCATCGCCGCGACCTCCTCCCTCGGCAGCCCCGCGTAGGCGATCCGGAGGCCTTCGCGGGAGTACGGCGTGGTGCCCTCGTCGTGTGGGTAGTCGCTCCCCCACATGATCTTGTCGAGGCCGATCCGGTCCCGCAGCGGCACCTCGTGCGGGCGCATGAAGCTCGCGCCGACGAAGCAGTTGTCGCGCCACACCTCGCTGGGCCCCTTGCCCATGGACTCGGCCAGGCCCGCGCCGAACTTGGACTCGGCGGTGGCGGCCCGCGAGGCCGCGGCCACCAGCCGGGCGTGGTAGTAGTCCAGCATCTCCATGACCCCGGGGATCCAGCCCGAGCCCTGCTCCGTCAGGACGAGCCGCAGATCCGGGTGGCGGCGGAAGGCGCCCCCGAACACCAGGTGCCACAGCGCCCGGTGCGAGAACCAGGTCGTCTCCACCATGAACACCGCCCGCGCGGCGGGCTCGTCGCCGAGCGGCGGCGACGCCGAGCCGCCGTGGTGGTTGACCGGGACCGCCAGCTCCGCGCAGACCGCCCAGATCGGGTCGTAGACCCGCGAGTAGAGCTCGGGGACGCCGCTGCCCGGCGGGGCGCCCGGCAGCAGGATCCCGCCGGTGAGACCCGCCTCCTTCGCCCGGCGGATCTCCCGTACCGCCTCGTCGACGTCGTTGAGGAGGATCTGCGCCACGCCCGCCCTGCGGCCCGGCGCCTCGGCGCAGAAGTCGGCCAGCCAGCGGTTGTGCGCCCGCAGCCCCGCCCATCTGCGCTCGAACTCCTCGCGGGTGGGCGGTGGGGCCATCAGCGAGGCGGAGGGGAAGAAGGGCGGGATGGTGTTCGGGAAGACGACCTCGGCGACGATCCCGTCCGCCTCCAGCTCGCGCAGCCGGCGCCCGGAGTTCCAGTTGCGGTCGGCGGTGTCGGCGAGCAGATCCTCGTACGGGTTCACATAGCCGGCCGCCCAGGCGTCGAAGTCGTCGTGGTACCTCTGCTCCAGGTACGGCTTGTAGTCGAGGAGGTCCGCGCCGGCGTGGCAGTCCGCGGAGATGACGGTGTAACGGTCCATCAGCTCACTCCCAGGACGGGGAAGTCGTGCTCGGTCAGCCAGTGGCGGCCGACCTCCCGCGAGCGGGCCCAGGAGGCCTCCACCGCCGTCTGGTCGGGCGACTGGCCGAGCTCGGCCGGGGTCGGGCCGATCCGGCGGGCGACCGGCGCCAGCTTCCCCGTGTCGAACCCGAAGACCTCCGCCGCCGCCAGGCCCAGGATCCGGCGGGTCTCCGCCACCGGAATGTCGTGGAAGGTGTCGCGCAGCCACGCCCGGGTGTTCGGCCAGGTTCCCTCCGGGTGCGGGAAGTCGGAGCCCCAGAGGATGTTGTCCACGCCGATCTCGTACCGCTGCGCCAGCTCGCGCCGCTTGGTGTTGGTGGCGCAGACGAAGACCTGCCGGTCCAGGTACTCGCTCGGCGGCCGCTTCAGCTCGGCGAACGGGGACAGCTTCTTGCCTCCGTGGGCGCCCAGATAGAGCCGGTCCATGAACCAGAGCAGGTTCGGCAGCCACCAGCAGCCGGACTCCGCCACGCCGAACCTCAGCCCCGGGTGACGCTCGAAGACCCCGGACCAGAGGAGGAACCACAGCGGCCTGGCCGGCCACCAGGTCACCTCGCTGACGTAGATGCCGAGATGGTCGCCGTACTCCTCGCGCGGCGCCGCTCCCGAGTGGGTGACCAGCGGCATCCCGGTCTCGGCGGCGGCCGCCCACACCGGGTCGTAGCGCCGGTCGTGGTAGGGCGCCTTGTCGACCCACATCGAGGGGATCATCAGCGCCCCGAGCCCGGACTCCTTGGCGCGGTGGATCTCGGCGACGACACGCGTCGGCTCCGCGGTGATCGGCAGCAGCGCGACCCCGCAGTGCCGCTCGGGGTGCTGCCCGACGAACTCGGCCAGCCAGCGGTTGTGCGCCTGTGCGCCCGCCATGCCGAGCTCCGGGTCCTGGTCGCCGGAGAGGCCGAGACCGACGCCGAAGGGGGCGGCGGTCCGGCTGTCGACGGCGTCGGCGTCCGGGAAGACGACCTCCGCGGCCACCCCGTCGCCGTCGAGTTCCTTGAGCCGCTGGGCGGTGTCCCAACCGCCGCGCAGCCCTTCCTCGTTGTCGCTGAACCACTTGTTCGCGAAGGCCTCGTTGCGCACCCCGAGCCGGGTCATCTCCTCGCGGCGGGCGTCACGGCCGGCGAGGAAGTCGTCGAAGGCGCGGTGGAAGCGGCTGTCGAGATAGGGCCGGTAGCGCTCGGTGGGCAGGCCGGCGTGGCAGTCGGAGGAGATGATCAGATACGGGTCCTCATAGGTCATGGCTGAGCCCTTCAGTCGAGGATGAAGTTCTCCAGGTACGACGGGTTGGCGCGGTCGAGCATGGACTGCGCACGCGCTCTGATCTGCCGGTCGCTGTGCTCGCTCGCGGGGAGCATCCAGAACCGGTCGGCGCGGATGCCGTCGACGACGTGCTCGGCGACCTCCTCCACGGGGGTGAAGGCGACCTCGTGCCCGGCCTCCCGCATCGCCGCCTCCCACTGTTCGAGGCTGCGGTACGGGGTCCTGCGCGGCCGCTCCTTGGCGTACCGCTCCGGCCTGTTGCGGTGCGACTCCCACAGGCCGGTGCGCAGCATGTGCGGGCCGGGGAAGAGGACGGACGCGCCCACGCGCGCGTGCTCGGCCTTCAGGTGGGCGTACAGCGACTCGGTCATGGTCACGACCGCGGCCTTGGTGACGGCGTAGACCGAGGCGGTGGGCAGCGGGGCGATTCCGCCGTCGCCCGAGGAGGTGTTGACGACGTGGCCGGGCTCGCCGGCCGCGAGCATGCGCGGGACGAAGGCCTGGACGCCGTGGAAGACGCCCCAGACGTTGACGGCGAACGCCCACTTCCAGTCGTTGGGCTCGTGCTCCCACATGCGGCCCTCGGCTCCGGAGCCGACGCCCGCGTTGTTGCAGAGCACATGG
Organism: Streptomyces sp. NPDC015346; assembly: GCF_043078785.1. Lineage (NCBI taxonomy): Bacteria > Bacillati > Actinomycetota > Actinomycetes > Kitasatosporales > Streptomycetaceae > Streptomyces > Streptomyces sp. NPDC015346. Next base: position 1,271,975 of record NZ_JBIBTW010000001.1, on the reverse strand, counting down.
ACGGCGCCGAAGGTGTCGTACGTCGCGTCCGCCAGGGACCGTACGGATCCGGGATCGGCGACGTCGACCGTACGGGCGAGGATCTGGGCCCCGTCGGCCATGAGTTCCTCGGCGGCCTTGGCGAGGGCGGCCTCCTCGACGTCGGCGAGGACGACCGCGAGCCCTTCGGCGGCGAAGCGGCGCGCCATCGCGAGCCCGATGCCGCTCGCGGCGCCGGTGACGACGGCGACCTGGCCGGCTTCCAGCTTCATCGCAGGCTCCCCTCGGGCGGTCCGTCGTGGATTTGCAGCGGGTCGTCGTAGCGCTGGTGGAGGTACGGCAGGAGGGCCTGGGCGCTCACCCGTTCCACGACCCGGCCCTTCTGGTCGGTGGTCTTCTCGCCGAGGGTGATGTCGACGATCCGGCGTACGGGGAGGTCGGCGACGGGGTCGTACATCGACTCGCGCAGCACCACGTCGCCCGTGATCCGCTCCAGCTTGCGGACCTTCTCGCGCCGGACGCAGTGCACGAGGACGGGGTCGGCGTCGAAGCCGGACCCCGGGCTGGAGCCGTCACCCGCACCCGAGCCGTCCACGGCCGGCAGGAACTTGAAGTAGAAGTCGGTCCTCTCGGTGGGCTCGGGCAGGGGCAGCTGACCGGAGACCGCGCCGCGCACCTCGACGAAGGCGATGCCGTGCCGGGCGAGCGAGGCGTGGACGACGAGTCCGTCGCGTTCGACCACGACCTCTCCGAGCTTCTTGGGTTCGCCGAAGACCTCGCGCCCGCCGACCAGGGCCCGCTCATGGGTCATCGGCATGACGAGCGGATACCAGCCCCGCTGGTCGCCGTGGGCGGCGGCCACGGCGACCGAGCCGGCGCCGAGGGGATAGCCGGGGAGGTCGACCCGGGAGACGGTGGCCCGGACGAGGGGCCGCTCGGTGGGTTTGAGCGGGGGCGGCAGGACGGCCGCGACCACGTCCGGATCGGTCTCCCACACGGCGACCACTCCGGTGGACCAGATGTCGGGAAGGCGGGTGCTCTTCGTGCGCGCCGCGGCGATCTCGGCCTCGGTGCGCGCCCCGTACCGTACTCGTGCCATGACGTACCACCCTTCAGGGATCGTCGGCCTGTAACACAGTTACACCGGCGCGGGGGAAGGGTAAAGAGCCGTGCACGCAGGAGAAGGCCCGCACGCTCGAGCACGCGGGAGAAGCCCGCACGGAAGAAGGGGAGGGCCGATGGCTCGTACCGCGCTGACCCGCGAAGAGGTGCTGGAGACCGCCGCGGCTCTGGTGAAGCGGCACGGCCCCGACGCCCTCACCATGCGCAGGCTCGCGGCCGAGCTCGGCACCGCGGTCACCTCGATCTACTGGCACGTGGGCAATCGCGAGTCCCTTCTCGACGCGCTCGTCGAGCGGACGGTGGCCGATCTGGCCACGATCGCCCCGCGCGGCCGCACGCCGGCCGCGCGGATCGTCTCGGTGGCGCACGCGCTCCGCCGCGAACTGCGCGACCGCCCGCACCTGGTGGCGATGGTCCACGAACGGGGCCTGACGGAACGGATGTTCCTGCCCGCCCAGCGCGCGCTGGCGCAGGAGGTGCACGCGGCCGGCCTGCGCGGCGCGCGGGCGGCCGAGGTGGTGCGGGCGGTGCAGTTCCTGGTCGTCGGCCATGTCCTGGTGGAACGCAACCGCGAGCGGGCTCCGGTCCAGTCCCCGGCCGAGGAGACCCTGTGGGACGCCGAGAGCACACCCGACCCGGCGCTCGCCCGCGCACTGGCCCGCCCGGTCGACGGCGACCGGCTCTTCACCGCCTCCGTACGGGCGCTGGTGGACGGCCTGTTGGGGCCCTCCTCCCGGGAAACGCGGCCCGAGGCGCCGCGGGCCGCGTCTCGGGCAACGTCGAGGGATGCATCCAGCGCAGCGTCCGGGGATGCGTCGAGGGAGTCGAGGGATGCGTCGTCGTCCTGACCGAATCCGGTCACTCGAAGGGACACCGGGGGGCGGCGCTGTCGGCGGGTGCCCGTATTCTCCTTGACCATGCTCGACGACCGTACGACAGCAGCGACGTGGCCGGCCGCCTACCCACAGGGGTACGCGGTCGTCGACGTGGAGACCACCGGACTCGCCCGCGACGACCGGATAGTGTCGGCTGCCGTCTACCGGCTGGACGCCCAGGGGAACGTCGAGGACCACTGGTACACGCTGGTCAACCCGGAGCGGGACCCCGGGCCGGTCTGGATCCACGGGCTGACCAGTGACGTGCTGGAGGGCGCGCCGCTCTTTCCGGACATCGCCGCCGAGTTCGCCGCCCGGCTCGACGGCCGGGTCCTGGTCGCGCACAACGCGCTCTTCGACTGGTCGATGATCGCCCGCGAGTACGCGCGGGCCGAGCGCACCGCGCCCGTGCGGCAGCGGCTGTGCACCATCGCCCTCGCCAAGGAGCTGTCGCTGCCGCTGCCCAACCACAAGCTGGAGTCGCTCGCCGCGCACTTCGGGGTCGTCCAGCGGCGGGCGCACAACGCGCTGGACGACGCGCGGGTGCTCGCGGAGGCGTTCCGGCCGAGTCTGCACGCGGCGGCGGAGCGGAACGTACGGCTGCCGCTGCTGGAGTGCCGGCCGCTGACCGAGTGGGTGTCGGCGCCGGCGTCACCGGCGTCGCCCCGGATCGGTCAGCAGGCTTCGTACCGGGCGAACGGCTGGCGTCCGTCGCGGAAGCGGCCGGCGTGCCCGTACCCGAACCCGGGACGTTACGAAGCGGACAAACCGCTCAAGCAGGGCATGCGGGTGGCGTTCTCCGGCGACACGTCCATCGACCGCGAGCTCCTGGAGGACCGCGCGGTCGAGGCCGGGCTCCATGTCGCCACGAGCGTCTCCCGGCTGACGAGCCTGCTGGTCACGAACGACCCCGACGCCGCCACGTCCAAGACCGTGAAGGCGAAGTCCTTCGGCACACCGGTCGTCGACGAGGCGGCCTTCACGCAGCTGCTGCGGGACGTGGCCCCGGCAGACGGGTGACGTACCGGGCGTGCCGCGTGACCCGCGCCCGCCCGGAGCAGCACCCTGTGGCGCATGGCACGTTGTGAGGTCTGCGGAAACGATTACGGCATGTCCTTCGAGGTGCACGCGCAGGGCGCCGTGCACGTCTTCGACTGCTTCTCCTGCGCCATTCACCGCATGGCGCCCATCTGCGAGCACTGTCGGGTCCAGATCATCGGCCAGGGCGTCGAGGTCGAGGGCAGCTGGTACTGCGGCGGGCACTGCGCCCGCGCGGAGGGAAAGGCGGGCATCGTCGACCACGTCTGAGCCCGGTTCCGCGGCGCGGACCGGAGCCCCCCTGCGTGCACCCCATGACCCAAGTTGTACGGTCATGGGGTGTACCGCTTCCTGTTGTCCCGGCAGTGGGTGATCCTCACCCTGATCGCCCTCGTGCTCATCCCCACGATGATCGAGCTGGGCTTCTGGCAGTTCCACCGGCACGAGCGCCGGGTCGCCCAGAACGCCCTGATCGCGGACAACCTCCGAGCGAAGCCCGCGCCGGTCGAGGAGCTGACCTCCCCCGGGCACACCGTCCCGCGCGCCGACTACTGGCGCACGGTCACCGCCACCGGCGTCTTCGACACCGCGCACGAGGTCGTCGTCCGCCGCCGGACCAACGCCGACGACCGGATCGGCGTGCTCGTCCTGACCCCGCTCGTCCTGAAGGACGGCCGGGTCGTCCTGGTCAACCGCGGCTGGATCCCCGCCGCGCCCGACCAGAAGGCGTATCCGGAGGTGCCGCCCGCTCCCAAGGGCGAGGTGACCGTCACGGGCCGCATCAAGGCCGACGAGACGACCGGCGCCAGCGGCATCAAGGACCTGCGGGGGCTGCCGGACCGTCAGGTGATGCTGATCAACAGCGAGCAGCAGTCCCAGCTCCTCGGCCGTGAGGTGCTCGGCGGCTATCTGGAGCAGACGGCGCCCGAGCCGGCCGGCGGGACCCCGGAGCTGATCCCCGAGCCCGACCACGACTCGATCGGCGCGCACATGGCGTACGCCGTGCAGTGGTGGCTCTTCGCGGCCGGCGTGCCGGTCGGCTGGGTCGTCCTGGTGCGCCGCGAGAAGCGCGACCGCGAAGCCGCCGCCCGTACCGACGACGCCCGTACCGACGACGCCTCGGGAACCCCCGAACCGGCCACGGCCGCGGTGTAGCGCCCATCACGCTGCCCCGTCCCGTTGATTGACCGTCGTCGCTTTCGGGAACACGCCAGAGCGTGACGCAACGTATCGACGACTACGCCCTCATCGGCGATCTGCAGACCGCCGCGCTCGTCGGCCGTGACGGGTCGATCGACTGGCTGTGTCTGCCGCGCTTCGACTCGGCCGCCTGTTTCGCGGCGCTGCTCGGCGACGAGGACAACGGTCACTGGCGGATCGCGCCCGCGGGGGCCACGCGGTGCACGCACCGGAAGTACGCGGAGGACTCCCTCGTCCTGGAGACGTACTGGGAGACGCGCACCGGCACCGTCAAGGTCGTCGACTTCATGCCGCAGCGCGACAAGGCGCCCGATGTCATGCGGATCGTGGAGGGCGTCAGCGGCAGCGTCGAGATGAGCTCGGTGCTGCGGCTGCGGTTCGACTACGGCTCGATCGTGCCGTGGGTGCGGCGGAGCGACGGTCACCGGGTGGCCGTCGCCGGGCCGGACTCGGTCTGGCTGCGCAGCGAGCCGCCGGTGAAGACGTGGGGGCAGCAGTACTCCACGTGCTCGTCGTTCACGGTGGCCGAGGGCGAGAAGGTGGCGTTCGTCCTGACCTGGCACCCCTCGCACGAGCCGCGTCCCGCCCTCGTCGACCCCTTCGACGCCCTGGAGCACTCGCTCGCCGACTGGCGCGAGTGGGCGGCGCGGTGCACCTACGAGGGTCCGTACCGCGAGGCGGTGCTCCGCTCGCTGATCACCCTGAAGGCGCTCACCTACGCGCCGACGGGCGGCATCGTCGCCGCCCCCACCACCTCGCTGCCGGAGGAGCTGGGCGGCGTGCGGAACTGGGACTACCGCTCCTGCTGGCTGCGCGACTCGACGCTCACGCTCGCCGCGCTGCTCTCGGCGGGGTACGTCGAGGAGGCGGCGGCGTGGCGTGACTGGCTGCTGCGCGCGGTGGCGGGCGATCCGGCCGATCTGCAGATCATGTACGGGCCGGCCGGCGAACGGCGGCTGCCCGAGATGACGGTGCCGTGGCTGCGCGGCTACGCGGACTCGGCGCCGGTACGGATCGGGAACGCGGCCGTCGACCAGTTCCAGCTCGACGTGTACGGGGAGGTCATGGACTCGCTGTACCGGGCGAGGGAGGCGGGCATCCCTCCCGAGCGGCACGCCTGGAACCTCCAGCTGAGCCTGCTTGGCTTCCTGGAGTCGACCTGGCGCGAGCCCGACGAGGGCCTGTGGGAGGTACGCGGGCCGAGGCGCCACTTCGTCCACTCGAAGGTGATGGCCTGGGTCGCCGCCGACCGGGCGGTGCGCACGCTCGAGGAGGATCCGTCGCTGCGCGGGGACGTGGTGCGGTGGCGGACGATGCGCGACGAGATCCACGCGGAGGTGTGCGCGAAGGGGTTCGACCCGGATCGCAACACGTTCACGCAGTCGTACGGTTCACGGGAGCTGGACGCGGCCACCCTGCTGATCCCGGTGGTCGGGTTCCTGCCGCCGGACGATCCCCGGGTGCTGGGGACGGTGGACGCGGTCCGCGAGGAGCTGACGCACGAGGGGTACGTCCGCCGCTACAGCACCGAGGGGGGGTCGGTCGACGGCCTCCCCGGCAGCGAGGGAACGTTTCTCGTCTGCTCCTTCTGGCTGGCCGACGCGCTGTGGCTGACCGGGCGCGCCGACGAGGCCCGGGAGCTCTTCGAGCGGCTGCTCGCCCTGCGCAACGACGTGGGACTGCTCGCGGAGGAGTACGACCCCGTGGCGCGGCGGCTGCTGGGGAACTTCCCCCAGGCGTTCAGCCACGTCGGGCTCGTGGGCACCGCCGTCGCGCTGCACCCGGAGGAAGCGGCAGGATAGGCGCATGGATCTTGGACTGAAGGACCGTGTGTACGTGGTGACCGGCGCGACCCGGGGGCTCGGCCGGGCGTCGGCCGAGGCGCTGCTGGCCGAGGGCGCGAAGGTGGTGATCAGCGGGCGCGAGGAGAGCTCGGTCGCCGGGGCCGTGGCGGAGCTGGGCGAGGGCGCGGCCGGTGTCGCCGTGGACAACGCCGACCCGGCGGCTCCCGGGCGGCTGATCGCGGAGGCCCGGTCCCGCTTCGGGGGCTTCGACGGCGTGCTGGTCAGCGTGGGCGGCCCCGCGCCTGGCTTCGGCGCGGACAACACCGACGAGGAGTGGGCGTCGGCGTTCGACACCGTCTTCCTCGGCGCGGTACGGATGGCCCGGGCGGCGGCGGAGACGCTGACCGAGGGCGGGGTCATCGGCTTCGTGCTCTCCGCCTCGGTCCACGAGCCGATCCCGGGCCTGACGATCTCCAACGGCCTGCGTCCGGGCCTCGCCGGCTTCGCGAAGTCGCTCGCGAACGACCTGGGGCCCCGGGGCATCCGGGTGGTCGGCCTGCTGCCGAACCGGATCGACACCGACCGGGTCCGCTCCCTCGACGCGCTCTCCGGCGACGCGGAGGCGGCCCGCGCCGCCAACGAGTCCCGTATCCCGCTCCGCCGCTACGGCACGCCCGAGGAGTTCGGCACCACGGCCGCGTTCCTGCTCTCCCCGGCGGCCTCGTACCTGACGGGCGTGATGCTCCCGGTGGACGGCGGCGCGCGCCACGGCTTCTGACCCGGCGCCAGGACCGGACCGACCGCCGGGTCAGCTGACCCGGCGCGCCCGGTGTCTGACCGCCCGCAGCCGTGCCTCGGTCGGCAGTGCGGGCAGGCCCGTGGAGGTACGGGCGTGGGCGAGGGCGTCGGTGGTGAGGGAGTCCAGGGCCGCGCCCGGGGAGGCGTAGGGCTCCAGGAGCAGGCGCACCCGGGTGCGGGGGGCCGATCTGCGGCCCGTGAGGGAGACCCGGGCGCGGGCGACGCCGTCCTGCGCGCCGGCGTCCGCCTCCAGGACGTCCTCCAGGGCCCGGCCCCGTACCACCGCGCCCTCCCCGTCGCCGCTGTCGATGAGGACCTCGGCGAGCCGGGCCCGGCGGAACTGGGCGAGGAGCCACCACAGGGCCAGGAGGACGAGGAGCCCGAGGGCGGCGATGACGACCGGCCACCACCAGCCCTCGTCGCGCCACCGTGTCCGGTCGGCCTCGCTCAGCAGGACGTCGGAGGGGCCGGACCACGGCCACCACGAGGGGACCGCCAGGTCGAGCGCGGCCGCGAGGACCGCCCCGCCGAGGACGACGAGCAGCAGTCCCGCGAGGGCGAGCAGTACGCGGTTGACCCGCCGGAGAATGACCGTCACGCCTACCCCTTCCTCCGTGGCCGGCTCACCCGTACCGTCAGCGCGGGCGGCCGGGCGAGCCCCAGTTCGTGGATGCCGTCGGCCAGTGCGGTCTCCAGGTCGGCCCGTACCTCGTCGAGTTCGCGGAAGTGCGAGACCGCCCGGACGGCCGCCTTCCTGCGGCCCGTCCGTACCCGTACCGACTGCACGCCCGAGACCTCCATGGCCCGGTCGCGCAGGGTCAGCGCCGCGGCGTCCCGGTCGAGGCCCGCCCGTACGTCGGCGTGGTCGCGGCGCATCGGGAGCACGGCGCGCAGTCCCGGCGTGACCGCCAGGACGAGGAGCCAGATGCCGAGGAGCGCGGCCAGGGCCGCGCCGGTCAGGACCCAGGCGTTGTCGAGGGGTTCGGTCGCCAGGCCGTCGGCGACCGAGCGCCGCCATGCCATGGCCGTGCGCTCGGCGCGTACCGCCGCCACGTCGTAGAGCAGCAGGCCCGCGCCGGCGAGGATCGCGGCGGCCAGCAGGGCCGCCGGGATGCGGCGGACGGCCCAGAAGCGGCGGGCCGGCCCCGCGGGCGACGGCTCCTTCAGCCCGGGTACGGTGCCGGTCACCGACCCCGGCTCCTTGCCCTTCTTGGTCTCCGCGGCGTTCTCCGTGCTCATCTCAGTCTCTCCCGTGCCGACTCGCGTGCCGTGCGCGGGGAGTGCAGCCGTTCCACATGGACGGCCACCTCGGGCACGTCCATGCCCGCCAACTCCTTCACCCGTCGCATCACTTGGCTGCGTACCGCGCCGCATCTGCGGCCGAGGTCGGTGGGGTAGTCGAGTTCCAGACTCACCGACACCCGCACCGTGTCACGATGCACGACGACCGAGGCGTGCGGAGGCGATCCCTCCTTGGGGACCGTGTCGAGCGCCTCGCGCGCGGCCTGCGCGGCGATCTTCGCGACGACCCGGTCGGCGATCGTGGTCGCCCCGCGGCCGGCGGCCCCCACCGAGTCGGCTGCCACCCCCGCTCACCGCCGCCGTTCGCCGCGCTCGCGACCCCGGAAGAAGTCTCCGGGTTCGAGATCACCGTCGGCGAACCGCCCGACGACGAAGCCGACCGCGCCCAAGGCCGCGACCAGTACAAACGCCCCGAAGCCGCCGAAGTAACCGGCGAAGCCGAGGGCCATTCCGGCCAACAGGCCGACCACCGCCATGCTCATGCTGTGCCCTTTCCGCCGGGGAAGCGGCTACTGGAGCCGCGACTCCTGCTGCTCCTGCTCCTCGTCCTCTTCCTCCGGCAGCTTCACGTCGCTGACCGCGATGTTGACCTCGACGACCTCCAGGCCGGTCATCCGCTCGACGGCCGCGATGACGTTCTCGCGCACCGCTCCGGCAACGTCGGAGATGGAGACGCCGTACTCGACGACGATCTCCAGGTCGAGCGCGGTCTGCACCTCGCCGACCTCGGCCTTCACGCCGCGTGTGACGCCCGACTTCGCGCCGCCGCCGCCCGGCACCCGGTCGCGCACGGCGCCGAGGGTGCGGGAGAAGCCACTGCCCATCGCGTGGACGCCCACGACGTCACGGGCGGCGAGGCCGGCGATCTTCTCCACGACACCGTCGGCGATGGTCGTCTTGCCCCGGGAGGCCGGGTCACCGCCGCCTCGCTTGGTCACGATCGGGTCATCGGGGTGTGAGCTTTCGTTCATCGCCGTTCGTCCCTTTCAGGAGATTTCGTGCTCCTTTGCCCACACTAAGTGCGCTTCCGCCGACTCGCGCCGTGAATGCGGCAGGCTGGAGGAATGGAGACCACATCCGGGGCGGGACTGATGACGGCGGTGCGCGAGCGGCTGGGCCTCGGCCGGTTGCTGCCGCTCGGGGAGCCGGGCGACGGCGCCTGGCTGGCGGAGCGCGCGGCGAGGACGGTGCTGCTACGGGCCGCGACGGCGGTACGGGGGGTGGTGCCGGGGCCGCTGCGCGTGGGGCTCGTGAAGGCCGGCGAGGAAGCGCCGCTGCCCGTACCCCCGGGCGGGTTGCCGCCGGGGCCACTGCGGGTCGCGGCGGAGTTCGCGGCGACGTCGGAGCGGCCCCTGCCGGTGCTGGCAGAGGAGGTGCGGGAGGCCCTGTTCGCCGCGGCCTCGGCGGAGTTGGGGCTCGGGGTCGCGGAGGTGGACCTGCGGGTGACGGGGCTGGTCGAGAACCCGGAGGAGGGGGCGCCGCCCGAGGGCGGGGCCGGTTCGCCGGATTCCCCGGCCCCCGCTCCCCCACCCGGGCGAACCTCGCCTGCGGCCCCGGAGGATCCGGCCGCCCTCGCCGCCCTCGCGGTGGAGGGCGTGGCGGCCCTGACCGATGCCGTCGGCGCCCCGGTGCACCGCTCCGAGGGCGCGCTCCGGGTGGAGGTGGCGGTGACCGCGGGCCACCGCCCGCTGGACGTCGCCCGCGCCGTCCGCACGGCCGTCACCGCGACCACCTCCGAGCCGACCGCGGTCACGGTCCTGGTCTCGGAGATCCGCTGACACGACGGCGGGACACGACGGCGGGACACGGTGGGACCGGGCCGGAGGGGCAGCGTTCCGGCGGACAGGCCGCCCCTCAGTCGCCGAGGCCTGCCAGGTCGCGCAGGCGGCGGGCCTGGGCGGCGCGTTCGGCGGCGCGCTGGTCCTCGTAGGAGCGGCCCGGGACGCCCTGGAGCAGCGCCTTGGTCTCGATGACCGCATCGCGCGGCGCGGAGAGCAGGGCGGCGGTCAGGTCCCGTACCGCCGCGTCGAGCTCGTCGGCGGGCACGGCGATGTTGGCGAGGCCGATGCGCTCGGCCTCGGCGGCGTGGACGAAGCGACCCGTGGCGCAGATCTCCAGCGCGCGGGCGTAGCCGACCAGTGAAACGAGCGGGTGGGTGCCGGTGAGGTCCGGCACGAGGCCCAGGCTGGTCTCACGCATGGCGAACTGCACGTCCTCGGCGACGACCCGGAGGTCGCAGGCGAGGGCGAGCTGGAAGCCGGCCCCGATGGCGTGCCCCTGGACGGCCGCGATCGACACGATGTCGCGTCGGCGCCACCAGGTGAACGCGTCCTGGTACTCGGCGATGACCGCGTCCAGGTCCTCGTCCGAACCCCGCGCCATGTCCAGGAAGGACGGCTCGCCGTCGAAGCCCTCGGGCGTGAACGCCTGCCGGTCGAGCCCGGCGGAGAAGGACTTGCCCTCGCCGCGCAGCACCACGACCCGCACGCTGCCGGGCAATGACCGTCCGGCCTCCGTCAACGCCCGCCACAGAGCGGGAGACTGGGCGTTGCGCTTCGCCGGGTTGGTCAGGGTCACCGTGGCAACGGCGTCCTCGACGGTGAGCCGTACACCGTCCTTGTCGAACACGAGCACAGAGTCGAGCGAAGTCATGGGGCGCCTCCGGTTCCGGTGCAGCACTGTGAACGGTCGCAGTCAGCGGAACCGACTGCTAAGTGACTGCACAGTAACCACCCGGTCGACCGCACGGCCGACCGGGTGGCCACCGTGAGAACCGGTGGACCCGACGAACCGCGCCCCGATGTCAGGCCGAGGCTGCCTTCTTGCCCCGTGTCGCTCCGCCACGTCCACGCAACGTGACTCCGGACTCACTGAGCATCCGGTGGACGAATCCGTAGGAGCGGCCGGTTTCCTCGGCCAGCGCCCGGATGCTCGCACCGGAGTCGTACTTTTTCTTCAGGTCTGCCGCGAGCTTGTCGCGCGCGGCGCCGGTCACCCGGCTGCCCTTCTTCAGAGTCTCGGCCACCCGTGCCTCCTCATGGGAAGTGCGCTCTGGACTTCTCATGATCACCCCTCGCGGACGTCCTGGCCACCCATTCGACAAGGTCTGTGCCACGAGGTTCGCCGGAGGGCAACGTGTCGACACGACCGGAATTTACGATTCCGGTGGCCGCGAGCCGGACTCCGGGACGCTCATGGGCGGGAAGTACCAGGTCAGAGGGGTCGCGGCGGAACGAGTGCGGCGCGGCCCCCGGCGGAAGGATTCCGCAGGGGCCGCGCCGGGGGTATGAGACGCCCTCACTCAGATGAAGGATCACCCATGAGCCGAATGATCCATACCGAGATGATCAGGCGAGCGCGACGAGGTCCTTGTAGTCCGGGCCCCAGAGGTCCTCGACGCCGTCCGGCAGCAGGATGATCCGCTCCGGCTCCAGCGCGTCCACCGCGCCCTCGTCGTGCGTGACGAGGACGACGGCGCCCTTGTAGGTGCGCAGGGCGCCCAGGATCTCCTCGCGGCTGGCGGGGTCGAGGTTGTTCGTCGGCTCGTCCAGGAGCAGCACGTTCGCCGAGGAGACGACCAGGGTCGCCAGCGCGAGCCGGGTCTTCTCGCCGCCGGAGAGGACCCCGGCCGGCTTGTCGACGTCGTCGCCCGAGAACAGGAAGGAACCGAGCGTCTTGCGCACCTCGACGAGGTCGAGGTCGGGCGCGGAGGACCGCATGTTCTCCAGGACCGTGCGCTCCGGGTCGAGCGTCTCGTGCTCCTGGGCGTAGTAGCCGAGCTTCAGGCCGTGGCCCGGGGTGACCTCGCCGGTGTCGGGGCTCTCGGCCCCGGCGAGCAGACGCAGCAGCGTGGTCTTGCCCGCGCCGTTGAGGCCGAGGATCACGACGCGCGAGCCCTTGTCGATGGCGAGGTTCACATCGGTGAAGATCTCGAGGGAGCCGTACGACTTGGACAGGCCCTCCGCCGTCAGCGGGGTCTTGCCGCAGGGCGCGGGCTCCGGGAAGCGGAGCTTGGCGACCTTGTCGGAGACCCGGACCGCCTCCAGGCCGGAGAGCAGGCGCTCGGCGCGCTTGGCCATGTTCTGCGCGGCGACGGTCTTGGTGGCCTTGGCGCGCATCTTGTCGGCCTGCGAGTTGAGGGCGGCGGCCTTCTTCTCGGCGTTCTGGCGCTCGCGCTTGCGGCGCTTCTCGTCGGCCTCGCGCTGCTGCTGGTACAGCTTCCAGCCCATGTTGTAGACGTCGATCTGGGCGCGGTTGGCGTCGAGGTAGAAGACCTTGTTCACGACGGTCTCGACGAGGTCGACGTCGTGGGAGATGACGATGAAGCCGCCGCGGTAGGTCTTGAGGTAGTCGCGCAGCCAGACGATGGAGTCGGCGTCGAGGTGGTTGGTGGGCTCGTCGAGGAGCAGGGTGTCGGCGTCCGAGAAGAGGATCCGCGCCAGCTCGACCCGGCGGCGCTGACCGCCGGAGAGGGTGTGCAGCGGCTGGCCGAGGACCCGGTCGGGGAGCCCGAGGGCGGCGGCGATGGTGGACGCCTCGGCCTCGGCGGCGTACCCGCCCTTGGTGAGGAACTCGGTCTCCTGGCGCTCGTACTGCTTCATCGCCTTGTCGCGGGTGGCGCCGGAGCCGGTCGCGATCCGCTCCTCGTTCATCCGCATCTTCTTGATCAGGACGTCGAGGCCGCGCGCGGAGAGGATGCGGTCACGGGCCATGACGTCGAGGTCGCCGGTGCGCGGGTCCTGCGGGAGGTAGCCGACCTCGCCGGAGCGGGCGATGGTGCCGGCGGCGGGGATGCCCTCGCCGGCGAGGCACTTGGTGAGGGTGGTCTTGCCGGCTCCGTTGCGGCCGACGAGGCCGATGCGGTCGCCCTTGGCGATGCGGAAGGAAGCGGACTCGATGAGGATGCGGGCGCCGGCGCGCAGCTCGATGCCGGAAGCGGTGATCACGGACAGACTCCAGGGCGGGGATGGACGGCGGAAGGGCTCTCGGGCGGTTCGACGCCGCTAGTGCACGAGGAGAATGGCCATGCGGCCAGTCTAACGGGCGCGTGCAACTGCTTTTCGGTCCTGCCCGCACAGGCGAACGAATCAAGCCATTTCTCCTCCCGTCCGGCAAAAGGGGCGTGGGGCGTCGGATTCCCCGATACTCGGCGCAGGGCGGCGGCCTCCGCCGCGGCGACGAGGCGGAGGGTGGTGGCCCATGCAGTTCGACGACGACGCCGACCTGGACACCTCGGAGGTGCGGGACGTCCGCTCCAGCCGCATCCCCGGCGGGAAGGCCACCGTCGGCGGCGGTGTCGTCGGCTTCGTCGCGCTGCTCCTCGGGATCCTCTTCGGGGTCGGCCCCGAGGAACTGGGCCTCTCCTCCGGCGACCCCGAGCCGGCGGCGACGGCATCGTCGGCGGCCCAGGTGGAGCAGAGCTGCCGGACCGGCGCGGACGCGAACAGGCGGGAGGACTGCCGGATCGTGGCGGTCGTCAACAGCGTGCAGGACTTCTGGCGGGCGGAGTACGAGCGCAGGGGCGGCCGGTACGGGGACGCGAGCACGGTGATATTCACGGACCGGGTCTCCACCGCCTGCGGGGCGGCCACCTCGGCGGTCGGGCCGTTCTACTGCCCCGGCGACCGCCAGGTCTATCTGGACCTGGGGTTCTTCCAGGAGCTGCGGACCACGTTCGGCTCCAGCGGCGGCCCGTTCGCGCAGGCGTACGTGGTGGCGCACGAGTACGGCCATCACGTCCAGAACATGACGGGGACGCTGGCCCGCGCCCAGGACGGGCGGCAGGGGGCGGACTCCGACGCCGTACGGGTGGAGCTCCAGGCGGACTGCTACGCCGGCGTCTGGGCGCACCACGCGACGACCACACCGGACGAGAAGACCGGTCGGCCGCTGCTGACGAGGCTGACGGAGGCCGACATCCGGGACGGCCTCGACGCGGCGGCCGCGGTGGGCGACGACCGGATCCAGGAGAAGTTCCAGGGGCGGGTGACGCCCGAGACCTGGACCCACGGCTCGGCCCGGCAGCGGCAGCAGTGGTTCTCCCAGGGCTTCACGTCGGGTGACATGGCCCGGTGCGACACCTTCCGCTGATTGTCGGTGGCGACTGCCAGACTGAGATCCAGGTCACATTCCGACGGGACGAGCGAGAAGGAGTGATCGGGATGGCTGAGGCACCCCACATCTGTCCGACCCTGACGTACGACGACGCGAAGGCCGCGATCAAGCTGCTGACGGAGGCGTTCGGCTTCACCGGCACCGCGGTGTACGAGGGCGAGGACGGCAAGGTCGTGCACGCCGAGCTGTCGTACGGGAACGGCATGGTGATGCTCGGCAGCAAGGGCACCGGCAGCGAGTTCGACAAGCTGATGGCGGGGGCGGGCCCGGTGGGGGTGTTCGTCCACGTGGACGACGTGGACGAACACCACGCGCGGGCCGTGCAGCACGGGGTCGAGATCGTGATGCCGCCCACGGACCAGGACTACGGCTCGCGGGACTACATGGCGCGGGACCACGAGGGCAACATCTGGAGCTTCGGGACGTACACCCCCGGCGCCGCCGAGTAGCGGGGGCGCCGGCCGGGGCGTCAGGACCCGCCGGTGTGCACCTGGAAGGCGGCGCGGCGGACGGCCTTGGCGAGGGCGGGGTCGGGGTGGGCGGCGGCGAGCGCCACGAGGACCTGGACCGTACGGGGGTGACCGACCGCCCGGACCTCGTCGAGCAGGGCCGGGACGGTGCCCTGGACGGCGGAGTCGAGGTGACGCACGAGGAGCGCGCTCTCGCCGTGGTCGGCGACGGCGGCGGCGGTGTCCACCCAGAGCCAGGTGGCCTCCTCGCGGGTGAGCACGTCCTGGGCGTCGTCGGGGTCGGCGCCGTCGTACTCGGCCAGCCAGAGCAGGGCGTACGGGCGGAGCGAGGCCTCCTCGGCGGCGGCCCGGACCTCGGCCTCCGCGGGGGCTCCGACGACGCGGAGCGCCTCGAAGGCGAGGCCGCGCAGCAGGGCGTCCTCGCCACGGGCGACGGCGAGGAGTTCGGTGACCGCGCTGGAGAGGGTGCGGGCGGCGAGCCAGGCGCGGTATTCGTCGCGGGCGGGGCCGGGGGTGAGGCGGGCGCAGCCGCGCAGCATGTCCTCGGCGGACTGCTCGATGTTGCCCGCGGGGCTCTGGGCGGCGACGCAGATCTGCTCCAGTTTCACCCAGACCGCCCAGTTGCCGAGCGGGGTGAGGGTGGCCTGTCCGACGCCGTCGCGCCCCCCGTGACCGTCGGTGCCGTCGTCGAGGGTCAGCGCGCCCACGGCGGCGAGGCCTTCGAGGGCCCAGTCGAGGAGCGCGGAGAGCCCGTCGGTCCCGGGGTCGGCCGGGGCAGTGTCGGTGACGGCGCCCTGGAGGGGGACCTCGCAGCGCTCCTCGCGCAGCTCCTCGACCCGCTGGCGGAGCAGGTCGAGGAGGGCGGGGACGAGCACGGGTCCGGCGGAGAGCTGGAGCAGGGACAGTACCTGCGGGACGGCCTCGACGACCTCGGCGACAGCGCTGGGGGCGACGTCCTCCGGGGCGGGATGGACCAGGGACCAGGCGTCGAACAGCGCGACCCAGCCGCGCAGTACGGCGGAGTCGTCCCGGTCCCAGGCGTGCAGGCGCCAGCCGGGGCGGGCGGTGTGACCGTGGAGTTCGACGAGGCCCGCGAGCCTGGCGCGGTCCCAGCCGGCCCGGATCTGCCCGGGCGTCAGGTCCAGTGCGGCCGCGGCCATTTCCTCGGTGGCGACGGCCTCGGGGTCGGCGGCCGGGGAGATTCCGGCGCCTCGGTCGACGGCGGCCCAGCGGGCGATCCGCACGGCGTCCGCGAGGACGGTCCGTGCCTGGCGGGCCAGTTCCGCGCGGGGCGGAGTGCCCTCCGGGGGCCGCGGCGCCGGCCGGTTGCGCCGGTTCGTCACGGCCCGTCGGGCGGTGGCGAGTGCCCGCGGACGGACGAGTCGGAGTCTGGAGTTGCGCGCCATTTGCTCATCAGGCTTTCGAGACGTCACGAGGGCAGTCTTCCCGCTGACGGCCCGAAAGCCCAATCGGAATGAGGATCACCGCCGCACCCGCCGCCGCACCCGCCGCCGGGGGCGGCTCGGGGGCGGGCTAGAGGAGGGGGGTGAGGAAGCGCCGCAGGGCCTCCTCGTAGGCGACCGGGTCGGCGTTCCACATCGAGGCGTGCGGGGCGCCGCGGACGGTCTGGAGAGTGACGAGTTCGGGGCGGCGGGCGGCCAGTTCGACCGACCGCTCCCAGGGCGCGATCGTGTCGTCGGGCCCGTGGAAGATCAGCGTCGGCACGCGCAGCGCGGCCGGGTCGACGAAGGCGCGGAGCCGGTCGCCGTACATCCCGGTCCTGCCCTGCGCGGCGCGGACGGCGAGCGGCAGCAGCGGGCCGGGCACGCGGCGGGCGGAGGCGAGGTTGCGCAGGGTGGCCTCCGGGTCGAGGACCGGGGAGTCCAGGACGAGGCCCCGGATCACGTCCCGTACGCCGGAGTCCGCAGCGGCACGCAGGGCCATCGCCGCGCCGGTCCCCCAGCCGTGCAGGACGACGCCCGCGGCGCCCTCGCGGACGGCGAAGCGGAGGGCCGCGTCGACGTCGCGCCACTCGGAGTCGCCGAGGTGACCGAGGCCGTCCGGGGCGGGCGGCGCGCCCTGGTCGCCCCGGTAGGAGAGGCAGAGGACCGGAATCTGCCGCCGGGCGAGGAAGGGGACGAGGTTGAGGGTGTGCCGGCGGGTGGTGCCGAGGCCGTGGACGGCGATGACCCAGGTGGGGCGCGGGCCGGGGACGTGCCAGGCGGGCAGGGTGCCGAGTTCGCCGGGGATCTCGACGTCCCGGTGGTCCAGGCCGAGCGCGGTGAGCGGGGTGCCGGTGTGCAGCTCCGGGGTGAGCCGGACCCGGGCGCCGGGCGCCGGCGTACCCTGTTCGACCCGCTCCAGACGGCGTACGACGGTGTCGGCCGTGTGCGGGACCCGGTCGAGGACGGGGCCGACCACCGCGTGGAGGTCCGGCCCCTCGATCCCGTACGTACCGGGGCGCAGGGAGGCGAGGCTCCGGGTCAGGGTGACCCGTTCCGGTTCGGCGGCGTGCACGGTGAGCCGGGGATCGCCCGGCAGCGGGCGTCCGGACGCCACCCCGAGGGCGGCGTGGCTGGCGTACCGGCCGGCCGCGACCGCGGCCGCGCCGACACCGAGCAGAGTGGTGACGGCCGCTGCCGTCGCTGTAGCCGGGCGCACCGTCCCAGTGTCGGCAGGGCGGGGCCGGACTGCCACCGGACTGACCCGTTCCGCAGCGGGGCGGCCCGGTCACACAGCGGGGCGACCGCCGTCGCCGCGCGGCGACCGAGGCCTCGACCGCGACCGCCGCACGGCGACCCGGCCCCCTCTCCGGGGTGACATGGATCTCCTCCTGCGGGTCCCCCGGTCGGCTGACACCGCCCCGCGGCGTCCACGTGGTGACACGGGACGGGAGGGGCGGAAGCGGAGCATGTCGCATCCGCCCCGCAACCGCCCGGATTACCCCGGGTCGCACGGTGACCACATCGTGGACAGGCGGCCCGCCGAACCCGTAAGCGGAATCCCTGGACCCTGGATCGGGTCACCACACCGCCCGGCCCAGTTCATCTTCCGTTCACCCAGGTTGCTTACGTTCGACCAGCCACTGACGTCGAACGATTGCCTGGGTAAATGGAACACATCACGCTGCTGCTCGCGATTGTGGTCGTGACAGCTCTCGTGTTCGATTTCACGAACGGTTTCCACGACACCGCCAACGCGATGGCGACGACCATCTCGACCGGTGCCCTCAAGCCCAAGACGGCGGTGGCCATGTCCGCCGTGCTCAACCTGGTCGGCGCGTTTCTGTCGGTGGAGGTTGCCAAGACGATCTCCAAGGGACTCGTCAACGAGGAGGGCATCCAACCGGAAGTCATCCTCGCCGCGCTCGTCGGCGCGATCCTCTGGAATCTGCTGACCTGGCTGGTCGGTCTGCCGTCCAGCTCCTCCCACGCCCTGATGGGCGGCCTCATCGGCGCGACCATCGCCTCGATCGGCCTCAGTGGCGTCAACGGCGGCGTCGTCGTCACCAAGGTGCTCATCCCGGCGATCGCCGCCCCGCTGGTCGCCGGCCTGGCCGCGATGCTCGCCGCCCGCCTGACGTACCGGCTCGACCGGAACGCCGGCAAGAAGACCACCGAGAAGGGCTACCGCGCCGGTCAGATCGCCTCCGCCGGTCTCGTCTCGCTCGCCCACGGCACCAACGACGCCCAGAAGACGATGGGCATCATCACGCTCGCGCTGGTCGCCGGCGGCGTCCTCGTCCCCGGCTCGAACCCGCCCGTCTGGGTCATCGTCTCCGCCGGTGTGGCGATCGCGCTCGGCACCTACCTCGGCGGCTGGCGCATCATCCGCACGATGGGCAAGGGCCTCACCGACCTCCAGCCGCAGCAGGGCTTCGCCGCCCAGACCAGCGCGGCCACGGTCATCCTGGCCTCCTCCAGCCTGGGCTTCTCCCTCTCGACCACGCACTCCTGCTCCGGCGCCGTCATGGGCGCGGGCCTGGGCCGCAAGGGCGGTGTCGTCCGCTGGTCGACCGCCACCCGGATGTTCGTCGCCTGGGGCCTGACCCTGCCGGCCGCGGGCCTGGTCGGAGCCGGCGCCGAGTACGTCGCCCGGCAGGGCGACTGGGGCGTCTACACCGTCGCGGCCTTCCTGGTCGCCTCCTGCGTCGCCATCTGGCTCGTCTCCCGCCGCCAGGTGGTCGACCACACCAATGTCAACGACGTGGAGACCGAGCCCGCGGGCGTCGTGACGACCGCCATCGCGGCCGTCACCCCGCCGCCGACCGCTGCCGTCGCCGCCTTCGCGGACGAGGACCTGAAGACCACCATCCCCTCGCCGGCCCCCGCGGACCCGGCAGCCCCCGCAGCCTCGGCCGCGGTGTAAGGAACGAACGACATGAAGATCGACTGGGCAGCTCTCGGCTCCGTCTTCGGAGTCAGCCTCGTGGCGACCGTCGCCCTCGTGGGCCTCTTCACCCTCGGCATCGTCGGCCTCTCCAAGCAGGAGGAGGCCGCCGCCCAGGGAGGCTCGGCCACCCTGGCGCGTACCGGCGCGTACGCCTGTTTCGCCCTGTGCGCGGCGGCCGTCGTGTACGGAATCTCTCTCATCGTGGCCTGACGGAACAGGCTCCGACGACCGGGCGGGCCGCACCTTCGGGTGCGGCCCGCCCGTTCGTCGCGCGTGGGCGTCGTGTGGGGCTGCGCACACTCTCGCGCCGCAGGTCACAGGCGAGTTGACGGGTGTTCGCACACGTGGTGGACTTCCGGGGCCATTACGGCGGCAGAAGAGGAAGTCCGGTGCGAATCCGGCGCGGTCCCGCCACTGTGACCGGGGAAGACCCCCGGGAGCCAGGAACTCTCACCGCCGGTCACGTCGAGCCAGGGCGCGGACCCTGAGTGAGGACACAGCGCCATGCCCGGCCGCTCCGCAGCCACAGGTGTATTCGCGTACGGTGCCGCCGCCGGTCTGGCCGCGGACCTGCTCCTCGGCGATCCCCGCCGCGGCCATCCGGTCGCCGCCTTCGGACGGACCGCCGCGGCCGTCGAGAGGCTTCTCTGGCGCGACCACCGTGGGTGGGGCGCGCTGCACACCGCCGTCTGCGCCGGCGGCACGGCCGCCCTGGGCGCCCTCGCGGCCCGTACGGTACGGGGCCGGCGCACCGCGTCGGTCGCCCTGACCGCCGCCTCCGTCTGGGCCGTCGTCGGCGGTACGACCCTGGGCCGGGAGGCCCGCGCCATCGGCGAGGCGCTGAGCGACGGGGACCTCGACACGGCCCGCGAGCGCCTCCCCCACCTGTGCGGGCGCGACCCGCACTCCCTGGACGGCCCGGCGATGGCCCGCGCGGTCGTGGAGTCCGTCGCCGAGAACACCTCCGACGCGGTCGTGGGCGCCCTCGTCTGGGGGTCCGTCGCCGGCGTACCGGGCCTGGTCGGCTTCCGGGCCGTGAACACCCTGGACGCGATGGTCGGCCACAAGTCCCCCCGCTACCGCCGCTTCGGCTGGGCCTCGGCCCGCCTCGACGACCTCGCCGGCTGGCCGGGGGCGCGGCTGACGGCCGTACTCGCCACGGTCGGGGGCGGCGATCCCCGCGGGGCGCTGCGGGCGTGGCGCGCCGACGCCGCCAAGCACCCCAGCCCCAACGCGGGCCCGGTCGAGGCCACCTTCGCGGGGGCACTCGGCGTACGGCTCGGCGGGACGTTGTCGTACGGCGGGCGGGTCGAACACCGGCCGGTGCTCAACGGGGAGGGCCGGGACGTGGACGTGGCGGACATCGAGCGGGCGGTACGGCTGTCGCGCCGGGTGACCGGGCTGACGCTGGCGGCCTGTGTCGGCGGACGGCTGGTCAGGGAAGCGATCAAGCGGAGGCGGATATGAGCGGCGGACTGCTGGTCGCCGGCACGACCTCGGACGCGGGAAAGAGCGTCGTCACGGCCGGCATCTGCCGCTGGCTGGTGCGCCGGGGCGTGAAGGTCGCCCCCTTCAAGGGGCAGAACATGTCCCTGAACTCCTTCGTGACGAGGGAGGGCGCGGAGATCGGCCGGGCGCAGGCCATGCAGGCGCAGGCCGCGCGGGTGGAGCCGACCGCGCTGATGAACCCCGTCCTGCTCAAGCCGGGCAGCGACCGCTCCAGCCAGGTCGTGCTGATGGGGAAGCCGGTCGGCGAGCTGAGCGCCCGCGGCTACCACGGAGGCAGGCAGAGGGAACTGTTCGAGCCGGTCCTGGCGTGCCTGGAGGAGCTGCGGGGCACGTATGACGCCGTGATCTGCGAGGGGGCGGGCAGTCCGGCCGAGATCAACCTGCGGCGCACGGACATCGTGAACATGGGCATCGCGCGGGCCGCGCGGCTGCCGGTCCTGGTGGTCGGCGACATCGACAGGGGCGGGGTGTTCGCCCAGTTCTTCGGGACGACGGCGCTGCTGAGTCCGGAGGACCAGTCGCTCGTGGCCGGGTATCTGGTGAACAAGTTCCGTGGTGACGTGACCCTCCTCGAGCCGGGCCTGGACATGCTGCTCGGCCTGACCGGCCGCCGGACGTTCGGTGTCCTGCCGTACGCGCACGGCCTCGGCATCGACGAGGAGGACGGCCTGCGGGTGTCGCTGCGCGGCACCGTCCGCGAGTCGGTCGTGGCGCCGCCGGTCGGCGAGGACGTGCTGCGGGTCGCGGTCTGCGCCGTACCGCTGATGTCCAACTTCACCGACGTCGACGCGCTGGCGGCCGAGCCGGGCGTCGTGGTGCGTTTCGTGGACCGCCCGGAGGAACTGGTCGACGCGGACCTCGTGGTCGTGCCGGGCACGCGCGGGACCGTGAAGGCGCTGGCCTGGCTGCGGGAGCGCGGCCTGGCCGACGCGCTGGCCCGGCGGGCGGCCGAGGGCCGGCCGGTGCTCGGCGTCTGCGGCGGCTTCCAGGTGCTCGGCGAGCACATCGAGGACGAGGTCGAGTCGAAGGCCGGGGCCGTGGACGGTCTCGGACTGCTGCCGGTACGGGTGCGGTTCGCGGCCGAGAAGACCCTGGCCCGGCCGGCCGGCGAGGCGCTCGGCGAGCGGGTGGAGGGGTACGAGATCCACCACGGCGTCGCCGAAGTCCTGGGCGGCGAAGCCTTCTTGGACGGGTGCCGGGTCGGCGCGGTGTGGGGGACGCACTGGCACGGCTCGCTGGAGAGCGACGGCTTCCGCCGGGCGTTCCTGCGGGAGGTGGCGGCGGCGGCCGGACGGCGGTTCGTCCCGGCGCCCGACACCAGCTTCGGCGAGCTGCGCGAGGAGCAGTTGGACCGGCTCGGCGACCTGATCGAGGAACACGCGGACACGGACGCGCTGCTGCGGCTGATCGAGAACGGCCCGCCGTCCGGGCTGCCGTTCATCCCGCCGGGCGCGCCGTGACCCCGCGGCCCCCCGCACATCAACGAGTTGAAGGAGTTGACCGCCCGATGAGCACCCGGTATCCGTTCACCGCCGTCGTCGGCATGGACGACCTGCGCCTCGCGCTGCTGCTCAACGCGGTGAGCCCGGCGGTGGGCGGTGTCCTCGTACGCGGCGAGAAGGGCACCGCCAAGTCGACGGCCGTACGCGCGCTCGCCGACCTGCTGCCCGAGGTGCCGGTGGTCGCGGGGTGCCGGTTCAGCTGCGACCCGGCCGCGCCCGACCCGGGCTGCCCGGACGGGCCGCACGAGGTCGCGCCTGCGGCGGCGCGGCCCGCGCGGATGGTGGAGCTGCCCGTCGGCGCCTCCGAGGACCGGCTCGTCGGCGCGCTCGACATCGAGAAGGCGCTGGCGGACGGGGTGAAGGCCTTCGAGCCGGGGCTCCTCGCGGACGCGCACCGCGGGATCCTCTACGTCGACGAGGTCAACCTCCTCCACGACCACCTGATCGACCTGCTCCTCGACGCCGCCGCCATGGGCTCCTCCTACGTGGAGCGCGAGGGCGTCTCCGTACGGCACGCGGCCCGGTTCCTGCTCGTCGGCACGATGAACCCCGAAGAGGGCGAGCTGCGGCCGCAGTTGCTGGACCGCTTCGGCCTCACCGTCGAGGTCGCCGCCTCCCGCGAACCCGAGCAGCGGGTGGAGGTCGTACGCCGCCGGCTGGCGTACGACGACGATCCCGCCTCCTTCGCCGCGCGCTGGGCCGGTGAGGAGAGCGCGCTGCGGGAGCGGATCGCCGCCGCCCGCGCGCTGCTGCCGCGGGTGACGCTCGGGGACGCCGCTCTGCTCCAGATCGCCGCGACCTGTGCCGCGTTCGAGGTGGACGGCATGCGGGCCGACATCGTGATGGCCCGCACCGCGACGGCGCTCGCCGCCTGGGCGGGCCGGACGGACGTCACCTCCGACGACGTACGGCAGGCGGCGCTGCTCGCGCTGCCCCACCGCAGGCGCCGGAACCCCTTCGACGCCCCCGGTCTCGACGAGGACAAGCTCGACGAGACCCTGGAGCAGTTCAAGGGCGAGGACGACGAGGATCCGGACCCCGGTCCGGAGGGCCCCGACGGTCCGGGTGGCGGCGGGGGCGGTGTGCCGCCGCAGGGCGACGCGCCGGCCCCTGAGAACACGACGGCGCCGGACGAAGCGCCCGCGCCGGACGAAGCGCCTGCGCCCGCGCCCGCGCCGCAGGCCCCCGGAGGCGCCGGTGAGCGCGCGGCCGTCAAGGCCGCCGAGCCCTTCCGTACGAAGATGCTCAGCGTGCCGGGACTGGGTGAGGGCGCGGCCGGGCGCCGCTCCCGGGCCCGTACCGAGCACGGCAGGACGACCGGGGCCGTACGGCCGCGTGGCGCGCTGACCAAGCTGCACCTGACGGCGACCGTACGGGCGGCGGCCCCGCACCAGAAGGCGCGCGGGCGGTCGGGCCCGGGCCTTGTGGTGCGCAGGGACGACCTGCGGCAGGCGACCCGGGAGGGCCGCGAGGGGAACCTGGTGCTCTTCGCCGTCGACGCGTCCGGCTCGATGGCGGCCCGGCAGCGGATGAGCGCCGTCAAGGGAGCCGTCCTCTCGCTGCTCCTCGACGCCTACCAGCGGCGCGACAAGGTCGGCCTGGTCACCTTCCGGGGCCGGGACGCCGAGGTCGCCCTGCCGCCGACGTCCTCCGTGGACGCGGCCGCCGCCCGGCTCGAACTGCTCCCGACCGGGGGGCGTACGCCCCTGTCGGCGGGGCTGCTCAAGGCGCACGACGTGCTGCGCGTCGAGCGGCTGCGCGACCCGTCGCGCCGGCCCCTGCTGGTCGTCGTGACCGACGGCCGGGCGACCGGCGGCGGCGCCGACCCGGTGGCGCTCGCCGCCCGCGCGGCGCGGCTGCACGCCGCGGACGGCACGGCGGCGGTCGTCGTGGACTGCGAGACCGGCCCGGTGCGGCTCGGCCTCGCCGGGGACCTCGCCCGCGAACTCGGCGGCAGCGCGGTGACCTTGGACGAGCTCCGCGCGGACTCGATCGCGGGGCTGGTCAGGAACGTACAGGCAGGACAGTCAGGAAAGTCAGGACAGTCAACGAGGAGGGCCGCCTAATGCCGCAGGGACAGCCGAGCGTCGTACCCGACGACGGTCTCACGACCCGCCAGCGCCGCAACCGCGCGCTGGTGATGGTGCACACCGGCGTCGGCAAGGGGAAGTCGACCGCCGCCTTCGGCATGGCGCTGCGCGCCTGGAACCAGGGCTGGCCGATCGGGGTGTTCCAGTTCGTCAAGTCCGCCAAGTGGAAGGTCGGCGAGGAGAACGCCCTCAAGGCGCTCGGCGAGACCGGCAAGGGCGGGACCGTCACCTGGAACAAGATGGGTGAGGGCTGGTCCTGGATCCAGCGCGAGGTCGCCGAGGGCGAGCAGTCGCACGAGGACAAGGCGCGCGAGGGCTGGGAGCAGGTCAAGCGGGACCTCGCCGAGGAGAGGTACAAGTTCTACGTCCTGGACGAGTTCGCCTACCTGCTGCACTGGGGCTGGATCGACGTGAAGGAGGTCGTGGAGGTGCTGCGGGACCGCCCCGGCCACCAGCACGTCGTCATCACCGGCCGCAACGCGCCGCAGGAGCTGGTCGACTTCGCGGACCTGGTGACGGACATGTCCAAGGTCAAGCACCCGATGGACGCCGGTCAGAAGGGCCAGCGGGGCATCGAGTGGTAGCACGTCTCGTCATCGCCGCGCCGTCCTCCGGCGCGGGCAAGACCACGGTCGCGACCGGCCTGATGGCCGCGTTCGCCGGCCGTGGCCTCGCGGTCTCCCCGCACAAGGTGGGTCCTGACTACATCGACCCCGGCTACCACGCGCTGGCCACCGGCCGGCCGGGCCGGAACCTCGACGCGTACATGTGCGGTACGGGTCTGATCGCGCCGCTCTTCGCGCACGGGGCGCGCGGCTGCGACCTGGCGGTCGTCGAGGGGGTCATGGGCCTGTACGACGGCGCCGCCGACCAGGGCGAGCTGGCGTCCACGGCGCAGGTCGCCAAGCTCCTGAAGGCGCCGGTCGTCCTGGTCGTGGACGCCTCCTCGCAGTCGCGGTCGGTGGCGGCGCTGGTGCACGGGTTCGCCTCCTGGGACCCGGAGGTGCGGATAGGCGGGGTGATCCTGAACAAGGTCGCCACCGACCGGCACGAGCACCTGCTGCGCGAGGCCCTCGGGGAGTCGGGGGTGCCGGTGCTGGGGGTGCTGCGGCGGGCGCCTTCGGTCGCCACACCGTCGCGGCACCTGGGGCTTGTGCCGGTGGCGGAGCGGCAGGCGGCGGCAGTGGCCGCGGTCGCGGCGCAGGCGGAGCAGGTTCTCCAGGGGTGCGACCTGGATGCGCTTCTGGGGCTTGCGCGGTCGGCGCCCGAACTGCACGCGGAGGCGTGGGATCCCAACGGGTTGTGGGCAGTCGTTCCGCAGGGCGGAACGGGTGGGCACAGCCCGACCACCGGGCCGCACCCGGCGAACAGGCCCGGCCGCAGGCCGACGGTCGCCGTCGCCGGTGGGGCCGCGTTCACGTTCTCGTATGCCGAGCATGCCGAACTGCTCACCGCTGCCGGCGCCGAGGTCGTCACGTTCGATCCGTTGCGGGACGAGAGGCTTCCCGAAGGGACCTCCGGGCTCGTCATCGGTGGCGGCTTTCCCGAGATGTACGGGGCCGAGCTGTCCGCCAACGAGCCGCTGCGTAAGGCCGTCGCCGAGCTCGCGCGGTCCGGGGCGCCGATCGCCGCCGAGTGCGCGGGGTTGTTGTACCTCGCGAGGTCGCTCGACGGGAGGCCGATGTGCGGGGTGCTCGACGCCGACGCGCGGATGTCGGAGCGGCTCACGCTCGGGTACCGGGACGCGGTGGCGGTGAGCGACAGTCCGCTGGCCGCGACCGGGACGCGGATGCGCGGGCACGAGTTCCACCGCACGGTGATCGAGCCCGGCGCGGGCGCCGCGGCGGCCTGGGGGCTGCGGCAGCCGGAGCGCCGCGTAGAGGGGTTCGTCCAGCAGGGGGTGCACGCCAGTTATGTGCACACCCACTGGGCAGGGGCTCCGGAGGCGGCCGTGCGGTTCGTCGCGCACTGCGGGCGCGGTCGGGAAGCGGAGTCGGGCGCGTGAGTTCAGGCAGACAGGCCCACCACGAGCCAGATGAAGGCGACGCCCGCCACCGTGCACAGCAGGGTGGAGCGGGCGGGGTGCTCGTGGTGGGCCTCGGGGAGGATCTCGGCGGCGGCGAGGTAGAGCAGGGCGCCGCCGAAGAAGCCGAGATAGCTGCCGAGCACTTCCTCCGGAAGGGTGAACAGCAGGGTGGACGCGGCGCCGAGGATCGGGGCGAGGGCGTCCGCGACCAGCATCGCGACGGCTTTGCGGCGGGCGTTCCCGTACAGGCTGGTGATCGTGTACGTGTTGAACCCGTCGGCGAAGTCGTGGGTGATGACGGCGAGCGCGACGGTGGCGCCCATGCCTCCGCCGACCTGGAAGGCGGCGCCGAGGGCGATGCCGTCCATGAGGCTGTGGGTGACCATGGCCGCGGCCGCGGTGAGTCCCACCTGCGGGACGCGTTCGTCCGCCGCCACTCCGTGCGCGGCCTGACGGACCGCCAGGAGGCGTTCGACGGCGTGGGCGAGGAGGAAGCCGCCCACGAAGAGCAGCAGGGCCCGGGGGACGCCGAAGACCGGATCGCCCGCGGCCTCCAGGGCCTCGGGCAGGAGGTCGAGTCCGACCACGCCGAGCATCAGTCCGCCGGCGAGGCCGAGGACGAGGTGGCGCCGGTCGGTGACGCGCTGCGCCGTCCAGCCGCCGAAGAGCGTCATGAGGAACGCGCCGAGCGCGACGAAAACGGCCATGCGCCTTTGCTATCCGATCGTGTGCGTACCGCGCACATCACCGGCCGTCCCGTGGGGAGGCTGGTGGCGTGATCACGGTGATCGGAAGCGGTGCGGGCGCTGACGCGGGCTCATGGGCGGGCGAACCGGCGCTGGTGGTGGACGTGCGGGGCGACGAGTTGACGACGGGGGAGCTCGACCTGATCGACAAGCACGCGGCCGAGGGCGGCACGCGTGCGGTGGTGCGTGCCCTGGGCGATCCGGGGTTCTTCGGAGTCGTACGTACGTTGGAACGGCGCTTCGGCGCGCGGGCGCTGGATGTGCGCCCGGGTCCCGCAGCGGTGGGAGTGGCCTTCGCGCGGCTCGGCCTGGCGTGGGACGACGCGGTGGTGGCCGACGGTTCCGAGCTGCACGAGAACGCGCTCGACCGGGCGGTGAACGTCTGCCGGGCCCATCCCAAGGTGGCCGTGCTGCCGGGGCCCGGCGTGGGTCCGGCGGAGCTGGGCGCGGAGCTGCTGCACCGGGTGACCTCGCGGACGCTGGTGGTCTTCTCGGCGCTCGGTGATCCCTTCCGTGAGCGTTTCGAGCGGGTGGAGCCCGCTGAGGCGATGTGCAGGACCTGGGACGGGGTGAGTCTCGTCGTGTGTCTGGACGAGTCGCGGGCCGAGGGTCCGGCGCCCGCCGTGACGGGGCCGCTGCGCGGTCCGGGCCGGTGGGCGCTGCCCGACCGGGAGTTCGGGCCGACCGACGGTTCCGTCCTGCCGTACGAGGCGCGGGCGCTGGCGCTCGCCCGGCTCGGGCCGCGGGCGGGCGACCTGGTCTGGGAGATCGGGACGGGCTGTGGCGCGGTGGCGGTCGAGTGCGCCCGGCTGGGCGCGGCGGCGGTCGCCGTGGAGAAGACCGCGGCCGGTGTCGAGCGGATCCGGGCGAACACGGCCGCGCACGGTGTGGAGGTGCGGGCGGTGCACGGGGCGGCGCCGACGGTGCTCTCCCATCTGGCCGATCCGGACGGGGTGTTCGTCGGGGGCGGTGGGCGTGAGCTGAAGGCGATCGTCCTGGCGGCGGCCCGGCGCGCGCGGCGCGCGGTCGTGGTCGCGGTGACGGCCCTGGAGCAGGTGACGCCGGTCCGCTCGGCGCTGGAGTCCTGCGGTTTCGCGGCCGAAGGGGTGCTGCTGCACTCCCAGCGGCTGCTCACCCTGCCGGACGGGTCCTCGTCGATGGCCCCCGCGGCGCCGGTCTTCCTGGTGTGGGGGACGCGGTGAGCGAGGCGACGCCGGAAGGTACGGCCGAGGTGGCGGCCGAGGTGACGGTCGGGGTGGGCGCCCGGCGGGCGGTGTCCGCGGACGAGGTCCTGGCCCTGGTCGCCGAGGTGCTGCGGGAGGCCGGTCTGACCGGCTCGGACGTGGCGGCGCTGGCCACGCTGGACGCGCGGGCCGCGGAGCCGGGGATCGTGGAGGCGGCGGAGCGGCTCGGTGTGCCGTTGCGGGCGTTCGGGGCCGAGGCGCTGGCCGCCGTACCCGTACCGCATCCCTCGCGGGCGCCGCTGGCGGCGACGGGCACGGCGTCGGTGGCGGAGGCGGCGGCGCTGCTGGCGGCGGGGCCCGGTGCCGGGCTGCTCGTGACCAAGCGGAAATCCGCGCGCGCAACGTGCGCTCTCGCCCGGTCCGTCCCCTTTCGTCCGAACGAAGAGTCCGCTGCCGTACGGTTGTTGCCCCCGGGACAGGGGTACATCGCTGGTCAGACGGAGCCCCGTACACCCCCCACTCATCACCCCACGGCGGCCATGGATACCCACGCGCATTCAGACGTCCACGATCTGCGGCACCACGGTGACGCGGAGGTGCGGGACGAGAAGTTGATCGATCTCGCGGTCAACGTCCGCACGAACACGCCGCCGGACTGGTTGAGGGAGCGGATCGCCGACTCGCTGACCGGTCTCGCGGCCTACCCCGACGGGCGGGCGGCGCGGGCCGCCGTCGCCGAGCGGCACGATCTGCCGGCCGGCCGTGTGCTGCTCACGGCGGGGGCGGCGGAGGCGTTCGTGCTCCTCGCGCGGGCGCTGCCGGCGCGCCGGCCGGTGGTGGTGCACCCGCAGTTCACCGAGCCCGAGGCGGCGCTGCGCGACGCCGGGCACGAGGTGGGCCGGGTGCTGCTGCGCGAGGAGGACGGCTTCCGGCTCGACCCCGCGGCGGTGCCGGAGGACGCGGACCTCGTGGTGATCGGGAACCCGACGAACCCGACGTCCGTGCTGCACCCGGCGGAGACGATCGCCTCGCTGGCGCGGCCCGGGCGGACGCTCGTGGTCGACGAGGCGTTCATGGACGCGGTGCCGGGCGAGCGGGAGGCGCTGGCCGGGCGGACGGACGTGCCGGGTCTTGTGGTGCTGCGGAGTCTCACGAAGACCTGGGGTCTCGCGGGGCTGCGGATCGGTTATGTGCTCGCGCATCCGGAGACGATCGCGGCCCTGCAGCGGGCGCAGCCGCTGTGGCCGGTGTCGACGCCCGCGCTGGTGGCGGCGGAGGCGTGCGTGTCGCGGGCGGCGCTCGCGGAGGCGGAGCACGCGGCGCACCGGACGGGCGTGGAGCGGGCGCATCTGCTGGCCGGGCTGGCGGAGTTCGACGAGGTGCGGGCGGTGTCGGCGGCGGAGGGTCCGTTCGTGCTGGTCCGGATCGACGGCGCGGACGCGGTACGGGAGCGGCTGCGGGCGCTGGGCTTCGCGGCGCGGCGCGGTGACACCTTCCCGGGCCTGGACCGCAACTGGCTCCGGCTCGCCGTCCGCGACCGGGTCACGACGAACCGTTTCCTTCAGGCGCTGGACCAGGCGCTGTTGATGGGCGGCACGTAGGCGCGCGGAGATGAGGGGAGGGCGGTGGCCACGCCACCGCCCTCCCCTCCCCCTCTCCCCCTCGGGTCGGTCAGCCGCGGGCGCCGCGGCCGCGGGCCAGGACGAGGGCGCCGCCGCCCACGCCGAGCAGGAGCAGGGCGCCGCCGGCCAGGTACGGGGTCATGGAGCTGCCGCCGGTCTCGGCGAGGTTCTGGTCGGTCGGCGTGGAGCCGCCGTTCTGGGTCTGCGCGCCGCCGGCGTCGCTGGGCCGGGCGGAGGGCTCCTCGGACGGCTTCTCCGTCGGCTGCTGCGTGGGCTTCTGGGTCGGCTGCTGCGTGGGACCGGTGCCCTTCGGCGTCTCGCAGGTCGCCTCGGCGAGCGTCACCACGCCGTTGACCTCGGCCACGCCCAGCTTCAGCGGGTTGACCGCCACCTTCAGTTCGAGAGCCGTCGCCGCCGCGGTGCGGGAGGTGGTGGAGGTACGGGACAGGTCGAGGGTCACGTCGCCGACGCCCGGCACCGAGACCTTGGTCTGCCCGCCCGTGGACAGGGTGGTCTTCTTGCCGAAGACGGTCACGTGACCGAGCACGTTCGACTCGGCGACCGGCTGCCTGCCGGACTCGCAGACCGCCTTGGAGGTGACCTTCTCGACCTCGATGAGGGAGAGGGCGCGGATGCCGGGGACATGGACCCGCGCCTTGACCAGGTTCACGTGGCCCTCGGCCCTGTTCTTCTCCACCGTGGCCTTCGAGGTGGCGACGTCGGCGCGCAGGATGTCGATCGGCCGGTCGTTCTCGGCCCCCTCCACCTTCACGGTCAGCGCGGTCCTGTTCTCGCTCTCCGGCGCCTCGACCTCGTTGAGCGAGGTCCGCAGCGGCACGTTCACCGTCC
Organism: Streptomyces sp. NPDC015346; assembly: GCF_043078785.1. NCBI lineage: Bacteria > Bacillati > Actinomycetota > Actinomycetes > Kitasatosporales > Streptomycetaceae > Streptomyces > Streptomyces sp. NPDC015346. Next base: position 1,241,373 of record NZ_JBIBTW010000001.1, on the reverse strand, counting down.
TGCCGAGCAGGGAGACGTCGAGGCCGGTCCGCAGGACGACGGCGGTCGCGCGTCCTTCGCCGCCCGTGGCGTGCGCCGCCGGGGCCGCGAGCAGCACGGGGCCGACGGCGAGCGCGGCGACGGTCGCGGCTGCGGCGGTACGGCGTACGGGCATGCGGAAGGTGTTGCTGTTCAAGGTGGTGGAACCCCCACAAGAGACATGGCGTCGCCGGCCGTGCACCACGGGGACATCGGTCGGTGCGGCGTCGGCGACTTGAGACACCGGAATCTTTACGCACGGAGAGTGAACCGGCAGGTACCTGACGTGAGTTCACTCCAAAGGGGGGTTTCCGCGCCCATATTCGATTCTTTCGGCACACGCGTTCCCGTGCGCCCCGCGCGTTGCGAAATACGCGGGCGAGCACGGGAAGTGTGTCAACGAGTCGCGCCACTCCGGGGTAACGGACGGTCAACTCGGCGTCCTCACGGTGACGTTCGAGGGGCGCACCCGACGCGGCCGGTCAGCCGATCACGCGGCCGTTCACGATCACCCGGCGCGGCGCCGCGAGAGCGCGGACGTCCGCGCGGGGGTCCTCGTCGTAGACCACGAGGTCCGCGGAGGCGCCCTCCTCCAGGGAGGGACGGCCCAGCCAGGCGCGAGCGCCCCAGGTCGTGGCCGACAGGGCGTCGAGGGGCGGGATGCCGGCCTTGACCAGTTCCTCGACCTCGGCCGCGACCAGGCCGTGGGCGAGGGAGCCGCCCGCGTCCGTGCCGACGAAGACGGGGACACCGGCGTCGTACGCGGCCCGGACGGTGTCGTACCGGCGCTCGTACAGCCGGCGCATGTGCGCCGACCAGCGCGGGAACCTCTCCTCGCCGCCGTCCGCGAGCCGAGGGAAGGTGGCGATGTTGACGAGCGTCGGCACGATGGCGACGCCCCGCTCGGCGAAGAGAGGGATCGTCTCCTCGGTCAGTCCGGTGGCGTGCTCGACGCAGTCGATGCCCGCCTCCACCAGGTCCCGCAGCGAGTCCTCGGCGAAGCAGTGCGCGGTGACCCGGGCGCCAAGGCGGTGCGCCTCGGCGATCGCCGCCTCGACCTCGGCGCGCGGCCAGCAGGCGGTGAGGTCGCCCGCCTCACGGTCGATCCAGTCGCCGACGAGCTTCACCCAGCCGTCGCCCCTGCGGGCCTCCTGTCCGACGTACGCCACCAGGTCCGCGGGCTCGATCTCATGGGCGTAGTTGCGGATGTAGCGGCGGGTGCGGGCGATGTGGCGGCCGGCCCGGATGATCTTCGGCAGGTCCTCGCGCTCGTCGATCCAGCGGGTGTCGGAGGGCGATCCGGCGTCCCGGATGAGGAGCGTGCCCGCGTCGCGGTCGGTCAGCGCCTGCTTCTCGCTGGTGGCATCGTCGACCGGGCCGTGCTGGTCGAGCCCCACGTGGCAGTGGGCGTCGACGAGTCCGGGCAGGGCCCAGCCGGTGACGGTCAGCGCGTCACCGGACGGCCGGGTGTACGTGATCCGGCCGTCGACCGCCCACAGCTCGTCCCGTACGTCCTCCGGGCCGACGAGCACCCGCCCCTTCACATGCAGCACCACGCGATCGCTCATGTCTGCACTCTACGAGGGGCGGGTGGCCCGTCGGACGGCGGTCGCCCGCCGCTCGTTCGCCGCTCGCCCGCCGCTCGTTCGCCGTCTCGATACCCTGAACCGAGCCTCCCAGCACCACCGAACTGATCCGAAGAAGGCACCGCCGTGACCGTGACACACCCGCTCCTGGACCTGGCCCCGCTGACCGCCGCGCACTTCGCGTCCATCGAGCGGCGGGTCGCCGCGCTCCTCTCCACGGAGCAGGACGTGGTGATCACGCAGGGCGAGGCGCTGCTGCCCCTGGAGGGCTGCATCCGCAGCGGAGCCCGGCCCGGCTCCACCGCGCTGAACATCGTCACCGGTCCGTACGGCCAGACCTTCGGCGACTGGTTGCGGGACTGCGGGGCCACGGTCGTGGACCTGGAGGTGCCGTTCCACACGGCCGTGACAGCCGCCCAGGTGGAGCAGGCGCTGGCCGCGCACCCGGAGATCGACTTCGTGTCGCTGGTCCACGCGGAGGCGGCGACCGGCAACACCAACCCGGTCGCCGAGATCGGCGAGGTCGTGCGGGCGCACGGCGCGCTGTTCTACCTCGACGCGGTGGCGTCGATCGGCGCCGAGCCGGTCCTGCCGGACGCGTGGGGCGTGGACATGTGCATCATCGGTGCGCAGAAGGCGATGGGCGGGCCGGCCGGTGTCTCGGCGGTATCCGTCAGCGAGCGCGCCTGGGAGCGTTTCGCCGCCAACCCGGGGGCGCCGCGCCGCTCGTACCTCTCCCTCCTCGACTGGCGGGAGCGCTGGATCGACGGCGGGCGCAGGGCGCTGCCGCACGCGCCGGCGCAGCTGGAGATGCTGGCGCTCGAGGCGTGCGTGGAGCGCATCGAGGCCGAGGGGCTCGACGCCCTGATGGCCCGTCACGCGTCGGCGGCCGCCGCGACCCGGGCTGGTGCGCTGGCACTGGGCGGCGGCCTCGCACCGTACGTCCACGAGGCGAAGGACGCCGCTCCGGTGGCGACGACGCTGCGTTCCCCGGCGGGTGTGGACGCTTCGGAGCTGGTCGCCAGGGCGCTGGCGGCGGACCCGTCGCTACCGCTGATCGCGGGCGGCGGGGCGCTGGCGAAGGAGATGATCCGGGTCAACCACTACGGCGCGGACGCGACCCCTGGCGTGGTGCGGTCCTCACTGGCGGCGCTGGGCGCGGCGCTCGCCGAGACGGGCCGTCCGGTGGACCTGGAGGCGGCCGGCCGCGCCGTGACGGAGGCCTGGGACCGCTAGCCCCCACGCCCTCCGCACCCTCCGCACTCTCCACAGGGCGGATCCGCGAGAATGCCGCGACCACCGGTCGCGGCATTCTCCTTTTCCCGCAGAAATACGGTCACGCATTCTCCAAGCAAATTCCCTTACAGCTCCCTGGCTTCTTCTGCCCCGTTTTCCGGACCCTAAACGCCAAGGTTTCGTCAGCGTTTCCCGCCTCTTTCGGAACCTGTGATCGACTCCACAGCGCGTCCATTTTGCCCGGGTAAATACGGGCAAACCGGCCGCTTCTCGCGCTCGCGCGAATAACACACGCCGCGCCGTCGTCCCACCCCTCCGGCACATGCAATTCGAGAATTCGGTCGGTAAATTGCCTCGGCATGACCGCCGCACAAGCAGCCATGACCGTCGAAAGCCCGAGCGTGGAGGACGGAGCCGCGCTCTGGCGTATCGCCCGCGATTCCGAGTCGCTCGATCTGAACTCTCCGTACAGCTATCTGCTGTGGTGCCGGGACTTCGCCGCCACCTCGCTCGTCGCGCGCGACGGCGACGGTGAGCCGATCGCCTTCGTCACCGGCTATCTGCGGCCCGACCGGCCCGGCACCCTCGTCGTCTGGCAGATCGCCGTCGACCGGGCGCACCGCGGCCGCGGTCTGGCCGGCGTGCTCCTCGACGCGCTGAGCGCGCGGGTCTCCCCCGCCGCCGTCGAGGCCACGGTCACCCCGGACAACACGGCCTCCGACCGGCTCTTCACCGCCTACGCCGAACGGCACGGGCTGCGGCTGGAGCGCGAGGTCCTCTTCGACGGGGCCCTGTTCCCAGAGACGTCCGACCCCGTCGGCGGCCATCTGCCCGAAGTCCTCTACCGCATCAGCCCCCGCCCCCACCACAACCAGTCCACGGGAGAATCGCTGTGACCATCGCCCCGCCTGCCCTCAGTGTCTTCGAGACCCTGGAGTCGGAGGTGCGCAGCTACTGCCGTGGCTGGCCCACCGTCTTCGACCGCGCCCAGGGCGCCCGCCTCACCGACGAGGACGGCCATTCCTATCTCGACTTCTTCGCCGGTGCCGGTTCACTGAACTACGGCCACAACAATCCCGTACTGAAACGGGCGCTCATCGACTATCTGGAGCGCGACGGGATCACCCACGGTCTCGACATGGCGACCACCGCCAAGCGTTCCTTCCTGGAGACCTTCCAGGAGGTGATCCTCGAGCCGCGTTCGCTGCCGTACAAGGTGATGTTCCCGGGGCCGACGGGCACCAATGCCGTCGAGTCCGCGCTGAAACTGGCCCGGAAGGTGAAGGGCCGCGAGTCGGTGGTCTCCTTCACCAACGCGTTCCACGGCATGTCGCTGGGCTCGCTCGCCGTCACCGGCAACGCCTTCAAGCGGGCCGGCGCCGGTATCCCGCTGGTCCACGGCACGCCGATGCCGTTCGACCACTACCTCGACGGCCAGGTTCCGGACTTCCTCTGGTTCGAGCGGCTGCTCGAGGACCAGGGTTCGGGCCTGAACAAGCCGGCCGCCGTGATCGTGGAGACCGTGCAGGGCGAGGGCGGCATCAACGTGGCCCGGGCCGAGTGGCTGCGGTCGCTCGCCGACCTGTGCCGGCGCCAGGACATGCTGCTGATCGTCGACGACATCCAGATGGGCTGCGGACGCACGGGCGCCTTCTTCTCCTTCGAGGAGGCCGGCATCACCCCGGACATCGTCACGCTGTCGAAGTCGATCAGCGGCTACGGGCTCCCGATGTCGCTCTGCCTCTTCCGGCCCGAGCTGGACGTGTGGGAGCCGGGCGAGCACAACGGCACCTTCCGCGGCAACAACCCGGCCTTCGTCACGGCGGCGGCCGCGCTCGACACGTACTGGGCCGACGGCCAGATGGAGAAGCAGACCCTCGCCCGCGGCGAGCAGGTCGAGCGGGCGCTCCTCGCCCTCTGCGAGGAGAACTCCGCCGACGGCGCCCACTACCGCGGCCGCGGCCTGGTCTGGGGCCTGGAGTTCGCCGACGCGACCCGGGCGTCGAAGGTCTGCGCCCGCGCCTTCGAACTGGGCCTCCTGCTGGAGACCTCGGGCCCGGCGAGCCAGGTCGTGAAACTCCTGCCGCCGCTGACCGTGACGCCGGAGGAGCTGGACGAGGGGCTGAGCGTGCTGTCCCGCGCGGTCCGCGAGACCGTCTGAAACACCCGTAGCAGAAGAGGAGTCGTACGACGTGATCGTCCGATCGTTGAAGGACATCGAGAACACCGAACGCCATGTGCGGGCCAAGTCCGGCACCTGGGAGAGCAAGCGGATCGTCCTCGCCAAGGAGCGCGTCGGCTTCTCGCTCCACGAGACGGTGCTGTACGCGGGCACCGAGACGTCCATGTGGTACGCGAACCACATCGAGGCCGTCCTGTGCGTCGAGGGCGAGGCCGAGCTGACGGACGACGAGACGGGCGAGACGCACTGGATCGAGCCGGGCACGATGTACCTGCTCGACGGTCATGAGCGGCACACCCTGCGCCCCAAGACCGACTTCCGCTGCGTCTGCGTCTTCAACCCCCCGGTCACCGGCCGGGAGGACCACGACGAGAACGGGGTGTATCCCCTGCTGACGGAGGAGGGCTGATCATGACCGACGTACTGAACGCGCCGACCACCGACCGCACGGACCTGTACCCGACCCGGGGCACGGACGAGGTGCTCACGCCCCGCCGCGACCCGGTCGTCTGGGGCCCCGGAGGCCCGCACCTGGACGCGTACGAGCGCGACGGCTTCCTCGCCGAACCCGGGCTGCTGACGGACGACGAGGTCGCGGTCTACAAGCGCGAACTCGACCGGCTGATCGCCGATCCGGCGGTGCGGCAGGACGAGCGCGCGATCGTCGAGCGGGCGACGGGGTCCGTCCGCTCGGTCTTCGAGGTGCACCGGATCAGCGAGGTCTTCGCCCGGCTCGTCCGCGACGAGCGGGTGGTGGGACGGGCCCGCGAGATCCTCGGCTCGGACGTGTACGTCCACCAGTCGCGTATCAACGTGAAGCCGGGCTTCGGCGCGTCCGGGTTCTACTGGCACTCGGACTTCGAGACCTGGCACGCGGAGGACGGGCTGCCGCGGATGCGGACGGTGTCGGTGTCGATCGCGCTGACCGAGAATTACGACACGAACGGCGGCCTGATGATCATGCCGGGTTCGCACCGGACGTTCCTGGGCTGCGCGGGCGCGACGCCGAAGGACAACTACAAGCGCTCGCTCCAGATGCAGGACGCCGGCACCCCGTCCGACGAGGCGCTGACGAGCCTCGCGGACGCCCACGGGATCCGGCTGTTCACGGGCCGGGCCGGCTCGGCGACCTGGTTCGACTGCAACGCCATGCACGGCTCGGGCGACAACATCACGCCGTACCCGCGCAGCAACGTCTTCATCGTCTTCAACAGCGTGGAGAACGCCGCGGTGGAGCCGTTCGCGGCGCCGGTGCGGCGGCCGGAGTTCATCGGAGCGAGGGACTTCACGCCGGTGCGGTGATGCGGTGATGCGGTGACGGACGGCGATCAGGGCCCGGCTGGTCCGCTGACGGCGATCAGGGCCCGGCTGGTCCGCTGACGGCGATCGGGGCCCGGCCGGACCGGCCGGGCCCCCGCGCGTGCGGGCGGTTTCAGAGCGCCGGGTAGTCCGTATAGCCGCGGTGGTCTCCCCCGTAGAAGGACGTGTGGTCCGGGGTGTTGTACGGGCCGTCGTTCCGCAGCCGGGCGGGCAGGTCGGGGTTGGCGATGAACAGCCGGCCGTACGCGACCATGTCGGCGGTCCCGTCCTCGACGAGGGCCAGCGACGCGGCGGACGTCGGCCCGTCGGTCGCGGGGTTGAGGACGAAGGTGCCGGAGAAGCGCTTGCGGAGCGCCAGGGTCAGTTCCCGTACGCCCGGCGCGGCCTCCGTGACGTGCAGATAGGCGATGCCGAGCGGATCGATGGCGTCGACGAGCGCGGTGTACGTCTCCTCCGTCTCGGTCTCGGCGATGTCGTTGTAGGTGTTGGCCGGCGAGATCCGCAGGCCGGTGCGCTCGGGGCCGATCTCGGCGGCGACGGCCTTGACGACCTCGACGGCGAACCTGATCCGGTTCTCGACCGGACCGCCCCACTCGTCGGTGCGGTGGTTGGAGCCGGAGGCGAGGAACTGGTGGACGAGGTAGCCGTTGGCGCCGTGGATCTCGACGCCGTCGAAGCCCGCCTCCACCGCGTTCCGGGCGGCGGCCGCGAACTCGGCGACGGTGGCGCGGACCTCCTCCGTGGTCAGTTCGCGCGGGGTGACGAAGTCCTTGGGGCCCTCGAAGGTGAAGACCTGACCGGCGGCGGCGACGGCCGAAGGGCCGACCGGATGGAGGTCGCCGTCGAGGAGGTCGGGGTGGCCGATCCGGCCGGTGTGCATGAGCTGGACGAAGATCGTGCCGCCGCGGGCGTGGACGGCGTCGGTGACCTCACGCCAGCCGGCGACCTGCTCGGCGCTGTGCAGTCCCGGCGTGTTCGGGTAGCCCTGGCCGACGGCGGCCGGCTGGGTGCCCTCGGTGATGATCAGGCCGGCGGTCGCGCGCTGGGCGTAGTACTCGGCGACGAGGGCGGTCGGGGCCCGGTCCTCGCCGTGGGCGCGGCTCCGGGTCATCGGGGCCATGGCGATGCGGTTGGAGAGTCGGGCGCCGGCGAGGTCGATCGGGTCGAACGCGGTGGTCATGACAGCCTCCGGAGCATTTATGTGGTCGGCCAAGTATGTGGCCCGTCGCCACTGTAACCCATTAGTTGGCCGACCAAGGTAATCTGGAGGCAGAACGTCTGGAGAGCGACAACCCGCACCGAGGAGTCAGCGATGCCCGAGAGCCCGTCCGCCCACCCGCCGGAGGGCGCGTGCGGCGACCTGCTGCCGTCCGCGGCGCGGGGCGGTCCGCTGAGCCACGCCCTCTCCCGCGTGGCCCGGCTGCACCGGATCGCCGCGGGGCGGCTGCTCAAGGAGGTCGGGCTCTACCCGGGGCAGGAGTTCCTGATGATGTGCCTCTGGGACCGCGGCCCGGTCCGCCAGTCGGAGCTGATCAAGGCGATGGGCGTCGACCCCTCGACGGTCACGAAGATGCTCCAGCGGCTGGAGCAGAGCGGTTACGTCCGGCGCACCCCGGACCCCGCCGACCGGCGCGCGGTCCTGGTGGAGCCGACGGACGGCGGCGGGGCGCTGCGGGCCGGGGTGGCCGATGTCTGGACCGGCCTTGAGGAGCACACGCTGGCCGGCCTCGGCCCGGCCGAGCGCGCGGAACTGGCGCGCCTGCTGGCCAGGGTCGAGGAGAACCTCTGCGCAGCGGCGGACGACTGCCCGACCGTCGACTGACGGGGGCGCGGCGCCCCGACCCGCCGACGAGGCTGCCCGTCGACTCCGGGCCGGGAGGGCCGGGCCGGTGGCCCGATCGGCAGGCGAGCGGTCACTGGCCGGGAGCGGTCACTGGCCGGGCCGGGGGCCCGATCGGCGGGGAGCCGTCACCCGGCCAGGACGTCCAGGGCGCGGTCCACGTCCGCCGCCCCGTTGTAGAGGTGGAAGGACGCCCGCAGATTGCCCGCCCGGGCGGACACCAGCACACCGGCCTCCCGCAGGGCGGTCTGCCGGTCGCCGAGCCCCGGCACCGCGACGACGCCGGAGACGTCCTGCACCGGCGCGTGCCCCAGCTCCACGATCCCGGCCCGGAAACGGGCGGCGAGCGCCTTGTTGTGCGCCTCGATCCGCTCGATGCCGATCTCCTCCAGAAGGGCCAGCGAGCGGGCGGCCCCGTGGTACGAGAGGAAGGCGGGCGGCTCGTCGAACCGCCGCGCGGAGCGGGCCAGTTCGCGCACCGGGCCGTAGCTGTTGACCCACAGGTCCTCCCCTGTCACCCACCCGGCGTGGATCGGGACGAGCGAGTCCTGCGCCTCCTCGGTGACGGTGAGGAAGGACGAACCGCGCGGGCAGAGCAGGAACTTGTAGCCCCCGGCCACCGTGTAGTCCCACTCCCCGGCCCGCAGCGGCAGCCAGCCGGCCGACTGCGTGGCGTCGAGGAGCGTCCGGGCACCGTGCGCGGCGGCCGCCGCCCGTACCGCCGCGAAGTCGGCCGTCCGGCCGTCCGCGGACTGCACGGAGGAGAAGGCGACGAGGGCGGTCTCGGGGCCGATGGACTCCGCGAGGCGTTCCAGCGGCACGAAGCGCGTCTTGAGGTCGCCGCGGACCGTGAACGGGGTGATGACCGAGCTGAAGTCCCCCTCGGGGAAGAGGATCTCGGAGCCCGTGGGCATCGACTGCGCGATCATCCCGACATGGACGGAGACCGAGCTGCCGACCGCGACCCGGTCGGGGCCGACACCGACGAGCCGGGCATAGGTGGCACGCGCCTCGGCGACGGTCTCGAAGCTGCCGGCCCCCTCCGCCCGCCCGTCCGCGGTCTCCTCGGCGAGGAGGGTGACCGCCTCGACGGTGCGACGGGGCAGCAGCGCACAGGCGGAGGTGTTGAGATACGTGTACTTCGGCGCGAACTCGGCACCACCGAGCGGGTCCATGACATCCATGGCCCCAGCCTGTGCTCCCCCCGACGTGCCGTCAATGAGGAACGATCACGGGGGCCCGAGCGGCTGACCGTGACGCTCAGACCTCGCAGGTGCCGTCGACGTCGCAGGCGGGAGCGTCGTCCGTGTCGGCCGGCTGCGGGGTCCGGCCCTGCCAGGCCTGCTCCAGGGCCCGGGTGAAGACCTCGGCGGGCTGGCCGCCGGAGATGCCGTAGCGGCGGTCGAGCACGAAGAACGGCACCCCGTTCGCGCCGAGTTCGGCGGCCTCGCGTTCGTCCGCCCGTACCGCGTCGGCGTAGGCGGTCTCGTCGGCGAGGACGGAGCGGACCTCGGGCTCGTCCAGACCGGCCTCGACACCCAGCCGCACCAGGGTATCGGCGTCGAAGACGGACCGCTGCTCGGCGAAGTTGGCGCGGTAGGCGAGGTCGAGCAGCTCGTTCTGCCGGCCGCGGTCCTTGGCCAGGTGGAGGAGGCGGTGGAGGTCGAAGGTGCTGCCGTGGTCACGGCCCTCGGTGCGGTACCCGAGACCCTCGGAGTGCGCGGTGGCGGCGACGTGGGCCTCCATGGCGCGGGCCTCGTCCAGCGTGCGGCCGTACTTCCGGGCCAGCATGTCGATCACCGGCGCCGTGTCGCCCTTCGGCCGGTTCGGGTCGAGCTCGAAGGAGCGGTGCACCACCTCGACGTCGTCGCGGTGGGCGAAGGCCGCCAGCCCCTTCTCGAAGCGGGCCTTGCCGATGTAGCACCACGGGCAGGCGATGTCGCTCCATATCTCGACGCGCATGTTCTCGGCTTCTCTCCGGGGTCGGGGGTGTTCGCGGGGAAAACGCCGCCGGACGGCCGGTTCATTCCGTCGTGGGATCCACTGTGAGGCGGAGCACGAGGTGGGTGCCGGAGCGTGGGGTGGCGGTGTCCGGGGTCCAGCCGTGGGTGGTGTAGAAGGCCTGGGCGCGCTCGTTCCGGGCGAAGACCTCGAGGCGGGCGGTGGTGACGCCCTCGGCGCGCCAGGCGGCCACGCAGGCGGCGTGCAGTTCGGCGCCGACGCCCCGGCGCCACCGGTCGGGGCGGACATGGAGCTGGGTGAGCGTCATGACGCCGTCGACCCGTCCGTACGCGGCGATGCCGGCGATCTCGCCGTCCCGTTCGGCGCAGAGGACCTGGCCGCGGGCGACCGCCCCGCTCCAGGCGGCCCGGGTGCGGGCGAGCTCGCGGGGGCCGGCGAACTCCTCCTCGGGGACGTGGCCCCGGTAGTACGTGGCCCGCGCCGCCAGGTGCACGGCGGCGATCGTGTCGAGGTCGTCGGCGTTCGCGTGTCTGATCACTCCGTCGATGACGCCGCCGGCCGGCTCGCGGTTGCGGGCGGCGCCGCCTGGCGGCGGTACTGCCCCGGGGCCATTCCGTACTCCCGTTTGAAAGCCTTGGCGAAGGCGAACTCCGAGGTGTACCCGGTCCGTCCCGCGACCGTCCGCAGCGGGGTGTCGTCCGTGCGCAGGAGCCGCCCGGCCGTCGTCATCCGCCACCACGTCAGGTAGGCGAGCGGTGGTCGGCCCACCAGCGCCGTGAACCGGCGGGCGAAGGCGGCGCGCGAGAGGCCCGCCTCGGCGCCGAGTTCCTCGACCGTCCAGGCCCGGGCGGGCTCGCCGTGGATGGCCCTCAGGGCGGCGGCGACCGCCGGATCGCCGAGCGCGCCGGACCAGCCCGTGGCGCGGTCCGGGCGCTCCGTCAGCCACCAGGTCCGCAGCAGGTAGAGCAGCAGTGTGTCGAGGAGGGCGGGGACGACGGCGTCGGAGCCGGGCTGCGGCTCGGCGAGTTCGGCGCCGAGCAGGTCGATCGCGGCGCGCAGCCGCGGGTGGGCGCCGACCCGGGCCGGGATGTGGACGAAGGGCGGCAGCTCGGTGAGGAGCGGATGGGCCCGCGCCCGGCTGAGCTGGTACGCGCCGCACAGCAGCAGGGTCTCGTCGGCGCCGACGGGTCCGCGGTCGGGCATCGAGGGCCAGGAGCCGTCGGGCGCCTGGACGGCGTCGACGAGCGGGGTCGAGGGATGGTCGGCGAGGCCGTGGCCGGTCCCGTGGGCGAGCAGCACGACGTCTCCGGGGCCGAGCCGGACGGGCGGGGCGTCGTCCGGGGGCAGGAGCCAGGCCGCGCCCTGGAGGAGGACGTGGAATCCGGCGCCCTTGCTCGCGGGGAACCGGAAGCCCCAGGGCGCGAACCTGACCGTACGGGAGGAGTGGGGCCGTCCGGTGCGCATGGCGGCGATGGCATCGCTCAGTACGTCCATGCCGGCACCGTACCCCTGTCGATCGGCGTCGCGGGGGAGACGATCGGACATGGAGGGGAGGTTCCGGGACATGGATCGTCCACTCTCCGCCCGCCTACGGTCGGTCTCATGACAACGGACACGGACACGGACACGGACATGACGACGAGGGCGGTTCTGTTCCACGAGCTCGGCGGCCCGGAGGTGCTCCGGGTCGAGGAGGTGCCGCTGCCCGCCCCGGGCCCCGGCGAGGTGCTGGTGCGGGTCGAGGCCGTCGGGCTCAACCGGGCCGAGGCGCTCTTCCGCGCCGGCACCTACTACTACCCGGCGACGCTCCCCGGCTCCCGGCTCGGCTACGAGGCGGCCGGGGTCGTCGAGGCGGTCGGCGAGGGCGTCGAGGCGTACGCCCCCGGCGATCCGGTGATGGCGGCCGCCAACTTCGACTTCGGCGTCCACGGGGTGTACGCGGAGCGGGTCGTGCTGCGCGAGGAGTACGTGGTGCGCCGGCCGGAGGGTGTGGACGCCGTGACGGCGGCGGCGGTGTGGCTGGCGTACTCCACCGCGTTCGGCGCCATGGTGGAGGCGGGCGGGCTGCGCCCCGGCGACCCCGTGGTGATCACGGGCGCGTCCAGCGGGGTGGGTACGGCCGCGATCCAGACCGCGCTGCGGGTCGGCGCGGTGCCGATCGCCACGACGCGGGGCGAGGACAAGCGCGGGCGGCTGCTCGACCTGGGCGCGGCGCGGGTGATCGTGACGGAGAGCGAGGACGTGGTGAAGGAGGTGCGGCGGTTCACCGGCGGCCGGGGCGCGCGGGTCGTCTTCGACGCCGTCGGCGGGCCCGGCTTCGCCACGCTCGGCGACGCCCTGGAACCCGGCGGCACGGCGGTGCTGTACGGCTGGCTCGATCCGCGACCGGCCGCCGTGCCGATGAACTGGCCGCTGACCGTGCGGGGTTACGCGAACGGCGCGGTGGTCCGCACGGCGGAGGGACGGGCCCGGATGGCCGGGTTCATCGGCTCGGGGCTGCGCGACGGCTCGCTGGCGCCGGTGATCGCCGAGACCTTCGAGGGTCTGGAGCGGATCACCGACGCCCACCGGCTGATGGAGTCCCATACCCACACCGGGAAGATCGTGCTCACCGTCTGAGCTTGTTCTTTAACCTGAGCGCAGTCGGGCGCGCAGGACTGCCGCACCGTCCCCCTCAAGGTCCTCGCAGGCCGCTGCGCGGCCTGCCATCCCCATCACCAGCGAGAGGGTCGGCCCCCGGAGCAGATCCCCCGAGCCGGTGGCGAACGGTCCGTCTGTGGCCTCGACCCGCAAGCCCGCGATTGCAGTGTTGCTCGCGACGGTGAAATCGCGGCTGGCGAAGAACCGGGCCACGGCGGTCGTCGTGGTCACCGGGGGTGTCCGCACAAGACCCAATGGCCGGCGGATGTCCTCGCTGTGGACGACTATTTCGCCCAGCCATGCCGCAGTATGTCCTGTCGGCCCGGCGGGCCCGGCGACAACTTGTCGAAATCGCCGCAAGGTCTCTTCAGGTGTAGCACCACGGTGCTTTGCGAGTCGTCGGTCGTTGTGCAGATCGGGGTCGAACCGCGCCGCCAGCATGCTCAGCAGCCAGCGCCACATTCTCGTGCTGGCACCTGCCGTCAGATGGGCTACGACCTCCTCCACGGTCCAGCGTTCACACAGTGATGCTTTCGCCCACTGGGCCTCGCTGAGCTCGGCGAGGTCTTGAGCGAGCGCCAACCGCTCGACGTGGATCGCCCGTTCCAGAGCTTTCCGAGTTTCCGTGACGTGTGGTTCAGCCATCGGGCAGCCTCCAGAGATCGGGTGTCCTTCTTCAGACTCCTATCGCCGCCCAAACTCATCGACTGCACCCGCGTAGTGGGGCCTGTTCGACCTTCCAGTGTCGAAACGGTCCTCGAACTAAGCCGCTCACCTGGGCATTCTCCTGCCTCTGAGGCGACCTTCGTTTGATCATGTACTCCGATCAAGGTGCGCTGAACGAGACGAAGGTCGTGAGGGTGGGTCGGCTGCCTGAAGCCGCGGTAGGAGAAGCGTCACGCTTCCGGGACGAGTTCTACGCGCGTCTCACCGGACGTGGTGATGAGCTGTTCGAGCTGGCGGACGCGGTGCTGTGTGCGCCCGGCGCGGTGCACTCGGCAGTCGAGCTGACCCTCCTGCCCGAACACCGCCGTGGACACGGTGCGATGTACGACGGCCTCAACCAGGGGCGGATTGACACCGACCGGCTGCGGTGGCCGCTGGCCAGCCTGTCGCTGCCCCGCTTCCCGGACGGGCGCCTGGTCCTGGCCGTCGACGTGTCACCGTGGCTGCGGTCGGACGCGCCGTGCTCGCCGAACCGCCTGTTCTGTCACGTCTACGGGCGGGCGAAGACGGCCTCGCAGTTCATCCCCGGCTGGCCGTACTCGTTCGTCGCCGTGCTGGAGATGGGGGCCACCTCGTGGACGCAGATCCTGGACGCGGTCCGTCCGGGACCGGCCGATGACGCCACCGCGGTTACCGCTGCCCAGCTCCGCGGGGTTATCGAACGGCTCGTCGCGGCGGGGCAGTGGGCGCCGGGTGAACCGGACATCGTCATCGTGTCGGACGCCGGCTACGACGTGACCCGTCTGGCCTGGGTGTTACGGGATCTGCCCGTTGAGCTGGTCGGCCGTGTTCGCGGTGACCGTGTGATGCGGCTGCCGAAGCCACCGCGCGTCTACGACCCGAAGGGCGGTCGGCCGCCGAAGCATGGTCCGGAGTTCCGCTTCACCAAGCCCGAGACCTGGCCCGAGCCCGCCGTCACCACCCGCACCGCCACCGCGAACTACGGCAAGGCGACCGCGCAGGCGTGGGACCGGGTCCACCCGCGTCTGACCCATCGGGCCGCCTGGCTCGACCACGAAGGGGAACTCCCGCTGGTCGAGGGCACGCTGATCCGGCTGGAGGTTGAGCACCTGTCGAAGGACCGGGCGGCCCCGGCGGTGTGGTTGTGGTCCTCGAAGACCGGCACCGACGACGCGGACGTCAATCGGGCCTGGCAGGCATTCCTGCGACGCTTCGACCTGGAACACACGTTCCGCCTGTTCAAGCAGACGCTGGGCTGGACGCGGTCCCGGTTGCGAGAACCCGAGGCGGCCGACCGGTGGACGTGGCTGATCATCGCCGCCTACACCCAGCTCAGACTCGCCCGCCCGATCACTCTCGAACTGCGACACCCGTGGGAGAAGCCGACCGCACCACACCGGCTTACTCCCGCGCGGGTCCGGCGCACGTTTCGGAACCTCCGCCAGCACATGCCCTGCCCCGCCAGAGCACCAAAACCGCACCGGCCCGGCCCCGGACGGCCACCCGGCACCCCGAACAAGCACCGGGCACCCCGCTATGACGTGGGCAAAACCGTCCGCCGCGAGAAGACCGTTACCGCCCTACAGCGGTCGAAAGGTCAAAAAACAAGCTGAGAGCGGTCAGCTCTCGCGGCGGGGCAGACCGAGCGGGTTGTCGTCCCGCAGCTCCGGCGGGAGCAGGTGCTGCGGCGTCGACTGGTACGTGACCGGGCGCAGCCAGCGCTCGATCGCGGTGGCGCCGACCGAGGTGGAGGTGGAGGTGGTGGCGGGGTACGGCCCGCCGTGGTGCTGGGCGCCCGCCACCGCCACGCCCGTCGGCCAGCCGTTCACGAGCACGCGTCCGGCGAGCGGGGTGAGTTCGGCGAGGAGGCCGGCGGCGTCCGGGTCGTCGTCGGCCGCGATGTGCAGGGTGGCCGTGAGGTTGCCGGGAAGCCGGGAGAGGATCTCGCTGATCTCCTCGCGGGAGGCGTAGCGGGCGACGACCGTGACCGGGCCGAAGCACTCCTCCAGGAGCAGCTCGTGCTCGCCGTCGAGCAGGGTCTCGGCGTCGACGGTGAGCACGCCCGCACTGACGGTGTGGTCGCCTCCCGGGCCGGGGGTGACCGGCGCGGTCACACCGGGGAGGCCGGCCCGCTCGCGGACGCCGCCGACGAAGGCGTCCCGCATCCGGTGGTCCAGCATGACGCCCGGCTCGGTCTCGCTGACGGCCGCCGTCAGGGACGCCACGATCCCGTCGCCCGCCTCGCCCCGGGGGGCCAGGACGAAGCCGGGCTTGGTGCAGAACTGTCCCGCGCCCAGGGTCATCGAGCCGGCGAGCCCGGTCCCGAGCTCCGCGGCCCGCTCCTCCGCCGCCGCGCCGGTGATCACGACCGGGTTGAGGGAGCCGAGTTCGCCGTGGAAGGGGATGGGGACGGGCCGGGCCGCCGCCGCGTCGAAGAGCGCGCGCCCGCCCCGTACCGAACCGGTGAAGCCGGCCGCGGCGACCAGCGGGTGGCGGACGAGCTCGACGCCCGCCTCGAAGCCGTGGACGAGGACGACCACGTCCTCGGGCAGCCCGACCTTCACGGCGGCCCGGCGCAGCAGGGAGGCGCAGAGCTCCGAGGTGGCGGGGTGGTCGGGGTGGGCCTTGATCACGACGGGGCAGCCGGCCGCGAGGGCGCTCGCGGTGTCGCCGCCGGGGACGGAGAAGGCGAGCGGGAAGTTGCTGGCCGCGTAGACGGCGACGACGCCGAGCGGGATCTTCCAGCGGCGCAGGTCCGGCGTCGGGGGCGTCGTCGTGGGGTCGGGCAGGTCTATCCGTACGTCGAGGAAGGCGCCCTCGTCGACGACGTCGGCGAAGGAGCGCAACTGGGCGGTCGTCCGGGCGAGTTCGCCGGTCAGCCGGACCGGGCCGAGGGCCGTCTCGGCGTCGGCCGCCTCGATGACGTGCGCGCCGGCCTCGTCGAGGAGATCGGCGGCGGTACGGAGGAGGGCGGCCCGCGCCGTACGGTCGGCGAGCGCGTCGCGGGCGGCGGACGCCGCACGGACGGCCCGGTCGACCTCGCCGGCTGTGGCCTCCACCGCAACCTGCTCGCGCGGCTTCCCTGTCCGGGGGTCCACACTCCACACTGATTCAGCCGCCACCGCCACGCCCCTCTTCACGCTCTGTTCGCTATTCTGAACAGGGTTCCTGTAGATGAACAGGACTCTATTGACGGGTGTGCCCTCTCCACAAGAGGCACCAACAAGAGGGGCGAGGGCGATGTCGACTGCCGACACGGGTGGGGCCCAGGTCAAGTCCGCGGTGCGCACGGTGGAACTGCTGGAGTACTTCGCCGGGCGGCCCGGCATGCACTCGCTCGCCGCCGTCCAGGAGGCGGTCGGCTACCCCAAGTCCAGCCTGTACATGCTGCTGCGCACCCTGGTCGAGCTCGGCTGGGTGGAGACGGACGCGACGGGTACGCGGTACGGCATCGGGGTGCGGGCCCTGCTGGTCGGCACCTCGTACATCGACGGCGACGAGGTGGTGGCCGCCGCCCGGCCCACCCTGGACCGGCTCTCCGACGACACCACCGAGACCATCCACCTGGCGCGGCTCGACGGCACCAACGTGGTCTACCTGGCGACTCGTCAGTCCCAGCACTACCTGCGGCCGTTCACCCGGGTCGGCCGCCGGCTGCCGGCGCATTCGACCTCGCTGGGCAAGGCGCTGCTCGCCACCCACAGCGACGAGCAGGTCCGCAAGCTGCTCCCGGAGACGCTGCCGGCGCTGACCGAACACACCATCACCGACCGCGAGAAGCTCATCGAGGAGCTGCACCTCATCCGCGAGCAGGGGTACGCGGTGGACCGCGAGGAGAACACCCTCGGGCTGCGCTGCTTCGGTATCGCGATCCCCTACCGGACCCCGGCGCGGGACGCGATCAGCTGCTCGGTGCCGGTCGCCCGGCTCACCCCCGGCCACGAGCAGATGATCAAGGACGCGCTGTTCGACGCGCGCGACCGGCTGACGCTGGCGACCCGCCGGCTCTAAGAGACCGGCCGGCTCTAGCGGAGACCGGCCGGCATCGTACGGTTCCGGTCAGCCGCGCTCCGCCAGGGCCCGCTGCCACACCGGGCTGTCGACGTAGTGGTTGTCGAACCGCTCCGAGGACTCCTTGATCTCCTCGAAGCTCGCCTCGCCCCGCATCACCCGCCCGAGCAGCCGCAGGTAGTCGAAGCGCGCCATGCCCGGCGTGAAGACGAACAGGACGTCGGCCTCGGCGCCCGGCGCCGCCGCGAAGGCGTGCGGCGTGTGCGGCGGGACGAGCAGGAAGTCGCCCTGCTCCAGGACGGTGAGCTCCTCGCCCACCAGTACCTGGAGCGAGCCGCCGAGCACGAAGAACATCTCCGACGCCTTGGTGTGGAAGTGGGCCGGCGCGCCGACGGCGCCCTTCGCGAAGGACGAGCGGTAACTGGTGAGCAGACCGCCGGTGGTGTCCGAGTCGGCGAGCAGGGTCATCACGCTGCTCGGGTCGGCGGTGGTCTCGGCGTCGGCGGCGCGGGTCAGGAGCGGGGCGAAGGTCTGCGTCGTGTTCATGAAGATCACTCTAGGTCGATGAATGACCCCGCCAGGGGTGCATTTCTCTCCCGGAATCATGGGTCAATTCCGGGCCGGGCGGAGGGCTCGGCACTGACCGGACCGGAGGCCGGGCGAGGCGCTTCTCCGCCGCGCGGCGGAGGCGGTTCGTCACCGGGCAGGAGGTGCGCGGGCCGCCGGGACGGAAGCGTGGAGGCCATGACACACACGCCCCCTCTCGCCGGCACCGCGACCGGCCGGCCGACCCCGATCGGGATCCCGACCCCGACCGGGACCCCGCCCCCGACCCCGACCCCGACCCCGACCCGCCGGATCCTGCGCGCACTCGCCATCGTGGCCTGCGTTCCGTACATCTCCCTCAAGGTCGCCTGGATCGCCGGCAGCGAGATCGGCATCCCGGCCGGGAGTGTGCTCCTCGACCACCGCACCCTGTTGATCGTCGCCAACTCGGTCTCCGTGGTGATGGACGCCATGGTGGTCCTCCTCGCCCTGCTGCTCACCCAGCCCTGGGGCCTGCGCGTGCGGGCCTGGCTGCTCGCGTTCCCCATGTGGGCCGCGACCGGGCTGCTCTCCCCGATCATGGTCGGCTTCCCGGCCCAGCTCGTGCTCTCCCTCTTCGCCGGCCCGCGGAAGCCCGAGGCGGGCGGGCGGCCGTTCCTCGACGAGTGGGTCTTCGGGGCGGTCTACGGCGGCTTCATCGGCCAGGGCCTGGCCCTCGGCGCCCTCTTCGTCCTCTACACACGGGACCGCTGGGGCCATGTGTGGCGCGGCACCATGGGCGACCTGCCCGCCCGCCTCTCCGGAACCGCGGTACGCGTCACCGCCGTCGTCGCCGCACTGCTCGCCCTGGCACCCTCGGCCGTCCGGCTGATGTGGGCGCTCGGCGGGGCGCACGGGCTCTCGGCGGGCCAGATCTCCCAGCGCACGGGGGAGTTCCACCTGCTGGAGTGGGTGCGGCTGCTCTTCACCGTCGTCGCCGTCGTCACCGTGCTCATGCTGGTCTTCGCGGGGAACCTCCGGCGGCGGACCGGGTCGCTGCCGGTCCGTACTCCCCTGGGCCTGGCCTGGGTCGCCACGGGCGGGGTCGGCTGCTGGGGCGCGTACATGACGCTGGTGGCGTTCCTGCCGGACACCGATCCGGACAAGGCCTTCACCGGCCTGGCGCGGCTGACCTACGCTGGCGAAATGATCATCGGGTTCCTGCTGGCCGCCTGCGTGGCCGCCTTCCTGCGGCGCCGGAGCGCGAGCGCGTGAGACGCCTCGGCACCCGGCTCCTGGGGCAGTGGGCCAGGCTGCTCCTCGGGCAGCGGGCGAGGCTGCGCTGGGTCCATCTGATCCTGGGCGGCGCCCTGTTCATGCCGTACTGGCTGGTCGGCACGGTGGTGATGGGACCGCTGAGCGGCGGACAGTCGATGTTCTCGGCGAGCCTGCTGACGCAGTTCGGTGCGTACGGGATCGGCCTGCCGCTCGCCGCGCTGACCTCGCTCTTCCCGCTGACCCGGCCGATGTCGGTGGCGGCGGCGCGGGCCCTGTGCGGGATCGCGCCCGGCCGGCTCGCGGACGGTCCTGCCAGGGGCCGGGACGCGCGGGCGCGGACGACGGGCTGGTTCACGCTCCATCTGGGGCTCGGCGCGCTGGTCAGCGGGGCGACGCTGGCGCTGCCGCCGTTCGCGGTGTCGCTGATGGCGCTGCCGTTCTCGGCCGCGCTGCGGGAGTCCGAGGTGGCCTCCTTCTGGGGTCTCGACCGGCCGTGGGCGCCGTGGGCCCTCTTCCCGGCGGGTCTGCTGATGCTGGTCGCGCTCGCCGCCGTCGCGGCGGGCACCGGGGCGTTCCTGGCCCGGCTGGCGCCGCGGCTGCTCGGGCCGAGTCGCGCGGACCGGCTCGCCGCGGCGGAGCGGCGCGCCGCCGAACTGGCCGTGCGCAACCGGCTCGCCCGCGAGCTGCACGACTCGGTCGGCCACGCGCTGAGCGCCGTCACGCTCCAGGCGAGCGCCGCGCGCCGGGTCCTGGACGGCGGCCGGGACCAGGACCGGGAGTTCGTGCGGGAGGCGCTGGAGGCGATCGAGGAGACCACCCGGCGCACGGTCGGCGAACTGGACTCGGTCCTCGGTCTGCTGCGCCGGGACGAGGAGGACGCGGCGGACGGGGAGGCGGACGGGGAGTTCGAGGGGCCCGGCCTCGGCTCGCTCGACGCGCTGCTCAAGGGGGCAGGGCGCGGGGTGGCCCTGACGGTGACCGGGACGCTCGACCGGGTGCCCGACGCGGTGTCGCGGGAGGCGTACCGGATCGTCCAGGAGGGGCTGACGAACGCGGCCCGGTACGCGGGCGGTGAGCGCGTGAGCGCGCGCATCGCCCTGGAAGACGAGGAGTTGGAGATCACGATGGAGAACCCGCTGCCCGCCCGCGCGCCGGTGGCCCGCCCCGACGGGGGCCGCGGCCTGCGCGGCATCGCCGAACGCGCCCGGCTGCTCGGCGGCACCGCCGAGGCGGGCGCGTCGGACGGCGTCTGGCGTCTCGCCGTCCGGCTCCCGGTGGGAGGGGACCGATGAGCGGCCCGATCAGGATCGTCCTGGCCGACGACGAGCGGATGGTACGCACCGCCCTGCGGGTGATCCTCGACGCCGAACCCGACCTGGAGGTGGTCGGCGAGGCGGCGACCGGCGCCGAGGCGGTCTCGGTGGTGCGCGAACTGCGGCCGGACGTGGTGCTGATGGACGTACGGATGCCGGAGGTCGACGGGATCCGGGCGACCGAGCGGATCCTGGCGACCCTGCCCGACCCGCCGCGGATCGTGGTCGTGACGACCTTCGAGAACGACTCGTACGTCTACGACGCGCTCCGGGTGGGCGCCGCCGGGTTCCTGCTGAAGCGGGCGGCGGCGGAGGAGCTGGTGAGCGCGGTACGACTGGTGGCGCGCGGCGACTCGCTGCTCTATCCGGCGGCGGTACGGGGCCTGGCCGCCGAGCACGCCCGGCGCAGGCCGCCGGCGCCGCCGCGCTGGGCGGCCCGGCTGACCGAGCGGGAGGCGGAGGTGCTGCGGCTGATGACGACGGGGATGACGAACGCGGAGATCGCGGACCGGATGGGTGTCGGCCCGGCGACGACCAAGAGCCATGTGGCGGCGGTCCTGTCGAAGACGGGCGCGCGGGACCGTACGCAGGCGGTGATCCTGGCGTACGAGTCGGGGTTCGTCACCCCGCGGTGACCGGACGGCCGGCCCCCAGGCCCTCACCCCCGGGCCCCAAGCCCTCACCCCCGGTCGCCAAGCCCTCACCGCCGGTCGACGAGGCGGCACCTCGCATGAACGTTCCCTGAGAAACGGGACACATCCGGAACGTCCCGCGCCCTTCCGTTCGTCCCGCATATGGGATGAACAAGACGATCAGGCGCGCCTCGGTCTTCGCGCTGCTTCTGGTGCTCGCCCTGCTGGGCCGGGCGACCTGGGTGCAGGCGTACGAAGGCAAGGCCCTCGCAGACGACAAGAACAACCGGCGGAAGGTCATGGCGCAGTACGCGCAGCCGCTCGGGAACATCATCGTGGCCGGCTCGCCGGTCACCGGTTCGAAGAAGACGGAGGGCGGCGACCTCGCGTACAAGCGCGACTACACCGACGGCGAGCTCTACGCGGCCGTCACCGGCTACAGCTCGCAGGCGTACGGCGCCACACAGCTGGAGGGCATCTACTCCGACGTCCTGGACGGCACCGACAACCGGCTGAAGAACCCGCTGGACGCCCTCACCGGCAAGCAGCAGGAGCCCGGGGACGTGCTCACCACGATCGACCCCGCCGTGCAGAAAGCCGGCTACCAGGCGCTCGGGAAGAAGAAGGGCGCGGCCGTCGCCATCGACCCGAAGACCGGGCGGATCCTGGGCATGGTCTCCACGCCCTCCTACGACCCCTCGAAGATCGCCGGGATGACGGACGGGACGAGCTGGCGGGAGCTGACCGGGGACGAGGACAAGCCGCTGGTCAACCGTGCGCTGCGGCAGCCGCTGCCGCCGGGTTCCACCTTCAAGCTGGTGGTCGCCGCGGCCGCGCTGGAGGAGGGGCTCTACGGTTCGGTGGACACGGCGACCGACAGCCCCAACCCGTACACGCTGCCCCACACCCGGACCGTACTGAAGAACGAGAACGCCTCCGCGCCCTGCGAGAACGCGACCATCCGCACCGCGCTCCAGTACTCGTGCAACAACGTCTTCGCCAAGATGGCCGTCGATCTCGGGCAGGACAAGGTGAAGGCGACCGCGGAGAAGTTCGGCTTCAACGACGCCGAGCAGGACGTGCCCGTACGCGCCTACCCGAGCGTCTATCCGTCCGGCATGGACAAGGCGCAGACGGCGCTGACCGGTATCGGGCAGTTCGATGTGACCGCCACCCCGCTGCAGATGGCCATGGTGTCCGCCGCGATCGCCAACGACGGACTCATGGCGTCGCCGCACATGGTGTCGCGGGTCGTCGACTCCGACGGAGACACCCTCGACTCCTTCGAGGACGGGGACACCCGGCGGATCGTCTCCTCCAGGACGGCGGAGCAGCTGCGCGACGCGATGGTGACGGTGGTCGAGAAGGGCACCGGCACGAACGCGGCGGTCTCCGGCGCGGAGGTGGGCGGCAAGACCGGTACCGCCCAGCACGGCGAGAACAACAGCAAGACGCCGTACGCCTGGTTCACGTCCTACGCCAAGGACGCGGAGACGGGCAAGGAGGTGGCCGTCGCCGTCATGATCGAGGACTCGGGCGCGGCGCGCTCGGAGGTCAGCGGCAACGGACTGGCGGCACCGGTGGCGCAGAAGATGATGAAGGCGGCGCTGAGGTGACGGCGGAGCCCGCGGCACGGTATGCAGGGTCACTCAAGACCCGAGCATAGTTTCGATCCCGCGGAGGACCGCCGTGCGCCTGCCCCGTTCCCTGTCCGGCTGGACCATGGCCGTCTTCGGGCTGCTCGCCGCGGGGTTGGGGGTGGTGGGGCTGGTCTCGCCCGACACCATGCTCACGGTCATGGGCTTCGAGCCCATACCGAAGGCGAGCCGCGCGGAGGGAGACCACACCCTGGCCTTTCTGACCGCCTCCTCCATGGCGGCGCTCAATATGGGCGTCTACTACGTCCTGGCCTCGCTCGCCGACTGGAAGCCCTTCTTCCGCTGGACGGTCCCCTTCCGTCTCCTCACCTGCGCCGTCTTCACCCTCGCGGTGGTCACGGGCCGCGCCCCGGCCGGATTCCTCGGCGTCGGCCTCTGGGAGGGCCTCGGCGCGCTGGCCACGGGGGCGGCCCTCCGGTACGAGAAGCGGTCGCCCCGCCCGTAGCCGGTCCTCATCACGAGGTGCCCGCGTCAGCCGAGGGCCCGCAGGGCCTCCCGTACCGCCGTGAGGTCGGCGTCCGAGGCCAGGCCCGCGTGGTAGAGGCGCAGTTCGGTCGCTCCGGCGTCCGCCGCGCGCTTGGCGTCGTCGGCGAGGGTACGGGGAGAGCCTCCCATGCCCGACACGACCGGGAAGTTGGCCGCGACCACGGAGGCCGGGCCCGCGTGGGCCGCGAAGGGGGCCACCGAGGGGGCCGGGGTCACGACACCGTCCGCGACGGCGAGGACGTGCGCCGGATCGGTGCCCGCGTTGGCGCCGCAGCGGTACGGAAGCGGATCGGCGTGCAGCAGGACGCGGAAGCCGGGCGGGGCAGCCGCGCGGACGGCGGCCACGGCGGCCTCCTGGAGCGCCCGGGCGCAGCGGAGGCGCCAGGCCAGAGCGGGGCCCTCGAAGGGGCCGAGGCCGCCCACCCGACCGCCTGCCCAGACCGGTTCCAGCGCGTCCCGTACGGTCGCCGCGAGCTCGTCGGGGTCGACGCCCTCCTCTCCGTACCCCCGCGCGCAGGAGGGGCAGAAGCAGAGCGACATCAGATACTGCTCGGCGTCGCCGAGCGGCACGCCCGCCGTCTTGTCGTGGGCGTGGAGGTGGGCGAGGCCGTACCAGCCGCAGGATTCCAGCTCCGTGCCGGCCGCCCCTGGCCGTACCGCCGCCTCGGCCGCGAGGCGGACGAGGTAGGCGTGGACCTCCGGCCGCGCGATGCACGGCGCCCAGGGGTAGCGGTCGCCGTAGGCGTTGACGACCGAGGTCTCCGGATGCTCCGCGCCCAGGCGGGAGTTGTGGGCGAGGACGACCCAGCTGTGCACCTCGAGGCCCGCGTCGGCGAGGGCGTGGGCGGCCTCGCCGTACGCGTCGCCCGGCGCCCACTCCCCCGCCGGGTACGGCCGCAGGTCGTGCCCGGACCAGCGGGT
Organism: Streptomyces sp. NPDC015346; assembly: GCF_043078785.1. Taxonomy (NCBI): domain Bacteria; kingdom Bacillati; phylum Actinomycetota; class Actinomycetes; order Kitasatosporales; family Streptomycetaceae; genus Streptomyces; species Streptomyces sp. NPDC015346. Next base: position 1,217,078 of record NZ_JBIBTW010000001.1, on the reverse strand, counting down.
GGTGTCCGGCGGGTAGAGGACGGCGGCGTACTCGGCGGTGACGATCCGGTGCCCCGGGTGCCGGGGGGTGAGGGCGCGCGTGGAGTGGTACGCGGAGGCGAGGGTGACCTGCCGGACGCCGAGGTCCGCGAGCAGGGCCGGCGCGGCGGGGTCGCCGACGACGTCCCAGGGGTAGACGAAGGTGCCGGCTCTCACGCGTCCCCCTCCCCGGTCGCGAGCAGGGCCCGGCCGCGCTCGATGATCACGGCGAGCTCCTTCAGGTGCTCGGGCGCGGGCTCGCTCAGCGGTGGCCGGACCTCGCCGACGTCCAGGCCCCCCATCCGTACCGCCGCCTTGACGAGCGAGACGGCGTAGCCGCGGCCCTTCGCCCGCAGTTCGACGAGGGGGCGGTAGAAGCCGTCGACGAGTCGGTTCACGGTCGCGTCGTCGCCGGTGGTGAGGGCGCGGTGGAAGGCGAGGGCGAGGTCGGGGGCGAAGCAGAAGACGGCGGAGGAGTAGAGGGTGACGCCGATGCCCCGGTAGGCGAGGCCGGTGAGTTCGGCGGTGGGCAGGCCGTTGAAGTAGAGCAGGTCGAGGCCTTCGGCGCGTACGGCGCTGACGATCCGCTGCATCAGGTCGAGGTCGCCGAGGCCGTCCTTGAGCCCGATGACGCCCTCGGCCCGTGCCAGGGCGACGGCGGTCTCGGGGGTGAGGACCGCGTTGTCGCGCTGGTAGACGATGACGTCGAGGGAGGTGGCGGCGGCGAGTTCGGTGTAGTGGCGCAGCAGCCCGGCCTGGTCGGCGACGACGAGGTACGGGGGCATGGCGAGGAGGCCGTCGGCGCCGGCCTCCTCGGCGAGCCTGGCGTAGCGGATCGCGAGCGCCGTTCCGTAGCCGGCGCCGGCCAGGACGGGGACGCGGCCGCCGGCCTCCTCGACGGCGGCGGCGACGCAGGCGCGGAACTCCTCGGGGGTGAGGGCGTGGAACTCTCCGGTGCCGCAGCAGGCGAAGACGGCGGCCGCGCCCGCCTCGATGCCGTCCCGTACGTGCGCGCGGAAGGTGTCGAGGTCGACGGCGCCGTCCGGTCCGAAGGCGGTGACGGGGAAGAACAGCAGGCCGTCGAGCCGCTCGACGAGCGGGGCCGCGGACGGGGCGGCGGGCGGGGCTGAGGTCACGGGCGCTCCCAGAGAAGTCCGTCGTGCACAATTCTGATTGTCGTCCATATTCATGAACAGCTTCACGCTAGAGCAGGGCTAAAGCGCCGGTCAAGGCGCAAACCCGCTTCCTCGCGCGGTCTTGACGGTCCATGAGACCGCTCCCTACCGTGTCCATGGTTGTGAATGCCATCCACGGACGGAGATTGACGTACATGCCCACACCCCGCACCGTCCTGCTCACCGGCGCCGCCGGCGGCGTCGGCACGCTGATGCGTGAGCTGCTGCCCGCGTACGGATACGAGCTGCGGCTGCTCGACCTGGCCCCCGTCGAGGGCGAGCCCGACGCGATCGTGGCCGACCTCGCCGACCCGAAGGCGCTGCGGGAGGCCGTCCGGGGCGTCGACGCGATCATCCATCTCGCCGGTATCTCCCTGGAGTCCACCTTCGAGAAGATCCTGGCCGCCAACATCACCGGCCTGCACCACCTCTACGAGGCCGCGCGCGAGGAGGGCGTACGCCGGATCGTCTTCGCCTCCAGCAACCACGCCGTCGGCTTCACCCCGCGCCCGCGCGGGGACGACCCGCTGATCCCCGTCGACACCCCCCACCGGCCGGACACCTTCTACGGCCTGTCCAAGTGCTTCGGCGAGGATCTCGCCCAGTTCTACTGGGACATGCACGGGATGGAGACCGTGTCCGTACGGGTCGGGTCCTGCTTCCCCGAGCCGACCTCGGTCCGGATGCTGTCGATGTGGCTGAGCCCGGCGGACTGCGCCCGGCTCTTCCACGCGGCCCTCACCGCCGAGAACGTGGGACACACCGTGGTGTACGGCTCCTCCGCCAACACCCGGCTCTGGTGGGACCTCTCCTCGGCGCGGGCCCTCGGCTACGAACCCCAGGACGACTCGGAGCCGTACGCGGAGCGGCTTCTCGCCGAGCAGGGGCCGCTGTCGGACGACGACCCGGCGGCCGCGCACCTGGGCGGCCACTTCTGCACCGACCCGCCGCGCTGGCCCTCCTGACGGCCCGACGGATACACGGGCCCGGCCGGACTGATGCGGGGGCGCCGGCCGGGGCCCGGGTCACGCCATATGCGTTGGCACACGCGGACAGAGGGAACGCTAGAACGTCCCGCGACGCGCCGCGATCCGCTCGGCGCACCGGCTGTCCGGAAAGCGCGACGATCACGGCGGGCGCCCGCCCCCGGGAGGCGATTCCGCCCACGGAGGGGATCCCGCCCCGGAAGGCGATCAGCCCCGGGAAGGCGATCAGCCCCCGGACCTGAGGGTCTGCGAGGGCGTCTCGCCGAACCGCGTCCGGTACTGCGCCGCGAACCGTCCCAGATGCGCGAACCCCCAGCGCCAGGCCACCTCGCTCACGCTCAGCTCGCCCGGCCCCGCGCCCCGCAGCTCCTCGTGGACCCGGTCCAGCCGGACCTCCCGTACGTACGCCATCGGCGACATGCCCACGTACTCGCGGAACGACTCCTGGAGGCGGCGCACGCCGACCCGGGCGAGACCGGCGAGTTCGGTGGTGGTGAACGGATGCTCGGGGCGGGCCTGGACCGCGTCCATCGCCCGCTTCACGGGCGCGGGGCGCAGCGGCTCCGCCGGGTGGGCGAGCTCCTCGCGCCACGGGTGGTCGGCGGCCAGGAGCAGCCCGTTGAGCAGGGCCTCCTGCAGCGGCGCGGCCACCAGCGGATGCTGGGCCAGGCTGTCCCCGGCGAGCGCCTCGCGCGCCACCTGACGGGCGAAGCGCACCCAGCTGAGCCCGGGGCCGCGCGCGATGTCCAGGCGCGGCTCGAAGGCGAGCCGGCCGCGCGGCGGGCGGCCGAGGAGGCGTTCGAGCCGGTCGGTCAGCGCGGTCGCGCCGATCTTGACGGAGACCGTCCTGCAGTCCCCGCTCCACCGGTCCAGGGAGGTGTCCCCCGACGGGTCGAGCACCACGGCCTCCGTGGCGGTCGCGACCACCGGGGCGCGCCCTCCCTGGCGCAGCTCCATGGTCCCGGTGAGCGGGGCGTTGACGTGGAACGCGCCCAGCTCGCCGAAGCGCATCCGGACATCGGTCCCGCAGGCCAGGTCGCCGATGACCAGCGGCCCGAGCTCGACGGTGTCGAACCGGGCGGCGAGAGGCCGCTGCCGCCGGTCGACGACGTCCATGAAATTGGCGTAGTACCGCGCGTCGATCTCCTGCCGCGCCTCGTCCACGTCCCGCGTACGAAAAGAGCTCCCACCCACGAGGCGAAAGAATATTCGCATGACGGAGCCGGCCGGGACCGGCAGGATGCCCGCCATGCCACGACCTCATGGATTCGCTGGTTTCGGGGGACGCCCAGCTGGTCATGGCGCGCTGGACCGGCGCGTACAGGTTCGGCAACGAGCGCGTGGCCAGGAACCACCCGCGTCACCAGGGTGGCCGAAGGGAACGAAGGTAAGGGAACGGCAAAGCGGTCTCGCTCGTTACCCCTGGCATGACCGCTATGACCCCCGGCTCGAACATCCCTCTCTCCGCCGCGCGCGTGGCGGTGGACGTCGCCGCCCCGGTGCGGCTCGACGTCTCGGGCCTGCTGCTCACCGCCGACGGCAAGGTGCGCTCGGACGACGACTTCATCTTCTACAACCAGCCCGCCGGCCCCGGAGTGACGTACCGCTCGGGCGGCGGCACGGCACCGGACGCGATCGTGGTGGACACGGCCGCGGTGCCGCCCGGCATCGAGAAGATCGTCGTCACCGCGAGCCCGGACGCGGCCGGCCAGTCGTTCCAGGGCGTCGAGCCCACGGCGACGATCCGGAACGCCGACGACGGCACCGTCCTCGCGACCTTCACACCGCCGCGGCTCGGCACGGAGACGGCGCTGGTGATCGTGGAGATCTACCTCCGGGGCGGTGCCTGGAAGGCCCGCGCGGTGGGCCAGGGGTACGCGAACGGGCTCGCCGGGATCGCCACCGACTTCGGCGTCTCGGTGGACGAGGAGCCCGCGGCGGCGGCCCCGGCCGCGGCGCCCGTCACGCCGGCGGCACCGGCCGCTCCGGCGGCACCCGCGGTGGACCCGCGGCTCGCCGCCCCGACGCCTCCCGCGCCGGCCGCTCCCCCGGCGGCCCCCGCCGCCCCCGTCGCCACGGGCAAGATCAACCTGGACAAGGGCCGCGTCAGCCTCCAGAAGAACCAGACGGTGTCCCTGGTCAAGGGCGGCCGCCCGCTGCTCTCCCAGGTCAAGATGGGCCTCGGCTGGGAGCCCGCGTACCGCGGCAAGGACATCGACCTCGACGCCTCCGTCATCGCCTACGGCCCCCAGCGCAACCACCTGGACAGCTGCTACTTCGGCAAGCTGTCCATCCTGAACGGATCGATCAAGCACTCCGGCGACAATCTGACGGGCGAGGGCGCGGGCGACGACGAGGTCATCGTCGTCGACCTCGGGCGTCTGCCCGCCGACGCCACCGGCCTGGTCTTCACGGTCAACTCCTTCTCCGGCCAGAAGTTCACCGAGGTCGCCAAGGCCTACTGCCGTCTGATGGACGCGGCGACCGGCGAGGAGCTGGTCCGCTTCGACCTGACCACGGCCGAGCCGCAGACGGGCGTGATGATGGCCAAGCTCATCAAGCAGTTCTCCGGCGAGTGGGAGATGACGGCGATGGGCGAGTTCGTGAAGTCGCGGACCGTCCGGGGCATGGTCAAGCCGGCCGCCCAGGCGCTCTGACGGCCGGCCGCGAGGCATCTGGTCCGGGACGGGCCGTCAGAACAGCGCGCTGTACGCGTTGAGGGCGGGCTGGCCGCCGAGGTGGACGTAGAGGACGGTCGCGTCGCGGCCGATCTCGCCGCGCGTCACCAGGTCGACCAGGCCCGCCATCGACTTCCCCTCGTAGACGGGGTCGGTGACCATGCCCTCCGTACGGGCGGCGAGCCGCATCGCGTCGAGGGTCGCCTCGTCCGGGACGCCGTACACCCCGGCGTGGTAGCGGGCGTCGAGCTCGACGTCCGCCGCCGTGAGTTCCCGCTCCACGCCGATCAGGGTGGCGGTGTTCCGGGCGATCCGGGTGATCTGCTCGTGGGTCGGCTCGGGGGCGGCGGAGGCGTCGATGCCGATGATCCGGCGGGCCGGGCCGCCCTCCTCGGCGAGGGCGGCGAAGCCGGCGACCATGCCGGCCTGGGTCGACCCGGTCACCGAGCACACCACCACGGTGTCGAAGAAGACGCCGAGCCGCCGCTCCTGCTCGGCCACCTCATAGGCCCAGTTGGCGAAGCCGAGCCCGCCGAGCGGGTGGTCGGAGGCGCCGGCGGGGATGGCGTACGGCTTGCCGCCGCTCTCCTCGACCTCGCGCAGGGCCAGCTCCCAGCTCTCTTTGAAGCCGATGCCGAAACCGGCCTTCACCAGGCGGACGTCGGCGCCGACGAGCCGGCTGACGAGGATGTTGCCGACCTTGTCGTAGACCGAGTCCGGCCAGTCGACCCAGCTCTCCTGGACGAGCACGCATTTGAGCCCGGCCCGGGCGGCGACGGCGGCGACCTGGCGGGTGTGGTTGGACTGGACGCCGCCGATGGAGACGAGGGTGTCGCACCCCTGGGCGAGGGCGTCCGCGAGCAGGTACTCCAGCTTGCGGGTCTTGTTCCCGCCGTACCCCACCCCTGAGTTGCAGTCCTCGCGCTTGGCCCACAGCGCGGCGCCGCCGAGGTGGTGCGTGAGGCGCTCCAGGGGATGGACCGGGGAGGGCCCGAAGAGCAGCGGACAGCGGTCGAAGTCGGTGATCGGCATGCGGCTCCTGGGTCGTGGTCCTGATGGAACGGTTTCGCCCATGGCGCTACGGGCTCACGGTCATGGGCTCCTGGCCGGCCTCCACCGCGTCGTCGGCGAGTTGCTCAAGGGCGCGCCAGATCTCCGTCGTCACACGGACCGCCTCCTCGGTGTCCCCCGCCGCGCACGCCTCGATCAGCCGGTCGTGCAGCACGGCCGAGCCGCAGCGTCCGGCGTCGCCGAAGAGCCGGCGCTCGACGCGGCGGAGGAGCGGTGTGTAGCGGGCGACGGTGGCGGCGAGGGCGTGGTTGCCGGCGGCGCGGACGAGGACGTCGTGCAGCGCGTCGTCCGCGCGCAGGGCGGCCTCGACGTCGGCGGAGCGCACGGCGGCGGCGAAGCGCTCGTTGGCCTCGCGCATGGCCCGGACGCCCTCGGGTCCGAGCAGCGGTACGCCGGTACGGGCGGCGAGTTCGTGCATCACCCGGACGACGGCGGCGGCGTCCCGGACGACCCGGCCGACGAGCCGGGTGACCCGGGTGTAGCTCTGGGGCTTGGTCTCGACGAGGCCCTCGTCGCCGAGCCGGGCCAGGGCCTCGCGCACGGGCGCGCGCGAGAGCCCGAGGCGGGCGGCGAGATCGGCGTCCTTGACCACGGAGCCGGGCGCGAGGTCGCCCCGCACGATGGCGTCGCGCAGGGTGTCGTACGCCTGGTCACGCAGGAGGGTCCGGCTGACGGGCCGCAGGGGTTCCATGCACTGACATGTTAGATGTCAGGGCCCTTGGCGACCAGGGGGCGGCGGTTCCGGCCCTGTATAAACGGGAGTTGAACAGAGAGGTGATCTTCCATGAACCTGCCCCCCTCCGGCCGCCGGGTCCTCGTCAGCGGGGCGTCCCGGGGCCTCGGCCGCGCGGTGGCCCAGGCGTTCGCCGCCAACGGCGACCGGGTCGCCGTCCACTACGGCTCCCGCGCCGACGAGGCCCGCGAGACCCTCGACTCCCTTCCGGGCACCGGCCACGCGCTGGTCGGCGGGGACCTGTCCGACCCGGCGGGCGCGGCGGCGGTGGCCGGGGCGGCGGCCGAGGCGCTCGGCGGGATCGACGTGCTGGTGAACAACGCGGCCGTCAACGTCCGGCATCCGCTGCCCGAGACGCCGTACGAGGAGTGGGTCGCCGTCTGGCAGCGGCACGTCGCCGTGAACCTGCTCGCCACGGCGAACCTGAGTCACCTGGCGGCCCGCCGGATGATCGACCAGGGCGGGGGCGGAAGGATCGTGAACATCGGCTCCCGCGGGGCGTTCCGGGGCGAGCCCGACCATCCGGCGTACGGCGCGACGAAGGCGGCCGTCCACGCGCTGGGCCAGTCCCTTGCGGTCTCGCTCGCCCCGCACGGCATCGGCGTCGCCTCGGTGGCCCCCGGCTTCTTCGCGACCGAGCGCGTGGCTCCGCGCCTCACGGGCCCGGAGGGCGAGGCGATCCGCGCCCAGAGCCCCTTCCACCGCGTGGCCACCCCCGAGGAGATCGCCGCGGCCGTCCTCTGGCTCGCCTCCCCCGAAGCCGAATGGTCCTCCGGCACCATCCTCGACCTCAACGGCGCCTCCCACCTCCGCACCTGACCCCGAGCCGACTCCCGGACTGCCCGGCAGACCAGAGCCCGCAGGCCAGGTGGCGCGCCCCGAGAGCCCCGGGGGGCCGAGCCCTCACGTCCCACGCCCCGTCAGGCACCCACCCCACCTGGGGCGAGCACCGCGCCAGGAAGCCGGCGCGCCCGGAGCCCGGGGGCCGAACCCCCACGTCCCGCGGGGGTGGGGGGCCAACCGATCCCCGCCCGAACGCCACCGACGCCAGCCCTCGCGCCGCGAAGCCGGCGCCCCGGGGCCCGGCGGCCGAGCCCCCATGCTCCTCAGGGGTTCCGGAAGGGTCGGGGTTGGGCGGAACCCGCCCCACCCGGGACGAGCACCGCGCCGCGAAGCCGGCGCATCCAACGCCCAGCCGCCGCGCCGCGCACCCAGCGCGCCCGGGGCCCAGGGGCCCAGCCCCCCAAGCCCCGTCAGGGTCTCGGGGAGGGGTGGGGTGGGGGATCAGGCCCGTCCCTCCCCCAACGGTCGGGTCAACCGCCCACCCGAGAGCGGGCCTTGAAGGCCGCCTTGCGGGCCTCCTTCGCCGTGCGCTTGTCGCGGTGGAGGCGGCCCATCGCCTCCAGGACCTCCGCCGTCGCCGGGTGGTCGACGCGCCAGGCCGCTTCGAAGAAGCCGCTGTGCCGGCCCGTGAGGCCCTCCACCAGGTCCTGGAGTTCCTCCAGGTCGCCCTCCGCGTCCAGCTGCGCCGCGATCGTGTCGATCGCCAGCCAGAAGATCATCGACTCCGGCGGCGCCGGAATGTCCGCCGCGCCCCGCTCCGCCAGCCAGACCCGGGCGAGCCCGCCCAGCTCCGCGTCGTCGAGCACCTCCCGTACCGCCGGCTCCGCCTCCGGCCCCACCAGGGCCAGCGCCTGCTGACAGTGGAGCCGGCGCAGCGGCGAGCCGGCGTCGGCGCCCCGGGCGGCGGCGAGCAGATCCCGCGCCGCCTCCACCGCGCCCCGCCCGGCCAGCCAGCCCACCGTCTCGGCGCGCGCCGCGCTCTCGGGGTAGGCGGAGAGCCCGTCGAGCAGGGCGTCCGCGCCCTTGTCGGCCAGTTCGCCGACGGCCGGCGCGTCCACGCCCGCCTCCAGCATCCGGGCGCGTACGCCGTAGAGCCCGAGCGGCGTCAGCCTGACCATGCCGTAGCGGGACACGTCCTCCTCGTCGACCGGCGAAGCCGGTTCCGCGGCTGCCTCACCCGCCTCCACCATCAGCGCCTCGTCGACCGGCTGGTACTCGACGAGCCCGATCGTTTCGAGCAGCCTGAACTGGTCGTCCAGCCGCATCATCACTTCGGAGACCTGCTCCAGTACGTCGTCGGTCGGCTCGCCCATGTCGTCCGGGACGATCATCGACGCCGCGAGCGCCGGCAGGGGCACCGGGCTCTCGCCCGTACCGCCTTCGCGGACCGTCAGCAGGTAGAGGTTCCCGAGCACGCCCTCCAGGAACTCCGCCTCGTCCTCCGGGTTCCAGTCGAGCCGCTCGTAGTCGATCTCGCCGTCCTCGCCGATGACCTCCGCCAGGTCGTCGAGGACGGGCGCCGTGGCGTCCGCGAGCACCACGTCGAGGCCGTCGAGCCAGATCCTGAGGACGTCGCGCGGCGCGCCGCCGGTGAGAAGGGTGAGGTTCTCGCCCGTGGTCACCGCGCCGGGGGCGTCCTCGTCACCGTCCTCGCCGATGACCTCCACCAGGCCCGTGTCCACCGCGACCCGCCACGCCTCGCTCGCGTACGCCTCGCCCTCCTCGTCCGCGGCGAGCCCCAGCAACTCGGCGGCGGCGGGGAGTTGTTCGTCGACGAGCTCACCGCCCGCGCCGACCCGGGTCCCGGGGCCCGCCCAGCGGGCGAGCCGGGCGGCACGGGCCAGCAGGGGGGTGGCCAGGGCGTCCCGCGCCAGCTCCGCGTCCGAGTGCAGCTGAACGGGGGGCAGAGTGGGGCGATCCGGTGCCATCTGGGGTCTTCTCCTCGAAGAGCGCTGGGGGCGAACGGCCTTCAGCGTAGACGCATTTCCGGCGTCGTCCGCCGGTTCACGGAGCCGTCAGCCTTCGTACACCCGTCGACCATCCGCCGACCCTTGACAAGGCACCCGCTCAACGAAGAGATTGACGCGCGTAGATCAATCGACCGATCCTCCAAGCACCTGCGGAGCCCCTTGATGCCTTCCTCCATACCGAGATCAGCGGCCGTCGCCGCCGTCGTGTCCGCCGCCCTCGCCGCCGGGCTGCTCGCCGGATCCGCCGCCTCGGCGGACACCTCCGCCGACGCCACCGCCGCCGGCGTCCGCGTCCACGACATCCAGGGCACCACGCGCGTCTCGCCGCTGGTCGGCAAGCAGGTCACCGGTGTCACGGGCGTCGTGACCGGTGTACGGACGTACGGCTCGCGCGGCTTCTGGATCCAGGACCCGCAGGCCGACGACAACCCGGCCACCAGCGAGGGCCTCTTCGTCTTCACCAGCTCCGTCCCGACCGTCGCCGTCGGCGACGCGGTGAGCGTGAACGGCACCGTCGGCGAGTACGTCCCCGGCGGCCTGAACTCGGGCAACCAGTCGCTCACCCAGATCTCCCGGCCGGCCGTGACCGTGCTCTCCTCCGGCAACCCGGTCCCGGCACCGGTGACGATCTCCGCCCTCTCCGTCCCGGACGCGTACGCCCCCGAGGGCGACCCGGCCGCCGGCGGCTCCATCAACGGCCTCCCGCTGGACCCGGAGACGTACGCCCTGGACTACTACGAGTCGCTGGAGGGCGCCAACGTCCGCATCGGCTCCTCGCGCGTCGTGGGCCCCTCCACGGAGCACGGCGAGCTGTGGGTGACGGTGAAGCCCGGGGAGAACGCGAACCGGCGCGGCGGTGCGGTCTACGGCTCGTACACCGCGCAGAACACCGGTCGCCTCAAGGTCCAGTCGCTGACCCCGCTCGCGCAGCAGCCCTTCCCGACCGCGAACGTCGGGGACTGGCTGGTCGGTTCGAGCGAAGGGCCGATGGACTTCGACCAGTTCGGCGGCTACAAGGTGACCGCTCGCACCCTCGGTACGGTCGTGGACCGCGGCCTCGAGCGCGAGACCACCGAGAAGCAGCACAAGAACGAGCTGGCGGTCGCGACATACAACGTCGAGAACCTCGACCCGTCCGACCCGCAGGAGAAGTTCGACGCGCTGGCCGCGGCCGTGGTGGACAACCTGGCCTCGCCCGACATCGTCGCCCTGGAGGAGATCCAGGACAACAACGGCGCCAAGAACGACGGCACGGTCGCGGCCGACCAGACGCTCAAGAAGTTCACGGACGCGATCGTGGCCGCGGGCGGCCCGGCGTACGAGTGGCGCTCGGTCGACCCGGTGAACAACAAGGACGGCGGCGAGCCGGGCGGCAACATCCGTCAGGTCTTCCTCTTCAACCCCGAGCGGGTCTCCTTCACCGACCGGTCGGCGGGTGACGCGACCACGGCGACGGGCGTGGTGCGCGGCGAGAAGGGCGGCGCGGCGCTGACGCTCTCCCCCGGCCGGATCGACCCGGCGAACACGGCGTGGGAGAACAGCCGCAAGCCGCTGGCCGGCGAGTTCACCTTCCGCGGCCGGACGGTCTTCGTGATCGCCAACCACTTCGGCTCGAAGGGCGGTGACGAGGGTCTGACCTCGCACCACCAGCCGCCGAACCGTTCCTCCGAGGCGAAGCGCCTCCTCCAGGCGCAGGCCGTCAACGCCTTCGTCAAGGACGTCCTCGCCATCGAGAAGCAGGCCGACGTGCTGGTCCTCGGCGACATCAACGACTTCGAGTTCTCCGAGACCACGAAGGCGCTGACGGACGGCGGCGCGCTCTACCCGGCCGTCAAGTCGCTGCCGCGCGGCGAGCGCTACTCGTACGTCTACCAGGGCAACAGCCAGGTCCTCGACCAGATCCTGACGAGCCCGGGCGTGCACCACTTCGAGTACGACAGCGTCCACATCAACGCGGAGTTCGCCGACCAGGACAGCGACCACGACCCGCAGGTGCTGCGCTTCCGCCCGTAGGACCGCTGGGCGGCTTCGGTCCGCTCGCTACACGCCCGCGCGCAGGCTCAGCGCGGGCGTGTACCGGCGTACCCGGCCGCCCGCCAGGCCGGGGTGGTGGTGCACCGCCGCCCAGGCGTCGCTGAGCGGGGCGGCGTCCGCGGCCAGCCACTCCTCGTGGGCCCGGGCGCTCTCCCACTCGGCGTAGTTGAGGACCCCGGCGCCGTCGGTGGAGAGGTGGAAGTGGGCCGCGATCCCGCCCCGCGCCAGCCTCCTGCCGGTGTCGCTCTCCATCGCCGTGAAGACGGCGTCCACCCAGGCCCGCTGCCGCGCGGAGTCCGGCCCGTCGAACTCGGCCTCCACGACGACGACGGAGCCGGGCACGGCAGAGGCGCTCTCCTCGCTCAGCACGGCGGAGCGGTACGGCGGCGCGTACCGGCGGATCCCGACCCGCTCGATCCCCGGGACGGCCGCGTCGATCTGCGCGTTACGACCGTCCCGCAGGGTCCGGAAGTACTCCTGGTACGCCTCCTCGCTCGCCCACTGCGAGTAGTGGAGCAGCGTGGTGCCGTCCTCGCCGGCGTGCACGGTGTACGAGAGCGGTCCCGGCTCCGGCCAGTCCCGGCCCTCCCACTCCTCGCGCAGGGCCCCCACGGCGGCCTGCTGGCGCTCGGGCGTTCCGACGCGCCACGTGCTGACCATGACGAGGCCGGTCCCGCTCCGGTGCAGGTCGGGGCGGGCGTGCGGCAGGGTGACGGTGTTCATGGGGTGCCTCCTCGTGTCAGGGCTTCAGCCTCGGACATCAAGCGCGGTTGAGGTCAAGGCCGTCGCCGGACGTCGCCGGTACGGAGGCGCGGGCGGCGCGGGAACGGGGCTGCGGGCTCGTCCAGTTGACCAGCGACAAGCGGCGGACGGAGGCCCACCGCTTCTACGCCTCCCTGGGCTTCGCCCGCAGCCACGACGGGTTCAAGCTCGCGCTCTAGCCTGCCGGACTAGCCCAGCAGGTGGCCGCCGCCGTCGACGAGCAGCACCTCGCCGGTGATGTACGAGGCGTGGGCGAGGTCGAAGACCGCCTGCGCGATGTCCTCGGGCCGCCCGACCCTGCGCAGGGGTACGACGCCGGCCACGTGCGCCTTGGCCTCGTCGGCGCCTTCGACGCCGTCGAACCAGGGCGTGTCGATGAGGCCCGGGGCGACCGCGTTGACCCGGACCTCGGGGCCGAGGGTCTTCGCGAGCAGCTTGGTCATGTGGTTGACCGCGGCCTTGGAGACGGCGTACGGGATGGAGCTGCCGCCCGGCCGGACGCCGGCCTGCGAGGAGATGTTCACGACGCAGCCCGCGCCGCTCGCCCGCAGGTGCGGGACCGCCGCGGTGACGGTCTGCCAGACGCCGATGACGTTGACGTCGTAGAGCCGGCGCCAGACCTCCGGCGAGGCGGCCTCCAGGTCGTCGTGCGGGATGAACCGTGTGGTGCCCGCGCAGTTGACGAGGATGTCGAGCCGGCCGCAGGTCTCGACCGTCCGCTCGACCAGGCGGCGGGCCTGCGTCTCGTCGGAGACGTCCGCCTGGAGGTAGACCGCGTCGGGCAGTTCGGCGGCGAGTGCCCGGCCCGCCTCCACGGAGCGCGCGGAGTTGACGACGACCCGGATGCCGGCCGCCGCCAGGCGGCGGGCCACGGCGGCGCCGATGCCCGAGGACGAGCCGGTGACGAGGGCGACACGTGGGACATGTTCTTCGCTCATGCTGTTCTTTCTCCCTGTCCTCCTGTCGCGCAGGCAGATCATGCCAGACACCGGCTCGCCGGCTCTTCAGAGACGCCTTCCGTCGCGGCTTCGTGCGCGAACCGCCGCAGCCCGCCGGCCGGGAGGCGGTCGACGGGCTGCGGGTGCTGCTGGCGGGACTGCTGGAGCGGGCGAAGGCGACGGAGCCGGTTCAGTCGTAGACGTACGTGGTGCCGAGGATCGCCGCGTGCTCCAGTACGTCTTCGAGCGGATCGTCGACCTGACCGATCGAGATGAGGGAGAGGTTCGGCCCGTTGTGCGAGCCGCTGTGCGTCTCGTCCGCCTGGGCGATTCCCGAGGGCAGGAGTACCCCCACGAGAGTCAGTACTCCGACAACGGTGTGCCTCGTCCTCATGTCGGCTCCTCGCCTTGTCCGTTCGTATGACGTGTGACTCGCGTCCACCTGCTAACGCGAGCTCACTCCGTCGGTCACGCTCAGTTGTGGCTGTGGAGGATCTCGTTGAGCCCGCCCCACACCGCGTTGTTCGGGCGGGCCTCGACGGCGCCGGTGACCGAGTTGCGGCGGAAGAGGATGTTCGAGCCGCCGGAGAGATCACGGGCCTTGACGATCTCGCCGTCCGGCATCGTGACGCGCGTGCCGGCGGTGACGTACAGACCGGCCTCGACGACGCACTCGTCGCCCAGGGCGATGCCGACGCCGGCCTCGGCGCCGATCAGGCAGCGCTCGCCGATGGAGATGATCACATTGCCGCCGCCGGAGAGGGTGCCCATCGTGGAGGCGCCGCCGCCGATGTCGGAGCCGTCGCCGACGACGACGCCGGCGGAGATCCGGCCCTCGACCATCGACGTGCCCAGGGTGCCGGCGTTGAAGTTGACGAAGCCCTCGTGCATGACGGTCGTACCGGCGGCGAGGTGCGCGCCGAGCCGGACGCGGTCGGCGTCGGCGATCCGGACCCCGGCGGGGGCGACGTAGTCGGTCATCCGCGGGAACTTGTCGATCGACGTCACCTGGAGGTGCAGGCCGTCGGCGCGCGCGTTGAGGCGCACCTTGTCGATGTCGTCGACGGCGACCGGGCCGAGCGAGGTCCAGGCGACGTTGGCGAGCAGCCCGAAGATGCCGTCGAGGCTCTGGCCGTGCGGCTTGACCAGCCGGTGGCTGAGCAGGTGCAGGCGCAGGTACGTGTCGTGGGCGTCGAGCGGCTTGTCGTCGAGGGAGGAGATGACCGTACGGACGGCGACCACCTCGACGCCGCGGCGGACGTCCACGCCGATGGCCTTGGCGGCGCCCTCTCCGAGGGCGTTGACGGCGGCGTCGGGGGTGAGCCGCTCCGTGCCGGCCGGACCGGGCGTGTCGGTCAGCTCGGGGGCGGGGAACCAGGTGTCGAGAACGGTGCCGTCACCGGCGATGGTGGCGAGGCCGGCGGCGACGGCGCCGGTGGTGCGAGGAGCAGTGGTCATGACGGAAAACCTAACGGTCGGGCCCCCGCGCGGGCCAACCGGTCTCAGGTGTCGGTCGAGGTGTCCGGCGAATCCGACGAGGTCAGGGGTGGGCGGTTCGGCGGTTCCGTCGGTGCGAGCAGCCGGGTCAGCATCGTGCGCGCGTACTCCTCGTCGTACGTCCCGTCGGTGAGCAGGACCTGGAGGAAGATGCCGTCCATGAGGGCGCCCAGGGCGCGGGCGGTGACCGGATCCGTCCGCCGGGACAGGGCCTCGGCCACGGCGTCGGTCCATTCGGCGACGACCGGCCGCAGGGCGGGCCGCCGCAGGGCGGCCAGGTAGAGCTCGTACTCCAGCTCCACGCCGGTCCGCTCGCCGCCGATCCACTCCCCCATGAGACGGGCCAGCGCGGCAGCCAGCTCCGTCGCCGCCGCCACGCGATCCGTCGCATCCGTCGCGGGATCCGTCGCAGCCGTTGCGGGATCCGCCGGGGGCGCCGCGACGTCCGCGAGGACGTCGCTCTCGCGCAGCGCCCGCCCGAATCCCTCGTTCGCCTGCCGGAGGGCGGCGACGAGGAGTTCGTCGAGGGAGGAGAAGTGGTACGTGGTGGAGCCGAGCGGCACGTCGGCCTCGGCGGCGACCGTGCGGTGACTGAGTCCGTCGATGCCCCGGGCGCCGACCACCCGCAGCGCGGCGTCCACGATCCGCTGCCGCCGGTCGGGGTCGTGGCGGCGGGGGCGCTGACCGGGCGGCGCCATCAGTGGGCTCCGCCCATGTGGAGGACGAGGACGCCCGCGACGATCAGGAGGACTCCGGCGATCTTGGCGATGCTGAGGGTCTCGTTCATGAAGAGGATGCCGATGGCGGCGACGGCGGCGGTGCCGGCGCCGGACCAGATGGCGTACGCGGTCCCGACCTGGAGGGTCTTCAACGCCTGGGCGAGCAGGGCGAAGGCGATCAGATAGCCGACGGCGGTGACGAGGGAGGGCCAGGGCCTGGAGAAGCCCTCGCTGTACTTCATGGACGTCGTCGCGATGATCTCGGCGGCGATGGCGCCCGCCAGCATTCCGTAACCCATGCGTACAAGCGTACACACCATTGTGTACGGGCGTACACAACGCGGCCCGCTACGGTGTGCGCATGACACATCCCCCGGGGCCGTACGGCTATGGCCACGCTCCCCCACCACCGCCGCCGAAGCCCGGCGTGATACCCCTGGCACCGCTGGGCCTGAGCGACATGATCACCGGCGCCTTCACCACCATCGGCCGCTACTGGAAGCCGCTCCTCGGCGTGGCCCTGGCCGCCTACGGCGCGGGTCTGCTGCTGATCGCGGCGGCCGCCGGCGTCGCGTACGCGGTCGTGGCCGACCATCTGCCCGGCGTCTTCGACCTGCCGGACGGGCAGGACCCCAGCTGGGACGACGGCCGGCCGCTGCTGATCGCCTTCGGCTGTGTGTGGCTGATCTCCATGATCGCGATGCTCGTCGCGAGCGCCGTCGTGTACGGGGCGTGCCCGGCCGTCCTCCAGGAGGCGATCCTCGGCCGCCGCACCACCTTCGGCGCGATCTGGCGCCGCGCCTGGTCGCGGATGCCGGCGGTCCTCGGCACGGTCCTGCTGACGGTGCTGCTGACCGTACCGGTCCCGCTGATCGTCTTCGTGGGGTCGTTCATCGGCGTGCTGGTGGGCCTCGGGGGCGGCACCGGTCCGCTGGCCCTGCCGTTCCTGGCGTTCGGCGGCGCCATGCTGGCCACCCTGCCGACCCTCCCGCTCGCCGCCTGGCTCTGGGTGAAGTTCAGCCTGGCCCCGGCGGCCGCGGTCTTCGAGGGGCAGGGCGCGACGGCGGCGATGCGCCGCTCGTCCCAGCTGGTCCGCGGCTCGTGGTGGCGGGTCTTCGGTGCGCTGCTGGCCGCGGGCGTCATGGCGGCGATGGCGAACTGGGCGATCCAGCAGGTGTTCGGCGCCCTGCTGTCCCTGCCGGGTCCGTTCACCGGCCCGGAGAGCGCGGACTCCCTCGGCGAGGTCCTGATCTCCCTCGCACCGCTCCTGGTGCTCGCCGTCATCGGCTCGATGGTGGCGCAGGCCGTCTGCGCGGCCTTCCCCCCGCTGGTGACCGGTCTGGTCTACGTCGACCAGCGCATCCGGAAGGAGAACCTCGCCCCGGCCCTCGCCGAGGCGGCGGCGCCTCCGTTCACTCCGTGAGGTACCGACTCAGTCCGTGAGCGACCGCTTCGGGCGCAGGACGCAGAACTCGTTGCCCTCGGGGTCGGCGAGGACGACCCAGGTGGCGTCCTCGCCCTGCCCGACGTCGACCCGCTTCGCCCCGAGCCCGATGATCCGCTCGACCTCCGCCTCCTGGTCGTCGGGCGAGAGGTCGATGTGGAGCCGGTTCTTGACGGTCTTGGACTCGGGCACCGGCAGGAAGCACATCCCGGGCCAGGCGTGCTCGTCGGCGCCGATGACGATCTCGTCCTCCGCCTCGAAGAGGATCTTCCAGTCCAGGACCCGCGCCCAGAACCGGGCCTGGGCCTGGAGATCGTGGCAATCGACGGCGAGGTGGTACAGAGAAACGGCCATGCCCGCCAGTCTGCCTGGGGGGCATGGCCGTTCGCGACCTCACAAAGCGGTCGGACGTGGAAACGGTCAGACGTTGAAGCCGAGCGCGCGGAGCTGCTCGCGTCCGTCGTCCGTGATCTTGTCCGGGCCCCACGGCGGCATCCAGACCCAGTTGATCTTCAGTTCGCTGGCGATGCCGTCGGTGGCGGACTTCGCCTGGTCCTCGATCACATCGGTCAGCGGACAGGCCGCCGACGTCAGGGTCATGTCCAGCGTGACGACGTTGGAGTCGTCGATGTGGATGCCGTAGATCAGGCCGAGGTTGACCACGTCGATGCCCAGCTCGGGGTCGACGACGTCGTACAGCGCCTCGCGGATCTCTTCTTCGGAGGCCGGCTTCATGGTGGCCTCGGCGTTCTCGGTCATGCCGACTTCCTCTCCGCGTCGCCCAGAGCCTGGGCGGTCGCGTCCTTCCACGCCATCCAGCTGAGCAGCGCGCACTTGACCCGGGCGGGGTACTTGGAGACCCCGGCGAACGCGACCGCGTCCTCCAGGATCTCCTCCATCGCGTCATCCGGCTCGATCTTGCCCTTGGACTGCATCAGCTCCAGGAAGGTGCCCTGGATCTTCTGCGCCTCGGCCAGCTCCTTGCCGACCAGGAGCTCGTTCAGGACCGAGGCCGAAGCCTGGCTGATCGAGCAGCCCTGACCTTCGTACGACACGTCCTCGATGCGCGAGCCGTCGTACTTCACGCGGAGCGTGATCTCGTCGCCGCACGTCGGGTTGACGTGGTGCACCTCGGCGTCGCCGTCCCGGAGACCGCGCCCGTGCGGGTGCTTGTAGTGGTCCAGGATGACGTCCTGGTACATCGAATCCAGCTTCACGAGAATCCCCTAGCCGAAGAAGTTCCGTACGTGCTCCAGCCCCTCGACCAGGGCGTCGACCTCGGCCGGCGTGGAGTACAGATAGAACGACGCTCGCGTGGTCGCGGGAATTCCGTACCGCAGGCAGACGGGCCGCGCGCAGTGGTGGCCGACCCGGACCGCGATGCCCTGCTCGTCGAGGACCTGACCCACGTCGTGCGGGTGGATGTCGCCGAGGACGAAGGAGATCGCCGCCCCGCGGTCCTCGGCCGTGGTGGGGCCGATGATCCGCAGGTCCGGAACCTCCTGGAGGCGACGGACGGCGTACTCGGTGATCGCGTGCTCGTGGCGCGCGATGTTCTCCATGCCGATCGCCGAGAGGTAGTCCACGGCCGCGCCGAGGCCGACGGCCTGGGCGATCGGGGGCGTACCCGCCTCGAACTTGTGCGGGGCCGGCGCGTAGGTCGAGGAGTGCATCGACACGGTCTCGATCATCTCGCCGCCGCCGAGGAACGGCGGCAGGTCCTCCAGGAGCTCCTGCCGTCCCCAGAGCACGCCGATGCCGGTCGGGCCGACCATCTTGTGGCCGGTGAAGGCCACGAAGTCGGCCTGCAGCGCCTGCACGTCGAGCACCATGTGCGGGGCGGCCTGCGAGGCGTCGATGCAGACCAGCGCGCCGACCTCCTGGGCACGGCGGATGATCGTCTCGACCGGGTTGACCGTTCCGAGCAGGTTCGACACCAGTGTGAAGGAGACGATCTTCGTCTTCTCGGTGATGACCTCTTCGATGTTCGACAGGTCGAGCCTGCCGTCGTCGGTGAGGCCGAACCACTTCAGCTTCGCGCCGGTGCGCTGCGAGAGCAGCTGCCACGGCACGATGTTGGAGTGGTGCTCCATCTCCGTGATGGCGATCTCGGTCTCGTGGTCCACGCGGTAGGGCTCGTCGGCCCAGCCCAGCATGTTGGCCACGAGGTTGAGCGACTCCGAGGCGTTCTTGGTGAAGATCACCTCGTCGCGGCTCGGCGCGTTGATGAAGGCCGCGACCTTGTCACGGGCGCCTTCGTACAGCGCCGTCGCCTCCTCGGCGACCGTGTAGACGCCGCGGTGGACATTGGCGTTGTGGCGCTCGTAGTACGTGTTGAGCGCGTCGAGCACCTGGCGCGGCTTCTGCGAGGTCGCCGCGGAGTCCAGGTACACGATCTTCTTGCCGTCGTGGACCGTGCGATCCAGGAGCGGGAAGTCCTTGCGGATCGCCTCGGTGTCGAGGAGGCCGGAGAGCCCCTGATGGGCAGATGTCACGCGGATGCGCCACCCTTCGTGCTGTACGACTCGTAGCCCTCGTTCTCCAGCTTGTCGGCGAGCTCGGCGCCGCCGGACTCGACGATGCGGCCGCCGGAGAAGACGTGCACGAAGTCGGGCTTGATGTAGCGGAGGATCCGCGTGTAGTGCGTGATCAGCAGCGTGCCGACCTCACCGGTCTCACGGACGCGGTTGACACCCTCGGAGACGACGCGCAGGGCGTCGACGTCCAGGCCGGAGTCGGTCTCGTCGAGGATCGCGATCTTCGGCTTGAGGAGCTCCAGCTGCAGGATCTCGTGGCGCTTCTTCTCACCGCCGGAGAAGCCCTCGTTGACGTTGCGCTCGGCGAAGGCCGGGTCCATCTGGAGCTTCTCCATCGCCTCCCGGACCTCCTTCACCCAGGTGCGCAGCTTGGGGGCCTCGCTGCGGATCGCGGTGGCGGAGGTCCGCAGGAAGTTGGAGACCGAGACGCCGGGGACCTCGACCGGGTACTGCATGGCCAGGAAGACGCCGGCGCGGGCGCGCTCGTCGACCGACATCTCCAGGACGTCCTCGCCGTCGAGCGTGACGGTGCCGCCGGTGACCGTGTACTTCGGGTGGCCGGCGAGCGAGTACGCCAGGGTCGACTTGCCGGAGCCGTTGGGGCCCATGACGGCGTGGGTCTCGCCCTGCTTGATGGTCAGGTCGACACCCTTGAGGATCTCCCGGGGGCCGTTCTCGGCCTCGACGGAGACGTGCAGGTCGTGGATTTCAAGCGTTGCCATGGGTGACTCAGGACTCCTGGGTGACGGAGACGAGCACATCGTCCCCTTGGATCTTTACGGGGTACACGGGGACGGGGCGCGTCGCGGGAAGGCCGGACGGCTTACCGGTGCGGAGGTCGAAGCTGGATCCGTGCAGCCAGCACTCGATGGCGCAGTCCTCGACCTCGCCCTCCGAGAGGGAGACGTTCGCGTGCGAGCAGATGTCGTTGATCGCGAACACCTCGCCGTCGGTCCTGACGACGGACACGGGCGTGCCGTCGACCTCGACCCGCTTGGGGGTGTCGCTCTCCAGCTCGCTCAGTGCGCAGACGCGGACGAAGGCCATCAGACGGTAGCCTCCAGCTCGGCCTCGATCTTGGTGATGAGGCGCTCCTGGACGTCCGGCAGACCGATCTGCTGGACCAGCTCGGCGAAGAAGCCGCGGACGACCAGGCGGCGGGCCTCGGTCTCCGGGATGCCGCGGGCCATCAGGTAGAAGAGCTGCTCGTCGTCGAAGCGACCGGTGGCCGAGGCGTGACCGGCGCCGGCGATCTCGCCGGTCTCGATCTCCAGGTTCGGCACGGAGTCGACCCGGGCGCCGTCCGTGAGGACCAGGTTCCGGTTGAGCTCGTAGGTGTCGGTGCCCTCGGCCTTGGCCTGGATGAGGACGTCGCCGATCCAGACGGCGTGCGCGTCCTGGCCCTGCAGCGCGCCCTTGTAGGCCACGTTGGACTTGCAGTGCGGGGTGTTGTGGTCGACCAGGAGGCGGTGCTCCTGGTGCTGGCCGGCGTCGGTGAAGTACAGGCCGAAGAGCTCGGCCTCGCCGCCGGTGCCGGCGTACTCGACGCGCGGGTGGAGGCGGACCACGTCGCCGCCGAAGGTGACGACGACCGACTTGAAGGAGGCGTCGCGGCCGACCAGCGCGTTGTGCTGGGCGACGTGGACGGCCTTCTCGTCCCAGTCCTGGACGGAGACGACGGTGAGCTTGGCGCCGTCGCCGAGGAGGAAGTCGACGTTGGCGGCGAGCACCGCGTCGCCGGTGTGGTCGATGACCACGACGGCCTCGGCGAACGCGCCGAGCTCGATCACCTGGTGGCCGAAGGCGACCCCGCCCTGGCCGTGCACGGCGATCCGGATGGGCTCGGTGAGGACGGTCTCCTTGGCGACGGTGACGACCGAGGCCTTCTCGAAGGAGGAGTACGCCTGGGCGGCGACCCGGTCGACGGGCTTGCCCGCCTTGCCGAGGCGCGCGTCGTCACGGCCGACGGTCTCCACGGTGACGCCCTCGGGGGCCTCGATCTCGACCTTGACGCCCTCGCCGGACGCGACGGCGGTGCCGTCGTGCAGTCCGCGGAGGCGCTCCAGGGGGGTGAACCGCCACTCCTCCTCACGGCCGTGCGGGACGGGGAAGTCCGCGACGTCGAAGGACGGGGGCGCGCTCATGCGCGTGGCGACGGTGGACTCGGCGGCCACCGCGATCGAGCCGGCGGTGGTGGAGCCCGCCGGGATGTTCTGAGCGTCAGCCATGGCTGTCGGTGTGCTCACTTTCTGCGTTCGGTGCGTTCGCTGCGGGAAGCTCGCGGGGGCCCGTCGCGCGGGCCCCCGCGAGGGGTGGCCGGGTGGCCGGGCGGGCTAGCCCACCGCGCCTTCCATCTGCAGCTCGATCAGCCGGTTCAGCTCCAGGGCGTACTCCATGGGCAGCTCCTTGGCGATGGGCTCGACGAAGCCGCGCACGATCATGGCCATCGCCTCGAACTCGGTCAGACCGCGGCTCATCAGGTAGAAGAGCTGGTCCTCGGAGACCTTGGAGACGGTGGCCTCGTGGCCCATGGAGACGTCGTCCTCGCGCACGTCCACGTAGGGGTACGTGTCGGAGCGGGAGATCGTGTCGACGAGCAGCGCGTCGCAGAGCACGTTCGACTTGGAGCCCGGCGCACCCTCGCCGATCTCGATGAGACCGCGGTAGGAGGTGCGGCCGCCGCCTCGCGCCACCGACTTGGAGACGATGTTGGAGGAGGTGTTCGGGGCCATGTGGACCATCTTGGCGCCGGCGTCCTGGTGCTGGCCCTCGCCCGCGAAGGCGATGGACAGGGTCTCGCCCCTGGCGTGCTCGCCCATCAGGTAGACGGCCGGGTACTTCATGGTGACCTTGGAGCCGATGTTGCCGTCGACCCACTCCATGGTCGCACCCTCGTAGGCCACGGCGCGCTTGGTGACCAGGTTGTAGACGTTGTTCGACCAGTTCTGGATCGTCGTGTAGCGGCAGCGGCCGCCCTTCTTCACGATGATCTCGACGACCGCGGAGTGCAGCGAGTCGGAGGAGTAGATCGGGGCGGTGCAGCCCTCGACGTAGTGGACGTAGGCGTCCTCGTCGACGATGATCAGCGTCCGCTCGAACTGGCCCATGTTCTCCGTGTTGATACGGAAGTAGGCCTGCAGCGGGATCTCGACGTGCACGCCCTTCGGGACGTAGATGAAGGATCCGCCGGACCACACGGACGTGTTCAGCGAGGCGAACTTGTTGTCGCCGACGGGGATGACCGTGCCGAAGTACTCGCGGAAGAGCTCCTCGTGCTCCTTCAGCGCGGTGTCGGTGTCGACGAAGATGACGCCCTGCTCCTCCAGGTCCTCACGGATCTGGTGGTAGACGACCTCGGACTCGTACTGGGCCGCGACACCGGCGACGAGGCGCTGCTTCTCCGCCTCCGGGATGCCGAGCTTGTCGTACGTGTTCTTGATGTCCTCGGGCAGTTCCTCCCAGGAAGCGGCCTGCTTCTCGGTGGAGCGCACGAAGTACTTGATGTTGTCGAAGTCGATGCCCGACAGGTCGGAGCCCCAGCTGGGCATGGGCTTCTTGTCGAAGAGGCGCAGACCCTTCAGCCGCAGCTTCAGCATCCACTCCGGCTCGTTCTTCTTCTCGGAGATGTCGCGGACGACGGCCTCGGAGAGACCGCGCTTGGCGGTGGCACCGGCCGCGTCCGAGTCGGCCCAGCCGTACTCGTACCGACCCAGGCCCTCGAGCTCGGGGTGGCTGATCTCGGTGGTCATGCGGGGTTCCTCCCGGCCGTACTTGCGGATGCTGATGGGGGTGTGGTCTGTGGGGCGCTGTGCGGGATGAACGTCGTGCAGACGCCGTCACCATGCGCGATGGTGGCGAGACGCTGGACGTGCGTTCCCAAGAGGCGGGAGAAGACTTCCGTCTCCGCCTCGCACAGCTGGGGGTACTGCTCGGCGACGTGGGCGACCGGGCAGTGGTGCTGGCAGAGCTGCTCGCCGACCGGTGCGTTGCGTGCTGTGGCAGCGTACCCGTCGGCGCTCAGCGCGCGGGCGAGAGCCTCGGTGCGCCGGTCGGGGTCGGCCGCCTCGACGGCCTCGCGGTACGTCTCGGCCTGGGCCT
The DNA here is from genome assembly GCF_043078785.1 of Streptomyces sp. NPDC015346. Lineage (NCBI taxonomy): Bacteria > Bacillati > Actinomycetota > Actinomycetes > Kitasatosporales > Streptomycetaceae > Streptomyces > Streptomyces sp. NPDC015346. The sequence goes on along the minus strand of NZ_JBIBTW010000001.1, from coordinate 1,193,575 downwards.
CGAGCCGGTCGCGGGCGAAGGCGGCGACGGCCGCCTCTCCTCCCGCGTTCCGCTCGATCCAGCGCAGGGCGTCGACGGCCAGTGAGTCGTACGACTGGTCGAAGGCGTCCCGGCCGCAGTCGGTGAGCGCGAAGACCTTGGCGGGGCGGCCGCGGGTGCGGGCGCCGTAGACCCGCTTCTCGCGGGCCTCGACGACGTTCTCCGCGACGAGCGAGTCGAGATGCCGGCGCACGGCCGCCTGGGTGAGGCGGAGCCGCTGCGCGAGATCGGCGACCGTCGACGGCCCGTGGTCCAGGATGGACCGCGCGACCCGGTTGCGCGTGGATCGCTCACCGGTCGCGAGTTCCTCCACCGGAGCCGCGTCGACGTTTTTCACAACGCCATTGTTGCGTAATTCCTTCGGGAGTGACAAGCGGCGTCCAGACGGATCACGGTGCTGTGCATCACGCAGGTAAGGCTTACCTGACCTGCGTAAACGATCATTCGTAGGACGAATGACGGTCCCCGGCGAAGGCCCCGGGCCGGGGCGCCCTTGCGCGCCTCTCTAGACTTCCGCCATGCGATACGAGTCCGTCGACACCGCCGTTCGGGTACGCGGCCTGGTCAAGCGGTACGGAAGCAAGACCGCCGTCGACGGCCTCGACCTCGATGTGCGGACGGGCACCGTGACCGCCGTCCTCGGCCCCAACGGAGCCGGCAAGACCACCACCATCGAGACCTGCGAGGGCTACCGGAAGGCCGACGCGGGCACCGTCCGCGTCCTCGGCCTCGACCCGGTCGCCGACGCGGCCGCGCTGCGCCCCCGCGTCGGCGTGATGCTCCAGTCCGGCGGTGTCTACTCCGGCGCCCGCGCCGACGAGATGCTCCGCCACATGGCGAAGCTGCACGCCCACCCGCTGGACGTGGACGCTCTGGTCGAACGCCTGGGCCTCGGCTCCTGCGGCCGGACGACCTACCGCCGGCTCTCCGGCGGCCAGCAGCAGCGCCTCGCGCTCGCCATGGCCGTCGTCGGCCGCCCCGACCTGGTCTTCCTGGACGAGCCGACCGCGGGCCTCGACCCGCAGGCCCGCCACGCCACCTGGGACCTCGTCCGCGAGCTGCGCGCCGACGGCGTCACCACCGTCCTCACCACGCACCTCATGAACGAGGCCGAGGAGCTCGCGGACGACGTCGCCATCGTCGACGCCGGCCGCGTCGTCGCCCAGGGCAGCCCCGAACAGCTCTGCCGCGGCGGCGCCGAGAACACCCTCCGCTTCACCGGCCGCCCCGGACTCGACCTCGGCTCGCTGCTCAAGGCCCTGCCCGACGGCACCGCCGCCGCCGAGCTGACCCCGGGGGCGTACCGGATCAGCGGCGAGGTGGGCCCCCAGCTGCTCGCCACCGTCGCCACCTGGTGCGCCCAGCACGGCGTCATGCCGGACGCCATCTCGGTGGAGCGCCACACCCTCGAAGACGTTTTCCTGGAGCTGACGGGCAAGGAGCTGCGGTCATGACGCGCGTGGGCACCAAGAATCGCCGGGGGTCCGGGGGTTGTCCCCCGGGAAGACACAGCCTGGAACCGACCGGCAAGGAGCTGCGCGCATGAGCGCCGGTACGTACGCGCCGAAGCCGGGAGCCGCCCCCGTCGGGCGGATGATCGCGGCCCAGACGGCCCTGGAGACGAGGATGCTGCTGCGCAACGGCGAGCAGCTCCTCCTCACCGTGATCATCCCCTCGCTGCTGCTCGTGCTCTTCTCGAGCGTCGACATCATCGACACGGGCGCGGAGCGGGCCGTCGACTTCCTCGCTCCCGGCGTCCTCGCGCTCGCCGTGATGTCCACCGCCTTCACCGGCCAGGCCATCGCCACCGGCTTCGAGCGGCGTTACGGGGTGCTCAAGCGGCTCGGCGCCTCCCCGCTCCCCCGCTGGGCGCTGATGACCGCCAAGACGCTCTCCGTCCTGGTCACCGAAGTGCTCCAGATCGCGCTCCTGACGGCGATCGCGCTCGGGCTCGGCTGGTCCCCGCAGGGCGGCGCCGGCTCCGTGGCGCTGCTGCTCGTCCTCGGCACGGCCGCCTTCTCGGGCCTCGGCCTGCTGATGGCCGGCACGCTGCGTGCGGAGGCGACGCTGGCGGCCGCGAACCTGGTCTTCCTGCTGCTCCTGGTGGGCGGCGGGGTGATCGTGCCGCTGGAGAAGTTCCCGGGCGCGGCCCGCTCGGTCCTGGAGCTGCTGCCGATCTCCGCGCTCTCCGACGGGCTGCGGGACGTGCTGCAGGGCGGCGCCCCGATGCCGTGGGGCCAGGCGCTCGTCCTCGCGGTGTGGGCGGTCCTCGGCCTCGGCGCGGCGGCGCGGTTCTTCCGCTGGGAGTGACCGCCTCCGGTGACCGCCTCCCGTGACCGCCGCGTGTGACCGCGGTGACGTTCCGGGACAAGCCGTCCCGTACCCACCCCCCTCGTGAAAGCGTGCACAAGCCCCCGCCTACGATGGTGCGCGTGCTGAACCCACTCGCCTCCATCGCCCGGCGCTGGACCCCGTCCCCTCGGACGCTCCGGCGCGCCGCGTTCTCCGTCGTCGTGATGAGCGTGGTCATCATCGTCACGGGAGGCACGGTCCGGCTGACCGGCTCCGGTCTCGGCTGCGACACGTGGCCCAAGTGCACGGACGACAGCCTCTTCGCCACGCCCGAGCAGGGCCTCCACGGCGCGATCGAGTTCGGCAACCGGATGCTGACGTACGTCCTGTCGGCCGCCGTCGGCTGGGCGATCGTCGCGGCGCGCTCCACGAAGCCGTGGCGGCGCGGGCTCACCCGGCTCGGCTGGCTCCAGTTCTGGGTGGTCATGCTCAACGCGGTCCTCGGCGGCATCACCGTCTGGATGGACCTCAATCCGTGGACGGTGGCCGGTCACTTCCTGGCCGCCAACGGGCTGCTCACCGTCGCCGTGATCACCTGGCAGCGCGCCCGCGAGGGCGACGCGGCCCCCCGGCCGCGCGTTCCCGGGCCGGTCCGCAAGCTGTCCTGGGCGATCGTCGGCGTCTCCGCGCTGCTGATGGTCCTCGGCACGGGGGTGACCGGCTCCGGCAAGCACGCCGGTGACAGCAGCGAGGTCCCCCGCATGCCGTGGGACTGGACCGTCGCCGCGCACGTCCACGCGATCTCGGCCTGGGTCGTCTGTGCGCTCGCGCTCGCGATGTGGCTGGTGCTGCGCGTGGTCGACGCCCCCGACGACACCCGGGCGCGCGCCCGCGACCTGCTGATCGTGCTGGTCGCGCAGGGCGGGATCGGCTATCTCCAGTACTTCACCGGCGTCCCCGAGCTGCTGGTCGGCGCGCACATGCTCGGCTCCTCGCTGATGTGGATCGCGGTGCTGCGGCTCGCGCTGAGCCTGCGCGAGCGGCCCGTGTCCGCGCCGGAGGTCCCGGCCCAGACGGACCCGGCTCTGGCGACGGCCTGATCCGGCCGCCGGCTCCGTCGTCGGCTCGATCGGCGGCTCCGCACGGCGAAACGCCCGCCTCCGGGCGTCCGGGAGCCGGCCGGATCGCGAATCCGGAACGAATTTTCTCGGATCCGGGCTCCGGAGCCCTGCTCAGATGAGCCCGTAGACCCGTCGCGCATTGCCCGCCGCGATCATCGTGGCGACCCGCTGCGCGTCCGTACGGGACCAGGCGCCGTCGCCGACCCATTCGCCGAGCACGCGGCCGAGCGCCCCTCGGAAGACGCTCGCGGCGACGACGTGCAGCTCGGGCAGGGCGCGGGCCCCGCTGGAGAAGAGCAGCTTGCCGAAGGGGGCGAGCTCCAGGACCTCGGCGAGGACGGCCGCGGCCCGGCTGCCGGTGAGGGCGAGCACGGAGCCCAGGTCCGCGTACACGTGCGGGAACGCGCCGGTCAGCCGCGCCGTCTGGCGGTGGTACGGGTATCCGTGCAGCAGCACGAGGTCGGTGCCGAGCCCGCTGGTCGTCGTGGCGAAGTCCGCGAGCGCCGTCGGGTCCCCGGCGCCCACGTGCAGCTGGAGGGGCCGCCCGGTGGCGACGGCGATCCAGAGCAGATGGCGCAGCAGTACGGGGTCGGTGAGCCGGCCGCCGACCGTGCGCCGGGCCAGCCAGCGCCCGGCGGCCCCGCGCACCTCGCCGGGTCCCGGCGGTTCGGGCGCGTAGCCGATTCCTCGGCCCACCCCGGCGACGGAGGTGAAGGCGACGGCGGTCGTGGCGGCGCCGTGGACGGCCTCGGCGAGGTTGGCGAGCAGCCCCTCGACGGTTCCGGAGGTGTCGGCGACCTGTTCGGCGAGGAGTTCGAGGCGGACGATCTCGAGGGCGTGGGCGTCGCCGGTGGAGGCGATCTCGACGGGGCCCGTCAGGTCGCCCGGGGCTCCCGTGTCCACGAGGTAGGTGGAGATCCCCGAGGCGCGCAGCAGGCGGCGGCCGGTCTCCAGGACGCCCAGTTCGCGGCGGCGGGCGAGGTAGCGGGCCGGCGGGCAGTGCGGCTCCAGGCCGAGCAGCGGCGGGCACCAGCGGCGTACCGCGAAGCCGGTCTGCGTGTCGAAGAAGGTGGTGCCGGGCGCGGGCGGCCCCGCGGCCGGCGCGAGGTGGGCCTCGAAGGTGCCGAGGCCGAGCTCCGTGCGGAGCACCCCGTGGCAGTACTGGTCCACCAGGCTCGGGGTCTCGATCATTCGGGGGGCTCCCTGCGTGGACGTCCTTGCACACGTCCTAACGGGTGAGCCCCGCCCGAGGTTGTTGCCTGACCGGGAGCCCGGCCGGTTGTTCGACCGGGTCCGATCGGCTGCCCGACCGGGTCCGACCGGGAGCCCGATCGGCTGCCTAGCCGGCCGCGCGGTCGTTGGAGGGGCCGCCGAGCTGGATGCCGGCCATGCGGGTCCACTCGTACGGGCCGGTCCTGACCTTGGCGGCGAAGTCTCCGTCGAACTCGTCGTGGAGGGTGAGGCCGGCCTTCTCGGCGGCCTGCTGGGCGACGGGGAAGGAGGGCGCGACCAGGTCTCCCCAGCCGCCGTCCTCGCCGACGAGGACGATCCGGGTGCCCATCTGGCCGAGGTAGGCGAGCTGCCCCTCGGCGCCGCCGTGCTTCTTGGAGAACGCCTGGATCTGCCGGGCGAGCTTGGCCGCCTTGCGCTCTGCCTGCTTCGTGTCTGCCATGACAAGGATGCTACCCAGCGGTAGATCCACTGGCGACGGCCGGGGCACGTGGTCTTTCCCACGCGCTCCGGCCGTTGTCGAAAGGTCCCGGGGTCCTCGCGGACTACCTCAGGAAGGGGTCCACCGCGACCGCCACGAAGAGCAGCGAGACATAGGTGATGGACCAGTGGAACAGGCGCATCTCCTTGAGCTTCGCGCCGGTCGCGCCGCCCTTGGCGCGGTTGAGGAGCGCGTGCGCCTCCCAGAGCCACCAGCCGCCGGTCAGCAGCGCCACGGAGGTGTAGAACCAGCCGGTGTAGCCGAGCGGCGTCAACAGCAGCGAGACGGCGACCATCACCCAGCTGTAGAGGACGATCTGCTTGGCGACGACCTTGTTGGAGGCGATGACCGGCAGCATCGGCACGCCCACGCGCGCGTAGTCCTCCTTCACCTTCATCGACAGCGGCCAGTAGTGCGGCGGCGTCCAGAAGAAGATGACGAGGAAGAGGACGATCGCGGCCCACGACATGGAGTTCGTGACGGCGGACCAGCCGATCAGCACCGGCAGACAGCCGGCGATGCCGCCCCAGACGATGTTCTGCGCGGTCCGCCGCTTCAGGATCATCGTGTAGACGATCACGTAGAAGAGCAGCGCGCCGAGCGAGAGGGCGGCGGAGAGCCAGTTGACCAGGAGGCCGAACCAGAGCGTGGAGACGACGGCGAGGGTGAGGCCGAAGACCAGGCCCTCCCGCGGCGAGACCATGCCGGTGACCAGCGGGCGCTGCGAGGTGCGGTCCATCAGCGCGTCGATGTCGCGGTCGATGTACATGTTCAGCGCGTTGGCGCCGCCCGCCGACAGGTAGCCGCCGAGGCAGGTGGCAAGCACCAGCCACAGGTTCGGCACGCCCTGCTCGGCGAGGAACATCACCGGGACGGTGGTGATGAGCAGAAGCTCGATGATCCGCGGCTTGGTCAGCGCCACGAATGCCTTGACGCGGGCCCCGAACGGCCGATGGCCCCCCGGGCTGGGAGTCAAGACGACCCCTGCGGGTCGGGACTCGACGGCCGTCACGCACACCCCTGACAGAGAATTTCCCAGCAAGCTCCCCGGTGAAGACGGGGTAAAGACTTGCGCGTACCACGCCACTCTAGACGTTGCCCATACGCCGATCTTCGCGGGGGTGGGGTCGTGTTGAGGGCCCCTGTCCCAAGGCGTGGACAGGGGTCGGGAGGCGAAGTGACAGAGTCGCCCCCACTCTTGACGTGACCGCTCATTTGAGGGACGCGCACTCGAAAAGATGGGCGTTCTGTCGGGGGTAGGCTCGACAACGCCGGTACACCCTCAGTCACCGGCCATCTGAAAACATGTGGAGAGGAGCCCTGACCCAGGGTGAGCACTAAGCCGACCACCACAGACCTCGAGTGGACCGAATTGGACCAGCGGGCCGTGGACACCGCCCGCATCCTGGCCGCGGACGCCGTACAGAAGGTCGGCAACGGCCATCCCGGTACGGCCATGAGCCTGGCGCCCGCCGCGTACACCCTCTTCCAGAAGGTGATGCGGCACGACCCGGCCGATCCCGAGTGGGTCGGGCGCGACCGTTTCGTGCTCTCCGCCGGTCACTCGTCCCTGACCCTCTACACCCAGCTGTACCTGGGTGGCTTCGGGCTCGAGCTGGACGACCTGAAGGCGTTCCGCACCTGGGGTTCGAAGACCCCGGGCCACCCGGAGTACGGACACACCGCCGGTGTCGAGACGACGACCGGACCGCTCGGCCAGGGTGTCGCCAACGCCGTGGGCATGGCGATGGCCGCGCGCTACGAGCGCGGTCTGTTCGACCCGGAGGCGGCCCCCGGCACCTCCCCCTTCGACCACCACATCTACGTGATCGCCGGTGACGGCTGCCTCCAGGAGGGCATCTCCGCGGAGGCGTCCTCGCTGGCCGGTCACCAGAAGCTGGGCAATCTGATCCTGCTGTGGGACGACAACCACATCTCGATCGAGGGCGACACCGAGACCGCCGTGTCCGAGGACACGATGAAGCGGTACGAGGCCTACGGCTGGCACGTGCAGCGGGTCGAGCCGCAGGCCAACGGCGACCTGGACCCGGCCGCCCTGTTCGCGGCGATCAAGGCCGCCGAGGCCGAGACCGAGCGCCCGTCGTTCATCGCGATGCGCTCGATCATCGCCTGGCCCGCCCCGAACGCGCAGAACACCGAGGCCGCGCACGGCTCGGCGCTCGGCGACGAGGAGATCGCGGCCACCAAGCGCGTCCTGGGCTTCGACCCGGAGCAGACCTTCGAGGTCACCGACGAGGTCATCGGCCACACCCGCGCCCTGGGCGACCGCGGCCGCGAGGCCCGCGCCGCCTGGGAGAAGTCGCTCGCCGAGTGGCGTACGGCCAACCCGGACCGCGCGGCCGAGTTCGACCGGATCCAGGCGAACGAGCTGCCCGAGGGCTGGGAGTCGAAGCTCCCGGTGTTCGAGCCGGGCAAGGGTGTCGCCACCCGTGCAGCGTCCGGCAAGGTCCTGCAGTCGCTCGGCGCGGTCATCCCCGAGCTGTGGGGCGGCTCGGCCGACCTGGCGGGTTCGAACAACACGACGATCGACAAGACGTCGTCGTTCCTGCCCGAGGGCAACCCGCTGCCGGAGGCCGACAAGTACGGCCGCACGATCCACTTCGGCATCCGCGAGCACTCCATGGCCGCGGAGATGAACGGCATCGCGCTGCACGGCAACACCCGCATCTACGGCGGCACCTTCCTGGTGTTCTCCGACTACATGCGCAACGCGGTGCGTCTGTCGGCCCTGATGCACCTGCCGGTGACGTACGTCTGGACCCACGACTCGATCGGTCTGGGCGAGGACGGCCCGACGCACCAGCCGGTGGAGCACCTGGCCTCGCTGCGCGCGATCCCCGGTCTGAACATCGTCCGCCCGGCGGACGCCAACGAGACCGCCCTCGCCTGGCGCGAGATCGTCAAGCGCCACACGCGCGTGTTCGGCAAGGGCGCCCCGCACGGTCTGGCCCTGACCCGTCAGGGTGTGCCGACGTACGCGCCGAACGAGGACACCGTCAAGGGCGGGTACGTGCTCTTCGAGGCCGAAGGCGGCGAACCGCAGGTCGTGCTGATCGGCACGGGCTCCGAGGTGCACCTGGCCGTCGAGGCCCGCGAGCAGCTCCAGGCCGCCGGCGTCCCGACCCGGGTGGTCTCGATGCCGTCCGTGGAGTGGTTCGAGGAGCAGGACCAGGGGTACAAGGACTCGGTCCTGCCGCCGTCGGTGAAGGCCCGCGTCGCGGTCGAGGCGGGCGTGGGGCTGACCTGGCACAAGTACGTCGGTGACGCCGGCCGGATCGTCTCGCTGGAGCACTTCGGTGCGTCGGCGGACGCCAAGGTCCTGTTCCGCGAGTTCGGGTTCACCCCCGAGGCCATCGCCGCCGCGGCGCGGGAATCCCTCGCCGCGGCCGCGCGCTGACGCCCATACGTACGACTCATTGGAGATGCAACTCTCATGACAGACGCTCTCAAGCGCCTCTCCGACGAAGGCGTCGCGATCTGGCTGGACGACCTCTCGCGTCAGCGGATCACGTCCGGCAACCTGGCCGAGCTCATCGACCAGCAGCACGTGGTCGGTGTCACCACCAACCCGTCCATCTTCCAGAAGGCGATCTCCGAGGGGCACGGCTACGACCAGCAGCTGGCCGACCTCGCCGCCCGCAAGGTGACGGTGGAGGAGGCCATCCGCATGATCACGACGGCGGACGTCCGTGACGCCGCCGACATCCTGCGCCCGGTCTTCGACGCGACGGACGGCCAGGACGGCCGGGTCTCCATCGAGGTCGACCCGCGCCTGGCGCACCACACGGCGGCCACGGTCGCCGAGGCCAAGCAGCTGGCCTGGCTGGTCGACCGCCCGAACACGCTCATCAAGATTCCGGCCACCCAGGCGGGTCTGCCGGCGATCACCGAGGTCATCGGCCTGGGCATCAGCGTGAACGTGACGCTGATCTTCTCGCTGGAGCGCTACCGCGCCGTCATGGACGCGTACCTCGCCGGTCTGGAGAAGGCGAAGGAGCGCGGCCTGGACCTGTCCAAGATCCACTCCGTGGCGTCCTTCTTCGTCTCCCGGGTGGACTCGGAGATCGACAAGCGTCTGGACTCGATCGGCACGGACGAGGCCAAGGCCCTCAAGGGCAAGGCCGCTCTCGCCAACGCGCGTCTGGCGTACCAGGCGTTCGAGGAGGTGTTCGGCTCCGCCGACGCGTCGACCCAGCCGTCGGAGCGCTGGGCCGCGCTCGACAAGGCGCACGCCAACAAGCAGCGTCCGCTGTGGGCCTCGACCGGCGTGAAGGACCCGGCGTACAAGGACACCCTGTACGTCGTGGACCTCGTCGCGCCCGGCACGGTCAACACCATGCCGGAGGCGACCCTTGAGGCCACCGCCGACCACGGCGAGGTCGCCGGTGACACCGTGCGCGGCACCTACGAGCAGTCCCGTGCCGAACTGGACGCCGTCGAGAAGCTCGGCATCTCGTACGACGACGTGGTGCGGCTGCTTGAGGACGAGGGCGTCGAGAAGTTCGAGGCGTCCTGGAACGACCTGCTCAAGTCGACCGAGGCGGAGCTTGAGCGCCTCGCACCTTCGGAGGCGTAAGCACCTTGAGCGCAGTCCACGGAGCCAACCCGCTCCGTGACGCCGCAGACCGACGGCTCCCGCGCATCGCGGGGCCGTCGGGTCTGGTGATCTTCGGCGTCACGGGCGATTTGTCCCGTAAGAAGCTGATGCCTGCCGTCTACGACCTGGCCAATCGCGGTCTTCTGCCGCCGGGCTTCTCGCTCATCGGCTTCGCCCGCCGCGAATGGCAGGACGAGGACTTCGCGCAGGAGGTCTACGAGGCCGTCAAGCAGCACGCCCGTACGCCGTTCCGCGAGGAGGTGTGGCAGCAGCTGATCCAGGGGATGCGTTTCGTCCAGGGCGACTTCGACGACGACGACGCCTTCGACCAGCTGAAGACCACCGTCGAGGAGCTGGACAAGGCGCAGGGCACCGGCGGCAACTTCGCCTTCTACCTGTCCGTGCCGCCGAAGTTCTTCCCCAAGGTCGTCCAGCAGCTGAAGAAGCACGGCCTGGCCGACCAGAAGAACGGCTCCTGGCGCCGCGCGGTCATCGAGAAGCCCTTCGGCCACGACCTGGCCTCCGCCAAGGAGCTCAACGAGGTCGTCCACGAGGTCTTCCCGCCCAACGAGGTCTTCCGGATCGACCACTACCTGGGCAAGGAAACCGTCCAGAACATCCTGGCGCTCCGGTTCGCCAACACCCTCTTCGAGCCGATCTGGAACCGGTCGTACGTCGACCACGTGCAGATCACCATGGCCGAGGACATCGGCATCGGCGGCCGCGCCGGCTACTACGACGGCATCGGCGCCGCCCGTGACGTCATCCAGAACCACCTCCTCCAGCTTCTCGCGCTGACCGCGATGGAGGAGCCCGCCTCCTTCGACGCGGACGCGCTCGCGGCCGAGAAGACCAAGGTGCTCGGCGCGGTGAAGCTGCCGAAGGACCTGGGCGCCTCGACCGTCCGCGCCCAGTACGCGCCCGGGTGGCAGGGCGGCGCGAAGGCCGTCGGCTATCTGCAGGAGGAGGGCATCGACCCCAAGTCGAAGACCGACACCTACGCGGCCGTCAAGCTGGAGATCGACAACCGCCGCTGGGCGGGCGTCCCCTTCTATCTCCGTACCGGCAAGCGGCTCGGCCGCCGCGTCACCGAGATCGCGGTCGTCTTCCAGCGCGCGCCCCACTCCCCCTTCGACCAGACGGCGACGGAGGAGCTGGGCCAGAACGCCCTGGTCATCCGGGTCCAGCCGGACGAGGGCGTCACCATGCGCTTCGGGTCCAAGGTGCCGGGCACCTCCATGGAGGTGCGGGACGTCTCGATGGACTTCGCCTACGGCGAGTCCTTCACGGAGTCCAGCCCCGAGGCGTACGAGCGGCTCATCCTCGATGTGCTGCTCGGCGACTCGAACCTCTTCCCGCGGGTCGAGGAGGTCGAGCTGTCCTGGAAGATCCTCGACCCGATCGAGCAGTACTGGGACAAGCACGGCAAGCCCGCCCAGTACCAGGCGGGTACGTGGGGTCCGGTCGAGGCGGACGAAATGCTCGCACGAGACGGACGGAGCTGGCGCAGGCCATGAAGACCGACCTGACGGACACCACGTCCAGCAAGATCAACAAGGCGCTGGTGCTCGGGCGGCGGGCCATCGGCACGCCCGCCGTCGGCATGGTGCTCACCCTCGTCATCGTGACCGACGAGGAGAACGCCTATGACGCGCTGAGGGCGGCCAACGACGCGTCCCGCGAGCACCCTTCGCGGACCCTGGTGGTCATCAAGCGGGTCTCGCGCTCCCCGCGCGACCGCGCGAAGGCGCGGCTCGACGCCGAGGTCCGCCTCGGCGCCGACGCCAGCACCGGCGAAACGGTTGTCCTCCGGCTGTACGGCGAGGTCGTCGACCACGCCCAGTCGGTGGTCCTTCCGCTGCTCCTCCCGGACGCGCCCGTCGTCGTCTGGTGGCCCGTGAACTCCCCGGCCGACCCGGCGAACGACCCGCTGGGCGCGCTCGCCCAGCGCCGGGTGACGGACACCTACGCCGCCGAGCAGCCGATCCACGAGCTGACCGGCCGGGCGCGGACGTACACCCCGGGCGACACGGATCTGGCGTGGAGCCGGATCACCCCCTGGCGCTCGATGCTGGCCGCCGCGCTCGACCAGGTCGTGTGCGAGGTCACCTCGGCGGAGGTGGAGGGCGAGGAGTTCAACCCGAGCGTCGAACTGCTCGCCATGTGGCTCGCCGACCGGCTGAAGGTACCGGTACGGCGCACCTCGTCGGCCGGCCCGGGCCTCACGTCCGTACGGATGGAGTCCACCTGCGGGCCGATCGTGCTCGACCGGCCGGACGGCTCGCTGGCGACGCTCTCCATCCAGGGCCAGCCGGACCGTGCCGTGGCGCTCAAGCGCCGCGAGACGTCCGACCTGATCGCTGAGGAGCTGCGGCGGCTCGACCCGGACGACACCTACGCCTCGGCGCTGCGGTACGGCGTCGACCGGCTGGACGAGGCGTCGGCGGTGACCGCTCCCGACCCGGCCGAGGAGGCTGCGGTCGCGGCCGCTCCGGCGGCCGACCCCGCTCCCTCGTCCGCGAAGAAGCCCGCGGCGAGGAAGGCGGCGGCCAAGTGAGCACTCCGCAGCTCGTCGTCCACCGCGACAAGGAGCTGATGGCCCAGGCGGCCGCGGCCCGGCTGATCACGCGGATCGTGGACGCCCAGGCCACACGCGGCTCGGCGTCCGTGGTCCTGACCGGCGGCCGCAACGGCAACGGGGTTCTCGCGGCGCTCGGTTCGGCCCCGGCCCGGGACGCCGTCGACTGGTCCCGGCTCGATCTGTGGTGGGGCGACGAGCGGTTCCTGCCCGAGGGGGACCCGGAGCGCAATGTCACCCAGGCCCGCGCGGCGCTGCTCGACAGCGTCCCGCTGGACCCGGCCCGGGTGCACGCGATGCCGGCCTCGGACGGCCCGTACGGGAACGACGTGGACGCGGCCGCCGCAGCCTACGCGGCCGAACTGGCCGCCGCCACGGGCCCGGAAGACCATGGCCCGGTGCCGTCCTTCGACGTGCTGATGCTGGGGGTCGGGCCGGACACCCATGTGGCCTCGCTCTTCCCGGAGCTGCCGGCGGTCCGCGAGACCGAGCGGACGGTGGTGGGCGTGCACGGCGCGCCCAAGCCGCCGCCCACCCGCATATCGCTGACGCTTCCGGCGATCCGGGCGGCCCGCGAGGTCTGGCTGCTCGCGGCGGGCGAGGACAAGGCGAAGGCGGCGGCGATCGCGCTGTCGGGCGCCGGCGAGGTCCAGGCCCCGGCGGCGGGCGCCTACGGCCGCCGCCGCACGCTGTGGCTGCTCGACGCGGCGGCCGCCTCGGAGCTGCCGCGGGAGCTGTACCCGCCCGCGTCGGCCTGAGCCGGCTGACGGACGCTCAGGGAGGCCCGGTTCACCGCGCGGTGGACCGGGCCTCCGGCGTTTCCCGTACGGGCTCCAGGAAGGGCGCGAGCAGGTCCGGCACCGCCTCCGCGGCGAAGGCGAGACCTTCGCCCTCCCCCGCGTCGTGGACGTCGTACGCGCCCTCCCCCGCAGCGGTCGTCGCGGTCAGGGTCAGCACGCCGGCCCGGCGCTGGAAGTACGACTGCTTGACGGTCCAGCCGATGACACCGCCGCGCTGGAGGGCGACGGTGGTCCTGCGGACGGTGCCGGAGCGGGTCACGAGGTAGTCGCCCGTGATGCCGTGGCCCAGGTTGCGGTACGCGTCGAGGGCGAGGAGCACGGCGAGCGGGACCAGGACGAGGGCGCAGCCGGCGGCGACGTACAGCAGCACGGGGGTGAGGACGGCGCCCAGGACGGCGAGGACCACGACCGGGGCGAGCGCGCTCCCGAGCGCCCAGCGCAGCCGGCGGGAGCGGGCGGCGCGGGGGTGGGCGGTGAGCGGGGCCGCGGTGGGGGCCTCGGGCTCGCGCAGGACCTGGGCGGCGACCCGGTCGGCGAGGTCGCGGGGAGCGGGCGGCAGCAGGGTCTTGTGGTCGGCGTGCTTGTCCTCGCCGTCCTTGGCGAGTCCGGTGGCGACGGCGTCGACGCGGGCCGCCCGGCACATCCGTACGCCCAGCGGCTCGACCAGCTCGACGCCGCGCAGCCGCCGCTCCTCGATGGAGATCGAGCGGACGGTGAACAGCCCCCGGCGGACCCGCAGGGTGCCGCCGGGTTCACGCTCCAGGCGGTAGTTCCACCACATCTCGACCCAGAGGCCGAGCGCGCCGACGGTACCGGCGAGGAGCGCGAGGAGAACGAGGACGACGATCATCGAGAGGACGGAGGTGTCCTGGAAGCGGTCGCCTATCCACTCGATCACCTCGCCCCGGGCCCCGAACCACTCACTGACCTGCATCACGGCCCCGGCCGCCGCGCCCCCGAGGAGTGGGGCGACGAAGGAGACGGGGGCGTAGCGGATCCAGCCGGGGTCGAGGACGGCGAGGGCGCCGTCGGTCGGGCTGTCCGGGGCGTCGGAGGTCACGCGGTCGAGGAGTTCGCGGCGGAGCCGCTCTCCCTCGGCCCTGTTGACCGGGTCGAGCTCCAGGGTGGACTCGCCGCCGGCGTTCTCGCCCGTGCCGATGCGGACCTTGACCAGGCCGAGGACGCGCAGCAGTGGATGGGCCGTCAGGTCGACGCTGCGGATGCGCTCCCGGGCCAGTGAGCGCCGTTTGACCAGCAGGAGTCCGGTGTGGAGTTCGGCGCGCTCGGCTCCGACGCGGTAGCGGGTGCGGCGCCAGCGGACGTAGTCGGCGGCCGAGCCGCCCCCGACGAGGAGGGCGGCGCCGGCCAGCACCCAGGCGACGGCCCGCCACAGCGGCATGGCGCCGGCCAGGCCGAGGACGGTGGGCAGCCCGGCGCCGCCGGCGACGCCCGTGAGGACGGCGGCGGTGACCAGGACCGTACGGCGGTCCAGGCGCCGCCACTCCTCGGACGGATCCGGCACCGGCGTCATGTGGCGTCCCCGGGGGTGGCCTGGGTGATCCGGGTCAGCCGTTCGGCGAGCTCCGCGGCGAGCTCGTGGTCCAGGCCCTCGATCCGGAGGGCGCCCTTGGAGGACGCGGTGGTCACCGTGACCGTGGAGAGCCGGAAGAGCTGCTCCAGCGGGCCGCGCACGGTGTCCACGGTCTGGATCCGGGACATCGGGGCGATCCGCCACTCCTGCCAGAAGGCGCCGGTGCGGACGTAGACCGCGTCCTCGGTGACCTCCCAGCGGTGCACCCTGAACCACCAGTGGGGGAAGAACGCGGTGCAGGCCAGGCCGACGGCCGCCACGATCGCCGCGGGCAGCAGCAGCCAGAACCGGGCGGGCGCGATCAGGGCACCGAGCAGGACCAGGACGACCACCGGTACGGCGGTCGTCAGGAGCCACTGCGCGCGCCACCAGCTCACGGCGCGTTCGTTCAGCCTGTTGTTCGGCGGCCGCAGTCGCACCGCGTTCTCCCCCGTCATGGTCTCTACCGGCCACGCAGCGAGCGGTAGGTGGCGACGAGCGCGGCGGTCGAGCCGTCGAGGTCGTCACCGTCCCGGCCCTGGCCCTGGCCCCGGCCCTCGGTCAGCACCGGCTCGATCCTCTTGGCGAGGACCTTGCCGAGCTCGACGCCCCACTGGTCGAAGGAGTCGATGTTCCAGATCGCGCCCTGGACGAACACCTTGTGCTCGTACAGCGCGATGAGCTGGCCCAGGACGGAGGGGGTGAGCGCCGTGGCGAGGATGGTGGTCGTGGGGTGGTCGCCCCGGAAGGTCTTGTGCGGGACCAGCTCCTCGGCCACCCCCTCGGCCCGTACCTCGTCGGGGGTCTTGCCGAAGGCGAGCGCCTGGGTCTGGGCGAAGAAGTTGGCCATCAGCAGGTCGTGCTGGGCCGCCAGGCCGGGGGGCAGGTCGGCGACGGGCTCGGCGAAGCCGATGAAGTCGGCCGGGACGAACTTGGTGCCCTGGTGGATCAACTGGTAGTAGGCGTGCTGCCCGTTGGTGCCGGGAGTGCCCCAGACGACCGGTCCGGTCTGCCAGTCGACCGGCCTGCCGTCGCGGTCGACGGACTTGCCGTTGGACTCCATGTCGAGCTGCTGGAGGTAGGCGGTGAACTTCGACAGGTAGTGGGAGTACGGCAGCACGGCGTGCGACTGGGCGTCGAAGAACGCGCCGTACCAGACGCCGAGGAGACCGAGGAGCAGCGGCGCGTTCTCCTCGGCGGGGGCGGTGCGGAAGTGCTCGTCGACGAGGTGGAAGCCGTCGAGCATCTCCCGGAAGCGGTCCGGACCGATGGCGATCATCAGGGAGAGCCCGATGGCGGAGTCGTACGAGTACCGGCCGCCGACCCAGTCCCAGAACTCGAACATGTTGGCCGTGTCGATGCCGAACTCCTCGACCTTCTCGGCGTTGGTCGACAGGGCCACGAAGTGCCGGGCGACGGCTTCCTGGCCGGTCCGCAGCCCGGTGAGGAGCCAGTCGCGGGCGGAGGTGGCGTTGGTGATCGTCTCGATGGTGGTGAAGGTCTTCGAGGCGACGATGAAGAGCGTCTCGGCCGGGTCGAGGTCGCGGACGGCCTCGTGGAGGTCGGCGCCGTCGACGTTGGAGACGAAACGGAACGTCAGATCGCGCTGGGTGTAGGAGCGCAGGGCCTCGAAGGCCATGGCGGGGCCGAGGTCGGAGCCGCCGATGCCGATGTTCACGATGTTCTTGACCGGCTTGCCGGTGTGGCCGGTCCACTCGCCCGCGCGGACCTTGTCGGCGAACGCGCTCATCCTGTCGAGGACGGCGTGGACGGCCGGGACGACGTTCTCGCCGTCGACCTCGATCACGGCCTCGCGCGGGGCGCGCAGCGCCGTGTGGAGCACCGCCCGGTCCTCGGTGGTGTTGATCCGCTCGCCGCGGAACATGGCGTCGCGCAGCTCGGCCACGCCGGTCGCGGCGGCCAGCTCGCGCAGCAGCGCCAGCGTCTCGTCGGTCACCAGGTGCTTGGAGTAGTCCAGATAGAGGTCGCCGACCCGCAGGGCGTAACCGGTGCCGCGGTCCGGATCGGCGGCGAACAGCTCGCGCAGAGTGGTCTCGCCCACCTGCTCGCGGTGCTTGCCGAGGGCGGCCCATTCGGGCAGCTGGTTGAGCCTCATCGAGCCTTCGGTCTTCATCTCGGACATCGCCTACTTCTTCTCTTCCTGCCTGCTTGCCCCGCTGCCCTTCCAACCTAATTGATCGCTCCGACAGAGTGCGCATTCACGCGAAAGGGCCCTGCCCGCGAACTCGGTTCGCGGGCAGGGCCCTTTCGTCACACCTTCACACCGTCACACCACGCTCAGATCTCGCCGCGCAGCTTGGCGAGCGCCTCCGCGAGGATCGCCTCGCCGTCCGCGTCGCTGCGCCGCTCGCGTACGTACGCGAGGTGCGTCTTGTACGGCTCGGTGCGGGGCGGGTCCGGCGGGTTGTCCCGGTCCTGGCCTGCCGGGAAGCCACAGCGCGGGCAGTCCCACGTGTCCGGGACCTGCGCGTCACTGGCGAAGCTCGGCTGCGTCTCGTGCCCGTTCGAGCACCAGAAGGAGATGCGGAGGCGCGGTGCCGACTCGCCCCGCTCGGCCTCCCCCATCGGCCCCGCTCCGACCCGGCTTCCCCGGATCGCGTTGCCACTTGCCACGGTCGTAACTCCCTGCGTGATGGTGCTCGAAGATGCCCCAGTCTACGTAAGGCCCAACGCGCGTCCAGTGATTGGAGTTACAAACTGCCGCGCTCAGCCGTCCAGCTTCATCAGAAGAGCGAGTACGACAATGCACGCGAACCACAGCACACCGATCACGACGGTGATCCGGTCCAGGTTGCGCTCGGCGACCGAGGAGCCACCGACGGACGACTGCATACCGCCGCCGAACATGTCGGAGAGACCGCCGCCCTTCCCCTTGTGCATCAGCACGAGCAGCATCAGCAGCGCGCTGAAGACGATCAGGGCGATCGAGAACCCCATAACCACGGCTGGACCCTACTTCCTGGCATTTCCCGGATGGAGACGAACAACGGGGGCCGAAAGGCGCTGCACGCCTGCTCGGCCCCCGCAAGGGTACGACGGATCGCCGCTACGGCATACTCACCGGTCGCCGCACCGGCCGATCACGCCGGGTCACTGGTCGCGGAAGCGGACGATCTTGACGAACTCGTCCGCGTCCAGCGCCGCGCCGCCCACCAGGGCGCCGTCGACGTCGGGCTGCGCCATGATCGCGGCCACGTTGGAGGCCTTGACCGAGCCGCCGTACTGGATCCGGACCTTGTCGGCCAGCTCCTGGGAGTACAGCTCCGCGAGGCGGCCGCGGATCGCGCCGCAGACCTCCTGGGCGTCCTCGGGGGTGGCGACCTCGCCGGTGCCGATGGCCCACACCGGCTCGTAGGCGATCACGATGGACTCGGCCTGTTCGGCCGGGACGTCCTTCAGAGCGCCGTCGAGCTGGCTGAGGGTGTGCTCGACCTGCCGGCCGGCCTTGCGGACGTCCAGGCCCTCGCCGACGCACAGGATCGGGGTCAGACCGTGCTGGTACGCGGCCTTCACCTTGGCGTTGCAGACCTCGTCGGTCTCGGCGTGGTACTGCCGGCGCTCGGAGTGGCCCACGGCGACGTAGGCGCACTTCAGCTTGGCCAGCATCGCGCCCGAGATCTCGCCGGTGTAGGCACCGGACTCGTGCGCCGAGAGGTCCTGGGCGCCGTACTTGATCTTGAGCTTGTCGCCGTCGACCAGGGTCTGGACGGACCGCAGGTCAGTGAAGGGCGGCAGGACCGCGACCTCGACGGCGTCGTAGTCCTTGTCGGTGAGGGCGAAGGCGAGCTTCTGGACGTGCGCGATGGCCTCGAGGTGGTTGAGGTTCATCTTCCAGTTGCCCGCCATCAGCGGGGTACGCGAACTCACTTTTTCTCAGTCCTCCAGAGCGGCGAGGCCGGGGAGCGTCTTGCCCTCGAGGTATTCGAGGCTGGCGCCGCCGCCGGTCGAAATGTGGCCGAATGCGTTCTCGTCGAAGCCCAGGATCCGGACCGCGGCGGCGCTGTCGCCGCCGCCGACGACGGTGTAGGCGTCGCTGTCGACGAGGGCCTGCGCGATGGCGGTGGTACCGCCCGCGTAGTCGGGGTGCTCGAACACGCCCAGGGGGCCGTTCCAGAACACGGTCTCGGCGTCGGCGATCTTCGACGCGTAGAGCTCACGCGTCTTCGGGCCGATGTCCAGGCCCTCCATCGTCGAGGGGATCTTGTCCGCGTCGACGGTCTCGAAGACGGCCGGGGCCTTGGTCTTCAGGTCGGGGAATTCGGAGGAGACCAGCACGTCCACGGGGAGGACGAGCTCCACGCCGTTCTTCTCGGCGCGCGCCATGTACTCCTTGACGACGTCGACCTGGTCCTTCTGGAGCAGGGAGATGCCGACCTCGTGGCCCTTGGCGTAGAGGAAGGTGTACGCCATGCCGCCGCCGATCAGGAGGCGGTCGGCCTTGCCGAGGAGCTCGTCGATCACGGCGAGCTTGTCGGAGACCTTGGCGCCGCCGAGGACGACGACGTACGGGCGCTTGACGTCGGAGGTGAGCTTCTTCAGGACGCCGACCTCGGTGGCGATGAGGTACCCGGCGGCGTGCGGAAGGCGGGCCGGGAGGTCGAAGACCGAGGCGTGCTTGCGGTGCACGGCGCCGAAGCCGTCGCCGACGTAGAGGTCGGCAAGGGCGGCGAGCCGGTCCGCGAACGCGCCGCGCTCGGCGTCGTCCTTGGAGGTCTCGCCGGCGTTGAAGCGCAGGTTCTCCAGGACGGCCACCTGGCCGTCGGTGAGACCCGCGACGGTCGTGGTGGCGGAATCGCCGACCGTGTCGGTCGCGAAGGCCACGTCGGCGCCGAGCAGTTCGCCGAGGCGCGCGGCGGCGGGGGCGAGCGAGAACGCCGGGTCCGGGGCGCCCTTCGGGCGGCCCAGGTGGGAGGCGACCACGACGCGGGCGCCGGCCTCGGCGAGCGCCTTGACCGTCGGGAGGACGGCACGGATGCGGCCGTCGTCGGTGATGGTGGTGCCGTCCAGCGGCACGTTGAGGTCGGCGCGGACGAATACCCGCTTGCCGGCGACGCCTTCGGCGAGAAGCTCGTCGATCGTCTTCATCTTGTCCTGACTCCTTGGAACGCGGTGGAGCACACGAGACAGGGCTCGTACAGCGCGACGTTACGCTGTCCGAGCCCTGCGCTCACATCAAGGGGTGCCTGTCCTGAGACTCAGAGCTGACCGCCGACGAAGACGGTCAGGTCGACGAGTCGGTTGGAGTAACCCCACTCGTTGTCGTACCAGCCGAGGATCTTCACCGAGTTCCCCTCCTGGACCATGGTCAGGGAGGAGTCGAAGGTGCAGGAGGCCGGGTCGCCGACGATGTCCGAGGACACGATCGGGTCCTCGGTGTAGGTCAGGAAGCCCTTGAGGTCGCCGTCGTCGGCGGCCTTCTTGAACGCGGCGTTGACCTCGTCCTTGGTGACCTCGCGCTGCAGGGTCACGACCAGGTCGGTGGCCGATCCGGTCGGGACCGGGACGCGCATGGCGATGCCGTCCAGCTTGCCCTTGAGCTGCGGGAGGACCAGAGCGGTCGCCTTGGCGGCGCCGGTCGTGGTCGGGATGATGTTCTCCGCGGCGGCGCGGGCGCGGCGCAGGTCGGAGTGCGGGAAGTCCAGGATGCGCTGGTCGTTGGTGTACGCGTGGACCGTCGTCATCAGGCCCTTGACGATGCCGAAGTTCTCGTCGAGGACCTTGGCCATCGGCGCCACACAGTTGGTGGTGCAGGAGGCGTTGGAGATGACGTGGTGGTTGGCCGCGTCGTACTTGTCCTGGTTGACGCCCATGACGATGGTGATGTCCTCGTCCTTGGCCGGAGCCGAGATGAGGACCTTCTTGGCGCCACCGGCGATGTGCTTCTCGGCGTCGGCCTTCTTGGTGAAGATGCCGGTCGACTCGATGACGATGTCGACGCCCAGCTCGCCCCAGGGGATGTCGGCCGGGTTGCGCTCGGAGAGCACCTTGATGGTGTGGCCGTCGACGGTGATGGTGTCGGCGGTGTGGGTGACCTCGGCCTTGAGGCGCCCCAGGATCGTGTCGTACTTCAGCAGGTGAGCAGTGGTCGCGGTGTCACCCAGGTCGTTGACAGCCACGATCTCGATGTCGGCACCCTGCTCAAGGAGCGCGCGGAAGTAGTTGCGACCGATGCGGCCAAAGCCGTTGATGCCTACGCGGATCGTCACGAACCGATCTCCTCGTTAGGTACGCCGGTTTCGACGCCGGCGAGTTTCTTTTAGGGATGTCCCCGACCGCTTACGACCCTACCTCTCCCGTCGCCTCAGAGTGACATCGCGTGCAGCCGTAAGACCGATAAATGCACCGTGGCCCGTAACTACCGACGGGTTAGGGCCACGGTGCGCCTTTCGTCCCGATCACTGACTGTGATCAAAAGGGCGGGTAGCCGCTCAGCCGTGCAGCGTGCCGAGCGCCTTGCGGATCAGTGCCCCGCGCTCCGCCGCACTACCCACGTGTTCCAGGCCGAAACCGAGGAGAACGGTGTCGCGGGTGGTGACGGCGGCCTGCGAGTGGAAGAGGCCGGTGGAGCGCGCCCACTCGGCGCCGTTCCCGGGGCTGCCGGCCGGCGGGCCCGGTACGGACCAGGCGCCGAGCGCGGTCTCGAAGCCCTCGCCGTCGGCCGCCGTGCCGCCCAGGACGAGCCTGGTGTCGTCGACGAAGGCGCCCATCCCGCCCGTACCGGGGTCGGAGACGTACGCGATCGACAGCTCGACCTTCTTGCCCGCGTAGGCGCTCAGGTCCATCGACGCGTGCCGCCAGCCGTTGGACGGGCCGGTGAAGGCGTTCCAGGAGCCGGTGGTCCCGGTGGTGGCGCAGCCGTCGTCGCCCACGGTCAGGTAGTGGCCGAGGAAGGGGTGGCCGCGGACGTAGTAGCCCTCGCCGCAGTCGGCCGGGGCGGCGGTGGAGGTGCCGCCGTTGGCGTCGGGCAGCGTGGTCCAGTCGTCCTGGCCGACGGTGTGGGCCTCGACGACGAGGTTGTCGTAGCCGGGCTCGGTGTCGTAACTGACCTGGAAGGTCAGGGTGGGCTTGGCGGCGGCGTCGACGCCGGTGAGGTCGACGGTGCGGGTGAGACGGCTCCAGGTGTCGTCCGCGTGCCGCACGGACGCGAAGTACGCGCCTTCGTAGGGCTCGAAGGGGGTGCGGACGCCCGGGTAGTCGCCCGCGGACGCGCTGTCGCCGAAGTGCGGGAAGAGGTCCGGCTTCAGGGTGTCCGAGGTGACGGTGTACGCCCCGGCGTCGTCCAGCGGGTTGTCGGCGACGGGCCCGAGGCCGGCCGAGACGCCTCCGAAGCGGCCGGATCCCGCGAAGCCGGGCGGGTTCTTCAGGCCGGCCCGGTGGTAGGCGCCGAGGAAATACTGCGCGAAGTCGTTGGAGTCGGCGCGGCCGATGTCGACGAGGCCGCCGGACTTCTCGCCGGCGTTGACGAGCTTGCCGCCCTCGTTGAGGTAGTCGCGGACGGCGAGCATGACCGGACCGGAGGGCTGCTCGGCGCCGGTGTACCAGACGACGGTACGGAAGTGGCTCAGGATGCCGAGTGGGTGCGGGGCGCCCTGGGTGGCGACGTCCCAGACGGCGGCCTTGCGGCCGTTGTCGGCGAGCGCCTTCACATAGGCCGCGGTGTGCCTGGCGGCGGTGGTGCCACCCTCCTCGGCGAGGACGAGGACGTCGCCGCGGGGCCGGTCGGCCACGGTGTACGTGAACGGGGTGGAGGAGGTGGCCCTGCCCTGGTGGGTGCGGGCGGTGAACCAGACCTCGACGGTGTCGCCCGGTTCGGCGTCCTCGACCTCGGCCCGGTACCGGTCGAAGTAGAGGTTGTCCTCGCCTCCGTAGGTCTCGCCGCCCTCCCAGGCCTCCAGGCGCTCGGAGTGCGTCCGGCCGCCGTTGATCCGGTATTTGAGCTCCTTGGAGCGCAGGGACTTGCGGGCGGTGACGGACACCTCCTGGTCGCCGCCCCGGGCGTAGGAGGTGGGGAAGGCGTCCGGGGTGAAGTCGGGGGCTTCCTGGCCGGTGACGGAGACGGGCCGGTCCGGGTGGGCGGCGCTCTCCGCGACGGCGAGCGCGAAGGGGACGTTCTTGGCGAACTCGGCCTGGATCAGCTTCTCGTCGTCGGGGAAGGTGAAGACGGAGGCGCAGTCGGCGGGCTCCCAGGCGTCGTTCGGGTCGACGCGGGAGGCGGTGGCGCAGGTCGACATCTCCGGGGTGAACATCTGCATCCCGTTGAGGTTGGCGGCGTGTCCGTCGGCCTCGCCGTTGGTGGTGTAGAGCTCGGAGGAGACCTGCGGGCGGTATCCGAGCACGGCGGACTTCTGCGGGGTGCCGGCGAGCGCCTTGAGGGCCACGTCGTCGGGGGTGTCGGTGGCGACCTGCCAGCCGACGCCGTAGAGGAGCAGCTGGGCGGCGGAGTGGTAGTTGATGCCGTACTGGAAGCCGATGCGCCGCTGGAAGGCGTCGAGCGCCCTGGTCTCGGGCTCGGACATGGGGCCGGTGCCCCGGTAGGTCTCGTCGGCCGGGTCGGGTGACGAACCCTCGTCGTCGTAGCCCCACTTGTAGGAGAAGTTGCGGTTGAGGTCGACGCCGTCACCCGCCTCGATCCGCCCGTCGCCGTTGTTGTCGCGGAGGTTCTTGCGCCACTGGCGGTGGTCGGGGTCGGCGTGGGTGAAGTCGTACCCGTCCGGGTTGGCGGAGAGCACGAACCACACCTCGGTGGTGTCGACGATCCGGGTGATCCGCTCGTCCTTGCCGTAGCCGTCGAGGTAGTGGTGCATCAGCCGCCGGGTCATCTCGGGGGTGATCCACTCGCGGGCGTGCTGGTTGGAGACGTACAGCGTGGCGGGCCTGGAGCCGTCCGCGGCCCGCTTGGCGCCCTTGGTGAGCTTGAGGGCGAGGATGTCCTGGCCCTTGACCGTCTTTCCGATGGAGACGACCTTGGTGAGGCCGGGGTGGGCCTGGGCGGTGGCGAGGATCTCCTGCTTGAGGCCGTTCGGGCCGCCGTACGGGCGGAAGACGCCGTCCCCGGCGCCGGCGACGCGCTTCTCGGCCTGGGGGGAGAGGGTGTGCTCGGCGAGTTCGACTCCCTTGCCGCGCAGCCGGCCCGCCTGCTCCTCGGTGAGGTAGAGCTCGAGGGTGGCCGAACCCCGGTCGGGTACCTGTTCGGTCAACTCGTGGGCGTCGGTGCCGGCTTCGAGGAGCAGCGGCACCTGCTCCTTGCTGACCGTCGCGCGCCATACGGACAGGGCGTCGCCACCGGCTGTCCCGTCCGTACCGTTCGGTTCCGCTCCGGCGACGGGTGCGGCCGCCAGTCCCGCGATCAGCAGTGAAGCCACGGCGAGGATCGATCTCGCTCTGCGTCTCATGAACCCCCCTTGCTGTTGTCTGCCACGACAGTGGACAGACGACAGGCTCACGGGAGGCCATGACCCTGTCAAGGGCGCCCACGGCGCGGCGTCCGGACCTCACCCAGACCGCTGCCGGTGCCTCAAGGAGGCACCGGCAGCGGTGAGTTGAGCGGAACGAGGGGTGGAGAGGGGGCTCAGCCGACGAGGCTGTCGTCCAGCTCCTCCGTCAGGTTGGACTCGGTCCCCGGGATGCCCAGGTCCTGGGCCCGCTTGTCCGCCATGGCCAGCAGACGGCGGATCCGGCCGGCGACCGCGTCCTTGGTCAGCGGCGGGTCGGCGAGCGCGCCGAGCTCCTCCAGGGAGGCCTGCTTGTGCTCCATGCGCAGCCGGCCGGCGGCGGCGAGGTGTTCCGGCACCTCCTCGCCGAGGATCTCCAGGGCGCGCTGCACCCGGGCGCCGGCGGCGACGGCGGCGCGCGCCGAGCGGCGCAGGTTGGCGTCGTCGAAGTTGGCGAGGCGGTTGGCGGTGGCGCGGACCTCGCGGCGCATCCGCCGCTCCTCCCAGGCCAGCACCGACTCGTGGGCGCCCAGCCGGGTCAGCAGGGCGCCGATGGCGTCCCCGTCGCGGACGACCACCCGGTCCACGCCCCGTACCTCACGGGCCTTGGCGCCGATGGAGAGCCGGCGCGCGGCGCCCACCAGGGCGAGCGCGGCCTCGGGACCGGGGCAGGTCACCTCCAGGGAGGAGGAGCGCCCGGGCTCGGTCAGCGAGCCGTGGGCCAGGAACGCGCCGCGCCAGGCCGCCTCGGCGTCACAGGTGGCGCCGGAGACGACCTGCGGGGGCAGCCCGCGGATGGGACGGCCCCGGCCGTCGACCAGGCCGGTCTGCCGGGCCAGCTGATCGCCGCCCGCCACCACCCGCACGACGAAGCGGGAGCCGCGCCGCAGCCCGCCGGGGGCCATCACGATCAGCTCGGAGCTGTGCCCGAAGATCTCCAGGATGTCCCGCTTGAGCCGCCGCGCCGCCATCGCGGTGTCCAGCTCCGCCTCGATCACGATCCGCCCGCTCACCAGGTGCAGGCCGCCGGCGAACCGCAGGATCGACGAGACCTCCGCTTTCCTGCAGCAGGTCCGGGTGACGGGAAGCCGGGAGATCTCGTCCTTCACCGCTGCCGTCATCGCCATGGGCCGATCCTTCCATGCATCCGAAAAATACGGTCGTACGCGGCGGCCAACAGCTCCGGGTCGTGCTTCGGAGCGCCGTCGGCCCGAGCCACCGGCGCCAGCTCGAGCGCGGCGCCGAGCCGCTTGGCGGCGTCGACGAGGGGCTGCCTGGCTGACACGTCGGGCACGGCGGCCTCGTCGGCGAGCACCACGTCCAGAGCGAGTTTAGGGGCGTGTCGTCCCAAAACCTCCAAATGACGCTGCGGTGAGAACCCTTCGGTTTCTCCCGGTTGCGGTGCGAGGTTGAGGGAGAGGACCCGGCGGGCCTTGGTCTCCACGAGCGCGTCGAGCAGCTCGGGCACCAGCAGATGCGGGATCACCGAGGAGAACCAGGAGCCGGGACCGAGGACCACCCAGTCGGCGTCCCTGACCGCGGCCACGGCCTCGGGCACGGCGGGCGGGTCGTTCGGCACGAGGTGCACGGACTGCACCTCACCGGGCGTGAGCGCCACCGTGGCCTGACCGCGGACGGTGTCCACGTCCTCCGGGCGCGCCGGATCGTGCCCCTTGACCAGGGCCTGGAGCTCCAGCGGCACGGCGGACATCGGCAGCACCCGGCCGTGCGCGCCGAGCAGCTTGCCGACCAGGTCGAGGGCGAGGACATGGTCGCCGAGCTGCTCCCAGAGGGCGACGATCAGCAGATTGCCGACCGCGTGCTCGTGCAGCTCGCCCTTGGACTGGAAACGGTGCTGGATGACCCGGGACCAGGTCTGGCCCCAGTCGTCGTCCCCGCAGAGCGCGGCGAGCGCCTTGCGCAGGTCGCCGGGGGGCAGCACGCCCAGCTCCTCCCGGAGCCGGCCGCTGGAGCCGCCGTCGTCGGCGACGGTGACGACGGCGGTGAGGTCGCCGGTGATCCGGCGCAGGGCGGCGAGGGAGGCCGACAGACCCATGCCGCCGCCCAGCGCGACGACCTTGGGCTGGGCGCCGCGCCTGCGGAGCGTACGCACCGAGAGGGTGGACGTACGCCGGCGGTACGGCTTCACTCGCGCCCCATGTCCCGGTGGACGACGACGGTCTCGACCCCTTCCGAGGCGAGGCGCGCGGCGAGCTTCTCGGACGTGGCGACGGAGCGGTGCTTGCCGCCCGTGCAGCCGACCGCGATGGTCACGTACCGCTTGCCCTCGCGGCGGTATCCGGCGGCGATCAGCTGGAGCAGCTCGGTGTAGCGGTCGAGGAACTCCTTGGCGCCCGGCTGGTTGAAGACGTACGCCGAGACCTCTTCGTTGAGACCGGTGAACGGCCGCAGCTCGGGGACCCAGTGCGGGTTGGGCAGGAAGCGCATGTCGACGACGAGGTCGGCGTCGACGGGCAGTCCGTACTTGAATCCGAACGACATGACCGTGGCCCGCAGCTCCGGCTCCTCGTCGCCGGCGAACTGGGCGTCCATCTTGGCGCGCAGCTCGTGGACGTTGAGGCTGGAGGTGTCGATCACCAGGTCGGCGTCGCCGCGCAGCTCGCGCAGCAGGTCGCGCTCGGCGGCGATGCCGTCGGTGATGCGGCCGTCGCCCTGGAGCGGGTGGGGCCTGCGGACCGACTCGAACCGCCGGACGAGGGCGTCGTCGGAGGACTCCAGGAAGACGATCCGCCTCGTGACCTGCTGGGCGTCGAGGGCGGCGAGGGACTCCCGCAGGGCGTCGAAGAACTGCCGGCCGCGGACGTCGACGACGACCGCGATCCGGGCGACGTTGCCCTGGGAGCGGGCGCCGAGCTCCACCATGGTGGGGATCAGCGCGGGTGGCAGGTTGTCGACGACGAACCAGCCGAGGTCCTCCAGGCACTTCGCCGCGGTGGACCGGCCGGCGCCGGACATGCCGGAGATGATCACCAGCTCGGGGATGGCCGCCGCGTCGGCGGTCTCGCCGGCCTTCTTCGTGCCCGTACTCACGTGTCCTGCTCCGTCTTCTCGCTGGTACTCGCCGTGCTGATCATGCTCGTCGTGCCGGTCGTGGTCGTGCGCGGTCATGCGGTGCTGCCCCCGTCGTCTTCCATGATCTCTCCTGTTGCCGTGTTCACGGCGGGTGCGGCCGGGGCCGCCTGCGCGAGGGCCACCGCCACGGCCTCGGCCGTCTTGCGGCCCATGCCGGGAACCTCGCAGATCTGCTCGATTGTCGCCTGCCGGAGCCGCTTCACCGAGCCGAAGTGCTTGATGAGCGCCTGTTTGCGGGTGTCGCCGAGGCCGGGGATCGCGTCCAGCGGGCTGCTCCTGACGCGCTTGTTCCGCTTCGAGCGCTGGTAGCGGATGGCGAAGTCGTGAGCCGTGTCACGTACCCGCTGGAGGAGGTACAGACCCTCGCTGGAGCGGGGCAGGACGACCGGGTCGTCGTCGCCCGGCAACCAGACCTCCTCCAGGCGCTTGGCGAGGCCGCAGACCGCGATGTCGTCGATGCCGAGCTCGTCCAGGGCCCGCCGGGCGGCGGCGACCTGCGGCTGCCCGCCGTCGACGACGACGAGCTGGGGCGGGTACGCGAAGCGCTTGGGCCGCCCGTCGTCCACGGGGACCTCGCCGGAGGCGAGGGGGCCGGGGGTGGTGGGGGTGCGGGTGGCGGTGCCGGTGCCGTTCACGGGGGGCGCGTCGGTCCCGGGGGTGAGGTCCGGCCCGGGGGTCAGGTCCGGCCCGGGGGTCAGGTCCGGCCCGGGGGGCGCGTCGGAGGCGGTCGGGCGGTCGCCGTTCGCGGAAGCGCCGGCCCCGGCGGCGGCCGCCGCCTCCGCCGCCTCGGTGCTCTCGGCGTCCTCGACGCCCTCCGGCGCCCACTCCCCCGTCCTCTCCTTCTCGGCGAGGTAGCGCTTGAAGCGGCGGCTGATCACCTCGTGCATCGAGCGGACGTCGTCCTGGCCCTCGAAGCCCTTGATCTGGAAGCGGCGGTACTCGCTCTTGCGCGGCAGCCCGTCCTCGAAGACGACCATGGAGGCCACGACGTCCTCGCCCTGGAGGTGCGAGATGTCGAAGCACTCGATCCGCAGCGGCGCGGAGTCCAGGTCCAGGGCCTCGGCGATCTCCTCCAGGGCCCGGGAGCGGGTGGTCAGGTCGCTGGCGCGCTTGGTCTTGTGCAGCACCAGCGCCTGCTGCGCGTTGCGCGCGACCGTCTCCATCAGGTCCTTCTTGTCGCCGCGCTGCGGGACGCGGAGCGAGACCTGGGAACCGCGGCGGCCCGAGAGCCACTGGGCGACGGCGTCCAGGTCCTCGGGGAGGGTCGGGACGAGGACCTCCTTGGGGACCGCGTCGCCGCTCTCCTCGCCGTACAGCTGCTGGAGCGCGTGCTCGACGAGCCCGGCCGTCGACACGGCCTCGACCTTGTCGGTGACCCAGCCGCGCTGGCCGCGCACGCGTCCGCCCCGGACGTGGAAGATCTGGACAGCCGCCTCCAGCTCGTCCTCGGCGAGCGCGATCAGGTCGGCGTCGGTGGCGTCGGCGAGGACGACCGCGTTCTTCTCCATGGCGCGCCGCAGCGCCTCTATGTCGTCGCGGAGCCGGGCCGCCCGCTCGTACTCCATCTCCTCGGCCGCCGCCGTCATCTGCTTCTCCAGGCGGCGGAGGTACGTGCCGGTGCGGCCGGCCATGAAGTCGGAGAAGTCCTCGGCCAGTTCCCGGTGCTCCTCGGGCGTGACCCGGCCCACACACGGCGCCGAGCACTTGCCGATGTAGCCGAGGAGGCAGGGACGTCCGGCGGAGGCGGCGTTGCGGAAGACACCGGCGGAGCAGGTGCGGACGGGGAAGACGCGGAGCATCAGGTCGACCGTCTCGCGGATGGCCCACGCGTGCGCGTACGGACCGAAGTAGCGCACGCCCTTCTTCTTGCTGCCGCGCATGACCTGGACGCGGGGGAACTCCTCGTTCATGGTCACGGCGAGGTACGGATAGCTCTTGTCGTCCCGGTACTTGACGTTGAACCGGGGGTCGAACTCCTTGATCCAGGAGTACTCCAGCTGCAGCGCCTCGACCTCGGTCGAGACGACGGTCCACTCCACGGAGGCGGCGGTCGTGACCATCGTGGCCGTGCGCGGGTGCAGGCTCGTCAGCGGCTGGAAGTAGTTGGCCAGCCGCTGACGCAGGGACTTCGCCTTCCCGACGTAGATCACCCGGCGGTGCTCGTCGCGGAATTTGTACACCCCGGGCGAGTCGGGGATCTGTCCCGGCTTGGGGCGGTAGCTGGAGGGGTCGGCCATGTTCCCCACCCTACTGTCGGGGACCGACAGTCAGGGATGCCGCGCTCGTTGGCGGACGGCGGGGCGGAGGGCGGGGCGGGGGGCGGGGCGGGGGGCGGGGCCCGGCGGGGGCTCGCCCGCCGTGCCCTGCCCTATGTGCCCTGCCCTGTGTGCCCTGCCCTGTGTCCCGGGCGTCAGGCGGCGGGTTCCTGGCGGGACCGGGACCGCAACGCCGGCCGGCGGCGGCGCCACGCCGCCGTGCCGAGCAGCCCGAGGGCCAGTGCCGCGCCCGCGCCCGCCGTGGCGGAGGCGGCCGTGACGAGTGGCTCCTCGTGGGCGGGGGCCGGGGCGTCGTAGCCGCCGGCCGCACCCTTGCGCGCGTAACCGGAGCCCGGCAGCTTGTCGCCGTACGCCCGGGTCACCCGCTCCCGGTACGCGGCCAGGCTCGTCCCGTCGCCGCCGACCGCGCGCACCGCGTCCTCGTCCAGCGGGAGCACCTTCGTGCCCTTGTGGACATACCAGGCGTCGATCTGCGGCTCGCGGAACACGACGCCGCCCGGCAGCGTCCGCTCCCCCTGCGCCGCGTAGCGGGTCTCGTCGTCGCCGGTGGCGATGTTCACCACCCGCCAGCCGTCGGCCTGCCGCACGGTCCACAGCGAGGCGGTCTGCCCGTCCGAGGCGACCGCCTTGCTCGCGTGGAACTCGACCCGGGCCACCGGCGCGCCCGCCTTCCCCGCCACGAAGTCCGGCGAGAGCACCCGTACCGGCACCGAGGCGCCCTCGATGCGGGGCCGGGCCGCGGAGCGCGCGAGGGCGCCGTCGCGGGAGAAGAAACGGGAGAGCGTGTCCAGGGTCTCCGGGGCGGAGGCCGCCTGCTCGGGCCCCGCGGCGGGAGGGGCCTCGGCCGCGGGAGGGGCCTCGGCGGCCGTGGCCGGGACGGAACCGAGGGCGACGAGGGCGAGGGCGGACAGGAGCCCGGCGCTCGCGGCACGTACGTGGGTCATCGTCGTCACGCCCCTATCCGGTAGAGCGAGTGGGTCCAGGAGAAGGAGCCGTTGTCCACGTACCAGGCGTGCGAGGCCCAGTTGTAGCGGTCGCTGGAGGGCCAGGGGTCGCCCCAGTAGACCCAGCTGTTCGCGTCGTCGTAGCCGTAGATCACATGCATGTGGCCGCCGCCGCTCGACCACTGGATCCGTGTCTCGATCGGGCGGTCGGCGTTGATCTCGCTCTGCACGGTCGGGTAGCGCAGCCAGCCGGTCACGTACGAGCCGGGGTTGACGCCCGCCCAGCGCAGTCCGGTCTGGACGTTGCCGAGGGTGGCCTGGTTGTTGGGGCAGTCGTAGCCCTGCTGGCGGTTGAAGGCGGCGTTGCAGAACTGGTTCTGCGTGTAGTTGCGGCCGAACCAGGTGGCGATGGTGTTGCCGCCGGCGGCCCAGCACCAGTTGGTCTTCTGCTGCGCCTGCATGGTGATGTTCAGGCGCTTGTACGCGAGGGCCGACGCGTCCTCGTGCGGGGCGGCGGCGGAGGCCGAGGTGGTGGGGACGAGGAAGAGGGCGGCAGCGGCGAGTGCCGCGAAGGACAGCTTTCTTCTGCGCATCGCGTTCCTCCCGAGGCGGGGGGTGTGTGGGGATGTGGGGAGTCGGAGGAGCGCGTCCGGACGCTGTCGAGGAGCATCGAGCGTTGTGGGGCGCGGGTCAACACGCTTCAATGCGGGGTGACGGCGCGCTGTGAACGCGTGGACGCGGGTGTGAACGGGCGCCCGCGCGCCATCTGCGGGCCCGCCGTCGGCGGTGCGGCGGTCCGCCGTCTTCGTCGTGAATGTTCACTGAGGAGTCCCCGTGGAGCACACCGAGGCCGATCTGGCGCAGTTGCTGCACACCGGACCGTTCCACCTGGCGCTGCGCACGGCGCTCGCGGTGCGGGGCCTTCCGCTCCAGCGGGTGCAGCACCATCTCGCCCATCGGGGCGTCAAGGTCGGGGTGACCAGCCTCAGTTACTGGCAGCAGGGTGCCCGGCGCCCCCAGCGGCCCGAGTCGATGAAGGCGGTGCGGGCGCTCGAGGAGGTCCTCCAGCTGCCCGGGAACTCACTGATCCGGCTGCTGGCCGAGGACTCCGTCGTGCGCGCCGAAGTGGAGCGTCCGGCGGGGCGCTCGTACCGCTCGCTGGTCGAGGTGTCCGGTGTCGTGGAGAGGCTGCTCGCCGAGCTCGAGTCGCCGGTGGACGGTGGGCTCCACACGGTCGGCCACCACGAGCGGGTACGGATCGGGGCGGCGCGGGAGCTCGTGGGGCGCGACTCGCAGCATGTGGTGCGGGCGCACCGGGACGGGATCGACCGCTATCTGGCCATCCACCACGGTGACCCGGGCTGCGACCCGGCGCGGGTGCAGGTGCGGGCGGCGGAGAACTGTCGTAGGGGCCGGGTGCGTTGGCACCGCGAGACGGGGGTGCTGGTCGCGGAGCTGCTCTTCGACGCGCGGCTGCGGGCCGGGGAGACGTATCTCTTCTCGTACGGCTTCGAGGACGGGACGGGCGGTCCGAGCGGGGAGTACGTCCGGGGGTTCAGCTTCGCCGGCGGGCAGTACGTGCTCCAGGTGCGGTTCGACGAGGCGGCGCTGCCGGTGCGGTGCCGGCGCTTCGCCCAGGCCTCGGCCGGAGCGCCGCGCGGCGGCCGCTCGGACCTGACGCTGGTCGGGCGGCACCGCACGGTGCACCTGGTGGAGCAGGGGGTACGGCCGGGGCTGCTGGGGATCGACTGGGACTGGGCGTGACACCCCCCGGGCGTCGCCCTACGCCTCCGGGCCCGCGACCAGCCGGCCGTTCTCGACCCGGATGGGGACCTCGGGCAGCGGGACGGTCGCCGGGCCCTTGAGTGCCTTGCCGGTGGTCACGTCGAAGCGGCTGCCGTGGCAGGGGCAGTTGCCCTCATTGTGCTCGATCTTGTCCAGGACGCAGCCGGCGTGGGTGCACTGGGCGCTGAACGCCTTGTACTCGCCCTTGGCCGGGCAGCTCACCAGGACCCGCTGCTCGCGGTAGAGCTTGGCACCGCCGACCGGCACCTCGTCGGGGGCGCCGAGGGTGACCGGGGCGGTCGGGGTCGGGACCTGGGCGTGGCCGAGCTTGGAGTCGGTGGAGCAGGCGGCGACACCCAGCCCGGCGGCGCCGGCGAGGGCGGCGCCTTTCAGTACGGTGCGGCGGGCGGACTGGCCGGACATGGGCGCTCCACGGTCGGAT
Source organism: Streptomyces sp. NPDC015346 (assembly GCF_043078785.1). NCBI lineage: Bacteria > Bacillati > Actinomycetota > Actinomycetes > Kitasatosporales > Streptomycetaceae > Streptomyces > Streptomyces sp. NPDC015346. Next base: position 1,160,854 of record NZ_JBIBTW010000001.1, on the reverse strand, counting down.
CGGGGCATGAGGTGACGAACCGACGATACCGGCGCGGGTCCGGGCGCCTTCGCGGGGGGCTTCCGGGCTGTTGTGGCCGGGTGGGCATGGGTTACGTTCGCGGGCGTGATCGTCGTCGCCGGTGAGTCCCTGATCGACCTGGTCCCGGCCGGTGCGCCGGGCCCCTTGTCCCCGCTGCTTCCGAGGCCCGGGGGCGGCCCGTACAACACGGCCGTGGCGCTGGGGCGGCTCGGTGCGGAGGTCGCCTTCTGCTCCCGGATCTCCACGGACGCCTTCGGCGAGGCGCTGCTCGACGGCCTGCGGGCGTCGGGGGTCGGTGACGGGCTCGTGCAGCGGGGGCCGGAGCCGACGACGCTGGCGGTGGCCTCGGTGGGGCCGGACGGCTCCGCGCGGTACGGCTTCTATGTGGAGGGCACGGCCGACCGGCTCTTCGCCCTGCCGGAGCGGCTGCCGGAGGAGGCCCGGGCGCTGGCTTTCGGCACCTGCTCCCTGGCCCTGGAGCCGGGCGCGAGCGCGTACGAGGCGCTGCTGCGCCGCGAGTCGCGGCGCGGCGCCTTCACGCTTCTGGACCCCAACATCCGCCCGGCCCTGATCCCGGACCCGGCCGCCTACCGCGAGCGCTTCACGGCCTGGCTGCCGTACGTCTCCCTCCTGAAGCTCTCGGAGGAGGACGCGGCGTGGCTGGGCGGCACTCCGGAGGAGTGGCTGGCGCGTGGACCGTCGGCGGTGGTCCTGACCAGGGGCGGGGCGGGGCTGACTGTCTTCACGCCGTCGTACGAGGTGTCGGTTCCGGCGGTACGGGTGGCGGTCGCGGACACGATCGGCGCGGGCGACACGGTGAACGCGGCCCTTCTCCACGGACTGGCGTACCGCCCGCCGGCCTCGCTGGACGCCGGTGCGTGGCGGGACCTGCTGACCTACGCTGCCCGCGCGGCGGCGCTCACCTGCACCCGTCCGGGCGCGGAGCCGCCGTACGGGCACGAACTGGGCGCCTGAGGCCCGGCCGGGAGGAGAGGCGGGGACGGGGCGGGGGCCCGCCGCGAGCCCCCGCCCCCTCCGTCGTCACGCCTTGCGGGCCCGAGCGGTCGCCGCCTTCTTCGCCGGCGCCTTGGCGGGTGCCTTGGCCACGGTCTTGGCCGCGGTCTTCGTCGCCGGCGCCTTCTTCGCGGCCGTCTTCTTCGCCGAGCCGTTCCCGCTGCGCGCCGCCGGGACGGTCGCGTCGCTGATCCGGTCGGCGCCGAGGACCTCGCGGAGGAACTTGCCGGTGTGGCTCGTCGACACCGAGGCGACCTCCTCCGGCGTGCCCTCGGCGATCACCAGACCGCCGCCGCTGCCGCCCTCGGGGCCCATGTCGACGACCCAGTCCGCGGTCTTGATGACATCGAGGTTGTGCTCGATGACGATCACCGAGTTGCCCTTGTCGACGAGACCGGAGAGGACCTTGATCAGCTTCGAGATGTCCTCGAAGTGCAGACCCGTGGTCGGCTCGTCCAGGACGTAGACCGTGCGGCCCGTCGAGCGCTTCTGGAGCTCGGAGGCGAGCTTCACGCGCTGCGCCTCACCGCCCGAGAGCGTCGGCGCGGACTGGCCCAGCCGGACGTACCCGAGGCCCACCTCGTTGAGCGTGCGCAGGTGGCGGGAGATCGTCGGGACGGCCTCGAAGAAGTCGAGGGCCTCCTCGATCGGCATGTTCAGGACCTCGGCGATGGACTTGCCCTTGTAGTGGACCTCCAGGGTCTCCCGGTTGTACCGGTCGCCGTGGCAGACCTCGCACGGGACGTAGACGTCCGGGAGGAAGTTCATCTCGATCTTGATCGTGCCGTCGCCGGAGCAGTTCTCGCACCGGCCGCCCTTGACGTTGAAGGAGAACCGGCCCGGCAGATAGCCGCGGACCTTCGCCTCCATGGTCTCGGCGAAGAGCTTGCGCACATGGTCGAAGACACCGGTGTAGGTCGCCGGGTTGGACCGCGGGGTGCGGCCGATGGGCGACTGGTCGACGTGGACGACCTTGTCGACGAGGTCGTCGCCGTCCACGCGCGTGTGCCGCCCGGGTACCGACTTGGCGCCGTTCAGCTCGCGCGCCAGGTGGGTGTAGAGGATGTCGTTGACCAGGGTCGACTTGCCGGAGCCGGAGACTCCGGTGACGGCCGTGAGGACGCCCAGCGGGAAGGAGACGTCGATGTCCCGGAGGTTGTTCTCCCGGGCGCCGTGCACGGTGAGACGGCGCGAGGGGTCCACGGGCCGGCGGATGTCCGGGGTCGCGATGGCCTTGCGGCCGGACAGGTACTGCCCGGTCACCGACTCCTCGTTGGTGAGCAGCTCGGCCAGGGAGCCCGAGTGGACGACCTTGCCGCCGTGCTCGCCCGCGCCGGGGCCGATGTCGACGACCCAGTCGGCGACCTTGATGGTGTCCTCGTCGTGCTCGACGACGATGAGCGTGTTGCCCATGTCCCTGAGCCGGACCAGGGTCTCGATGAGCCGGTGGTTGTCCCGCTGGTGGAGGCCGATGGAGGGCTCGTCCAGGACGTACAGCACGCCGACCAGGCCGGAGCCGATCTGGGTGGCGAGCCGGATGCGCTGGGCCTCGCCGCCCGAGAGTGTGCCGGCCGCCCGGTTGAGGGAGAGGTAGTCGAGGCCGACGTCGACGAGGAAGCGCAGCCGTTCGTTGACCTCCTTCAGGACCCGCTCGGCGATCTTCTTGTCGCGGGCGTTGAGCTTCAGGCGGCCGAGGAAGTCGGCGCACTCGCTGATGGACATCGCGGCGACCTCGGCGATGGACTTCTCCATGACCGTGACCGCGAGGACGATCGGCTTGAGGCGGGTGCCTTCGCACGTGGGGCAGGGCACCTCGCGCATGTAACCCTCGAAGCGCTCACGGCTGGAGTCGCTCTCGGCCTCGCTGTGCCGCCGCTTGACGAAGCTGACGGCGCCTTCGAAGGCCGGGGTGGTGTACGCCCGCTCCCGCCCGTACCGGTTGCGGTAGCGGACCTCGACCTGGGTCTTGTGGCCGTACATCAGGGCCTTCTTGGCCCGCGCCGGGAGTCCGGCGTACGGGATGTCCGTACGGAAGCCGAGCGCCTGCGAGAGCCCGCCGATGAGCCGGCCGAAGTATTCCCTGGTGTGGCCGTGCGACCAGGGGTGGATGGCGCCCTCGTCGAGGGACCGGTCTTCGTCCGGGACGATGAGCTCGGGGTCGACCTCCATGCGGGTGCCGATGCCGGTGCAGTCGGGGCAGGCGCCGAAGGGCGAGTTGAAGGAGAAGGAGCGCGGCTCCAGCTCCTCGAAGGACAGGTCGTCGTACGGGCAGTAGAGGTGCTCCGAGTACATCCGCTCGCGCTCGGGGTCGTCCTCGGGCAGGTCGACGAAGTCGAGCACGACCATGCCGCCGGAGAGGCCGAGCGCGGTCTCGACGGAGTCGGTGAGCCGGCGCTTGGCGCTCTCCTTGACCGTGAGGCGGTCGACGACCACCTCGATCGTGTGCTTCTCCTGCTTCTTCAGGGTCGGCGGCTCGGTGAGCTGGACGGTCTGCCCGTCCACCCGCGCGCGGCTGTAGCCCTTGGTCTGGAGGTCGGCGAAGAGGTCGACGAACTCGCCCTTGCGCTCGCGCACGAGCGGCGAGAGGACCTGGAAGCGGCTGCCCTCGGGCAGCTCCAGGACCCTGTCGACGATGGCCTGCGGCGACTGCCGGGAGATCGGCCGGCGGCACTCGGGACAGTGCGGCTTGCCGATGCGGGCGAAGAGCAGGCGGAGGTAGTCGTAGACCTCGGTGATGGTGCCGACCGTGGAGCGCGGGTTGCGCGAGGTCGACTTCTGGTCGATGGAGACGGCGGGCGAGAGACCCTCGATGAAGTCCACGTCCGGCTTGTCCATCTGGCCGAGGAACTGCCGGGCGTACGACGAGAGCGATTCGACGTACCGGCGCTGGCCCTCGGCGAAGATCGTGTCGAACGCGAGGGAGGACTTGCCCGACCCGGACAGCCCGGTGAAGACGATGAGGGAGTCACGCGGGAGGTCGAGCGAGACGTTCTTGAGGTTGTGCTCGCGAGCGCCACGAACGATGAGACGGTCGGCCACGCCGGTCCGCACCTTTCTTGAGAGAGCGGAGGCACAGGAGTGCGGGTCGCAGATATGCCTGGGGATGTGCTGGATGTGCCTGAATACCCAACAACCAAGGATGCCGGATGCTTCCACCGAGCCTATAGCACGCACATTCGATTACCGGCCTCGATGTGACCGCTTCACCCGAACGAGTGGCAGCGCTAGGGTCGGCGCCATGATCGATCCTGTGCGTGACCTGGCCTCTGTACGCGAAGCGACCGAGCGGCTCCTGAAAGCCGCCGCCTCATGGGACAACGCGGCGGTCGCCGAGCCGTCACGGCTTCCCGGCTGGACCCGCGGACATGTCCTGGCCCACATCGCCCGCAACGCCGACGCCCTCGTGAACGTTCTCCAGGGCCGGCCCATGTACCCGGACGCCGCGACCCGTGACGCCGACATCGAGCGCGACGCCCCGCGCCCGCTGGACGTCCAGCTCGCCGACGTCCGCGAGAGCGCCGAGCGCTTCCAGGCCGTGGCCGCGGAGCCCGCCGACTGGGAGCGGATCGTGGAGCTGCGCAACGGCGTCACGGACCGGGCGGCCCGCCTCCCCTTCCGCCGCTGGGTCGAGGTGGCCCTGCACCACGTCGACCTCGGGGCGGGCTACGAGCTGGAGGACCTGCCCGACGAGTTCGTGGCCCGCGAGATCGAGTTCCTCGCGGAGCGGTTCACGGGCCACAAGGAGGTCCCGCCGACCACGGTCCGCGCCGCGGAGGGGCAGGTCTGGACGACCGGGGGCGGCTCCGGCGAGGACGCCGTGCTCGTCTCAGGACCCGCGCCCGAACTGCTCGGCTGGCTGGCCGGCCGCCGCGACGGGTCGGCCCTCACGGTCGAGGGCGGCGCTCTCCCCGCCCTGCCGCCGCTGTAGCCGCCGGAGCCGCGGAACCGCCCGCTGTCGGTGCCCGGCGATAGGCTGAGCCCATGACGTACAGCGGAGCTGTGAAGGTCGGCGGCGCGGCCGATGTGCACGAACTGACGGACCTGATGATCTCCAAGGTCGCGGTCGGCCCGATGGACAACAACGCGTATCTGCTGCGCTGCCGGGCCACCGGCGAGCAGCTCCTGATCGACGCGGCCAACGACGCCGAGACGCTGCTCACGCTGATCGGTGACGACGGCATCGCCTCCGTCGTCACCACCCACCGGCACGGCGACCACTGGCAGGCGCTCGCCGACGTGGTCGCCGCGACCGGGGCCCGCACGTACGCCGGGGCGTACGACGCCGAGGGCATCCCGGTCCCGACCGACGTCCGGGTCGAGGACGGCGACACCGTCCGGGTGGGCCGGGTCGAGCTGACCGCCCGCCGCCTGGTCGGGCACACGCCCGGCTCGATCGTCCTGATCTACGACGACCCGCACGGCCACCCGCACGTCTTCACCGGCGACTGCCTCTTCCCCGGCGGGGTGGGCAACACCTGGAAGGACCCGGAGGCCTTCGCGAGCCTGATCCACGACGTGGAGACCAAGCTCTTCGACGTACTGCCGGACGAGACGTGGGTCTACCCGGGCCACGGCAGGGACACGACCCTCGGAGCCGAGCGCCCGCACCTCCCGGAGTGGCACAAGCGCGGCTGGTGAACGTGGGGCGCCGCGGCGCGCGGCTCGGAGGCGTGTGCTTCCGTACGCCCCCGTAACCCGCGCGCACGCCGGGTAGTTGGCGCGGCATGCGCCACAGTCACCCCCCGCAGTCCCCGGACACCCCTGACACCCCGTCCACTCCCGCCGCTCCGCCCACTCCCTCCACTCCCTCCCCTCCGTCGATGGGGCGGCTCGCCGCCGCCTCCCTCGCCGGCACGGCCATCGAGTTCTACGACTTCTTCGTCTACGGAACGGCCGCCGCGCTCGTCCTCGGCCCGCTCTTCTTCCCGACCTTCTCCCCCCTCGCCGGGACCCTGGCCGCCTTCGGCACCTTCGCCGTGGGCTTCGTCGCCCGCCCGCTCGGATCCGCCCTCTTCGGGCACATCGGCGACCGCTACGGACGGCGACCGGTCATGTTCGCCTCACTGATGTTGACCGGCTGCGCCACGGTCGCGGTCGGCTGTGTCCCCTCGTACGCCACCCTCGGCATCACCGCCCCCGTGCTCCTGCTCGTCCTGCGCTTCCTGCAGGGGCTCGGTCTGGGCGGCGAGTGGGGCGGTGCCGTGCTGCTGACGGCCGAGCACGCGCCGGAGGGGCGGCGCGCGCTGTGGGCGAGCTTTCCGCAGATCGGCCCGCCGGTCGGCTTTCTGCTGGCGAACGGTGTGATGCTGGCGCTCTCCGCCGGACTGACCGACGCGCAGTTCCGCGAGTGGGGCTGGCGTGTGCCGTTCTGGGCCGCCGGGCTGCTCGCGGCGGGCGGCCTGCTGCTGCGCTCCTCACTGGCGGAGACCCCGCAGTTCCAGCGGCTGGCCGCCGAGGGGCGGCGGGCCGACGCACCGCTGACCGAGGTGGCGCGCGACCACTGGCGCCTGGTGCTGCTGACGGCGGGCGCCCTCGCGGTCGGCTACGCCGTCTTCTACACGGTCTCCACCTGGGCCCTGGCCTACGGCACCGAGCGGCTCGGCATCGACCGCACGGTGATGCTGGTCTGTGTCATGGGGGCGGTGGCGATCAGCGGGATCGTGACCCCGTTCGTCGCGATCCTCGGTGACCGCTACGGCCGGCGCCCCCTCTGCCTCGCGGGCTGCGCGGCCTCCGCGGTGTGGATGTTCCCGATGGTGGGGCTGTTGCACACGGGTCGGCCGATGCTGATGTTCCTCGGCTTCACGGGCGCGCTGCTGGCGTTCATCACGATGTTCGCGGTGGTGGCCGCGTATCTGCCCGAGCTGTACGAGCCGAGGGTGCGCTGCACGGGCGCGGCGGTCGGCTACAACCTCGCCGGCGTGCTGGGCGGGGCCCTGACGCCGATCGTCGCGACGGCGGTCGCCAGCGGCGGCACGGGCGCCCCCTGGGGCGTGGCCGCGTATCTGACGGTGGTGGCGCTGGTGAGCCTGGGCTGCTTCGCTCTGCTGCCGGAGACCAAGCCCGCCGCGCGGGCCGAGTCGCCCGAGGGCGTGCCCGCGTAGTCGCGGAGCACACAGAGAAACGGGCCGGAACAGGTCCGGACACACCGGTGGCCGGTGCGGACGGTGGTGTGCCGTCCGTACCGGCCACGGTGCGTGGGTCGGGCGAGGGTCAGACCTCGACGCTGTCCTTCTCGGACTCGCCGGAGGTCACCGGCTTGCCGGTCGTGTCGGCGCTCTCGGCCGCCTCGCGCTCCGCCTGCTTCTTGGAGGCGATCAGGCTGGTGATCGTGGTGATGACCAGGACGCCGCAGATGACCGCCAGGGAGAACGGGATCGAGATCTCCGGGACGTGCACCCCGGATTCGTGCAGGGCGTGCAGCACCAGCTTCACACCGATGAAGCCGAGGATCACCGACAGGCCGTAGCTGAGGTGGACCAGCTTCTTGAGCAGGCCACCGATCAGGAAGTACAGCTGCCGCAGACCCATCAGGGCGAAGGCGTTGGCGGTGAAGACGATGTACGGGTCCTGGGTCAGGCCGAAGATCGCCGGGATCGAGTCGAGGGCGAAGAGCACGTCGGTGGTGCCGATGGCCAGCATCACGACCATCAGCGGAGTCAGCACCCGCTTGCCGTTCACCTTCAGGAAGAGCTTCGTGCCGTGGTACTTGTCGGCGACGCCGAACTTCTTCTCGATGGACTTGAGGAGACGGTTCTCCTCGAACTCGTCCTCCTCGTCGTCGGAGCGCGCCTCCTGGATGAGCTTCCAGGCGGTGTAGATCAGGAACGCGCCGAAGATGTAGAAGACCCACGAGAAGCTGGCGATGATCGCGGCACCGGCGGCGATGAAGATCGCGCGCAGGACGAGGGCGATCAGCACACCGATGAGCAGCACGCGCTGCTGGAGGTGGGAGGGCACCGAGAACTTCGCCATGATCAGCACGAAGACGAAGAGGTTGTCGACGCTGAGCGACTTCTCGGTGATGAAGCCGGCGAAGAACTCGCCGGACGCCTGGGTGTTGCCGAAGACCAGCAGTCCCAGGCCGAAGAGCACGGCGAGGACGATCCAGACGACCGACCAGGTTCCGGCTTCCTTGATCGACACGTCATGGGGCTTGCGCCCGATGAAGAAGTCGATAGCGATCAGGGCGGACAGACCAAGAATGGTCAGCACCCACAGGGTCATTGAAACGTCCACTGCGCCTCCGGCGTCGTACGGCTACTGATCAGCGTCGTCGCTGCCGGAGGTCTCTTCCACCCGGGCACGCCTACGGCGAGCCGGGCCGACGCCCCGGGATCGAACCGCTCAGGGTCCGTCCGTATTGACGGGAACGCCGCGCATGGGGAGTACTCCCCTCCGCGCCGAGAACACTACCCGAAGAACCAAGAAAAGGTAAAGGCCAGGGTAAAGAGAGCCCAAGTGACCAGGTCAACGGCTCCATTGGCGGCGGGCCTCGGCCACCTGGGAGAGGACCTGGCGGAGCACCCCGCCGCCGGGCGGGAACGTCGGCGGCTCGTACGTCCAGGCGTGGCCGACCCACGGATCGGCGAGGTGGTCGTCGGCGACCGGGGTGATCCGCAGCAGGGAGCGCCACAGCGGGTCCAGGACCGGGCCGTACGCGGAGGCGTCCTCCCGGTCCGCGACCATCAGCAGATGGACGCCGACGGCCGGGCCCTCGTCCGCGAGGTAGCGGAGCTGGGTGACCGCGCGGTCGTCGAAGCCGTGCGGGAAGTCGTGGACGATCAGCAGCTGCTCCGCGGTGTCCATGCCGGGCGGCAGCGCGTCCGGGGCACCGGCCCGCACCGCCATCTGGATCAGGTCGACGCGCTCGGTGAGCCGGGTGAGGACGGCGGAGACCCCGGCCGCCCCGGCGGCCGGCGGTCCGGCCAGGACGCCGGCCTCGACCAGCGGCGCCAGCGAGGCGGCGCCGGAGCCCGCCGGGTCGACGACATGGACGGCGAACTCGCCGGACGGGTACACGGCGAGCAGCCTGGCCGCGTGCGCGACCGCCGTGTCCATGGCGAGGCGTCGCAGTTCGGCCTCGTCGAGGAGCCCGGCCGCCTCGGATCGTCCCCGACCGCTGTCCACCCACAGCCCGCGCTCCAGAGGGAGGCGGACCAGCATGGGGATGCGCAGATCGGTGCGCTCGGGGAGGTGGAGATCGCCCAGGCGCACGGCCATGGGGACCTCCATGGGGACGCGATAGGCCTGCCAGACCGGGTTGTCCCAGCGGGCGAAGGCGGCGGGCAGCGCCGGTTCGACGACCTCGGACTCGGCGGCGAGCTGGGCGAGGTCCCGGTCCAGGGCTTCCTGGGCCCGGGCGGTGAGCTCGTCGTGCTTGGCGCGGGCCGCCTCACGGGCGGCGTCCCCGGCGCCGCCGATACGGCCGCGCGGGTCGGAGAGCGCGCGGTCGAGCTCCTGGTCGAGGCGGGACTCGGCGAAGTCGCAGGCGCTGCGGTACGCGGCGGTGGTGCGGGCCAGGTCCTCGAACATGCCCCACACCTGGTTGTAGAGCCGCTCGTCCATGGACCAGCCGCTGGCGTCACCGGCCACGGGGGCCGGGTAGCCGGTGGGCGGGAGCGCCGGGCCCGGCTCCGGTGCGGGCTCCGGAGGTGCCTGACGGCGCGGGTGCGCGTAGTCGATGGGTCCGTCGGAGCTGGGGGGCGGGGGCGCGTCCTGGTGGTCGGCGGCGACCGGGGCCGTGTGCCTGACGCGCTCCGCCTCGGGGACGCGCGGGGGCGGGGCGGAGACCGATCGGGCCAGGCCCCGGGCGACGGCGTCCAGGATCGAGGCGGCGAGTTCGGCGGGGCGCTCCATGCCCTGGTCGCCGAGCATGGCCGCGAGGCCGCCTTCGTACCCCTGGCCCATGGCGCGGACCTTCCAGGCGCCCTGGCGGCGGTACAGCTCCAGGGCGACGACGGCGGACTCGCGGTCGAGGCCGGTGATCGTGTAGCTGGCGATCTCGGTTCCGTCGAGGCCGGTCACCGCGACGAAGGGGGCGGCGACGGCGCCGAAGCGGGCCGGGCCGCCGACGCCGACGGGCAGCGCCAGAAGGACCGAGACGAGGTGCACGCCGGCCGGAAGCGCTTCGAGGTCGACGGCGAGGCGGTGATCGGCGGCGGCCTGCTGCGAGACCTCCACGCCGGGCAGCGAGGGCGAGCCGGGGTGGGCGATCCACTCGGCCCCGCCCATCCTGCCCCGCTCGTCGCAGAGGGTGGCGCCGGCGACGACCGGATGGCCGGCCGACACCCTGATCTCCAGTCGGGTGTCGGGCAGGGGGTGGTTCTGCCCCCGGACCAGCTCGGCCGTCATCGACTCTGTCCCCTCGGGTGTGTGGATAGGACAGCTCCCGGCGGCCTGCTGCCTCCGGGAGCTGTGGGTGCCGCCGCCGTGCCCCTACAGGTGCGGCAGGATCGACGGCATGAGGTCCTGGAACGTCCGCCCGTTGGCCGGGTTGCCCAGGGCGGTCATCTGCCAGCCGGTGCCGGCCCGGTGCACCTTCGCCATGATCTGCGCGGTGTACTGGCCGCCGCCGTCCAGGGTGTAGCGGGCGAGCTCCTGGCCGTTGGTCTCGTCGACGATCCGGCAGAAGGCGTTCTGCACCTCCTGGAACGTCTGGCCGGTGAAGGAGTTCACCGTGAAGACGATCTGGTCGATGTGGACGGGGACGCGCTGGAGGTCGACCAGGATCGACTCGTCGTCGCCGCCCTGACCCGCGCCGCCCACCAGGTTGTCACCGGTGTGGCGGACCGAGCCGTCGTCGCTGACCAGGTGACGGAAGAAGACCACGTCCACCGGCTGCTTGTCGGCGAAGAGCACCGCGGAGGCGTCCAGGTCGACCTCCCGGGTGCGCGAACCGAACAGGCCACGGCGCGGAGCCGCCTGCCAGCCGAGCCCCATCCGTACCGAGGTAAGGGTGCCCCCGCCCTGCTTCTCCAGGCTGATGGCCTGACCCTTGGTCATGTTGACCGTCACGCGCTGTCCCCTCTCCGTCGTTCCCCGCGGCCGTCTCTGCTGTGCGTGCGGTTGTGCAGCACCCTACGCAGGGGCACCGACAGCGCAGCAGACGCGGTCGCGTTTTGTGTCGGTCTTGCAACACACCCGGCGGAGCCGGGGAGCCGCGCCGTCAGGCGAGTCCCCCCTCCTTCATCTGGCGCAACTCCTTCTTCAGCTCTCCCACTTCGTCCCGGAGCCGGGCGGCGACCTCGAACTGCAGCTCCGCCGCCGCGGCGCGCATACGGTCCGTCATCTCCTCGATGATCGCGGCCAGTTCGGTGGCCGGACGGTCGCCGAGCTCGACCGTGCCGCCCGCCTTGCCGCCCTTGCCCTTGCCCTTGACCGTGGTGGAGTGGGCGGCGAGGGAGGGGACGGGCGTCTTGGCGCCCTTGCCGTCCTTCGCCTGGCGGTAGCCGGAGCCGAGCAGCTGCTCGGTGTCGACCTCCTCGCGGGCGATGGTGGCGACGATGTCGTTGATCTTCTTGCGGAGCGGCTGCGGGTCGATGCCGTGGGCCTTGTTGTACGCGACCTGCTTCTCACGGCGCCGGTTGGTCTCGTCGATGGCCTTCGCCATCGCCGGCGTGACCGTGTCGGCGTACATGTGGACCTGTCCGGAGACGTTGCGCGCCGCGCGGCCGATGGTCTGGATCAGCGAGGTGCCGGAGCGCAGGAAGCCCTGCTTGTCGGCGTCGAGGATGGCGACGAGCGAGACCTCGGGCAGGTCGAGGCCCTCGCGGAGCAGGTTGATGCCGACCAGGACGTCGTACTCGCCCGCCCGCAGCTCGCGCAGCAGCTCGATACGGCGCAGGGTGTCGACGTCGCTGTGCAGATAGCGGACCTGGATGCCGAGCTCCAGGAAGTACTCGGTGAGATCCTCGGCCATCTTCTTGGTGAGAGTGGTGACGAGGACCCGCTCGTCCTTCTCGGTGCGCAGCCGGATCTCGTGCACCAGGTCGTCGATCTGTCCCTCGGTGGGCTTGACGACGACCTCGGGGTCGACCAGGCCGGTGGGGCGGATGATCTGCTCCACGAAGCCGTCGCCGCGCGACAGCTCGTAGGTGCCGGGGGTGGCCGAGAGGTAGACCGTCTGGCCGATCCGCTCCTGGAACTCCTCCCACTTCAGCGGGCGGTTGTCGAGCGCGGAGGGCAGCCGGAAGCCGTGGTCGACCAGGGTCCGCTTGCGGGAGGCGTCGCCCTCGTACATCGCGCCGATCTGCGGCACCGTGACGTGCGACTCGTCGATGACGAGGAGGAAGTCCTCGGGGAAGTAGTCGAGGAGCGTGTTGGGCGCGGAGCCGGGCTCGCGGTCGTCGAAGTGCATCGAGTAGTTCTCGATGCCGGAGCAGGAGCCGATCTGGCGCATCATCTCGATGTCGTACGTGGTGCGCATGCGCAGGCGCTGGGACTCCAGCATCTTGCCCTGCTTGTCGAGCTCGGCGAGACGGCTCTCCAGCTCGCGCTCGATGCCGTTGATCGCCTTCTCCATGCGCTCGGGGCCCGCCACATAGTGGCTGGCGGGGAAGACGTACAGCTCGCGGTCCTCGCTGATGACCTCGCCGGTGAGCGGGTGGAGCGTGGACAGGGCCTCGATCTCGTCGCCGAACATCTCGATGCGGACGGCGAGCTCCTCGTAGACCGGGAAGATCTCGATGGTGTCGCCGCGGACCCGGAACGTCCCTCGGGTGAACGCCAGGTCGTTGCGGGTGTACTGGATGTCGACGAAGCGGCGCAGCAGCTGGTCGCGGTCGATCTCCTCGCCGACCTTGAGCGGGACCATCCGGTCCACGTACTCCTGCGGGGTGCCGAGGCCGTAGATGCACGAGACGGAGGCGACGACGACCACGTCACGGCGGGTGAGCAGCGAGTTCGTCGCGGAGTGGCGCAGCCGCTCGACCTCCTCGTTGATCGAGGAGTCCTTCTCGATGTAGGTGTCCGACTGGGGGACGTACGCCTCGGGCTGGTAGTAGTCGTAGTACGAGACGAAGTACTCGACGGCGTTGTTCGGCAGGAGCTCGCGGAACTCGTTCGCCAGCTGGGCGGCGAGCGTCTTGTTCGGCGCCATCACCAGGGTGGGGCGCTGCAGCTTCTCGATCATCCACGCGGTGGTCGCCGACTTGCCGGTGCCGGTGGCACCGAGCAGGACGACGTCCTTCTCGCCGGCGCGGATGCGCCGCTCGAGCTCGGCGATGGCCGTCGGCTGGTCGCCGCTGGGCTGGTAGGGGCTGACGACCTCGAAAGGCGCCACCGTACGTTCGATCTTGGAAACGGGCCGCATGCAACCACCGTACGACCCCCCACTGACAGTCGGGCGGCGAACGGCTCACCGGTCGGCCCAGGCGCCCTCCCGGACCCCGTCCGTCACCAGTCCTGGGAGCGGTGTCCGCCCCGGTGGGCCCCCTTGCGGGCGCCGCGTCCGGAGGGCGGCCGGGCGGACCAGTTCGCGGGCTCGCCGTAGGCGGGGGCGCGGCGCGGCGCGGGCACCCCGGGCCGGTGCGGGCCCGGCGACGCGGGCCGCTGCCAGTCGGGGTCGCCCATCACGAGCAGCGGGTCGAACATGACGACGACGGCGGCCAGGAGGAGGAAGACCGCCGGGCCGACCAGCATGGGCAGGAGCAGTGAGGTGGCGGTGTCGCCGGCGCCGGGCGCGGGGGTGCCGTGGAGATGGACGTTGACCGCCGCCATGGCGGTGTAGTGCATACCACTGACGGCGAGGCCCATCACCAGGCTCGCTCCGAGGCTGGCCGGAAACCCGTGGACCGAGACGGCCGCCCAGAGGGCGGTGGTGGCCGCCACGACGGCGATCACGACGGAGAGGGCGACGGTGAGGGTGTCGTAGTCGATGCGCCCCTGGAACCGCATGCCGGCCATGCCGAGGTAGTGCATGGTGGCGATGCCCAGGCCGGTGATGGTGCCGCCGGTGACCAGGGTGAGGGGTGTGGCGCCGCGGTATCCGACGATGAAGATCCCGATGCCGACCATCACGACGGCGACGCCCAGGCTGGCGAAGGTGAGGGGCCGGTCGTAGCTGATGGGGGCCTGGTGGACGGAGAAGCCCATCATCGCGATGAAGTGCATGGTCCAGATGCCGGTGCCGATGGAGGTGGCGCCGAGGGCGAGCCAGCCGGCCTTGAAGGTGTCCCGGTGGCGCAGCGACCTGGTGGTGCAGCGCAGGCCCAGGGCGCCGCCGAGGCAGGCCATGAGGTAGGCGGCGACCGGGGTGACGAGGCCGTAACTGAATCCGTCGACCGTGCCCTGCATGAGCGTGTTCCTCCACCCGTGGTGCGACGTCGTCCGAAAACAGTCGGTACCGCTGAGTAAGTGCTACCGGGGCGAGATTATGGCGCGCGGAGGGCCGCACGACCACGCGGTCCGGGAATTGGCACCCGTGAGACCGGGACGAGACCGGCTCGTGATGTCAGTGGGTGGTCGTACCGTGATCGGTATGGACTCCAAGGTGGAATGGGCGGTCGTGGAGAGCGACATCGGCCCGCTGCTGCTGGCCGCGACGGACCGCGGTCTCGTGAGCGTGGTCTTCCACGCACGCGAGGCGGTGCGGGACCGGGCGCTGGACCGGCTGGCGGCGCAGCTCGGCGCGGACCGCGCGGAGCTGACGGAGCGTGCCTCGGGTCGGCTCGCGGAGCCGATACGGCAGCTCGCGGAGTACTTCTCGGGCGGCCTGCGGGAGTTCGACGTCGCTCTCGACTGGACGCTGACGACCGGCTTCAACCGCCAGGTGCTGCGCGAGCTCGCGGACGGCGTGCCGTACGGAGCGGTCGTGGGGTACGGAGATCTGGCGAAGCGGGTCGGGCAGCCGGGGGCGGCGCAGGCGGTCGGGGCGGCGATGGGCGCCAATCCGCTGCCGGTGGTCGTGCCGTGCCACCGGGTGGTGGAGAGCGACGGCGGGCTCGGCGGTTTCGGGGGAGGCCTGGAGACCAAGCGGACCCTGCTGGCACTGGAGGGCGTGCTCCCGCAGCCGCTGTTCTGAGACGGGCCGGGCCGCTCCCTGCGTACCCCCTGGGGGTAGGGAAGGGGGTGGCGTTCCGCTCGGGCCGGAGGGCTGGCACACTCCCGTAAGTGACCAACACCCCGAGCGCCCCTGACGCCACCTCCCCTGCGGAGATACCCGCCCCCGTCACGGCCGCCGAACTGCCGGCGCTCCGGCGGCGGATCCAGGCGGTGCTGATCGCCAGCCAGATCCTCGGCGGTCTGGGCATCGCCATCGGCGTCGCCCTGGCCGCCGTGCTGGCCAAGGACGTGAGCGGCACGGAAGCGCTGTCGGGCCTGGCCTCGACCGCCTCGGTGGCCGGGCCCGCGCTGCTCGCCATGCCGCTGGCCTCCCTCATGGGCTCCCGCGGGCGGCGGCCCGGGCTCGTGCTCGCCTATCTGGTCGGGGCGCTGGGCGCCGGGGTGGTCGTGCTCGGTGCCGTGATCGACAACTTCCCACTGCTCCTGGTGGGCCTGGTCGGCTTCGGCGCGGGATCCTCGGCCAACCTGGCGGCCCGGTTCGCGGCGGCGGACCTGGCCCCGCCGGACCACAGGGGCCGCGCCATCTCCACCGTGGTCTGGGCGACCACCATCGGCGCGGTCCTCGGTCCGAACGTCGCCGCACCCGCCGGGAAGAGCGTGGCGGGTTTCGGAGTACCGGCGGCCGCCGGACCGTTCGTGTGGGCCGCGGGCGTGTTCCTGATCGCCGCGGTCATGGTGGCGCTCCTGCTGCGCCCCGACCCGCTCCTGACCGCCCGCGCCCTGTCCGGGCCGGCCGGCGGCGAGGAGGCGGCCGGCCACTCGCTCCGTGCCGGTCTGAAGGCCGTACGGGCGTCCTCGCGGGCGCGCCTCGCCCTGGTCACGGTCGCCGTCTCGCACACCGCGATGGTGTCGATCATGTCGATGACCCCGGTGGCGCTGAGCCACCACGGTGCGGGGATCCAGCTGATCGGCCTGGTGATCAGCGGGCACATCGCGGGGATGTACGCCTTCTCTCCGGTGATGGGCTGGCTCTCGGACCGGCTCGGGCGGCTGTCGGTGATCGGCCTCGCCGTCGGGCTCCTCTCGGTCGCGGCGCTCCTCGCGGGCACCGCGGGTCCGAGCCACGCCCAGACCGCCGCGGGCCTCTTCGTGCTGGGCCTGGGCTGGTCGGCGGGCCTGGTCTCCGGCTCGGCCCTGCTGACCGACTCGGTCCCGCAGGCGGCGAGGGCGGCGGTCCAGGGCCTCTCGGACTTCATCATGAACACCGCGGCGGGCGTCGGCGGGCTCGCGGCCGGACTGATCGTGGCCCAGGCCGGCTACGGCTGGCTGAACCTCGTGGGCGCGTGCCTGCTGCTGCCGATGGCGGCGCTGGCGGTACGGGGCGCGGTGCGGCGCGCCTGACCGGCACCCTGGCCGGACCCGACAGGGTGCCGGTCGCTCCCTTCAGCCGCCCTTCAGCCCCCTTCAGCCTCCTTCAGCGCAGGACCGCCGGGGACGTCGCACCCGGCACCGACCGTCGTGGCGCGCCGGTGCCGTCGGCGGGGACGGTCCACACGGCCCCCTGGTGCCCGTACGCGAGCGTGCGGTCGTCCGTCCAGGCCGCCTGGTCGTCGATGCTCCGCTCCTCGGCCACCGGGTGTTCCCGCAGGGTGCGCAGATCCAGGACGTACAGGCGCCAGGGTGCCTTCGGATCGTCGGAGACCTTCTTCTTGAACGCGATCCGGGTGTTGTCCGGAGACAGGGACGGGCATTCGACGTTCTCCCTCAGCGCGTTGGCCGACCACCTCCGCATGTCCCCCTCGACGAGGTACGTGCGGCCTTTCGTGGCGACCGTGGCGTAGAAGCGGTTGTCGTCGCGGGCGAAGGTGACGCCCCAGTAGTTCACGTCGGGGGCGTGGTAGCGGCGGCCGTGGAGGGTGAGCGGCATCTGCTCCATGTTCTTGACGAGATAGCCGGTGCGCAGATCGAGGATCGATGTCCTGGTCGAGAACGCCGAGGTCGCGTACGAGTCGCCCGTCGCGAACATCGTCCAGGAGAGCAGCTGCCCGGAGGCCGAGACACGGGCCCGGTTGGGGATCCCGGGCAGCGCGATCCGGCGTACCTCGCGCAGCCGCCGGTCGAGCACGATCGCGTACGAGCGGGTCGGCACGCCCGGCCGCCGTCGCAGACAGAGGGCGGTGGGGCCGGCGGCGTGGAAGCGGTCGCAGTGGGGGCCGCCGACGGCGCGCGGTCCGGTTGAGCCCGGGTCGTGGCGGCCGACCCGGCCGGTCGCCGTGTCGCGGAAGAGGAGCCCTCCGGCGGGCCCTTCGAGCGTGAGCGCCGGGCCGCCGTGCGGCACGACCGGCCGGGGGGCGCGGTCGGCGGCCCGGAGCGTGTAGGCGGTGGCCCCGCCCGCGAGCAGCACGACGGCGAGGACCAGCCCCCAGAGTCGCGTACGGGTGAGGCGGACCCGGCCGGTGTTGTTGTCGGTGCCGGTGTTGTTGCCGGTGCCGGTGTCAGTGCCGGTGTCGGTCATCAAGAGGGCCTTTCGCTGGACGGGTGCCCTTCCGCTGGTGGGGCGGCGGGCAGCAGGAAGCCGGCTCCCGCGAGGGCCGCCGACAGTCCGGCGGCGGCGAGGGCGAGCGCCGTCGACGGCCCCCACACCGTCCAGGCCGCCCCGAACCCGGTCGCCGCGAGCAGCCGGGCCAGCGCCTGGACGGTCTGGACGAGGGCCAGCCCGCTCGCCCGCCGCCCGGCCGGCAGCAGGGGGCCGGTCAGCGCCATCAGGACCCCGTCCGTGGCGGCGTAGAAGACCCCGAGCAGGCCGAGGACGAGGCCGAGCACGAGCAGGTCGGGGGCGGGTGCGAGGAGCAGGACGTACGCGAGGAGGAGCGCCCCGTGCCCGTACAGGAAGGGGCGGCGGCGTCCGATCCGGTCGGCGAGCCGGCCGGCCGGGACGGCGAGCAGCAGATAGCCGGCGGCGGCGCCCAGCGGCAGGAACGGGAACCAGGTGACGGCCAGGTCGAGACGCCGCTGGAGCAGCAGGTAGACGAAGGCGTCCCCGACGGTGAAGGCGCCGAGCAGCGCGGTGGCGCCGAGGATCCGCCGGACGGGCGCGGAGCGCAGTGGAGACAGCAGCGGGGCGAGCAGCGGGGCCGCCTTCGGCCGCGGATCACGGGCCGCGCCGCCGCCCGCCGATGCCCCGCCGCCCGCGGATGTCCCAGCGTCCGCGGCCGCCCTGCCCGGTACGAGGACCGCGAGGAGGAGCACGCCCAGCACCCCGAAGCAGAAGCTGACGACGAACACCGCGTCGTAGGCGTCCGCCGTCGCCCACAGCAGCGCGAACGCGGCCAGCGGTCCGAGCAGGGCGCCGGTGGTGTCCATCGCCCGGTGGACGCCGAAGGCGCGGCCGAGGTCCTCGGGCGGGCAGCTGAGGGTGATCAGCGCGTCGCGCGGGGCGGTGCGGATGCCCTTGCCCAGCCGGTCCCCGGCCAGCGCGGCCGCGATCCAGCCCGTCGCCCCGACCGCTAGGAGCAGGCCGAGCCGCGAGCACGCGGACAGGGCGTAGCCGATCCCGGCGACCCGCTTGTGCCGGCCGCCGCGGTCCGCCGCGTGGCCGCCGAGCAGCCGTACGAGCGCGGTGGCGCCGTTGAGGAGCCCGTCCAGGAAGCCGAACTGGAGCGGGGAGAGGCCGAGGCCGAGGACGAGGTAGACGGGCAGGACGGCCGTCACCATCTCGGAGGAGATGTCCGTGACCAGGCTGACCGTGCCGAGCGCGAGGACGGTGCCGCCGACGCGCCGCCGGGCCCCGGTGCGGGGCGGCGGCGCGTCGGGGCGACCGGTGGTCGCCAGGTACATCAGTGGCAGGTGTAGGTCGGGCCGGTGTCCTTGACCTGGCCGTCAATGCCGACGTACTGCCAGGTGTAGGTGGTGTCGGTGAAGTCGAGCTTCAGGACGCCGTAGGTGCCGCTGATCCGCTTCTGGCTGTTCGGCTGGACCGTCTCGATGGGATAGGGATCGGCCCCGCCCGTGCCGCCGACGATCTCGACGATGCCGCCGGGAGTGGCCCGCCCGGAGGGGTCCTGCGGGGCGAACCGCTCGTAGTGGTGGTCGTGTCCGTTGAGGACGAGGTCGGTCCCGGCGCCGTACAGGATCTGCCAGACAGGCTTGGAGACCGGGTCGTTGCCGTGGCCGCCGGAGGAGTACAGCGGGTGGTGGAAGTAGGCGGCGACGCAGCCCTTGGTGTTCCGGGCGAGGTCGTCCTTCAGCCACCGGATCTGCGCGGGGTCGTCGAAGGAGTTGGAGTCGAGGGCGAGGAAGTGCCAGTTGCCCTCGTCGTAGCTGTAGTACGGCTTTCCCTGCGGGTAGGCGAGGGCACCGAAGTAGGCCTTGTAGCCGGCGAGCGGGCCGGCCGGGTCGTACGTCTCGTGGTTGCCGGGGACGGGACGCGTCCTGGCCTTGAAGACGCCCCAGGTCTTGTCGTAGTAGGCGCGGAAGTCGGAGAGCAGGGCGTCGTCGTACTGGTTGTCGCCCATCGTCAGGTAGAACTTCGGGTTGATCCGCTGCGCCAGGGCGGCGGTCCTGGGGTGGGCGCACGAGCTGCTGGAGGCCGTGCACCGGTCGGCGATGTCACCGGCGGCGACGACGGTGAACGCGCCGTTGGGCGGCGGGCCGCCGTCCAGGGTTCCGTAGACCTCTACTTCGTAGAGGGAGTAGCCGTACGACGTTCCGCGCGCGGTCCCGTAGACGCGGAGGTGCCGGCCCTTGCCGCTGAGTCCGGTCCAGTCGTCGGTGCCTCCGTCGCCCGCCGTCTCGGTGGCGAGCCGGGTCCAGGTGGCGCCGTCGGCGGATATCTCCACGCGGTAGGCCTTGGCGTGGGCCGCCTCCCAGGAGAGGCGTACGCGCGAGACGGTGGCGGTGGATCCGAGGTCGACCCGGATCCACTGCGGGTCGGAGCCCTCGGCGCTGGCCCAGCGGGTGGCCGGGTCGCCGTCGAAGGCCTTGCCCGGGGCGAGGGTGGAGTCCTCGACGGACGAGGAGGTGGCGGGCTTGCCGCGGGAGATCAGCGGGTCGGCGGCCGCTCCGGCACGGCCCGGGTAGGCGAGCAGAAGGCCGCCGACGAGCAGAAGCACGGCCGTGAGGACGAGGGACGGGGTGAAGGGGAATGGGAGAGGGCGGGACGGGGTGAGGGTGCGGCGTGGTGGGGCGGAGGCGTACAGGCGCATACCTGGGCTCCCTGGCCTGAGGGGTGGCGAGAGCTGGACACCGGTGCGGAGCACCGCACCCCCGGCACAAGAAGGGCGGAGGGCGGTGCACGGCGGCCGGGTCAGAACTCTCGCTGAGCGCGTCACGCCCACGGTGATCGGACGCCGCGCCAAGCCGCTGCCCGGGAGGATAGCTGATAGGAAACCTTCCTACCAGACTCCTGAACTCCCTTCGGGCGAACTCCCTTCCGTTTGAACTCCCTTCCGGGTCCGGCCGGTTCAGAGGCTGATGTGGTACGCCTTGCGCAGCGTCTCGTGGACGGTCCAGGTGGTCCGGTCGCCCTCGCGCAGCACACAGGCGTCGCCCGGCCCGATCTCCATCGTGGCGCCGCCCTCGACCGCGACGGTGGCCCGGCCGCTGACGACGACGAAGAGTTCGTTCGCCTCGGTGTCGGTCACCACTCCGGGGGTGATCTGCCAGATCCCGCGCACCTGCTTGCCGTCGGCGGACTCCCAGAGGACCTTGCCGGTCACCTCGGGGGTGCCCGAGACGATCTGCTCGGGCGTGAGCGGCTCCGGCTCCAGCTCGGCTTCGGGGATGTGGACGGCGAAGGAAGGCTGATCATGTGTGGTCATGGGCGGTGACTGTAGCGGGGCGCCCGCACCCCGGTCGGCGTAATCAGGTCGTAGAGGGCGCCAGGTCGTCGTAGAAGTGACGAGTGGACACCTCGGCCCCCTCGGGGGCGGAATCGCTCATACGCGCACGCCGTCCAGGGCGGCACAGGAGCGCCGCACGGCCGGAAACCGGGCCGTCGGCGGGTGGCGCCGACACCTGTCCCCGCTGGTCGCGGGCGGCGCCTTTGGTGCGCCCAATGTTGGTCCGGGGGAATCCGCCGAGCCCCCTGTCGAGCATGGCGTGCGCGCGTCAAACTCGCCGTGAACTCCTCCCCCACCTTCGACAGGAGAGCGCGATGCCAGCGTCAGCCTTCCTCCCCCGCACCTCCCTCCCTCGCACCTCCCTCCCTCGCACCTTCCTCCCCCGCACCGCCGCCCTGACCGCCGCCGCCCTGCTCGCCGCCACCACCGCCACGGCGGTCGTCGCCCCCACCGCGCACGCCGCCGAACCCGTGGCACCGGGCGCCGCCCACAAGGCCGCGTACGACACCCTCGGCCCCCAGCGCCTCACCCCCGCCCAGCAGAGAACGAGCGCCACCAAACAGGCCGAGGCGGCGAGAGGGTACGACGGGCTGCGCAGCCGGGGCGCGCTCGCCGGCTACAAGCTCTCCGGCGGCCTCCACCAGTCGCAGAAGACCTCCTACTGGTGCGGCCCGGCCACCCTCGTGATCACCCAGTCCGCCCGGGACGAGGTCGGGGGCCGGTCGCAGCAGGACGCCGCGACCCTCCTCAAGACGACCACGAACGGCACCGCCTGGTACGGCATCAACATCAACGTGCCGAACCCGACCGGCTACCCGATGGCCGACGCGCTGAACCACCGCCTTCCGGGGGCGGGTTACGTCCCCAGGGCGCTGCCCTACACCCCGACCGCCACCGACAAGGCGAATTTCAGGCAGCACATCACCTACGACACCGACAACGATTACGCCATCGCGGGCAACGCCTGGGAGGTGCCGGGCGGCCCCCACCTCGTCGGCCACCCCAACATCGAGATATTCCACTGGGTCGCGATCGACGGCTACAACACCGACACCGCGGCGGGGCAGGTCAACTACCTCGACCCGGTGGGCGGGGTGAGCACGAGCGTCATCTCGTGGGCGGGCTCCGTACCGAAGTCGGCGCGCATCTCCTCCGACACCCTCACCACCATCATGGGCGGCCGTGGGTACGTCTGGTAGGGCTCGCGGTACGGGCTCGACCGTGGTCCTGCTGCTGACGGGCGCCCTGCTGGCAGGGTGCTCGTCGAGGGGACCGGCGCCGGAGCCGACCACGGGTCCGCCCACCGGCCGGATCAGCGCACCCCCGTCCGCCTCGGCGTCCGCACTCGCCGCCGCCTGCGAGGTGGGGCTGCCCGACGCCTGGCGGTCCGCGCTCCACAAGGGCGAGTTGCGCGCACCGGCCGGTGAGCGGGCCGTCCTCACCGACACCGGCCCGGGGTGGACCGCCGTCCAGCTCACCGGTGCGAAGCACCGGCGCGCCGCCCTGACGCTCGGGGGCGGCGCCCCGCGCACCCTGCTCACCCTCGCGGACCCCGTCGAGCACCAGCTGCTCGCCGCCGACTTCGACGGCCGGCGGTGGGCCGCGTTCGCCGTCCTGGAGGGGCGCACGCTCGACAGCCCCTGGAGCCTGTACGTCTGGGACGCCACCACGGGCAAGGCCAGGCGCCTGGCCCGCGCCGACCGGCCCGGCCCGCTGCCCCAGCCCGTCGTCCGCGCCGGACGGGTCCACTGGGCGCAGGGCGTCGGCGGCGGAAAGGCCACGGTGTACGCGGCGCCGGCCGCGGGTGGTGCCGCGCGCGCCCTGCACACCGGCGTGATGGACGCGCCGTTCGCCGCGGGCGACCTGCTGGTGTGGCGCGAGTCGAGGAGCGGACCGGCGGGCTCCGGGACCCGGCTGGCCGCCGTCTCCCTCACGGGCGCGGCGTCGCCCGTCGCGCTGCCCGGCCCGCTGGCCGCGCTCCGGGACCTACGGTCCGTGGTGTCCGACGGGACGACCTGGGCGTGGGTGGCGGGCGAGGCCGAGCCCCGGCTGATGGTGTGGCGGACGGGGGACGCGCGGCCGACCGCCGCCGTGACCACGTCTCCGGCGGTGGACGGCATGGACCAGCTGCGGGTCAGCGGGCGTCTCGTCACCTGGCGGACGCCGGAGACCTCCTACGCCCTCGACCTCCGCTCGGGGTCGTACGCCCGGATCACGCCGGCGTACGGATACGCGCAGGCCAGGGGCGGTGCGCTGGCCGTCGCGTACAGCGTGGGCAATCCCAAGACGGCCGACTCACGGGCGGTGATCCAGGTGGTGGACGCCGACCGGCTGCCGGGCCTCGCCGCCTGTGGCGGAAGGTAGCCGACGAGGTTTGGGCGGCTCCCGGTCGCGCCAGAGATGGGACATGTCCACACACGTGTCCGAAGAAGTGCGCGAGGCGCTCGACGAGGGGCGTCCCGTCGTCGCGCTCGAGTCCACGATCATCGCCCACGGCCTGCCGCGCCCGCGCAATCTGGCCGTGGCGAAGGAGCTGGAGACGCTGGTACGGGACGAGGGCGCCGTTCCCGCCACCATGGCCGTGGTCGACGGCACGGCCCACATCGGCCTGGACGAGGCCCGGTTGGCGCGGATCGCGGAGGATCCGGCGGTACGGAAGCTGGGCCACCGCGACCTGGCGCCCGCGCTCGCGACGGGTGCGACCGGGGCGACGACGGTCTCCGCGACGGCGTGGCTGGCCGATTCGGCCGGCATCCGGGTCTTCGCGACCGGCGGGCTCGGCGGTGTGCACCGGGAGTGGAGCGAGACACAGGACGAGTCGGCGGACCTGCGGCTGCTCTCCCGGGTCGGGATCACGGTGGTCTGCGCGGGGGTGAAGTCCATCCTCGACGTCCCGGCGACGCTGCAGCGCCTGGAGACGCTGGGCGTGACGGTGGTGGGGTACGGGACGGAGCACTTCCCCGGCTTCTATCTGGCCTCCTCGGGCGAGCCGGTCGACTGGACGCTGCGGACGCCCGAGCAGGTGGCGGGCGTGATCCGGGCCCAGGACGAACTGGGCGAGCCGTACGCGGCGCTGGTCGTGGCCAACCCGGTTCCGGTGGAGGACCAGTTGGATCCCGCGCTGCACGACCGGGTGCTCGCCCAGGGCCTGGCCGCCGCGAAGGAGAAGGGGATCACCGGCCAGGCCGTGACGCCCTTCCTCCTGGAGTATCTGACGGTGCACACCGAAGGGGCCTCCCTGGAGGCGAACCTCGCGGCGGTGCGCGGCAATGTCCGGCTCGCGGCACGGATCGCGGCGGCGTACCACGGCACGGCGTGACCGGGCTCCTGGTGGTGGGGGACGTGGTCACGGACGTCGTGGCCCGGCACCGGACCCCGCTCGCTCCGGCGACCGACACGGCCGCGGCGATCCGCACGCTCCCGGGCGGCGCGGGCGCCAACGCCGCGTGCTGGGCGGCTCGTTCGGGGTGTGAGGACGTACGGCTGCTCGGCCGGGTCGGCACCGAGGCGGCCGACTGGCACACTCGCGCGCTGCGCCGGGCGGGGGTGCGGCCGACGTTGATCAGGGACCCGGAGGCGGCCACGGCGACGGTGATATCCCTGGTGGACGCGAGCGCCGAGCGCACCTTCCTCACCGACAGCGGGGCGGCCCTGCGCCTCTCCCCCGCCGACTGGTCCGACGAGCTGCTGCGGGGAGTCGCGCATCTGCATCTGTCCGGATACCTCTTCTTCGCCGCGCCCAGCCGGGAGACCGCGCTGCGGGCGTTGCGGGGCGCGCGGGCGGCGGGGGTCACGGTGAGTGTGGACCCGGCCTCGGCCGGGTTCCTGAAGGAGCAGGGGGTGGACCCGTTCCTGACGGCGGCGCGGGGCGCGGACGTGCTCTTCCCGAACGCCGACGAAGCCCGGCTGCTGACCGGCCGCACCGATCCGGTGGCGGCGGCGGAGCGGCTGAGCCGTACGTTCCCGCTGGTCGCGGTCACGCTGGGCGCGCGGGGGGCGGTGGTCGCCGAGGGCGGTTCGGTGACGGGCCGGGTCGCGGCTCCGGCGGTCCGGCCGGTGGACTCGACGGGCGCCGGCGACGCGTTCGCGGGCGCGTTCCTGGCGGCCCGTCTCGCGGGGGCGGCCCCGCCGGCGGCGGCGGAGGCGGGCTGCCGGGCCGGCGCGGAGGCGGTGACGGTGGTGGGCGGCCGGCCGGAGAGCGGGAGCCGGGGGAAGGGGTGGCCGGAGAGCGGGAGCCGGGGGAAGGGGTGGCCGGAGAGCGGGGTCTAGCCGGGGAGGCCGGTCCAGGCGGGGTGGCGCGGATCGTCGGCGCGTACGACCACGTCGGCGACGTCGGAGGGGCCGACCTCGTCCTCGTACCGCGCGAAGGCGGGCAGGGTCCAGGGCTCCTCGGTGCGGCGCGCGAGGGCTCCGGGCGACAGCCGCAGATGGACGGTCACGTCGAACGGGAACCAGTGCCCGAGCAGGAACGGTCCGTGCATCACCAGCACGCCACCCGGAGGGAGTTCCACGTACGGGCTGCGGGTGGCGCGGTCGGTGACGGGATCCCACAGATCGGGCAGCACGCGCCCGCTCCCGCCCGCCTCCAGCGGTCCGAACACCTCGCGCCAGAGGGCCCCGGTGTCGAACCACCCGCTGTAGTACGCGTCGGGGTCCTGCTTCCCGTACTCGTAGCGCAGCGAGGCGGGACGCAGGAAGCCGCCGGTCCCGACGACGAGCACGGACCTGCCGCGCAGCCGCAGCGCCTCGGCGATCCGCTCGGCCGTCTCCCCGGTCGGCGCCGCGGGCGGCCCGTCGATGCCGACCTTGAGCCAGTCGCCGCCGTCGCCGGGCGTGGCCTCGTCGACGTGACCGGCCAGGATCCGGGCCAGTCGCTCCCAGGTGATCGCTTCATAACGCAAGGGACGTGACCCCGTTCCCATCCTCGGTCTCGGCTCGCACGGAACAGGATCATTGTCCCCACGGAGCCGGCCAGGGCCGCCGCCCCACAGCCGTCGGCTCGGCTCACGCGACGAACACGGTCTCCCCACGGCCCGCCGGGCCGGCACCGGCTGCCGGGTCTGCCTGGTCCGCACCGGCCGCCAGGTCCGCCGCCCGCCCCGACCGGTCCGACCGGTCGACCCGGCCCGCCGCGACCGCCTCGGCGAGCGTCAGCTCCCCGCCCGCCAGGGCGCGGCAGGTCGCCAGGTCCGTCCGCAGCCGCACGTCGGCGTCGACGGCCGGCCCGTCGCCGTACTCCGGCGGACCGCCCGCCCGCGTCCGTACGTGGAACTCCCCCTCGTCGAGGGTCACCTGCACCACCACCCCGGCGCTCTCCGCCTCCAGAGCGCGCAGCAGCGGGATCGCGAACCAGTGGACGCGTACGGCGTCGGTGGGCCGGGGTTCCTCCAGGGCGGGCGCGCCCCACTCCGCCAGCGCGCGCAGGACGGGCAGCAGGCCGCGGCCCCGCTCGGTGAGTTCGTACACGTACGCCGAGGCGGGCGGCGGCAGCCGGCGGCGGGTGAGGAGCGCGGCGCCCTCCATGTCCTTGAGGCGGCCGGCCAGCATGTCCGTGCTGACGCCCGGTAGATCGGCGTGCAGGTCGGTGTAGCGGCGCGGCCCGGCGAGGAGTTCACGGACGATCAGCAGAGTCCAGCGGTCGCCGACGACGTCGAGGGCGCGGGCGGCGGCGCAGTACTGGTCATAGCTTCGGCGGCGTGGCATGCGACGCAGTCTAGACAACTTGTTGGACTTTCCAAGCTCGAACTTGGTAAAACCAAGCAACAGTACTTCTGGGGAGGTCGTCGCATGGAGTTCCGGCAGTCGAGCAAGCTGAGCGAGGTCTGCTACGAGATCCGTGGCCCGGTCATCGAGCATGCCAACGCCCTGGAGGAGGCGGGCCACAGCGTGCTCCGCCTCAACACGGGAAACCCGGCGCTCTTCGGCTTCGAGGCGCCCGAGGAGATCGTCCAGGACATGATCCGGATGCTCCCGAAGGCCCATGGCTACACCGACTCCCGCGGCATCCTCTCCGCCCGGCGCGCCGTCGCCCAGCGCTACCAGGGCATGGGTCTGCCGGAGGTCGACGTCGACGACGTCTTTCTCGGCAACGGAGTCTCCGAACTGGTCTCCATGGCCGTCCAGGCGCTCCTGGAGGACGGCGACGAAGTCCTCATCCCCGCCCCCGACTTCCCCCTGTGGACGGCGGTGACCACGCTCGCGGGCGGCAAGGCGGTCCACTACCTCTGCGACGAATCGGCCGCCTGGTACCCGGACCTCGACGACATGGCCGCGAAGATCACCGACCGCACCCGGGCCGTCGTCATCATCAACCCCAACAATCCCACGGGTGCGGTCTATCCGCGCGAGATCGTCGAGGGCATCCTCGACCTCGCCCGCCGCCACCAGCTGATGGTCTTCGCCGACGAGATCTACGACCAGATCGTCTACGACGAGGCCGTCCACCACCCGGCCGCCTCCCTCGCCCCCGACCTGGTCGTCCTCACCTTCGGCGGTCTGTCGAAGACGTACCGGGTGGCGGGATTCCGCTCGGGCTGGCTGGTCGTCAGCGGCCCCAAGCAGCACGCCAAGAGCTATCTGGAGGGGCTGACGATGCTCGCCTCCATGCGGTTGTGCCCCAACGCCCCTGCGCAGTACGCCATCCAGGCCGCGCTCGGCGGCCGGCAGTCGATCCACGAGCTGACCGCGCCGGGCGGCAGGCTGCGCGAGCAGCGCGACAAGGCGTGGGAGAAGCTCAACGAGATCCCCGGGGTCTCCTGCGTGAAGCCGAAGGGCGCGCTCTACGCGTTCCCCCGACTCGACCCGAAGGTGCACAGGATCCACGACGACGAGAAGTTCGTCCTCGACCTGCTGCTGCGGGAGAAGATCCAGGTGGTGCAGGGCACCGGCTTCAACTGGCCGCGGCCGGACCACTTCCGCATCCTGACCCTGCCGTACGCCGACGACCTCGACGCCGCGATCAGCCGTATCGGCCGCTTTCTGAGCGGCTACCGGCAATAGGCCCGGGAAACGGGAGCGGGTCCGAGGGCGTAGCCTGCCCCCGGACCCTGTCGATGCCGCTCACATCACACGCCGGCACGCTTGAGAACCCGGGTCAGTCGTCATTGCGTCGCGTCCTGCCATTGGACCACCGCCGATCGAGCTCGGCGGACCAGATTCGAACTGGCATTTCGACGCACCAGGGCCCGGGCCCGGTCGATCCGGCGATGAGCGGCGAATGCTGAATCTGGAGCAATAGTCTGAGTTTGACCGCGACCCTCGTCAGAAGGGCCGCGCATTCACGACAAGCCTCATCTTCAGCTTTGCGCTCCTCGCGCACCCCGGCCGTGTTCTGTGGTGGCCGGGGAGTCTGTGTGGTGTCTGCCCGCTACCCGAAGAGGTAACCGAAGACGGCGTCGCCGACGCGCTGATCGGTGACCTCGGCGCTGTTCGCCTCCTCCCGGGCGAACTTCACCGCCTGCTGGAGCTTCTCCACCCGCTCCAGGAGTTCGTTCACCCGCCGGGCCGGCAGCGCGCCGGAGAACTTGACCGTGGTCCAGTAACCGACCGGCACGTCCTCGTAGTACACCTCGACCTGCGCCGGGTGCTTGTCCGTCGCCTCCGCCTTGACGTGGTTGCGCGGCACCTTCTTCGTCCGGACCGTGCGGACGACCTCGGTCTTCCACGCGTCGGTCGACGGGTCCTGCGTCCAGGACTCGGCCGCGTCGAGGACGGGCAGCTTCCGGACGAAGGTGTTGATGTCCGTCAGCTGCTTCTCCAGGAAGAGGAGGTACGCGACGGGCACCTGACTCACCAGCACGCGCCCGTCGACCGTGATGTCGGCGCGCGCCTCGCAGTTGGCCCAGTCCTTGGTGGCGGTCACGTCGAACAGCCGGGTCAGCGCCCGCGCCGTGTCGCGCAGCACGTCCTCGGCCTTCACCTGCACCAGCGTGGACTCGGGCGGAAGCTGCTCGCCCTCCTCGTCCTTCGGCTGGTACGTACGGGAGATGCCGGCGAGGAGCGCGGGCTTCTGCAGCCCGTGGTGCGCCGCGGTCAGGTCCTGATGTGCCCGGGACTTGACGCCCTTCTCCACTGCGATGATCTGATTGAGTTTCGTTGCCACGCGAAGGACCCTAGCCGTGGCGGGCACGTCGAATCGAACGATTTTTCACGGCCGTTCTCTTGTTTCGGCCGTTCACGACCCTCACGGCTCCGGAGCAGGGGAGACCGCCTTGGACCTGGTCGCACCCGTCGTCGTCGAACCGCTCAAGCGCCGCCGCTGCTCGGAGTGCCACCAGGGGCCGTTGGAGCGGATGATCCTCGAGTTCAACGCACCGGTCTGCCTGGACTGCGCCGACCTCGGCCATCTGGTGTTCCTGCCGCGCGGGGACGCGGCACTCACCCGCAGGGCTCGCGAGGCCAGTGCGCTCTGGGCGGTGGTGGTACGGCACAACCGGCGCCGTACCCGGTACGAACGTCAGGGGCTGCTCGTCGAGGAGGCCGCGCTGGCCCGGGCCGAGGCGGCCTGCCTGGCGGACGCGGAGGCGCGGGCGCGGCGGCGGGCACGGGACGCGATGCGGCGCGCGGCCCGGGACGCGCAGGTCACGGCGGCGCTCGAGGCGGAGATCCTGCGGCTCTTTCCGCGCTGCCCGGCTGAGCGGGCCGCGGAGATCGCGGCCCATGCCTCGCTGAAGGGCAGCGGCCGGGTGGGGCGTACGGCGGCCGGGCGGTCGCTGGACCCGGGTGCGGTCACGGCCGCCGTGCGGGCGGCCGTCCGCCATGTCGACACCGAGTACGACACGCTGCTCATGCGGGGAGTCCCCCGCCACCAGGCCCGGACGAGGGTGGCGCCGGCCATCGAGGCCGTGCTCCGGGCCTGGCGTCGAACGTGAGGCCGGGGTCTCAGGCCTCCGTGCCCGCGCGACGCGCGCGGCGGTACAGCAGCGCGCCACCGAGCAGCAGGGCCGCTCCGGCCGGGGCGGCGTAGCCGACCAGGTCCGCGCCCGTCTCGGCGAGCGCGCCCGAGCTGTCCTTGGGGGCGTACTCGCGCTCCGGCTCCGGCTCCTCGGCGTCGGTGCTGGGCAGGGGCACGTTCTTGCCGGGAACCTGCGGCTTGGGCTCCTCGTCGGGCTCATCGGGGTTGTTGACCGACTGATTGCCGTAGGCCGGGTTGCCGATGCCGACGACGTTGACCGAGTTGCCGCTGACGTTCACGGGGAGGTGGATCGGCAGCTGGATGCTGTTGCCGGAGACCAGTCCGGGGGAGCCCTGTGCGAGGCCCTCGGCGGCGGCACCACCGCCGTGCGAACCGCTGCCGCTGTCGCTGCTGCCCGGTCCGCCCGCGTGGGAGCCGCCGCCGCGGGAGCCGCCCGGCGCTTCGCCGTGCGGGGTTCCCGGCAGGTCCTTGTGCTTCCCGCCGCCGTCCCGCTCCGAGCCGTAACCGTCGGACCCGCCCGATCCGTTGGCGCAGCTGTTCCCGTAGGCCGGGTTGAGCAGTCCGACGACATTGACGGTGTTGCCGCAGACGTTGACCGGTGCGTGCACCGGCAGTTGGACGGTGTTGCCGGAGACCACACCCGGCGAATCGACCGCGGCGCCCTGCGCACCGGAGCCTGCGTGCGCGGCGCCCGCCGAGAGCGCGAGCGCGCCACCCGTGACCATCAATGTGGCCAGACCACTTCGGCGAATCTGCCTCATGGCTTCCTGCCTTCCGGAGGTGTTCACGGGCAGCTGCCCGTACCGCAATTAACGCGATCCGAACCCGCCTGGATCAGGCCACCGGCGCGTTTCACTCCATCGTGTGGTCGGCTTTCGAACGCGCACGAACATCCTCGCTCAGTGGCCGAACACCCCGGCCGGCGGCCGAGCAGGTCGTCAGCGGCCGAGCAGGTCGGTGAGTGCGCCGACGGGGTCGGGGTCCGGGGTGCCGCGGGGCCACCAGTCCTCGCGGTCGGCGTCCGACTCGTATCCGTACCACAGGCCGTCGCGGCCGAGGCGGAGTTGGAGCGTCCGGGTCGACAGGCGGTTGCGCCAAGGCCGGAAAGAGGGGTGATCGGCGGCGAGCAGGGCGGGGCGGGCCCGGTCGAAGGGGCCGGCCGGCGGATCCCAGGGTTCTTCCAGGACGGCGAGTCCGGCCAGGCCGCCCTGGCGCCAGGCGGCGACGGCGCGGGCCAGGTCGGTGGGGGTGCGGTCGAGGGCGTACGCGAGGTCGCGGTAGAGCGCGCGGGTGGAGGCGGTGAGACCGGAGCCGGGGTGCGCGGCGGCCAGCCGGACGGCGTCCTGCCACGGCGTGAGGGCGGCCACGGGGTCGTGGCCGGTGACGAGGAAGGTGTGGGCGCGGGAGGCGGCCTCCGTCGCGAGGAGGTCCAGGGCGAGCGGGTCGGGGGCGTCCGGGTCCGGGGGGTGGACCGGGGGCCGCCCGGGGCGCGCCGGAACGGGGAGGGGCGGCGGAAGGGGCGGCAGGGCCCGGGTCCCCGGGCCGCCGGGCGCGGTCTCCAGCACATGGCGGGCGGGGACCGTCGGCATGAGCGAGGTCCCCGTGCTCGCCTCGGCGGCGGACCGTGCCGCGTTGCGGTGGGTGAGCGCGGCGAGGATCTCCTGTTCGCCGCGGCCTCGCATCAGGAAGAGGACGAAGGGGTCCTCGTCGAGGAGCCGGGCCGACTGGTAGCAGAGGGCGGCGGCGTGCTTGCAGGGGTAGCCGTCGTCGGGGCAGGAGCAGTCGGGGATCAGGTCGCCGGGCGCCGGCAGCAGACCGGTGACGGCTTCGAGGGCGTGCGGGACGTCCTTGTCGAGCAGGGCGGCGATGTGGTCGGGCCGGGCCGCCGCCTCGTCGAGGAACCGCTCCCAGTCGTCGTCCCCGAGGGTGCGGAGCCGGATCTCGGTGCGGTACGGGCGGGGGCGGCTGCCGTGGACGTAGGCGACGACACGACCGGGGGTGACGGTGATCGCGTCGACGTGGCCGCGGCCGGCGTAGGCCTTGCCGCGGGCCAGGCGGGCGGCGTCGAGGGCGGTGTCCTCCAGGGCCTCCACCCAGGCGTTGCCCCACCAGGTGGCGGCGAAGCGCCCGTCCGGCGCCTCGCGCGGCGCGAGGGGCGGGAACGTGCGGCGGCGGTCGTCGTGGAGCGGACCGGCGTACCGCCCGGCGGCCGGCCGGCGGCCCGCGGCGGGGCGGCGGTTCATGACGGCCTCCTCAGGGACACCAGGTCGGCCAGTTCGCGGTCGGTCAGTTCGGTGAGCGCGGCCTCGCCGGAACCGAGGACGGCGTCGGCGAGGGCCCGCTTGGCCCGCAGCATCTCGGCGATGCGGTCCTCCACCGTGCCCTCCGCGATCAGCCGGTGGACCTGGACCGGCTGGGTCTGCCCGATGCGGTAGGCGCGGTCGGTGGCCTGCTCCTCGACGGCGGGGTTCCACCAGCGGTCGAAGTGGACGACGTGCCCGGCCCGGGTGAGGTTGAGACCGGTGCCCGCCGCCTTCAGCGACAGCAGGAAGACGGGCACCTCGCCGGACTGGAAGCGGTCCACCATCCGCTCGCGCTCGGCCACGGGCGTCCCGCCGTGGAGGAGTTGGGCGGGGATCGCGCGGGCGGACAGGTGGTCGGCGAGGAGCCGGGCCATGGAGACGTACTGGGTGAAGACGAGCACCGAGCCGTCCTCGGCGAGGATCGTGTCGAGGAGTTCGTCGAGCAGGGCCAGCTTCCCCGAGCGGCCGGCGAGCCGGGCGGTGCCGCCGCCCTTCGGTGCCTGTTCCTTGAGGTACTGGGCGGGATGGTTGCAGATCTGCTTGAGGGAGGTCAGCAGCTTCATGACGAGCCCCCGGCGTGCGATGCCCTCCGCGCCCTCGATCTGCGCCATGGTCTCCCGCACCACCGCTTCGTAGAGCGAGGCCTGTTCACGGGTGAGGGCGACCGGGTGGTCCGACTCGGTCTTGGGCGGCAGCTCGGGGACGATGCCGGGATCGGACTTGCGGCGGCGCAGCAGGAAGGGCCGCACGAGGCGGGCCAGCCGCTCCACCGCCTCGTCGTTCTCGATCTCCTCGCTGTTCTCGACGGCGCGCGCGTGGCGGGCGCGGAACGCCTTGAGGGGGCCGAGGAGGCCGGGGGTCGTCCAGTCGAGCAGGGCCCACAGCTCGGAGAGGTTGTTCTCCACGGGGGTGCCGGTCAGGGCGACCCTGGCCGCTGTCGGGATCGTGCGCAGCGCCTTGGCGGTCGCGGAGAAGGGGTTCTTGACGTGCTGTGCCTCGTCGGCGACGACCATGCCCCATTCCAGCGCCGCCAGGCGGGGCGCGCTGGTGCGCAGGGTGCCGTACGTGGTGAGGACGAACCCGCCGGTGCCGGAGCCGCCGTCGAGCCCGTCGAGGGAGCGGTCGGCGCCGTGGAAGCGGCGGACGGGGACGCCGGGGGCGAACCGCTGGATCTCCCGCTGCCAGTTCCCGAGCAGGGAGGCGGGGCAGACGACGAGGGTGGGCGACCGGCGGGCGCGGCGCAGGTGGAGGGCGATGAGGGTGACGGTCTTGCCGAGGCCCATGTCGTCGGCGAGGCAGCCGCCGAGGCCGAGCGACGTCATCAGGTCCAGCCAGGCGAGCCCGCGCAGCTGGTAGTCGCGCAGGGTGGCGTCCAGGCCGGCGGGTGGTGCGACCGCCTCGGGGCCGGCGACGAGTCGGTCCCGCAGGGTGGCGAGCGCGCCGACGGGCACGGCCCGGACGGTCTCGCCGTCCACCTCCGCGGTGCCGGTGAGGGCGACGGCGAGGGCGTCGACGGGCTCCAGAAGACCAAGTTCGCGCTTGCGGGCCTTGCGCACCAGGTCGGGGTCGACGACCACCCACTGGTCGCGCAGCCGCACGATGGGCCGGTGGGACTCGGCGAGGGCGTCCATCTCCCGCTCGGTGAGCGGGTCGCCGTCGAGGGCGAGCTGCCAGTTGAAGCGGAGCAGCTCCTCGCTGTCGAAGAAGGCGGTGCCGTCGGTGGCGGAGCCGGGGGCGGCGACGGGCGGCCGGACCACGGCGGAGGCGCTGAGCGAGCGGGCCAGCTCGCGGGGCCAGTGGACGGCGACCCCGGCGTCGGCGAGGCGGGCGGCGGCGGGTCCCAGGAGTTCGTACAGCTCGTCCTCGGTGAGGGCGACGACGTCCGGTACGTCGCGCTCCAGGAGCCTGCCTAGGGGCGGCCAGACGCGAGCCGCGCGGCGCACCGCGAGGACGGCGTCGACGCGGGCGCGCGGCCCGAAGTGCTCGTCGCCGTCGCCCGCCCAGAGGGCCGCGGCGTCGATGACGAGGGTGGGGTCGGCGAGGCTGTGCACCTGGAGGAGAGCGGCCGCCGCCTGGCGTTCGTCACCGCCTTCCTCCGCGATGTCGAAGAGTTCGTATCCGGCGAGGTCGAGGCGGAGTGAGACGCGCACGCCGGCGTCCATGCCGGCCGCGGCCTCGGCGGCCCAGGCACGCGCGCGGGGCAGGTGCTGCGCCGCGCGGGCGGCGAACGGCGCACCGGCCGCGTGGGCCGCGGCGGGGGTGCGGGGCAGGGTGTCGGCGACGGCGTCGAGGAAGGCCCGCACCAGCGCCTCCGGCTCCGGCAGCTGGAGGGGCCTGCGGCCGGGGACGGGCACGGCGTGCGCTTCGTACGGCATGGCGGCGGCGATCGCCCGCAGGTGGGCGATGTCGTCGGCGTCCAGGGGCCCGGCCCGCCAGGCGTCCAGGTCGTCGGCGGTGAGCCCGGGCAGCAGCCGGCCCCGGGCGGTGAGGTGGAGGGCGTGCAGGGCGGCGGCTCCCCAGCAGGCGGTGGCGGGGTGGGCGGCCGGGTGGTGCCGGGCGGCGACCAGATGGGGCAGGGCTTCGTCGACCCCGAGGATCACCGCGGGGACTGTGCGGCCGCGGACTCCGGCGCCATGGCGGCGCACGACGGCGAGCTCACCGAGGCGCGCTCCGTCGGGCTCGCCCGCGTCCCCGCCGCTCGCCGCCGTCGGGACCGTGGGCAGTTCGCCGCCGTCCGGGGCCCAGAAGGCGACGCGTCCCTCGCGGGGCAGGGCGGCCGGAAGGAAGACGGCGGCGCAGGTCTGCAACGTATGGCTCACGGCGCTGCTCACCTCCCCGTTCCGCGACGGATTCCGACTGGACCTCCGACCTTACGGGTGGGGTCTGACAACGGGCCTTCGCGGCGCTTCGCCCGGGCGGCCCAGCAGCGGGTGACAGCCCGCCCGGCAGGCGGCAGGGTGACGGGGAACAGGGCTTCCGCGCCTTCGCCCGACAGACGAGGATCCGCCATGTCCGTTCACCGGCGTCTCGGCACCGCCGCCGGGGCCGTGCTCCTGACACTTTCCGTCGCGGGCTGTTCCGACCTCGGCCGCACCGCGGTGGGCACGATCACGTTCGAGACCGGGCACGAGAACGAGGTCTTGGTGACGAGCCCGTCGGTCAAGGGCTGTCACAAGCTCGCCCCGGCCGGGGCGACGAAGATCGAGAACGACACGCTGGTCGACATCCTCATGTACACAAGCGAGAACTGCCGGGGCGCGTCCATCTACGTCCCCACCAAGTCGGGCAACGAGATCGTGCCCGGAACCCCGCCCTGGCGCAGCTACCGCGTCGTCCACTAGCGAACCGGGCGGTCGTACCACCGGCGGCGCGCCACGCCTGAACCCCCGTCCCGGACGTGGCGCGCCTCCGTGGGCCCGGCGGAGGCGGCCACTCCGTCCAGAGCCGTCCTCCCTCACACCTGGCGCCGCAGGACCAGGCCGAGGAGCTCCTTGTTGTGGTGGCGGCGTGTCCAGGCGATCACGACGAGCGGCACGGCGAAGAGGAGGGGGGTGAGGGCGTACTGGCCGTCGAAGACCGTCATCTGGGTGACGAAGGCGCCGATCATCAGGCCGGTGAGTGCGATCGCCGAGGCGCTCGACAGGATCGGGATCACCAGGGCGACGGCTCCGGCGAGCTCCAGGGCTCCGACGGTGTACATCAGCCAGTCGCCCCAGCCGATCTTGTCGAAGGACTCGGCGGCCGACCAGTGGCCGACGAGTTTGGGCGAGGCGCTGGGGATCGCGAAGGCCAGCGCGAGGAGGATCTGGAGCACCCGCACGGAGATGTCGGCGCGTCGGCTCAGCTTCTTGGCGCCGGCCCTCGGGACATATGCGGAAGCGGTGGTCACGGTGGTCTCCCTCGTGTCGGCGTGCGTGTCGGCGTTGCGTGCGCTTTCACAGAGGTAGACGGGCGGGACACCGGAAACTCATCGCCGTTCCGCGTCCCGACCACACTTTTCTCAGCGGGACTTGGGACGCGCCCTCACCCATGTGCCGTCGTCCGTCAGGTAGGTGTCCACGGCGAGTCCCGCCTCTCCCAGATACCGCTCGAAGTCCTCCCTGCTCAGCGGCCGGGAGAGGAACGTCTGCGTCCAGCGCGCGCCGTCCGGGAAGGCGTATTCGGCGAGGACCTCGTCGACGCCGTCCCCGACCGGCTCCGCCGACGCGATCCGCACCGTGCAGCCCGCCGCGTCCCGCCGTACACGGGGCACGTCGAGGTGCCACCCTTCGCCCTCGCGCTGGATCAGTACGCAGCCGTCGTCGCTCACATGCCGTCCACAGGTCTCCAGGAGGGCCTGCCGGGTGCGGTGTTCGGCGGTGTGCACCAGGAACGAGGCCAGCATCACCACGTCGAACCGCCGCCCCAGGTCGAGTGATTCGATCGGGCTCCGCACGGCCTCCACGCCGGGCACCCATCCCCGGCACGCGTCGCCGTGCGCCTCGCGGGTAGACCCTCACTAGGCCCTCGGGGAATCCTCAGGGGGATCGACGGGAGATGCGACCGTCATGCGTACGGGCAGTGAGCCGTCGACCGCGCGCAGTCCTCTGCGCCTGCGGTTCTGGCTGAGTCTATGGGGTCTGATCTGGGCCGGCTTCGGTACGGCGGTCTTCGCCCTGGTCGGCAGGCCGGGCTGGGCGGCGGCCTGCGGAGTGCTGCTGGTGATCGTCGCGGTCGACATGGCCATGGTCCTGCGCCACCT
This sequence comes from Streptomyces sp. NPDC015346, assembly GCF_043078785.1. Classification (NCBI taxonomy): domain Bacteria; kingdom Bacillati; phylum Actinomycetota; class Actinomycetes; order Kitasatosporales; family Streptomycetaceae; genus Streptomyces; species Streptomyces sp. NPDC015346. The sequence continues at coordinate 1,124,017 of NZ_JBIBTW010000001.1, read as the reverse complement.
CCGGCAGGGTCCGCACTGGCAGCCGGGGCGGGACGTCCCGCCGTACGAACCCGATCGTGGCGGCAGGGGCCGCTGACGCGCGCGTACGGCCTCGCGTCAGCCCGCGTCGAAGCGGGCGGCCTGGACGTACTCGGGCTTGGGGTCGAGCGCGGCCGCGAGCCGGAAGTGACGCGTGGCCTGATCGGGGTGGCCGGAACGCTCGAAGGTGCGGGCGAGTGCGAAGTGCGCGTACGCGTTGTCCGGCTCGCGCTCCAGCACGAGCTCGAACTCGAGCTGAGCGGGTCGCAGTTGCGCTGCGGCGAAGAAGGCCCTGGCCCGCAGCAGACGGGCCGCGGTGTTCTCGGGGTGGGCGGCGATCACGGAGTCCAGCAGCTTCACGGCACCACGGGGGTCCCGCGCGGCGAGCAACTGCTCGGCCGCACGGAAGTCGATGACGTGTGTTTCCGGGTTCCTCTCGGCCACGATGGCATCCTTCCCCTTGCTCCGGCGGTTCAACGTCGGGCGCGGCGGCCGTATTCCGTACGGAACCGGCCGGACGATCCGCCCCCGCTTCCCCGGTCCCTACCCCGCCGATGGCGCGACCGATCGACCGCGGCCGCTCACTCCTCGGCCACCGCGCGCCGCTCCAGCTCCTCCCACACCTTGCGCACCTGGGGTTCCAGCGCCTCCAGCGGCCCGTCGTTGTCGATGAGGAGGTCGGCCACGGCCCGCCGTTGCGCGCGCGTGGCCTGGGCCGCCATCCGGGCGCGGGCCTCGGGTTCGGTCATTCCGCGCAGCCGTACGAGCCGGTCGAGCTGGGTCTCGGGAGACGCGTCCACGACGACGACCAGGTCGTAGAGGGGGGCGAGACCGTTCTCGGTGAGGAGGGGCACGTCGTGGACGACGACGTCGTGCGGTCCCGCCGCGCTCTCGAGCTCGGCGGAGCGGGCGCCGACGAGCGGGTGGACGATGGCGTTCAAGGTGGCCAGGCGGTCGGCGTCGGCGAAGACGATCGAGCCGAGCTTCTGCCGGTCCAAGGTGCCCTCGCCCGTCAGGATGTCGGTCCCGAAGGCGTCCACGACGGCCGCGAGCCCGGGCGTCCCGGGCTCGACGACCTCGCGGGCGATCTTGTCGGCGTCGATCAGCACGGCTCCGTACGAGACGAGCAGCCGCGACACTTCACTCTTGCCGGCGCCGATACCGCCGGTCAGGCCCACCTTCAGCATGAGCGGCAGCTTAGGACCCCGGCCTGGTTCGCGCCCGACCGGGGCCACCGGGGCCCGAGGGCCCGAGGGAGGCTACGCCTCGCCCTCCCGCTCGGCGAGGAAGCGCTCGAACTCGCGCCCCAGCTCGTCGGCGGACGGCAGGTCGACGGGCTCGGCGACCAGGCTGCCGCGGGTGGCGGCGCCTGCCACGGCGTCGTACTGGTGCTCAAGCCCCTGGACGAGCGCGACCAGCTCCTCGTCGCCCTCGCCGATCTGGCGCTCGATCTCGGTCTGGGTGCGCCGGGCCTCGGTGCGCAGGGTGTGGGCGATGCCCGGCAGGACGAGCCCGGTGGCGGCCGTGATGGCCTCCAGAACGGTCAGAGCGGCGTCGGGGTAGGACGAACGGGCCACGTAGTGCGGGACGTGCGCCGCGACGCCGAGGGTGTCGTGGCCGGACTCCGTGAGGCGGAACTCGACGAGCGACTCGGCGCTGCCGGGGACCTGGGCCTCGTCGAAGGGGCTGCGGTGGCCGGGCATGAGGTCCGTGCGGCTGCCGTGCGGGGTCAGGCCCACGGGCCGGGTGTGCGGGACTCCCATGGGAATGCCATGGAAGTTCACCGAGAGCCGCACGCCGAGGCGCTCGACGATCTGGCGGACGGCGGCGGAGAAGCGCTCCCACTCGACGTCCGGCTCGGGACCGGAGAGCAGCAGGAAGGGGGCGCCGGTGGCGTCCTGGACGAGCCTGACCTCGAGGGCCGGTGTTTCGTACGCCGTCCAGCGGTCGCGCCGGAAGGTGAGCAGCGGCCGACGGGCGCGGTAGTCCACGAGCCGGTCGTGGTCGAAGCGGGCCACCACCTGGTGCGGCAGCGTGTCCAGCAGGCGGTCGACGATCTGCTCGCCGGTCTCGCCCGCGTCGATGTAGCCGTCGAAGTGGTACAGCATGACCAGCCCGGCCGACTCCTGCGCCAGGGCCATGTCCACGACGGCCAGACCCTTCTGGTCCCATTCGTACAAATCCTGGGGATCAAGCACGATTACCGCTCCTCCTCGCGTTCCTACAAAAGAACGCCCTCCCGGACAGCGACATTCCCTCGGACCGTGAATTTCCGTTCACGGAGCGCCTCTTCGACCGCGCGGCGGCACGCGCGCGGGGACCCGCAAACGGGGGCCCACTGCGCCCGCGACAGGTCCAGACCTTGACATGACCATGAGCCCTCCTTACCGTCTCGGAGCAGCACGGGTTCACCATCTCGCTCATCGTCCATGTATGAGAACTCTACGGAAGGCACCCCATGCGACCCCCCATGCGCGCCCGCTCGCTGCTGCTCCCCCTTTTGCCGGCCCTTCTGGCCGTGCCCCTCGCCGCCTCACCGGCCTCCGCCGCGACCATCGAGGTCTCCACCGCGGCCCAGCTGAAGACGGCTCTGACGAACGCCCGGCCCGGCGACACGATCCACCTGGCCGACGGCACCTACACCGGCAACTTCAAGGCCACCACCCCCGGGAGCTCGTCCGCCCGGATCACCCTCACCGGCTCCTCCCGCGCGGTGCTCACCGCCGGCGGCGGCTACGGCCTGCACCTCAACGGGGCCTCGTACTGGACGATCAAGGGCGTCACCGTGACCGGTGGGCAGAAGGGCATCATGGCCGACGCCGCGAACGGGGTGGTGATCGACGGGGTGACCGTGCACGACCTCGACATGGAGGGGGTGCACTTCCGCGACTCCAGCAGGAACGGTGTCGTCAAGAACTCGCGGATCTACGACACCGGCAACGACGGACGCGGCATGGGCGAGGGCGTCTACGTGGGGAGCGCCAACACTCTCTCCGACAAGAGCGACCACGCGCAGATCCTCAACAACACGATCGGCCCGGATGTCGGCGGCGAGGCCGTCGACATCAAGGAGGGCACCACCGGGGCGAAGATCATCGGCAACACCTTCGACGGCCGCGGCCTGACCGGAGCCAACTACGACGACTCCTGGGTGGACGTGAAGGGCAACAACGTCCTGGTCGAGAACAACACCGGCCGCAACACGACCAACAACGGCTTCGAGACCCACACCCAGCGGAGCGGCTGGGGCTGCGGCACGGTCTTCCGCGGCAACCGGTCGGACCTCACGGGCGCGACGGGCTCCCGGCAGCTCGCCATCCACGTCACCAACCAGAGCGCCGGCTGCACGACGACGGTGTACGGCTCGAACACGGTCACCGGCGGCAAGGGGCTGACGAACATCGCCGTCACCCCCTGACCGGCGACGCGAACCGTGCCCCGCGAACGGCACAAGGCCCGCCCCCCGAGGGGAGCGGGCCTTGTGTTTCTCAGCCTGTCAGCTGGTGGTCAGAGCGTTCAGCTCTGGCCGCCGGCCAGCTTCTCGCGCAGGGCGGCGAGGGCCTCGTCCGACGCCAGGGCGCCGGAGTTGTCGTCCGACTCCGAGGAGTACGAACCACCCGAGATACCCGCACCGGCGTTGCCTCCGGCGGCCGGGGCGGCAGCGCCCTCGGCAGCGGCGGCCTCGTCGGCCTCGCGGGACTTGATGACCTGAGCCTGGTGCTGCTCGAAGCGCTGCTGCGCCTCGGCGTACTGGGTCTCCCAGGCCTCGCGCTGGGTCTCGTAGCCCTCGAGCCAGTCGTTGGTCTCGGGGTCGAAGCCCTCGGGGTAGATGTAGTTGCCCTGGTCGTCGTAGGACGCGGCCATGCCGTACAGGGTCGGGTCGAACTCGACCGAGGCCGGGTCGGCGCCGAAGGACTCGTTGGCCTGCTTCAGCGAGAGGCTGATGCGACGACGCTCGAGGTCGATGTCGATGACCTTGACGAAGATCTCGTCGTTGACCTGGACGACCTGCTCCGGGATCTCCACGTGGCGCTCGGCCAGCTCGGAGATGTGGACCAGACCCTCGATGCCCTCGTCCACGCGGACGAACGCACCGAACGGAACCAGCTTGGTGACCTTACCCGGGACGACCTGACCGATCTGGTGGGTCCGGGCGAACTGCTGCCACGGGTCCTCCTGGGTCGCCTTCAGCGACAGGGAGACGCGCTCGCGGTCCATGTCCACGTCGAGAACCTCGACGGTGACCTCCTGGCCGACCTCGACAACCTCGGAGGGGTGGTCGATGTGCTTCCAGGACAGCTCGGAGACGTGCACGAGGCCGTCGACGCCACCCAGGTCCACGAAGGCACCGAAGTTGACGATCGAGGACACGACGCCGGAGCGGACCTGACCCTTCTGCAGGGTCGTGAGGAAGGTCTGGCGAACCTCGGACTGGGTCTGCTCGAGCCAGGCGCGGCGGGACAGGACCACGTTGTTGCGGTTCTTGTCCAACTCGATGATCTTCGCCTCGAGCTCCTTGCCCACGTAGGGCTGGAGGTCGCGGACGCGACGCATCTCGACGAGGGAGGCCGGCAGGAAGCCACGGAGGCCGATGTCGAGGATGAGACCACCCTTGACGACCTCGATGACGGTACCGGTGACGATGCCGTCCTCTTCCTTGATCTTCTCGATGGTGCCCCAGGCGCGCTCGTACTGGGCGCGCTTCTTCGAGAGGATCAGGCGGCCTTCCTTGTCCTCCTTCTGGAGAACAAGGGCTTCGATCTCGTCGCCGACCTTGACGACCTCGTTCGGGTCGACGTCGTGCTTGATCGAGAGCTCGCGGCTCGGGATGACACCTTCGGTCTTGTAACCGATGTCGAGCAGGACCTCGTCCCGGTCGACCTTCACGATGACGCCGTCGACGATGTCGCCGTCGTTGAAGTACTTGATCGTCTCGTCGATCGCGGCGAGGAAGGCTTCCTCGTTACCGATGTCGTTGACCGCAACCTGCGGGGTGGTGGCGGTGGTCTCGGTGCTGCTCGTCATGTGGGAAAGGGCTCCGGTTACGGACAGAAAGTCGTAGGTACTGCTACGCCGTGAGCCCGTATCGCACTGAAGAAGCCGGACAGCCAATGAAGCGCCTTCCCGCACAAGCGGGGGACGCCTCGAAAACCGAGGGGACATACAACAGGTGCGAGCGCGGCCTACTCCGTCTGAGGCGCGCAGGCCCGCAGCGCAACCTTTAGCATACGGGGGCGGCCGGACAGGGTCAATGCGCGAAGCGCGCACCCAGGGCGGATCGCCGCATATCCGGCACAACTTCCGTCTCCCCCGGCCGTGTCGGCCCGGGGCGGCACCGCCGCGCTGAGCGCAAACTACATCGACGGGCGAGATGAACCAAGAGTACGAACAGGAAGAAGGCCCCGGGTTCGAGCCGGAGGCGACCCGGCGTGACGCGGGTGACGCGGAGAGCAGCCGGGCGAGCCGCGGATGGTGGGACCGGAACGCGGACGAGTACCAGAGCGAGCACGGGGCGTTCCTCGGGGACGACCGGTTCGTCTGGGGTCCGGAGGGGCTCGACGAGGCGGAGGCGGGGCTGCTGGGCCCGGTCGGCTCCCTCGAGGGGCGGGACGTCCTGGAGATCGGCGCGGGGGCGGCGCAGTGCTCGCGCTGGCTGGCCGCGCAGGGGGCCCGGCCGGTCGCGCTCGACCTGTCGCACCGCCAGCTCCAGCACGCCCTGCGGATCGGCGAGGACGTGCCACTCGTCGAGGCGGACGCCGGGGCGCTGCCCTTCCGGGACGGCTCCTTCGACCTGGCGTGCTCGGCGTACGGAGCGGTGCCGTTCGTGGCGGACCCGGTGAAGGTGTTCCGGGAGGTGCGCCGGGTGCTGCGGCCCGGCGGCCGGTGGGTCTTCTCGGTGACGCACCCGATCCGCTGGGCGTTCCCCGACGAACCCGGCCCCGAGGGGCTCTCGGTCGCGTCCTCCTATTTCGACCGCACTCCTTATGTGGAGCAGGACGAGAACGGCCGGGCCGTCTACGTGGAGCACCACCGGACGATCGGCGACCGGGTACGGGACGTGGTCGCCGGCGGCTTCCGGCTGGTGGACCTGGTCGAGCCCGAGTGGCCGGCGTGGAACAGCCAGGAGTGGGGCGGCTGGTCGCCGCTGCGCGGGAATCTGATCCCCGGCACGGCCATCTTCGTGTGTGAGCGCGACTGAGAGCGGTTTCGTCATATGAACCGACCGGCCCTGTGGACAGCGGGGCCCGCTCACGGCGACGACGTACGAGACTGAGTGCGTGATCCGAAACGACGCACTCGACCGTCTCCCCGTCCGCCATGCCGTCCCCGAGCTGCTGCGCGCGCTCGACGGGCGCGGCACGGCGGTGCTCCACGCCCCTCCCGGCACCGGCAAGACCACGCTGGTGCCGCTCGCGCTCGCGGGGCTCATAGGGGACGGACCGCGGCGGCGGGTGCTGGTGGCCGAGCCGCGCAGGATGGCGGTCAGGGCGGCGGCGCGGCGGATGGCGTGGCTGCTGGGTCAGGAGGTCGGCGGGGCGGTCGGCTTCTCGGTCCGAGGCGAGCGCAGGGCCGGGCCCGCGACCCGGGTCGAGGTGGTGACCACGGGCATCCTGCTCCAACGCCTGCAGCGCGATCCGGAGCTTTCCGGTGTGGACGTGGTGCTGCTCGACGAGTGCCACGAGCGTCATCTGGACGCGGACACGGCGATGGCGTTCCTGGTCGACGTCAGGGCGACGCTGCGGCCGGAGCTCAAGCTGATCGCCGCGTCCGCGACCAGTGACGCGGAGGCCTGGGCGGAGCTCCTCACGGTCCTCGACGGGAGCGGCCCCGCGCCCGTCGTGCGGGCGAAGGGAGAGGGGCACGGCTACGGAGTGCGCTTCGCCGCTCCGCCCGCGGGGATCAGACCCTCCCACGGCACGTGGGTGGATCCGGCGCTGCTGCGTCATGTCGCGGCGACCGTGCGGCTGGCGATGGAGCACCACGAGGGCGACGTCCTCTGCTTCCTTCCCGGCACGGGCGAGATCGCTCGGACGGCGGGGCTGCTCCAAGGCCTCGACGCCGAGGTGCTGCAGCTCCACGGCCGGGCACCGGCGGCGGTGCAGGACGCCGTGCTGCGCGGGCGGGAGCCGGAGGGAAGGCGGCGGGTCGTCCTGTCGACCTCGGTGGCGGAGTCGAGCCTGACCGTGCCCGGTGTGCGGATCGTCGTCGACTCGGGGCTGGCCCGGGAGCCCAGGACGGATCACGCGCGCGGGCTCGGCTCACTGGCGACGGTGCCGGTGTCGGCCGCGACGGCGACCCAGCGCGCGGGACGCTCCGGGCGCGAGGCGCACGGCGTCACCTACCGCTGCTGGTCGGAGGCCGAGGACGGCCACCGCCCACGGTTCCCCTCCCCCGAGATCAAGGTCGCCGAGCTGGCGGACTTCGCGCTCCGGGTCGCCTGCTGGGGAGATCCCACCGCAGCCGGCCTCGCCCTGCTCGACACCCCGCCGGCCGGGGCGATGGCGGCGGCCCGTTCCGTACTGACGGCGATCGGCGCGGTGGGCGAGGACGGCCGTGTGTCGGAGCGGGGGATACGGATGTCCCGGCTCGGCCTGCATCCGCGGCTGGCCCGCGCCCTCCTGGACGGCGCGCCCGAGGTCGGCGTCCGGCGGGCGGCCGAGGTCGTGGCGCTGCTGAGCGAGGAGCCGCCCCGGGAGTACGGCGACGACCTGGCGGCGGCCTGGCGCACGGCACGGCGCGGCGGGGACGGCTACGGGGCGCGCTGGAAGGCGGAGGCCCGTCGCCTTGAGCGGTCGGCCGCCGAGGCGGGTCCGGCCCCGGCCGGATCGGGGCCGGCGGGCACGGGCGGATCCGGGGCGGGCGCGGTGAGTGGCCGGGCCGGTTCCGGGACCGGGGGCGCCGCGCAGGTGGGGGACGACGCCGTGGCCGGGCTGGTGACCGCGCTCGCCTTTCCGGAGCGGGTGGCCCGGGCGCGCGAAGGCAGCGGCCTGCTCATGGTCTCGGGGACGGGAGCCGAGCTCGCCGAGGGATCGGGGCTGCGCAGCGCGCCCTGGCTGGCCGTCGCCGTGGCGGACCGGACCGCGCGCAGTGCGGTCGCCCGGGTGCGGCTGGCGGCCGTGATCGACGAGGGCGTGGCGCGAAGGGCCGCGGGCCACCTGCTGGACGAGGGCGAGGAGGTCCACTGGGAGGAAGGGGACGTGGTCGCCCGGTCGGTCTCCCGCCTGGGCGCCGTGGAGCTCACGGCGCGCCCGCTCAGGGGCGGCGCCGATCCGGGGCTCGTACGGGCGGCGCTGCTCGACGGGCTGCGGCGCGAGGGGCTCGGGCTGCTGCGGTGGAGCCGGGAGTCGGAGGAGCTGCGCCGACGGCTCGGCTTCCTCCACCGGGTGCTCGCCGGGCCCTGGCCGGACGTGTCGGACGAGGCGCTGCTCGACCGGGCGGAGGAGTGGCTGGAGCCGGAGCTGTCCAGGGCGGCTCGGCGGGCGGACCTCGGCCGGATCGACGCCGGCCAGGCGCTCCAGCGGCTGCTCCCCTGGGCGACGGGCGAGGCGGCCAGGCTCGACGAGCTGGCGCCCGAGCGGATCGAGGTGCCCAGCGGCTCACGGATACGGGTGGACTACAGCGGTGAGCAGCCCGTCCTCGCGGTGAAGCTGCAGGAGATGTTCGGGCTGGCGCGAACACCGCGGGTGGCGGGGATCCCGGTCGTGGTCCATCTCCTCTCCCCCGCCGGCCGCCCGGCGGCCGTCACCGCCGACCTGGCCTCGTTCTGGCGGGACGGCTACCGCTCGGTGCGCGCGGAGCTGCGCGGGCGCTACCCCAGGCACCCGTGGCCGGAGGACCCCGGGGCGGCGGCGCCGACCCGCCACACCAGCGCCCGGCTCAGGAGGGAGGGGTAAGGGTCGGCGGGACGGGACCGCCTCGCCTGCCGCGGGCCTCGAGCCACAGCGCGAGGGCGAACAGGGCGAGACTCAGGACGACGAAGGTCCACGGCAGATAGGAGGTCACGAGGAGGACGAGGGCACGGTTGGTCTTCACCAGTTCTTCGGTGCTCCGGAGGTAGTCCTCGCGCATCTTCACATGGCCGGCGAAGGCGGTGACGGTGTCCTGGCCCATGAGCTTGCGGGCGTTGCGGAGCTCCTCCCGGTGGATCTCCTCGCCGTTGACGGGAGCTCCGGTGACCGGGTCGACCCAGAACATGCGCTTGGTGGTGTACCAGCGGGTGATGCCGGTCTGGGCGAGGAATTCGGGGGTGATGCCCTTGACGGGCATCGACTTGGGCATGGGGACCTTGGTCCAGGGGATGGTCTGCTCGAAGTAGTAGACCTCCATGCCCCGGAAGGTGCGGGTGCCCTTGTAGTGGATGGGGGCGGAGGTGCGGGCCTGGGCGTCGAAGTACTGGTAGTCCCGCTTCTCGGTGAGGAAGGGCCATTTGAACTCGATGCCCTCGCGGCGGACCGGGTCGCCGTCGACGGACTCGCCGGTGGCGTGGACCGGGTCCTGGGTGTGGGCGTCGAAGATGTACCGCTCGGGGATCTGGGAGACCATCTTGCCGTCGGGCCCGGCCACGTAGGAGAGCGAGTCCCAGACGACGACGTCGCGTCCGGCGTCGCGTTCGATCCGCTTCGACTCCTCCACGTTGCCCTTGAGGGTCTGGATGATCGTGAGCTTCTCGACCTGTTCGGCCTTGAGGGTGGAGTAGTTGAGAAGGGTCGCGGGCTTCGCCTCCAGGACGGTCACCTGGTACTGGTTCGGGGGGATCTTGACAGCCCGGGGGAAGACGTACCAGCGCAGGGTGGGGGCCATCGCGGCGAGGCAGACGGCGAAGGAGAGCAGGACGAGGCTGGCTCGGCGGCGCATGGACCTCCTCCTACTTCTGGGGGCCGGGGTCGGCGGTGAGGAGGGGCTGGGGCGAGGTGGGTCCGTCGGGCGGCAGGTCGACGACGGCGAAGAGCAGGATGACGAGGAGGACTGGGACCAGCCCGATGGCGGCGGCTACGAGGGCGCGCATGGTCGGCCTCCCGGTGCTCGATCTGATGCTGTGTCAGGGCTGGGGCACCGTAGCAACGCGGCCGCGAGATGAGAACACGTCGCACCCAGAACCCGGAACGCCGCCCCTCCGTCCGGGAGGACGGGGAGGCGGCGGGGGCAGGACGTATGAGCCGGAGGTGCGGGCGGGCGGCCGGGCCGGGTCAGGGCGTCGGCGTGGCCTCGGGGGAGCCGGTCGAGGGGTTCGGGCTCGGCGTGGGCGTCGGGGTGGGGGTCGGCGTCGGTTCGGGGGCCGGGGCCGTGACCTTGAGCTCGATGGTCAGGGTGCCGCCACCGGGCGCGGTCAGCCGCAGCAGGAACGTACCGGTCTGGCCGTCCGCGTAGATGTCGGGAAGGGTCAGGACACCGTTCGCGTCCGTCTTCAGTCCGGTGAGGGTTCGCAGCGGGGCGCCGTTCGCGTCCTTGAAGTACGGGCCGTCGGTGCGCGTCCGCGGGTCCTGCGCCGAGGTGATCATGGTGGCGGTGAGTCCGACCGAGGAGGCGGCCGCGCCGTCGAGGGTGGCCTTCACCAGGACCCGGTCGGCGAACCGGCCTTCGGTTGTGGCGGTCAGCTCCTTGTCGTCGCCTCGGACCAGGGTGTCCGCCTGCCGCTCGGTGACGGTCGCGGTGAACGCGACCGGAGCCAGCGTCCGGCCGACGACCGTGGCCCGGACGGTGAACGTGCCCGTCCGCTCGCCCGCCCTGACGGGCGGCGCGACGGCGGTGCCCGCCGAGTTGGTGGTCACGATCACGTACTTGGCCACGCCGCCGAAGTTGGCGTCGGTGGAGCCGACGATCTCGAACCGCACGCCGAGCCCCGCGACCGGCCTGCCGGCCGAGTCGAGCGCGGCGATGGCCGGCCGCGCGGTGAAGACGCCGCCCGCGGTCGCCGTCAGCGTGCCGGTGCCGGCGTCCTTGATCCGCGTGACCTGCGCGCTCGCCGGCGGCTTCGTGGCGGGATCGCTCGGCTTGGGGGTGACGGGCGTGGACGGCTTCGACGGGGACGGCTTGGGGGTGGTGGGGGACGGCCGGGGAGTGGTGGGCGCCGGGTGTGTCGGCCGGGGCGAGGTTTCGACGCGCGGGGTGTCGCTGCGGTCCCGGGGCAACTGGCCCGTGCCGTCCGGGACCTGGTGGGTGCCGCGCTTGTAGTACTCGAACCAGGAGAGCACCGTGTGCAGGTACTCGGTCGAGCGGTTGTAGCTGAGGATGGCCCGGTCCAGATCGGCCTTGACCGCGAGGTCGCGGTTGTTGGCGCAGAGGTAGAGGCCGGCGGCCTGAGCCGCGTCGTAGATGTTGTTGGGGTCCTTGCGGCCGTCGCCGTTGGCGTCCTGACCCCAGGTCGCCCAGGTGGAGGGGATGAACTGCATCGGACCGACGGCGCGGTCGTGCGTCCTGTCCCCGTCGAAGGCGCCGTTGTCGGTGTCCGAGATGTTGGCGAAGCCGACGCCGTTGAGCACCGGGCCGAGGATCGGCGAGAGGGTGGTGCCGTTGGCGTCGACGCGACCGCCGCGCGCCTGACCGGACTCGACCTTGCCGATGCCTGCGAGCAGCTGCCACGGAAGGTGGCACGCGGGGTCGCTGGAGGCTATGGACTGCTCCGCCCGCTTGTAGGCGGCGAGGACGGACGCGGGTATGCCCGCCTCGGCGGGGCCGGTGACGATCGGCAGGTCTATGGAGGTGCCGGGCTTGTTCGGCGTGTTCAGCGGCGGCAGGTCCGTGTAGTACGGGGAGTCGCCGGTCGCCGAGCCGCCGGGGGGCGTCGAGGCGTCACCGGCGCCGACCGGCCGGTCGCCGCTCGCGTTGTCCGCGGGCGGCGGCGGGGCCGCGCCGGGCCCCTGCGAAGCGGCCAGCGCGGCCACCGCCGCGGCCACGACAGCACCGCTGGTGGCTCCTCTGCGCAGCCGGCGGCCGAATTGCGCTGTCATACGTATGGTCCCCTCCCCGTCGACTGCACTCGCGCTCCCCGCGCGTGGACTCAGGTGACCCTATGACACCGACAGGCCCGCGAACACCGAGGGCTGACCGTCTTTCACGCTTTCGTCACCTCTTGGCCGCCCTTGGTGCCGCCGACATCACTCCCCCCTCGCTCCGCTCACGTCCCCCGGCATCGGTCCCGGTCACTCGCGCATACTGGGCCGGACCGGTTCTCGAGGGGGATGTTCCATGCCGTTCACGCTCAGTCATGCCGCCGCCGTGCTGCCGGCGCTCCGGAGGGACGGCACCGCGCGCGGGCCTCTGGTCGCCTCCGCGCTCGTGGCGGGGTCGTTCTCGCCCGACATGACCTACTTCGCGGCCACGGCGATCCCGGAGGCGATGGTCTTCGGCGATGTCACGCACTCGCCGGTGGGGATCGTGACGGTCGATGTGCTGATCACCGCGGCGCTGGTGGCGGTGTGGCTGATGGTGCGCGAGCCGCTGATGGCGCTCCTGCCGGCGCGATGGCGAGGACGGGTGTACGGGTTCGTCCGCGGCCGCTCCTGGCGGGAGCGGCGCGCGCCCGCGCTGGCCGCCTGGTTCTTCCTCTCCGCGGTGGTGGGGGCGACGACCCATGTGGTCTGGGACTCCTTCACCCACCTGGACCGCTGGGGCACCCGGTCCGTGCCGCTGCTCGGCGAGATCGTGGCCGGCTTCCCGGTCTATCTCTATCTGCAGTACGGCGGCTCGGCGTTGGCGCTCGGCCTGCTGGTGTGGTTCACCGTACGGGCGCTGCGCGCGAGCTCCGCGGTCGCGCCGCCGCCGCCGGAGGTCCCGGTCCTGGAGCGGCGGGGACGGTGGCTGGCCGGTGGGCTGATCGGCGCCTGCGTCCTGGCCGGGATCGTGCACCGCTGCCTGCGCTGGTACGCGTACTGGGGTCGCGTCGAGACACCCCTGGACATCATTCCGACCGCGTGCTTCGGGGGCGGCGCGGGGCTCGCCGTCGGACTGGTGCTGTACGGGGCGGGGATGCGGCTGCGAAGGACACCTCCGGCACCGGACCGAGGCCCGGCCCCGGACCCGGCACCGGCACCGGCACCGGCACCGGCACCGGCCGAGGGTCGTGAGCCGGTGCGCTCCCGTCCGGGATCCCGCTGATCTCGTCGGCCGGCGTGTAACCGCGGGCCGCCGCCCCGCCCGCGAGCCCGCGGTGGACCGCGAGCGCGACCCGCTCCAGGGTGCGGACGCCATAGCTCATCGACGGGTTGTCGTGGCTGAGGAGGGCGAGGCGGTAGTCATGGCCGCCGCCGAGGATCGCTCCGACGCTGTGCACCCGCCAGCCGTGGGTGGCGCGCGGCAGCCAGCCGTTCTTGAGATGGACGCGGGCGGCGTCAGGCGCTCCCGCGGAGACGCCCCAGGCCTGCGAGGGAATGACCTGACTCATGAGGGTGAGGGCGGCGGGACGGCGGGACACCGCGGCGAGCAGGGCCAGTTGGTCCCGTGCGGTGGTACGGGTCAGGCCCCAGTAGCGGTCGGGGCCGAGGACGGTGTCGTGGGCGCCGGCGCCGGTCAGCACCCGGCCCATCCGGTCGCGTGAGAGGCCCAGCCAGAGGGCGGTCGCCGCGTCGTTGTCCGAGCGGGTGATCATGGCCTTCATGCGCTGGGACTCCAGGCTGGTGGGCGCGCGGCCGAACTCCTCGGCGCGGCCGAGGACCGACTCCATGATCAGCACCTTGGCGGTGCTGGCGGCGTCGAAGTACCGGTCGTCGTGGAGCCCGCAGCGCAGGGCGCGACCGGGGTCGAGGACGGCGACGGAGACGGTTCCGTCACGGCCTTCGAGGGCGGCGTGGATGTCCGTCGACAGGGCGGCGGCGAGCGTGGGGTGGCTCGGCGAGGAGCAGAGCTCGGCCGCGCGGCCCACCGCCGCGGCCGGCCCGGTGGTTCCCAGCGCCGCGAGCATCGTCCCGAGGAGGGCCCACGTGCGCAGACGGGGGCGGCGGCTCTCGATCATGCTGCCAGTCTCGGGAGCGCCCCGGCCGGAGCGCTCCCGTACTGGTCCACCTGGCCCAAGCGGACCCCCGGCCACCGAACACCCGCCGCCGGCCACCCTCGGGCCGACCGGCCGGCCGAGGCACGGGCGAGCCGAGGCACGGGCCGGCCGAGGCGCCGGCCGCCCTGGCGCGTCAGTGCGCCGCCGACTCCCAGTCCGGACCGACGCCGATCGAGACGTCGAGCGGGGCGCGGAGGGTGACCGCGGAGGACATCTCCTCGCGGACCAGGGCCTCGACCCGCTCGCGCTCGCCCGGGACCAGTTCGAGGACGATTTCGTCGTGGACCTGGAGGAGCATGCGGGAGGAGAGTCCGGCCTCCCTCAGGGCCCGGTCGACGTTCAGCATGGCGACCTTCACGATGTCCGCCGCCGTGCCCTGGATCGGGGCGTTCAGCGCCATCCGCTCGGCCGCCTCACGGCGCTGGCGGTTGTCGCTGTTCAGGTCCGGGAGGTAGCGGCGGCGGCCGAGCATCGTCTCGGTGTAGCCGGTCGCGCGGGCCTCGTCGACGACCCGGCGCAGATAGTCCCGTACCCCGCCGAACCGCTCGAAGTACGTGTCCATCAGGGCGCGCGCCTCGCCCGCCTCGATGTTCAGCTGCTGGGAGAGACCGAAGGCGGACAGGCCGTACGCCAGGCCGTAGGACATGGCCTTGATCTTGCGCCGCATCTCGGCGTCGACGGCGGACCGCTCGACCCCGAAGACCTGGGAGGCGACGGTGGTGTGCAGGTCCTCGCCGGAGGCGAACGCCTCGATGAGGCCCTCGTCCTCGGAGAGGTGGGCCATCACCCGCAGCTCGATCTGGCTGTAGTCCGCGGTCATCAGGGCATCGAAGCCCTCACCGACGACGAAGCCGTGGCGGATGGCCCGGCCCTCGTCGGTGCGGACCGGCACGTTCTGCAGGTTCGGGTCGGTGGACGACAGCCGGCCGGTCGCGGCCACGGTCTGGCTGAAGGTGGTGTGGATGCGGCCGTCGGCGGCGATCGTCTTGATGAGGCCCTCGACCGTGGAGCGCAGCCGGGCCTGCTCGCGGTGGCGGAGCATGATCACCGGCAGCTCGTGCTCGGTCTGGCCGGCCAGCCAGGCCAGGGCGTCCGCGTCCGTGGTGTAACCGGTCTTGGTCTTCTTCGTCTTCGGCAGGTTCAGCTCGCCGAAGAACACCTCCTGGAGCTGCTTGGGCGAGCCGAGGTTGAACTCGTGGCCGACCGAGGCGTGCGCCTCCTTCACCGCCTGCTGCACCGCACCGGCGAACTGCTGCTCCATGGCCTCCAGATGGGCGCGGTCGGCGGCGATGCCGTGCCGCTCCATCCGGGCGAGCAGCAGGGACGTGGGCAGTTCCACGTCGTGCAGCAGCTCGGTCGCGCCCACCTCGGCCAGCCTGTCGCCGAACGCGTCGCCGAGGTCGAGGACGGCGCGGGCCTGGGCCATCAGCGCGTCCGCCTCGGCGTGCTCGTCGGCGCCGAAGGCCAGCTGGCCGTCGGCCGCGGCGGGGGCCAGCTCGCGGTGGAGGTACTCGACGGAGAGCGCGTCCAGGGCGAAGGAGCGGCGGCCCGGCTTGACCAGATAGGCGGCGAGGGCGGTGTCCATCGTGATGCCCTCGATGTGCCAGCCGTGCTCGGGGAAGACCCGCAGCGCGTCCTTGGCGTTGTGCATCACCTTCGGCCGGCCCGGGTCGGCGAGCCAGGCGGCGAAGGCCCGCTCGTCGGACTCGTCGAGCCGGGTCGTGTCGAACCAGGCGGCCTTGCCGTCGGCGGCCGCGAGCGCGACCTCGCTGACATTGCCGACACCCAGCGCCCAGGTCGCGACGGTGGCGACACCGAGCGGCTGTCCCCCGTGCTGCTCCAGCCAGAAGGCCAGCTCGCCCGCGCCGAGGACCGTGCCGTCCAGCTCGACGCCCGCCTCGGGGGCCGGGGCCTCGTCCTCCTCCGCACCCGGGTCGACGGCGAGCAGGCGCTCCCGCAGGCTCGGATTGCGGATCTCCAGGACCTCCAGGAAGCCCTTGAGCGCGGTCCTGTCGTACGGGGCGCGCTCGAGCTCCGCGACGCTCCGGGGCAGCTCGACGTCCCTCACCAGCTCGGTGAGGTGCCGGTTCATCTTCACCGACTCCAGGTGGTCGCGCAGGGCCTGGCCGACCTTGCCCTTGACCTCGTCGGCACGCTCGACCAGCTCCGCGAACGACCCGAACTGGTTGATCCACTTCGTGGCCGTCTTCTCACCGACGCCGGGGATACCCGGCAGGTTGTCGGACGGGTCGCCGCGCAGGGCGGCGAAGTCGGGGTACTGCGAGGGGCTCAGGCCGTACTTCTCCTGGACCTTCTCCGGGGTGAACCGGGTCAGCTCGGAGACGCCCTTGGTCGGATACAGCACGGTCACGTGATCGGTGACCAGCTGGAAGGAGTCGCGGTCGCCCGTGACGATCAGGACGTCGAAGCCGGCCGCCTCGGCCTGGGTGGCGAGCGTGGCGATGATGTCGTCGGCCTCGAAGCCGTCCACCGCGAACCGCACCGCGTTCATCGTGTCGAGCAGCTCGCCGATCAGCTCGACCTGCCCCTTGAACTCGTCCGGGGTCGTCGAACGGTTCGCCTTGTACTCCGGGAAGTCCGCCGAGCGCCAGGTCTTGCGGGACACGTCGAACGCCACGGCGAAGTGCGTGGGCGCCTCGTCGCGCAGCGTGTTCGCCAGCATCGACGCGAAGCCGTAGATCGCGTTCGTCGTCTGTCCGCTCGCGGTCGTGAAATTCTCCGCGGGCAGCGCGAAGAACGCCCGGTACGCGAGGGAGTGCCCGTCCATGAGGAGCAGGCGGGGACGGTTTTCTTCGGTCTTCTTCGATGCTGTCTCGGCCACGCACACGATCCTGCCACGGACCGCTGACAATCCCGTCCTCGCCCGGTCGCGGGCACCCGCTGTCGGTGGTCCGTGACAGGATCGGAGACGTACGCCACAGGATTACCGCTCAAGGGAGAGCGCGATGGTCAGCAAGCCGCCCGCAGGCGACCCGGTCCAGGACGCGCCGCAGGTCGCGCCGCCCCAGCACGCGGCCGCCGGACTCCCCGCCGTCGGGCACACCCTCAAGATCGCGCAGGCGCAGATGGGCGTGCGGCGTACCGCGCGGACCCTGCTCAAGGTCAATCAGAAGGACGGCTTCGACTGTCCCGGCTGCGCCTGGCCGGAGGCCGACAAGCGGCATGTGGCGGAGTTCTGCGAGAACGGCGCGAAGGCGGTCGCCGAGGAGGCGACCCTGCGCCGGGTGACGCCCGACTTCTTCGCCACCCATCCCCTCTCCGACCTGGCCGGCCGCAGCGGCTACTGGCTGGGGCAGCAGGGCCGCATCACCCAGCCCATGTATCTGCCGGAGGGCGCCGAGCGGTACGAGGCGGTGACCTGGGAGCGGGCGTTCGCGATCATCGCCGAGGAGCTGCGCGCCCTCTCCTCCCCCGACGAGGCGCTCTTCTACACCTCGGGCCGGACCAGCAACGAGGCCGCGTTCCTGCTCCAGCTCTTCGCCCGCGAGTTCGGCACGAACAATCTGCCGGACTGCTCCAACATGTGCCACGAGTCGTCCGGTTCGGCGCTGAACGAGACCATCGGGATCGGCAAGGGCAGCGTCTCCCTGGAGGACCTGCACCAGGCGGACCTGATCATCGTGGCCGGCCAGAACCCGGGGACGAACCACCCCCGGATGCTCTCCGCCCTGGAGAAGGCCAAGGCCGCGGGCGCCCGGATCATCTCGGTCAACCCGCTGCCCGAGGCCGGCCTGGAGAAGTTCAAGAACCCGCAGACCCCGCACGGCATGCTCAAGGGCGCCTCGCTCACCGACCTCTTCCTGCAGATCCGCATCGGCGGCGACCAGGCCCTCTTCCGGCTGCTCAACAAGCTGGTCCTGGAGACCGAAGGCGCCGTCGACGAGGAGTTCGTACGGGAACACACGCACGGGTACGAGGAGTTCACCGCCGCCGCGCGCGCGGCCGACTGGGACGAGACGCTCGCCGCCACCGGACTGACCCGCGCCGAGATCGAGCGGGCCCTGGAGATGGTCCTCGCCTCGCAGCGGACCATCGTCTGCTGGGCGATGGGGCTCACCCAGCACAAGCACTCCGTGCCGACCATCCGCGAGGTGGTCAACTTCCTTCTCCTGCGCGGAAACATCGGCCGCCCCGGCGCCGGCGTCTGCCCGGTCCGCGGCCACTCGAACGTGCAGGGCGACCGCACGATGGGGATCTTCGAGCGGCCCGCGCCCGCCTTCCTCGACGCCCTGGACAAGGAGTTCGGGATCGTCTCGCCGCGCCACCACGGCTTCGACGTCGTCCGCTCCATCCAGGCGCTGCGCGACGGCGAGGCGAAGGTCTTCTTCGCCATGGGCGGCAACTTCGTCGGGGCCACACCCGACACGGAGGTCACGGAGGCGGCGATGCGCCGCGCCCGGCTGACCGTCCACGTCTCGACCAAGCTGAACCGCTCGCACGCGGTCACGGGCACGCGCGCGCTGATCCTGCCGACGCTCGGGCGCACCGACAAGGACGTCCAGGCCTCCGGCAAGCAGTTCGTGACGGTGGAGGACTCGATGGGCCTGGTGCACGCCTCGCGGGGCAACCTGCCGCCCGCGAGCCCGCACCTGCTCTCCGAGCCGGCGATCGTGGCCCGGATGGCGCGGGCCGTGCTCGGACCGGAGTCGGCCACCCCCTGGGAGGAGTTCGAGAAGGACTACGCCACGATCCGCGACCGCATCGCGCGCGTGGTGCCGGGATTCGACGACTTCAACGCCCGGCTCGCCGCGAACCCGGGCGGCTTCGCGCTCCCGCACGCCCCGCGTGACGAGCGGCGCTTCCCCACGGCCACCGGCAAGGCCAACTTCACCGCCGCGCCCGTCGAGTACCCGCGGGTCCCGGAGGGCCGGTTGCTGCTGCAGACCCTGCGCTCGCACGACCAGTACAACACCACGATCTACGGCCTCGACGACCGCTACCGCGGCATCAAGGGCGGCCGCCGCGTCGTCCTGGTCCACCCCGAGGACGCGGCGGCGCTGGGCCTGGCGGACGGGGCGTACACGGACCTGGTGAGCGAGTGGAAGGACGGCAGCGAGCGGCGGGCGCCGGGCTTCCGGGTCGTGCACTATCCGACGGCCCGCGGCTGCGCGGCTGCGTACTACCCGGAGACGAACGTCCTCGTACCGCTGGAGTCCACGGCGGACGTCAGCAACACCCCCGCCAGCAAGTCCGTCATCGTGCGTCTGGAACAATCACACTCCGCCTAAGCGTTTGCTCAGGCGATCAGGTGATCAGCTGGCTGATCGGGCGGATCAGTGGATCAGCAGCCGTACGAAGACGAACGGAGCCGGGCCGATGGGTGAGCAGCAGCACGTGAAGTTCCCGCCGGAAGTCATCGAGGAGTACGCCGCGCTCGGCGTGGACCTTCCCGCTCTCTTCTCGGCCGGGCACCTCGGCAACCGGATGGGCGTGCAGATCGTCGAGGCCTCGGCGGAGAAGGTCGTCGGCACGATGCCGGTGGAGGGCAACACCCAGCCGTACGGACTGCTGCACGGCGGCGCCTCCGCGGTGCTCGCCGAGACGCTGGGCTCGATCGGCTCGATGCTGCACGGCGGCGTCTCCAAGATCGCCGTCGGCGTGGACCTGAACTGCACCCACCACCGCGGGGTCCGCAGCGGCCTGGTGACGGGTGTGGCGACGCCCGTCCACCGCGGGCGCTCCACGGCCACGTACGAGATCGTGATCACCGACGAGCACGACAAGCGGGTCTGCACGGCCCGGCTGACCTGCATGCTCCGCGAGGTCACGGCGAAGGACGCGGCGAACGTCCCGGACACCGGGGCGGGCGCACCCGCGGGCGCCTGACCGTACACGCACCCGACCACGGCCCGGGACGGCTCCTCCGTCCCGGGCCGCCGTCGTACCCCCGTCCCGGGCCGCCGTCGTACCCGGCCCAACTGCGATGTCTCCGGACCCTCTTGCCCCGCCGGGCCGCACCCGCTTCACTGACGAACCTCCCCCACAGGAGAACACCGGTTCCAACGGTTCCACTCACACACCGAGGGGTTCTTCTTGACCGCCGTACGCACCACGACCGTGGCGAGCGCAGTCGCCGCCGCGGCCTGCGCTGCCGTTCTCGCCACCGCGATCCCGTCCGCAGCGATCAACTCGTACAACGCGACCCCCGCACCCGAGCGCACCGAGGTCGGCGCGCTGGTCGCGACCTGGGACAACGACGGCGACCCGGCCACGCCCGACCGGGTCGACTGGGTCTGTTCCGGCACCATGATCGACGCGGACACCTTCCTGACCGCGGCGCACTGCACCACCGACTGGCCGGAGAACGTGCGGTTCTACGTCTCCCTCGACCAGGACGTGCAGGGAGGCCTCGACAAGGCCGCCGCCGAGCACCCGGGCGACCCGTCCGCCGTGGCCAGGGCCGTGGCCGTCGAGGGCACCGCGCACAACCACCCGGCCTACCCCGGCCCGGCCTCCGACACCCATGACATCTCGGTGGTCCAGCTCCCGGCGGCGAAGCTGAAGGAGCGCTGGTCCTTCACACCGGCCGCGCTGCCCGCGGCCGGCGCGCTCGCGGCGCTCGGCCCGCAGGGCCTGAACGACACCTCCTTCGTCGTCGCCGGTTACGGCACCCAGGAGGCCCGGCGCGGCCCGGGCGGGCACACCCACCCCGGCGGCGGCGTCCGGCTGAAGGCACCCGTCACCTTCAACGCCCTCAACGACGCCTGGCTCCGGCTCTCCATGACCGCCCCGCAGGGCAACGGCGGCGCCTGTTACGGCGATTCGGGCGGCCCGAACTTCGCCACGCTGAACGGGAAGCGGACCCTGGTCGCCACCACCATCACGGGCGACACGCCCTGTTACGCCACGAATGTCGTCTACCGCCTCGACACGCCCGGCGCCCGCGACTTCCTGCAGCCGTTCACACAACTGCCGTAACCACTGGGGCTGTTGTGTCCACGCCCCACCCTCCCCTAGCGTGGCGCCCATGGCGCTGTCGCCCCACACGCCGGCCAGGACCGCCTCTCGCGCGGTCCTGGCCGTCGGCCTTCCCGCGACGAGCGACGCGACGGCGCGAGGCCAGGGCCAAGGCCGGGGACCTCCCGGCCCCGCGCGCCGTAACACTGCGTAACATCCGCGCAATCCGGAAGCGGAGTGAGAGGCTCAGCCCTCCGTCCGCTCAGATTTGAGCCCCTGTCCGCTATCCGGACACCCTCCACCCCGCCCCGACAGGTGCAAGATCAGCTCAAGCCCCTGAGCGGAACTGCGCGTTCTCACTATGTGAACACCCCGTCACCGACCGTTATGCCCCAATTTGCCCACCCGCTGTCCACCTCCTCTCCCCCTCGCGATAACAAGACAGTCACATCCTGACCTCGGCGCTCCCCACCTCCTCCACCTGCGCTTAGAGTCACCGCCAGTCACCGCGCCGCCGGGCGCGTCCACTGCACGACCCCGCATCACCCGTCACCCCAGTACGGCCCGGCACTCACCACGGCACCTCTCGCCACAGCTTCATCGGCACCGCCTCAGTTCGAGGGGGCCGCGC
The DNA here is from genome assembly GCF_043078785.1 of Streptomyces sp. NPDC015346. NCBI lineage: Bacteria > Bacillati > Actinomycetota > Actinomycetes > Kitasatosporales > Streptomycetaceae > Streptomyces > Streptomyces sp. NPDC015346. Next base: position 1,102,463 of record NZ_JBIBTW010000001.1, on the reverse strand, counting down.
CAGGGAAAGGATTCTTCGTGCGACACCGTTCCTTGCTCATCCTCACCACCGCGATCACCGCGGGAGCACTCACCCTCACCGCCTGCGGGTCGCGCGACGACAAGGGCGGCGACGCCGCCGGCGGCACGACCGTCGTCATCGGCCTCGACGCGCCCCTGACCGGCGACCTCTCCGCCCTCGGCCTCGGCATCAAGAACTCCGCCGACCTCGCGGTCAAGCAGGCCAACAAGAAGCAGTACGTCAAGGGCATCACCTTCAAACTCGAAGCCCTCGACGACCAGGCCCAGCCCTCCGCCGGCCAGCAGAACGCCACCAAGCTGGTCGCGAACAAGGAGGTCCTCGGCGTCGTCGGCCCCCTGAACTCCTCCGTCGCCGAGTCGATGCAGAAGGTCTTCGAGGACGCGAACCTGGTGCAGGTCTCCCCGGCCAACACCAACCCCGCGCTCAGCCAGGGCCCCAAGTGGAACACCGGTGAGAAGAAGCGGACCTACAAGACCTACTTCCGCACCGCCACCACCGACGCCATCCAGGGCCCGTTCGCCGCCCAGTACGTCGTCAACAAGGCCAAGAAGACCAAGGCCTTCATCATCGACGACAAGAAGACCTACGGCGCCGGCCTCGCCGCCACCTTCAAGGGTGAGTTCGAGAAGCTCGGCGGCAAGGTCGTCGGCACCGAGCACGTCAACCCCGACACCAAGGACTTCAGCGCCGTCGCGACCAAGGTCAAGAGCTCCGGCGCCGACGTCGTCTACTACGGCGGCGAGTACCCGGCCGGCGGCCCGCTGACCAAGCAGATCAAGGAAGCCGGCGCCAAGGTCGTCGTCGTCGGCGGCGACGCGCTCTACAGCGCCGAATACATCAAGCTCGGCGGCGCCGCCGCCAACGGCGACATCGCCACCTCCGTCGGCGCGCCGATCGAGACCCTCCCGTCCGCCAAGGAGTTCCTCGCCAACTACAAGGCCGAGAACTACAAGGACGCGTACGAGGCGTACGGCGGCTACTCCTACGACTCGACCTGGGCCATCATCGAGGCCGTCAAGAAGGTCGCGGACGCCAACGGCGGCAAGCTGCCCTCCGACTCCCGCGCCAAGATCGTCGAAGCGATGCAGACCATCTCCTTCGAAGGCGTCTCCGGCAAGGTCTCCTTCGACGAGTTCGGCGACACCACCAACAAGCAGCTGACCGTGTACGGCGTCCAGAACGGTGCCCACAAGCCCCTCGAGTCCGGCACCTTCGGCGGCTGATCCGCCCCACCCCTCACCACCCAGCACCACCTTCGCCGCGCGGGGCGCCGCACCAAGCGCCCCGCGCGGTGTCACATCCGTCGAAAGTCTCGGAGGACAATGCGGTGAACGAACTGCCGCAGCAGCTGGTCAACGGCCTGCTACTGGGATCCATGTACGGGCTGGTCGCCGTTGGTTACACGATGGTCTACGGCATCGTCCAGCTCATCAACTTCGCCCATGGCGAGATCTTCATGACCGGCGGCTTCGGGGCCCTGACGGTCTGGCTCATGCTCCCCGGAGGCACCAGCCTCTGGGTCGCACTCCCCCTCATGATCATCGGCGCCATCCTGGTCGCCACGACCATAGCCGTCGGCGCCGAACGCTTCGCCTACCGGCCACTGCGCGGCGGGCCCAAGCTCGCCCCGCTCATCACGGCCATCGGCCTCTCGCTCGCCCTCCAGCAGGCCGTCTGGCAGTGGTACCCCGAAGCGAAGTCCGCCCGCATCTTCCCGCAGATCCCCGGCGGCCCGATCGAGCTCGGCCCGCTCACCATCGGAACCGGTGACATCTTCCTCGTCATCGCCTCCCCGATCTGCATGGCCTTCCTCGCCTTCTTCGTCATGCGCACCCGCCTCGGGCGCGGCATGCAGGCCACGGCCCAGGACCCGGACACCGCGCGCCTCATGGGCGTCAACACCGACCGCATCATCGTGATCGCGTTCGCACTCGGCGCCTCCTTCGCCGCCGTCGGAGCCGTCGCCTACGGCCTCAAGTACGGCCAGATCGACTACAGGATGGGCTTCCTCCTCGGACTCAAGGCGTTCACCGCCGCAGTCCTCGGCGGCATCGGCAACATCTACGGCGCCATGATCGGCGGCCTCGTCCTCGGCATCGCCGAGACCATGGCCACCGCCTACATCAACCACATCCCCGGCATGCAGCAGCTCGGCGGCCAGTCCTGGGCCGACGTCTGGGCGTTCGTACTCCTCATCGTCGTCCTCCTCCTCAGGCCCCAGGGCCTGCTGGGCGAGCGCGTCGCGGACAGGGCGTGACCACCATGACCACAACTTCCAAGAACACGACGGCCCCCGCCGCACCCGAGCCCACGCCCACCAAGGCGACCGGACTCATCCCCGTCCCCGTCACCACCGCCCGGGCCCTCATCCTCGGCGGCGGCGCGCTCACCGTGGTCAGCTGCTTCCTCTCCTGGACCTGGACGGCCGCCTTCCCCGGCGACCTCACCGTCTACGGCTACCCGGGCGGCCTCCAGTGGCAGGTCCTCGTCACCGGCCTGCTCACCGTCCTCCTCAGCCTCTCCTCGTACGGAGTCAAGGGCACCCGCTGGCTCACCCCGGCCGGCGCCGACGCGGCCCTCAAGTTCTCCGCACTCGCCTCCTTCGCCACCGCCTGGTACACGATCATCGCGATCAGCGTCACCCTCGGCGGCCCGATCAACCTGGAGCCCGGAGGCGCCGTCGTCGGCGTCGCCACCCTCCTCACCCTGATCGGCGCACTGGCCCTGCCCTTCGAACGTCCCGAACTCCACCCCGTGGACCCCGAGGACGACAGCTGGTCGCAGTTCAAGCACCGGATCTCCAACGACCTGCAGACCTTCAAGGCCGCCTTCGCCTCCGGCCAGGCCCGCCCCCTGCGCCCGCTGCCCTCCGCCGTCGAGATCCTCATCATCACCGGCATCCTCGCCACCGGCCTCGGCGTCTTCACCTACGGCATCGGCACCGAGTACGACGAGCTGTTCATCGGCTTCCTGATCACGGCCGGCTTCGGCTTCGCCGCGCTCACCAAGTCCGGCCTCATCCAGCAGGCCACCCAGCTCACCGGGAAGCACCAGAACCTCACCATCGCCGGCGCCTTCATCGCCGCCGCCCTCTTCCCCTTCACCCAGACCGACGACCAGTACGCCACCATCGGCGTCTACATCCTGATCTTCGCGACGGTGGCACTCGGCCTGAACATCGTCGTCGGCCTCGCCGGCCTCCTCGACCTCGGTTACGTCGCCTTCCTCGGCGTCGGCGCCTACGCCGCCGCGCTCGTCTCCGGCGCGCCGACCTCCCCCCTCGGCATCCACCTCCCCTTCTGGGCGGCCGTCCTCGTCGGCGCCGGCGCCTCCCTCGTCTTCGGCGTCCTCATCGGCGCCCCGACCCTGCGGCTGCGCGGCGACTACCTCGCCATCGTCACCCTCGGCTTCGGCGAGATCTTCCGCATCACCATGATGAACACGGACGGCACCTCCGGCCCCGACATCACCAACGGCTCCAACGGCATCGCGTCCATCCCGAACCTCAACATCTTCGGATTCGACCTCGGCGTGGAACACTCCATCGCCGGATTCACCATCGGACGCTTCGCCAACTACTTCTTCCTCATGCTGCTGATCATGGCGGTCGTCGTCCTCGTCTTCCGACGCAGCGGCAACTCCCGCATCGGCCGCGCCTGGGTCGCCATCCGCGAGGACGAGACCGCCGCGCTCGCCATGGGCATCAACGGCTTCCGCGTCAAACTCATCGCCTTCGCCCTCGGCGCCACCCTCGCCGGCGTCGCCGGCACCGTCCAGGCACACGTCACCTACACCGTGACACCCGAGCAGTACCTCTTCGCCGGACCCATCCCGCCCAACTCCGCCTTCCTGCTCGCAGCCGTCGTCCTCGGCGGCATGGGCACCATGAGCGGCCCCTTGGTCGGCGCGGCACTGCTCTTCCTCATCCCCAACAAGCTTCAGTTCATGGGCGACTACCAGCTGCTCGCCTTCGGACTCGCGCTGATCCTCCTCATGCGGTTCCGCCCCGAAGGCATCATCGCCAACCGGCGCAACCAGCTCGAGTTCCACGAGAACGCCGAAGCGCCCGCCACGCTCGCCAAGGCAGGTGCCTGAACCATGACCACCACCACCACGACGAAGGACACCGCCCCGGCGGTCCCCGAGCGCGAGCCCGTGCTCGACGCCCGCGGAGTCACCATGCGCTTCGGCGGCCTCACCGCCGTCCGCGACGTCAACCTCACCGTCAACAGCGGAGAGATCGTCGGTCTCATCGGCCCCAACGGCGCCGGCAAGACCACCTTCTTCAACTGCCTCACCGGCCTCTACATCCCCACCGAAGGCGAAGTCCGCTACAAGGGCAACGTCCTGCCGCCCAAGTCCTTCAAGGTCACCGACGCAGGCATCGCCCGCACCTTCCAGAACATCCGGCTCTTCAACAACATGACCGTCCTGGAGAACGTCCTGGTCGGCCGCCACACCCGGATGAAGGAAGGCCTCTGGTCCGCCCTCCTCCGCCTCCCCCGCTTCAAGAAGGCCGAAGCCGAAGCGGAGACCCGAGCCCTCGAACTCCTCGACTTCATCGGGCTCAAGCACAAGGCCGACCACCTCGCCAAGAACCTCCCCTACGGCGAACAGCGCAAGCTCGAAATCGCCCGCGCCCTCGCCAGCGACCCCGGCCTCATCCTCCTGGACGAGCCCACCGCCGGCATGAACCCGCAGGAGACCCGGGCCGCCGAAGAACTCATCTTCGCCATCCGGGACATGGGCGTCGCCGTCCTCGTCATCGAGCACGACATGCGCTTCATCTTCAACCTCTGCGACCGGGTCGCCGTACTCGTCCAGGGCGAGAAGCTCCTCGAAGGCGACAGCCAGACCGTCCAGAGCGACGAAAGGGTCATCGCCGCCTACCTCGGCGAGCCCTTCGAAGGCGCACCCGGCGAGGAGGAGGTGGCCGAGGTCGAGGCGGCGGAGGCCGCAGCGGAAGAGGCAAGCGCGGAGGCGACGAGCGCGGAGGAGGCGACCGACACCGGCGCCGCCGACGCCGAACCCTCCGACGCCGAGCCCTCCGACGCCGACGAGGCCACCGACGCCGCCACGGACAGCACAGAAACCGCGGCCGCCGACACCCCGAAGGCCCCCGGTTCGGGCAAGGAGAACGACGCATGACCGCACTGCTCGAAGTCGAGGACCTGCGCGTCGCCTACGGCAAGATCGAGGCCGTCAAAGGCATCTCGTTCTCCGTCGAAGCCGGCGAGGTCGTCACCCTGATCGGCACCAACGGCGCCGGCAAGACGACCACCCTCCGCACCCTCTCCGGACTCCTCAAGCCCGTCGGCGGCCAGATCAAATTCGAAGGCAAGTCCCTCCGGAAGACACCCGCACACAAGATCGTCTCCCTCGGACTCGCCCACTCCCCCGAAGGCCGCCACATCTTCCCCCGGATGACCATCGAGGAGAACCTCCTCCTCGGCGCCTTCCTCCGCAAAGACACCGCCGGCATCAACAAGGACGTCCAGCGCGCCTACGACCTCTTCCCCATCCTCGGGGAACGCCGAAAGCAGGCCGCGGGCACCCTCTCCGGCGGCGAACAGCAGATGCTCGCCATGGGCAGGGCCCTCATGTCCCAGCCCAAACTGCTCATGCTCGACGAGCCCTCCATGGGCCTCTCCCCGATCATGATGCAGAAGATCATGGCGACCATCGCCGAACTCAAGGCCCAGGGCACCACCATCCTGCTCGTCGAGCAGAACGCCCAGGCCGCCCTCGCCCTCGCCGACCACGGCCACGTCATGGAGATCGGCAAGGTCGTCCTCTCCGGAAGCGGCCGAGACCTCCTCCACGACGAATCCGTCCGCAAGGCATACCTCGGCGAGGACTGAGCCCCCGGCTCCGAGAACGAGGAGGCCCGCCCCACAGCGTTGTGGAGCGGGCCTCCTTCTCGTCCTACCGGGCCTACGGGCCTACGGCGTCACTGCTGGCCCTTCGCCGCCTTCTTCTCCTCGGCGTCCTCGATGACCGCCTCCGCCACCTGCTGCATCGACATCCGCCGATCCATCGACGTCTTCTGAATCCAACGGAACGCCGCCGGCTCCGTCAGCCCGTACTGCGTCTGCAGGATGCTCTTCGCCCTGTCCACCAGCTTCCGCGTCTCCAGCCGCTGGGAGAGGTCGGCGACCTCCTTCTCCAGCGCCCGCAGCTCCGCGAAACGCGACACGGCCATCTCGATCGCCGGCACGACATCGCTCTTGCTGAACGGCTTCACCAGGTACGCCATGGCCCCGGCGTCCCTCGCCCGCTCGACGAGGTCCCGCTGCGAGAAGGCGGTCAGCATCAGGACCGGGGCGATGGACTCACCGGCGATCTTCTCGGCGGCGGAGATCCCGTCGAGAACGGGCATCTTCACATCGAGAATGACCAGGTCGGGGCGGTGCTCACGGGCAAGCTCGACGGCGGTGGCCCCGTCACCGGCCTCGCCGACGACCGAGTAGCCCTCTTCTTCGAGCATCTCTTTGAGGTCGAGGCGGATGAGGGCCTCGTCCTCGGCGATGACGACACGGGTCGTCAGCGGCGGAACGTGCGACGCGTCGACGTCGTCTGCGGCGGGCTGGGGCGACTCGGGGGCGGTCACGGGGGCTCCTCATTGCGGGGCAAGCTGCTCCCCATGAGCCTACCTAGCTGCGGTATGGTGGACGCGCAGCGGGTCATAGGAAACCTTTGATTTCGCGGGCCCCGGTAGCCCAATTGGCAGCAGGCAGTGGATTCAAAACCCACACAGTGTCGGTTCGAGTCCGACCCGGGGCACCTTTCCTTCGATTCCATGGTCACGACCCCCGTGGTGATCGTTCACTCACATCGGTGAACCTGTTCGAAGCCTGCGGGTATGAGGCCGACGTTCCGCGACGCTCGCATTCATGTACGACCTTGACACGCGTCAGCGCGCCCTGACTCTCGTCGCCGACGGCCACAGCCTCAACTCCGTCAGCAAGCGGACAGGCATCTCCCGAGCCGCGTTACGGGCCTGGAAGACCAGACTTGAACCGCTCCCCCGCGTCAACGCGCACGCCGTGCCATGCGTGAGATGGCGTCCGCTACCGGGGTTGCCCGATGACACGGCGACCTACTCCTACCTGCTCGGGCTGTATCTCGGCGACGGCTGCATCAGCAACCACCCCCGAGGCGGCCACCATCTCCGCATCGCGTGTGCGGATGCCTGGCCGAGCCTGATCGAGGCCTGCCGCACGGCGATCCTGGCCGTACGGCCCGAAGGAAGCGTCTGTGTCCTGCAGAAGCAGGGGTGCGTCATGGTCACCAGCTACGGACGTCATTGGAAGTGCCTCTTCCCGCAACACGGGCCGGGGAAGAAGCATGAGCGGCCCATCGTCCTCGAACCGTGGCAGCGACAGATCGTGAGCGAACACCCCTGGGCGTTCATCCGGGGGCTGATCCACTCCGACGGGTGTCGGATCACCAACTGGACCGAGAAGGTCATCGGTGGGCGGCTCAAGCGGTACGAGTATCCCCGGTACTTCTTCACCAATTCGTCCGCCGACATCATCGGGCTCTTCACCGCCGCCCTGGACCTCGTCGGTGTCGAGTGGAAGGCCACCAACCAGCCGCGCACCGCGCAGAACATCTCGGTCGCCCGCAAAGCGTCCGTCGCGCTCATGGACCTTCATGTGGGGGCCAAGTCCTGAGCGTGCACCCCTGACCGCCTGCGACGTTCCCTCGCATGACGCCCATGAATCGCCGTACCTTCGTCGCCGCCACCGCCGGGGCCGCCGCCGCTGCCGTTGCGTTCAATCCCGTCACCGCTGCCGCCCAGCCTCGTACACAGGACGACTTCGCTGATGCCGATCGCGGGTTCATCGCCGCCCTCGTGCCGGGGGTGGTGAAGGACGCCGCCGGGAAGGTCGTCTGGGACAACGACGCGTACGCCGCCGCCGCGCTCGGGCCCTACCGGGCGCACCGGGGGGAGCGGAAGGTCACCGGGCTGATCTACACGCATCCGCATGTGGATCACTTCGGGGGGTCGCGTGGCGTGTTGCCGGAGGGGGCGGTGGGCGGGGTGCCGGTGTTGGCGCCCGGCGGGATTCATGGAGCACGCCGTCTCGGAGAACGTGTACGCGGGTACGGCGATGACGCGTCGCGCCGGGTACATGTACGGGGCGCATCTGCGGAAGTCACCCGCGGGGCAGATCAGTTGTGGGCTCGGTCAGAGCGTGTCGCTGGGGACGGTCGGGCTGGTGCCGCCGACGGCTGCGGTTGGTGAACGGTGTGCTGACGTATCGCGTGAGTGGGCGGCGGGATCCGGGGGCGGGGGTGACGTTGACGATGACGAAGCCGCAGTTGCTGGCGCTGCTGGGGGGCAGGGGGCTCGGCGGGGTCGCGGTGGAGGGTGATGCGTCGCTGCTCACGGTGTTGCTGGGTGTGCTGGACAAGCCTGATCCGGACTTCGCCATCGTCACGCCGTGAGGGTCAGGGGTTTCTCGGGCGGTCGTCGTCTTCGCCGATGTGGTGGACGCGGACGAGGTTGGTGGAGCCGGCGACGCCGGGTGGGGAGCCGGCGGTGATGACGACGATGTCGCCTTTCTGGCAGCGGCCGATGCGGAGGAGTTCTTCGTCGACCTGGGCGACCATGGCGTCGGTGGAGTCGACGTGGGGGCCGAGGAAGGTTTCGACGCCCCAGGTGAGGTTGAGTTGGGAGCGGGTGGCGGGGTCGGGGGTGAAGGCGAGGAGGGGGATCGGGGAGCGGTAGCGGGAGAGGCGTTTGACGGTGTCGCCGGACTGGGTGAAGGCGACGAGGAATTTGGCGCCGAGGAAGTCGCCCATTTCGGCGGCGGCGCGGGCGACGGCGCCGCCTTGGGTGCGGGGTTTGTTGCGGTCGGTGAGTGGGGGGAGGCCTTTGGCGAGGATGTCCTCTTCGGCGGCTTCGACGATGCGGCTCATGGTTTTGACGGTTTCGACGGGGTGTCGGCCGACGCTGGTTTCGCCGGAGAGCATGACGGCGTCGGTGCCGTCGATGACGGCGTTGGCGACGTCGGATGCTTCGGCGCGGGTGGGGCGGGAGTTGTCGATCATCGAGTCGAGCATCTGGGTGGCGACGATGACGGGTTTGGCGTTGCGCTTGGCGAGTTTGATGGCGCGTTTTTGGACGATGGGGACGTGTTCGAGGGGCATTTCGACGCCGAGGTCGCCGCGGGCGACCATGATGCCGTCGAAGGCGGCGACGATGTCGTCGATGTTGTCGACGGCTTGGGGTTTTTCGATTTTGGCGATGACGGGGAGGCGGCGGCCTTCCTCGTCCATGATGCGGTGGACGTCCTTGATGTCGCGTCCGCTGCGGACGAAGGAGAGGGCGATGACGTCGGCGCCGGTGCGCAGGGCCCAGCGGAGGTCGTCGATGTCCTTGTCGGAGAGGGCGGGGACGGAGACGGCGACTCCGGGGAGGTTGAGGCCTTTGTGGTCGGAGACGAGGCCGCCTTCGATGACGCGGGTGTGGACGCGGGGGCCGTCGACGGTGGTGACTTCGAGGGTGACGCGGCCGTCGTCGACGAGGATGCGTTCGCCGGTGGTGACGTCGTCGGCGAGTCCGTCGTAGGTGGTGGAGCAGATGTGGCGGTCGCCGTCGACGGGTTCGACGGTGATGGTGAAGGTGTCGCCGCGTTCAAGGAGTACGGGTCCGTGGAGGAAGCGGCCGAGGCGAATCTTCGGACCTTGAAGGTCGGCGAGGATGCCGATGCTGCGGCCGGTTTCGTCGGAGGCCTTGCGGACGCGGTGGTAGCGCTCCTCGTGTTCGGCGTAGGTGCCGTGGCTGAGGTTGAGGCGGGCGACGTCCATTCCGGCGTCGACCAATGCCTTGATCTGGTCGTATGTGTCGGTGGCGGGGCCCAGGGTGCAGACGATTTTGGCTCGGCGCATGGTTCGAGCCTAGGGCTTACCGGCGGGTAGAGAAGTGGACTGGCATGACTGTTCAACAACCTTTGCGTGAAAGGTTATTGACAAGACTTGAATTTGTGCGCAGGGGTGCTCCGATGAGCACGTAGCGGTTTTACGCGAGGTATTCGCGCAGGCCCTTGGAGCGGGCGGGGTGGCGCAGTTTGGACATGGTCTTGGCTTCTATCTGGCGGATGCGTTCGCGGGTGACGCCGTAGACCTTGCCGATCTCGTCGAGGGTGCGGGGGTCGCCGCCGTCGAGGCCGTAGCGCAGGGCGATGACTCCGGCTTCGCGCTCGGTGAATTTGGCGAGGACGGCGGTGAGGTGCTTCTTGAGGAGTTCGGCGCCGACGATGTCTTCGGGGGCGGGTGTGGCGGTGTCCTGGATGACGTCGGCGAGTTCGCCGTCGCCGTCGGCGTCGCCGAGGGGGGTGTGGAGGGAGACGGGTGTGCGGTCGTAGCCGCGGACCTGGACGACGCGGGCGACGGGGACGTCGAGGGCGGCGGCGAGTTCCTGGTCGGTGGGGTCCCGGTCGAGTCGGGTGGCGAGTTCTCGCTTCGTACGGGCGAGTCGGTTGATCTCCTCGACCATGTGGACGGGGACGCGGATGGTGCGGGACTGGTCGGCGAGGGCGCGGCCCATGGCCTGCTTGATCCACCAGGTGGCGTAGGTGGAGAGCTTGAAGCCCTTGGTGGGGTCGAACTTCTCGATGGCGCGGAGGAGGCCGAGGTTGCCTTCCTGGACGAGGTCGAGGAGGGGCAGTCCGCGGCCGGTCTGGCGTTTGGCGAGGGAGACGACGAGGCGGAGGTTGGCTTCGAGCATCTGGTCCTTGGCGTGGCGGCCGTCGCGGGAGAGGTGTTCGAGTTCGGGGGTGGGGACGCCGGTGTCGGCGATGCGCTGTTCGGCGGCGATGCCGGCCTGGACGCGGAGCCCGAGGGTGACTTCCTGTTCGGCGGTGAGGAGGGGGATGCGGCCGATCTGGCGGAGGTAGTCGCGGAGGGTGTCGGCGTCTTCGTGGGTGCGGGTGTGGGTGCGGGTGTTCACGTGGTGACCTTTCGGGGCGGGTCTGCGGAGGCTCTCGTTGTGATGGACCTAAATTTAGGCTGGACCTACCCCATAGGTCAAGCATAAATTTAGGACCGACCTATGAGAGGGTGTTGTCCATGAGCGCACAGACGCTGCGGGAGCAGAAGAAGCAGCAGACCCGGCAGGCGATCTCGGACGCGGCGACGCGGCTGTTCGTCGAGCGGGGCTTCGACCGGGTGACGATCGCGGAGATCGCGACGGCGGCGGGCGTGGCCAAGATGACGGTCACGAACTACTACCCCCGCAAGGAGGACCTGGTCCTCGACCTGAGCGAGGAGTTCGTGGCCGGTGCGGCGCGGGCGGTCGCGGCGGGGCGGGAGGCCGGTGTGCCGGCGGTGGAGGCGCTGGCCGAGGACTATCTGGCAGCGGTGGAGCGGCGGGACCCGGTGATCGGGTTCGCGCCGGAGCCGTTCGCCCGGATGCTGACGGAGAGTCCGGTGCTGTTGGCGCGGCTGCGGGAGTTCCACGAGCAGCGGGAGGCGGCTCTGGCGGCCGCCCTCGCGGTGGACTGGCCGCCCGGTGACATCACGCCGCTGGCCCAGGCCGCGCAGTTGGGCGGGGCGCTGCGGGTGCTGTTCGGGCGTCTGGTGGAGCGGGTGCTGAGCGGTGAGGGGCTGGACGCGATCGCGGTGGCCCACGAGGCGGAGGCGCGCCGGGTGTTCGCCCTGCTGCCCCCGCCGCCGGAGCCGCCGCGGTAGGCCTATCCAGATCTTCAGCGCTGCAGGGCTTCGGGCTTCAGAGCTTCGGCGGAAGCATGGTGAAGCGGGCGGTGACCTCGGCCGTGACGGTCTGGCGCTGGGGTTCGAGGTCGAGTGGCGGGGCCTCGTCGATCGATTCCGCCGCGAACGCCATGCGTGCCCCGCCCATGAGGGCGGGTGGCGGGGCCATGCCGGTGTCGGAGAGTTCGAGGAGCGCGGCGAGGCTGGTGCCGAGGGCCGTCGCGTAGGCGCGGGCGCGTTCGACCGCCTCCCCCACCGCTTTGCGGCGCGCTTCTTCGTACGCCGGGGATTCCGGGCGCAGTGCCCACCAGGGCCCCTCGACGCGGGTGAGTTCGAGGTCGGCGAGGCGGGTGACCAGTTCGCCGAGGGCGGTGAAGTCGTTGAGTTCGGCGGTCAGGCGGACCGCGCCCCGGTAGGCGCGGACCCGTTCGCCGCGGCCGTGGCGGCCGGTCTCCGGAGCGATGGAGAAGGCACCCGTCTCCAGTCTTTCGACGGCTTCGCCGTAGGAGCCGACCAGTTCGGCGGCGAGGGCGTTGCGCCGGGTCAGATCGGTGAGGGTGGCCCGCCGGTCGGTGCCGCGTGCGGCGACCGTTACGGCGATGCGGGCGATCTCCGGGTCCACCTCGAGTCGTGCCTCGCCGCGCACGGCCACCTGCGGGGCGTCGGGGGTCGGGTGTTCGGTCGTCGTCACTGCGGGCTCCCTCGTGAGGCCGGCGGGTGCGGTCCGGAACACTTTCCCACTCCGTAACCCGAAAGGTCTGTTGCGGAGGTGGCGTCTGAGCCAGAATCTACGCGCGTTGTGCGCCATCGAACCACCGAGGAGATCACATGCCGCTGAACCGCCGGACGTTCCTGGAGAGCTCCGTCGCCGTCGGAGCCGGAGCCGCCCTCACCACGGGGGTCGCCGCCCCCGCGCAGGCCCAGGGACGTCCCCCCAAGCCGGCCAAGCGGTACTCCTTCACCGTCATGGGCACCACCGACCTCCACGGCAACGTCTTCAACTGGGACTACTTCACGGACAGGGAGTTCGACGACAAGGCTCACAACGACGTCGGTCTCGCGAAGATATCCACGCTGGTCAACCAGGTGCGTGAGGAGAAGGGCAGGGGCAACACCCTGCTCATCGACGCCGGTGACACCATTCAGGGCACCCAGCTGTCGTACTACTACGCGAAGGTCGACCCGATCACGCAGGCCGGCGGTCCGGTCCACCCGATGGCGCAGGCCATGAACGCCATCGGCTACGACGCGGCGGCGCTCGGCAACCACGAGTTCAACTACGGCATTCCGGTGCTGCGGAAGTTCGAGGAGCAGTGCGACTTCCCGCTGCTCGGCGCCAACGCGCTCGACGCGAAGACTCTGCGCCCCGCGTTCCCGCCGTACAGCATGCACCGGCTGCGGACACCGCACGGCCGGGATGTGAGGGTCGCGGTACTGGGCCTGACCAACCCGGGCATCGCGATCTGGGACAAGGCGAACGTGTCCGGAAAGATGGTGTTCCCGGGCCTGGAGGAGCAGGCGGCGAAGTGGGTGCCGAAGCTGCGGTCGATGGGCGCCGATGTGGTGGTCGTCTCGGCGCACTCCGGTTCCAGCGGCACCTCCTCGTACGGTGACCAGCTGCCGTACATCGAGAACGCGGCGGGGCTGGTGGCCGAGCAGGTCCCGGGCATCGACGCGATCCTCGTCGGGCACGCCCACACCGAGATCCCGGAGTACCGGGTGAAGAACCGGGAGACCGGTCAGGACGTCGTCCTGTCGGAGCCGCTCAAGTGGGGGCAGCGGCTGACGCTGTTCGACTTCGACCTGGTCTGGAGCAAGGGCCGCTGGACGGTGGAGAAGGTCGGCGCGCGGGTCCTCAACTCCAACACGGTGGCGGAGGACCCCGAGATCACCGGGCTGCTCGCCGACGAGCACAAGAAGGTCGTCGCGTACGTCAACCAGGTGATCGGCACCTCGACCGCCGCGATGGCCACGGCCGACGCGCCGTGGAAGGACGAGCCGATCATCGACCTGATCAACCACGTGCAGGCGGAGACGGTGAAGGCGGCGCTGGCGGGCGGCGAGTACGCCGCGCTTCCCGTCCTCTCTCAGGCGTCCTGTTTCTCCCGTACCGCCGCGATCCCGGCCGGTCAGGTCACCATCAGGGACGCCGCCGGGCTCTACCCGTTCGAGAACACGCTGGAGGCGCTTCTGCTGACGGGCGCGCAGCTGAAGGACTACCTGGAGTTCTCGGCGAGGTACTACGTCCAGACCCCGGCCGGCGCGCCGGTGGAGCCCGCGAAGCTGACGAACGCGGGCGGTATCCCGGACTACAACTATGACGCGGTGTACGGCCTGACGTACGAGATCGACATCGCGCGGGCGGCCGGTTCGCGGATCGTGAACCTGTCCTTCGACGGCCGGCCGGTCGATCCGGCGGCGCGGTTCGTGCTGGCGGTGAACAACTACCGGGCGAGCGGCGGCGGCGCGTTCCCGCACGTGGCGGGCGCCCCGCAGCTGTGGGCGGACTCGGACGAGATCCGTAACACGATCATCCAGTGGGTGCGGGCGAAGGGGACGGTCGACCCGGGCCAGTTCGCCTCGGTGGGCTGGAAGCTGACCCGGGACGGGGTGCCGGTCTTCTAGTTCAGGTCTGTGCGAGAGGCGTCAGCGCCTGGCCCTGGGCCGGGATGCGTGGCGCCTCTCGCCGTTCCAGGCCGAAGCTGGTGAAGGCGGTGCGGCGCGGGAGCGGGTACGGCTCCTTGCCCGTGAGGGTGTTGAGGATGGTGGCGCTGCGCCAGGCGGCGAGCCCGAGGTCGGGGGCGCCGACGCCGTGGGTGTGTTTCTCGGCGTTCTGGACGTAGACGGAGCCGGTGACGGAGTCGTCGAGGACGAGCCGGAAGGCGTCGTCGATGCGGGGGCGTCCGGCGGAGTCGTGGCGCAGATACGGGTCGAGGCCGGCGAGCATCCGGTCGACGGGGCGTTCGCGGTAGCCGGTGGCGAGGACGACGGCGTCGGTGGTGAGCCGGGAGCGGGTGGCCTGCTGGATGTGCTCCAGGTGGAGTTCCACCTTGGTGGTGGCGACGCGTCCGGCGGTGCGGACCTGGACGCCGGGGGTGAGGACGGCGTCGGGCCAGCCGCCGTGGAGGGTGCGGCGGTAGAGCTCGTCGTGGATGGCGGCGATGGTGTCGGCGTCGATGCCTTTGTGCAGCTGCCATTGGCGGGGCATGAGGTCGTTGCGTACCCGCTCGGGCAGGGCGTGGAAGTAGCGGGTGTAGTCGGGGGTGAAGTGCTCCAGGCCGAGTTTGGAGTACTCCATCGGCGCGAACGCCTCCGTGCGGGCCAGCCAGTGGATCTTCTCGGCGCCGGCGGGGCGTGCTCGGAGCAGGTCGAGGAAGACTTCGGCACCGGACTGGCCGGAGCCGATGACGGTGACGTGGTCGGCCGCGAGGAGCATGTCGCGGTGGTCGAGGTAGTCGGCGGAGTGGAGGACGGGGACTCCGGGGGCGTCGGCGAGCGGCTTCAGCGGCTCGGGGACGTACGGCTCGGTGCCGACGCCCAGGACGATGTTGCGGGCGTAGGCGCGGCCGAGGGCCTCGGCCTCGCCGTCGGGGTCCAGTTGGGTGAAGTCGACCTCGAACAGGGCGCGTTCGGGGTTCCAGCGGACGGCGTCGACCTGGTGGCCGAAGTGCAGGCCGGGGAGCCGGGCGCTGACCCAGCGGCAGTAGGCGTCGTACTCGGCGCGCTGGATGTGGAACTTCTCGGCGAAGTAGAAGGGGAAGAGCCGGTCCTTGGAGCGGAGGTAGTTGAGGAACGTCCACGGGCTGGCGGGGTCGGCGAGGGTGACGAGGTCGGCGAGGAAGGGGACCTGGAGGGTGGCGCCGTCGATGAGGAGGCCGGGGTGCCAGTGGAAGGCGGGGTTCTGTTCGTAGAAAGCGGTGGCGAGGCCGCCGGGGACGCCTTGGGCGAGCGCGGCGAGGGAGAGGTTGAAGGGGCCGATGCCGACGCCCACGAGATCGTGGGGGTGGTCGGGGTCGCGCTGGGGTGTGCTGCCGGTCATCGGTCGATGCCGCCTTCCACGAGGGTGATCAGGGTGTCGAGGTCGCCGGGGCCGGCGTGGGGGTTGAGCAGGGTGGCCTTGAGCCAGAGCCGGCCGTCCTCGTGGGCTCTGCCGAGGACCGCGCGGCCTTCGGTCAGGAGCCTGCGGCGGATCGCGGCGACGTGGGTGTCGTCGGCTCCGGTGGGCCGGAACAGGACGGTGGTGAGGGCGGGGCGTTCGTACAGCTCGAGGCCGGGGGCCTTGTCGACGAGGTCGGCGAGGTGCTGGGCGAGCTCGCAGCACTGGTCGACGAGTGCGCCGAGGCCGGTGCGGCCGAGGGCCCGGAGGGTGACCGCGGTCTTGAGGATGTCGGGGCGGCGGGTGGTGCGCAGGGAGCGGCCGAGGAGGTCGGGCAGGCCGGCCTCGGTGTCGTCGTCGGCGTTGAGGTAGTCGGCGGTGTGGTTGAGGGCTGCCAGGTCGGCGGCGTCGCGTACGGCGAGGAGTCCGGCGGCGACCGGTTGCCAGCCCAGTTTGTGCAGGTCGAGGGTGACGGTTCGGGCGCGGTCGAGGCCGGTCAGGAGGGTGCGGCGGGCGTCGCTGAACAGGAGTGGGCCGCCGTAGGCGGCGTCGATGTGGAGTTCGGCGCCGTGTGCGGCGCAGAGGTCGGCGATCTCGGGGAGGGGGTCGATGCGGCCGGTGTCGGTGGTGCCGGCGGTCGCGGCGACGAGGAGCGGGCCGTGGAGGTCGGTGAGCGCCTCGTCGAGGGCGACGGGGTCGAGGGTGCCGTTGGGGGTGGGGACGGTGACCGGTTCGGGCAGGCCGAGGAGCCAGGCGGCGCGGTGGAAGGAGTGGTGGGCGTTGGCGCCGACGACGGTCTGGACGGGATGTCCGGGGCCGTGGCGTTCGCGGGCGAGGAGCAGGGCCAGTTGGTTGGCCTCGGTGCCGCCGGTGGTGACGAGGGCGTCGGGCCGGGGGGCGTCCGGGTAGGCGCCCGGGTAGACCTCGGCGGCGAGGGCTTGCGTGACCAGGGCTTCGAGGGCGGAGGCGGCGGGGGCCTGGTCCCAGGAGTCCATGGAGGGGTTGAGCGCCGAGGCGGCGAGGTCGGCGGCGGCGGCGAGGGCGAGCGGCGGGGTGTGGAGGTGGGCGGCGCAGAGCGGGTCCGCGGGGTCCGCCGAGCCGGCGGCGAGGGCGTGGACGAGGCTGTGGAGGGCGGCGTCGGCGCCGGTGCCGGTGTCGGGGACGACCTCGCCGAGGGCCTCGCGCACGCGGGCGGCGACGGCGTCGGGCCCTCCGGCGGGCAGGGGGCCGCCGCGGGTGAGGGCCCCGTCGTGGAGTGCGGTGAGGACGGTGTCCAGGAGCGGGCGCAGGGCTGCCGGTCCGGACGGACCTCCGGCGAGGGGCGGGGAGTTCGGCGTGGGCACGGCACACATGGCACCACCCTGCCGGGGGTTCTACGGGTTTGTCCGCCGAGCGACGCCAAGCAACCCGAACGAGGGACGGGGGACGGGGAGAGGGCCCCGACGGCGGGGTGGGGGGTGGGGGGGTTGGGCGGCCGGGCCGTCGGGCGGCCGGTCCGGGGGCGGCCGGGCCGTCGAGCGGCCGGGCCGTCGGGCGGCCATGGGCGGGCCGCCGGAGCCGCCCCGGCTCCGGCGGCGCCCCCCTTACGCGCCGCGGACGCGCAGGGCCCGCCGGAGGTCGTCGAGTTGGTCGGCGAGTTTGCGGTGGAGGGCCGGGATCATCGCGTTCTCGTTGAGATGGGTCTCCCCGAGGGAGAGGGAGGCGGCGTCGACGGCGTACGCGGGGAAGGCGTAGCGGCCCGCGGCCTCCGCCATCGCGGGGCCGCGCCGGGCGCCGAGGGCGATGGCTGCGGGGTAGAAGCGGGGCACGTACTCCCGTACCAGCTCGGCCTGTTCGGGCTGCCAGAAGCCCTGGGCCGTCGCGGTGAAGAGGTAGTTGGACAGGTCGTCCGTGTCGAAGAGGCGGGACCAGGCGGCCGCCTTGGCCTGGGGGTCGGGCAGGGCGGCGCGGCAGCGGGCCGCTCCCTCCTGGCCGGTGGCGCTCGGGTCGTGCGCCAGTTCCTCGTCGATCGCGGCCTCGTCGACGGCGCCGAGGACGGCGAGGCGGGCGAGGATGCGCCAGCGGAGCTCGGGGTCGACCTCGGGGCCGCCGGGGACGGTTCCCTCGGCGAGCCAGGCGGCGATCGTGTCGGGCTGGGTCGCGCTGTCGATGAAGGTGCGGACGGCGGTCAGGCGCAGGCCGGGGGCGTCGCCGTCCTCGGTGCGGCGGATGAGGTCGCGGGCCAGGGAGGTGAGGAGGGCGAGCGCGCCGGGGCGTTCCTCGGCCGGCAGGTAGCGGTCGGCGATCTGGGCGCGGGCGAAGGAGAGGACGCCCTGGACGACGGCGAGGTCCCTCTCCTCGGGGAGGTGGGCGTGGGCCGCCTCCAGGTAGGCGGCGGGGGCGAGTTCGCCGTCGCGGACCATGTCGCGCAGGGTGTTCCAGACGACGGCGCGGGTGAGGGCGCCGGGGATGCCGGAGAGGCCGCGCAGGGCGGTCTCCAGGGAGGCCTCGTCGAGGCGGACCTTGGCGTAGGTGAGGTCGCCGTCGTTGAGGACGACGAGGGCGGGGCACGGCCCTGGAAGGTCGACGGGCGCGGTCTGCGGCACGTCGAGCTCCAGGCGCTCGCGGGCCACGAGCCGCCGGGCGTCGATGAGGTCGCGGTCGTAGACGCCGGCGGCGATGCGGTGCGGGCGGCTGCCGTCGTGGCCCACGGTGAGGGTGGTGCGGGTCTCGTCGCCGCCGAGTGTGGGGGTGAGGGTATCGACGCCGGTGGTGCGCAGCCACCGCTCGGCCCAGCCGTGGACGTCGCGGTCGGTGGCGGAGGCGAGATTGTCGATGAAGTCGGCGAGGGTGGCGTTGCCGAACTTGTGGCGCTTGAAGTGGGTGTTGATGCCGGCGAGGAAGTCCTTCTCCCCCATCCAGGCGACGAGCTGGCGCAGGGCGGAGGCGCCCTTGGCGTAGGAGATGCCGTCGAAGTTGAGCAGCGCGGAGGCGGTGTCGGGGACGGCGTCGGGGTCGGGGGCGACGGGGTGGGTGGAGGGCCGCTGGTCGGCGTCGTACCCCCAGGCCTTGCGGGCGATGCCGAAGTCGATCCAGGTGTCGGGGAAGCGGTCGGAGCACGCCTCGTTGACGGTCTGGTAGCCCATGTACTCGGCGAAGGACTCGTTCAGCCAGATGTCGTCCCACCAGCGCAGGGTGACGAGGTCGCCGAACCACATGTGGGCCATCTCGTGGGCGATGACCATGGCGCGGGTCTGGCGCTCGGTGACGGTGACGGCGGAGCGGTAGACGAACTCGTCGCGGAAGGTGACGAGGCCGGGGTTCTCCATGGCGCCGGCGTTGAACTCGGGGACGAAGGCCTGGTCGTAGGAGTCGAAGGGGTAGGGCTCCTCGAACTTCTCGTGGAAGCGGTCGAAGCAGGCCTTGGTGACGTCGAGGATCTCCTCGGCGTCGGCGTCGAGGTGGGGGGCGAGGGAGCGGCGGCAGTGGATGCCGAAGGGGAGCCCGGCGTGCCGGGTGCGGACGGAGTGCCAGGGTCCGGCGGCGACGCAGACGAAGTAGGTGGAGAGGAGCGGGGTGGCGGCGGCCTTCCAGCGGCCGTCGGGCTGCTGCTCGGTGATGCCGTTGGCGAGGACGGTCCAGCCCTCGGGGGCTGTGACGGCCAGCTCGAAGACGGCCTTGAGGTCGGGCTGGTCGAAGGCGGCGAAGACGCGCTGGACGTCCTCCATGAAGAGCTGGGTGTAGACGTACGACTCGCCGTCGGTGGGGTCCGTGAAGCGGTGCATGCCCTCGCCGGTACGGGAGTACCGCATGGTGGTGGCGACGCTGAGGATGTGTTCGCCCTCGGTGAGGGTGAGGGGGAGCCGGTTGCCGTCGAGGGAGCCGGTGTCGAGGGGCTCGCCGTCGAGGAGGGCGGAGTGGAGGGTCTCGGGCTTGAGCTCGACGAAGGTGTTCCCGGCGGTGCGGGCGGTGAAGCGAATGACGCTGGTGGATTCGAAGGTCTCGTCGCCGGTGGTGAGGTCGAGGTCGACCGCGTAGTGCTGGACGTCGAGGAGCTGGGCACGGGTCTGCGCTTCGTCGCGCGTCAGTACGGACATGGGGCCATGCTGCCTGACGGCGCGGGGACGCGGCAGGGGGTTTCCCCTGCTCATGGTGTTTCGCGGCTCGTGGTGTCTTCCCGCTCGTGGAGGGGTTCCAGCTCGTGGGGGTTCCGCTCTCAGGCGAGGCCGGCGCCGTTGAGGTGGGTGAAGGCGGCGGTGATGCGGGGGCGGTCGTAGCCGGCCGGTCCGGCGGCGCCGCTGGAGATGAGGGCGTGGAGGAGGAGGCGGGCCTTGGGCGGGTCCAGGGGTCCTGCGGGGATGAGGCCGCGGTGCAGGACGTCGTACTCGGAGCCGGGACCGCGGTAGGTGTGGGTGAGGGTGGCGCCCGCGCCGGTGCGGGAGGCGAGGACGACCGGGATACGGGTGGCCAGCTCCGCCAGGGGCTCGACCAGCCGGTCGGGGACGTGTCCGGCGCCGAAGGCGGCCAGGACGAGGCCGTCGAAGCGGGAGTCGACGGCTTCGAGGAGTTCGCCGCGGTCGCCGAGGGAGAGGGTGAGCAGGGCGACCCGTACCGCCGGGTCGAACCGCAGGGGGCGGATCGCGGAGGGGGTGGTGGGGCGCAGCAGGATCCTCGTCTCGCCCTCGACGACCGCGCCGAGGGGGCCGGCGCCCGGGGAGGCGAACGTGGCCACGGAGGTGGTGTGGGTCTTACGGACGTGCCGGGCCGCGTGGATCTCGTCGGCGAGGACGACCAGGACGCCGAGGTCGCGGCAGCGGGGGTCGGCGGCGACCGTGAGGGCGGCCGCCAGGTTGGCGGGGCCGTCCGCGCCGGGCAGGTCGGGGCGGCGCATGGCGCCGGTGACGACGATCGGCCGGTCCGTCGGGCAGAGCAGGTCGAGGAGGAAGGCGGTCTCCTCCAGGGTGTCGGTGCCCTGGACCACGACGACGCCGGAGCCGGCGGCGACCGTCTCCCGTACGTCGTGCGCGAGCGCGGCGAGGTCCTCGAAGGTCAGGGAGGAGCTGGGCAGCCGGCGGAAGTCGCGCAGCTCGACCTCCACGCCGGGGACGCCGAGGCCCGCCACCACCTCCGCGCCCGTCATGCGGGTGGCGTCGCCGCCGCGTGCGGAGATCGTTCCGCCGAGCGTGAAGAGGGTGACGCGGCCCATCAGCGTGCTCCGTCCGCGTTGGCCGCGTCCCGGGTCGCCCCGTTCGCCCCGTTCGCTCCGTTCGCCCCGTCCGCGATCGTCTCGTGGTGGCGGATGACCTCCGCGATGATGAAGTTCAGGAGCTTCTCCGCGAACGCCGGGTCCAGTTTCGCGCTCTCGGCGAGCTCGCGCAGGCGGGTGATCTGGCTGGCCTCGCGTGTCGGGTCGGCCGGCGGCAGCTGGTGCTTGGCCTTGAGGACGCCGACCTGCTGGGTGCATTTGAAGCGCTCGGCGAGCATGTGTACGACCGCCGCGTCGATGTTGTCGATGCTCTCGCGGAGCCGGGTCAGTTCCGCGGTCACGGACTCGTCGATGTCGCTCATGAGCAGCGAGCTTAGACGGAGCGGGTGGCGATCGTCGGAGGGTGTTCGGGATCCGGGATCCGGTTGCTCCAGCCGCCCGGCACGGTCCTGCCCTGCTGTTCACGGAAGCGGATCGGGGCAGCGCCGACCCTCCGGGTGAACAGCCGGGAGAAGTAGGCCGGGTCGTCGTAGCCGACCCGGCGGGCGACGGCCGCGACGGGCAGTTCGGTGGCGGCGAGGAGTTCCTTGGCGCGGCCGAGCCGGATGGAGAGCAGGTAGTCCTTGGGGCTGCAGCCGGCCGCGCGCCGTACGGCGGTGCGCAGCTCGGCCGGGGTCATGCCGTGCCGGGCGGCGTGCTCGGCGACGGAGAGCGGCTGGAAGGCGTCGCGGGCGAGGGCGGTCAGGACGGGGTCGCCGTCGGCGTTGGTGTCGGCGCGGGCGCGGCGGAGCGCGACGAGGAGTTCGTGGACGGCGGCGCCGGTCTCGACCTCCAGGAGCGGGTTGCCGCGCCGGGCGGCGCGGGCGATCCGGCCGATGACGGCGCGTGGTCCCGCGGCGTCGGAGAGCGGGACGACGGGCCGGTCGGGCTCGATGTAGCCGAGTTCGGTGTAGGTGGCGGTGGCGGGGCCGCCGAAGTCGACGAAGCTCTCGTCCCAGCCGGTGCCGCGGTCGGCGGAGTAGTGGTGGGGTATGCCGGGGGTGAGCCAGATCAGGGCGGGTGCGGTGACGGTGGTGCGCCGTCCGTCGGGGCCGCGGTACCAGCCGCTGCCGGCGCTGACGACGACGGCCACGTGGTGGTCGAGGGTGCGCGGGCCGACGGTGGGCAGGGTGCCGTGCTGCAGCCCGACGCCGAGACAGACGAGCCCGAGGCGGTGGTGGACCGGGCTGGGCGTGAAGTAGCGCATCCAGGTGTGGTACATCGGCTCGGGCTCCTTACGTCCAAACAGCGACGATCTTTGTCCATGGACCGGTCCGCCGCCAGAGGGCGAGGGTGAGTCCATGAGCACGTTCGCTGTGGGTGACGAGGACTTCCTCCTGGACGGGCGGCCGGTGCGGCTGCTGTCGGGGGCGCTGCACTACTTCCGGGTGCACGAGGAGCAGTGGGGGCACCGCCTGGAGATGCTCCGCGCGATGGGGCTGAACTGTGTGGAGACGTACGTCCCCTGGAATCTGTACGAGCCGGAGCCGGGCCGGTACGGGGATGTGGCCGCGCTCGGCCGGTTCCTGGACGCGGTGGAGCGGGCCGGGATGTGGGCGATCGTGCGGCCGGGGCCGTACATCTGCGCCGAGTGGGAGAACGGCGGGCTGCCGCACTGGCTGACGGGCTCGCTCGGTCGGCGGGTGCGGACGGACGACGCGGAGTACCTGGAGCAGGTGGAGCGCTGGTTCCGGGCGCTGCTTCCGCAGGTCGCGGCGCGGCAGATCGACCGCGGCGGCCCGGTGATCATGGTCCAGGTGGAGAACGAGTACGGCAGTTACGGCTCGGACCAGGGGTATCTGCGGCGGGTGGCGGATCTGCTGCTCGACTGTGGGGTGGGGGTGCCGCTGTTCACGTCGGACGGGCCGGAGGACCACATGCTGACGGGCGGCTCGGTGCCGGGGGTGCTCGCGACGGCGAACTTCGGTTCGGGGGCGCGGGAGGCGTTCGCGGCGCTGCGGCGGCATCAGCCGTCGGGGCCGCTGATGTGCATGGAGTTCTGGTGCGGCTGGTTCGACCACTGGGGCACGGAGCATTCCGTACGGGACGCGGAGGACGCGGCGGCGACGCTGCGGGAGATCCTGGAGTGCGGGGCGTCGGTGAACGTCTACATGGCGCACGGCGGGACGAATTTCGCGGGCTGGGCGGGGGCGAACCGGGCCGGTGCGCTGCACGAGGGGGAGCTGCGGCCGACGGTGACCTCGTACGACTATGACGCGCCGGTGGACGAGGCGGGGCTGCCGACGGAGAAGTTCTGGCGCTTCCGGGAGGTGCTCGCGGAGTTCGCGGAGGGTCCGCTGCCGGAGGTGCCGGGGCCGCCGCGGCGGATCGCCGCTCCGGTGGCCGGGGCCCTGGCCGAGTGGGCTCCGCTGGCGGAGGTCCTGGAGGTGCTGGGCGACGAGGAGGCGGTGGCCCCGGTGCCGCCGACCTTCGAGGAGCTGGGCGTGGAGCGGGGGGTGGTCCGCTATCGCGTGGAGATTCCCGGGCCCCGGCAGCCGTATCCACTGTCGGTGAGCGGGCTGCGGGACCGTGCGACGGTGTTCGTGGACGGGGTCCGGGCGGGCGTACTGACGACGGAGGACGCGGTGCTGCCGGAACCGGTGGCGGGGCCCGCGGTGGTCGAGCTGTGGGTGGAGTCGCTGGGCCGGGTCAACTACGGGCCGCGCCAGGGTGAGCCGAAGGGGATCACGGGCGGGGTGCGGCACGAGCGGCAGTACGTGCACGGGGTACGGGCCCGGGGGCTGCGGCTGGACGCGTTCGAGGCGGGGGCCGTGGGGAAGGTGCCGTTCGGTCCGGCGGCGGGTGGGGCTCCCGGCCTGTACCGGGCGGTCGTGGAGGTCGCGGGTCCCGGTGACGCGGCGCTCTCCCTGCCGGGTGCGGGCCGCGGCTTCGTGTGGGTGAACGGCTTCTGCCTGGGGCGGTTCTGGGACGTGGGTCCGCAGGACTCGCTGTTCGTGCCGGGTCCGGTGCTGCGGGAGGGCGGCAACGAGGTGTGGGTCCTGGAGCTGGAGGGCGGGGCGCCGGGGCGGGTGGAGCTGGCGTAGGAAGCGCGCGGTGGGCGCCGCACGCGCTGCGGTACATGCGGTACGGGCGTGCGGTACATGCGGTACGGGCGTGAGGTACGGGCGTGCGGTACGCGCGGTACGTGTACGGAGGCGGGCCCCACCCCCGTACACGTACACGTACACCTACCGCGTCACGGGGTCACAGCGTCGCGGCGGCGGACTTGATCGCGGAGGCGAAGGTCGAGACCTCGGTGTAGACGCCGGGGTAGCCGGGCCGTGCGCAGCCCTCGCCCCAGCTCACGATGCCGACCTGGATCCAGGCACCGGCGTTGTCCCGGCGGAACATCGGGCCGCCGGAGTCGCCCTGGCAGGTGTCGACCCCGCCCTCGTTGTAGCCCGCGCAGATCTCCTCGGACGGGACGAGGGAGCTGCCGTACGCCGCCTGGCAGGAGGCGTCGGAGACGAACGGCACGGTCGCCTTGCGCAGGTACCGCTGCTGCGCGCCGCCCTCGCGGGTGGCGCCCCAGCCGGCGACGGTGAACGTGCCGCTGTTGTACGCGGTGGTGTCCGCGATCTTGAGGGTGGGCAGCGAGGTGATCGGCGAGGCGAGCTTGATCAGGGCCCAGTCCTTGCCCGTGCCGTTGTAGCCGGGGGCCTGGAGGACCTTGGTGGACCTGACCTTGATGGCGCTGCCGCTCTGCAGGTCCACGACTCCGGCGGTGGCGGTGATGCTGGTGTTGTTGCCGGAGCCGCTCACGCAGTGGGCGGCGGTGAGGACGATCTGCGGGGTCAGCAGGGAGCCGCCGCAGCCCATGGAGAGCCTGACCATCCAGGGGAACTCGCCCTGCGCGGCCCGGGTTCCGCCCACGACGGGGGTGGGCGCGGCGGAGGCGGTGGAGGGCTGGAGGCTGACCGCGGCGAGGACGACGGCGCCGGCCGCGGCGATTCTCTGCAGCGCGCGGACCAATCGGTTCTTCTTCAAGTGTCTGCCTTTCATGGGGGGTTGAGCCTTGATGGCATGTGCCCGTCAAAGCTTGGTCCGGATTATGGGCAAGGCTTCGCGGGGGCCACAAGAACTCGTTTTCGGCCAGCGCTTCGCCTGCCCCAGCGTCCTCGTACAGTGGAGAGAAGGGGGTGACGACGTGCCGAACGGCGGCGGAAACGGCGAAGTCACGCACGGGTTCCCGCACCTCGACGCGGTCCGGGCCTCGATCACCGCGCTGTACCGGAGGCTCTCCGCGGACGGGGTACGGCGGTACGCCACGAGCGTGGCGGCGGCGGACGTGGCCTTCGGCGACGAGGACGACCTCCACCTCGGGGCGCAGCGGGTGGCCAGGGCGCTCGTGCGGCAGCTGCGGCTGCCCGAGGCGCGGATGATCGTGAGTTTCCGCCGGATGGAGCACGCGGCGAGCGTCGAACTGGCGGCCGGCCCCGAGTACTTCATCGAGCTGAACGATCGCTTCCGCCTCCACCGCAGGGACGTGGGCGCGGCGCTGGCCCACGAGATCACGCATGTGCTGCTGCACCGGTTGGACCTCGGCTTCCCCGGCACCCGGGACAACGAGATCCTCACCGACGTGGTGACGACCTATCTCGGGGCGGGGTGGCTGCTGCTCGACGCGTTCCGGGAGGACGCGGTCTCCCACCAGAAGCTGGGCTATCTGACGCCGGAGGAGTTCGGGTACGTGCTGGCGAAGCGGGCCGCGGCGTTCGGGGAGGACCCGTCGCCCTGGTTCACCAGCCCGCAGGCGTACGAGGCGTGGGGCCGGGGACGGGAGACGGCGGCGCGGGACGGGCGCCGGCCTCCGCTGGCGGGCGCGGGGTGGGCGGCGCGGCACCGGTACGCCAAGGAGCGCCGCTACGGGCGGGCGGCGGCGGGGCTGCCGTACGCCTTCGAGGGGAGCGGGCCGGCGACCAGGGTCTCCTTCCCGTGCCCGGTGTGCTGGCAGCGGCTGCGGGTGCCGGCCGGGGGGCGCGGGGTGCGGGTGCGGTGCCGGGTGTGCGAGTCGGTGCTGGAGTGTGACGCGTAGGGCACGAGGGGGTGGGGGGTGGGGGGTGGGTGGGGCCCCTGAGGCGCGTCATCACCTGAGGCGCGTAATCATTTGCGCCGTACGTACCTTTCGGGTGAAAGTCGCTGGATGAGCACGCTGTTCGACGCCATTCTCGACGGGGACGATGACGCCGCCGTCCGCGCCCTCCGGGCCGGGGAGTCCCCCGAGGCCGACTCGGAGGGGGAGACCGCGCTGTACCGGGCCGCCCTCGCGAACGAGGCCGGGATCGTCCGCCTCCTGCTGGCCGCCGGGGCCGACCCCGCGCGGGGCAGCGGCGAGGGTGCCGGGGACCTTCCGCTGTGCGGGGCGGCGTGCGGCGGGCACACCGAGGTGGTCAGGGCGCTGCTCGCGGCGGGGGCGCGCGCCGACCAGGAGGAGGCGTACGGCTTCACGGCGTTGGACTGGGCGGTACGGCTCGGGCACGCGGAGACCGTACGGCTCCTCCTGGAGCACGGGGCGGACCCGGGACGCCCGGGCAGCGACGGGCTGCCGCCCCTGGTCGCGGCGGCCCGGCGCGGCTCGGCCGCGAGCGTGCGGGCGCTGCTCGACCACGGCGCGGGCCACCGGGAGGAGGCCCTGCGCGAGGCGCGTCGCTGGATCGGCGTGGACGTCGCGGGCGCGCTGCTGCGGGGGCTGCTGGAGACGCACGGCGCCGAACCGTACGAGGCGGTCGTCCGCCGCGTCGCCGAGGACGGCGGAGTGACCGTCGTCGTCGACCTGCTGCGCGAGGACGGCGCGCCCGGCAGCGGCAACGAACAGCAGACCGGGCACGCCGCCATCGCCACGCTCCTGGAGACCGCGCTCGGCGTCCGGGTGCCCTGCGAGGAGCTCGCCGAACGGGCACTGGGCTGCGGCGACCCCGACCAGGACGACTGGACGGAGGCGGTCACGGCCCTGGCCGCGCGCGGCGACGAGGAGACCGTCGCGGCGGCTCTCGCCTGGTGCGAGGCGGGCGATGACCCCCTGCGCCAAGCCCTCGGCGCGGACGTCCTGGGCCGCCTGCCCGCCTGGGCGCCGAGGTCGCTGCCGCCGCTGCGCCGCCTGGCCCGCGAGCTGGCGCCGGGGGACGGGGCCCGTCCAGGGCGGGAGATCCCACCGGCCGACGACCGGGCGTCGGGGCCGGAGATCCCACCGGCCGACGACCGGGCGTCGGGGCCGGAGATCCCACCGGCCGACGGCCGGGCGGCGGGGCGGGCGCCCGCACGCGGTGACGGGCACCGTGCGCGGCGCGAGCCCGCGCTCGCCGTCGTCACGGCGTTGGGGCGGATCGGGGATCCGGCGGCCGTGGACGAGGTGGTGGCGTTCGCCGGGCATGGCGACGCGGAGGTGCGGCGGGCGGTCGGGTGCGCGCTCACGGGGATGGTGCCGGCCGGGCACCCGGGCGCCGTCGGCGCGTTGATCCGGCTGAGCCGGGACCACGACTCGGGGGTGCGGGACTGGGCGACCCTGGCCCTCGCGGAGGTGCCCGAGGACACCCCCGTACTCCGGGACGCGCTCGTGGCGCGGCTCGGGGACCCCGACCCGGACGCGGTGGCCGAGGCGGCTCGCGGCCTGGCGATCCGTCAGGATCCGCGCGCGATCGAGGCGCTGGCCGCGATCCTCGCGGACGGCGACCCGGAGGGCACCGCCCGCGAGACGGCCCTGGCCGCCATCGAGTACGTACGAGATCCGCGGATCAGGACCCGCCTGGAGTGGACGGCTCCCCGCTGCCGCTGACCGGCGCGCGGCGCGACGGACGGCCGACCCGGCGGTACGGGAACGAGCCGGCCGCGTCGATCGACCGGCGCACGGCGCGACGGACCGCCGACCCGGCGGTACGGGAACAGGCCGCCCCACCGATTGACTGGCACACGGCGGCACGGCGGCACGGCGGACCGCCGACTCCAGCGGTAAGGGAACAGGCCGGCCCGCGTCGATCGACCGGTGCACGGCGCGACGGACCGGCCGACCCGGCGGTACGGCAACGGGCCGCCCCCACCGATTGACTGGCACACGGCGGCGCGACGGACCGCCGAACCCGGCGGTACGGCAACAGCCGCCCCCGCCGATCGACCGGCGCACGACGCGACGGACCGCCGACCCGGCAGTACGGCAACGAGCCGCCCCCGCCGATCGACCGGCGCACGGCGCGACGGACCGCCGACCCGGCGGTACGGCAACGAGCCGCCCCCGTCGGTCAGGCGGCAGGTCCCGTGGGCGTGAGCCCTATGCCCCGTACACCGGGCCCGGCGGTTCCGCCTCGGCCAGGAGTTTCGATGTCGCCTCGCCCGCCTCCGCCGGGGTCCAGCGCCGGCCCCTGTCCGTCGTCGGGCCGGGCCGCCAGCCCTCCATGACGGTGATGCGGCTGGCCTCCGCCTCGAAGACGCGGCCGGTCACGCCCGCCGAGGCCGCCGAGCCCAGCCAGACCACCAGGGGGG
This sequence comes from Streptomyces sp. NPDC015346, assembly GCF_043078785.1. Classification (NCBI taxonomy): domain Bacteria; kingdom Bacillati; phylum Actinomycetota; class Actinomycetes; order Kitasatosporales; family Streptomycetaceae; genus Streptomyces; species Streptomyces sp. NPDC015346. The sequence continues at coordinate 1,073,928 of NZ_JBIBTW010000001.1, read as the reverse complement.
AGACGTCCTCCGGTACGCCCTCCAGGTCCGCGAAGGCCTGCTCGGTCATCCGGGTCCTGGCCGCCGGCGCGATCGCGTTGACCTGCACCCCGTACCGGCCCGTCTCGGCCGCCGCGACCAAGGTGAGTCCGACGATCCCGGCCTTGGCCGCCGCGTAGTTCCCCTGCCCCACGCTGCCCAACAGGCCCGCCCCGGAAGTGGTGTTGACGACCCGCGCCACCACCTCGCGGCCCGCCTTGGCCTCCGCGCGCCAGTGGGCGACCGCGTGGCGCAGCGGCAGGAAGTGGCCTTTCAGGTGCACCCTCATGACCGCGTCCCAGTCGTCCTCGTCGAGGTTGACGAGCATCCGGTCGCGCAGGAAGCCCGCGTTGTTGACCAGGGTGTCGAGTCGGCCGTACGTGTCGAGCGCGGTGGCGATCAGCGAGGCCGCGCCCTCCCCCGTCGCGATGTCGCCGCCATGGGCCACGGCTTCGCCGCCGGCCGCGCGGATCTCCTCCACGACCTGTCCGGCCGGTGACTCCCCGGAGGCGGCTCCGTCGAGGTCCACTCCGAGGTCGTTGACGACGACCCGCGCGCCCTCGGCGGCGAAGGCGAGCGCGTGCGCCCGGCCAAGGCCCCGCCCCGCGCCCGTCACGATCACGACGCGCCCTTCGCACAGACGCATGTCAGCCATGTCAGCCATGTCAGCTCTCCTTGTCGGCGGTGTTGACGGTCGCGGCGTCCAGGAAGGCCGGGCGCTCCCCGCCCCCGTGCACGAGCAGCGACGCCCCCGTGACGTACGCGGCCCGTGCGGAGGCGAGGAAGACCGCCGCCTCCCCCACCTCGCTCGGTTCGGCGAGCCGGCCGAGCGGGACGGTGGCGCCGACGGCGGCGATCCCGGCCTCGTCGCCGTAGTGGAGGTGTGACAGCTCGGTGCGGACCATGCCGAGGACGAGGGTGTTCACGCGGACGTACGGAGCCCACTCCACGGCCATCGAACGGGCCAGGTTCTCCAGGCCGGCCTTCGCGGCGCCGTAGGCGGCCGTGCCCGGTGAGGGCCGGGTTCCGCTGACGCTGCCGATCATGACGATGGAGCCGCGCGCGGCGCGCAGCCGCTCGTAGGCGGCGAGGGAGACGGTCAGCGGGGCCGTGAGGTTGAGGGCCAGGACCCGGGCGTGACGCTCCGCCTCGCCCTCGCCCAGCAGGCGGTACGGCGTTCCACCGGCGTTGTTGACGAGCACGTCGAGCCGTCCGTGCGTCGCGTCGAGTCCGGCGAGGAACGCCTCGACGGCGTGCGGGTCGCGCAGGTCGAGCGGGGCGAACTCGGCCCGCCTGCCGCCCTCTTCGACCGGTGCGTCGGGTGGCCTGCGCGCGCAGACGACCACCCGCGCCCCGGCCCGCAGGAGGGCCCGGGCGATGCCGGCGCCGACCCCTCGCGTGCCGCCGGTGACGACGGCGACCCTCCCGTCCAGCTCCATCGGCTGCTACCTTTCCTCACCAAGCAGTCACCTAACAAATGTTTGGTGGAAAGGTAGCTGATCCGCTCATGGGTGTCTCCACCTCCCGCCCGGACAAGGGCATCGCTCTTGTCACCGTCGACTTCCCGCCCGTCAACGCCCTCCCCGTTCAGGGCTGGTACGACCTCGCCGACGCCGTCCGCGCGGCCGGCCGCGACCAGGAGAACCGCTGCGTGGTGCTGACCGCCGAGGGGCGCGGCTTCAACGCGGGCGTCGACATCAAGGAGCTCCAGCGCGAGCACGGCACGGCACACGCGGCCCTCATCGGCGCCAACCACGGCTGCGCGGAGGCCTTCTCGGCGGTGTACGAGTGCGAGGTGCCGGTCGTCGCGGCCGTCGGCGGCTTCTGCCTGGGCGGCGGGATCGGGCTCGTCGGGAACGCCGACGCGATCGTGGCCGCCGAGGACGCCACCTTCGGGCTGCCGGAGTTGGACCGGGGCGCGCTCGGCGCGGCCACCCACCTCGCCCGGCTCGTCCCGCAGCACCTGATGCGCGCGCTGTACTACACCTCCCGCACGGTCACCGCCGCCGAACTGCACGCCCACGGCTCGGTCTGGCGGGTCGTCCCGCGCGACGGGCTCCTCGACGCGGCGCTCGGCCTGGCCCAGGAGATCGCCCGCAAGGACGGGTCCCTGATCCGGCTCGCCAAGGCCGCCATCAACGGGATCGACCCGGTGGACGTGCGCCGCAGTTACCGCTTCGAGCAGGGCTTCACCTTCGAGGCCGGTCTCAGCGGTGTCGCCGACCGCGTCCGCGCCGGCTTCGGAAAGGAGCGACCGGCATGAGCGACAGGACGACGGGCGACAGGACGACGGGTGACAGGACGGGCGACACGACGAGCGACAAGACGATGACGCCCGAGGAGGTGGTGGGTCGGCTGCGCAGCGGGATGACGATCGGCATCGGCGGCTGGGGCTCGCGCCGCAAGCCGATGGCACTGGTCAGAGCGCTGCTCCGGTCCGAGATCACCGATCTCACCGTGGTCTCCTACGGCGGCCCCGACGTCGGTCTGCTCGCCGCCGCCGGACGGATCCGCCGCCTCGTCGCCGCCTTCACCACCCTGGACTCCATCCCCCTCGAACCGCACTTCCGGGCCGCCCGAGAGCGCGGCGCCTTCGCGATGACGGAACTCGACGAGGCGATGTTCATGTGGGGCCTGCACGCCGCCGCCAACCGGCTGCCGTTCCTCCCGGTCAGGGCCGGTCTCGGCTCGGACGTGATGACGGTCAACCCGGAGCTGCGGACGGTCCGGTCGCCGTACGCGGACGACGAGGGCCGCTACGAGGAGTTCGTCGCCGTCCCCGCCCTGCGCATGGACGCGGCCCTGGTCCACGTCAACCGCGCCGACCGGCTCGGCAACGGCCAGTACCTCGGCCCGGACCCGTACTTCGACGACCTGTTCTGCGAGGCCGCCGACACCGCGTACGTCTCCTGCGAACGGCTCGTCGACGGCTTCGGGAGCGACACCGTCCCGCAGACCCTCCTCGTCGGGCGGCACAGCGTCACCGGCGTCGTGGAGACGCCGAACGGCGCCCACTTCACCTCCTGCGCTCCCGACCACGACCGCGACGAGCCCTTCCAGCGGATGTACGCGACCACGCCCTGGCCCGCGTTCGCCGAGCGGTTCCTGTCCGGCAAGAGCGAGGACGACTACCAGCGGGCCGTACAGGCCTGGCACGAGGAGCAGCGGGGAGAGGGGCAGCGGTGACAGGGGCAGCGGTGACAGGAGCAGCGGCACGTGAAGCCGAGGCAAGTGGGGCGGAGGCCGTCAGTCGCTCGGAGTACTGCGTCGTGGCCTGCGCCGACGCCTGGCGCGGCAGCGGCGAGATCCTCGCCGCCGCCATGGCCCCGGTCTCCTCCTTCGGCGCCCGGCTCGCCAAACGCTCCTTCGCCCCCGAGCTGCTGCTCACCGACGGCGAGGCGATGCTCGTCGGCCTCGACGGGCAGGTCGAGGGCTGGCTGCCGTATCGGCGCCACCTCACCATGGTCACCGGCGGCAAGCGGCACGTCATGATGGGCGCGAGCCAGATCGACCGGTACGGCAACCAGAACATCTCCTGCGTCGGCGACTGGTCGCGGCCCACCCGTCAGCTCCTGGGCGTCCGTGGGGCACCGGTCAACACGCTCAACAATCCGGTGAGTTACTGGATCCCCCGGCACTCGCCCCGGGTCTTCGTCGAACGCGTCGACATGGTCTGCGGCGTCGGCCACGACCGCGCCGCGGCCGCCGGGGCGACCCGTTTCCACCGCATCCCCCGGGTCGTCTCCGACCTCGGCGTCTTCGACTTCGAGACGCCCGACCGCTCGATGCGGCTCGCCTCCCTGCACCCGGGCGTCACGGTGGACCAGGTGAGGCGGGCCACCGGTTTCGACCTGGTGATCGGCGACGAGGTCCCGTACACCCGCGAACCGACCGCCGAGGAGCTGCGGCTCATCCGGGAGGTCATCGACCCAGGCGGGCTGCGGGACCGCGAGGTCACGGCGTCATGAGGACGGCGCTCACCGAGCTGACCGGCGTCCGGTACCCGATCGTCCAGACCGGTATGGGCTGGGTCGCCGGGCCCCGGCTGGTCTCGGCGGCGGCCGAGGCGGGCGCGCTCGGCATCCTCGCCTCGGCCACCATGAGCGTCGACGGACTGCGGGCCGCGGTCCGCGAGACGAAGAGCCGTACGGACCGGCCCTTCGGGGTGAACCTGCGCGCGGACGCGGGCGACGCCCGCGAACGGGTGCGGATCATCGTCGACGAGGGCGTCCGGGTCGCCTCCTTCGCCCTCGCCCCCTCGCGGGAGCTGATCGCGGAGCTCAAGGACGCGGGTGTGGTCGTGATCCCGTCGATCGGGGCCCGGCGGCACGCCGAGAAGGTCGCGGCCTGGGGCGCGGACGCGGTGATCGTGCAGGGCGGGGAGGGCGGCGGGCACACGGGCGAGGTGGCGACCACGGTGCTGCTGCCGCAGGTGGTCGACGCGGTCGGCATCCCGGTGATCGCGGCCGGCGGTTTCCACGACGGGCGCGGTCTGGTCGCGGCGCTCTCGTACGGCGCCGCCGGCATCGCCATGGGGACCCGTTTCCTCCTGACCTCCGACTCGACCGTTCCCGACTCGGTCAAGGCGCGGTATCTGGCGGCCTCGGTCAGGGACGTCACCGTCACCACCGCCGTCGACGGACTGCCCCACCGGATGCTCCGTACGGAGATGGTCGCCGCCCTCGAACGGGCGGGCCGGGCACGGGCCTTGGCCCAGGCGGTACGCCGGGCGGCCGGTTTCCGGAAGCTCTCGGGCCTGTCGTGGTCGCGGATGATCCGCGACGGGCTCGCGATGAAGCACGGCAAGGACCTGTCGTGGAGCCAGGTCCTGCTCGCCGCGAACACCCCCATGCTCCTCAAGGCCTCCATGGTCGAGGGCCGCACCGACCTCGGCGTCATGGCCTCCGGACAGGTGGCGGGTCTGATCGAGGACCTCCCGAGCTGCGAGGAACTCGTCCGCCGCGTCATGTCCGAGGCCGCGCACGTGCTCCGCACCCTGCCACCACCAGGGTGACCCCTCATCCCCGTAAGGGAGTCCGGCCATGCCCCTTCCGAGAAGCCTGTCGAGACGCGCACTGCTGAGCGCGGCGACCGCCACCACCCTGGCGGCCGTCCTCTCCCCCACCGCGACGGCCGCACCCCGCCGCACCACCGAGATCCGCCACATCCCCCTCCAGGGCGCGGTCAACGTCCGTGACCTGGGCGGCCATCTCACCTACAGCGGTGACCGGGTCCGCCACGGCCTGGTCTACCGCGCCGACCACCTCGGCAAGCTCACCGAGTCCGACGTCGCCACCCTCACCGGGCTGCGGCTCGGCACGGTCGTGGACTTCCGCATCCCGCTGGAGGTGCGGTACGACGGAGCGGACCGTCTCCCGGCCGGACTCGCCCCGGTCTCCCGTCCCGTCACCGACAACGGCCTGTTCGGGCAACTGCTGGCGGCGATCGGCTCTCGCGACCCGGTCCGCCAGGAGGAGATGCTCGGCGGCGGCCGGGCGGCCGCCTTCATGCGCGAGGTGTACCGCAGCTTCGTCACCAGCGCCGAGAACCGCGCGGCGTTCGCGGCGACCTTCCAGGACCTCGCCCGCCCGGAGGCGACACCACTGCTCTACCACTGCACCTCGGGCAAGGACCGCACGGGCTGGACGAGCTACCTCCTCCTGAAGGCCCTCGGCGTACCCGAACACCAGGCCGTCGGCGACTACCTGGCCTCCAACACCTTCCGCGCCGCGCACGACGCGAAGGTCCGGGAGGCCCTCAAACAGGGCGGCCTGATGCAGAACCCCAACCTGATCATCCCGCTCCAGGAGGTACGGACGGAGTACCTGGACAGCGCGCTCACCGAGGTCCGGTCCGGCTACGGCGGTCTCTACGGCTATCTGACGAAGGGCCTCGGCCTGACCCCGCACGACCTGCTCCGGCTCCACGACACCCTGGTGACATGACGGCGCCGGTCCCCCGTCGAGCGGGGGACCGGCGCGGTCGTGTCGGACAGACCCGAGGGCCGACCCGAGGGCCGACCCGAGGGCGACCCGAGGACGGATCCTAGGCGGCGCCCCGGCGTCCGCCGCCGGAGCGGCGGGTGGCGGAGCCCGCGGCGGACGGGCGGCCGCCGGTGGCCGCACGGCCGCCGGTCCCGCCGGCCGTGCGGCCGGTGCCGGTCGCGGTGCGGCCGGTGGCGGAGGCCGTACGGGAGCGGCCCGCGCTCGCACCGCCGTTGCCCCCGTTGCCGCCGTTGCCACCGCGGCGGCCACGGCGGGCGCCGGTGGAGGCGGAGGGCTGAGGCGGCTGGGGGACATCGATGACGACCGGTATGCCGGAAGGCTCCCGCGCGCCGGTGAGCCGGGTCAGCTCCTCGTCGCTGGACTTGACCTGCGCCGTACGCGGGCTGATGCCGGCGTTCGACATCAGCCGGCTCATGTCCCGCTTCTGCTCGGGCAGTACGAGGGTGACCACGCTGCCGGACTCGCCGGCCCGGGCGGTGCGGCCGCCGCGGTGGAGGTAGTCCTTGTGGTCGATCGGCGGGTCGACGTTCACGACGAGGTCGAGGTCGTCGACGTGGATGCCGCGGGCCGCCACGTTGGTCGCGACCAGGACGGTGACCTGGCCGGTCTTGAACTGGTCCAGGGTGCGGTTGCGCTGCGGCTGGGAGCGGCCGCCGTGCAGGCCGGAGGCGCGCACCCCGCTCGCCAGGAGCCGCTTGACCAGCCGGTCCACGGCCCGCTTGGTGTCCAGGAAGAGGATCGTGCGGCCGTCGCGGGCCGCGATCCGGGTGGTGACGGCCTTCTTGTCGGTCTCGTCGGCGACGTAGAGCAGGTGGTGCTCCATCGTCGTCACCGCGCCCGCCGAGGGGTCGACCGAGTGCACGACCGGGTCGGTGAGGAACATCTTCACCAGGCGGTCGATGTTCTGGTCGAGGGTCGCCGAGAACAGCATCCGCTGTCCGTCCGGCTCGACCTGCTTGAGCAGCGCGACGACCTGCGGCATGAAGCCCATGTCCGCCATCTGGTCGGCCTCGTCGAGGACGGTGATCGCGACCTGGTCGAGCCGGCAGTCGCCGCGCTCGATGAGGTCCTTCAGCCGGCCGGGGGTGGCGACGAGGACCTCGGCGCCGCGGCGCAGCGAGTTGGCCTGCTTGGTGATGGACATGCCGCCGACGACGGTCGCCACGCGCAGCTGCACGGAGGTGGCGTACGGGGTGAGGGCGTCGGTCACCTGCTGGGCGAGCTCGCGGGTGGGCACGAGGACCATGGCGAGCGGCGCCCTGGGCTCGGCGCGGCGGCCCGCGGTGCGGGCGAGCAGGGCGAGGCCGAAGGCGAGGGTCTTGCCGGAGCCGGTGCGGCCGCGGCCGAGGATGTCCCGGCCGGCGAGCGAGTTCGGCAGGGTGGCGCCCTGGATCGGGAACGGCTCGGTGACACCCTGGGCGTTGAGCGTCTTGACGAGCGCCGCGGGCATGTCGAGGGCGTCGAAGGATTCGACGGAGGGCAGGGCCGGCGTCAGCGTCTCGGGCAGGGTGAACTCACGCGGCAGCGGAGGCGTGGCCGGCCCTCGGCCGCGTCCGGCACCCCCCTTGCCCCGGGCTGCGCCGGAGCCGCGGCGCGCGCCGCCGTTTCCGGCGGCGTTACGGGTGCTGGTGCCGCCCGAGCCGTCGCGGGCAACCGAGCCGCGCGCGGAGCGGCCCGATCCATTTCCGGACGGGGTCCCGGAAGTGGAGTCCGCGGCCCGACGGGGCCGCTTTTCGGAGCGAGTCATAAGGGGAAATGCCTTCCTGGCCTGAGCACAGCGCGAGCCGGGACCCGCACCTGCGCGGTGCGGGTCCCGGCTGCGAGAAAACGCGTTACGGCAATCAGGCGGGGACGATGTTCTCCGCCTGCGGGCCCTTCTGGCCCTGCGTGACGTCGAAGGAGACCTTCTGGCCTTCCTGCAGCTCACGGAAGCCGGAGGTCGCGATGTTCGAGTAGTGGGCGAAGACGTCGGCGCCGCCGCCGTCCTGCTCGATGAAGCCGAAGCCCTTTTCCGAGTTGAACCACTTCACGGTTCCAGTAGCCATGTGAATCTCCTGAATAGGTAGGGTCCCCATCCCGGAGAGTCCGGAAAACAAAATTGCGCCTGAAGGAACATTCCCGTCAGGCGCACATAAAGTTCATGGGTACCAAAACTAGCAACAGGGAAAGACTAGCACGCCGTCCCGCCCGTCCGGGCGGGACAGCGACGAGGATCACACTCGCTCGATGATCGTGACGTTGGCCTGGCCGCCGCCCTCGCACATGGTCTGGAGGCCGAACCGGCCGCCGGTGCGCTCCAGTTCGTGCAGGAGGGTCGTCATCAGCCGTACGCCGGTCGCGCCGAGCGGGTGGCCGAGGGCGATCGCGCCACCGTTCACGTTCACCCGGTCGGGGTCCGCGCCGGTCTCCTTCAGCCAGGCGAGGACGACCGGGGCGAAGGCCTCGTTGATCTCGATCAGGTCCATGTCGTCGATCGACATGCCGGTCTTCCGCAGGGCGTGGGCGGTCGCCGGGATCGGGGCGGAGAGCATCCGGATGGGGTCCTCGCCGCGGACCGAGAGGTGGTGGACGCGGGCGCGGGGGGTCAGTCCGTGGGCGGCGACCGCGCGCTCGCTCGCGAGGAGCATGGCGGCGGCCCCGTCGGAGACCTGGGAGGAGCAGGCGGCGGTGATGGTGCCGCCGTCGACGACCGGCTTCAGGCCGGCCATCTTCTCCAGGGTGGTGTCCCGGCGCGGTCCCTCGTCGGCGGTCACGTCGCCGTAGGGGACGGTCTCGCGGGCGAAGCGGCCCTCGTCGATCGCGCGCACCGCCCGCCGGTGGGAGCGGAGGGCGAATTCCTCCTGGTCACGGCGGGTGATGCCCCAAGTGGCGGCGATCAGCTCGGCGCCGTGGAACTGGTTCACGGGCGCGTCGCCGTACCGGGCGCGCCAGCCCTCGGAGCCGGCGTAGGGGCCGTCGGTCAGGCCGAGGGGTTCGGCGGCCTGCCGGGAGGCGAAGGCGATGGGGATCATGGACATGTTCTGGGTGCCGCCGGCGACGACGAGGTCCTGGGTGCCGGACAGGACGCCCTGCGCCGCGAAGTGCACGGCCTGCTGGGAGGAGCCGCACTGGCGGTCGATCGTGACGCCGGGGACCTCTTCGGGAAGGCCGGCCGCGAGCCATGCCGTACGGGCGATGTCGCCGGCCTGCGGGCCCACGGTGTCGAGGCAGCCGAAGACGACGTCCTCGACGGCGGAGGGGTCGATGCCGGAGCGTTCGACGAGCGCCCTCAGGACGTGGGCGCCGAGGTCGGCGGGGTGGACGGCGGCGAGGCCGCCCCTGCGGCGGCCCACCGGGGTGCGGACCGCTTCGACGATGTAGGCCTCGGCCATGACTGCTCCTCCATACGGTCGGGGACGTACGGCCGGATACGTACGGCTGGCGTACGGCCGGGTACGTGCGGCTAGGGACGTACGGCGATTCCGTCCAGGACCATCGACAGGTACTGGCGGGCGATCTCGTCCGGGCTGTGCTGTCCGCCCGGGCGGTACCAGGACGCGGCGACCCAGACGGTGTCGCGCACGAACCGGTAGGTGAGCCGGACGTCGAGGTCGGCGCGGAAGACCCGGGCCCGGACACCGCGCTCCAGCGTCCCGAGCCACGCCTTCTCGAACTTCGCTTGCGAGTCGGAGAGGTAGTGGAAGCGGGGCTGGGCGGTGAGGTGCCTGGACTCCTTCTGGTAGATGGCGACGGCGGCGCGGTGCCGGTCGATCTCCCGGAAGGACTCGGTGACGAGGGCCTCGATGGTCTCCCTGGGTCCGAGACCGGCGGCGAGGACGGCGTCGTACCCCTCCCACAGCTCGGTCAGGAAGGTGGAGAGGATCTCGTCGAGCATCGATTCCTTGGAATCGAAGTGGTAGTAGAGGCTTCCGGCGAGCATGCCGGCGGCGTCGGCGATCTTGCGGACGGTGGTGGCGTTGTACCCCTGGGCGGCGAACACCTCGGCCGCGGTGTCGAGGATTTCCCGGCGCCGCTCCGGTGAGGCGGTCACCTGTGTCTTCTTCTTGTTCTTGCTGACAGTGTTCGGCACACGTCCATTCTGGTCCTACGGATGCTGGCTGCTGACCGAGACGGTCTCGCCGGTCATGTAGGAGGAGTAGTCGCTGGCGAGGAAGACGATGACGTTGGCGATCTCCCAGGGTTCGGCATAGCGGCCGAAGGCCTCGCGTTCGGTGAGTTCGGCGAGGAGCTCGGCGGAGGTGACCTTGACCAGGTGCGGGTGCATGGCGAGCGAGGGCGAGACGGCGTTGACGCGGACCCCGTGGGCGGCGGCCTCGATCGCGGCGCAGCGGGTGAGCGCCATGACGCCGGCCTTGGCGGCGGCGTAGTGGGCCTGGCCGGCCTGGGCGCGCCAGCCGACGACGGAGGCGTTGTTGACGATCACTCCTCGGTCGCCGGAGTCCTTGAAGCGCCGCAGGGCGGCCCGGGTGCAGCGGAAGGTGCCGTTGAGGGTGGTGTCGAGGACGCGGGTCCACTGTTCGTCGGTCATGTCGGCGAGTTCCGCGGTGCCGCCGAGGCCGGCGTTGTTGACGACGACGTCCAGGCCGCCGTGGAGCCGTACGGCGGTGTCGAAGAGCCGCCGTACCTGACTCTCGTCGGTGACGTCGCAGGGCAGCGCGTCGATCCGGCCGTCGCCGAACTCGGCGGCGAGCGCGGCGGCGGTCTCGTCGAGGCGGCGCGCGTGGGCGTCGCTGACGAGCACCCTGGCGCCCTCCTCCAGGAATCGGCGGGCGGTGGCGCCGCCGATGCCGGCTCCGGCGGCGGCGGTGACGACGGCGCTGCGGCCGGTCAGCAGCCCGTGCGCCTCGGGGTAGGGCGGCGGTGTCATGGGCGCGGCTCCTTGGGGAGGCCGAGCACCCGCTCGGCGACGATGGTGCGCTGGATCTCGCTGGACCCGGCGTAGATCGTGTCGGCGCGGGAGAAAAGGAACAGCCGCTGCCAGGCGTCGAGTTCGTACGGATCGCCCGCGGCGAGCGTGGCGGCGGCGCCGCGGACGTCCATGGCGAGTTCGCCGAGGTCGCGGTGCCAGTGGGACCAGTACAGCTTGGCCACGGAGGGTTCCGTGCCGCGCAGGGCGCTCGCGCGCATGGCTTCGAGGCCGGTCCAGGAGCGGGCGAGCCGGTCGCGGATCAGCGGGTCGTCGAGGGCTCCGGTGCGGCGGGCGAGGGCGAGCAGCGCGTCGAACTCGCGGCGGAATCCGACCTGTTGGCCGAGGGTGGAGACACCGCGTTCGAAGCCGAGGGTGGCCATCGCGATCCGCCAGCCGTCGCCGGGTGCGCCGACGACGTGGGCGGCGTCGGTCCGCGCGCCGTCGAAGAAGACCTCGTTGAACTCGCTGGTGCCGGTGAGCTGGACGATGGGCCGGACCTCGACGCCCGGCTGGTCCATCGGGACGAGCAGGTACGAGAGTCCCGCGTGCCGACGTGAGCCGGGCTCGGTGCGGGCCAGGACGAAGCACCACTGGGACGCGTGGGCCAGCGAGGTCCAGATCTTCTGGCCGGTCACCACCCAGGCGTCGCCCTCGCGGGTGGCGCGGGTGCGGACGGCGGCGAGGTCGGAGCCGGCGCCGGGTTCGCTGTAGCCCTGGCACCAGAGCTCCTCGACCGCCCGGATCGAGGGCAGGAAGCGGGCCTTCTGCTCCTCGGTGCCGTGGGCGATGAGGGTGGGGCCGAGGAGCTGTTCGCCGATGTGGTTGACGCGGGCGGGGGCGTCGGCGAGGGCGTACTCCTCGTGGAAGGCGATCTGCTCCTCGATGCTCGCGCCCCGCCCGCCGTGCTCCTTCGGCCAACCGACGCAGGTCCAGCCGTGGGCGGCCAGGTGCCGTTCCCAGGCGAGGCGTTCGGCGAACGCCTCGTGCTCCCTGCCCGGGCCGCCGAGGCCCTTGAGTCCGGCGAACTCGCCGCCGAGGTGGGTCTTCAGCCAGTCCCGTATCTCGGCGCGGAACTCCTCGACACCGGCCTCGGCACCGGCCGTCGCGCTGCCCGTGGCGCTGTCCGTGGCGCTGCTCATGACCGTACGTTAACCTACCAAACACTTGTTAGGGAAGGATGCTCCGATGGATCTGACGTACACCGCTCAGGAGGAGGAGTTCCGCGCGGAGGCCCGGGCCTGGCTGCGTGCCCATGTCCCGGCCGGGCCGCTGCCGTCCCTGGAGACCGAGGAGGGCTTCGCGGCCCATCGCGCCTGGGAGGCGGAGCTCGCCGCCGGCCGCTGGTCGGTGGTGTCCTGGCCCGAGCGGTACGGAGGGCGGGACGCGGACATCTTCCGCTGGCTGGTCTTCGAGGAGGAGTACTACGCGGCGGGGGCGCCCGGCCGGGTCTCGCAGAACGGCATCAGCCTGCTCGCCCCGACCCTCTTCGACCACGCCACCGAGGAGCAGCGGGCCCGGGTGCTGCCTCCGATGGCGACCGGCGAGGTCGTCTGGGCGCAGGCGTGGTCCGAGCCCGAGGCCGGCTCGGACCTGGCCTCGCTCGCCTCGCGGGCGGTACGGACGCCGGGGGGCTGGCTGCTGTCCGGGCAGAAGACCTGGTCCTCGCGGGCCGCCTTCGCCGACCGCGCCTTCGGCATCTTCCGTACGGATCCGGCGGCCGACCGCCCGCACCGGGGGCTGACGTATCTGATGTTCGACCTGCGGGCGCCCGGGGTGACCGTCCGGCCCATCGGCCGGCTCGACGGGAAGCCCGCCTTCGCCGAGCTCTTCCTGGACGAGGTCTTCGTGCCCGACGAGGACGTGATCGGGGAGCCCGGCCAGGGCTGGCGGATCGCGATGTCCACGACGGGCAACGAGCGCGGTCTGACGCTCCGCTCCCCCGGCCGCTTCCTGGCGGCGGCCGAGCGGCTCGTCCGGCTCTGGCGCGCGACCGGCGAGGACCCGGGGCTGCGGGACCGGGTGGCGGACGCGGTGATCGGCGCGCGGGCCTACCAGCTCTTCACGGCGGCCGGTGCCTCGCGGTTCGCGGCGGGGGCGGCGATCGGGGCGGAGTCGAGCCTCAACAAGGTCTTCTGGTCGGAGTACGACATCGCGCTGCACGAGACGGCGCTCGACCTGCTAGGTGGGGCGGGTGCGGGGTCGGAGCGTGGGGCGGGGGCGGGGGCGGGGGCGGCGGCGGGGGCGGGCGGCTGGTCGGACGGCGAGTGGGCGGACGGCGCATGGGCCGAGGGGTTCGTCTTCTCGCTCGCGGGCCCGATCTACGCGGGCACGAACGAGATCCAGCGGGACATCATCGCCGAGCGGCTGCTCGGCCTGCCGAAGGGACGCCGCTGATGAGGTTCCGGCTCACCGACGAACAGCGGGACTTCGGCCGGTCCTTGAACGCCCTGCTCACGGCCGCGGACACCCCGGCGGCGGTACGGTCCTGGGGTGCGGGCGATCCGGGACCGGGTCTCGCCCTGTGGGCGCGGCTCGCGGAGGCGGGGGTCTTCGCGCTCGCGGTGCCGGAGGCCTACGAGGGGGTGGGCGCCGGTCCCGTGGAACTGGCCGTCGCCTTCACGGAGTTGGGGCGCCACGCGGTGCCCGGCCCGGTGGTGGAGACGGTGGCCGCGTCGGCCCTGCTCACGGAACTGGCCCGGCGGGGCGAGGTGGCCCCGGCGAAGCGCCTGCTGCCGGGAATCGCCTCGGGCGAGACGGTGACGACCCTGGCGATGCCGCCGGGCACGGCTCTGCCTGGTCGTGGGCCATCGTCCCGCGGGGCGATGGGGGTCCCCCCGGACGGAGTCCGGGAGAGGGTGGGCACCACGGACGGCGCCCTTGCCGGGCCCAGGCTCCCGGTGCCCGCGGTGCCCACACGTGCGGCGCCGTCGCGAGACGCGTACGCGCTGGACGCGGATGTCGCCGGGCTCACGCTCGTCGTCGTGGGCGACGAGCTGCGGATCGCCCGCGGGCACGGGCCCGTGCGGGTGTCGGCGGATCCCGCGCGGCGGTTCGCCCGGCCCGATGGCGGCGGCGAGCTGCTCGCCGCCGGTCCCGCCGTCGTGGCCGCAGCCGCGCACGCCGCCGGCTGGGCGATGCTCGCGACCGCCGCCCAGTCGCTCGGGGTCGGTCTCACCCTGCTCGACCGGACCGTGGCGTACGCGAGGCAGCGCACCCAGTTCGGGACGGCGATCGGCTCGTTCCAGGCGGTGAAGCACCGGCTCGCGGACACCCTGATCGGCCTCGAATTCGCCCGGCCCCTGCTCTTCGGAGCGGCGCTCACCTTCGAGAGCACCGATCTCGCCGCGGCGAAGGTCAGCGCCGGTGAGGCGGCCTGGGCGGCCGCCCGCACCGCCCTGCAGATCCATGGCGCGGTCGGCTACACCGAGGAGCTCGACCTCTCCCTCTGGCTGCGCAAGGCACGGCCCCTACGGGACGCCTGGGGCACCCCGTCCTGGTGCCGTGCTCAGGTGCTCGGCGCCTCATGACGTACCGTCAGGCGACGTCAGGCACCGTCCTGCTCGGGTCGCTCGGAGACCGACCGCTCGACGCAGAACTCGTTGCCCTCCGGGTCCGCCATCACCGCCCAGCCCCTGCCGTCCGGGGTCCGCCGGTCGTCGACCAGCGTGGCCCCGAGACCGAGGAGTCGCTCGACCTCCTCGTCGCGCGTGCGGTCCTGCGGCTGGAGGTCGAGGTGGACCCGGTTCTTGACCGACTTCTTGTCGGGCACGGTCACGAAGAGGAGGCCAGCGCCGGGCGTCTCGACGAGGGCGTCCTCGTCGCCCGGCTGGTCCTCGTCGGACACCTTGGCGTCCAGCACCTTGGCCCAGAAGGTGGCCAGGGCGTACGCGTCGGAGCTGTCGATCGTCACATGTCGCACCAGAGATCCCATGGCGTCACTATCACCCGCGTACAGCCCTCGCAGCCAATGGATTTGGGTCAGGAGCGCACGATGGCCCGCGCCCGGGCCGCCGCCAGCCAGGCGGGGAACTGGGAGACGATCCGGTCGTACAGCTCCGCGTCCGGGACCCGGCGCGGGTCCTTCCCCGCGTGGAAGAAGCCGGCGTTGTCGACCGGACGCTTGTCGGGGACGGCCAGCTCGTCCAGCTTCCGCAGGAATTCGAACTGGCGGCTGTCCGGGTCGCCGAAGCCGATGAACTGCCAGAAGATCGGCAGCTTCGCCGCCTTGCACACGTACCGCTCGGCGGCCGGCTTGTTGATCGGTCCGCCGTCGGTCTGGAAGACGACCAGTGCGGGGGCGGTGGCGCCGCTGTCGAGGTAGTGGTCGATGACGGCGTCCATGGCCAGGTGGTAGCTGGTCTTGCCCATGTGACCGAGTCCGGCGACGATCCGGTCGATCCGCCCCTCGTGGTCGGCGAGCGAGATGTCGGTCTCGGCGTCGATGTCGGTGGAGAAGAAGACCACCGGCACCCGCCCGTCGTCGTCCAGGTTCGCCGAGAGCCCCAACACCCGGTCGGCCAGGGCCTGGACGCTGCCGTCCTGGTAGTACGGCTTCATCGACCCGGAGTAGTCGAGGACCAGATACACGGCGACGCGCTGATCGCTCATGCCGTGCTTCCGCAGGGACACCCCCGCCGACTTGTAGAGACTCACCAGCGCGGGCGCGGACTCCTCGACCTTGCGCAGACTCAGGGCCACGGACGGCTCCCCTCCCTCATCCCGTACGGAATGCCGAGGGTACGTGATCACCGGCGTGGGGCGCCCTGGAAGACTGACCGGCATGCGTCTCGGCTCACTTTCCGGCTCACTTTCCGGCTTACGTGCCTGCCTGTGGATCCTGGGGGCGGCCTACGCCGTACTGCCGGGCGCGCGCGCCCTGTCGGTGTACCTGGACGGGCCGCCGCCCGGTATGACCGTGATGCAGGTCGTCGCCTTCGCCGTCTTCGGTCCGCTGGTCGCCGGACTGCTCGTCCGCGTGGGCTACGAGCCTCTGATCGCGGAGAGTTGGCGGTACACCCGGCCGCCGCTCCGCGTGCTGCTCCCGCTCGGCTGCGTCGCCCTCTTCCTGTGCCTCGTCCTGCTGGCCCTGGCGGTGCGCGACACCGCGCTCGGCCTGGGCTTCGATCTGCTGGAGAGCCCGGGACGGTTGTGGAGCACCGCGTCCGTCGAGGTACGCGAGCTGTGGCTGATGATGTACGTGCTGGCGGCCCCCGTGCTGATCTGGGCACCGCTCGGGTTCTACGAGGGCCCGCTCCTGGTCGTCCGGATGTATCTGTTCCGGCTGGCCGAGAAGTCGGTCAGGGCCGGGGACGTGGAGACGCTCCGGCGCACTCTCGCTCCGCTGCGCAGGCAGGGGCGGCTGCCGAGCGTGAACGCGTTCAACGAGGCGGTGGTGGCGTCCCTCGACAGTCTGGCGCTGCTCAGCCGCGTGGAGCGGACGGAGGAGATGGCGTCCCTCGACGCCTGTCTCGCGGCGGCCCGGCGCGGTCTGGCCGGGATGCAGGCGCTGCCCGGGCGGAGGTCGGCGCGGCTCCTGTGGATGCTGCGGGACAACCTGGGGGACGCGCTGTGGCGGCGCTATCAGGACACGCGCAGCTCGGCGGCGCTCGACGAGTTGATCCTGATCCGGCGCGAGGTGCTGGCCGCGCCCCGTCGGCACAAGGGCTTCGACCCTCGTCCGTACCTCATCCAGCTCAGCGAGGCCCTCGGCGCCCGCTTCGACTTCAGCGGCGACGAGGGTGATCTGCGCGAGGCCGTCGAGACGGCCAAACGTGCCGTCCGCGCGCGGCCGTTGGGGAAGGGCCCCAGCGTGAACGCCCTGCACAACCTGGGGTTGCAGCGGATGCGCGGGGTACGGGAGGGGATCGGCGGCACGGCGGCGTGGGAGGCCGCCGTGGCGGCCCTGCGCGAGGGCGCCTCACTCGAGGAGGAGGCCGGGGGCACCCGCTGCCACTTCCAGCTGGCCCTCGCCCTGCTCGAAGCACCGCGGGAGGGCCCGCGGGCGGCGTCGTTCGCCGCGTCGCTCGCCGAGGCCCACGAGACGGCCCGGGGCCTGGTCGAACGGGCGGAGCCGGGCACCCCGGCCGAGGCCGAGGCCTGCTACGTCCTGGGCCTGGTGCTCCTGAGCGTGGTCGACGAGGACCCGGAGCCGGTTCCGGCGCTGTGGGAGGAGGCCACGCGCGCCTTCACGACCGCGGCGCGCAACGCGGCGCTGCCGACGGACATCCGGCTCCACGCGGCCCGGCTGTGGGGCACCTTCGCCACGGCGACCGCCCTGGAGATCGCCGGCGGGGGCGTGGCACCGGAGCAGGTGAGCGACACCGAGGAGCGGCTGTGGGCGTCCGGCGCCGACGGGCTCGCGCTGGCGGCCGTGGAGCTGCTGCCGCTGGTGGTGTGGCGCGGTGTCGCCCCCCACGACCAGCGCCATCTCCTCGCCGACCTGAACGAGTTGGCGGTCGACGCGGCGGCCGCCGCCGTGGGTGCGGGCCGGCCCGAGCAGGCCGTCGAGATCCTGGAGCGCGGCCGGACCGTGATGTGGTCGCAACTGCTCGACCTGCGGACGACCGAGCTGTCCCGGCTGCGCGAGGACAACCCCGAGATGTTCGCGCGGCTCGACGCCATCCGGGACGAGCTGGACACGCCGCCGCCGGGGGACGGCCGGGAGACGCCGGGGCAGGCCGAGCGTCGCACGGCCCTGGCCCGCGAGTGGGAGTCCCTGACCCGGACGGCGGGGGTGCTGCGGAGCCCGCGGTACGCGTCGCTGCGCGCGGCGGCCGCCGAGGGGCCGGTCGTGGTCGTGAACGTCAGCCTGATCGGCTGCCACGCCCTGCTGGTGCGCGCGGAGGGCCCCCCGGCCGTCGTACCGCTGGACGCCCTGACCCACGACGGCGTGCGGGAGGCCCTGGACCGCACGGCGCGCGCCGACGACCGGCTCGTCCGGGCGCACGCGGAGCTGCGGCGGGCGAGGGAGACGGGAGCGGAGGCCGGCCGGGTCGAGGCGGCCGAGGCGCTCGTCATCCGGGCCGAGATGCGGCGGGCGCAGACGGCCGCCCGGATGCTGGACTGGCTGTGGGAGTCCGTCGCCCGTCCCGTTCTCGACGCGCTGCCGGAACTGGCCGCGGAGGGCGGGGAGTTGCCGCGTCTCTGGTGGTGTCCGACGGGGCTCGCGACCTATCTTCCGCTGCACGCGGCAGGCGCCCGGCGCGGGGGCGTACGGGAGTCGGTGCCGGGCCGTGTCGTGCCCTCGTACGCGCCGACGCTCACCTCGCTGCTGCACGCCCGCCGACCGGTGCGGGAGCCCGCAGGCCGCGAGGACCGGCTGCTGCTGCTGACCGTGCCGGAGCCCGATCTGCCGGAGGTCGGCGCGGAGGCCGAGGTCGTCATGAAGCACGTGCCCGGGGCGGTACGGCTGCACGACGAGCGCGCGACGGCCGAGGCCGTCACCCGCCTGCTGCCGTCCCACACCCGGTTCCACGCCGTCTGCCACGGCATCGCCCGCGAGGGCCTGCGGCTCGGCGGCGGCGAGATCCTGACCCCGCTCCAGCTCTCCCGTGTCCCGGCCGTGGACGCGGAGTTCGCGTTCCTCTCGGCCTGCGACACCGCCGTTCCCGACCCGGAGGTCCCGGACGAGGCGACCCATCCGGCGGCGGTGCTGCACTTCGGCGGCTTCCGGCACGTCCTGGCCAGCCTGTATCCGGTGCAGGACGGGAGCGCCCCGGCCGTGACGGACGCGGTGTACGGGCGTCTCGTACGGGACGGGGTCCTGGACGCGGCCCGGGCGCCGCGGGCACTGCACGCCGCGCTCGCGGAGCTGCGGGCGGAGCATCCGTACCAGCCGAAGGTCTGGATGCCGTACATCCATGTCGGGGCCTGACCCGACCGCTGCCGAGGAGGAGACGTTGAGCGACCGCGCGCTGGAGAAACGCGCCCGCACCTGGCTGTGCGACCAGTACCCCGTGGTCCGGGGGGACTTCGAGGAGGACGACGCCCTGGAGGAGTTCGAGGAGGTCTTCGAGGAGGTACGGGAGGGTGGCAGCGCACTGGCGGCGATGCGGCGGCTCGGCCACGACCCCTCTCTCGTCTTCGGCGAGCGCCGCAAGGACGGCATCGGCGTGGCCGGGCTGTGGAGCGAGGAGCCCGAGGTGAGCAGTGTCTTCCGCTGCCCGCGCGCCACGGGCCGGTGCACGGCCCGGCGTACGCGGGACGAGTCCGGCGCCTGGCCGCTGTGCTACCTGGATCCGGACGATCCGGACGGCGTGCCGCTGAAGCCGGCGGCGCTGCCGGCGCACAGCGAGGGGCCTGGCGGGAGGCCGGGCGGGCCGGGCGGGGCGCCGGGCGGGCCTGGCGGGGGGACGGGCTGATGGACGGGTTCCTCTCGGAGGTCGGCAAGAAGGTCACGGAGCGCTGGCTGACCCGGCTCGTCCTGCCGGGCCTCGTCTTCGTGGTGGCCTGCGTGGTGGCGCTGACGCCGGGCCGTTCGGGGGCCGTGGACGTGACGGCGACGATCGAGTGGCTGGAGCGGCTGCGCACGGGCCGGTACGCGACGCCCTCGGGCAAGGCCGTGGCACTGGTGATGCTGCTGCTCGCGGTCGCGGGTTCGGCGCTGTGCGCGGACGGGCTCGCGTCGGGGGTCGGCCGGCTGTGGGCCGGCCGGGCGCGCCGGCTGCGGCGGGCGGCGGGCCGGCTGCGGGGCGGTACGGAACTGCCGGACCGCGCCACCTGGATCGGGGGCCGGCTCGGCGCGGTCGAGGAGCGGGTCCGGGTCCAGCACGGGGTGCACATGGCCCTGGTGTGGCCGCGGCTGTGGCAACTGGCCCCGGAGGGGGCCCGCCAGGACGTGAACGCGGCCTGGGACCGCTACGCGGCCGCCGCCCTGCGCACGGCGTGGACGGTGCCGTACGCGGTCCTGGGCGCGGCGGGCGGGTGGTGGCCCGGCCTGCTGATCGCGGCGGGCCTGGCCCTCACGGGCGTCCGGGAGGGGCGGGCGGCCGTGGTGGGCCTGACGGTGGCCGTCGAGGCGGCCGTGGACACGGGCCTGACGACCCTGGCGACGGTCCTCGGGGTGCCGCTGCGCCACGGCCGGGTGCTTCCGTCGGACGGCGCGCTGATCAACGAGCTGCTGAACAAGGGCCGTTGAGGTCCTTGGTTCCGACGGAACGCGCCGCGGCGCCCGCCCAGTCGTCCGGTCGGGGACATTCGGGGGGCGCCGCGCTCAGTTCCGTACGTCGTTGTACGGGACGTCTTGGGGGGTCCGTGGACCCCGGGGTCAGACCGTCAGGGCACGGTCCGTCGGGCGGATCGGGGCGGGCAGGTCGCTCGCTCCCGTGAGGAAGCGGTCGACTCCGCGCGCCGCCGAGCGGCCCTCGGCGATCGCCCAGACGATCAGCGACTGGCCGCGGCCCGCGTCGCCGGCCACGAACACGCCGCCGACGTTGGTGGCGAAGTCCGCGTCCCGCGCGATGTTGCCGCGCTCGTCGAGCTCCAGGCCGAACTGCGAGACGAGACCGTTCTCGACGTCCGTGCCGGTGAAGCCCATCGCGAGCGTGACCAGCTGGGCGGGGATCTTGCGCTCCGTGCCCGGCTTCTGGGTCAGCTTACCCTCGACGAACTCGACCTCGACCAGGTGCAGGAACTGGACGTTGCCGTCCTCGTCGCCCTCGAAGTGGGTGGTGGAGACGGAGTAGACCCGCTCGCCGCCCTCCTCGTGGGCCGAGGTGACCTTGTAGAGCATCGGGAAGGTCGGCCAGGGCTGGCCGGCCGTCCGCTCCTCGCCCGGACGCGGCATGATCTCCAGCTGCGTGACCGAGGCCGCGCCCTGGCGGTGGGCGGTGCCCACGCAGTCCGCGCCCGTGTCGCCGCCGCCGATGACCACGACGTGCTTGCCCTCGGCCGTGATCGGCGGAGCCACGAAGTCGCCCTCGACGACCTTGTTGGCGAGCGGCAGGTACTCCATCGCCTGGTGGATGCCCTTCAGCTCCCGGCCCGGGACGGGCAGGTCGCGGGCGGTGGTGGCACCGGCGGCGATGACCACGGCGTCGTACCGCTTGCGCAGGTCGGTCGCCGTGATGTCGCGGCCGATCTCCACGCCGGTGCGGAACTTGGTGCCCTCCGCGCGCATCTGCTCGATGCGGCGGTTGATGTGCCGCTTCTCCATCTTGAACTCGGGGATGCCGTAGCGCAGCAGGCCGCCGATGCGGTCGGCGCGCTCGAAGACGGCGACCGTGTGGCCGGCCCGGGTCAGCTGCTGGGCGGCGGCGAGACCCGCCGGGCCGGAGCCGATGACGGCGACGGTCTTGCCGGACAGGCGCTCGGGCGCCTGCGGCTTGACGTCGTTGCGGTCCCACGCCTGGTCGATGATGGAGACTTCGACGTTCTTGATGGTGACGGCCGGCTGGTTGATGCCGAGCACGCACGCGGCCTCGCACGGAGCCGGGCACAGGCGGCCGGTGAACTCCGGGAAGTTGTTGGTGGCGTGCAGCCGCTCGGAGGCCTGGGCCCAGTCCTCGCGGTAGGCGTAGTCGTTCCACTCGGGGATGAGGTTCCCCAGCGGACAGCCGTTGTGGCAGAACGGGATGCCGCAGTCCATGCAGCGGCCGGCCTGCTTGCTGATGATCGGCAGCAGGGAGCCGGGAACGTAGACCTCGTTCCAGTCCTTGACTCGCTCGCCCACCGGACGGGTCTTGGCGACCTCGCGCCCGGTGGTCAGGAAGCCCTTGGGGTCAGCCATTGGTCGCCGCCTCCATCATCTTCTCGGTGGTCTCCTGCTCGGAGAGACCGGCGAGCTCAGCGGCGTCCTTGGCGGCGAGCACTGCCTTGTACGTGGTGGGGATGATCTTGCTGAAACGGTCCACGTTCACGGACCAGTCGGCCAGGAGCTTCTCGGCGACGGTCGAGCCGGTCTCCTCGTGGTGGCGGCGCACGACGTCGTGCAGCCATGCCTTGTCGGTGTCCGACAGGGCCTCGATCGCCTCCGTGTTCCCGGAGTTGACGTTGTCCCGGTCGAGGTCGACGACGTAGGCGACACCGCCCGACATGCCGGCCGCGAAGTTGCGGCCGGTCTCGCCGAGGACGACCGCCGTGCCACCGGTCATGTACTCGCAGCCGTGGTCGCCCACGCCCTCCGAGACGACAAGGGCGCCGGAGTTGCGGACGCAGAAGCGCTCGCCGGTGCGGCCGCGCAGGAACAGCTCGCCGCCGGTCGCGCCGTACGCGATGGTGTTGCCCGCGATGGTGGAGTACTCCGCCAGGTGGTCGGCGCCCCGGTCCGGGCGGACGACGATCCGACCGCCGGAGAGGCCCTTGCCGACGTAGTCGTTGGCGTCGCCCTCCAGGCGGAGGGTGACACCGGCCGGCAGGAAGGCGCCGAAGGACTGGCCGGCGGAGCCGGTGAAGGTGATGTCGATGGTGTCGGCGGGCAGACCCGCGCCGCCGAACTTCTTCGTCACCTCGTGGCCGAGCATGGTGCCGACCGTGCGGTTGATGTTGCGGATCGCGACCTGGGCCCGGACCGGCTGCGCCTCCTCGGCGGTGGCCGCGCCCAGCGCCTCGGCGGCGAGCTCGATCAGCTCGTTGTCGAGGGCCTTCTCCAGACCGTGGTCCTGCTCGATCAGGGCGTGGCGGACCGCGCCCTCGGGCAGCTCGGGCACGTGGAAGAGCGGGGCCAGGTCCAGGCCCTGCGCCTTCCAGTGCGTGACCGCGCGGCTGGTGTCGAGCAGCTCGGCGTGGCCGACGGCCTCTTCGAGGGTACGGAAGCCCAGCTCGGCGAGGAGCTCGCGGACCTCCTCGGCGATGAACTCGAAGAAGTTGACGACGTACTCGGCCTTGCCGGAGAAGCGGTCGCGCAGGACCGGGTTCTGGGTGGCGATGCCGACCGGGCAGGTGTCCAGGTGGCAGACGCGCATCATGACGCAGCCGGAGACGACGAGCGGCGCGGTCGCGAAACCGAACTCCTCGGCGCCGAGCAGCGCGGCGATGACGACGTCACGGCCGGTCTTGAGCTGGCCGTCAGTCTGGACGACGATCCGGTCGCGCAGGCCGTTGAGCAGCAGGGTCTGCTGGGTCTCGGCGAGGCCGAGCTCCCAGGGGCCGCCCGCGTGCTTCAGCGACGTGAGCGGCGAGGCGCCCGTGCCGCCGTCGTGGCCGGAGATGAGGACGACGTCCGCGTGCGCCTTGGAGACACCGGCGGCGACCGTGCCGACACCGACCTCGGAGACCAGCTTCACGTGGATGCGGGCCGCCGGGTTGGCGTTCTTGAGGTCGTGGATCAGCTGAGCCAGGTCCTCGATGGAGTAGATGTCGTGGTGCGGCGGCGGCGAGATCAGACCGACACCCGGGGTGGAGTGCCGGGTCTTGGCGACCCACGGGTAGACCTTGTGGCCGGGCAGCTGGCCGCCCTCGCCGGGCTTGGCGCCCTGCGCCATCTTGATCTGGATGTCGTCCGCGTTGACCAGGTACTCGGAGGTCACACCGAAGCGGCCGGAGGCCACCTGCTTGATGGAGGAGCGGCGCTCCGGGTCGTACAGGCGCTCCGGGTCCTCGCCGCCCTCACCGGTGTTGGACTTGCCGCCCAGCTGGTTCATGGCGATGGCGAGGGTCTCGTGCGCCTCGCGGGAGATGGAGCCGTAGGACATGGCTCCGGTCGAGAACCGCTTGACGATCTCGGAGACCGGCTCGACCTCGTCGAGGGGGATCGAGGGGCGGTCGGAGGTGAAACCGAAGAGGCCGCGGAGCGTCATCAGGCGCTCGGACTGCTCGTTCACCCGCTCCGTGTACTTCTTGAAGATGTCGTACCGCTTGTTGCGGGTGGCGTGCTGCAGGCGGAAGACGGTCTCCGGGTCGAACAGGTGCGGCTCGCCCTCGCGGCGCCACTGGTACTCGCCGCCGATGTCGAGGGCGCGGTGGGCGGAGGGGACGCCGGAGGCGGGGTACGCCTTGGAGTGGCGGGCCGCGACCTCCTTGGCGACGACGTCGAGGCCGGCGCCGCCGATCTTGGTGGCGGTGCCGTTGAAGTACTTCGCGACGAAGGCCTCGTCGAGGCCGACGGCCTCGAAGACCTGGGCGCCGCGGTAGGAGGCGACGGTCGAGATGCCCATCTTGGACATGACCTTGAGAACGCCCTTGCCCAGGGCGTAGATCAGGTTCCGGATGGCCTGCTCGGGCTCCATGCCCTCGATGAAGGTGCCGGCGCGGACCAGGTCCTCGACCGACTCCATGGCGAGGTACGGGTTGACGGCGGCGGCGCCGTAGCCGATGAGGAGCGCGACGTGGTGGACCTCGCGGACGTCGCCGGCCTCGACGAGCAGCCCCACCTGGGTGCGCTGCTTGGTGCGGATGAGGTGGTGGTGGACGGCCGCGGTGAGCAGCAGCGACGGAATCGGCGCGTGCTCGGCGTCGGAGTGCCGGTCGGAGAGGACGATCAGGCGGGCGCCGCCCTCGATCGCCGCGTCGGCCTCGGCGCAGATCTCCTCGATGCGGGCGGCGAGCGCGTCGCCGCCGCCGGAGACCCGGTACAGGCCGGAGAGGGTCGCGGCCTTCATGCCGGGCATGTCGCCGTCGGCGTTGATGTGGATGAGCTTGGCCAGCTCGTCGTTGTCGATCACCGGGAAGGGCAGGGTGACCGAGCGGCAGGAGGCCGCGGTCGGCTCCAGCAGGTTGCCCTGGGGGCCCAGCGAGGAGCGCAGGCTGGTCACCAGCTCCTCGCGGATGGCGTCCAGCGGCGGGTTGGTGACCTGCGCGAAGAGCTGGGTGAAGTAGTCGAAGAGCAACCGGGGGCGCTCGGAGAGGGCCGCGATCGGGGAGTCCGTACCCATGGAGCCGAGCGGCTCGCCGCCGGTGCGGGCCATCGGGGCGAGGATGACGCGGAGCTCTTCCTCGGTGTAGCCGAAGGTCTGCTGGCGGCGGGTGACCGAGGCGTGGGTGTGGACGATGTGCTCGCGCTCGGGAAGGTCCTCGAGCTCGATCTCGCCGGTCTCCAGCCATTCGGCGTACGGCTTCTCGGCGGCGAGGCCGGCCTTGATCTCGTCGTCCTCGATGATCCGGTGCTCGGCGGTGTCGACGAGGAACATCTTGCCGGGCTGCAGGCGGCCCTTGCGGACGACCTTGGCGGGGTCGATGTCGAGAACGCCGACCTCGGAGGAGAGGACGACGAGACCCTCGTCGGTGACCCAGTAGCGGCCGGGGCGCAGACCGTTGCGGTCGAGGACCGCGCCGACCTGGACGCCGTCGGTGAAGGTGACGCAGGCCGGGCCGTCCCAGGGCTCCATCATCGTGGCGTGGTACTGGTAGAAGGCCCGCCGGGCCGGGTCCATCGTCTCGTGGTTCTCCCACGCCTCGGGGACCATCATCAGGACCGAGTGCGGCAGCGAGCGGCCGCCGAGGTGGAGGAGTTCGAGGACCTCGTCGAAGGAGGCGGAGTCCGAGGCGTCCGGCGTGCAGATCGGGAAGATCCGCTCCAGCTTCTCCGCGCCGAACAGGTCGGAGGCCAGCTGGGACTCGCGGGCCACCATCCAGTTGCGGTTGCCCTTGACCGTGTTGATCTCGCCGTTGTGGGCGACGAAGCGGTACGGGTGGGCGAGCGGCCAGCTCGGGAAGGTGTTGGTGGAGAACCGGGAGTGGACCAGGGCCACGGCGGTGGCGCAGCGGCGGTCCGACAGGTCCGGGAAGAAGGGCTCCAGCTGGCCGGTGGTCAGCATGCCCTTGTAGACGATGGTGCGGGCGGAGAGCGAGGGGAAGTACGTCCCCGCCTCACGCTCGGCGCGCTTGCGCAGCAGGAACGCCTTGCGGTCGAGGACGATGCCCTCGCTGCTGCCGTCGGCGACGAACAGCTGACGGAAGACGGGCATGGTGGAGCGGGCGGAGGCGCCGAGCAGCTCGGGGGCGACGGGGACCTCGCGCCAGCCGAGGACGGTCAGGCCTTCTTCGCCGGCGATCGCCTCGATCCGCTCGACGGCCTGTGCGGGGCCGTCGGCGGGCAGGAAGGCGATACCGACGGCGTAGGCGCCGGCGGCGGGGAGCTCGAAGTCGGTGACCTCGCGCAGGAAGGCGTCCGGGACCTGGAGCAGGATGCCCGCGCCGTCTCCGGAGTCGGGCTCGGAGCCGGTGGCGCCGCGGTGTTCGAGATTGCGCAGTACGGTCAGCGCCTGCTCGACCAGTGCGTGACTGGCAACACCGGTGAGGGTGGCCACGAACCCGACACCACAGGCGTCGTGTTCGTTACGGGGGTCGTACATCCCCTGCGGAGCGGGGCGACCGTCCATGGGCGACCAGGCGTCGGAACGCATCGGCTCTCCCGTCGTCGTCGTGGCATATGCAGCAGCCGAGGGACGACGTTGGCCCTCCGCGAAATTTCGTGCAGGTTACATGATGGCTGGCTTCTCGCAGGACGGATAGCTCATTCCAGCATGCGGACACCGCTGGCACGGAGCGGTGGCGGTGGTTCACGTGTGGACAGGTCGATCTTGTGTGGTTCGAGCGGATTCGACGACCCGTCGCGGAGCGGGCCTCATTGCCCGCGGCGCTTACGCCTCATGCCCGGTGGTTAAGGATTCGAAACCAGCGAGTAACGGCTAGATATGTAGCGCTGCGCATAGTGTCTCACCGGGGCGGCGGATCCGCCCAGGGATATACGTCACAGCGGCGGGGACAGGGCCGGACAGTTGCCCCAAGGATGCCCGAAAGGTCCCCGCCGCGCGACGGGGACCTCGGTACGGGCGGTGGCGCCATGGGGTCGAGTGGCT
This sequence comes from Streptomyces sp. NPDC015346, assembly GCF_043078785.1. NCBI lineage: Bacteria > Bacillati > Actinomycetota > Actinomycetes > Kitasatosporales > Streptomycetaceae > Streptomyces > Streptomyces sp. NPDC015346. Next base: position 1,047,262 of record NZ_JBIBTW010000001.1, on the reverse strand, counting down.
GCTCCGGGCGGTCGGGCGCCGGCTCGGGCCGGAGTCCTGGTTACAGCGCGGCGCCGGGTCCTGGCTACAGCGCGGCGCCGCCGGAGTCCTGGCTACAGCGCGGCGCCGAAGGCCATGCCGAGCCCGTACGTGATGGCCGCGGCCGCGCCGCCGAGGACGAGCTGGCGCAGGCCGCTGAACCACCAGCTGCGGGCGGTCACCCGGGCCACCAGCGCGCCGCAGCCGAAGAGCCCGACGAGCGCGAGGAGCACCGCGGGCCACAGCGCGGTGGCGCCGAGCAGATACGGCAGGACGGGCAGCAGCGCGCCGAGCGCGAACGAGCCGAAGGAGGAGACCGCGGCGATCATCGGCGACGGCAGGTCGTCGGGGTCGATGCCGAGCTCCTCGCGGGCGTGGATCTCCAGCGCCTGCTCGGGGTCCTTGGAGAGCTGCATCGCGACCTCGCGGGCGAGCGCGGGCTCGACGCCACGGGACACGTACAGCGCGGCGAGCTCCTCCATCTCGTCGATGGGGTGCTTGCGCAACTGCCGGCGCTCGACGTCCAGTTCGGCCTGGACGAGCTCGCGCTGCGAGGCGACCGAGGTGTATTCGCCGGCCGCCATGGAAAAGGCGCCGGCCGCGAGCCCGGCGAGACCGGTGATGACGATGGTCTGCTGCGAGACCGCGCCGCCGGCGACACCGGTCATCAGGGCCAGGTTGGAGACCAGGCCGTCCATCGCGCCGAAGACCGCCGGGCGCAGCCAGCCGCCGTTCACATCGCGGTGCGTGTGATTGTCGCGGTGGGCCTCGTGAAGTGGCGCCTCGGTTTCGATGATGGACATGCTTCTCCCCTGTCGTTCCGGCGGGTCGGGCTGACCCCGCCGCCCCTCAACACCTCGAAAATACGCGCGATGTAAGGGGCGCGCCAGCAAGGCAGGCCGTACTTACTAAGGCCCACCTGACCTTTCCGATGCGGCGTCAGCCGGGTGACAGAGACGTTTCTTCGCACGGTTCGGGCTCCCGCGTGGCACAGATCCAGGAACCACGAAAAGGGAGCGAGATGGTGAGCGAGACCGGGACGATCGCTTGCGACACGCGCGAGCGGGCGAGGGGCGCGCTGCTCGGCCTCGCGGTCGGCGACGCGCTCGGCGCACCGGCCGAGAACATGCGCCCCTCGGAGATCCGCCGCCGCTGGGGCCGGATCGAGGGCTTCGTGACGGACCGTCCGGCCGGCACGGACGACACGGAGTACGCCATCTTCTCCGGGTTGCTGCTCGCCCGGCACGGCTCCGCGCTGACCGTCCAGCACGTGGAACGGGCGTGGCACCACTGGATCGCCGACCTGGACGAGGGCCCGTTCCGGGGGGCCGGATTCAGCGAGCGCGGCACGCTGGAGAACCTCCGCCGGGGCCTGGCCGCCCCCATCTCCGCCCAGCACCGCCACGCCTGGTCGGACGGCCTGGCGATGCGGGCGGCCCCGTTCGGGGTCTTCGCGGCGGGCCGTCCCTCGGAGGCGGCGCGCCTGGTCGCCATCGACGGCAGCGTGAGCCACGACGGCGAGGGGATCTACGGCGGCCAGGCGGTCGCGGCGGGCGTCGCGGCGGCGATGGGCGGGGCCTCGGTCACCTCGGTGATCGCGGCGGCGCTCTCGGTCGTGCCGATGGACTCCTGGACGGCCCGCTCGATGCGCCGCGCGGTGGTGGCGGCCCAGCGCGTCCAGCCCGACGCCCTGACCAGGGAACGCACGGTCCGCTCGGCGGTCGTCATCGGCGGCTACCCGTGGACGGACCTGGCCCCGGAAGCGGTGGGCCTGGCCTTCGGCGCCTTCGCGGCGGCCCGCGGCGACTTCCGTACGGCGGTCCTGACCGCGGTCAACATGGGCCGCGACGCCGACACCACGGCGGCGGTGGCGGGCGCCCTGGCCGGCGCGGTGGCGGGCGCCTCGGCGATCCCGGCGGAGTGGTCGAGCGCCATCGGCCCGGTACGGGGCAGCTGCCTGCCGTCGATGCGGGGCTACCACGTCCTGGACATCGCGGACCTCCTGACCTCCGACGACGAGGAGGCAGCATGACCACCCCCAACCTCACCCACCAAACCTTCGGCACGACCCCCACCGCGACCCCGACAGCCCCCGGGGAACCGGGAGGACCCGGCGACCCGGCTGGGCAAGGCGGGCCTACGCGACCCGGCGGGCCGCCTGGGCCCGGGGAGCCGGCGGGGCCCGGCGGGCCGGCTGGGGCCGAGGAGCCGGTGGGGCCCGGTGGGCCGGTGGGGCCCGGTGGACCTGCGCGGCCCGTTACCCCCGCCGCACCGGCGGGCCCGGCTGGGCCCGGGGAGCCGGCGCGGCCCGGCGGGCCGACTGGACCCGGGGAGCCTTCGCGGCCCGGCGGGCCGACTGGGGCCGAGGAGCCGGAGGGGCTCGGGGAGCCGGCGCGGCCCGTTACCCCCGCCGTACCGGCGGGCCTGGCTGATCCCGGCCGCCCGGCTGGGCGCGGCGGCCCCGCTGGGTCCGGCGGCCCGGCTGGGGCCGGGGAGCCGGCTGGGGCCGGGGAGCCGGCTGGGGCCGGGGAGCCGGTGCGGCCGGCTGGTCCCGGTGGGCCCGCGTTGCCCGATGTGCCCGCGCTGCTCGCTGGGCCTGCGCGGCCGGCGGCCCCCGCCGCCGGGCCGGGCACCCCCACCGTGCCGGTCGGCCCCACCGCACCCAGCGGGACTCCGTCGCCCGATGGCCCCGCCGCGTCGGCGGGGCCGGCTGGGCCCGGGGTGCCCGCGCTGCTCGATGGGGCCGCGCGCGCCCCAGTCCCTACCGGCGCTGTGGGCAATCGTCCAGCGGGACGCGGTGGCCGTGACGAGGGCGGCGCCCACGGGAGCCCGGTCGCGCACGGGGCTCTCGGGGCCAGCCCGAGGCAGGGCGCCCCGGTCGCCAAGATCGAGGGCCTGCTCCTCGGGCTCGCCGCGGGCGACGCCGCCGGGTGGCCCGCGGCCAGGCACAGGGCCGCCCGGATGCCCGAGTGGACCCGCCGCCTCACCCGTGAGCTCGACACCTTCGCCGAGCAGAACGCCACCACCACCCTCCCCGTCCCCATCGCCCTCAACCAGCCCCCCGAGCCCCTCCGCCTCGGCCCCTCCGACGACGCCGAGTGGGCCGTCTTCACCGCCGAGGCCTTCCTCGCCGCCTCGGGCCCCCTCTTCACCTCCCTCTCCCCCGAGCGCCGCCTCCGCGCCGCCGTCGACATGGCCTGGAACTCCCTCGCGAGCCAGATCGCCGCCGCCGCCGATCGCGCCCCCGAGGTCGAGTCCGCCGTCCTCCCCCTCCGCGCCCGGATCTCCGTACGGGCCGGGCTCGGTAATCTCGCCACCGGCCTGCGCCCGCCCGCCACGGGACACGACAACCCGCACTACTTCGACGACGCCGCCTGCGTCCGGGCCGTCGTCCTCGCCCTCGCCCACCCGGGTGACCCCGCCTCCGCCGCCGAACTCGCCGAGTTCGACGCCCGCTACACCCAGGACGGGGACGGCGTCCACGGCGCCCGCGCGATGGCCGCCGCCGTCGCCGCCGCGCTCGGCGGGGCGACGGTCGACGACGCCGTCGCCGCCGCGCTCACCCAGCTTCCGCCCGCCACCGAGATCGGCCGCAACGCCCGCCAGGCGGTGAAGATGGCCGAGGAGGCCGCGACCGCCTTCGAGCTCGTCCCCCTCCTCGAGCACCAGATCGTCGACCACGTCTACAGCTACGGCATCGCCGCCGCCGAGACCGTGCCCGTCGCCCTCGCCCTCGCCACCGCCGCACGGGGCGAGGTCTCCGCCGCCGTACCGGCCGCCGCCTGCCTCTCCCGCGTCGCGGACTCCGCCCCGGCGCTCGCGGGCGCGCTCACCGGCACGCTCGGCGGCGGCGACTCGGTCCCCGCCACCTGGCGCGAGGCCTGCCGCACGCTCGCCGGCTGCGCGCTCCCCCGCCTCGCCGGCACGGATCTCGTCGAACTCGCCGAGCTCCTCGGAAACACGGAACTGGCCACCACGGGTGGACAATTCCGACATGACCCCCACACTGGATGACCGGATCACCGGCAGCCTCATCGGCGCCGCCGTCGGCGACGCCCTCGGCGGCCCCGTCGAGGGCTACGCCCCTGAGCAGATCGTGGAACGCCACGGCGGCCGCGTCACGGGCATCGTCGGCCCCTGGAACGGCGAGGCCTGGCGCACGGCCCGCCCCATCGCGCCGTACCACAAGGGCGACGGGCACGTCACCGACGACACCTTGATGACCCACGCCCTGATCAGGGTGTACGAGAAGGTCCGCGACCACCTCGACGCCCACGCGGTGGCGGACCACCTGGTCCCCGAACTCATCGCGCACCCCGTCTGGATCCCCGAGCTGGAGGCCGAAGCCCTCCCCCTCCAGCGGATCTTCCTCGCGGAGAAGTGGATCGTCGCCCGGCTCCACTACGGCCATGCCGACCCGCGCGAGGCGGGCAGCGGAAACATCGTCAACTGCGGTGCCGCGATGTACATGGCGCCGGTAGGCCTGGTCAACGCGGCCAACCCGGCGGGCGCCTACGCGGAGGCGCTCGACGTCTCCGGCGCCCACCAGTCCTCGTACGGCAGGGAGGCGGCGGGTGTGTTCGCCGCGGCGGTGGCGGCGGCGTGCACGCCGGGAGCGACGCCGGAGTCGGTGGTCGACGCCTCCCTCGCCCTCGCCAAGGACGGCACCCGCTCGGCGATCGAGGCGGTCGCCGAAGTGGCCGCGCGCCACTCGGACTTCGAGTCGGCACTGATCCCGCTGCGGAGCGCGGTGGCCCCCTTCGACACGGTCGGCCCGGACTACCGCGCCCCTTCCCTGGGCGCGCGCCGCCCGTCCCGGCTCCACGCGATCGAGGAGCTGCCCGTCGCGCTCGGCATGCTCCTTGTCGGCGGCGGCGACTACCGGCGTACGGTGCTCGGCTCGGTCAACTACGGCCGTGACTGCGACTCGATCGCGACCATGGCCGGGGCGTTGGTGGGTGCGCTGCGGGGCGAGGCGGCCGTTCCCTCCGACTGGTCGAAGCAGGTCGCCGAGGCGAGCCGCCTGGACCTGCACGCCCCGGCGGCGGCGCTGACGGCCGTCGCCCACGAGGTCTTCGCCCGCGACACGGCACGGCGCCGGGCGCACGAGGCGGCGTACGCGGCCCTGACCCGCGCGGCCCGATGAACCTGCGCGTCACCTGGGTCCAGCCGGAGGACCTCCTCGGCCACGAACTCCGCCAGGCGGCCGAGGACGGCCGTGACGCCTCCGCGATCGCCGCCCGCTGGCGGGCGGCCGGCGGCCTGCCCGCCCCCGGGGCGGCCGGCGCCTCCCCCGACCCGGCGCCCCCGCACCTGCGCGCCCTGGCGCGGACCCTGCTGGACGAACTGTCCGCCCTCCCCCGCCCGCTGTCCGCCGACGAACCCACCTCCCTGCCCGCCCTCCGGGCCGGCGCCTCCCGCCCCGCGCCCATGGACGTGGCCCCCGGTCTGTACGACCGATTGCACGCCGCCTGGCTCGGCCGGGCCGCCGGCTGCCTGCTCGGCAAGCCCGTCGAGAAACTTCCCCTGCACGCCATCCGCGCCCTGGCCCGCGCCGCCGGCGACTGGCCCCTCTCCTCCTGGTTCACCGCCGAGGGCGTGCCTCCCGCGCTCCTCGCCGCCCACCCCTGGAACCGCCGGTCCGCCGCCACCTCCCTCGCCGAGAACATCGACGGGATGCCCGAGGACGACGACCTCAACTACCCCCTCCTCAACCTCCTCCTGCTCCAGCGGTGCGGCCGCGACTTCACCACCGCCGACGTCGCCCGCCTCTGGCTCGACGAGCTCCCCGCCGGCCGCACCTTCACGGCCGAGCGCGTCGCCTACCGCAACCTCCTCGACGGCGTCGAGCCGCCGCTGACCGCCGTCCACCGCAATCCCTTCCGCGAGTGGATCGGGGCCCAGATCCGGGCCGACGTCCACGGCTGGATCCACCCGGGCGACCCGATGGCCGCCGCCGCGCAGGCCTACCGGGACGCGGCGCTCACCCACACCGCCAACGGGATCTACGGCGCCATGTTCGTCGCCGCCACCCTCGCCACCGCCGCGACCGGCACCGCCGACGTCCACCAGTCCCTCGCCGCCGGGCTCGCCGTGATCCCCCCGCGCTCACGGCTGGCCCGGGCCGTCCGCCTCGGCATCGAAACCGCCCGCGCCACCCCCGACTTCGACCTCGTCGTGGACCGGCTCCACGACACGCTCGGCGGGTATCACTGGGTTCATGCCGTCCCCAACGCCGCCCTCCTCGCCGCCGCGCTCACCCACGCCGAAGGCGACTTCTCCCGCTCCATCTGCGCGGCGGTCTCCGGCGGCTGGGACACCGACTCCAACGGCGCCACCGCCGGTTCCGTCGCCGGTCTCCTCGCCGGCCACCCGGACCGGCTGCCCGAGCGCTGGACCTCCCCCCTCAAGAACCGCCTCTCGACCTCGATCCCGTCCTTCGACGGCACGGGCTTCGACACCCTCGCCGAACTGACGCACATGGAGGCAGTACGCCCATGACCAGCATCGTGGTGCTCGGCAGCACCAACATGGACCTCGTCGCCTTCGTACCCAGGGCCCCGGGGCGCGGAGAGACCGTCACCGGCCGGGAGTTCCGCACGATCCCCGGCGGCAAGGGCGCCAACCAGGCCGTCGCCGCCGCCCGGGCAGGTGCCGAGGTGGCGATGATCGGCGCGGTCGGCACCGACGACTTCGGCGTACGGCTCCGGGCCGCCCTGGACGGCGCCGGCGTCGACACCGACCTCCTGCGCACCGCCGAAGGCGCCTCCGGCACCGCGCACATCGTCGTCGACGACGAGGGCGGCAACGCGATCGTCGTCGTCCCCGGCGCCAACGGCACCGTCACCTCCCTCACCCACGGCGACGAGGCCCTCATCGGCACCGCCGACACCCTGCTCCTCCAGCTCGAACTCCCCCTCCCCGTCGTCACCGCCGGCGCCGTCACCGCCCGCCGCCTCGGCGTCCGTACCGTCCTCACCCCCGCCCCCGCCCGGCCACTGCCCGCCGAACTCCTCGCCGCCACGGACCTGTTGGTCCCCAACGAGCACGAGGCCACCGCGCTCACCGGGATCGCCGACCCCTACGAGGCGGCGGCGGCGCTGCTGCGGGACGTGCCCGAGGTGGTCGTCACCCTCGGCGCGGCCGGCTGCCTCCACGCCGCCCGCGGCGACGAACCCTTCACCGTGCCCGCCCCACGGGTCCGCGCCGTGGACACCACCGCCGCGGGCGACACCTTCGTCGGCGCTCTCGCCGTCGCCCTCGGCGAGGGCCGCCCCGTCCGCGAGGCCCTGGCCTGGGCCTCGACCGCCGCCGCGCTCTCCGTCCAGCGCGCGGGCGCCTCGTCCTCGATGCCGTACCGCGCGGAGATCGACGCGGCCCACGGCTCCCTCACCACCGGCCAGGAGGTCGACGCCGTATGAGCCGCCCCGCGACCGACTCCGCCGCTCCTCCCCTCCAGGGCTTGCGCGTCCTCGATATCGCCACGCTCTTCGCCGGGCCGCTCGCGGCCATGATGCTCGGCGACTTCGGCGCCGACGTCGTCAAGATCGAGCACCCCCGCCAGCCCGACCCCTCCCGAGGCCACGGCCCCGCCAAGGACGGCGTCGGTCTGTGGTGGAAGGTCCTGGGCCGCAACAAGCGGACCATCACCCTCGACCTCTCCACCCACGGCGGCCGCGACACCCTGCTGCGCCTCGCCGCCGACGCCGACGTGATCGTGGAGAACTTCCGCCCCGGCACCCTCGAACGCTGGGGTCTGGGCTGGGAGGAACTCTCCACCGTCAACCCGCAGCTGGTCCTCGCCCGGGTCACCGGCTTCGGCCAGTTCGGCCCGTACTCCCACCGCCCCGGCTTCGGCACCCTCGCCGAGGCGATGAGCGGCTTCGCCTCGATCACCGGCGAGCCGGACGGCCCGCCCACCCTTCCCCCCTTCGGTCTGGCCGACTCGATCGCCGCCCTGGCGACGGCGTACGCGGTGATGACCGCGCTCACCGCCAGGACCACCACCGGACGCGGCCAGGTCATCGACATGGCGATCATCGAACCGATGCTCTCCGTCATCGGGCCCCACCCCCTCTGGTACGACCAGCTCGGCTATGTCCAGCCCCGCACCGGAAACCGCTCCCGCAACAACGCCCCCCGCAACACCTATCGCACCGCCGACGGCTCCTGGGTCGCCGTCTCCACCTCCGCCCAGTCCATCGCCGAACGCGTGATGCGGCTGGTCGGCCGCCCCGAGCTGATCGACGAGCCCTGGTTCGCCGACGGCACGGGCCGGGCCGCCCACGCGGACGTCCTCGACGAGGCGGTCGGCTCCTGGATCGCCCGCCACACCCGCGACGAGGCCATGGCCGCCTTCGAGAAGGCGGAAGCGGCGATCGCCCCCGTCTACGACATCCGGGACGTGATGACCGATCCGCAGTACCGCGCCCTGGACACCATCACTGAGGTCCCGGACCCCGAACTGGGCCCGATCCGCATGCAGAACGTCCTCTTCCGGCTCTCCGAGACCCCCGGCGCGATCCGCTGGACCGGCCGGCCGCACGGCGCGGACACGGCCGAGGTCCTCGCCGAAGCCGGCCTCACGCCCGCCGAGATCGGCGCCCTACGAGGCGAAGGAGCCGTATGACCTTCCCCCTCACCTGGCTGTACGCCCCCGGGGACCGCCCCGCCGTCGTCCGCAAGGCCCTGGTCTCGGGCGCGGACGTGGTGATCGTCGACCTGGAGGACGCGGTGGCCCCTGACCGCAAGGCCTACGCCCTGGCCGCCACCGCCGACCTCCTCGCCGACCCCCAGCCCGTACCGGTCCATGTGCGCATCCACTCGCCGCGCGACATCCCATGCCTGGCCCCCCTCCCCGGCCTGTGCGGTTTCCGTGTTCCCAAGGTGACACACGCCACTGACATCCACCGGATCGCCGAAGCCGTCCCGGGCATCCCGCTCTTCCCGCTCCTGGAGAACGCCCTGGCCGTCGAGCACGCCTACGCCATCGCCACCGCCCACCCCTCGGTGCGCGGCATCGCCCTCGGGGAGGCGGATCTCCGCGCCGATCTCGGCGTACGGGACGACAGCGGCCTCGACTGGCCGCGCAGCCGCGTCGTGGTCGCCGCCCGCGCGGCGGCCCTGCCGCCCCCGGCCCAGTCGGTCCACCCCGACATCCGGGACCTGGACAGCCTGGCGGCCAGCTGCGCGCGGGGCCGCGCCCTGGGTTTCCTCGGCCGGGCGGCGATCCACCCCCGCCAGCTGCCGGTCATCGAGCAGGCGTACCTCCCCACCCCTGACGAGGTCGCCGCCGCGGAGGAGGTCGTCAAGGCGGCGGAGACGGAGGAGGGCGCCCTGGCCCTCCCGGACGGCCGCTTCGTCGACGCGGCGGTCGTGGAGGGGGCCCGCCGGGTCCTGACCCTCGCGGCGAGGGGCTGAGGAGCACCGGCACGCCGGCATCCCGCCGACGTACGCCGACGGGGGCGGCCCGGACCTCTCGGTCCCGGCCGCCCCCGTCGCAGATGTGCGGGGCGTCCCCGGTCAGCTCTTGCCGGCGCCGTTCCCGGCCCGCTCGTCGTCCGAGCCGAGCGGCCGGTCCGCAGGCTCGTCGGCAGGCTCGTCCGCCCCGGCGGAATCGGCCTCCGCCTCGGGCTCCGAGGCGCTCTCGTCCTCCTCGTCGTCCCCGGCGGGCTTGTCGGCCGCCCGCGCCGCCGGTTCCACGACCTCTTCACGGCCCGGCCGGACCCGCGCCGAGATCACGATGTAGACGACGGCCAGGACGAAGACGACGATCGCCGTCCAGACGTTCAGCCGCAGGCCGAGCACGTGGTGCGCCTCGTCGACGCGCATGTACTCGATCCACGCGCGGCCCGCGCAGTACGCGGCGACGTACAGCGCGAAGGCCCGCCCGTGACCGAGCTTGAACCGGCGGTCCGCCCAGATGACGAGCAGCGCGACACCGACGCACCACAGCGACTCGTAGAGGAAGGTCGGGTGGTAGAGCCCGGCCTCGCGGTTCGGGCCCTCCGTGATCTTCAGCGCCCACGGCAGATCGGTCGGCCTGCCGTACAGCTCCTGGTTGAACCAGTTGCCCCAGCGGCCGATGGCCTGGGCGAGGGCGATGCCGGGCGCGATGGCGTCGGCGTACGCCGGCAGCGGGATGCCACGGCGGCGGCAGCCGATCCAGGCGCCCACCGCGCCGAGCGCGATGGCGCCCCAGATACCGAGGCCGCCCTCCCAGATCTTGAAGGCGTCGACCCAGTTCTCACCCTCGCTGAAGTACAGCTGGTAGTCGGTGATCACGTGGTAGAGGCGGCCGCCGACGAGACCGAAGGGCACCGCCCAGACGGCGATGTCGGCCACGGTGCCGGCTTTGCCGCCCCGGGCGAGCCAGCGCTTGTTGCCGTACCAGACGGCGACGAAGACACCGATGATGATGCAGAAGGCATAGCCGCGCAGCGGAACCGGTCCGAGGTGGAGGACGCCGGTCGACGGGCTGGGAATGTAGGCAAGGTCCATGGCAGGACCGACGCTACCCTGCCGGGCGGGCGCGGCGGCAGCCCACCCGGCAACGTGTGCGTAACTACCGCCGTCAGCCGGCGGCGGCCGGTGAGGCGGTCCCCGGCTTCTTGCCCTTGTTGGCCTCGGCGACCCACTTCTTCAGGTTCTCCGGGGAGATCTGCTCGTTCCCCTTCTGCGGGAAGATTGATTCTCCGTTGAGGAGGACCGACGGAGTGCCGCGGAAGTCGCCCTTCCGGAAGGCGTCGGTGGACTTCGCGATCCAGCTGTCGTGCGTGCCGCCCTCGACACAGCTGCGGAAGGCGGGCGTGACGAGCCCCGGCACCTTCCCCGCCAGCTCCAGCAGCTTGTCGTTCTTCCCGAAGGCGTCGTCCGTCTCCTGGGGCTGGTTCACGTAGAGCACGTCGTGGTACGGCGTGAACTTTCCGGCGTCCTGGGCGCACGCGGCGGCGTTCGCCGCGCGCAGGGAGCCGCTGCCGCCCATGTTCCCGTCGATGATGGTGACGAGGTGGTACTCGACCTTGAGGGCGCCGGACGCCTCGAGCTCATGGATGGTGTCCCGGAACGCGTTCTCGAAGGAGGCGCACGCCGGGCAGCGGAAGTCCTCCCAGATGGTGAGCGTCGAGGGGGCGTCCGGCTTGCCGGTGGGGACGGCCGGTTTGTCGTCCCCGACGGCGCCGCTCGGCGCGACGACGGGACCCGCCTTGTCGGAGCCGCCGTCCTTGCCGGCGTTGGCGGCGATCACGCCGACCACGGCGGCCAGTCCGAGGACGCCGACCACCGCCGCCGACACGATCAGGACGCGTCGCTGCTTATCCCGTGCCTTCTCTCGCTCGCGCTGCTGCTGGAGGCGCTCCCGCGCGCTCCGATGACCGTCATGGTTCTTCTCGCTCACGCCCTCAGCAACGAACCGGGGAGGCGCGTCCGCGCCTCCCCGGTCCCAGAACCACCCGATCGGGCTACGAAACGCGGCGCACGCCCTCGGCGAGTTCGCCCGCCAGTTCCCTTACGGCGGCGAGCCCGGCGGCCTCGTCCCGCGCGTCGAGCATCCGCTTGACGAAGGCCGAGCCGACGATGACGCCGTCGGCGAAGCTCGCGACCTCCTTGGCCTGCTCGGCGTTGGAGACGCCGAGTCCGACGCAGACGGGGAGGTCCGAGGTGGCCCGGGTACGGCGGACGAGGTCGGCGGCCTGCTCGCCGACCGACTCGCGCGTACCGGTGACGCCCATCAGGGAGGCGGCGTAGACGAAGCCGGAACCGGCGGCGGTGATGGTGGCGAGCCGCTCGTCCCGGCTGCTCGGCGCGACGACGAAGACGGTCGCGAGACCCTGCTTGTCGGCGTGCTCGCGCCAGGTCGCGGACTCCTGCACCGGCAGGTCGGGCAGGATGCAGCCGGCGCCGCCGGCCGCCGCCAGCTCCTCCGTGAACCGCTCGATGCCGTAGCGGTCGATCGGGTTCCAGTACGTCATGACCAGCACCGGCTTTCCGGTGGCGGCGTGCGCCTCGCGGACCGTGCGCATGACGTCGGCGATCCTGACGCCGCCGCGCAGGGCGATGTCGTCGGCGGTCTGGATGACGGGTCCGTCGAGGACCGGGTCGCTGTGCGGCAGACCGACCTCGACGATGTCGGCGCCGCCGTCGAAGACGGCCTTGATCGCCTCGATGCCGCCGTCCACGGTCGGGAATCCGGCCGGGAGGTAGGCGATGAGGGCGGCGCGGTTCTCGGCCTTGGCCTGGGCCAGGGTGTCGCTGAGGAGGTTGATGTTCCCGCTCACTTGGTGTCCCTCTGAATCTCGGCGGCGCCGTTCTCCGCGGAGGCGTCGGCCTCGACCCGGGCGGTTTCGGCGTCGGCGTCGTACAGGCCGAAGTAACGGGCGGCCGTGTCCATGTCCTTGTCGCCGCGCCCGGACAGGTTGACGACGAGCAGCCCGTCCCTGCCGAGCTCCTTGCCGACCTCGAGCGCGCCGGCCAGCGCGTGCGCCGACTCGATGGCCGGGATGATGCCCTCGGTGCGGGAGAGCAGCCGCAGCGCCTGCATGGCCGCGTCGTCGGTGACCGCGCGGTACTCACCGCGGCCGGTGTCCTTGAGGTACGAGTGCTCCGGGCCGATGCCCGGGTAGTCGAGACCGGCCGAGATGGAGTACGGCTCGGTGATCTGGCCCTCGTCGTCCTGGAGGACGTACGACCGCGAGCCGTGCAGGATGCCGGGCTCGCCGGCGGTCAGGGTGGCGGCGTGCTCGCCGGTCTCGACGCCGTGCCCGGCCGGCTCGCAGCCGATCAGGCGGACGTCGGCGTCCGGGATGAAGGCGTGGAAGAGGCCGATGGCGTTGGAGCCGCCGCCGACGCAGGCGACGGCCGCGTCGGGGAGGCGTCCGGCGCGCTCCAGGATCTGGCGGCGGGCCTCGACGCCGATGACGCGGTGGAAGTCGCGGACCATAGCGGGGAAGGGGTGGGGTCCGGCGACCGTGCCGAAGAGGTAGTGGGTGCGGTCGACGTTGGCGACCCAGTCGCGGAACGCCTCGTTGATGGCGTCCTTCAGGGTGCGGCTGCCGGAGGCCACGGGGATCACCTCGGCGCCGAGCATGCGCATCCGGGCGACGTTCAGCGCCTGGCGCTGGGTGTCGATCTCGCCCATGTAGATGGTGCATTCGAGCCCGAAGAGGGCGCAGGCGGTTGCGGTGGCGACGCCGTGCTGACCGGCTCCGGTCTCGGCGATGACCCGGGTCTTGCCCATGCGCTTGGTGAGGAGGGCCTGGCCGAGCACGTTGTTGATCTTGTGCGAGCCGGTGTGGTTGAGGTCCTCGCGCTTGAGGAAGATCCGGGCGCCACCGGCGTGTTCGGCGAACCTGGGCACCTCGGTGAGGGCGCTGGGGCGACCGGTGTAGTGGACCATGAGCTCATTGAGTTCACGGGCGAACTCGGGGTCGGCCTTGGCCTTGTCGTACTCGACGGCGACCTCGTCCACGGCGGCGACGAGGGCCTCGGGGATGAACTTGCCGCCGTAGGCGCCGAAATAGCCCTCGGCGGTGGGGACCTGACCCTCGGGGTCCGGAATGAAGAACTCGCTGGACATGCGACTGCTCCTCGCGGGGCGGAGGCGCCCCGGGTGACGTGCGGGTTGATGGTCACGGTATGCGCGCGAACGCCTCACGTACGGCAACGCCGCAGCCGGGAGCGGACACGCCTGTGTCCAACAGGGAGGCCGGTGTCGGCTAAGCGTTGTCGGTCGTGAAGGTGCGCGCGGGGCGCGGGCGCCATCGCATGCCGTTGACCTGGCCGGGCTCGCTGCCGATCACGTACCGCACGCGACGGCCGTGGACCCGCCGGGCCGGCGCCCGGCAGCCGCGCGGCCGGCAGCCGCGGGCCAGGGGGGCGTGCGGGTCCCGGGCGGGTGAGGCGACCGCTGCCGCCGCGCGCACGCCGGAGCGCCCTGGGGCGGAGCCCAGGGGGGTCGGCGTGGTGCGGCGGGCGGGCATGGGGGCGGGTCAGCTCCGGCCGTGGCGGAGGGCCGGGTGGGCGCCCGCGGCGACCAGGTCGGCGACGGCGGCCTTCGGGTCGCGGCCGGTCACGAGCGACTCGCCGACCAGGACGGCGTCGGCGCCGGCGTTGGCGTACGCGATGAGGTCGTGCGGGCCGCGGACGCCGGACTCGGCGACCTTGACGATGCTCGCGGGGATCTCGGGGGCGACCCGCTCGAAGGTGGAGCGGTCGACCTTGAGGGTCTTGAGGTTCCGGGCGTTGACGCCGATGATCCGGGCTCCGGCGTCGACCGCGCGCTCGACCTCGTCCTCGTCGTGGACCTCGACCAGCGGCGTCAGGCCGATGGACTCGGCACGCTCGATGAGGGAGACCAGGGCCTCCTGTTCGAGCGCGGCGACGATCAGGAGCGCCAGATCGGCTCCGTACGCCCGCGCCTCCCACAGCTGGTACGCCGTGACGATGAAGTCCTTGCGCAGTACGGGGATGTCGACCCGGGCCCGTACGGCCTCCAGGTCGGCGAGCGAGCCGCCGAAGCGGCGCTCCTCGGTGAGCACGGAGATGACGGCGGCGCCGCCCGCCTCGTAGTCCGCGGCGAGCCCCGCCGGGTCGGCGATCGCGGCGAGCGCGCCCTTGGACGGGCTGGAGCGCTTGACCTCGCAGATCACCTTGACGCCGTCTCCGCGCAGTGCGGCGACGCCGTCCTTGGCCTGCGGCGCCTTGGCGGCGCGCTCCTTGAGCTCGTCGAGGGAGACCCGCGCCTGCCGCTCTGCGAGGTCGGCGCGCACGCCTTCGATGATCTCGTCGAGCACACTCACGCGAGAGGCCCCCTTCCGGGAGGGTGATGGTGACGGTGGTGAAGGTGGAACAGGTTCAGCCATGTCGATGGTATCCGCAGGACGGCGTGGGGCCCGCATCCGGCTGACATGCGTCCCACCTGCTGGGACTTCATGGGGCGAGGGCTGAGCCGAAGGGCAGGTTCCGCACAAGGGTGAAGAGGGCGAGGACGGCTGCCAGTGCCCATCCCCAGGCCGGCGTGATCGCGAGTCTCATGGGCGCGCCGCGTACGGCTCGAATCAGCCAGACGGTCATGAGGACGGCGAAGAGTCCGTAGCCGAGGACGGCGAGGGCGTTGGCGCCGAGCGCGGTGGCGAGATCGCCGTGGACGAAGGCGTGGGCGCTGCGGAGTCCGCCGCAACCGGGGCAGTAGACGCCGGTGAAGCGGAGGAGGGGGCAGACGGGGTAGTGGCCGGGTTCGTTCGGGTCGACGGCGCCGACGTACGCGAAGGCGGCGGCGACTCCGGCAAGCGTCCCGATCGGCGCGACCAGCCGCCGCGCGAGGCGCCGCGTCGGCGGCGCGGCGGTGCGGGCCCCGGCCCAGGCCGGGTGCCCCGGATCCCCGCCACCCCACCCTCCCGGACCGACGGCGCCGGGGCCGCCTGCCCGGGGGGCTGGGGTGGCGGAAGCAACGCCGGCCACGCCGGACGCGAGCGGCGAGGCCGGCACGCCATGCGCGCCAGAACCAGCGCGTACGCCGGCCGAGCCGGACCCTGTCGGCACAGCCGAGACGTCCGGCGCGCCGGACACCGCTGACACGCCCGTATCGCCAGGCACGGCGCGTACGGCCGGTTCGGCGGGTACAGCCGATACGGCAGGTACAGCCGGTTCACCTGCCGCGCCAGGCACCGCAGGTACGGCCGCCGGCGCGTCGGGAACTCCCCGTTCGCTCCCCGCCGCAGATGCGGGTGCACGCGAGGGAGCCGGGGGGTCGGGCGGCGGGGTGGGCGGCGGCTTGTCGGTCACGGGGTGATTGTCGCCCGGGATGCGCGAAGGCGCAGGCCGGCGCGAGGGCCGGGCTGCGCCTTCGGGCGTGTCGTGGGTCAGCCCCGCGCCTTCGCGGACGCCTCCGCGCGCGCGGCGGCCACCTCCTCCGACTCCTTCGGCATGCCCATGCCCGCGACCTTCATCGCGAGACCGACGACACCGCCGAGGGCGATGACGGCCATTCCGGCCCAGAAGCCGGCCACGTTGGCCGCCACCATGAAGATTCCGGCGATGCAGAAGCCGATGAAGGAGATGATGACACCGGTCCAGGCGGCCGGGGTGTGTCCGTGGGCGCTGCCCGCCATGAGTTGCTCCTCGTTGCTGTTGCTCGGTGGTGGCTCGGGTGAGGTCTCGCATGCGAGGACGCTCGTGGCCACATTGTCCCGCACATGGACCCGCGGGGATGAATCGGGGGTGGCGCGACGATCACGCGTCGTTCCCGCTCAGTCCTCGTGTGTCGGGTCCTCGCCGCGGTCCAGGGCCTTCCAGAGGTCCTCCGGCCGGTCGGGGGCGGCCGCCGCGGACGCCTTGCGCGCGGGCCGGGGCGTCGCGGAGCGTTCGTAACGCCCGCCCATCGCCGGCCAGCTCCGGCCGAAGCGCAGGGCGAGGAGGCCGGCCACGAGGATGAGCAGGGCTCCGGCGGCGGTGACGTACGGCCACGCGGTGTGGGTCAGGTCCGCGACGGAGGCGGCGGTGTCGCCGGTGACGCGGGCGGCCTCCGCGTCCAGCGCGGTGTCGTCGGACGCGCCGAGGAACGCGGCGAGCGCCGCGCCCGCGCCGCTGAGCGCGAGGAGCCCGGAGACGAGGGTGCGTCCGGCGCGGCGGACCGCGAAGACGGCGACGAGCGCGGCGAGGCCGACGATGGCGAGCGCCGTGGGTACGCCGGTGACGGTGCCGCCGTCGGCCTCGACTGGCACGGTGCCGCCGCCGACCGGCGCGGTGCCCTCGGCCCAGATCTGGCCCGTGGACAGCAGCACGACGGTGGCACCGAGGGCGCCGAGCAGAAGGGCCGCGGCCAGGCTGCGGCGGCCGCCGGAAGCGGTGGCCGCGCCGCCCGCGCGCGCGGCTCGGGGCTGGGGTACGGGAACAGCACTCACGTACCCCACTATCCCTTACGTCCTCATCCGCCGTTCATCCGGTTGGCGGTGTGGACGGCGCGCAGGACGGCGGCCGCCTTGTTCCGGCACTCGTTGTCCTCGGCGACGGGGTCGGAGTCGGCGACGACACCGGCTCCGGCCTGCACGTACGCGGTGCCGTCGCGGAGCAGGGCGGTACGGATGGCGATGGCGGTGTCGGAGTCGCCGGCGAAGTCGAGGTAGCCGACGCATCCGCCGTACAGGCCGCGTCGGGAGGGCTCCAGCTCCTCGATGATCTGCATGGCGCGGGGCTTCGGCGCGCCGGAGAGCGTGCCGGCGGGGAAGCAGGCGGTGAGGACGTCGAAGGCGGTCTTCCCCTCGGCGACGCGGCCGGTCACCGTCGAGACGATGTGCATGACGTGGGAGTACCGCTCGATCGACATGAAGTCGACGACCTCGACGGAGCCGGGTTCGCAGACCCGTCCGAGGTCGTTGCGGCCGAGGTCGACGAGCATGAGGTGCTCGGCGCGCTCCTTGGGGTCGGCGAGCAGCTCCTCCGCGAGGTCGTGGTCCTCCTGCGGGGTGGCACCGCGGTGCCGGGTCCCCGCGATGGGGTGGACCATGGCGTGCCCGTCCTCGACCTTCACCAGGGCCTCGGGACTGGAGCCGACGACGTCGAAGCCGTTCTCGAAGCGGAAGAGGTACATGTACGGGGACGGGTTGGTGGCCCGCAGGACGCGGTAGACGTCGAGCGCGGAGGCGGTGCAGGGGGTCTCGAAGCGCTGGGAGGGCACCACCTGGAAGGCCTCGCCGGCCCGGATCCGCTCCTTGATGTCCTCGACGGCGTCCTGGTAGGCCGGGCCGCCCCAGAGGGCGGAGAACTCCGGCAGCTCGGAGGCGGGGAGGGCGGCGGGGGCGGTCGCGACGGGGCGGGCCAGGTCGGCCTCCATCGCGTCGAGGCGGGCGACGGCGTCGGCGTACGCCTCGTCGACACCGGTCTCCAGGTCGTTGTGGTTGATCGCGTTGGCGATCAGCAGGACCGTGCCGTCCCAGTGGTCGAGGACGGCGAGGTCGCTGGTCAGGAGCATGGTCAGCTCGGGGAGCTTCAGGTCGTCGCGAGTGGAGTCCCCGATCTTCTCCAGGCGGCGGACGATGTCGTAGCCGAGGTAGCCGACCATGCCGCCGGTGAAGGGCGGCATTCCGGAGGCCAGGTCCCGGGGGGTGTGGAGGGCTTCGACGGTGGCGCGCAGGGCCTGGAGGGGGTCGCCGTCGACGGGGACGCCGACGGGCGGGGTGCCGAGCCAGTGGGCCCGGCCGTCCCGCACGGTCAGGGTGGCGTCGCTGCGGACGCCGATGAAGGAGTACCGGGACCAGGACCGGCCGTTCTCTGCGGACTCGAGGAGGAAGGTGCCGGGGCGTTCGGCGGCGAGCTTGCGGTAGAGCCCGACCGGGGTGTCGCCGTCCGCGAGGAGGCGGCGGCTGACGGGGATCACGCGGCGGTCGGCCGCCAGCTTGCGGAAGGTCTCGAGGTCCATGGCGGCTGACCTTACTGGGAGAGCGGGAGCACGTCGGCGTCGAAACAGGTGCGGGCTCCGGTGTGGCAGGCGGCGCCGACCTGGTCGACCTTGACGAGCACGGTGTCGGCGTCGCAGTCGAGGGCGACGGCCTTGACGTGCTGGAAGTGGCCCGAGGTGTCGCCCTTGACCCAGTACTCCTGGCGGCTGCGCGACCAGTAGGTGCAGCGGCCGGTGGTGAGGGTGCGGTGCAGGGCCTCGTCGTCCATCCAGCCGAGCATCAGCACCTCACCGGTGTCGTACTGCTGGGCGATGGCCGGGACGAGGCCGTCCGGGCTGCGCCTGAGGCGGGCGGCGATGGCCGGGTCGAGAGCGCTGGACGTGCGGGGCGGGCCGGGCGTGCTGGTCATGGGCCCATTGTGCCGTGGAAGGGGCGGGTGTCCGGCGGAGCGTCCACTGGGCGGACCGGTCGCCCCGGCCGTACGCTGGCGACATGTCGACCCATGCCAAGCGTGAACGCCTTCTGCTCGCCGACCTGTTGGAGGCCGCCGGGCCCGACGCTCCGACGCTGTGCGAGGACTGGCGGACCCGGGACCTCGCGGCCCATGTGGTGGTGCGTGAGCGCCGTCCGGACGCGGCGGCCGGGACGCTGGTGCCCGCGCTGAAGGCCCGGCTCGACCGGGTGCAGGCCGAATTCGCCGAGAAGCCGTACGAGGAGCTGATCCAGCTGATCCGTACGGGGCCGCCTCGGATGTCTCCGTTCACCATCAAGCAGGTGGACGAGGGGGCGAACATCGTCGAGTTCTACGTCCACGCCGAGGACGTCCGGCGGGCCCAGCCCGACTGGTCGCCGCGCGAGCTGGACCCGGTCTTCTCGGACGCACTCTGGTCCCGTCTGGAGAAGGGCGCCCGCCTGCTCGGCCGCAGGGCTCCGGTGGGCCTGGTCCTGCGCCGTCCGAACGGCCAGACGGCGGTGGCGCACCGCGGCACTCCGGTGGTGACGGTCTCCGGGGAGCCGGGCGAGCTGACGATGTTCCTCTTCGGCCGCCAGGACGCGGCGAAGGTGGAACTGGACGGGGAGCAGGACGCGATCGAGCGGCTTCATCAGACGAAGCAGCTGGGGATCTAGACCGGCTTACGGTGCCCCCCGCGCCCCACGCGTCGCCGTCGGTGCCGTGCGGGGCAGTTCCGCGCGCCGCAAGGCGCCTGTGGAGAGGGCGTACACGCCGGCGAGCGCGCAGATCGCGGCGCTGGCGACGTACACCGGGCCCAGGCCCCACACGCCCACCGCGGCGCCGGTGAGGGGGAAGGTCAGCGGGGCGATGCCCAGGCTGAGGAAGGTGGACACGGCCGTCACCCGGCCGAGGTAGGCGGGGTCGCACTCCGTCTGGGTGAGCGCGCCGCACAGGGCGCCACTGAGGCCGGCGAGCAGGCCGACGGAGAGCGACACGGCTACGGCCAGGGGCAGCAGCGGTATGTACGCGAGGGCGGCGATCGAGCCCGCGCCGAGGGTGATGGTCCACCCCATGACGGCTCCGGCGCGCGGTATCCGGCCCCGGACGGTCAGGAGCAGGGACGCCGCTGCGGCTCCGGTCCCGAAACCGGCGAGGATCCAGCCGATGCCGGCGGCGCCCCACCCGCGCGTGTCGGAGAGGAGCGCGAGGCCGACGTTGAGGGGGCCGACGAAGCCGAGGTCGCTGAGGGCGACGACGATCATCAGGGGTCCGAGGACCCGGTGGCGGCGGATGTGGCGCAGGCCGTCGGCGAGGTCGCGCAGGGCGGTGCGGTCGCGGGACCGCGTGTCGCCGGGCAGCGGGGTGATCCGGAGCGTGAGGAGCAGCGGCAGGGAGATCGCGAAGAGGAGTCCGGCCGCCCCGAACGCCGCCGCCGGCCCGCCGAGGGCGACGGCGAGGCCGCCGAGCGGGGCGCCGAGGACGAGGCCGGCGCGGTAGGCGAGGCCGCGCATGCCCTGGACGCGGGCGAGCTGGTCGTGCGGGGCGATCCGGGGCGGCAGGGCCCCGACGGCGGGCATGAAGAGGGCGTCGACCACGCCGAAGACGAGGGCGACCGCGGCGAGGACCCAGAGGGTGGGCGAGGTCAGGAGGAGGAGGGCCGCCACACCGAGGACGACGAGGCAGCGGACGGTGTCGGAGACGAGGACGACCCGGCGGGGGCCGAAACGGTCGGCGACGACTCCTCCGCCGAGCATGAGGAGGGCGCGCGGTACGGCGCTGACGGCCAGGACGAGCCCGGCCTCGGCGGGGGTGCCGCCCCGCACGGCCGCCCAGGAGAGGGCCAGGTGGTAGACGCTGTCGCCGAGCGTGGAGGCGGTGTAGGCGCCGAGCCAGCGCCGTACGTGGGGGTCCCGGTGGGCGGGCCGGGCGGTCGCCGCAGTGGGCGTCAGGACGCTCATGAGCTG
Organism: Streptomyces sp. NPDC015346; assembly: GCF_043078785.1. Lineage (NCBI taxonomy): Bacteria > Bacillati > Actinomycetota > Actinomycetes > Kitasatosporales > Streptomycetaceae > Streptomyces > Streptomyces sp. NPDC015346. The sequence goes on along the minus strand of NZ_JBIBTW010000001.1, from coordinate 1,026,434 downwards.
CGGGGGAAGCCGTGGCGGACGCTCATGAGCGGTAGGGGAAGCCGTGGATGTGGAGGGCGACGTTCTCGCGGCCTTCCGTGTCACCGGCCGCCTCGGCGGCGCGGGCCCGCTCGTCGTGCTTCCGCAGGACGGCCTCCAGCTCCTCACCGAGAGCGGCCAGCTCGGCCGCGGTGAGGCGGGGCAGCCACTCGGAGCTGATCGACGCGGAGCGCCACTCGGTGGACCAGCTGAGGCGTTCGTCGAGAAAGCGGCGGTGCATGGCGGTGCGCTGTTCGTCGAGGGTGCGGCCGAAGGCGGCGCTCGCGGCGACGAGTTCGGGGGTGTCGCGGATGTCCTCCTCGTGGATGCTGAAGCCGTAGGAGCTGGGCTGCCACCAGCGCTCGCGGCCGTCGGCGGACTGGGCGGGCGCCTCCTCGACGAGCCCGCCGTCGGCGAGCTTGCGCAGGTGGTAGCTGACGAGTGAGACGGCTTCGTCGACCTGGTCGGCGAGCTGGGAGGCCGTGGCGGTGCGGGCCACGAAGAGGGCGCGGTAGAGGCGCATCCGCAGCGGGTGCGAGATGGCCTTGAGGGTGCCGAGGTCGGTGATCCTGCGGTGGCTGTCCGGTGTGGGCATGCCACGACCCTAGATACGCAGGAAAACTTGCGCAATATATTTTGCGCAAATAATCCTGCGCATCTGGCCAAGGGAAAGGGCCCCCAGCGGGGGCCCTTGTGCGCGCGTTCAGCGGACCGGGTGGCCCGCTTCCCGCAGCGCGTCCTTGACCTGGGAGATCCGCAGGTCGCCGAAGTGGAAGACGGAGGCGGCGAGCACCGCGTCCGCGCCCGCCGCGATGGCCGGCGGGAAGTCGGAGAGCCTGCCCGCACCGCCGCTCGCGATCACCGGCACGGTCACGTGCTTGCGCACGGCCGCGATCATCTCGGTGTCGTAGCCGTCCTTCGTGCCGTCCGCGTCCATCGAGTTGAGCAGGATCTCGCCCGCGCCCAGCTCGGCGGCCCGGTGGGCCCACTCGACGGCGTCGATGCCGGTGCCCTTGCGGCCGCCGTGCGTCGTCACCTCGAAGGAGCCGGAGGCCGTACGCCGGGCGTCCACGGACAGCACGAGCACCTGGCGGCCGAAGCGCTCCGCGATCTCGCGGATCAGCTCGGGCCTGGCGATGGCGGCCGTGTTGACGCCCACCTTGTCCGCGCCCGCGCGCAGCAGCTTGTCGACGTCCTCCGCCGCCCGGACGCCGCCGCCGACCGTGAGCGGGATGAAGACCTGCTCGGCGGTGCGGCGCACCACGTCGTAGGTGGTCTCCCGGTTGCCGGAGGAGGCGGTGATGTCGAGGAAGGTCAGCTCGTCGGCGCCCTCGGCGTCGTACAGCTTCGCCATCTCCACCGGGTCACCGGCGTCCCGCAGGTTCTGGAAGTTGACGCCCTTGACGACCCGGCCGTTGTCCACGTCCAGGCAGGGGATCACGCGTACGGCGAGACTCATGCCGACTCACCGCCCCGGTACGCCTCGACCTCGACCTCGACGACCAGGCTCGGGTCCACGAACCCGGAGACGATGATCATCGACGCGGCCGGGCGGACCACGTCGAACAGCTCCTTGTGGGCGCGGCCGACCTCGTCCACGTCCCGGGCGTGCGTGATGTACATCCGGGTGCGTACGACGTGCTCCGCGCCCAGGCCGAGCTGCTTCAGCGCGGCGAAGGCCACGTTGAAGGCGTTGACGGCCTGCTCGTAGGGGCCTCCGCCGGCGATCTGGCCGTCGACGATGGAGGTGCAGCCGGAGACCAGGACCAGACCGTTCGGCAGCTCCACCGCGCGGGAGTAGCCGAACTGCTCCTCCCACGGAGCGCCGGTCACCACCTTGCGTACGGAGTCACGTCCGGAGTCGGTCATACGGAAGCCACCGCCTCCAGCGCCTCTTCCAGGGTGAACGCCTTGGCGTACAGCGCCTTTCCGACGATCGCGCCCTCGACGCCCTCGGGGACGAGCCCGGACAGCGCGCGCAGGTCGTCCAGGGACGACACGCCGCCGGAGGCGACGACGGGCTTGTCGGTGACGGCGCAGACGTTCTTCAGGAGCTCCAGGTTGGGGCCCTGGAGCGTGCCGTCCTTGGCGATGTCGGTGACGACATAGCGGGCGCAGCCCTCGGAGTCGAGGCGGGCCAGCGTCTCGTACAGGTCGCCGCCGTCGCGGGTCCAGCCACGGCCGCGCAGGGTCGTGCCGCGCACGTCCAAGCCGACGGCGATCTTGTCGCCGTGCTCGGCGATGACCTTGGCGACCCACTCGGGGGTCTCCAGCGCGGCGGTGCCCAGGTTGACGCGGGTGCAGCCGGTGGCGAGGGCGGCGGCGAGCGAGGCGTCGTCGCGGATGCCGCCGGACAGCTCGACCTTGATGTCCATGGCGCGGGCGACCTCGGCGATCAGCTCCCGGTTGTCCCCGGTGCCGAAGGCGGCGTCGAGGTCGACCAGGTGCAGCCACTCGGCGCCGGAGCGCTGCCAGGCGAGGGCCGCCTCCAGCGGGGAGCCGTAGGAGGTCTCCGTACCGGACTCGCCGTGCACGAGGCGGACGGCCTGGCCGTCGCGGACGTCGACGGCGGGGAGGAGTTCAAGCTTCTGAGCCATGATCAGAGGGTCTCGATCCAGTTGGTGAGGAGCTGGGCGCCGGCGTCGCCGGACTTCTCGGGGTGGAACTGGGTCGCCCACAGGGCGCCGTTCTCGACGGCGGCGACGAACGGTTCGCCGTGGGTGGCCCAGGTGACCTTGGGGGCGCGGATCTTGGGGTTGCCGACCTCCAAGGTCCACTCGCGCACCGCGTAGGAGTGCACGAAGTAGAACCGGGCGTCGGCGTCGAGCCCCGCGAACAGCTCGCTGTCCTGAGGCGCGTCGACCGTGTTCCAGCCCATGTGGGGCACGATCGGGGCCTTCAGCGGCTCGACCGTACCGGGCCATTCGTCGAGGCCCTCGGTCTCCACGCCGTGTTCGATGCCACGGGCGAAGAGGATCTGCATGCCGACGCAGATGCCCATGACGGGGCGGCCGCCGGAGAGGCGGCGGTCGACGATCCATTCGCCGCGGGCCGCCTTCAGCCCCTGCATGCAGGCGGAGAAGGCTCCGACGCCGGGGACGAGGAGTCCGTCGGCGTTCATGGCGGTGTCGTAGTCGCGGGTGATCTCGACGTCGGCGCCGACGTGGGCGAGGGCCCGCTCGGCGGAACGGACGTTGCCGAATCCGTAGTCGAAGACGACGACCTTCTTCTGCGGCTTGGTAGCGCTCATTCCCAGATTCCCTGAATCCGCAGGACGCCGGCGACCAGGCACATCACGGAGGCGATGGCGAGGACGGCGATCACGCCCTTGGGCAGCTTCTGCTTGGAGAAGGAGTACACACCGCCGGCGAGGAAGAGCCCGACGACGATGAGGACGGTGGAGAGGCCGGTCATGGGTTTACAGGGCGCCCTTCGTGGACGGCAGGATGCCGGCCGCGCGCGGGTCGCGCTCGGAGGCATAGCGCAGGGCCCGGGCGAGCGCCTTGAACTGGCACTCCACGATGTGGTGGGCGTTGCGGCCGTACGGCACGTGGATGTGGAGCGCGATCTGCGCCTGCGCGACGAAGGACTCGAAGATGTGCCGGGTCATCGTCGTGTCGTAGGAGCCGATCATCGGCGCCATGTTCTCGGGCTCGGTGTGCACCAGGTAGGGGCGGCCGGAGAGGTCGACGGTGACCTGGGCGAGCGACTCGTCCAGCGGGACGGTGCAGTTGCCGAAGCGGTAGATGCCGACCTTGTCGCCGAGCGCCTGCTTGAAGGCGGCGCCGAGGGCGAGGGCGGTGTCCTCGATGGTGTGGTGCGAGTCGATGTGCAGGTCGCCGTCGGTCTTGACCGTGAGGTCGAACAGGCCGTGGCGGCCGAGCTGGTCGAGCATGTGGTCGTAGAAGCCGACTCCGGTGGCGACGTCGACCTTGCCGGTTCCGTCGAGGTCGATCTCGACGACGACGGAGGTCTCCTTGGTGGTGCGTTCGACGCGTCCTACGCGGCTCATGAACTCTGCTCCTTCTTCAAAGCGCGTACCGCATCGAGGAACGCGTCGTTCTCTTCGGGGGTGCCGGCGGTGACCCGCAGCCAGCCCGGTACGCCGTTGTCCCTGACCAGGACGCCCCGGTCGAGGATCTTCCGCCAGGCCGCGCGGGAGCCTTCGGCTCCGTCGAAGTGCCCGAACTGGACGAAGTTGGCGTCGGACTCGGTGACCTCGTAGCCGATCGCCCGCAACTCGGTGACCAGGCGGTCCCGCTCGGCCTTGAGCTGTTCGACGTACCCGAGGAGCGTATCGGTGTGCTCCAGGGCGGCGAGCGCGGTGGCCTGGGTGACGGCGGAGAGGTGGTACGGCAGGCGTACGAGCTGCACGGCGTCGACCACGGCGGGGTGGGCGGCGAGGTAGCCGAGGCGGAGCCCGGCGGCCCCGAAGGCCTTCGACATGGTGCGGGAGACCACCAGGTTCGGCCGGCCCTCGATCAGCGGCAGCAGCGAGTCGCGGTGGCTGAATTCCACGTACGCCTCGTCCACCACCACCAGGGACGGCTTGGCGGCCTGGGCGGCTTCGTACAGCGCGAGCACGGTCTCGGCCTCGACGGCGGTGCCCGTGGGGTTGTTCGGCGAGGTGATGAAGACGACGTCGGGACGGTGCTCGGCGATGGCCCGCTCGGCCGCCTCGACGTCGATGGTGAAGTCGGCGTTGCGCGGGCCGGAGATCCAGCCGGTGCCGGTGCCGCGGGCGATGAGGCCGTGCATCGAGTACGAGGGCTCGAAGCCGATGGCCGTACGGCCGGGGCCGCCGAAGGTCTGCAGCAGCTGCTGGAGGACTTCGTTGGAGCCGTTGGCGGCCCAGACGTTCTCGACGGCGACCGGGTGCTTTCCGGTACGGGTGAGGTAGCGGGCGAGCTCGGTACGCAGCTCGATCGCGTCCCGGTCGGGGTAACGGTTGAGGCCGCGGGCGGCCTCGGCGACCCGCTCCGCGATCCGGGCCACGAGGGGCTCGGGCAGCGGATAGGGGTTCTCGTTGGTGTTCAGCTGGACGGGGACGTCGAGCTGAGGCGCGCCGTACGGGGACTTGCCGCGCAGCTCGTCGCGGATGGGGAGGTCGTCGATGCCGACCTTGTCGTACGAGGTCACTTGCCGGGCACCTTCCATCCGAACCGGGCCTTGAGCGCGGCGCCGTGGGCGGGCAGGTCCTCGGCCTCGGCGAGGGTCACCACGTGGTGGGTGACGTCGGCGAGCGCGTCGCGGGTGTAGTCCACGATGTGGACGCCGCGCAGGAAGGACTGCACGGACAGGCCCGAGGAGTGGCAGGCGCAGCCGCCGGTGGGCAGGACGTGGTTCGAGCCCGCGCAGTAGTCGCCGAGGGAGACCGGGGCCCAGGGGCCGACGAAGATCGCGCCGGCGTTGCGGACCCGGTCGGCGCGGGCGGCGGCGTCGGCGGTCTGGATCTCCAGGTGCTCGGCGCCGTAGGCGTCGACGACCTTGAGGCCGTCCTCCAGGTCGCTGACGAGGACGATCGCGGACTGCTTTCCGGCCAGCGCCGGGACGATCCGGTCCTCGATGTGCTTGGTGGCGGCGACCTGCGTCTTGAGCTCGGCCTCGGTGGCGGCGGCCAGTTCCTCGGAGTCGGTGACGAGGACGGCGGCGGCCATCGGGTCGTGCTCGGCCTGGCTGATGAGGTCGGCGGCGACATGGACGGGGTCGGCGGTGGAGTCCGCGAGGATCGCGATCTCGGTGGGGCCCGCCTCCGCGTCGATGCCGATGCGGCCCTTGAGGAGGCGCTTGGCGGCGGCGACGTAGATGTTGCCGGGGCCGGTGACCAGGTTGACGGGGGCGCAGCCGGGCGCGTCCTCGGTCCCCTCGGTGCCGTAGGCGAACATGGCGATGGCCTGGGCGCCGCCCGCGGCGTAGACCTCGTCGACGCCGAGCAGCGCGCACGCGGCGAGGATCGTCGGGTGCGGCAGGCCGCCGAACTCCTTCTGCGGCGGCGACGCGACGGCGACGCCCTCGACGCCGGCCTCCTGGGCCGGGACGACGTTCATGACGACGGACGAGGGGTAGACGGAGCGGCCGCCGGGGACGTAGAGCCCCACCCGCTCGACCGGGATCCACTTCTCGGTGACCGTGCCGCCGGGCACGACCTGGGTCGTGTGGGTGGTGCGGCGCTGCTCGCGGTGGACCATCCTGGCGCGGCGGATGGACTCCTCCAGGGCCGCCCGGATCGCCGGGTCGAGCTCGTCGAGGGCGCGGGTGATCGTCTCGGCGGGGACCCGGAGGTCGGCGACGCGTACGCCGTCGAACTTCTCCCCGTAGTCGATCACCGCGGCCGCGCCATGATGCCGCACGTCCTCGCAGATCGGCCGCACCTTCTCCAGGGCGGCTTCCACGTCGAACTCGGCACGGGGCAGCAGGTCGCGCAGTGCGCCACCCTCGGGGAGGGCGTCGCCGCGCAGATCGATTCGAGAGATCACGGGTCAATTCTCGCAGACGCCCCACAAGCGTCGGACGTCCGTATCACTGGCTGATACGCGCCACAGTGGCGTCTTGTCGCCACACCTGACCGTTAGCGTTCAGTCCGTCACTCAGCGGGAAGAACGGCTGTACGAATCCAGGGAAGCGGGTTCGTGGAAAGCGAGGGGGCGGCAGTGACCGAGCCGCACGAGGACGGTATGCCGGACGGTCTCACGGGTCCGGAGCAGATCATGTGGCGGGCGTTCCGGATCGGCAGGACCTGTGATCTGAGCGAGGGGGACGCGGCGCGGGACGATCCGTTCGGACAGCACCGGTGGGGGGACGAGCGCAGTGTGCGCGCCGAGGTGCTGGGGCTGCTGCTGCTCGACGGGCCGCCGCCGCAAGCCGGGCGGGTCGCGGCGCTCAAGCTGCGCGGGGTGCGGATCACGGGGGTGCTGAACCTGGCGGGCGGGGCGATAGGGCCGTACGTGGAGATGAACCGCTGCCGTTTCGACCAGGAGATCGTGCTGCCGGAGGCGCACTTCGGGACGCTGCGGATGGTGGAGTGCGCGATACCCCGGCTGGAGGCGGCGCGGCTGCACACCCAGGGCGATCTGCATCTGCCGCGCTGCCGGGTGGACCGCGGCATCCGGCTGACGGACGCGCAGATCGGCACGGATCTGCTGATCAACCAGATCCAGGTCTGGCCGGACCGGCGGGGGCGGGCGATCACGGCCGACGGTCTGGTGGTGGCGCAGGATCTCCAGGCCGAGCTGATCGAGGCCTACGGGGAGCTGAGTCTGCGCGGGGCGAAGGTGGGGGTGTCGCTGAGTCTGCGCGGCAGCGTGCTGCGCGGCGCGCAGCAGCGCCGGGCGTTGAACGCGCCGCAGCTGACGGTGGAGCGCTCGCTCTATCTGAACGCGGCGTGGGTGTACGAGGGGTCGGGGAACGCCACGGCCACGCCTCCGTACGGCATCGGGTACACCCCGGTGAGTGGGGCGCGCCGCAAGCCGGTGGAGTGCCACGGCGGGGTGCGGCTCGACGACGGCCGGTTCGGTGACGCGGTGGACCTGCACTACGCGCGGTTCGTGCTGAACGGGGCGATGCGCGAGGAGGTGTCGCTGCGCCGGATCGTGACGCCGGAGCTGCGGTTCAACGGGGAACCGCCCGAGGAGGGCCGGGTGGTGCTCAACGGCGCGAAGGTGGTGACGCTGATCGACCTCTCCACCAGCTGGCCGGGCCCGGGCGGTCTGTCCATGAACGGCTTCGTCTACGAGAACCTGGTGCCGTACGGCCACTTTCCGCTGGCCCGCCGCCTGGAGTGGGTGGCGGCGGCGACCCCGGAGTACGCCCCGGAGCCGTACGAACGGCTGGCGACGGTGCTGCGCAACAGCGGGGAGGACGCGGACGCCCGGGTGGTGCTGCTCGCCAAGCAGCGGCGGCGCCGGGAGACGCTGCCGGTGGCGGGCAAGCTGTGGGGCTATCTCCAGGACTGGACGGTGGCGTACGGCTACCGGCCGGGCCGGGCGGCGCTGTGGATGGCGGTGCTGTGGGCGGCCGGTGCGGTGGCCTTCTCCCGCTACGACCCGGTCCCGCTGAAGGCGGAGGAGTCCCCCCGGTGGAACGCCACGCTGTACGCGCTCGATCTGCTGCTGCCGGTGATCAACCTGGGCCAGGACGGCTACTGGCGGCTGGAGGGCCTGTGGCAGTGGGCCGCGACGGTGCTCATCCTCCTGGGGTGGGTGCTGGCGACCACGGTGGCGGCGGGGGCGTCGAGGCTGCTGCGGCGCGGGTGACGGGAGGGTTGCGAGGGGGTCGGATCCTGCCGGCCCCCACCGCTTTCTTTACCCTGTCTTGACCTCGTGCAGGACAACTTTCCTGCCGCTACCAAAGCTTCACAGTCACCCACTGGCGCCGCCCTCACCTGCGGTTTTCAATGGTCCGCACCATGTCATTGCTCCGCGCCCTGATCGGGACCGCCCGCACGGTCCGGCACGCTCCGCGGCTCGCCGCCGCCATGCCGCCGGACGACGACGTGCTGCTCGACGCGCCGGACGAACGGCTCGCCCCGGCGCTGGTGGCGGCCGCCCTGGCCGACCCCGGGCCGGCGGCGGAGCTGCTCGCGACGACCCGGGACGCCGCGGAGTGGGAGAACCGGGACCGGTACGTGGCGCGTCTGGCCACGTTCGCGTACAGCCGTGAGGACTGGCTGGTCCGGTGGCTGACCGCCGCGCCCCGCGACCCGGACGCGCTCCTCGTCAAGGCGGAGCTCGCGGTGCGCAGGGCCTGGCAGTCACCGGCCCGCGCGGAGCGGCTGCGCGAGCTGGGGCCGCTGATCGACGCCGCCGCCGAGGCGTCGCCGCGCGACCCGGTGCCCTGGCGGCTCGCGCTGGACCACGCGCGCGGCACCCACGCCGCGCACACCGCCTTCGAGTCGCTGTGGGAGCAGGCCGTCCGCCGCTCGCCGCACCACTACGGCTGCCATGTGGCCGCCCTGAAGTACCTCTCGGCCCAGTGGTACGGCTCGCACCGCGAATGCCTCGACTTCGCCGAGCAGGCCGCCGAGGACGCGCTGCCCGGCTCGCTGATCCAGGCCCTGCCCGTACGGGCGGCCTTCGCGCAGCTCCTCACCGGCTCGGGGCCCCCGCAGGAGGAGCGGTTCGACGAGGCGGCGGACCGGGGCATCGAGCTGTCCCGGGAGTATCCGGCGGGCGATCCCTGGCCGGCGGAGGTCCGGAATCTGCTGGTGTGCGTGCTGGTCCGGCGCGGGCGCTGGCCGGACGCGCTGGAGGAGTTCCGCAGGATCGGTCCGTACGCCACGTCCTTTCCGTGGGCGTTCGTCGGCACCGATCCGCTGCGGCGTTTTCTGGACGCGCGGGAGGGCGTACGGACCGAAGTGGCCCGGACGATGCCGCTGCGCGGAGCCGGGCCCGGGGGCGGGCGGGGCGTCGCGTACGGACGGGCCGGACGGCGCGGTCCCGGCGGCCATTACGCTTGACCGCTGTGACCACCGCTCGCCTGCCCCTCTTCCCGCTCAACGCGGTGCTGTTCCCTGGCCTCGTGCTGCCCCTGAACGTCTTCGAGGAGCGTTATCGCGCCATGATGCGCGAGCTGCTCAAGACCGACGAGTCGGAGCCGCGCCGCTTCGCCGTCGTCGCGATCCGCGACGGCCGCGAGGTCGCGCCGACCGCTCCGGGCATGCCGGACCCGACGGCGCTGCCGGAGAAGGGGCCCGCCGCGGGGTTCGGCTCCGATCCCATCCAGGCCTTCCACCGGGTCGGCTGCGTCGCCGACGCGGCGTCGATCCGGGAGCGCCCGGACGGCAGCTTCGAGGTGATGGTGACCGGCACGAACCGGGTGAAGCTGCTGTCGGTGGACGCGACCGGGCCGTTCCTGGTGGCCGAGGTGGAGGAGATCCCGGAGGAGCAGGGCGACGAGGCGGGCACGCTCGCCGAGGGCGTGCTGCGGGCCTTCCGGAACTACCAGAAGCGGCTGGCGGGCGCCCGGGAGCGGTCGCTGACGACGAGTGAGCTGCCGGACGACCCGTCGGTGGTGTCGTACCTGGTGGCGGCGGCCGCCGTGCTCGACACCCCGGCGAAGCAGCGGCTGCTGCAGGCGCCCGACACGGCGACGCGGCTGCGGGAGGAACTGACGCTGCTGCGGTCGGAGACGGCCGTGCTGCGGCACCTTCCGTCGCTTCCGGCGGTGGATCTGACGCGGGCGCCGACGAGCCCGAACTGACGAGCGGTACAGAACGGTACGGAGGGGTACGGAGGGGTTCTGTTGGCGAAGAAGCAGAAGAAGCAGGGAGCCGGGGGCGGCACGCCGGCGACGGTGGCGCTCGCGGACTCCGGGACCCCGTTCACACTCCACGCGTACGAGCACGACCCGGCGTCCGCCTCGTACGGCGAGGAGGCGGCGGAGGCGCTCGGCGTGTCGCCCGACCGGGTCTTCAAGACCCTGGTCGCGGACGTCGACGGCGAACTGACCGTCGCGGTCGTCCCGGTCGCCGGCCAGCTCGACCTGAAGGCGCTCGCCTCGGCGGTCGGCGGCAAGCGCGCCGCGATGGCGGACCCGGCGGCGGCCGAGCGCACCACCGGGTACGTCCGCGGCGGCATCTCCCCGCTGGGCCAGCGCAAGCGCCTGCGCACGGTCCTGGACGACTCGGCCTCCACCCACGAGACCATCTGCGTCTCGGCGGGCCGCCGCGGCCTCGAAGTCGAACTGTCGCCCTCGGACCTGGCCGCCCTGACCTCGGCGGTCCTGGCCCCGATCGGCCGCGGATAGCCGGTGTCCCCCGGCCGCCTCCCTCCGGGGGGCGGCCGTCAGTGCTGGGGCAGGGAGCCCGTCGGGCTCATCGGCGGCGCCGGGGGCCAGTCCGGCTCCGGGTCGCGGGGGCCGAAGACGGCCGTAAGCGCCAGGTGAACGATCGTCGCCGCGATCGGCCACACCAGCATCGCCCCGGCCCACATCTCCAGCTTCAGCGGCGCGTCGAAGACCACGTTCGGCCCCACCGCCTTGGCGTGCGCCACCACGTCGTGCGTCGGGCCGAGGAACGTCCCCACACCCCACCCCAGCAGCGATCCCAGGACGCCGCCGCCCGCGAGGGCGAGCACCAGGGCCACGCCACCGTGCCGGTGGAAGAGGAAGACGAGGGCCGCCGCGACCGCCCCGAACCCGAGGGCGAGGAGCACGAACGTGCCGTCCGCCCCGATCGCCGCCTCACCCTCGCTGTGGCGCAGGAACACCGCCTTGCCGTCCGAGATCAGCGGCACCCGAGGCGCCAGCCACAGCCACAGCAGGCCCAGGCCCACACCGGCGACCGTCGAGACGGCGGCCACCACGGCCGCCTGCCGCAGCTCCGTCGCCGCGCTCGGCACGCCGTCGGACTCGGTCAGCGGAGGATACGGCGCCGGCCACCCGTCGGAGTCGTGCGGCGGCGGCTGGTGAGGCGGTGTCAGAGGTGCGGTCACACCGCCATCGTGCCAGGTGCGGCCACCCGCCGCCTCAGCGGACCGCCGCCCGCCGGTACGCCCACGTCGCCACCGCGAGCGACACGACCCCGACCGCCGCGCACACCGTGAGGTCGAGGCCGACCGCCGCCCAGTCCGGGTGCGGATCGAAGGTCCGGGCCAGCGCCTCCACCCCGTACGTCGACGGCAGCAGGTCCCGCGCCCAGCCGATCGGCCCCGGCAGCCGCTCGGCCGGCAGCACGCCGAGGAGCAGCGCCGCCGACATGCCGAGCTGACCGAGGAGCGTGGCCAGCTCCTGGCGGGGCGCCAGCAGCCCGAGCGCCGCGCCGAGGCCCGCGAGCGCGGCGCCCGAGAGCGGGACGACGGCCGCGAGGATCCACAGGTTCCCGAGTGGAAGCCCGAAGAGGACGGAGCCGATGACGGCCGTCACGACCGTCCCGGGCACCGTGAAGGAGGCGTACGCGCCGGCCGCGCCGAGCACGACGGCCGCGGGCGGCACCGGCAGGGTGGCGTAGTGGTCCAGGCCGCCGCCCGCCCGCAGCTGCCCGAAGTACTGGGCGAGCAGGTTGAGCGCGACGAAGGCGACGACGAGGACGGCCGAGCCGGCGACGACGGCCCGCGCCTCCGACCCCCCGTCGACGACCCCACGCATCAGGACCATGATCCCGACGGACTGGAAGGTCGCCACGAAGAGCAGCGGGATACGGGAGACCCGGGCGCGCGAGAGCTGCGCGCGGTAGACGGCGGCGAGGGCGGGCAGCAGCCGGGCGCGCGGGGCGAGGGGCGCGGCGCCCTCCTCGTCGCCCCGCGCCTGGGCCGGGAGCGCCCCCGTCGACAGAGCCTCGGCGGGCACGATGCTCACTGCGTACTGCTCCTGTCACTCGGGCTCGGGACACTCGGGCTCAGGCCGGCCCGGCTCGGGCTCAGGCCGGCCCGGCTCGGGCTCAGGCAGACCCGGCTCGGGCGCGGGTGGATCGGTCGGTGGTCCCTCACGCCTTCACCAGTCCCTCGGTCGCGCCGCCCAGCGCCAGATACACGTCCTCCAGGCTCGGCGTCGCCAGCGTGAAGTCGTCCAGGGCCGCGAACGCCGCCCCTCCCGTGACCGCCGCGACGGCCGCCCGGGCCTCGTCCGGGGCCAGCCGGAGGGTCCAGCGCCGGCCGGACTCCTGGGCCAGGTCCCGCAGCGCGGCGACCTCGGGGACCTCCAGCGGCGGGCGCTCGCGCCAGACCAGGTCGACCCGGACCTCGCCGGCGACGCGCTCCTTGAGGCCGGCGGGGGTGTCGCAGGCGATGACCCGGCCGCGTTCGAGGACGGCGACCCGGTCCAGTACGGTCTCGGCCTCGATCACGTTGTGGGTGACCAGCAGCACGGTGGTGCCGTGTTCGGCGCGCCGCCGGTCGACGGCGGACCAGACGGCCCGCCGGGCGAGCGGGTCCATGCCGGTGGTGGGCTCGTCGAGGACCAGGACCGGCCGTTCGCCGACGAGTGCGGCGGCGACGCAGGCCAGTCGCCGCTGTCCGCCGGAGAGCTTCTTCAGGGGGCGCCCGGCGAGGCCGCCGAGGCCCAGCTCCTCCAGGACCGCGTCCCGCTCGGCCCGCGCGTCGCGGGCGGAGAGTCCGCGCAGCCGGCCGGTGGTCTCGGCGGCGAGCGCGACCGTCAGTTCGTCGAGCGCGGTGGACTCCTGGCCGAGGTGGGCGAGGAGCCGCGCGGCCCGCTCGGGATGGCGTACGAGGTCGTGGCCGAGCATCTCGACCGTGCCGGAGTCGGGGCGCATCAGTCCGGTCAGCTGGCGCACGAGGGTGGACTTGCCGGCGCCGTTGGGGCCGAGCAGGCCGAAGATCTCGCCGCCGCGCACCTCGAGGCTGATGCCGTCCGTGGCGCGGATCTCGGGGGTCGCGGGCACCCCGCGCCTGCCGCGCGCGGCGGGGTACGTCTTGACCAGATCCCGCACCACGCACACCGTACTCACGAGGGATGAGCCTACGGGGTCCTGCGGCCTACTCCCCCGCGGGGGCGTGTTCCGCGGCGGCCCGGACGTCGATCTCGCGCCAGAATCCGGCCCTGATCGCGTACCGGTCGTGCTCGTCGATCTGGTCGTCCTTGTGGGCGAGCAGGCCGAACCTGGCCGCGTACCGGAGCAGTTCGCCGTCGATGCGGTGCGGGATGCGCGGGTACATCGTCGAGAGCTTCTGGACGTGGCTCTGCTCGGGGAGCCGTTCCATCCACCGGCGGGCGAACACCTGCCCGACCTCGAAGGGGTCGCCGCCCACGGTCGTGATGTCCTCCTCGCGGTCGGCCCAGCGCTGCTCGGCGCTGGTGAGCTGGGCGAGGGTCGGCAGGGACGCCGTCTCGGCGGGCTCGCCGAGCGTGCCGCCGCCGGGGCGTTCGATCCAGCCCTTGTCCGAGGACCAGCGGAGGGTGGCGGCCGGCTGGGGCACCGCGGCGGGGGTGGGGGCGGCGGGCCCGCGCAGTCCCGCGAGGTCCTTGGGGGTGGGGACGACCTTGCCGCCGACCGGTGCGGGGGCGCCCGTGCCCGATCCGTTCCCGGAGGAGTCGGCCGACTCGCCGGTCCCGGGCGTCCGGCCGGTCCCGCCGGCCCCGTCGGAGCCCGGGGACGGGGCGGATCCGGAGGAGGCGTCGGACCCCGAAGCGGTGCGGGTGGAGGGTGCCGCGCTGCCGTTCCGTACGGCGGCGGCCGCCGCTGCCGCCTCGGCGGCCCGCTCGGCGGAGGCGGCGAGCGCCGACTCGGGCAGCGGGGCGGAGAGGATGGCGGCGATCTCGGGGCGTGGGGCCGGCGGCGGCGCGCAGACGCCGGTGAGGTCCTTGGCGCGGACGGCCCGGGTGATCCAGGCCCGGTCGAGGACCCGGCGCTCGTCGGCCTCGGCGACCAGGTCCTCGGACTGGTTGTAGTCGCCGTCGGCGGCCTGGACGGCCCAGAGGTGGACGGCGACGCCGTGTTCCTTGGCGGACATCAGGCCGGGCAGCAGATCGCCGTCGCCGGTCACGAGGACCACGTCGGAGCAGGCGCGGTTTCTGGCCAGTTCGGTGAGCTCGGCGTGCATGGCCGCGTCGACGCCCTTCTGGGCCCAGCGGCCGTCGCTGCGGGTCAGGGCGCCGAGCCGGACGGTGACCCGGGGCATCACGCGGAGCCTGCGGTGCTCGGGCTGGGGCACCCGGTCGGGAGCGCCGTCGAACCAGTAGATGCGCAGCAGCGGCTGCTCGGTGTCGGCCTCGGCCCGTTCCCGAAGTCCCTGGATGAGAGCGGCGTGGTCGACGGTGATCCGGGAGCGGGCCGGTTCCCCGGCGAGAAGGCTCGCGGCGGCGCCCAGCAGATAGCCGGCGTCCACCAGAACGACGCAGCGGTCCACGTGTTCCACCCTCTTTCGGGAACCTCGGGATCGGGAGTTGCTTCGAATCCTTCGAGTCTGCCCGACTGCCGGGGGGTTGACGGCCGGAACTGGATCATCGGCGTGGCGAATGTCACGCGTCCCGATGCTTACCGTCCGTAATGATCCAACATGCGGCGGTTCATACCGTATGTGAGTCTGACAGCGGCCCTGGCCCCGAGTTCCCCCTGAGGAGGCATCACCATGGCCAAGAACAAGAACCAGAACCGCAGCCAGAAGGAGCAGTCGCCGGCCGAGCGCGGCACCCAGGAGGCGCAGAAGTCCGCGATGGAGTCGCAGTCGGAGCGCGCCGCGCAGGTGACCCCGGGCGATATGGCCCGCAAGGGCCGGCAGAAGCGTTTCGGCCACAACTGACCGCCCGGCCTCACGTACGGCAAGGGGCGCGCCCGTGACGACGGGCGCGCCCCTTGCCGTGTGCCGTGTGTCTATCCCGCCAGGCAGGACGGGCCAAGCAGGACCTTCAGGTCGCCGAAGAGCGCCGGGTCGGGCTGGACCCGGTGCCGGTCGAGCCGCAGGACGGTCGTCTTGCGGGGCCCCTGGAGCTTGATCCGTACCTCGGTGTTGCCCTTGTGGTGGCCGAGGATCTCGCCGAGCCGGCTGATCATCGGCGGGGTGACCTTGACCGTCGGGATGGTGAGCACGACGGGCGCGTTGCTCCCGGCGTTCGACAGGTCGGGGACCATCAGCTCCATGGCGACCAGCCGGGGCACGTCCTCGCGCTTGTCGAGCCGGCCCTTGACGAAGACGACCGTGTCCTCGACGAGCTGGGTGGAGACCAGCTGGTACGTGGCCGGGAAGAACATGCACTCGATGGAGCCGGCCAGGTCCTCGACGGTGGCGATGGCCCAGGCGTTGCCCTGCTTGGTCATCTTGCGCTGGAGGCCGGAGATGATGCCGCCGATGGTGACGACCGCGCCGTCGCTGTGCTCGCCGCCGGTGAGCTGGGAGATCGCCGCGTCCGTCTTGTCGGACAGGATGTGCTCGATGCCGAAGAGCGGGTGGTCGGAGACGTAGAGGCCGAGCATCTCGCGCTCCTGGGCGAGGAGGTAGGACTTCTCCCACTCCACGTCGGAGAACTCGACGTCGAGGCCGAAGCCCGGCTCGTCGCTCGTCTCGTCGCTCATGCCGCCGAAGAGGTCGAACTGTCCCTCGGCCTCCTTGCGCTTGACCGCCACCACGTTGTCGATCATCGGTTCGTGGTGGGCGACGAGCCCCTTGCGGGTGTGGCCCATCTCGTCGAAGGCACCGGCCTTGATCAGCGACTCCACGGTCCGCTTGTTGCAGACGACCGCCTCGACCTTGTCGAGGAAGTCGGGGAAGGAGGAGTACTTCCCCTTCGCCTTGCGCGTCCTGATGATCGACTCGACGACGTTGGTGCCGACGTTGCGGACGGCGGAGAGGCCGAAGAGGATCACGTCGTCGCCCTGGGCGGCGAAGTTCGACTCGGACTCGTTCACATTGGGCGGCAGGACCTTGATGCCCATGCGGCGGCACTCGTTGAGGTAGACCGCGGACTTGTCCTTGTCGTCCTTGACCGAGGTCAGCAGCCCCGCCATGTACTCGGCAGGGTGGTTGGCCTTGAGATAGGCGGTCCAGTAGGAGACCAGGCCGTACGCGGCGGAGTGGGCCTTGTTGAAGGCGTAGCCGGCGAAGGGGACCAGGACGTCCCAGAGCGCCTTGATCGCCTCGTCGCTGTAGCCGTTCTTCTTGGCACCGGCCTGGAAGATGGTGAAGTTCTTCGCCAGCTCCTCGGGCTTCTTCTTGCCCATCACGCGGCGCAGGATGTCGGCCTCGCCGAGGGAGTACCCGGCGATGATCTGGGCGGCCTTCTGCACCTGCTCCTGGTAGACGATGAGGCCGTAGGTGACGCCGAGGACCTCCCGGAGCGGCTCCTCCAGCTCCGGGTGGATCGGGGTGATCTCCTGCTGCTTGTTCTTGCGCAGGGCGTAGTTCGTGTGCGAGTTCATGCCCATCGGGCCCGGCCGGTACAGGGCGGACACGGCGGAGATGTCTTCGAAGTTGTCGGGCTTCATCAGCCGCAGCAGCGAGCGCATCGGGCCGCCGTCGAACTGGAAGACGCCGAGGGTCTCACCGCGCTGGAGCAGTTCGAAGGTCTTGGGGTCGTCCAGCGGCAGCGCCAGCAGGTCGAGGTCGATGCCCTTGTTGGCCTTCACCATCTTGACGGCGTCGTCCATGATGGTCAGGTTCCGCAGACCCAGGAAGTCCATCTTGAGCAGGCCGAGCGACTCGCACTGCGGGTAGTCCCACTGCGTGATGGTGACGCCGTCGGTGTGCCGCACCCAGATCGGGGCGTGGTCGACGATGGGCTCGCTGGACATGATCACGCCGGCCGCGTGCACGCCCATCTGCCGGACCAGGCCCTCGACGCCCCTGGCGGTGTCGATGACCTTCTTCACGTCCGGTTCGTTCTCGTACATCGCCCGGATCTCGCCCGCCTCGCCGTAGCGCGGGTGGGAGGGGTCGGTGATGCCGTTGAGGTCGATGCCCTTGCCGAGGACGTCGGCGGGCATGGCCTTGGTCAGCCGGTCGCCCATGGCGTACGGGTAGCCGAGGACGCGGGCGGAGTCCTTGATCGCGTTCTTCGCCTTGATCTTGCCGTACGTGCCGATCATGGCGACCTTGTCGGAGCCGTACTTCTCCGTCACGTACCGGATGACCTCCACGCGCCGGCGCTCGTCGAAGTCGATGTCGACATCGGGCATGGAGACGCGCTCGGGGTTGAGGAAGCGCTCGAAGATCAGTCCGTGCGGGATCGGGTCGAGGTCGGTGATACCCATGGCGTACGCGACGATCGAGCCGGCCGCGGAGCCTCGGCCGGGGCCGACGGCGATGCCCTGCTTCTTGGCCCACATGATGAAGTCGGCGACGACGAGGAAGTAGCCGGGGAAGCCCATCGAGATGATGACGTCCATCTCGTACTCGGCCTGCTTCTGGCGGTCCTCGGGGACGCCGCCCGGGAAGCGCCGCTCCATGCCCCGCCGGACCTCCTCGCGGAACCAGGTGACCTCGGTGTAACCCTCGGGGATGTCGAACTTCGGCATGAGGTTCTTGGCCTCGAACATGCCGGTGGTGTCGATCTGCTCGGCGACCAGGAGCGTGTTGGCGCAGCCCTCCTGCCAGGCGTCGGAGGAGTCGATGGCGTACATCTCGTCCGTCGACTTCAGGTAGTAGCCGGTGCCGTCGAACTTGAAGCGGTCCGGGTCGGAGAGGTTCTTGCCGGTCTGGATGCACAGCAGCGCGTCATGGGCGCCGGCCTCGTGCGCGTACGTGTAGTGGGAGTCGTTGGTGACCAGCGGGGGGATGCCGAGCTTCCGGCCGATCTCCAGGAGCCCGTCACGGACCCGGCGCTCGATCTCGATGCCGTGGTCCATCAGCTCCAGGAAGTACCGGTCCTTGCCGAAGATGTCCTGGTACTCGGAGGCCGACTTCAGGGCTTCGTCGAACTGGCCGAGGCGCAGCCGGGTCTGCAGCTCGCCGGAGGGGCAGCCGGTGGAGGCGATGAGGCCCTCGGACCACTGGGAGATGGTCTCCTTGTCCATCCGGGGCCACTTCTGGAGCCAGCCCTCGGCATAGGCGTCGGAGGAGAGCCGGAAGAGGTTGTGCAGTCCGGTGTTGTTCGCCGCCCAGATCGTCTTGTGGGTGTAACCACCGGAGCCGGAGACGTCGTCCCGCTTCTGGTGCGGCTGTCCCCACTGGATCTTCCGCTTGTTGCGCCGGGACTCCGGGGCGACGTACGCCTCGATGCCGATGATCGGCGTCACACCGGCCTTCTTCGCCGAGTGGAAGAAGTCGTACGCCCCGTGGAGGTTGCCGTGGTCGGACATGGCGATGTGCGTCATGCCCATCTCGTTGCACGCCTCGAACATGTCCTTGAGCCGCGCGGCACCGTCCAGCAGCGAGTACTGGGTGTGGACGTGGAGGTGCGTGAAGGGCGGCTTGGTCACGGTGGGGAGCCTCCGAAGGCAGCGGTCTTCTTCTGGGGGGACAGCGTGGAAGTCTACGACTCTCCACTGACAAGTACCGGGGGAACACCGCGGGCCGAAGCCCCTCGATGAGGGGTGGTGGCCGGACGACGGGTGGGCACTCGGGGGTACCGTCGCGCGTTGAGAGACACGGACCACGCGTCCGTTTCGTCATGCACCATTTTGCGCCAGAGCCCGTACCAGGAGGCACCCACCGATGTCGGTCCCGCAGCCCACCGCCGAACAGCGCGGTGAGCAGATCCTCGCCGTCTTCGACACCGCCTTCGGTGAGCTCCTCGCCGCCGACCCGGCCGCCTTCCGCGTGAAGTTCCGGAAGATGGCCGGCTCCGCCTTCGCCTTCTACCGGGGCACGGCGTGCCTGTTCTACAAGGACCTGGAGCGCGAGGCGCACGGCGGCCCGTACCTGGACGAGCGGACCGGCCGGGTGTGGATCCACGGCGACCTGCACGCCGAGAACTTCGGCACGTACATGGACGCCACCGGCCGGCTGATCTTCAACGTCAACGACTTCGACGAGGCCTATGTCGGCCCCTTCACCTGGGACCTCAAGCGCCTCTCCGCGTCCCTGGCGCTCATCGGCTACACCAAGGCGCTCGGCGACGAGCAGATCACGGAGCTGGTACGGATCTACGCCGCCGCCTACCGCGAGCGGATCCACGCCCTGGCGACCGGCGTCAAGAACGACGAAGTGCCGCCCTTCACCCTGGACACGGCGGAGGGTCCGCTCCTGGACACCCTGCGCGACGCCCGTTCCCTGACCCGCTTCGGGCTGCTGGACTCGATGACCGAGATCCGTGACTTCGAGCGCCGGTTCTCCTCGGGCGGCGGCTCCGTCGATCTGGACGCGGCCACCCGCTACAAGGTCCTGGCGGCCTTCGACGGCTATCTGGAGACCCTGCCGGAGTCCAGCCTGACCCGGCCCGACTCGTACCGGGTCAAGGACGTCGTCGGACGGCGCGGCGTCGGCATCGGCTCGGCCGGCCTCCCCTCGTACAACATCCTCCTGGAGGGCAACAGCGACGCCCTGGAGAACGACGTCGTGATCTACATGAAGCAGGCGCAGACGCCGGCGGTCTCGCGTCATGTGACGGACGCGGCGGTACGGGAGTACTTCCAGCACGAGGGGCACCGCACGGTCATCTCCCAGCGGGCGCTCCAGGCGCACGCGGACCCCTGGCTGGGCTGGACGGAGCTGGACGGCTCCGGGCAGCTGGTCGCGGAGGTCTCGCCGTACGCGGTGGACCTGGACTGGTCCGACATCGACGACCCGGAGGAGATCGCGGCGACCGTGGCCGATCTCGGCCGGGCGACGGCGACGATGCACGCGGCCGCGGACGACTCCAGCGGCCACTCCCTGGTGCCGTTCTCGACCGAGCGGGCCATCGACGCGGCCATCGCCGCCGACGAGGAGGGTTTCGCGGAGCTGCTCGTGGACTTCGCCCACGCGTACGGCGCACGCGCGCGTGCCGACCACCAGATCTTCGTCGACCTGTTCCGCAACGGCCGGATCCCGGGCCTGTAAGGCCGCCCTTAGGGGGGTCTTACAGGAAGGCATGGCACACTCTCCTGCGCGATGGACATATCAGGGACGCGGCTCAGGGGGCTGCGGGCGGCGCTCTTCACGGCACTGGTCGTGACGCTGTCCGCCGGCTCCCATGTGCTGCTCTCCCAGGTGCCGCTGCCCCTGCTGACGGTGGGGCTGCTCTCGGCCGGCGTGTTCGCCGTGGCGTACGCGCTGGCCGGCCGCGAGCGCGGCTTCGGCCCGATCGCCGGGCTGCTCGTGCCGCTGGAGCTGGCGGCCGACACGGTCTTCACCACCGGCCAGGCGGTCTGTTACGGAGCGTCCGGCGGCCCGGTCGCCGGCTCGCTGCGCTCGGTGGGCGTGGACGTGCTCTGCGGCGGCTCTGTCGGCACCCCGCTGCCGGGGGTGGTCGTCCCCGAGAACGGCGGCGCGGCCGCCCTCCTGGACTCCCCCGACCCGGCCCTGCCATGGCTGCTGCTCGCGGCCCATGTGTCGGTGGGGCTGTTCGCGGCGGCCTGGCTGCGCCACGGCGAGCGGGCCCTCGCCCGGCTGGTCGGCGCGGTGGCCGCGTTCACGTTCCGGCCGCTGCTGCTGGTGGCCGCGCTCCTCGGCGTGCCGCGCCCGGCGCGCGGGCGCGGCGGACGCCCCGCGAACCGGCCGCGCCCGGCCCGTACCCGCCTTCTCGTGCACTCCGTCGGACGGCGGGGACCGCCGCGCTCGGGCTTCGCCCTCGCCTGAGCAGCCCAGCTGCTCCCTTCCCTCCCTTTCGAGTCTTTCCCTTTCGAGTCTTCCGACGCCCGTCGCGTCGGCACGTCCCACGGAGATCACGACCATGAGTGCACGCAACAGCCAGGCCAACAAGGCGGCCGCCCGCGAGCGGCTGCGCATCGAGCGCGAGCGCCAGGCCAAGAAGGAGAAGAGGCGCCGCCAGGTGATCGTCGGCGTCTCGGCCGTCGCCGTCCTGGCGGTCGCCGGCGGCATCGGCTACGCCGTCGTCCAGGCGAACAAGCCGTCGCACTGGGAGGCGATGGCCAAGGAGACGAAGGTCACCGCGCCCAAGAACACCACGGGCACGAACGGCACCACCGTCGTCATCGGCAAGCCGATCGCGAAGAAGACGCTGGAGCTCTACGAGGACTCGCGCTGCCCGGTCTGCGCGACGTTCGAGCAGCAGGTCGGCGCGACGGTCGAGAAGGACGTCGAGGCCGGCAAGTACAAGATCAAGTACGTCGGCGCGACCTTCATCGACAACGCCACCCAGGGCGAGGGGTCGAAGAACGCCCTGTCCGCCCTCGGAGCGGCGCTCGACGTCAGCCCCGAGGCGTTCATGAAGTACAAGGCGGCGCTCTACTCCGCGCGGTTCCACCCGGAGGAGAGCCAGGACAAGTTCGCCAAGGACTCCTACCTGCTGGAGATCGCGGACTCGGTCCCGGCCCTGAAGGGCAACGCCGCGTTCAAGAAGAACGTGGAGAACGGCACCTTCGACGCCTGGGCGATGAAGATGTCCGCGGCGTTCGACGCGAGCGGCGTGACGGGCACGCCGACGCTGAAGATGGACGGCAAGACGCTGACCGCCCAGGGCAGCGACAGCCCCCCGATGTCGGTGGAGCAGTTCAACGCCGCCATCACCCCGGCCCTCAAGGGCTAGCCCGTTTCCGCCCCGAGCCCGCCGACGCACGACCGCGTCGGCGGGCTCAGGACTGTCCGGGCTCAGGAGCCTTCCGGGCTCACGGCGTGTCCGGGCCGAAGGAGAGCATGCGCGGTTCCTGCACCTTGTCGTCGCCGTTCACCACGGACGGAGTGATGACGACGCGGCCGTTTCCGTACGCCAGGTTCCCCGCGAACATCCCGAACTCCACCTCACGTGCCGAGTCGGGGTGGCGCAGCAGCCGCGTCACCTTGTCCCCGCGTCCGGCGATCCGGACGACGCGGCCCGCCTCGCGGCTGGAGGGTCCGCCATAGGCGATGACCGCGTCGCCTTCCGCGCGCAGCGGGTACATCCGCCGTCCGTCCTCCGCCTGGACGCCCCACGAGAGCTTGCCGGTGTTCAGATCGAAGGCGGCGAGCTTGCTCTCGCTGCCCAGGTAGAGCGTGTTCGGTCCGACTGCCGCGCCCGGGCAGTTCTGCGCCCCCCTGCCGGAGTCACCCGTGTCCGCGCACTGTTTGAACGCGCCCTTCTTGGTCGCGAGGGTCGAGCGCAGCTTTCCGTCGGGCTTGAGCGCGACGATCCGCCAGGTGTCGAGGCTGTCCTTCCGGTCGTAGGTGGTGACCACGACCGGGTCGACGGAGTAGACCTTGGAGACGGCCCAGCCCTTCTGCGTCCGCCACCGCCACTTGACCTTGCCGGTCCTCGGGTCGAGCTCCTTGACCTGGCCGAAGGACGCGTCGCCGCCGACCGCGCAGGTGTCGATCTGGAGCAGCCTGGTGCCTCCGGCCACCTCGTCGGGGTAGCAGTCGCCGGGGTTGTCCACGGCGGAGACGAAGAGCCGCGCGCCGTCGCCGACCCGGTAGGCGGCGGCCCACATGTTCTGCACGACCATGACCGTGTCGCCGGTGATCGCGGTACGGAGACTGATGGTGCCGTCCATGGCGCCGGTCGAGGTGAGTTCCTTGTGCCAGCCGGCCGTGCCGGTCTTCAGGTCGATCATCCGGAGCTGGTCGCACTGGCCGCCCTGCCCGGAGGGGGTGTTCTTGTACGCGATCACGACCTTGCCGTCGGGCGTGGTGTTCACGGGTGTCTCGCACACCGGACCGGGCAGCGGCACGCTCCACACCTTGGCCCCGTCGGACAGCTTGTAGGCGGTGACCTCCTTGTAGACGGCCTGGACGATGGTGTCGCCCACCGTCCACAGGTCGTTCAGGAGGACGGTGCGCCGGGGCAGGTCGGCGTCGTTCCCGCCGAGCCATGCCCTGGCGTCGCCCGCCACGCGGCGGGCGTTGATGTCGGCCGCGTCCGGGGTCTTCGACGCGGCGGGCGAACTGGCCGTCGCCTTGGGCGGCTTGGTCGTCTCCTGGACGGTGGGCTTCGCCGGGGTGGTGGTGCCGCCGCCCCCGAGGAAGGCGTACATCCCTCCCCCGCCGAGCAGCAGCCCGGCGACGAGCGCGGCGACGACGGCGCCGGGCCCGCCCCTGAGCCCCTTCCGCCGCGGCCGCTGCGGGCCCGTGCCGCCTTGGGCGTACGGGTTTCCCTCGACCGGCAGTTGAGGCCGCGGATATCCGTACCAGGGCTGCGGCTCCGGCGGCTGTGACATCGAGTCCCCCACTGACGATGAAAAACATAGAAAGTTTCTAGAAAGGCGATCTGCCGGAGCGTCAGCCTAACGAGCCGCCGCGGGCGGTGTCCGGTGAACGCGATCAGGGCGCTCACGACGGCCGGTCGACGGGTGGGCGAACTTTCCGGATTTCGCCTGCCCGCGAGGCGTACCGATCAGTAATCTGACTGCCCGTGACCAGTCGACTCATTCCCTCAGCGCCCTCCCGCCGTACGGTCGTGAAGGCCGCCGCCGCGACGGCCGTCGCCGCCCCGGTGCTGGCGGGCACCGCCTCCCCCGCCCTGGCGGACACCGAGGCCCCCGCGTTCCTCCACGGCGTCGCCTCCGGCGACCCGCTGCCCGACGGCGTCCTGCTCTGGACGCGCGTCACTCCCACCCCCGACGCCGTGCCCGGCTCCCGAAGAGGCCCGGACGTCGCGGTCGCCTGGGAGATAGCCGAAGACCGCGCCTTCACCCGGACCGTGGCCCGCGGCACCACCACCGCGACGGCCGCGTCCGACCACACCGTCAAGGTGGACGTACGGGGCCTGCGTCCCGCCACCACCCACTGGTTCCGCTTCACGGCCGGCACCACCGCCTCCCCCGTGGGCCGCACCCGCACCGCACCGGCCATCGACGCCGCCATACCCGGCGTCCGCTTCGGTGTCGTCTCCTGCGCCAACTGGGAGGCGGGCTACTTCTCCGCCTATCGCCATCTCGCGGCCCGAGCGGACCTCGACGCCGTCCTCCACCTCGGCGACTACGTCTACGAGTACGCCAGCGGCGGCTACCCGACGGCCGAGTACACGGTCCGGCCCCACGAGCCGCGCCACGAGACCGTCTCGCTGGCCGACTACCGCCTGCGGCACGCCACGTACAAGACGGACCCCGATCTGCGGGCGCTGCACGCCGCGCATCCGGTGATCGCGATCTGGGACGACCACGAGGTCGCCAACGACGCCTGGTCGGGCGGGGCGCAGAACCACACGCCGGGCGCCGAGGGCGAGTGGGCGGCCCGGGTGGCCGCCGCCAAGCAGGCGTACTTCGAGTGGATGCCGGTCCGCGCCTCGACCGAGGGCACGGTCTACCGCAGGCTCCGCTTCGGCAAGCTGGCCGATCTGCACCTGCTGGACCTGCGTTCCTTCCGCTCCCAGCAGGCCGGCATCGGCAGCGGCTCGGTCGACGACCCGGAGCGTACGCTCACCGGCCGCGCGCAGCTGGACTGGCTGAAGTCGGGCCTCGCGGGCTCCGACGCGACCTGGAAGCTGGTCGGCACCTCGGTGATGATCTCGCCGGTCGCCTTCGGTTCCCTGCCGGCGCATCTGCTCGCCCCGCTGGCCGAGCTGCTCGGCCTGCCGAAGGAGGGCCTGGCGGTCAACGTCGACCAGTGGGACGGCTACACCGACGACCGCAGGGAGCTGCTCGAGCATCTGACCGCGCGGTCCGTCCGGAACACCGTCTTCCTGACCGGCGACATCCACATGGCCTGGGCCAACGACGTACCGGTGAAGGCGGCGACGTACCCGCTGTCGCGGTCGGCGGCGACCGAGTTCGTGGTGACGTCGGTGACCTCGGACAACCTCGACGACATCCTCCGCGTGGCGCCGGGCACGGTCTCGGTGGTGGCGGCCGGGGCGGTCAGGGCCGCCAACCGCCATGTGAAGTGGGTCGACATGGACCACCACGGCTACGGCGTGCTCGACGTGACCGCCGAGCGCTCGCAGATGGACTACTACACGGTCTCCGACAAGACGCGGGCGGACGCGACGACCGCCTGGGCGCGCTCGTACCGGACGCTCGAGGGAACGCAGCGTGTCGAGCGGGTGTACCAGCCGGTTCACTGACATGACCTCATGGTTGATTTTCAGCCATGATCCAGCGTGTTAACGGAAGATCACATCCCCACGGCGGGTGGTGAATTCGGCAGCCCTAATCCGGACACACCACCCGCCTTCGGCCGTGCGTTCGTTACGTCCACGTCTCAAACTCCGGAACGGGCGAAAGTTTTTCTTCCTGATGCCCTGATTTGCCGCACGAATGATTGGGCTTGTTCGATGCTCATCAACGTCTGACATGGCCCCGTAATCTCCCCGCGGTGGCGAGGAAGTGCCTCTCCACAACCCCCCGCGAGGAGTCACCTGTGCGTGCTCTTGTTCGTATATCGCCGCGTATGTCACGTCGTATGCTCGGCACCGCGGTCATGGCCGGAACCCTGGCCCTGGCCCCGCTCTCCGCCCCGTCGGCGGCCCCGGTCACCACCGTCTCCGCCGCGGGCCTCTCCGCCGAGGAGTGCGTGGAGGGCGTGGACGACCACGCCGACGACCACTCCGCCGCCCGTAAGTCCCGTGGCGCCGACACCCACGCCGGCGAGCCCAACGAGGTCTCCGCCGCCCAGGCCAAGGCCATGGACGCGGACCTGAAGAAGAGACTGGAGTCGGTCCGCGCCAGTGGCATGAACTCCACCGCCGCCGTGGTGAACATCCCGGTCTACTTCCACGTCATCCACAGCGGTACGACGGGCAAGCTCAGCGCCACCGCCGTCAACAACCAGATGGCGGTCCTGAACGCGGCCTTCGGCGGCCAGGGCACCGGCAATGTGAACACCAACTTCCAGTTCACCCTCGCCGCGACCACCTACACGGACAACCCGTCCTGGTACAACCTCTCCTCCGGCTCCACCGCCGAGAAGGAGATGAAGTCGACCCTCCGCCGGGGCGGCGCGGGCGCGCTGAACTTCTACACCGCCAACCTCAGCGGCGGCCTGCTCGGCTGGGCGACCTTCCCGTCCTCGTACAACTCCAACCCGTCCATGGACGGTGTCGTCGTCCTCGACACCTCGCTGCCGGGCGGCTCCGCGGCCAACTACAACGAGGGTGACACCGCCACCCACGAGGTCGGCCACTGGCTGGGGCTGTACCACACCTTCCAGGGCGGCTGCAACGGAAACGGTGACTACGTCAGCGACACGCCGGCCGAGAAGAGCCCGGCGTACGAGTGCCCGGTCGGACGTGACAGCTGCGCGTCCAAGCCCGGTGTGGACCCGATCAAGAACTTCATGGACTACACCTACGACGCGTGCATGACCCAGTTCACCCTGGGCCAGGTCACGCGCATGAACGACGCCTGGACCGCGTACCGCGCCGGCTGAGAATCGATGCTCTGAGGAAGGGCGCGGCGGGAGAGCACCCGCCGCGCCCTTCCGCGCGTCCTACAGCCCCTCCAGGAACGCCAGGGAGATCGCCCACGCACGCTCCGCGGCCGCCTCGTCCCAGTCCGGCAGGTCCGGGTCGGTGAAGAGGTGACCGGCGCCCGGGTAGCGGTAGACCTCGACGTCGGCCCCCGCCTTCCCCATCCGCAGATACCAGGACGTCAGCCAGTCGTGCGGCTCGAAGGGGTCCGGGTCGGCGATGTGCAGCTGGACGGGAAGATCGTCGACCGACGCGCTCTCGGCGATGTCCGAGGTGCCGTGGAGCAGCAGCAGCCCGCGCGCCTTCTCGTCCCCGAGGGCGAGGGTCTGCGCGACCGAGGCGCCGAGGGAGAAGCCGGCGTAGACGAGTCCGCGCTCCGAGTAGGGCGCGGAGGCGAGGACCGCCCGCTTCAGGAGCTCCTCCTTGCCGATCGACTTCTGGAGCTCCATTCCCTCCTCGACCGTCTGCGCGGTTTGACCCTCGAAGAGGTCGGGCACGCGCACCTGGTGCCCGGCGGCCCGCAGCCGCTCGGCCGCGGCCTCCACCGCCGGACGCGGACCGTAGGTCGAGTGGAAGAGCATGATGTCCATGCGGTCCATCCTGCCAGCCGGGCGCACCCACCCGGAGACTCGGAGGTCTGGAGTACATGGACAGCGCGCTGCGCCCCCTGCTCGTCGTCGGCGGATCGATACTGCTCACCCTGGCGGCCGGCTGGGCCGCCGACGTCCTGCTGCGGCGGGCCGACGCCGCCCACCACGAGACCCCCCTGTGGGGACTGCTGCGCCGCTGCCGGGTGCCGCTCCAGGCGGTGCTGCTCGCCTCCGTCCTGCGCGGCACCTACCGCGAGACGGGGTGGCGGACCGTCGAGGACCACGCGGCGGGGATAGGCCAGTTCCTCTCGCTCGTCCTCATCGGCTCCAGCGCCTGGCTGGTGATCCGGATCGCCGCGGCCGTCGTGGAGTCGACCTTCGCGCGGTACGCCTCCTCCACCCGCGACCCGGCCCGCGTCCGCCGCGTGCGCACCCAGGTGACGCTCATCATGCGGATCGTGACGGCGGTCGTCGCCGTCGTCGCGGTGGCGGCCATGCTGCTGACCTTCCCGGCCCTGCGGACCGTGGGCACCTCGATGCTGGCCTCGGCGGGCATCATCGGCATCGTGGCGGGCATCGCCGCCCAGTCCACCCTCGGCAACCTCTTCGCCGGCTTCCAGATCGCCTTCGGCGACATGGTGCGGCTCGGCGACACCGTGGTGGTCGACGGCGAGTGGGGCGTCGTGGAGGAGGTCACGCTGACCTTCCTCGCGGTACGGACCTGGGACGAGCGCCGCATCACGATGCCGGTCTCGTACTTCACCAGCAAGCCCTTCGAGAACTGGTCGCGCGGCGGCGCCCAGATGACCGGCACGGTCTTCTTCCACCTGGACCACTCGGCCCCGGTCGAGGAGATGCGCGACCGGCTCAAGCAGATCCTGGCGGACTGTCCGGCCTGGGACGGCCGCGACTGGAGCCTGGCCGTCACGGACACCACGCCCAGCACCCTCGTGGTCCGCGCCGTGGTCACGGCCAAGGACGCGGACGACGTGTGGACGGTGCGGTGCACGGTCCGCGAGCAGCTCGTCGCCTGGCTGACCGAGGAACATCCGTACGCGCTTCCCCGGATCGCGATGGCGGACGCCGTCCCGGCGCCGCGGGACGGCCGGAACCCGCTCGACGCCCCGCCGCGGGCCGCCGAGGTGCACAGCAACAACGCCGTCCCCGCCGACACGTACCGTAAGGACGGCGACGAGCCGCCCCGCACCGGCCGCGGCTGAGGCTGCGGCCGAGACCGGCCGGACCCGGGCCTCACCGCCCTGACCTGAGGCGGCGTCACCGCATGCTGCGTACGTCCAGCTGCCGCAGCACGCGGTCGACCACCTCGGGGTCGGCTCCCGGCTCGCTCCGGGCCGCCAGCACCTCGTGCCGGGCGGCGGACAGCATCTCCCGCTGGATGCGCTGGACGGCCTTGACGCGCCCCGCCCGCTCGACGAAGGCGGCCCTGCGCTCCTCGTCCAGCATGTCCGGGCTGATCCGCGCCCCGATGTCGAACGCCCCGCGCAGCAGCCGCTCCTGCACCTCTTCGGGCAGTTCCTCGGCGTCCTCGATCTCCTTCAGCCGGTGTTTGGCCGCCTTCGCCGCGCGGACGGCGAGGTCGCGTTCGAAGGCGCGCTCGGCGTCCGCGTCGGCCCGCACGCCGAGCCGCTTCACCAACCAGGGCAGAGTGAGCCCCTGGACCAGGAGTGTGGTCATGATCACACAGAAGGCGATGAAGACGATCTCGTCCCGGCCCGGGAAGGGCGAACCGTCCTCCGTACGCAGCGGGATGGCGAGCGCCAGCGCCACCGAGGCCACCCCGCGCATCCCGGACCACCACATGACGACGGTCTCCCGCCAGCTCACGGGGATCTCCTCGGCGTAGTCGCGGCGGGTGTGCAGCCGCTTCGCCAGCCAGGTGGCGGGCAGCAGCCACAGCAGCCGGACGCCGACGACGACGCCCACCACCGCCGCGCCCCAGCCCAGCATCCGGCCCATCCGGTCGTCGGCGGTGCCGAAGACGTTGTGGAGTTCGAGTCCGATGAGCCCGAACGCGATGCCGGTGACGAGCGTGTCGACGATCTGCCAGAAGGTCTGCCCGGCGAGCCGCCCCATCACGTCGTCGGCGTCGACGGCGTGTTCGGCGAGGTAGAGGGCGACGACGAGCACCGCGAGGACGCCGGAGCCGCGCAGCTCCTCGGCCAGCACGTAGGCGACGAACGGCACGAGCAGGGTGAGGCCGGTCTGCAGGGTGGCCTCGCCGAGCAGCCCCATGAGCTTGTTGCTCGCCCAGCCGAGGGCGAGTCCGACGGCGACGGCGACGACGGCGGAGAGCACCAGCTCGGCGCCCGCGCCTCCCCAGGAGAAGGCGCCGCCGACGGCCGCGCCGATCGCCACGTGGTACAGCACGATGGCCGTGACGTCGTTGAAGAGCCCCTCGCCCTCCAGGATCGAGACGAGCCGGCGGGGCAGCCCGAGGGAGCCGGCGACGGCGGTCGCGGCGACCGGGTCGGGCGGCGCGACCAGCGCGCCGAGCACGACGGCGGCGGCGATCGGGAGCCCGGGCACGAGCGCGTTCGCCACGGCGGCGACGGCCGCGGTGGTGACGAAGACCAGAGCGACGGCGAGCAGGAAGATGGGCCGCTTGTTGGCCGCGAACTGACGCCAGGACGTGCGCTGCGCGGAGGCGTAGAGAAGCGGCGGGAGGACAAGCGGAAGGATGTACTCCGGCGGGATCTCGACGTTGGGTACGAAGGGCAGGAAGGCCAGCACGATCCCGATGAGGGTCATGAGCACGGGGGCCGGCAGCCCGAGCCGGTCGCCGAGCGGCACGGTGATCAGCGCGCCGAACAGCAGCAGGAACAGCAGGGCCAGTTGATCCACGGTGAGCCCCTCCGGCCTGGCGGCGCGGTCGACGATCGGGCTTCAACCCTGCCACGAGCGGGGCCACATCAGGCCGAACACGACCCGGTGTGAGCGGCCCGCGCGGAAACGTCCCGCCCGAGGGCCCTGGGACCGCCCTGGGCGACCGCCTTGGGGGACGCCCTGGGCGATCGCCCTGGGGGACCGCCTCCGCTAGAGCGCCCGCCGCATGGCGCGGTGCGGGATCCCC
The DNA here is from genome assembly GCF_043078785.1 of Streptomyces sp. NPDC015346. Lineage (NCBI taxonomy): Bacteria > Bacillati > Actinomycetota > Actinomycetes > Kitasatosporales > Streptomycetaceae > Streptomyces > Streptomyces sp. NPDC015346. Next base: position 995,933 of record NZ_JBIBTW010000001.1, on the reverse strand, counting down.
GCGTCCGGGAACTCGGGGCCGTACGCCTCGTAGCCCAGCCGTTCGTAGAAGCCGAGCGCGTGGGTCTGGGCGTGCAGGTCCACGGCCTTCAGACCGCGCGCCCTGGCCGCGTCCTCGATGGCGCGGACCAGCGCCACGCCGACCCCGAGACCGCGCGCCGCCTTGGCGACGGCGAGCCGCCCCAGCGAACCCACGGACGCGTCGCCGCCGGTCTTGCCGACCGCGTCGGCTCCGTGCAGGAGCCGGCCGGTGCCCAGCGGCAGCCCGTCCTCACGGACGGCGAGGACGTGCACGGCCGTCTCGTCGTACCGGTCGTACTCGATCTCCTGCGGGACCCGCTGCTCGACCACGAAGACGTCCCTGCGCACGGCGAAGCAGGCCTCGCGGTCCTCGGGTCCGACGGCCTCCCGTACCGAGAATCCGGTGCTCACTCGCTCTCCGCCGCGATCCTGTCCAGCGCGCTCTGGAGGTCCGCCGGGTAGGTGCTCTCGAACTCGACCCACTGCCCGTCCGAGGGGTGCTCGAAGCCGAGCCGGACCGCGTGCAGCCACTGCCGGGTCAGTCCAAGGCGCTTCGCCATGGTCGGGTCGGCCCCGTAGGTCAGGTCGCCGACGCAGGGGTGGCGGTGGGCCGACATGTGCACCCGGATCTGGTGCGTGCGGCCGGTCTCCAGCTTGATGTCGAGCAGCGAGGCCGCGCGGTACGCCTCGATCAGGTCGTAGTGCGTCACCGAGGGCTTGCCCTCGGCCGTCACGGCCCACTTGTAGTCGTGCTGGGGGTGGCGCCCGATCGGCGCGTCGATCGTGCCGCTCATCGGGTCCGGGTGCCCCTGGACCAGCGCGTGGTAGCGCTTGTCGACGACCCGCTCCTTGAACTGCGCCTTGAGCAGGGTGTACGCCCGCTCGGACTTGGCGACCACCATCAGTCCGGACGTGCCGACGTCGAGGCGGTGGACGATGCCCTGGCGCTCGGCGGCGCCGGAGGTGGAGATGCGGTACCCGGCGGCGGCGAGGCCGCCGATGACGGTGGTGCCGGTCCAGCCGGGGCTCGGGTGCGCGGCCACACCGATGGGCTTCATGATCACGACGATGTCGTCGTCGTCGTGGACGATCTCCATGCCCTCGACGGGCTCGGCGACGATCCGCACCGGCGCCGCGGCCCCGGGCATCTCGACCTCGAGCCACGCGCCACCGCTGACCCGCTCGGACTTGCCGACGACGGCGCCATCGACCTGGACCTTTCCGGAGGCGGCCAGCTCGGCGGCCTTCGTACGGGAAAACCCGAACATACGGGCGATGGCGGCGTCGACGCGCTCGCCCTCCAGGCCGTCGGGAACGGGCAGCGTGCGGATCTCGGGACTCGTACTCACTCGTCGAGTATGCCTTGTGCCGCGGACACCCGGCCCCGCGCTCAGTCCTTGTGGACGGTCCCGTCCGGGTCCAGGCCGCGGAACGACAGGATCACGATGAGGAAGCCGCCGCACACGATCGCCGAGTCGGCGAGGTTGAAGACGGCGAAGTGCGCGGGGGCGATGAAGTCGACCACCGCGCCCTCGAAGACGCCCGGCGAGCGGAAGATCCGGTCGGTGAGGTTGCCCAGCGCACCGCCCAGGAGCAGGCCAAGCGCGATCGCCCACGACGTGCTGTAGAGCTTGCGCGCCAGCCGCACGATCACGACGATCACGACCGCCGCGATGCAGGTGAAGATGATCGTGAACGCCTCGCCCATGCCGAAGGCGGCACCGGGGTTCCGGATCGCGTGGAACGTCAGCAGGTCCCCGACGACCCTGATCGGCTCGCGGCCCTCCAGCTTCGCGACCACGAGCATCTTGCTGCCGAGGTCGAGCGCGTACGCGAACAGCGCCACGAGGAGAAGCGCGAGGATCTTGCGCTTCCCCCTGGGCTCCGGGGCCGGTGCCGCGGCCTCGTCGGCCCCCTCTGAATCCGGCGTACCGATGATGCGCTCCGCCTCTGTCACGTGAGTCCCTCAACGCTAGGTGCCTGACTGTGCACGAGGGTACGGCACACCAGTACGGCACCGGCAGGGACCGGGACCGGGATCGGGCCCGGTATCGGGCCCGGGGCTCTCAGCCGCGACGCTCCTGCTTCTGCTTGTCCTCGACGCACAGCGTGGCCCGCGGGAACGCCTGCATGCGCGCCTTGCCGATCGGCTTGCCGCAGACCTCACAGAGGCCGTACGTGCCCGCGTCCAGCCGCTCCAGGGCGTGCTCGGTCTGCTCCAGCATCTCGCGGGCGTTGGCCGCCAGGGCGAGCTCGTGCTCGCGCGTGATGTTCTTGGTGCCGGTGTCGGCCTGGTCGTCGCCGGCGCCGTCCCCGGAGTCCCGCATCAGCCCGGTCAGCTCCTGCTCGGAGTGGAGCAGCTCCGCCCGAAGCCTCGCCACCTCACTCTCCAGGCCGGCGCGGGCCTCGGCGACCTCCTCCGGTGTCCAGGGCTCCTCGCCGGGGCGCACGGCGAGGTCGCCGGCGCGCGCCGGCGGAACCGCGATCTCTTCCTCGGCCGTCGTGACGCCACCCGCGGTCTTCTTCGCTGCCACCGTCATGGCTCCTGTCTGCTCACCCTGCGCCGCGGAAGCGGCCTTCTTCTTGCCTTCGGCCTTCTTGGCCGGAGCCGCCGCCACCTTCGTGGCCACGGCCTTCTTCGCCGGGGTCTTCTTGGCCACGGCTTTCTTCGCCGGAGCCTTCTTCGCCGGGGTCTTCTCTGTCGCGGTCTTCTTCACCGGGGCTCGCGTCCCCACGGTCTTCTTCGCCGCGGTCTTCTTCGCCGCCGTCTTCTTTGCCGGGGTCTTCGTCACGGCGGCCTTCCCGGCTGGGGCCGCCTTCTTCGCCGGTTCCTTCTCCGCCGCCTTCTTCTGCGTCGCCTTCTTCGCCGCCGCCTTCTTGGCCGGTGCCTTGGCCGCCGCCTTCTTGGCAACGACCGCCTTCTTCGCGGTCGCCTTCTTCACGGCCGCTTCCTTCACCGCGCTCCCGGCGGCCGTGCTCTTCGCCGTACTCCTCGCCGCCGTACTCTTCGCCGCCGCGCTCTTCGCGGAAGCGCTCTTCACCGTGCTCTTGCGTGCCGGGGCCGCCGCCGTCGCCGCCTTCTTCGCGACCGTCGACTTCTTGCCGGTCGCGTCCTTGGCGGCCCCGCCCGTACCGGCGGTACCGGCGGTCGAGGTCCTCTTCGCGGCGGTCTTCTTCGCCACCATGTCGCGGCCCCTTCACATTTTGTGATCTTGCTCGCGAATCGTGCTGGGACGATAAATCGGCCCAAGGCCCGCGGCAACGGGGCACGCCGCCGATCGCACCCGCCCATGCCCCCGGCATGGCGAGCCTGCCTCCGTTGTGCCCAGCTCCCCGCCCCGTAATCCGCCCCGCGGAGCCCGTCCGAAGTCCGGCCACGCCCGTATGGCCATTCGGGTCACGCCCACCGCCCCCGGGGCCGTCCCGCCCCGCCCCGAAAAGCGGTCTGCCGACCCGCTCCCCGCCCCGTACACTGGGCGGAGCGAAAGGCTTGGATGGGGACGAGTAGCGTCGTACGCAGCCATGAGCGACCCGGGGACGGTGAGAGCCCGGGGGCGAGCCCGATGTGAAGCATCACCCCGGAGCCGCCGGAAGAACGCCGCGGACAGTGCCCACGGCCAGTAGACCCGGCATCGCGACCCCAATGAGGGGGTCACGGGCACACGCCCGGGGCCAAGGAGGGTGGTACCGCGGGAGCCGCGCAGCACGGCGCTCTCGTCCCTCCGGACGGAAACGAAGCAGTCCGCCGGAGGAAGTTCGCCGATGAAACCGCCGCAGTACCGCCAGGTGCCCGCCCAGGTCGACCTGCCCGCGCTCGAGCACGCCGTGCTCGACTTCTGGCAGGAGAGCAAGGTCTTCGCCAAGACCCTGGAGCAGTCCGAGGGCCGCCCCGAGTGGGTGTTCTACGAAGGTCCGCCCACCGCCAACGGCATGCCCGGCGCCCACCACATCGAGGCCCGCGTCTTCAAGGACGTCTTCCCCCGCTTCCGGACCATGCGGGGCTACCACGTGGCCCGCAAGGCCGGTTGGGACTGCCACGGCCTGCCGGTGGAGCTCGCCGTCGAGAAGGAGCTCGGCTTCTCCGGCAAGAAGGACATCGAGGAATACGGCATCGCCGCGTTCAACGACAAGTGCCGCGAGTCCGTGACCCGTCACACCGACGCCTTCGCCGAGCTGACGACCCGGATGGGCTACTGGGTCGACCTCGACGACGCGTACCGGACGATGGACCCCGAGTACATCGAGTCGGTCTGGTGGTCGCTCAAGCAGATCTTCGACAAGGGCCTGCTCGTCCAGGACCACCGCGTCGCCCCCTGGTGCCCGCGCTGTGGCACCGGCCTCTCGGACCACGAGCTGGCGCAGGGGTACGAGACGGTCGTCGACCCCTCCGTCTTCGTCCGCTTCCCCCTCACCTCCGGCCCGCTCGCCGGCCAGGCAGCGCTGCTGGTCTGGACGACGACCCCCTGGACCCTGGTCTCCAACACGGCGGTCGCGGCCCACCCCGAGGTCAGCTATGTCGTCGCGTCGAACGGCGACGAGAAGCTGGTCGTCGCCCAGCCGCTCCTCGAGAAGGCGCTCGGCGAGGGCTGGGTGACCACCGGCGAGTCCTTCACGGGCGCCGAGATGGAGCGCTGGACGTACCAGCGCCCCTTCGAGCTGGTGGAGTTCCCCGACGAGGCGCACTACGTCGTGAACGCCGAGTACGTCACGACCGAGGACGGTACGGGTCTGGTCCACCAGTCCCCCGCCTTCGGCGAGGACGACCTCAAGGTCTGCCGCGCCTACGGCCTCCCGGTCGTGAACCCGGTCCGCCCCGACGGCACCTTCGAGGAGGACGTCCCGCTGGTCGGCGGCGTCTTCTTCAAGAAGGCGGACGAGGCGCTCACCGCCGACCTGGGCGCGCGCGGCCTGCTCTTCAAGCACGTCCCGTACGAGCACAGCTACCCGCACTGCTGGCGCTGCCACACGGCGCTGCTGTACTACGCGCAGCCGTCCTGGTACATCCGTACGACCGCCGTGAAGGACCGTCTCCTCCAGGAGAACGAGAAGACGAACTGGTTCCCGGACTCGGTCAAGCACGGCCGCTTCGGCGACTGGCTGAACAACAACATCGACTGGGCGCTCTCGCGCAGCCGGTACTGGGGCACGCCGCTGCCGCTGTGGCGCTGCGAGGACGACCACCTCACGTGCGTGGGGTCGCGCGCGGAGCTGACCGAGCTGACGGGCACGGACCAGTCGGAGCTGGACCCGCACCGCCCGTACATCGACGCGGTGACCTTCTCCTGTCCGGCGGACGGCTGCGCGAAGACCGCGACCCGCGTGCCGGAGGTCATCGACGCCTGGTACGACTCGGGTTCGATGCCGTTCGCGCAGTGGGGCTACCCGTACAAGAACAAGGAACTCTTCGAGTCCCGCTACCCGGCCCAGTTCATCTCCGAGGCCATCGACCAGACGCGCGGCTGGTTCTACACGCTGATGGCGGTCGGCACGCTGGTCTTCGACAAGTCGTCGTACGAGAACGTGGTCTGCCTGGGCCACATCCTCGCCGAGGACGGCCGCAAGATGTCCAAGCACCTGGGCAACATCCTGCAGCCGATCCCGCTCATGGACCAGCACGGCGCCGACGCGGTCCGCTGGTTCATGGCGGCCGGCGGCTCCCCGTGGGCGGCCCGCCGGGTTGGCCACGGCACGATCCAGGAGGTCGTGCGCAAGACGCTCCTGACGTACTGGAACACGGTCGCCTTCCAGGCGCTGTACGCCCGTACGTCCGGGTGGGCGCCGAGCGCGGCGGACCCGGCACCGGCGGAGCGCACGGTCCTGGACCGCTGGCTGCTGAGCGAGCTCAACACGCTCGTGGAGCAGGTGACGGAGTCCCTGGAGGCCTACGACACGCAGCGCGCGGGCAAGCTGCTGTCGGCCTTCGTCGACGACCTGTCGAACTGGTACGTGCGTCGTTCGCGGCGCCGGTTCTGGCAGGGTGACGCCTCGGCGCTGCGCACGCTCCACGACGTCGTGGAGACCGTCACGCGCCTGATGGCCCCGCTGACCCCCTTCATCACGGAGCGGGTCTGGCAGGACCTGGTGGTCCCGGTGACGCCGGAGGCCCCCGAGTCGGTCCACCTCTCGTCGTGGCCGGAGGCCGACACGTCGGCGATCGACCCGGAGCTGTCGCGGCAGATGCTGCTGGTCCGCCGCCTGGTCGAGCTGGGTCGCGCGACGCGCGCCGAGTCGGGCGTCAAGACGCGGCAGCCTCTGTCGCGGGCCCTGGTCGCGGCGACGGGCTTCTCGGCCCTGTCGCCGGAGCTCCAGGCGCAGATCACCGAGGAGCTGAACGTCTCCTCGCTGGCCTCGCTGTCGGAGGTCGGCGGCTCGCTGGTCGACACGACGGCGAAGGCGAACTTCCGGGCGCTGGGCAAGCGCTTCGGCAAGGGCGTCCAGGACGTGGCGAAGGCGGTCGCGGCCGCCGACGCCGCCGCCCTGTCCCTCGCGCTGCGCTCCGGAGAGGCGACGGTCACGGTGAACGGCGAGGAGGTGACCCTCTCCCCGGAGGAGGTCATCATCACGGAGACGCCGCGTGAGGGCTGGTCGGTGGCCTCGGACGCGGGTGCGACGGTCGCCCTGGACCTGGAGATCACGCCGGAGCTCCGGCGGGCGGGCCTGGCGCGCGACGCGATCCGCCTGATCCAGGAGGCCCGCAAGAACAGCGGCCTGGACGTGGCGGACCGGATCGCCCTGCGGTGGTCCTCGGAGTCCCCGGAGACGACGGAGGCCCTGACGACCCACGCGGAGCTGATCGCGGACGAGGTCCTCGCCACGGACTACGCGTCGTCCCCGGCCGACGACTCCTTCGGCCCCGCCTTCACCGACGAGTCCCTCGCCCTGACCTTCCACCTCCGCAAGGCGTAACCGCCCGGCCCGAAAGGGCCCGGCACCCACGAGGGTGCCGGGCCCTTTTTCCGTACCCCCGTGCCCGACGTCCATGGAAAAGGGCCGGGCCCGGGACTTTCGTCCCGGGCCCGGCCCTCAGCCTGCCGACGGCTACGCGCTCATCGCGCGGACCGCCGCCGTCAGTTGTCGTCCTCGTCGATCAGGAAGCCGCGCATCGGCGCCGGCGCCTGCTGCATCGGCTGCGGCGCCTGCGGCCGCACCGGTGCCATCGGCTGGGTCATCGCCGGGGACATCTGCTGCTGGCCGCCGTAGGACGGAGCGCCACCCATGGACGGTCCGCCGCCCATCGTGCCGTTGCCGCCGTAGGACGGGGCGCCCGCGCCCGCCGAGGCCATCGAGGGCGACGGCGGCAGGGAGGCCGTGGCCGGCGTCCGCGGCGGAGCCAGCGAGTCGTCGGCCTGGGTCTCCAGCTGGCGCAGCTGCGACTCCAGGTAGGACTTCAGACGCGTGCGGTACTCGCGCTCGAAGCCGCGCAGGTCCTCGACCTTGCGCTCCAGCGTGGCGCGGGCGGACTCCAGCGAGCCCATCGCGACGCGGTGCTTCTCCTGCGCGTCCCGCTCCAGCGCGTCGGCCTTGGCGCGGGCGTCCCGCTCCAGGCCCTCGGCGCGCGAACGAGCCTCGCCGACGATCTTGTTGGCCTCGGAACGGGCCTCCGCGATCGCCTGGTCGGCCGTCTGCTGGGCCAGCGAGAGCACACGGGCGGCACTGTCGCCGCCCGGGCCCTGGCCCGGCTGCGGCATCTGCTGCTGCATCTGCTGCTGGGGGTGGCCCATCGGGCCGCCCATCGGCTGACCCATGGGGCCGCCCTGCATCTGGCCCTGCATCTGGCCGCCCTGCATCTGGCCACCCTGCATCTGGCCGGGACCCATCGGCCCACCCTGCATCGGGCCGGGGCCGTGGCCACCCGGACCGGCGGGGAGCTGGGGCGCACCGGACGGCAGCTGCGGCGGGCCCATCTGCGGGGGCTGCTGCTGGACCGGCGGTCCGGATATGGCCGCGGGCACGGGGGCGCCCGGACCGACGGGACGATCCTGCTGCTCCGGGGGCTTGCGCATGCCCTGCTGCTGGTTCTGCGCGGCGGCGCGCGTCGCGGCGGCCAGCTTGGCGCGCAGGTCCTCGTTCTCGCGGAGCAGGCGGGTCAGTTCGGCTTCGACCTCGTCGAGGAAGGCATCGACCTCGTCCTCGTCATAGCCTTCTCGAAGGCGGACGGTCGTGAACTGCTTGTTCCGCACGTCCTCGGGAGTCAGCGGCATCTCTTCTTCACCTCTACGTAGTCGTCGGCAGTCGGCAAGACCGTATCGTCCACATTCACCTCGCGAAGCTGCTCACGATGGAGATCAGGATGTAGACGATGATCATCAGAACGAAGAAGGACAGGTCGAGTGCCACGCCCCCGAGACGCAACGGCGGAATGAACCGCCGCAGGAGCTTGAGCGGTGGATCGGTGACAGTGTAGGTGGCCTCCAGAACGACCACCATCGCCTTACCGGGTTGCCATGAACGGGCGAACTGGAAGACGTAATCCATGACCAATCGGAAGATCAGCACGATGAGGAAGCACATCAGAGCGATGTAGACCACTTGTAGTGCGACGCCCATCCCGTGCTTCCCTCTCCCCTGGCTCTCGTGCTCTCGCTCGACCGGCCTCGCGGCCGGTCCGTTCCGGTGTCGTGTTTCTCAGCTCTGGTTGAAGAATCCGCCCTCTGCGATCCGGGCCTTGTCCTCCGCCGTGACATCGACGTTAGCAGGCGACAACAGGAAGACCTTCTGCGTCACGCGCTCAATGCTGCCATGGAGCCCGAAGACGAGTCCGGCGGCAAAGTCGACAAGTCGCTTCGCGTCGGTGTCGTCCATCTCCGTGAGATTCATGATCACCGGGGTGCCCTCGCGGAAGTGTTCCCCGATGGTACGGGCTTCGTTGTAGGTCCGCGGGTGCAGTGTGGTGATGCGGTACGGCTCCCGCTCGGACACGACCTTGGGCATGATCACGGGTGCGTTCTTCTCCAGGCTCGGACGTTCTGGTGTGATGGATGCCACGGGGGCGATGCGCGCGGGACGTCCACTTTCGGCGGATAGCGGGACGGAATGCGCGACCGGCTCACGCTCGCGCTCCCGCTGGGCGGGTGGCACCGCCACGCGCACCGGCTCCTCCCGCTCCACCTGCCGCGGGGGCTGGTGGCGCCGCTCACGCTCGGGCTCCGGTTCCAGCTCGGGTTCGAAGTCGTCGTCGGGGTCGAATCCCCGGCCGTCGTACCCATCGTCCTCCACGAGGCCGAGGTAGACCGCCATCTTGCGCATCGCGCCGGCCATTCTCTGAGTCCTCCGCTCTGTGGTGGATCGGCATCGTCACCAAGTGCCCGCGATCCACGAGGTCTGCCCGCCTATTGGCGGAAATGACCATATTTTCTGCTGTGGTCCGACTTGCTTCGCGACGTTACCCGAGCCTGGGGCGGACACCCAGTACCGCCGTACCGATGCGTACATGTGTCGCTCCGGCCGCCACGGCGTCCTCGAGGTCCGCACTCATGCCTGCTGACACCATGTTCGCAGCCGGACGGGTCGCGCGCAGGACAGTCGACAAATCCATCAGCCGGTCGAACGCGGCCCGTTGCCGTCCCGCGTACGGACCGGCGAGCGGCGCGACGGTCATCAGTCCGTCGAGCCGCAGCCGGGGTGCGGCGTCCACGGCCGCCGCCAACTCCTCGATGCCGTCCGGGGCGACGCCGCCCCGCTCACCCCGCTCGCCCGACTCGGCGTCGAGCGCGACCTGGATGAGACAGCCGAGCTCGCGCCCGGCCTTCTCCGCCGCCGCCGAGAGGGCGGTGACGAGCTTCGGGCGGTCGACCGACTGCACGACATCGGCATAACTCGTCACAGAACGGACCTTGTTGGTCTGCAACTGACCGACGAAGTGCCAGCGGAGGTCCAGATCCGCGCAGGCCGCGGCCTTGGGAGCGGCATCCTGGTCCCGGTTCTCGGCGACGTCGCGTACGCCGAGTTCGTGAAGGAGTCTCACATCGCTCGCCGGGTAGGTCTTCGTGACCACGATGAGGGTCACGTCCTCCCGCTTGCGACCGGCCGCCGCGCACGCGGCGGCGATACGTTCCTCCACTCGCGCGAGGTTCTCGGCGAGTTCGGCCCTGCGGCCCGTCATGCCCGTCATGTCTCTCTCAGTCCAACCAGACATATCCCGCGAGTCGCCCCGTGGTGCGATCGCGGCGGTACGAGTAGTGGTCGCCCGACTCGCGGGTGCAGACCGCGTCGGCCCGCCGGTCCCGGATCCCGAGCCGCTCCAGCTGTGCGTGGACTCCGGCCGTGACGTCGACGGCCGGGGTTCCCCAGCTGGTCTCGGCCCACGCGGCCGGCTCGACCGCCGCGACCTCGTCCCGCATCGGGGCCGGCACCTCGTAGCAGCGTCCGCAGACGGCGGGGCCGGTACGGGCGCTGATCCGCGAGGGGTCGGCGCCCAGTTCGATCATGGCCTTCACGGCCGCCGGGACGACCCCGGCCACCATTCCGGGCCGGCCGGCGTGGGCCGCGGCCACGACCCCGGCGACGGGGTCGGCCAGGAGGACGGGGGTGCAGTCGGCGGTGAGGACCGCGAGCGCGAGTCCGCGCCGGGTGGTGACGATCGCGTCGACGGACGGGATCTCGGCGGTCTCCCACGGGCCGTCGACCACGGCCACGTCCGCGCCGTGGACCTGGTTCATCCAGACCACCAGCGCCGGGTCGAGCCCGAGCCGCTCCGCGACGCGCGCCCGGTTGGTCCGGACGGCCTCGGGGTCGTCCCCCACCGCCCCGCCGAGGTTGAGCTCCTCGTACGGAACGGCGCTCACCCCGCCCCACCTGTCGGTGAAAGCGAAGTGCGCGCCGTTCACGGGCTCGAGCAGGTCTATCACTTCAGGAAGTCCGGGACATCCAGCTCTTCGGCCGCGGTGTCCGGGTACGGCCGGGCCGTCGGGACCACCGGCGGGGTGGCCGGAGGCAGCGAGGTCTCGTTGACCGCCGGGACCGGCTCGGCCGGGGCGGCCGGCTCGTCCCGCGGGGCGACGGTGCCGAGGCCGCCGAGGGGGCGCGGGTTCTCGTTCGCGCGCGGCGCCGGGGCCGGCTCCTCGCGCTTGGCGGAGGCCGAGCTGAGGATGTTGTCCCGGCGGGTCGGCGGCTGGCCGCCGTCGAAGCCGGCCGCGATGACGGTGACCCGTACCTCGTCGCCCAGGGCGTCGTCGATGACGGCGCCGAAGATGATGTTGGCCTCGGGGTGGGCGGCCTCGCTCACCAGCTGCGCGGCCTCGTTGATCTCGAAGAGACCGAGGTCCGAGCCACCGGAGATGGAGAGCAGCACGCCACGGGCGCCGTCGATGGACGCCTCCAGGAGCGGCGAGGAGATCGCCATCTCGGCGGCGGCCACCGCGCGGTCGTCGCCGCGGGCGGAGCCGATGCCCATGAGGGCGGAACCGGCCTCGGACATGACCGACTTGACGTCGGCGAAGTCGAGGTTGATCAGGCCGGGGGTGGTGATGAGGTCGGTGATGCCCTGCACACCGCTCAGCAGCACCTGGTCGGCCGACTTGAACGCGTCGAGCACGGAGACCTGGCGGTCCGAGATCGAGAGCAGGCGGTCGTTCGGGATGACGATGAGGGTGTCGACCTCTTCGCGGAGCTCGGCGATGCCGTCCTCCGCCTGGTTGGCCCGACGGCGTCCCTCGAAGGTGAACGGCCGGGTGACCACACCGATCGTCAGGGCGCCGAGCGAGCGCGCGATGTTGGCCACGACGGGTGCGCCGCCGGTGCCGGTGCCGCCGCCTTCGCCTGCGGTGACGAAGACCATGTCGGCCCCCTTGAGGACCTCCTCGATCTCCTCACGGTGGTCCTCTGCCGCCTTGCGACCGACTGCCGGGTTCGCCCCGGCCCCGAGGCCACGGGTGAGTTCACGGCCGACGTCGAGCTTGACGTCGGCGTCGCTCATCAACAGCGCTTGCGCGTCGGTGTTGATCGCGATGAACTCGACGCCCTTGAGACCGACCTCGATCATTCGGTTGATGGCATTGACACCACCGCCGCCGACACCGATGACCTTGATGACTGCGAGGTAGTTCTGCGGTGCTGCCACGTCGAAGGCCTCTCGCCTCGAGTTACGTGTCGCCGCTTCGCGGTGGTAGTCGCGCTGCGACGACGGATGCCGATGGGACGGTCCGAAACGCCGACCCAAACCCTAACGTTGAAGTTTAGGGTTACCAGTGTCTCTGTTCGCTGGACTCTTCCGAACAGGACACTAAGTCGACAAGTGGCGCACGTTCAACGAACACGCCGAACCTCCCGTTTTTCTTTTCACCCTATGTGATCACCCGTAGCGCTGGCCAACCAGGGTGCTGGCCAGCGGCGATGGGCGTCAACTCCCGGACGCCGCCGGGGCCGTGGGGGCGCTTACATCGAAGTGCCCCGCTTTGGGCATCGCCTTCATCAGCGCCGTCAGGACCCGCGCCTTGACGGCGCCGGCCTCGGCGCTGCCCCAGAAGACCGTGCGGCCCCCGCGGAGCTCCAGGGTGAGGGAGTCGTACGAGGTGACGCGGACGACACGAGTGTCCCGGGCGACTTTCTCGGGGAGTTCGCCCGTCGCGCGTACCGCTTCGAGCAGCAGCCGGTCCGCGTCGAAGCGCCGCAGGCTCGGCGAGGAGGCGGCGGCCAGAACGAGTTTCGGTACGCCTGGGGGGGCTTTGTCCACCGTGGCGAAACGGGTTCCGGTGGAGTCCACTTCTGTGAACTTTCCGCCCTTCTCCACCACCAGAACCGGCTGCCGTTCCGTCACTTTCAGACCGATTCCATGCGGCCAGGACCGCACGACCTCCACCGTGTCGATGCGGGGCAATTTCTGCCGAAGCCGTGCTTCGATCGCTTCCGTTTCGACGGAGACGAGCGGGGATCCGATCGGGACGGCGGCCACCGCCTCCACCTCACGGACTGTCAGAACCCGCGTGCCGGAAGTCTTCACATGTTCCACACGCAGCCAGGAGGAGCCGTAGAACGCCCAGAGTCCGCCGGCCGTGATCGCGAGAACGGCCAGGGCGACCAGAAGGACCCGCGGCCCGGGCACCCGGAAGCGACCGCTCCGGGTACCCGTACGGGACGGCCGTCCCGACGACCCCTTCGGCTTGCTCGCACCGTCCTTCTCAGCGGTCGTCGGCCCAGCTGCCACCAGGTTCCCCTGCCTTCTTTTTTAGGGCTCGGCTCGCCTCCGGGGCGCTTGAGCGTCTGCCGACGGTCGATCGTGCTCGGCCGCTCGTTCCTCGCGGCCTGTGCGCGTTCTCCCTTTCGGCAGCCGCCGCGCCCCTTCGGCTCGCTCGCCAGGTTCCTTATGCCTGGCGGCGGGCGTTGATCGCCTCGTACACCATGGCGACGAGGAGGTCGTCGGCGTCCCGGCGGCCGAACTCGGCGGCGGCCCGGGACATCTCGTACAGCCGGTGCGGGTCGGCGAGCACGGGCAGGACGTTGCCCTGGACCCACTGCGGCGTCAGCTCCGCGTCGTCGACCAGCAGACCACCGCCGGCCTTGACCACCGGCTGGGCGTTGAGCCGCTGTTCGCCGTTGCCGATGGGCAGCGGGACATAGGCGGCCGGCAGCCCGACGGCGGAGAGCTCGGCGACGGTCATCGCGCCCGCGCGGCAGAGCATCATGTCGGCGGCGGCGTACGCGAGGTCCATCCGGTCCACGTACGGTACCGGGACGTACGGCGGCATCCCGGGCATGTTGTCGACCCGCGGCACCTCGTTCTTCGGGCCGACCGCGTGCAGGATCTGGATGCCCGAGCGCTGGAGCACCGGGGCGATCTGCTGGATGACCTCGTTGAGCCGGCGCGCGCCCTGCGAGCCGCCGGAGACCAGCAGGGTCGGCAGGTTCGGGTCGAGACCGAAGGCGGCGCGCGCCTCGGGCCGGACCCGGGCCCGGTCCAGGGTGGCGATGGAGTGCCGCAGCGGGATGCCGATGTAACGGGCGTTACGGAGCTTGGAGTCCGGCGTGGCGACGCCGACCCCGGCCGCGTACCGCGAGCCGATCTTGTTGGCCAGGCCCGGCCGCGCGTTGGCCTCGTGGACGACGATCGGCACCCCGAGGCGCTTGGCGGCGAGGTAGCCGGGCAGCGCCACGTAGCCGCCGAAGCCGACCACGCAGTCGGCCTTCGTGCGCTCCAGGATCTGCTCGGCGGCCTTGATGGTGCCGCGCAGCCGCCCGGGGACGGTGATCAGCTCCGGGGTGGGCTTGCGTGGCAGCGGTACGGCGGGGATGAGGGCCAATTCGTAGCCCCGCTCGGGCACGAGCCGGGTCTCCAGACCCTTCTCCGTGCCGAGCGCCGTGATTCCCACGCTCGGGTCCTGCCTCCGCAGGGCGTCCGCGAGGGCGAGCGCGGGCTCGATGTGGCCGGCGGTCCCCCCGCCGGCGAGTACGACATGCACCGAAATTCACCGCTCTCCGGACGGACGCTTCTTGACGCGCCGTCGCATCGACTTCCATCTCACCCCGGCCCGCTTGCCCCAGCCGGGGCGCCGCATGGCCAGGGCCGCTTTCGCGGCGGGTTCCTGTCGCGCGAAGGCGATCAGGAGCCCGACGGCGAACATGGTCGGCAGCAGGGCCGACCCCCCGTAGGAGAACAGCGGGAGCGGGACTCCGGCGATCGGCAGCAGACCGAGCACCGCACCGATGTTGATCACGGCCTGCGCCGTGATCCAGGTGGTCACGCCTCCCGCGGCGTACCTCACGAAGGGGTCCTCCGTGCGTCCGGCCACGCGGATACCCGCATAGCCTAGAGCCGCGAACAGGGCGAGCACCGACAGCGTCCCCGCCAGACCCAGTTCCTCCCCGGTGACGGCGAAGATGAAGTCGGTGTGCGCCTCGGGCAGTTGGCCCCATTTTTCCACACTGGCACCCAGTCCGGAACCGAACCATCCGCCCGAGGCCAGAGCATAGATCCCGTGCGCCGCCTGGAGGCAGGGGGCGCCCTCTCCGCCGGGGTCGGTGGCGCCGATGCAGGCGAACCGCTTCATCCGGTTCTCGCTGGTCCTGATCAGCAGGAAGCCGATCGTCCCGGCGACGGTGAGCACCCCGACGAAGAGCCGGGTGGGCGCGCCGGCCGTCCACAGGAGGCCGAAGAGGATCGCGGTGAGGACGATCGTCGTCCCCATGTCGCCGCCCAGCATGATCAGCCCGAGCAGCAGGAAGGCACCCGGGACCAGCGGCACCAGCATGTGCTTCCACTGGGTGAGAAGTTTCATGTCCTGCTTGCGGGCGAGCAGGTCGGCCCCCCACAGGATCAGCGCCAGCTTGCCGAACTCGCTGGGCTGCAGCATGAACGGTCCGCCCAGGGAGATCCAGTTCTGGTTGCCGCCGACCGCACGCCCTATCCCGGGGATCTGGACGAGCACCATCAGGAAGACCGCGCCGACCAGGATCGGGTACGCGAGCGCCCGGTGCAGCTTGACCGGCATCCGGGAGGCCACCAGGAGCAGCCCGGTGCCGAGGACCGCGGCGAAGAACTGCTTGCGGAAGAAGTACGACGGCACGAGGTCGTACCGCAGCGCCGTGATCATGGACGCCGAGTAGACCATCACGAGGCCGAGCGTGGTGATGAGCAGCCCCGCGCCGAGGATCACGTAGTACGCCGTCAGAGGCCGGTCCCAGGCCCGGCGCGCCCGCTCGTACGTCCGCCGTACCGATTCGCCGCTGGGGCGCCGCGGAGGCGCGGGAAGGCGGCCTCCGCCGCGTACGGCGGAGGGCCGACGAGTCCCGGCGGTTCTGCTCGGCATGGTCGCTGTCCCCTCCAGTCGTGCCCGGCTCCGCCGGACCTGTCGCTGGGGCAGGTCAGGCGTGCCCGGTCGCGGCGAGGGCGCGGACCGCGTCCGCGAACGCCTCGCCCCGCTTGTTGTAGTTGGTGAACATGTCCATCGAGGCGCAGGCCGGGGCCAGCAGGACCGTGTCCCCCGGCCGGGCGAGCGCGGCCGCCTCCTGGACCGCCGCGGACATCGCCCCAGTGTCGGTCCGGTCGAGGTCCACCACCGGTACCTCGGGGGCGTGTCGCGCCAGGGCTTCGCGGACGAGCGCGCGGTCGGCGCCGATCAGCACGACCCCCCGCAGCCGCTTCGCCGACTTCTGGACCAGCTCGTCGAAGGTCGCGCCCTTGGCGAGGCCGCCGGCGATCCAGACGATCGGGTCGTAGGCCGCCAACGAGGCCTCGGCCGCGTGGGTGTTGGTGGCCTTGGAGTCGTCGACGTACGTGACGCCCTCGATCTCCTCGACCAGTTCGATGCGGTGCGGGTCGGGCCGGAAGGCGCGCAGTCCGTCCCGTACGGCCTTCGGCTCGACGCCGAAGGCGCGGGCCAGGGCGGCCGCGGCGAGCGCGTTGGCGATGTTGTGCGGGGCCGGCGGGTTCACGTCCGCGACCTCGGCGAGCTCCTGGGCCTGCTTCTGCCGGTTCTCCACGAAGGCCCGGTCGACGAGGATGCCCTCGACCACGCCGAGCTGGGAGGGTCCCGGGGTGCCCAGGGTGAAGCCGATGGCCCGGCAGCCCTCCTCGACGTCGGCCTCGCGGACCAGGTCCTCGGTCGCCTTGTCGGCGACGTTGTAGACGCAGGCGACCTGGTTGCCCTCGTAGACGCGGCCCTTGTCGGCGGCGTAGGCCTCCATGGAGCCGTGCCAGTCGAGGTGGTCGGGCGCCAGGTTGAGCACGACGGCCGAGTGGGCGCGCACGGACGGCGCCCAGTGGAGCTGGTAGCTGGAGAGTTCGACGGCGAGGACGTCGTACGCCTCGTCGCCGAGGACGGCGTCGAGGAGGGAGACCCCGATGTTGCCGACGGCCGCGGTCCGCAGCCCGGCCGCCTCCAGGATGGAGGCGAGCATCCGCACGGTCGTGGTCTTGCCGTTGGTGCCGGTGACGGCGAGCCAGGGGGCCGGAGCCCGTCCCGACGGGGTGTCGCGGAGCCGCCAGGCGAGCTCCACGTCGCCCCAGACCGGGACGCCCGCCTCGGCGGCGGCCGCGAACAGCGGCTTGTCGGGCCGCCAGCCCGGCGTGGTGACGATCAGCTCGGTGCCTTCGGGCAGGGTCGCCCCGTCGCCGAGGCGGACGGTGATCCCCTCCGCTTCGAGCGCGGCCGCCTGCTCCCGGGAGCGCTCGTCGTCGCCGTCGTTCACGACGGTCACGACCGCGCCGAGGCCGTGCAGGACCCGGGCGGCGGGAATGCCGCTGACGCCCAGACCCGCGACGGTGACCCTCTTGCCGTTCCAGCTCACTTTTCGGATGCCCATCCCGCGTAGAAGAGTCCGAGGCCGACGATCACACACATGCCCTGGATGATCCAGAACCGGACCACCACGAGGACTTCGGACCACCCCTTGAGTTCGAAGTGGTGCTGGAGCGGCGCCATCCGGAAGACGCGCTTCCCGGTCATCTTGAACGAACCGACCTGGATGACCACCGACATGGTGATCAGGACGAACAGGCCGCCGAGCAGGGCGAGGAGCAGCTCCGTACGGGAGCAGATGGCGAGACCGGCGAGCGCGCCGCCGAGGGCCAGCGAGCCGGTGTCACCCATGAAGATCTTGGCGGGCGAGGTGTTCCACCACAGGAAGCCGAAGCAGGCGCCCATCAGCGCGGAGGCGACGACCGCGAGGTCGAGCGGATCGCGCACCTCGAAGCAGGCGTTGGGGTTGGTCAGGTCCATCGCGTTGGCGCAGGACTCCTGGAACTGCCACAGCCCGATGAAGGTGTACGCGCCGAAGACCATCACCGACGCGCCGGTGGCCAGGCCGTCCAGACCGTCCGTCAGGTTCACGCCGTTGGACATGGCCAGGATCATGAAGAGGGCCCAGACCACGAACAGCACCGGTCCGATGGACCAGCCGAAGTCGGCGATGAAGGAGAGCTTCGTGGAGGCCGGGGCCAGTCCTCGCATGTCCTTGAACTGCAGGGCGAGCACCGCGAAGGCGATGCCGACGATGAGCTGGCCGGCCATCTTCGCCTTGGCCCGCAGACCCAGCGACCGCTGCTTGACGATCTTGATGTAGTCGTCGAGGAAGCCGACCAGGCCCATGCCGGCCATCAGGAAGAGGACCAGCACACCGGAGTACGTCGGGTCCTCACCGGTGATGACCTTGGCGAGCGCGTACGCGATGAGCGTGGCCAGGATGAAGGAGATGCCGCCCATGGTGGGCGTGCCCTTCTTCCCGGCGTGGCCGCGCGGGCCGTCGTCCCGGATGAACTGCCCGTACCCCTTGCGGGCGAGGAGCTTGATGAGCAGCGGAGTCCCGATCAGGGTCAGGAAGAGCCCGATGGCCCCCGCGAAGAGGATCTGCCTCATCGGCCCGAGACCTCGCTCTCGGGGTCGATGAGGGCCAGGGCGACCCGCTCGAGCCCGACCGACCTCGAAGCCTTCACCAGCACGACGTCTCCCGGACGCAGCTCTCTGCGCAACAGGTCGACCGCCGCCCGCGCGTCGGACACGTGCACCGACTCCTCACCCCACGAACCCTCGTTATATGCGCCCAGTTGCAGCCAGGACGCTTCCCTGTCCCCGACCGCGACGAGCTTGCTGACGTTGAGCCGGACGGCCAGCCGTCCGACCGCGTCGTGCTCGGCGAGCGAATCGTCACCGAGCTCGGCCATCTTGCCGAGCACCGCCCACGTGCGGCCCCCCTGGGCCTGTGCGGCCCGTCCCATGGCCGCGAGCGCGCGCAGAGCGGCTCGCATGGACTCGGGGTTCGCGTTGTAGGCGTCGTTGACGATCGTCACGCCGTCCGGACGCTCGGTGACCTCCATGCGCCAGCGCGACAGGGTGCCCGCCTCGGAGAGCGCGGTGGCGATCTCCTCGACGGGCATGCCCAGCTCATGGGCGACGGCGGCCGCGGCGAGCGCGTTCGACACGTGGTGCTCACCGTACAGGCGCAAGGTCACGTCACTGCACCCGGTGGGTGTGTGAAGCCTGAAAGAGGGCTGTCCGTTCTCTGTGAGCCGGACATTCTCGGCACGTACGTCGGCGTCCTCGGCCTCTCCGAACAGGGTCACGCGCGCGTGGGTCCGGGTGGCCATGGCCCGGACGAGCGGGTCGTCGGCGTTGAGGACCGCCACTCCACCCTTCTCGGCCGGTGGGAGGGACTCGACGAGTTCGCCCTTGGCCTGGGCGATCTGGGCGCGGCCGCCGAACTCGCCGATGTGGGCGGTGCCCACGTTCAGGACGAGTCCGATGCGCGGCGGGGTCAGTCCGGTGAGGTAGCGGATGTGACCGATGCCGCGGGCGCCCATCTCGAGGACCAGGTGCTGGGTCTCGTCGCTCGCGCTCAGCGCCGTCAGCGGGAGTCCGATCTCGTTGTTGAGCGAGCCGGGCGTCCACACGGTCGGCGCGTGCCGCTGCAGGACCTGCGCGATGAGGTCCTTGGTGGAGGTCTTGCCCGCCGAGCCGGTGAGGGCGACGACATCGGTGCCCAGGCGTTCGACGACGCTCCGGGCGAGGGCGCCGAGCGCCGCCTGGACGTCGTCCACGACGATGGCGGGTACGCCGACGGGGCGGGCGGCCAGGACGGCTGCCGCGCCCGCCTCGACGGCGCGTGCCGCGTAGTCGTGGCCGTCGACCTGTTCGCCGGCGAAGGCGACGAAGAGGCTGCCGGGCGTCACCTCACGGGAGTCGATGACGACGGGGCCGGTGATCCGGACGGACGGATCCGGTATGTCGTACGACTGCCCGCCGACGATTTCGGTGATCTCGGCGAGGGAGAGGGCGATCACAACTTATCCCTGACTGTTCTTGAGGCTGCGTTCAATCGCTTCGCGCAGGACCTGGCGGTCGTCGAAGGGGCGGACCACCCCGGCGATGTCCTGGCCCTGCTCATGGCCCTTGCCGGCGACGAGCACGGTGTCGCCGGGCCGGGCGCGGGCCACGGCCGCGGCGATGGCCGCGGCCCGGTCGGCGTCGACCAGGACGTCGCCGCGCTCGTGGGCCGGCACTTCGGCGGCGCCCGCGAGCATCGCGGCGAGGATCGCGAGGGGGTCCTCGGAGCGGGGGTTGTCCGAGGTCAGTACGGCGGTGTCGGCGAGGCGCGCCGCGGCGGCGCCCATCGGACCGCGCTTGGTGGTGTCCCGGTCGCCGCCGCAGCCGAGCACGATGTGGATCTTGCCCTCGGTGACCTTGCGCAGGGAGCGCAGGACCGATTCGACGGCGTCCGTCTTGTGGGCGTAGTCGACGACGGCGAGGTAGGGCTGGCCGGCGTCGACGCGCTCCAGGCGGCCGGGGACGCCGGGGACGGCGGCGACGCCCTCGGCGGCGGTCCGGGGGTCGAGCCCGGCGACGGCGAGGGTGACGATCGCGGCGAGGGTGTTGGCGACGTTGAACGGGCCGGGCAGCGGGGCGGTGGCGGGGAACCGCTCGCCCTCGGGGCCGACGACGGTGAGGGTCGAGCCGAAGGCGCCCAGCTCGACGTCCTCGGCGCGCCAGTCGGCGTCCGGGTTGCCCTCGGCGGAGAAGGTGACGACCGGGACGGGGGCCTCCTTCGCGAGCCTGCGGCCGTAGGCGTCGTCGAGGTTCACCACGCCCCTTCTGCTGCGCTCCGGGGTGAACAACCGCGCCTTGGCGGCGAAGTAGTCCTCCATGTCGGAGTGGAACTCCATGTGCTCCGGGCTGAGGTTGTTGAAGACGGCGACGTCGAAGACGCAGCCGTCGACCCGGCCGAGCACGAGGGCGTGGCTGGAGACCTCCATGGCGACCGCGTCGACCCCGCGCTCGCGCATGACGGCGAAGAGGGCCTGGAGGTCGGTGGCTTCGGGGGTCGTACGTTCCGACTTGATGCGCTCGTCGCCGATCCGCATCTCGACGGTGCCGATGAGCCCGGACCGGCGGCCGGCCGCCTTGAGGCCGCCCTCGACGAGGTAGGCCGTGGTGGTCTTGCCGGAGGTGCCGGTGATGCCGATCTGGAGCAGGTCCTCTCCGGGCCGGCCGTAGATCTCGGCGGCGAGCTCACCCATGCGGCCGCGCGGGTCCTCGACGACCAGGACCGGCAGGCCGGTCGCGGCGGCGCGTTCGGCGCCGGCCGGGTCGGTGAGGACGGCGGCGGCACCGAGGCCCGCGGCCTGGTCGGCGAAGTCCGCGCCGTGCAGCCGGGCGCCGGGCAGGGCCGCGTACACGTCCCCCGGGCGTACCGCCCGCGAGTCGTGGGTGATGCCCGTGACGTCGACAGGGCCGCCGCCGGGCGACTCGATCCCGAGCCGGGCGGCCAGGTCGCCCAGGGGTGTGGGGCGGGCCTGCTCCGGGCGGGGCGGCGTGGTTCGGTACTGATCAGCGTGTGGCACGGCGGTGAGCGTACCGGGCCCACCCGCCGCGGGGCCAAAAGAGGCCCGGGCGTCGCCGGAGTTCGATTTCCGGTTCCCGGAATCGGGGGTGATCGTTGTCACTGGTGCTCCCGAGTGTCACTCACTGGCCTTGAAGGTCACCGGCATCCGGGCGGGCTCGCTGCCCGTCGGGGCGACGTGGAGCGTCTTGAGCGCGAACTCCATGACCTTCTTGTAGATGGGACCGCAGATCTGGCCGCCGAAGTAGTCCCCCTTGGTGGGGTTCTGGATGGCGCAGTAGACGGTG
Source organism: Streptomyces sp. NPDC015346 (assembly GCF_043078785.1). Classification (NCBI taxonomy): domain Bacteria; kingdom Bacillati; phylum Actinomycetota; class Actinomycetes; order Kitasatosporales; family Streptomycetaceae; genus Streptomyces; species Streptomyces sp. NPDC015346. Next base: position 974,362 of record NZ_JBIBTW010000001.1, on the reverse strand, counting down.
ATCCGCGGGTTGTCTGCGGGCGCGAAGCCCGCGAAGGAGGCGGTGTACCCCTTGTAGCGGCCGAGTTCGGGGTCGACGCGGTTGGCTGTTCCGGTCTTGCCCGCGACGCGGTAGCCGGGGATGCGGGCCTTGGTGCCGGTGCCCTCCTCGTCGCCGACCACGGACTCCAGCATCTGCGCGAGGGTCTTGGCGGTCTTCTCGCTCACCACCCGGGTCTGCCGCGGCTCGGGGGCGGGGGTGAACCGTCCGTCGGGTCCCTTGGTGCCGCGGACGAGCGTGGGCTCGATCCGTACGCCGCCGTTGGCGATGGTCGAGTAGACCGAGGCGGCCTGCATGGCGTTGACGGACAGGCCCTGGCCGAAGGGGATCGTGTACTGCTGCGAGGTCGACCAGTCCTGGGGCTTGGCCAGGATCCCGGGGGTCTCACCCGGGTATCCGAGCCCGGTGGGGCTGCCGATGCCGAACTTGCGCAGGTACGAGTGGAGGACCCGGTTCGACTCGGCCTGGGTGCCGCCGAGCTGGCCGGTGGCCAGGATCGTGCCGATGTTGCTGGACTTGGCGAGGACGCCGTTGAGGGTGAGGTACCAGGTGCGGTGGTCGACGTCGTCCTTGAAGAGCCGGTCGCCGCGGTGCAGCCGGTTGGGGACGGTGACGTGGGTGTCGGGGGTCGCCACGCCCTCCTCCAGGACGGCGGCCATGGACATGACCTTGCTGGTGGAGCCGGGTTCGTAGGCGTCCTGGAGGGCCGCGTTGCCCATCGCGGCGGCGTTGGCAGCGGAGAGGTCGTTGGGGTCGAATCCGGGGGCGTTGGCCATGGCGAGGACCTCGCCGGTCTTCGTGTCCTGCACGATGACGTAGCCGCGGTCGGCCCGGGACTTCGTCACCTGTTCGGTGATGGCCTTCTGGGCGGCCCACTGGATGTCCCGGTCGATGGTCAGCTCGATGTCGGAGCCGGGCACCGCCGGGGTGCCCTCGGACCCGGCGGTGGGGACCCGCCGCCCGCCGGACTGGGCGAACCTGATCTTGCCGTCCTTGCCGGCCAGCTCCTTGTCGAGCATGGACTCGAGGCCGCCGGCGCCGCGGCCCTCGGCGTTGACGTAACCCAGTATCCCGGCGGCGAGTTCGCCGTTGGGGTAGACCCGCTTGGTGGAGGGCTCGCTGAGGATGCCGCCGAGCAGATTGATCCCGTTGCCGCCCTGGGCGGGCTTGGCCTTCCGCTCGTAGACCTTCTTGAGGTCCTTGATCTGGTTCCAGACCTGCGGGGTCTGCTTGCGGGCGAGCAGGGTGTAGCGGGACTTGGGGGTGCGGAGCTTCTTGGCGAGCTCGGCGGGCTCCTTGCCGAGGAGCGGTGCGAGGAGGGCGGCGGCCTGCTCGGGGGCGTCCCGGATCTTGCTCTCCTCGGGGGTGAAGAGCTTGGGGTCGGCCGTGATGTCGTACGCGTCGACGCTGGCGGCCAGGGCGATCCCGGCGCGGTCGGTGATCTCGCCGCGGTCGGCGGAGAGCGTGTACTCCTGGTAGCGGTGGGCCTCCGCCTTCGCGGTGAGCGCGCTGGCGTCGACGGCCTGGACCTGGAGCAGGCGGAGGACGAACGCCACCATGACGAGGGTCAGTCCGAGGGAGACGAGACGGAGCCGGGGCTTGGGGCTGCCGAGCCGGATGGTGCGCACCCTGGGCCGCGCGGACGGCCGGGAGGCGGACGGCCGGGTGGTACGGCGCGGGGCCGGCCGGGCGGGCTGCGCGGGGCGGCCCGCGGAGGGCCGGGGGCGGGCGGGCCGGGCGGGGCCTGGCACCCGGCGCGGGGGCTCCTTGGGGGGCACTTCGGTCACCTGCCGGAGGTCGTCGGGTCGGGCACGGTGGTCGCGGGCGCGGACGTCGTGGGCGCGTCGGGGGCGGCCGCGTCAGGGGTGATCGCGTCGGGAGCGGTCGCGTCGGGGGCGGTGTTCTGGGGTGCGCTCCCGGCCGGGGGCGGGGAGGCGGGCGGTGTCACGGGAAGGGCGACCGGAGGCGCCGGCGGCGGGGTGTCCGTCGCGGTCGGGGCCGGGTCGGGCTCGGGCGAGGACGCCTTGGAGGGCTTGCCCCGGACCGTGCCGTCCGGATCGAGGAAGGCGGGGCTGCCGCCCGGGACCATGCCCAGCTCGCGGGCCCGCCGCTCCAGCGCGTCGGGCGCGGAGCGGTCGTCCACGTCCCGCTGGAGGGCCTGCTCCTGGTCGGTGAGCTCGGTGGTCCGGTTCTTGAGGTCGCGCAGCTTGAACGAGCCCTGGTTGAGGGCGGAGTTCAGCAGCAGGAGGGTGATGAGGCCGCCGCCGAGCAGGAGCACGACGAGCAGGACGAAGGGAGTACGGGCAGCGGTGCTGGGCCCCGACGGCATGAGCCGCCCGAGCCGCGCGGCCCTGCCCTTGAGCGGCCCCTTCGTCGTCACCGTTCGCCCCCGATCCCTTCTCCGCCTCCGCCCGCGCGGCGCTCAGGCGCGGGCACCGTCGTCGTCCGCGGTCCGGCCGGCCGGTGGCCGGTGGCCCCGCGTCCCTCGCTCACGAGGGCTCGTCCTCCCGGATGCGCTCCGCTCCGCGAAGACGCGCGGGCGCGGCGCGGCGGTTCTCGGCGATCTCCTGCTCCGTGGGGAGCTCGGCGCCGCGGGTGAGCAGTTTCAGACGGGGCTGGTACTGCTCCGGTACGACCGGCAGGCCGGGCGGGGCCGTGTTCGCGGCGCCGGCCGCGAAGACCTGCTTGACCAGCCGGTCCTCCAGCGAGTGGTACGACAGGACGGCGATCCGGCCGCCCACCGCGAGCGCCTTCACGGCCGCCGGGATCGCCCGCTCCAGTACGGTCAGCTCGCCGTTGACCTCGATGCGCAGCGCCTGGAAGGTGCGCTTGGCCGGGTTGCCGCCGGTGCGCTTGGCCGCCTGCGGGAGGGCGTCCCGGATCAGCTCGACGAGGCGGGCGCTGTTGGTGAAGGGCTCCTTCTCGCGCTCGCGCACGATCGCGGAGACGATCCGCTTGGCCTGCTTCTCCTCGCCGTACGCCCGCAGGATGCGGACCAGTTCGCCGGGCGGGTAGGTGTTGAGGACCTCCGCCGCGCTGACGCCGGTCGTCTGGTCCATGCGCATGTCGAGCGGGGCGTCCTGCGCGTAGGCGAAGCCGCGGTCGGCCTCGTCGAGCTGCATGGAGGAGACGCCCAGGTCGAAGAGGATGCCGTGCGCCTTGGGGATGCCGAGCCTCTCGAGGACCTCGGGCAGCTCGTCGTAGACGGCGTGGACGAGCGTGGCGCGCTCGCCGAAGCGGGCGAGCCGCTCGCCGGAGAGCCGCAGGGCCTCCTTGTCCCGGTCGAGGGCGACGAGGCGCGCCTCGGGGAACCGCTCCAGGAGGGCCTCGCTGTGGCCGCCGAGACCCAGGGTGCAGTCGACGACCACCGCTCCGGGGCGCTCCAGGGCGGGGGCCAACATGTCCAGGCACCGCTGGAGCATCACCGGGACGTGTCGGTCGTTGCTCAATGCGCCCTCTCAGATTCGGCGCGGCCGGTACGTACCACCGGGTCCCCGCCCGCTCGCTGAAGGGGAAGCGACCGGCCGGCGCCGCCAAGGGGGCGCATCGGCCGGCCGGCGAGCGGGAGGAGGCCGAGCCGTACGTACCGCCGCACACGCGGGGGAGAAACTGCTGATAACGCTCAATGTCTCCGTGAACTTCGCGTCACTTTAGTCCACTGGTCCCGGCGGTCAATCAACCGGCTGGCGCGTCGCGCGGGCCGCCGGGCGGAGCGGGGCGATCCCGGCGTCTCACCCGGATGGGCCCGGTCTTCTCACGCCTGTGGGTTAGCTCACAACAAGGCTCATTGACGTTCTTTGTCCGCTCTCACAGCGGGCCCGGAGGCCAGGTGCCCGTTACCTTCATAGACATGTCGACCTCTGCGCACTCCTCCGCCGCCCCCGCCGACGCGATACGGACGGGCGGGACGGTCACCGACCGTCTTGTCGAGGCCAACGAGCGTTACGCGGCCCGCTTCACCGACCCGGGCCTGGGCGCGAAGCCCGCCCTGAACGTCGCCGTGGTGGCCTGCATGGACGCCCGCCTCGATCTGCCCGCCGCTCTCGGCCTGGAGCTGGGTGACTGTCACACCATCCGCAACGCGGGCGGTGTGGTCACCGACGACGTGATCCGTTCCCTCACCATCAGCCAGCGGGCGCTCGGGACGCGCAGCGTGGTGCTGGTCCACCACACCGGATGTGGCCTGGAATCGCTCACCGAGGAGTTCCGGCACGAGCTGGAGATGGAGGTCGGCCAGCGTCCCGCGTGGGCCGTCGAGTCCTTCCGCGACGTCGACCAGGACGTCCGGCAGTCGATGCAGCGCGTGCGGACCTCGCCGTTCCTGCTGCACACGGACGACGTCCGGGGCTTTGTCTTCGACGTGACCACGGGTCTTCTCCGCGAGATCGACCCCGCCTGACCCGGCGAAACCCGGCATAACACCCGCACTTGTCCACAGGCAAGTGACACGACCCGGCCACGGCAACAAGAATGCTCGGGTGACACCCCCCGGAGCGTGCGCGGGGGCAGGTGTCGGTGTTTACGGAAGGGCCGAGGAGGGCCGGGTGACGACCTATGACGATCGAGCGAGCCTCACAGATCTGACCACCACAGCGGAGCGTGTCCGCAGGTCGGTGGAGGGTGTGATCGAGGGCAAGCCTGAGGTCGTACGGCTTTCGCTGACCGTGCTGCTCGCCGAGGGACATCTTCTGATCGAGGATGTCCCCGGCGTCGGCAAGACGATGCTGGCCAAGACGCTGGCGCGGTCCATCGACTGTTCGGTGCGCCGCATCCAGTTCACCCCCGACCTGCTGCCGTCGGACATCACGGGTGTGTCGATCTTCGACCAGCAGCGGCGGGACTTCGAGTTCAAGCCGGGCGCGATCTTCGCCCAGATCGTGATCGGCGACGAGATCAACCGCGCCTCCCCGAAGACGCAGTCGGCGCTCCTGGAGTCCATGGAGGAGCGGCAGGTCACCGTCGACGGGCAGACCTACGAGCTGCCGAGCCCGTTCATGGTGGTGGCCACCCAGAACCCGGTGGAGATGGAGGGCACGTACCCGCTCCCCGAGGCCCAGCGCGACCGGTTCATGGCCCGTGTCTCGATCGGCTACCCCAGCCCCGAGGCCGAGCTGCAGATGCTCGACGTGCACGGCGCGGTCAACCCGCTCGACGACCTGCAGCCGGTGGCGCACGCCCATGACATCGTCAAGCTGATCGACGCGGTGCGCGCCGTGCACGTCGCCGACGCCGTGCGCCGGTACGCCGTGGACATCGTCGCCGCGACCCGTACCCACGCGGACCTGAGACTCGGCGCCTCCCCGCGCGCCACGCTCCACCTGCTGCGCGCCGCGAAGGCCTCCGCCGCGCTCAGCGGCCGCGAGTACGTCCTGCCCGACGACCTCCAGGCCCTGGCCGTACCGGTCCTGGCACACCGTCTGCTGCCCACCGCGCAGGCCCAGCTGAACCGGCGTACCGCCGAGCAGGTCGTCCTGGACATCCTGCAGCGCACCCCCGTCCCCGCCGCGGCGCCGCCCGCCGGCCCGCTCTACGGCCAGCAGCAGCCCGGCATCCGGCAGCTGTGATGACGACCGCCGCCGCACCGCCCGGGCAGCGGAGCGACGACGACCTGGACGCCCGGCCGGGAGAGGACCGGGGCGGCCTGCGGGCCGCGCTGAGCGGGCTCACCACCCGGGGCCGGTCCTTCCTCGCCGCCGGTGTCGCCGCCGCGGTCTGCGCCTACGTGCTCGGGCAGGGCGATCTGCTGCGCGTCGGGCTGCTGCTCGCCGTGCTGCCGCTGATCTGCGTCGGGGTGCTCTTCCGCACCCGCTACCGGGTCGCGACCAGCCGCCGGCTCTCCCCGCACCGGGTGCCGGTCGGCTCCGAGGCCCGCGTCCATCTGCGGATGGACAACGTCTCCCGGCTGCCCACCGGGCTGCTGATGCTCCAGGACCACGTCCCGTACATGCTCGGGCCGAGGCCCCGGTTCGTCCTGGACCGGGTCGAGGCGGGCGGCCGGCGCGAGGTGTCGTACCGGGTCCGCTCCGACCTGCGCGGACGCTTTCCGCTGGGCCCGCTCCAGTTGCGGCTGAACGACCCGTTCGGCATGTGCGAGCTGACCCGCTCCTTCAGCGCGTACGACATGCTCACCGTCGTCCCGCGGACCGAACCGCTGCCGCCGGTGAAGCTGATCGGCGAGGCGGCGGGGTACGGCGACGGCAGGCAGCGCTCGCTCGCGCTGGCCGGGGACGACGACGTCATCCCGCGCACCTACCGCCACGGTGACGACCTGCGCCGGGTCCACTGGCGCTCCACCGCCCGTTACGGCGAGCTGATGGTCCGCCGCGAGGAGCAGCCCCAGCGGGCCCGCTGCACGGTACTGCTCGACACCCGCCGGATCGCCTTCCAGGGCGCGGGCCCCGACTCCGCCTTCGAGTGGGCGGTCTCGGGCGCGGCCTCGGCCCTGGTGCACATGCTGGAGCGGGGCTTCTCCGTGCGGCTGCTCACCGACACCGGCAGCGCGGTGCCCGCCGAGGGCGCCGAGGGCTTCGCCGGTGCGACGCAGGACTCGGCCGAGGCGGCCGGACTGATGATGGACACCCTCGCCGTCGTGGACCACTCCGACGGGGCCGGTCTCTCGCGCGCCTACGACGTGCTGCGCGGCGGCAACGAGGGCCTGCTGATCGCCTTCCTCGGCGACATCGACGAGGAGCAGACGGCGGTGGCCGCCCGGATGCGGCAGCGCAGCGGCGCGGCCGTGGCGTTCGTCCTGGACTCAGGGACCTGGCTGACCGGGGGCGCGGTCGCCGGTGCGGTCGGGGAGCGGCTGCGGCAGTTGCGGGAGGCCGGCTGGACGGCGCTGGCCGTGGAGCCGGGGGCCCGGCTCGCGGAGCTGTGGCAGCAGGCCGGCGGGATGCGCGCGGAGACCACCGCGGGCGAGACGTACGGAGGTTGGTCATGAGCGGCCGCGCGCGGCTGACGCTGGGCGCCTTCGCCGCCACGCTGACGGCGGCGGGCGCGCTCCTTCCGCTGGTGCGGCCGGCGACGTGGATCTTCACCGCCGCATTCCTGCTGGCGGTGCAGAGCGGGGTCGGCGTGCTGACCCGGCGGGTGCCGCTGGCCCGACCGCTGACGATCGCGGCGCAGGCCGTGGCGACCCTGCTCGCGCTGACCTTCGTCTTCGCCCGGGAGCAGGCGCTGCTGTGGTTCCTGCCGGGGCCGCAGGCCTTCGGGCGGTTCGCCGCGCTCTTCGAGGCAGGGGCCGACGACATCGGGAGGTACGCGATCCCGGCGCCGGACACCGAGGGCATCCGGCTGATGGTGGTCGGCGGCGTGCTGGTGATCGGTCTCCTGGTGGACACGCTCGCGGTGACCTTCCGCAGCGCGGCCCCCGCCGGACTGCCGCTGCTCGCGCTGTACTCGGTGGCCGCGGGCCTCTCGGAGGGCGGCGCGAGCTGGCTCTGGTTCCTCCTCGCCGCCACGGGCTACCTCCTGCTTCTGCTGGCGGAGAGCCGGGACCGGCTCTCGCAGTGGGGCCGTGTCTTCGGTGGCGCGCCGCGCGCCGGGGGCGGGTCGACGGGCGCGGCCGGCGGCGGGCAGGCGCTCGCCCCGGTGCGGACCGGCCGGCGGATCGGCGTGGTCGCCATGGGCGTCGCGCTGGTGGTCCCCGCCGTGCTGCCGGGGCTGACCGGCGGTCTCTTCGGCGGTGCGGGCGAAGGCCCGGGCGAGAGCGGCAAGGGCGGCACGATCTCGGCGGTGAACCCGCTCGTGTCGCTCCAGGAGAACCTCCGCCAGCCCGAGGACCGCGAGGTGCTCCGCTACCGGACCAACGCGACCGACACCAGCGGCATGTATCTGCGGCTCGTGGCGCTCGACCAGTTCGACGGCACCTCGTGGAAGTCGTCGGTCCGCCCGATCCAGGACGTCCCGGAACGGCTGCCGACGCCGGACGGCCTCGGCCGGCAGGTCCGTACGACGGAGGTGACCGGCAATTTCGTCGCCTCCACGACGTACGAGCAGAAGTGGCTGCCGATGCCCTATCCGGCCGTCAAGGTCGAGATCGGCGGCCGCTGGCGCTACGAGCCGGCCGGGCGGATGCTTGTCGGCGACGACAAGCAGAACACCCGCGGCGCCCGGTACACGGTGACCAGCCTGGACGTGCGGCCGACGGGCGAGCAGCTGTCGGGTGCGCCGTCGGCGCCGGCCAAGCTGCTCGCGGAGTACACCCGGGTCCCCGACTCGCTGCCCGCCGACGTGAAGTCGAAAGCGCTGGAGGTCACCCGGGGCGCGCGCAACGACTACGAACGGGCCGTGAAGCTCCAGAACTGGTTCGCCACCGACGGCGGGTTCCGCTACGACGTGGAGGTCGAGTCCGGTACGGGAGTGCAGGCGATCTCCCGCTTCCTTCAGCAGAAGGAAGGCTTCTGCGTCCACTTCTCGTTCTCGATGGCGGCGATGGCACGGTCGCTGGGCATCCCGGCCCGGGTCGCGGTCGGCTTCATGCCCGGCACCCCGCAGTCCGACGGCACGGTGTCGGTCGGCATCCGGGACGCGCACGCCTGGCCGGAGCTGTACTTCGAGGGCGCGGGCTGGCTGCGGTTCGAGCCGACGCCGACGCGGGGCTCCACACCGGACTACACCCGGCCGCAGACTCCGAGCGGTTCGGCGTCCGGCTCCGCGCGGCCGGAGACCAGCGCATCGGCGCTGCCGTCGGCCGTGCCGAGCGCCTCGGACAGCTGTCCTCCGCAGTCGCGCCGCCTGGGCGAGTGCGGTCCCGACGCGGCGGCGGCCGGTGCCTCGGCGGGCGGTGACGGGCCGAATCCGCTGACGGTGGTCCTGATCTGTCTGGGGGTGGCGGTGGTTCTGCTGCTGCCGCTGCTCCCCCTGCTCTGGCGTACGCGGGTACGGACCCGGCGGCTCGGCTCCCCGGGCCGTACCGCCGAGGACGCGGTGGCCAGGACGCTGGCGGCCTGGCAGGAGATCAACGACACCGCCTGGGACCACGGGGTCCGGCCGGACGAGTCGCGGACGCCCCGGAAGACGGCGGCGCGGATCGTCCGCCTGGGCGCCCTGGACGGCGAGGCCGCCAACGCGGTGCACCGGGTGGCCCGCTCGGTCGAGCAGGTCCTCTACGCCCCGCGACCGCGCCCGGGCGCCGGCCTGGTGGAGGAGGTCGCTCTCGTCCGGGCGGGCTTCCAGCAGGTCTCGGGCCGCCGGGCCCGGCTGCGGGCACTGCTGGCGCCGCGCTCGGCCGTCCGGGTGGTGTGGGCGGCATCGGCCGGCTGGGCACGGCTGACGGCCGCCTGGTCGTCCCGCCGCGACGAGACGACGGCCCGCCTGACGGGTGCCTTCCGCCGGGTGTCGCGCCAGCGGGGTTGAGGGCTGGGGTGAGGTGGTCGGCGAACGCTTCGACGGGCGTTCGCCGACCACCCTCGCCTCCCCCTCCGCCTCACGGGCGCCTGGGGAGGCGGGCGTTTCACCCCGACCGCACACGCGCCTTTACGGCGCCGGCCTGCGGGGCTCGGGGTCGGGTAGGGGCCCAAGAGGCCCTGTCTCAGGGGGCCGTCAGTGGCCGCCGCCCTGCTGTTCGTCCCGGCGGCGCTGCCACCGTTCTTCGATCCGGTTCATCATGGAGCGACGCTGACGGGGCTGACGGCCGCCGGCCGCCTCTCCGCCACTCGCCTGCTGCTGCTCGCCCGGCTTGGGCGCCTTGCGCCATCCGGTGACCGCCAGGACCGCGCAGCCCAGCATGACGAGGAACCCCACCACGCTGATCCAGATCTGCTGAGCGACCATTCCAGCCATGAGGAGCGCGATACCCACCAGGAAGCCGGCGACTGCCTGGTAGACCCGTCGCCGGGTGTACGTACGCAGTCCGCTTCCCTCGAGCGCTGTCGCGAACTTGGGATCTTCGGCGTACAGCGCTCGCTCCATCTGCTCGAGCATTCGCTGCTCGTGCTCCGAGAGCGGCACGGAGTCCTCCTAGTCGTCGGTCGCGGGGGCGACCGGGATGCGGCCCTTTCAGGATAGGCAGGGAATCGCCCCCGTGAAACCCGCCCTCAACGCCTAATCGCCAATCCGGGCCGCCATGCGGTTCGGTTGCTGAGGCGTTGATTCCCCAGCACCCTGCCTGTCATGCCGGATGGTGTCCCCCGATCATACGGGGCGAAGTCCTCGATCGGGGGGCCTGTGGCGTACTCCATGTGCGGCTGCGCCGCTGATCAGCCCGGTGCGGGCCCCTCGCGGGTCCTCGCCCGGCCCGTGCGGCCGGGCGGGTTGTCAGGCCCGCTTCTCTCCGAGGACGTGCAACTGGGTGGCGATCGCCTGGAAGGAGGGCAGCTCGGCGGCGGCCGCCTCCAGCTTGAGCAGGGCCTCGGCGGCCCCCGGCTCGGTGTCGACCAGCGCGCCGGGCACCAGGTCGGCGAAGACCCGGACGCCGTGCACGGCGCCGACCTCCAGACCGGCCTCGCCCGCCAGCTCCGTGAGCTGCTCCGCGGTGAAGCGCCGGGGCACCGGGTCTCCGTCGCCCCAGCGTCCCGCCGGGTCGTCGAGGGCGGTCCTGGCCTCGGTGAAGTGCCCGGCCAGGGCGCGGGCGAGGACGGCGCCGCCGACGCCCGCGGCGAGCAGGCTCAGCGCGCCTCCGGGCCGCAGCGCGGCGACCGCGTTGCGTACGCCCTCGGCCGGGTCGTCGACGTACTCCAGGACGCCGTGGCAGAGCACCACGTCGTACGCCTCGCGCTCGACGACCTCGAACAGGCCGCGGATGTCTCCCTGCACCCCGCTGACGCGGTCGGCGACGCCGGCCTCGGCGGCCCGGCGCTCCAGCGCGAAGAGGGCGTTCGGGCTGGGGTCGACGACTGTGACGCGGTGGCCGAGGCGCGCCACCGGCACCGCGAAGTTCCCGGAGCCGCCGCCGGTGTCGAGGACGTCGAGGGTGTCTTTCCCGGTGGCCTTGGCCCGGCGGTCGAGGGCGTCCTTGAGGACGTCCCAGACGACGGCGGTACGCAGGGAGGCGCGCGACGGGCGCGACGACGTCTCCCGACCGAAGACAGGGGAAGGGTCCGACACGGCTGTTGACTCCTCGGTGACGGTGCACGAACCCTCCCACCCTATGGCCTCGGGTGACCTGCCCCGGTCATGTCGCTCAGCCCGCCGCCTCGCCGGCGCCGCTCTGGCGGGGCAGCACCGGCTGGAGGACGAGGAGCCGCTCGACCAGGCGCAGGAACATCGCGGCGTCCCGGACGAGGTCGTCGGCGTCCCGGTGACTCGCCGCGCCGGGTATGCCCGCCTCCGCCCGGGCCCGGCGGCCGGCCCCCGAGGCGAACAGGGCGCTCCATTCGGTCAGCTCGGGCGCTATCTCGGGGAGCACCTCCCAGGCGCTCCTGATCCGGGCCCGCTTGCGCGGATTGTTCTCGGGCCTGCCACGGGCGGCGAGCACGGCGGCGGCGGTCCGCAGCGCTGCGAGGTGGGCGGTGGCATACCGCTCGTTGGCCACGTCGAGCGCCGCGGCCTCGTCGAGGCCGGTGCGGGCCTGGGCGAGCAGGTCGAGGGCGGCGGGCGGCGCGGAGGAGCGGCGCGGGACGGGGTGGACGTCGGACGCGGGTCCGGGCAGTGCGGGCGCGGGGCGGCCGGCGGTGCGGCGCCGGGCCGCGGCTGCTGCGGAGGAGCTGGCCATGACGAGCCTCCTGTCGTCGTGTGACGGCGCTGTGTCCGTATGTGTCCATCGTGAAGGGCACCACTGACAATCGCCCTGACCTGGCCTTTTGCCGTGATCGCGGATTCGGGGGTAAGTTTTTGCACTGACTGGTCAGTTCAAAAGCGGGAACGCTGGGGAAGTGGGGGTGGGTCCGTGGAAGCGCACTCGGAGGAGCCGCGCGGCGCCGCCGTCGTCGCGGACGGATTCGGGCTGAAGGGGCCGCGCGGCTGGGTCTTCCGCGAGGTGGGCTTCCGGGCGGAGCCGGGCTCGCTCGTCGCGATCGAGGGGCCGTCCGGCTCGGGCCGCACGTGTCTGCTGCTCGCGCTCACCGGCCGCATGAAGCCCCACGAGGGCCACGCCGAGGTCGCCGGACTGCGCCTGCCCCGCAAGATGGCGGCGGTACGGCGGATCAGCGCGCTCGGGCCGGTGCCCGGGGTCAGCGACCTGGACCCGGCCTTCACCGTCGCCGAGCACCTGCGCGAGCGCGCGCTGCTCCAGCGGCGCTACGACGGCTCCGTCCGGGCCCTGCTGCGTCGCCCGGCCGAGCGGGCCGCGACGACACGGGCCCGGATCGCGGAGGCCCTGGAGACGGCCGGGCTCGACCTGGCCGCCCTGCCGAAGGCCGAGCGGACCTCCGTACGGGACCTGGAGCGGCTGGAGGCCCTGCGCCTGTCCGTCGCGCTCGCCCTGATCGGCCGGCCCCGGCTGCTCGCCCTGGACGACACCGACCTGAAGCTCTCCGACGACGCCCGGGCCGAGGCGTGGACGCTGCTGCGGTCGATCGCCGACGCCGGCACGACGGTGCTGGCCGTGTGCAGCGAGGCCCCGGAGCGGGCCCTGCGCGTCACCACCGGCCCTGCCCCGGAGGCCCCGGAGGCCCTGGAAGCCCCCGAGGCACCGGAAGCCCCGGAAGCACCGGAGAACCCGGCCCCGGACGAGACCGCCGCGACCGAGGAAGACACCACCGAGGAGGGGGAAGCCGATGCGCTCGCCGAAACTGGCCGCGCTTGAGCTGAAGCGGTTCGGCAGGGGGAAGCTGCCACGCGCCGCGCTCGTCGCGATCCTGCTGCTGCCGCTGCTGTACGGCGCGCTGTACCTCTGGTCCTTCTGGGACCCGTACAGCAGGCTGGACCGGATACCCGTCGCGCTCGTCAACGACGACAAGGGCGCCACCGCCGACGGCAGGAGGATCAACGCCGGCGACGACATCTCCCGGGGCCTGCTGGAGAGCAAGGTCTTCGAGTGGCACGAGGTGAGCGACGCCGAGGCGCGCGAGGGCGTGGAGGACGGGACGTACTACCTCTCCCTGACCATGCCCGGCGACTTCAGCACGCGCATCGCCTCCAGCTCCGGCGACGCCCCGGAGACCGGCGCCCTGCAGGTCCGTACGAACGACGCGAACAACTACATCGTCGGGCAGATCTCCCGCACGGTCTTCTCCGAGGTCCGCACCGCCGCCTCCACCAAGTCCTCCCGCTCGTTCCTCGACAGGATCTTCATCTCCTTCTCCGACATCCACGACGCCACCGCCAAGGCGGCCAAGGGCGCCGGTGAGATCAAGGAGGGCGTGGACAAGGCCAAGAAGGGCTCCGAGAGCCTGGCCGGCGGCCTGAAGGACGCCAAGAAGGGCAGCGGCGACCTGGCCACCGGCCTGAAGAAGCTCGACAAGGGCGCGGGTGAGCTGGAGACCGGCTCACGGCAGGTGGCGAACGGCACGCAGGCGCTCGCCGACAAGGTCAACGGCAAGGCCGCGAAGATCCGTCCGTACCTGAAGAACAACGGCAGGACGATCGGCGACACCGCCAAGCTGGTCGCCGACTCCGCCGCGGCCGTCCGGCACAACCTGGACGACCTGGTCAAGCGCGCGCCGGTCGCCCGCAGCGCCGCCCACCTGGCCGACGACAAGCTGGAGAAGGTCCACCGCGAGCAGTGCGTGGACAACCCGCTGCCGGACCCGAAGGCCTGCCCGGCCCTCAAGGAGGCCAAGGTCACGGCCGACGACGTGGCGAAGATCGCCGACGACCTGCACGAGCTGACCAAGGACAGCGACGGCGACCTGAAGAAGCTCGACGGGCAGCTCGCCACGCTGCAGAAGCAGGCCGAGGACCTGCACAAGGCCGCTCCGAACCTGGAGGAGGACCTCGAAGGCGCCGTCGCGAAGATCAACAAGCTCAACACGGGCGCCCAGAAGGTGGCCAAGGGCGCCGACGAGCTCCACACCGGTCTCAGCAGTGCCAGGACCGGCTCCGTCAGCCTCGACACCGGTGTCGGCAAGCTCAAGAAGGGCGCGGGAGACCTCGACGGCGGCCTGTTCAAGCTGGCCGACGGATCGGGCGAGCTGGCCACCGGTCTCCACGACGGTGTCACCAAGATCCCCGACTACGACAAGCAGGACCGGGACCGCCGTACGGAAGTCATGGCCGACCCGGTGGAGCTGGCCTCCCAGTCGCTCCACAAGGCGCCCAACTACGGCACCGGCTTCGCCCCGTACTTCATCCCGCTCTCCCTCTGGGTCGGCGCCATGGTGGCGTACATGCTCATCCAGCCGCTCAACCGGCGCGCCCTCGCCGCCGGCGCCTCGGCCTGGCGGATCGCGCTGGCCGGCTGGCTGCCCGTCGCGGCGATCGGACTGCTCCAGGTCGCGGCGCTGATGTCCGTCCTGCACTGGGGGCTCGGCCTGCAGATGGCTAGGGCCGCCGGGACGGTCGGCTTCCTGGCGCTGGTGACCTGCTGCTTCGCGGCGATCATCCAGTGGCTCAACGCCCGCTTCGGGGCGGCGGGGCGGATCCTGGTCCTCGCCGTGCTGATGCTCCAGCTGACCTCGGCGGGCGGCACGTACCCCGTCCAGACCAGCCCCGGCTTCTTCAACGCGATCCACCCCTTCCTGCCCATGAGTTACGTCGTCGAGTCGCTGCGCCGGCTGATCACCGGCGGCGGGATCGGGCCGGTCTGGCAGGCGGTCGCCGTCCTGACCGCGTTCACCGTGGGCGCGCTGGCGCTGACGGCGCTCTCCGCGCGGCGCAAGCAGGTGTGGACCCTGGACCGGCTCCACCCGGAACTGAGTCTCTGAGACCTGTGAGAATCGAGCCCATGGACAGCAGCAGCACCAGACGCCAGGCCACGCGCGCGAAGCTCTACGAATCCGCCGTCACGCTCATCGCCGAGCAGGGCTTCTCGGCGACGACGGTGGACGAGATCGCGGAGCGCGCGGGCGTGGCGAAGGGCACGGTCTACTACAACTTCAAGAGCAAGACCGAGCTCTTCGAGGAACTGCTGCGGCACGGCGTGGGGCTGCTCACCGCCTCCCTCCGGGAGGCGGCCGAGGAGACCGCCCGGCGGGGCGGGAGCCGGGTCGACGCGCTGGACGCGATGATCCGGGCGGGCCTGGTCTTCATCGACCGGTACCCCGCCTTCACCCAGCTGTACGTGGCCGAGCTCTGGCGCACGAACAGGGCATGGAACGAAACCCTCCTGGTCGTCCGTCAGCAGGCGGTCGCGGTGGTGGAGGGCGTGCTGCGCGAGGCCGTCGAAGCCGGCGAACTGAGCGAGGAGATCGACATCCCCCTCACGGCGGCGGCGCTGGTCGGGATGGTCCTGGTGGCCGCCCTGGACTGGCAGGCCTTCCAGCGCGAGCGCTCCATCGACGACGTGCACAGTGCGCTGTCCCGGCTCCTGCACGGCCGGGTCGGCGGCCGCTAGCCGCGTCCGCGAGGACACGCGCATACGCCGGACGGCGAGGCTCGATCCCCCCGAGCCTCGCCGTCCGACGTTTCCGCACCCCCCGTGAACACCCCCGTGTCCCCCGTGCGGTCCCCCGTTGCACCCCCGTGCCGGCCGGTGCACGACCCCGTTCCGCCGCCCCGTGTCGGCGGGTGCGGAGCCGTGCCCCTTCCGTGGTCCCCACTCTTCCGTCCGCGCAGGTCAAAGCCCATCCGCGTAGCTACTCATCTCTTCCCCTAGGTACGGATACTCAGCGTTCCGCGCCAAGGCCCACGCGCGCGTGCCCCCGGCTGGTTACGATCGCGTCCGTGTCCGTACTCCCCCTGGTCTTCACCAGCGGCTGGGCGAGCGGGATCAACGCGTACGCGGTGGTCCTGCTGTTCGGCGTCTTCGGCGCGACCGGACTCACCGACGAGGTGCCCGAGTCGCTGCAGCGCACCGACGTCCTGATCGTCGCCGGCGTGCTGTTCCTCTGCGAGGCGGTGGCGGACAAGATCCCGTACGTCGACTCGGTCTGGGACTCCGTCCACACGGTGATCCGGCCGGTCTCCGGGGCCGTGGTCGGCGCCCTGCTCGCCGGGCAGTCCGGTTCCCTGCCGGAGCTCGCGGCGGGCGCGGTCGGCGGCTCGACCGCGCTGCTGAGCCACTTCGTCAAGGCCGGGACGCGGATGGCGATCAACACCTCGCCGGAACCGTTCTCCAACGTCGCCATGAGCATGGCGGAGGACCTCGGGGTGGCGGGAATCGTCACCTTCGCGATCTTCAACCCAGAGGCGGCGGCGATCATCGCGGCCGTACTGCTCGTGCTGGGCCTGGCGATACTGGGCATCCTCGCCCAGCGCATCCGCCGCTTCCTCCGCCGCCGGGCCCAGCGGCGTGAGGAGCGGCGACTGGCAGCCGCCGAGGCGGCCGACGGCCCCCGGGGACCCGGCGGATAAAGTCCCTGACATGGGACGGATCGTGGTGATCGGCGCCGGGATGGGCGCCATGGCGGCGGCCGCCCGGCTGGCCGTGGCGGGCCACCGGGTGACGGTGTACGAACGCACGGAGACCTACGGCGGCGCGGTACGCAGGTTCGAGCGGGACGGGTTCGCCTTCGACACCGGACCAGGACTGCTGCACCTGCCCGCCGTCTACCGCGACCTGTTCGTCAAGACCGGCAAGGAGCCGCTGGAGGACCGCGTCGAGCTGACGCAGGTCGACCCGGCGAGCCGGCACGTGTTCTCCGACGGTACGAGGGTGGACCTGCCGAACGCCTCGCGCGCCGGCACGGTCTCCGCCCTGGACGCGGCCCTCGGCGCGGGCGCGGGCGAACGCTGGGGCGACTTCATGGTCCGGGCCCGCGAGGCCTGGGACCGCACCCGGCGCCCGCTCCTGGAGGAGCCGCAGCCGGAGGACACCTCGGTGTTCGGCCGCGATCCGTACCCGGCCCTGAAGGCGGGGTTCCTGCGGCGCCCGACGACCCGGCTGGAACAGATCGGCGCGCGGGAGCTGCGTGACCCCCGGCTCGCGGCGCTCCTCGACTCGTACGCCTGGTCCTACGGCTTCGACCCGGCGGCGGCCCCGGCCTCGGCGGCCGTGCTGCCCTACATGGAGCAGACCTTCGGCACCTGGTACGTCGGCGGCGGCATCCGGGCGCTCGCGGACGCGGTGTACGAGCGGTGTTTGCAGCGGCGGGTGGAGTTCGTCTTCGACACGGCCGTCGTCGAGGTGCTGGAGAAGGACGGCCGGGCGACGGGAGTCCGACTGGCGGGCGGGGAGGCCGTGGAGGCGGACCACGTCGTGGCGGGTGCGCCCGTGCCCGCGCTCTATCGGGACCATGTGGTGGCCCAGGGAGACCAGCTGGACCTGACCGGCCGCATGACGGTCTGTCTGGCCCTGCGCGGAGCCCGGGAGGCGGACGCGGTGCACCGCACCGTCGTCCACGCGACCGCGAGCCGGCCCACCGTGACCGTGCTGCGGCCGGACGACCCCGCGCTGCGCCCGGACGACGCGCACGAGTCGGTGACGGTCTCCGCGACGGTGTACCTGTACCCCGAGTACGACTGGGCCGAGATCGCCGAGGAGATGGTCGCGGCGGCTGAGTCCGTCGTTCCGGGGCTCCGGGAGCGGCTGCTCTGGCAGGAGGTCCGCACCCCGGAGGACACTCTGCGGGAGACGGGTACCGCCGAGGTCCCCGGCCCGGCGCTCGCCGGCGGCTCAGGTGCCTACCTCCCCGCCGCCAACCGCTCCTCGCTTCCCCGCCTGCACTTCGCCGGCGGCTGGTCCCATCCCGGCGGCGGGCTGGCCCACGCCGGCATGTCGGGCGCCCTCGTGGCCGGGCTGATCGTCGAGGGCGACGGTTTCCGGGGTTCGCAGTAGGCCGGAGTCAGTACCGGTACTGCTCGTTGCCGTAGCCGTAGTACTCCTGGCCCGGCTGCTGCGGGTGCTGCGGCGGATCGGCGGGCTGCTCGGTGTCCCGCTGCTGGGGCACCCAGACGCCGCCGGGCGGGGTGTCGTACGTGTACGAGGGGGCGTAGGGGTCGGCGTAGGGCTGCTGGCCGCCCGTGCCGTAGTCGTACGAGGTGTACTGCTGGCCGTCGGTGCCGGGGCCGATGTACGGGTCGGAGTAGGCCGCGTACTGCTGCTGGCCGGTGCCGTAGTCGTAGGCAGGCTGCTCGTACCCCGGCGTGTAGCCGTCGTAGCCGCCGTACGCGGGCTGGGCCTCGGGCTGGGCATGGCCGTGGGCCTGGGCCTGGGAGTGGGCGTAGGAGGGGTCGTAGACGGCGTACTGGCCGGTCTCGTCGGGCATCGGCTGCGGCTCGTAGACCGCCGTGGTCTCGGCGGGTGAGGGGTCCACCGGCTCGTAGGAGAGGTCGGTGACCTCGAGCGTGGGGCCGGCCTCGGCCGGCGCGGTGGACCTGCGGCGGCGGCTCGCGCCCGGGTTCCCGCCGATCGCCCAGCCGGTGGAGAAGCCGCGGCGGAAGGAGAGGGTCACATAGGTCTGCCCGACGCCGAAGGCGACCGCCCCCGCGATGATCACGGCGACCAAGGACAGCAGAACGCCGATGACCACCCCCAGGAAGCCGCAGAAGGCGAGCACGCGCCAGCGCAGCCTCGCCTTGTACTGCAGGAGCACCTCACCCAACAGCCACAACGCGACGACACCGAACGCGATGTAGAGGACCGTCCACCCCATGCCCGCCCCTCTCCTACGGCCACCGCCGCGGGTCTGGGGCGGGTACGCCGGTCAGGACTGCACGTGCAGTCCGAGATTCTCGTAGATCTCCAGCGTCGCGGTGGAGTTGTTCAGCGTGATGAAGTGCAGTCCGGGGACACCCTCGGAGAGCAGACGCGCGCAGAACTCCGTCGCGAACTCGATGCCAATGGAGCGTACAGCGGCCGGATCGTCCTTGACGGCGAGGATGCGTTCTTTCACGTCCGCCGGGAAGAGGGCGTTGCTGAGCTGGGGCAGCCGGTCGAGGGTCTTCACGTTCACGACGGGCATGACTTCGGGGATGATCGGCGTCTCGCAGCCGGTCTTCGCCACGCTGTCGCGCATCCGGAGGTAGTTCTCCGGATCGAAGAACATCTGGGTGATGGCGTAGTCCGCGCCGGCCCGGCACTTGTCCACGAAGTGCCGGATGTCCGTGTCCCAGTCGGTGGAGCGCGGGTGCATCTCGGGGAAGGCCGCGACGCCCACGCAGAAGTCGCCGGACTCCTTGATCAGCCTGACCAGGTCGGCGGCGTAGCGGACGCCCTCGGGGTGCTCGATCCACTCCCCCAGCGGGTCGCCGGGCGGGTCGCCGCGCAGCGCGAGCATGTTCCGGATGCCGGCGTCGGCGTACTGGCCGAGGACGTTGCGCAGTTCGGCGACGGAGTGGTCGACCGCGGTGAGGTGGGCGACCGGGGTGAGGGTGGTGTCACCGGCGATCTTCTGGGTGGCCTTGACGGTGCCGCCGCGGGTGGATCCGCCGGCTCCGTAGGTCACCGAGACGAAGCTCGGGCCGACCGCCTCGACCCTGCGCAGGGCGTTCCAGAGGCTGCGCTCGCCCTTCTCGGTCCGGGGCGCGAAGAACTCGAAGGAGTACGAGGGCTTGCCGGACGCGAGGATGTCGCGGACCGTGCGCGCACGGTCCGAGCGGGTGGAAGCGGTGCCAAGAGCCATACGGGCAGGTTAGACGGGGGCCATCGGCGGAAGAAGCGGTGTCCGAGTAATGGACACATTTTTGGACACCTCCGCGCGGCGCCCTCCGCGGAGCCCTCAGCGGTGCCCTCTGGGTGGACGGCCCGGCTCCCGTCGTCCCCCGCTACGCCGAGCGCTCGCGGACCCGCTTGGCCAGCCGGGCCGTGGCCGCTGCGGGGTCGTCGGCCTCGGTGATCGCCCGGACGACGACGATCCGGCGCGCGCCCGCGTCGAGGACCTCGTCGAGGGTGGTCTCGTCGATCCCGCCGATGGCGAACCAGGGGCGGTCCTGGGCGAGCCCCGCCGTGTACCGGACGAGGTCGAGCCCGGGGGCGTACCGGCCGGGCTTGGTCGGGGTGGGCCAGCAGGGGCCGGTGCAGAAGTAGTCCACGCCCGGCTCGGCGACGGCCGCGTCGACCTCGGACTCGCCGTGGCAGGAACGGCCGATCAGGACCCGGTCGCCGAGGATCGCGCGGGCGGCGGGCACGGGCAGGTCGCCCTGGCCCAGGTGCAGCACGTCGGAACCGATGGCGTGGGCGACGTCGGCCCGGTCGTTGACCGCGAGCAGCCTGCCGTGGCGGCGGCAGGCCTCGGCGAACACGGCGAGGTGCTCCAGCTCCTCACCGGCCTCCATGCCCTTGTCGCGCAGCTGCACGATGTCGACACCGGAGGAGAGCACGGCGTCGAGGAACGCGGGCAGGTCGCCCTGCCGCTTGCGGGCGTCCGTGCAGAGGTAGAGCCGGGCGTCGGCGAGCTGCTCGCGAGGCGTGGACATGGGTGGTTCCCCCCGTCGGTGCGGTGGCCCCGTGGGGCCGGGCGGACCCGGCCCCACGGAAACCTCCTGTGTGGTGTCTTCGGTACGTCAGACGGCGAGCGCCTGGGCGCGGCGCTTCACCTCCGTGCCGCGATTCTCGCTGAGCGCCTGCGCGGGCGTGCCCGGCAGGGTCGGGTCGGGAGTGAAGAGCCACTCCAGCATTTCTTCGTCGGTGAAGCCGTCGTCCTTCAGGAGCGTCAGGGTGCCGGAGAGGCCCTTGACGACCTTGTCGCCGTCGATGAAGGCGGCGGGCACCTGAAGCGCCTTGTTCTCACCGCGGCGCACGGCGATGAGCTGGCCCTCCTTGACCAGCTGCCGCACACGCGTCACCTCGACATCGAGCATTTCCGCGATGTCGGGGAGGTAGAGCCAGGCGGGGACGAGAGCATCGATTCTTGCGTCAATCTCGGTCACGTGGACAAGCCTGCCATCCCGGACCGACAGCCGGAAGTCGAGCCCTACCGGACTGCCGCCTTCAGGGGTACGGAGGGGTCGGCGGCGCGCTCGCGGGCGAGGGGGGTGCCGGACTCGATGAGCTTGCGGCCCTGGGCCAGGTCGCGGGGGCGGCCGACGGCGAGCAGGGCGACCAGGAGCCCGTCGCGGAGCCAGAGGACGGACCAGGAGGGGCCCGCCGGGTCGCCGCGCCGGACCAGCTCGGCGGCGCCCGTGTGGTGGCCGGCGTACTGCACGAACCGGCCGAACTGCTCGGACCAGAAGTACGGCACCGGGTCGTAGACCTGGGGGGCCTCGCCGATGATGTCGGCCGCGACGGTGCGCGGGCCCTGAAGGGCGTTGTCCCAGTGGTGGACGAGGAGCCGTTCGCCGTAGCGGGCGGAGGGGAAGGAGGCGCAGTCGCCGACGGCGTACACGTCGGGCAGGGAGGTGCGCAGCCGCTCGTCGGCGGTGACGGAGCCGCCCGCGTCGAGGGCGATGCCGGAGCCGGCGAGCCAGCCGGTGGCGGGGCGGGCGCCGATGCCGACGACGACGGCTTCGGCGGGCAGCTCCCGGCCGTCGGCCAGGACGACCCGGCCGGGTTCGACGTGCGCCACGCGCGCGTGGGTGAGGAGTGCGGCGCCGCTCTCCTCGTACCACTGGGCCATCGGGGCGGCGACCTCGGCGGGCAGCGCGCCGGCCAGCGGCCGGTCGGCGGCCTCGACGACGGTGACCGCGCACCCCGCCTCGCGCGCGGCGGTGGCGAACTCGGCGCCGATCCAGCCGGCGCCGACCACCACGATGTCGTGACGCCGCTCCAGGACGGGCTTGAGGCGGGCGGCGTCGTCGAGGGTGCGCAGCAGGTGGACGCCGGGGACGCCCTCGGTGCCGGGCAGGGTGACGGGCTCGGCGCCGGTGGCGACGACCAGGATGTCGTACGGGACGGGCCCGGCCTCCGTGTCGACCTCGTGGGCGTCGGGGCGCAGTCCGGTCACCTCGACGCCGAGGCGCAGTTCGATGGAGAGCGCCTCGAAGTCGACGTCGAAGGCGGAGTCCTCGGCCTTGCCGAGGAGCACCGCCTTGGAGAGCGGGGGACGGTCGTAGGGCTGGTGCGGTTCGGCGCCGAGGAGGGTGATCGGGCCTGTGAATCCCTGTTCGCGCAGGGCGACGGCGGTCTGCACCCCCGCCATACCGGCGCCCACGATCACGACCCGCTGCTGTGCCTGCTTCTGCTCGCTCACCCGATCACCTTACGCACCTGACGGCACGTCAGGAAGGCGGCCGCTCGAGCCGCCACCGAGGCTCCCTTACCGGGTGTCGGCGGCGGGGGATAGTCTGACGGCCAACGTAGAGCACACGCGGGAGCCCGGACGCACCGGGCTGAGAGGGAGGCTGACCGGCCTCCGACCGTACGAACCTGATCCGGGTCATGCCGGCGAAGGGAGGGGCTGGACGCCCATGTCGCGTACATGCAGCACATCTGACGTCCTCGTCATCGGGGGCGGAATCATCGGCCTGGTCACGGCCTGGCGGGCGGCGCAGCGCGGTCTGCGCACCGCGGTCGTCGATCCGGAGCCCGGGGGCGGGGCCGCCCGGGTGGCGGCCGGCATGCTCGCCGCCGTCACCGAGCTCCACTACGGCGAGGAGACCCTGCTCGGTCTCAACCTCGCCTCGGCGCGCCGCTATCCGGACTTCGTCGCCGAACTCCAGGACGCCACCGGACAGGACGTGGGCTACCGCGCCTGCGGCACCCTCGCCGTCGCGCTCGACGCCGACGACCGGGCGCACCTGCGCGAGCTGCACGCCCTGCAGACCCGGTGCGGCCTGGAGTCGGAGTGGCTCAGCGGGCGCGACTGCCGCCGCCTCGAGCCGATGCTGGCACCGGGGGTGCGCGGCGGGCTGCGGGTCGACGGCGACCACCAGGTCGATCCGCGCCGGCTCGCCGCCGCGCTGGTCACCGCCTGCGAGCGGGCCGGGGTGGTCTTCCACCGGAGCGTCGCGGACCGCCTCGCGGTGGTGCGGGAGCGGGCCGCCGGCGTGGTCCTCGCCGACGGCCGCGAGGAGGCCGCGGACCAGGTGGTGCTGGCCGCGGGCAGCCTCAGCGGCCGGCTGGGCGGCGTGCCGGAGGAGGTCCTGCCGCCCGTACGGCCCGTGAAGGGGCAGGTGCTGCGGCTGACCGTGCCGCCCGCGTACGCGCCGTTCCTCTCCCGGACGGTCCGGGCCGTCGTGCGCGGCAGCCAGGTCTATCTGGTGCCGCGCGAGAACGGCGAGCTGGTCGTCGGCGCGACCAGCGAGGAGCTGGGCTGGGACACCACCGTCACGGCGGGCGGGGTGTACGAACTGCTGCGCGACGCCCATGAGCTGGTGCCGGGCATCACCGAGCTGCCGCTCACCGAGACCCGGGCGGGTCTGCGCCCCGCCTCGCCGGACAACGCGCCGCTGCTGGGCCCGACCGGCCTGCCCGGTCTCCACCTGGCCACCGGCCACTACCGCAACGGGGTCCTGCTCACCCCCGTCACCGGCGACGTGATGGCGGATCTCCTCGTCACCGGTGTGCTGCCGGACGAGGCCCGCCCCTTCACCCCCCGCCGCTTCTCCCCCGCTCACGTACGTCAGGAGCAGCCCGCATGAACGTCTCCGTCATGAACGTCTCCGTCAACGGCGAGGCACGCGTCCTCGCCGCCCCCACGACCCTCGACGCCCTCGTCGCCACCCTCTCCGCCGCGCCGTCGGGCGTGGCCGCGGCCGTCAACGAGACCGTCGTGCCGCGCAGCCAGTGGTCCGCGACCGTCCTCGGCGAGGGCGACCGGATCGAGGTCCTCACCGCGGTGCAGGGGGGCTGAGCGCGATGTCCGACGACACCTTCCTCCTCGGCGGTACGGAGTTCTCCTCGCGCCTGATCATGGGCACCGGCGGGGCTCCCAGCCTGGACGTCCTCGAACGCGCGCTGATCGCCAGCGGTACGGAGCTGACGACCGTCGCGATGCGGCGCCTGGACCCGACGGTGCGGGGCTCGGTCCTCTCCGTCCTCGAGCGGCTCGCCATCCGGGTCCTGCCGAACACGGCGGGCTGCTTCACGGCGGGCGAGGCCGTGCTGACGGCGCGCCTCGCGCGCGAGGCGCTCGGCACGGAGTGGATCAAGCTGGAGGTCGTGGCCGACGAGCGGACCCTGCTGCCGGACGCGGTGGAGCTGCTGGACGCGGCGGAGACGCTGGTCGACGACGGGTTCACGGTCCTGCCGTACACCAACGACGATCCGGTCCTGGCGCGGAAGCTGGAGGACGTCGGGTGCGCGGCGATCATGCCGCTCGGCTCCCCGATCGGCTCCGGGCTCGGGATCCGCAACCCGCACAACTTCCAGCTGATCGTCGAGCGGGCGGGGGTTCCGGTGATCCTCGACGCGGGGGCCGGGACGGCGTCGGACGCGGCGCTCGCGATGGAGCTGGGGTGCGCGGCGGTGATGCTGGCGTCGGCGGTGACCCGGGCACAGGAGCCGGTGCTGATGGCGCGGGGCATGCGGCACGCGGTGGAGGCGGGCCGGCTGGCGTGGCGGGCGGGCCGGATCCCGCGCCGCCACTTCGCGGAGGCCTCCTCCCCGGTCGAGGGCCGCGCCGCCCTGGACCCGGAACGCCCGGCGTTCTGACCTGTGCGCCGACCGGCGCGCAGGCCGGTACTGCGCCCAGGCCGGTACGTCCTGCCCGGGCGCGGGGACCACGCCCCGGTCGGCCTGGGCGCGGCCCCCGCGCCCGGGCCCTCGCGTCACAGGTGTGCTGCGGTACAGGCCTGCGCGGCGGGGGTGTCCGCGGCGGCTCGTAGACTCGACGCCGTGGATACGACCCTCCAGGACCCCCTCGTCGGGCAGCTGCTCGACGGCCGCTACCGCGTCGACGCGCGCATCGCCGTCGGCGGGATGGCCACGGTCTACCGGGCCGTCGACACCCGGCTCGACCGGGTGCTCGCGCTCAAGGTGATGCATCCGGCGCTCGCGACCGACGTCGCGTTCGTCGAGCGGTTCATCCGTGAGGCCAAGTCGGTCGCCCGGCTCTCCCACCCCAACGTGGTCGGCGTCTTCGACCAGGGCGCGGACGGCGCGTACGTCTATCTGGCGATGGAGTACGTCGCCGGGTGCACCCTGCGCGACGTGCTCCGCGAGCGCGGCGCCCTGCGGCCCCGGGCCGCGCTGGACATCCTGGAGCCGGTCCTCGCCGCGCTCGGCGCCGCCCACCGCGCCGGGTTCGTGCACCGGGACATGAAGCCGGAGAACGTCCTGATCGGGGACGACGGCCGGGTCAAGGTCGCCGACTTTGGTCTCGTACGGGCCGTGGGATCCGCGACGAACACCACCGGCTCCGTCCTCGGCACCGTCTCCTACCTCGCCCCCGAGCAGATCGAGCACGGCACCGCCGACACCCGCGCCGACGTGTACGCCTGCGGTGTCGTGCTGTACGAGATGCTCACCGGCGGCAAGCCGCACGGCGGGGACACGCCCGCGCAGGTCCTCTACCGGCACCTGAACACCGACGTCCCCGCCCCCTCCGCCGCCGTCCCCGGGCTCGCCCTGGAGCTGGACGAGCTGGTGGCCACCGCCACCGCCCGCAACCCCGACGTCCGCCCGCACGACGCCGTCGCGCTGCTCGCCAGGACCCGGGAGGCCCGCGCCGCGCTCGGGGACGAGCAGCTGGACGCCGTACCGCCGCAGGCGCACGCCCCGGGTGAGGAGCGCGACGCCTCCGAGGACCGGACCAGCGTCATCCCGCGGACGCCGCCGGCCGCCGAGGCCCAGCGGGTCCAGCACACCAGCCGGCTCACCATGCCCCCGCCCGAGCCGCGCGCGGCGCGCCGGGCGGTGTCCCGCCGCCCCCGCGGCCCGCTGCTCGTGGTCGCCGCCGTGCTGCTCGCGCTGGGGATCGGCTCCGGCGTCTGGTACATCAACTCCGGCCAGTTCACCCGCGTCCCGGCGGTGCTCGGCCAGAGTGAGGCGCGGGCCACGAAGCGGATCACGGACGCCGGCCTGGGCGTCGGCGCCACGAAGCGCGCCTTCAGCGAGGTCTACGAACGCGGCACGGTCATGGCCATCGACCCCGCCTCCGGAGAGCGGATCCGCGGCAACGGCACGGTCACGCTCACCATCTCCCGCGGCCCGGAGATCGTGAAGGTCCCGAACCTCAAGGGCAAGCCGCTCGCGCAGGCCAGGAAGCTCCTGGAGCGGGAGGGCCTGGCGGCCGGCGTGATCACGTCCGCCTTCAGCCAGGACATCGCCCAGGGCGCCGTCATCTCCTCCGACCCCGAGCCGGGCACGGAGCGCAGCCCCGACTCGGCCGTCGCCCTGGTCGTCAGCAAGGGTGTGCCGATCGACGTCCCCGACGTGGCCGGCGAGTCGGTGGCCGACGCCACCCGTACCCTCCAGGACGCCGGGCTGACCGTGCGGGTCGCTCCCGAGCGGATCCACTCCCCCGAGGAGGCCGGCACGGTCGCCGCCCAGTCCCTCGCGGAGGGCAGCCGCGCGGCCGAGGGCGACACGATCACCCTCACCGTCTCCAAGGGCCCGCGCATGATCGAGGTGCCCGACGTCGTCGGCGAGAAGGCCGACGACGCGCGCTCCGCACTGGAGGACGCGGGCTTCGACGTGAAGGTCGAGAAGACCTTCCCCTTCCTCGGCGACACGGTCTCGGGCCAGTCCGTCGACGGCGGCTCCACCGCCCCGGAAGGCTCCACCATCACTCTCACGATCAAGGGACTGTAAGCACTCATGCGCAACCCCGTCGGCGGCCATGTCCCCGTGGCCGGCGGCCTCGCCACGACCGGTCTCGCCTACGCCCGCGAGCTGGGCGCGGAGACCGTGCAGGTCTTCGTCGCCAATCCGCGCGGCTGGGCCACCCCGGTCGGCAGTCCGGCGCAGGACGAGCTGTTCCGCGCCGCGTGCGAGGCGGAGTCCCTGTCGGCCTGGGTCCACGCCCCGTACCTGATCAACTTCGGCTCCCACACCGAGGCCACCGTCGAGAGGTCGGTGGAGTCGCTGCGGCACTCGCTGCGGCGCGGCCGGGAGATCGGCGCCCGGGGCGTCGTGGTGCACACCGGCTCGGCGACCGGTGGCCGCCCGCGCGAGGAGGCGCTGGCGCAGGTACGGGAGCGGATGCTGCCGCTGCTGGACGAGCTGACCCACCCGGACGACCCGTTCCTGCTCCTGGAGTCGACTGCCGGGCAGGGTTTCTCGCTCTGCTCTCGGACGTGGGACTTCGGCCCGTACTTCGAGGCGCTCGACCGCCACCCGAAGCTCGGCATCTGCCTGGACACCTGCCACATCTTCGCGGCCGGCCACGACCTCGCCGGGCCGCACGGGATGATCCAGACCCTCGACCTGCTGGTCGAGACGGTCGGCGAGGGACGGCTGAAGCTGATCCACGCCAACGACTCGAAGGACGTCGTCGGCGCGCACAAGGACCGGCACGCGAACATCGGGGCCGGACACATCGGCGAGGAGCCGTTCCGCGAGCTGATGCGCCATCCGGCGACGGACGGGGTTCCGCTGGTCATCGAGACGCCGGGCGGGAAGGAAGGCCATCGGGCGGACGTGGAGCGGCTGAAGAAGCTCAGAGGCTGAGACTCCCGTTCAGGAATCCCCCCGTTCAGGAATACCCCCGTGGGGTATACGGGTTTCTGAAGAGGAACCGCTACGGACGTTGGGGGCTCTCATGCAGCACGAGGCACACGCACACCACCAGCACTCCGACCACACCACCACTCACGGCGGCCATGACGGGCACGCGCCCGGCAAGGTCGGCTGGGGCATGGCCATGAAGGCCACGCTGCACTGCCTCACCGGCTGCGCCATCGGCGAGGTCCTCGGCATGGTCATCGGCACCGCGCTCGGCTGGGGCAACGCCCCGACGATGGTGCTCGCCATCGCCCTGGCCTTCTTCTTCGGCTACTCGCTGACCCTCTGGGCCGTCGTCCGCGCCGGCCTGACCCTGAAGGCGGCCATCGGCGTCGCGCTCGCCGCCGACACCCTCTCCATCACGGTGATGGAGGTCGTCGACAACGGGGTCCTGCTCCTGGTGCCCGGCGCCATGGACGCGCATCTCTCGGACGGGCTCTTCTGGGGCGCCCTCGCCTTCGCCTTCCTCGTCGCCTTCGTGATCACCACACCGGTCAACAAGTGGATGATCGGCCGCGGCAAGGGCCACGCGGTGGTCCACCAGTACCACCACTGAGCCTGGGCGGGACGGTCAGAGCTCCGGGCCGTCCCCCGGCTCCTCCTGGTAGGAGTACCGCTGCTCCGTCCAGGGATCGCCGATGTTGTGATAGCCGCGCTCCTCCCAGAAGCCGCGGCGATCGGCGGTCATGTACTCGACGCCCCGGACCCACTTCGGCCCCTTCCAGGCGTACAGATGGGGGACGATGAGGCGCAGCGGGAAGCCGTGCTCGGCGGTGAGCAGCTCACCGTCCTTGTGGGTGGCGAAGATCGTGCGCTCCGAGGCGAAGTCGGAGAGCCGCATGTTGGCGCTGAAGCCGTACTCGGCCCACACCATCACATGCGTGACATTGGCGGCCGGCGGGGCCAGCTCCAGGATCGTCCGGGCGGGCACACCACCCCATTCGGCCCCGAGCATGCTGAACTTCGTGACGCAGTGCAGATCGGCCACGACCGTGGAGAACGGCAGGGCCGAGAACTCCTCGTGGTTCCAGCACCGCTTGTCGCCGTCCGCCGTCGCCCCGAAGACCCTGAACTCCCAGCGGTCGGGCTTGAACTTGGGGACGGGGCCGTAATGGGTGACCGGCCAGCCGCGCTGCAGCCGCTGTCCCGGCGGAAGATCCGACTGCCCCGCTTCCCGGTGTGCTCCGCTCTCCGGCTGACCCATGTCATCCATGGTGACAGACGGCGAGGGGTGGTCATGACCAGCCAACCCCCCATCCCAGCCGGATCGGGGCAACTCCCACTAAGCCTGCACTTACTGGACGGCCCCCATCCGTGGTGCGAGGATGCGGCCATCCTGCCCAGTCACGGCGTAGACATGCGTGGAAGGAGCCTCTGCGATGCAGGGCGACCCCGAGGTCCTCGAGTTCCTCAACGAGCAGCTGACCGGCGAGCTGACGGCCATCAACCAGTACTGGCTGCACTACCGCATCCAGGACAACAAGGGCTGGGCCAAGCTCGCCAAGTACACCCGCGAAGAGTCCATCGATGAGATGAAGCACGCGGACAAGCTCACCGAACGCATCCTGATGCTGGACGGGCTGCCCAATTACCAGCGGCTCTTCCACGTACGGGTCGGCCAGACGGTCACCGAGATGTTCCAGGCGGACCGCCAGGTGGAGGTCGAGGCGATCGACCGCCTCAAGCGCGGGATCGAGGTCATGCGCGCCAAGGGCGACATCACCTCGGCCAACCTCTTCGAGGAGATCCTCGCCGACGAGGAGCACCACATCGACTACCTCGACACCCAGCTGGAGCTGATCGAGAAGCTCGGCGAGGCGCTCTACATCTCGACGCTGATCGAGCAGCCGAGCTAGGCCTCACGGGCGGCGCCGGGTGCGGCGCTAGGCCGCTTCGGAGAGCCGTTCGTCAGGCGCGGCGGCGAGCTCCGCCGCCAGGGCCGGCATGCCCTGGTCCAGAAGCTCCCGTCGCGGGCAGTTGCCGCGCCCGAGGATGGCCTGGATGCGCCGCACGCACGAACCGCAGTCCGTGCCGGCCTTGCACGCCGAGGCGATCTGGCGGGGCGTGCACGCGCCCGCGTCCGCGTGGTCCTTGACCTGCTTCTCCGTGACACCGAAGCATGAGCAGACGTACACGCGGTTCACCTCCCGCCGAGATCGATAAGGCTAACCTAACCTTACCCGGCGGACCTGGCGCCCAAAAGCCCTGAACATGACGGTGGGGCGCGGATCACATCGATCCGCGCCCCACCGTCGTAGGAAGCCACCTACTGATCGCGTCGACTAGTCGCGGTAGAGCTCCGCCACCAGGAAGGCGAGGTCCAGCGACTGGCTGCGGTTGAGCCGCGGGTCGCAGGCCGTCTCGTAGCGCTGGTGCAGGTCGTCGACGAAGATCTCGTCGCCGCCGCCCACGCACTCGGTGACATCGTCACCGGTGAGCTCGACGTGGATGCCGCCCGGGTGGGTGCCCAGGCCCTTGTGGACCTCGAAGAAGCCCTTGACCTCGTCGAGCACGTCGTCGAAGCGGCGGGTCTTGTGGCCGGAGGCCGCCTCGAAGGTGTTGCCGTGCATCGGGTCGGTGACCCAGGCGACGGTCGCGCCGGAGGCGGTGACCTTCTCGACCAGCTCCGGAAGCTTGTCCCGGACCTTGTCGGCGCCCATGCGGACGATGAAGGTCAGCCGGCCGGGCTCGCGGTCCGGGTCCAGGCGGTCGATGTACGTCAGCGCCTCGTCGACGGTGGTCGTCGGGCCGAGCTTGATGCCGATCGGGTTGCGGATCTTCGACGCGAACTCGATGTGCGCGCCGTCGAGCTGCCGGGTGCGCTCACCGATCCAGACCATGTGGCCGGAGGTGTCGTACAGCTCACCGGTGCGCG
This sequence comes from Streptomyces sp. NPDC015346, assembly GCF_043078785.1. Classification (NCBI taxonomy): domain Bacteria; kingdom Bacillati; phylum Actinomycetota; class Actinomycetes; order Kitasatosporales; family Streptomycetaceae; genus Streptomyces; species Streptomyces sp. NPDC015346. Next base: position 943,988 of record NZ_JBIBTW010000001.1, on the reverse strand, counting down.
AGTCGGTACGGGTGAGGGCGCCCTCGTAGTCGAGCAGCAGCGCCTCGTGGGAGGCGTAGAACTCGACCGCGCGGAACTCGGCCGGGTCGGTACCACAGGCCTTCATGAAATTCAGCGCGTTGTCGATCTCGCGCGCCAGCTGTTCGTAGCGCTGACCCGAGGGGGACGACTTCACGAAGTCCTGGTTCCAGGCATGGACCTGGCGCAGGTCGGCGTAGCCGCCGGTGGTGAAGGCGCGCACCAGGTTGAGCGTGGAGGCGGAGGCGTTGTACATCCGCTTCAGGCGCTCGGGGTCCGGGATACGGGCCTTCTCGTTGAAGTCGAAGCCGTTGACCGAGTCGCCTCGGTACGTCGGCAGGGTCACGCCGTCACGGGTCTCCGTCCCCTTGGAGCGGGGCTTGGAGTACTGCCCGGCGATACGGCCGACCTTGACGACGGGCACGGAGGCCGCGTACGTCAGGACGGCGCTCATCTGGAGCAGCGTCTTGAGCTTGGCCCGGATGTGGTCGGCGGACACGGCGTCGAAGGCCTCGGCACAGTCGCCGCCCTGGAGCAGGAACGCCTCGCCACGGGCGACGGCTCCCATGCGGGCGCGCAGCTGATCGCACTCGCCCGCGAAGACGAGCGGCGGATACGACTCGAGGTCCGCGATCACATCGCGCAGAGCCTCGGCATCGGGGTACTCGGGCTGCTGCGCCGCGGGAAGGTCTCGCCAGGTGTTGCCACCGGTAGCGGTGGTCTTAGCGTTCACGGTCACAACCACCACATTACGGGGTCGGGCGTCCTGTCCAGTGCGCCGCCCAATGGCTGAGACACGCGTCCGAAATGTCCGCTGACGATGTTCACACCATCGAGTGGTGTTACCCTCACGCGCGCTTTAAACATCACAGACGAACAAAAACGAATCAGCAGGGGTGGGCGTGAGCCAAGGGCACCGCAGGGATCGCAAGAAACGACGGCTGCTTTACGGGGCGGCGGCGGCCGTCGTCGCCACCGCCACGATCGGCACCATCGCGGTGGCGTCGCCGGGTGTACTGGGATCCGAGGACGGCAAGAACAGCGGAAACGCTTCTCTTCAGTCGCAGTTCGCGGAGGCGGCGCGGGAGTTCGACGTACCGCAGAGCGTGCTGATGGCGGTCTCGTACCGGCAGACGCGGTGGGAGTCGCACGACGGCCTGCCGAGCACGACCGGTGCGTACAACGTCATGGGGTTGACGGACGTCGACGCCGACGACGTCGAGCACGAGGACGACAAGGAGCGCCTGTCGCACCTGAACAGGAGCGGCAGGGCGGAGATCGAGAAGACCTTCGACGCCGCCAAGGTGCTGCGCAGCCTGCCGAAGGAGACCGTCGACACCGACGACCCGCGGCTGCACACCCTGGACAAGGCCGCCGAGCTGATCGACAGCTCCGCCGAGTCCGTGAAGAACGACACCGCCGAGTCGATCCGTGCCGGCGCGGCGCTGCTCGCCGAGTACCAGCGCCAGGCGACCGGCGAGCTGCCGGACGACCCGGGCCAGTGGTACGCCGGTGTCGCGCGCTACAGCCAGTCGCCGGACAAGAAGGGCGCCGACCTCTTCGCGAAGCGCGTCTTCGAATCGATCAGGACCGGTGAGCGGGAGCTCACCACGGACGGCGAGCAGGTGGTCCTGCCGGCCGACCCGTCGGTCGAGCCGGTCAAGCCGTCGAACGTGCCGCTGGCCGCCACCTTCGCGAGCACGACCGACACGCCGGCGCCGGAGTGCCCGTCCGGCCTGAACTGCAACTTCGTCCCGTCGCGGACCGCGTCGGACGGCAAGACGCGCAACTACACGCTCGCGGACCGGCCCAACCAGGGCGTCGACATCCGTCAGATCGTGATCCACGACACCGAGGGCAGCTACGAGGGGTCCCTCGCCACGCTGACCAACCCGGACGTCAAGGCGAGCGCCCACTACCTGGTGCGCGCCCATGACGGTCTGGTCACGCAGATGGTCGAGAACAAGCACCTGGCGTGGCACGCGGGCAACTGGACCCTCAACATGCACTCCATCGGCGTGGAGCACGAGGGCTACGCCATCAAGCAGGGCAGCTGGTACACCGAGTCGCAGTACGAGTCGACCGCGGCGCTGGTGAAGTTCCTGGCGGCGAAGTACGGCATCCCGCTGGACCGGGAGCACATCATCGGCCACGACGAGCTGCCCGTTCAGCTCGACAGCTACATCCCCAAGACGCACTGGGACCCGGGCCCGTTCTGGGACTGGAACAGGTTCATGTCGCTCGTGGGCGCCCCCACCGGCGCGAGCGGCGCCGGTGGCCCGGTCAAGGTCGGACAGGTCGTCCGCTTCGTGCCGCCGTTCACCACGGCGAACCAGCCCAAGCTGACGGTCGCGCCGTGCGACTCCAACGGCGTCTGCACGGACGTGCCCCCGCAGCCGGCGAACTTCGGCTACCTCTACACCTCTCCGTCGACGACCGCGTCCACGGTGGGCGACCAGTACTTCTCGGCGGTCTGGTCCCAGGGCTCGAACTGGGGCAACAAGATCCGCGCCGGCGCCACCTACGTCGTCGCCGGGACGTCGGGCAACGACTGGACGGCGATCTGGTACGGCGCCAAGAAGGCGTGGTTCTACAACCCGGGCGGGCAGTACACCGTCCCGGTGACCACCACGCCGACCCGGGTGAAGGCCAAGGCCGGAGTGACCGCCCGGGTCTACGGGCGCTCCTTCCCGGAGACCGCCGCCTACACCGCCGCGGGCCTGACGGCTCCGACGGACAACCCGAACTACCTCTCGAAGTACCCGCTCACCGGCGAGTACGCGAAGGTCGGCGCCGCGGTGAAGGGCGACGACTGGTTCGGCTCGGCCCAGAAGAACGTCATCGGCAACGACGTCTACATCCCGATCCACTACAACCACCGCCAGGCGTATGTGAAGGCCTCCGAGGTCGACCTGGTCCCCGGTGTCGCTCCCGACGCCGGGACCAACCGCTACAACCTGCTCGCCCGCGACTCCTCCGGAGTCCTGTGGCAGTACCAGGGCACCGGGTCCGCCTCCGAGCCGTTCTACTCGCGCTACCGGGTCGGCAGCGGCTGGAACGCGTACAACCTCGTCACGCCGCTGACCGCCCTGGGCGCCAACGGCACCGGTGACGTCATCGCCCGGGAGCCCTCCGGCGCGCTCTGGTACTACTCGGCCAGCGGCAACCCCTCCGCGCCCTTCAAGGCGCGGGTGAAGGCCGGTACCGGGTGGGGCGTCTTCAACCAGATCGTCGGCGTGCGGGACCAGACCGGCGACGGCAAGCCCGACGTGATCGGGCGCGAGCCGTCCGGTGTGCTCTGGCTGTACCCCGGCACCGGCAACCCGAGCGCGCCGCTCGGGCCGCGCCTGAAGATCGGCACCGGCTGGCAGACGTACAACATGATCATCAGCACCGGTGACCTCACCGGTGACGGCAAGCCCGACCTCATGGGCCGCGACACGGCCGGCGCCCTCTGGCTCTACAACGGCACCGGCGTGGCGACCCAGCCGTTCGGCCCTCGGGTCAAGATCGGCACGGGCTGGCAGACGTACAACACGATCCTCGGCCCGAGCGACCTCAACCGGGACGGCCGGGTGGACGTGATCGCGCGCGACGGCTCCGGTGCGCTCTGGCTGTACACGGGCAGCGGCAACGCCACGTCGCCGTTCCCGCCGCGCGTCAAGGTCGGCAGCGGCTGGCAGATCTACAACATGATCTTCTGATCGGCTGACGCCCTTCGAAGCGCCTCTCGGGGCCCGGCTCGCACCGTCCACGGTGTGAACCGGGCCCCGTTCGCGTGTCCCGCTGGGTTACAGTGCGGGCATGTTCGCGCACAAGGCCCGGGTTTCGGCCCAGAACTGGTGGTGGACCGCTCATCCGGCGGCCCACTGACTGCGCGTACACCGAACACGCGAAGGCCGCCCGAGGGGCGGCCTTTCTCGTACCCGGGGCCGTTCCTCTCCCTCCCGGAAGGAACGACGCAACCACATGGACCTCTCCCGTCTCCTGGACGACTCCTGCCCGCCTTTCGCCCTGCTCCGCAGACGCACCCCGGGCCGTGACCACGACACCGTCGAGGTGCTGATCGGCCCCGTCCACAAGGCCGTGCGGCTCGCCGATCTGCCCGTCGGCCCGCTGCCGACCCTCGCCCTCGTGCCGTTCCGGCAGATCCGCGAGCGCGGCTTCGACGTCCGCGACGACGGCACCCCGCTCTCCTTCCTGGTCGCCGAGGAGTCGTACGAGCTGCCGCTCGCCGCCGCGATGGAGCAGCTGCCGGTCCATGACGTGAGGGTGGAGGGGCGCGGCTTCGACGTGTCCGACGAGGCGTACGCCGAGACCGTGCGGCGCGTCATCGACGAGGAGATCGGCTCGGGCGAGGGCGCCAACTTCGTCATCCGCCGCACGTATACGGGCGAGATCCCGGGCTTCGGGCGCGCCGACGCGCTGGCGCTCTTCCGGCGGCTGCTCGCCGGTGAGCGGGGGGCGTACTGGACCTTCGTCGTCCACACCGGGGACCGCACGCTGGTGGGGGCGAGCCCCGAGGTGCACGTCCGGATGTCCGGGGGGACGGTCGTGATGAACCCGATCAGCGGGACGTACCGCTACCCGTCCGGCGCCGCGCCGTCCCCCGAAGGCTTGCTGGCCTTCCTCGCCGACCGCAAGGAGACCGAGGAGCTCTCCATGGTGGTCGACGAGGAGCTCAAGATGATGTGCACGGTCGGCGACATGGGCGGGGTGGTGATCGGGCCCAGGCTCAAGGAGATGGCGCATCTCGCGCACACCGAGTACGAGCTGCGCGGCCGTTCGTCCCTGGACGTACGGGAGGTGCTGCGGGAGACGATGTTCGCGGCGACCGTCACCGGCTCACCGGTGCAGAACGCGTGCCGGGTCATCGAGCGCCACGAGACCGGGGGCCGGGGCTACTACGCGGGGGCGCTGGCGCTGATCGGCCGGGACGAGAACGGCGTCCAGACGCTGGACTCCCCCATTCTGATCCGGACCGCCGACATCTCGGCGGAGGGACACCTGAGGGTGCCGGTCGGCGCGACCCTCGTCCGCCACTCCGATCCGGCCGGTGAGGTCGCCGAGACCCACGCCAAGGCGGCGGGGGTCCTCGCGGCGCTCGGCGTACGCCCCGGGCGGCCGCGCGACGAGTCGCCCCGGGCGCCGCGCCTCGCCGACGACCCCCGGGTGCGGGCGGCGCTGGACGCCCGGCGGGCCGACCTGGCGCCGTTCTGGCTGAAGATGCAGGTCCGGTCGGCCGAGCTGACCGGCCACGCGCTGGTGATCGACGCGGAGGACACCTTCACGGCGATGCTCGCGCACCTGCTGCGCTCCTCGGGGCTCGAGGTGTCGGTGATCCGCTACGACGAGCCGGGCCTGCGGGAGCTCGCGCTCGGCCACGACGGCCCGGTGGTGCTCGGGCCCGGGCCCGGCGACCCGGGGGACGCGGCCGACCCGAAGATGCGCTTCCTGCGCGGCCTCACCGCCGACCTGGTGCGGGATCACCGGCACGGTCTCCTCGGCGTCTGTCTGGGCCACGAGCTGATCGCGGCCGAGCTGGGCCTGGAGATCGTCCGCAAGCGGACCCCGTTCCAGGGGGCGCAGGTGAGGATCGATCTGTTCGGGCAGCCGCAGACCGTCGGCTTCTACAACAGCTTCACGGCCCGCTGCGACGACCGGGCGGCCACCGAGCTGGCGCTGCACCGGATCGAGGTGAGCCGGGACGCGGAGACGGGCGAGGTCCACGCGCTGCGCGGGCCGGGCTTCGCGGGCGTCCAGTTCCACCCCGAGTCGGTGCTGACGATGGACGGGGCGGCCCTGACGGCGTCCCTGCTCGCGGGGGTGCTGGTCTGAACGGTGCTGGTCCAGGCGGTGCCGGTCTGAACGGTGCTGGTCCGGGCGGTGCTGGCCGACGCCGGTGGACACGGCCTCGTCGCCGAGGGCGATCGGGGCCGCGTCCTCGGTGAGGGGCTCAGCCGAAGAAGACGCCGACCTCCGCGTAGAGCGCCGGATCGACCGTCTTGAGGCGGGCGGTCGCCTCCGAGATCGGTACGCGGACGATGTCGGTGCCGCGCAGGGCGACCATCTTCCCGAAGTCGCCGTCGCGGACCGCCTCGATGGCGTGCAGACCGAAGCGGGTGGCGAGCCAGCGGTCGAACGCGCTGGGGGTTCCGCCGCGTTGCACATGGCCGAGGACGGTGGTGCGGGCCTCCTTGCCGGTCCGCCGCTCGATCTCCTTGGCGAGCCACTCCCCCACGCCCGAGAGCCGGACGTGCCCGTACGAGTCGAGGGTGCCGTCCTTGAGCACCATCTCCCCGTCCCGGGGCATCGCCCCCTCGGCGACGACGACTATCGGGGCGTACGTGGCCTTGAAGCGCGAGGCGACCCAGGCGCAGACCTGGTCGAGGTCGAAGCGCTGTTCGGGGATGAGGATGACGTTGGCGCCGCCGGCGAGTCCGGAGTGGAGGGCGATCCAGCCGGCGTGACGCCCCATCACCTCGACCACCAGGACGCGCATATGGGACTCGGCGGTGGTGTGGAGGCGGTCGATGGCCTCGGTGGCGATACCGACCGCGGTGTCGAAGCCGAAGGTGTAGTCGGTGCCGGAGAGGTCGTTGTCGATGGTCTTGGGGACGCCGACGCAGGGGACTCCGTACTCGTCGACGAGCCGGGCGGCGACCCCGAGGGTGTCCTCGCCGCCGATCGCGATCAGGGCGTCGATCTCGCTCTTGGCGAGGTTCTCCTTGATCCGGCGGATGCCGCCGTCCGCCGTGAGCGGGTTGGTGCGGGAGGAGCCGAGGATGGTCCCGCCGCGCGGCAGGATGCCGCGGACGGCCGGGATGTCGAGCCGTACCGTGTCGCCTTCCAGGGGGCCGCGCCAGCCGTCGCGGAACCCGGTGAACTCGTAGCCGTACTCCTGGACGCCCTTGCGGACGATGCCGCGGATGACCGCGTTGAGACCGGGGCAGTCGCCTCCCCCGGTCAGTACGCCGACGTGCATGAAGGTCTCCTTCGCCGTGGCGGACGGTGGGTACGGCCCACGCTAGTAGTGACGTGGGTCACTCCGACACGGCATGGAGAGTGAATTGTCGGGGCGCCGCCCGCCGGGGGCCGGCCCGTTGGCCGCTCAGGCGTCGTCGAGGCCGCGCTCGATGGCGTACCGGACCAGCTCCACGCGGTTGTGCAACTGGAGCTTGCCGAGCGTGTTCTGGACGTGGTTCTGCACGGTCCGGTGGGAGATGACGAGGCGTTCGGCGATCTGCTTGTAGCTCAGGCCCTTGGCGACGAGCCGGAGGACCTCGGTCTCGCGCTCGGTGAGCTGCGGGGCCTTGGGCTCGTCGGCGCCGGCCGCCGGGGCGGGCTCGGAGGCGAGCCGGCGGTACTCGCCGAGGACGAGCCCGGCGAGGCCCGGCGTGAAGACGGGGTCGCCGACGGCGGTGCGGCGCACGGCGTCGATCAGCTCGGCCGTGCTGGCGGACTTGAGGAGATAGCCGGTGGCCCCGGACTTGACCGCCTCCAGGACGTCGGCGTGCTCACCGCTCGCGGAGAGCACCAGGACCCGCAGCCTGGGGTCGGCGGCGACCAGCTCCTTGCACACCTGGACGCCCGGCTTGGCGGGCAGGTTGAGGTCCAGGACCAGGACGTCGGGGCCGACGGCCCCGGCGCGGCGCACGGCCTGCTCGCCGTCGCCGGCCGTGGCCACCACGTCGAAGCCCGCCTCGGCGAGGTCGCGGGCGACCGCGTCGCGCCACATCGGGTGGTCGTCGACGACCATCACCCTGATCGGTCCGGCCGTCCGCCGCCCGTCCACCTGCTCGTCCACCTGCTGTCCCACCTGCTGATCCACCCGCTGATCCACCTGCGGTTCCGTCCGCTGCTCGCTCATGTGTCCGTTCACCTTCCCCCGTGGGTCCCGCGCTCCCGCGGCACCTTCAACTCGACTTCCGTGCCCTGGCCGGGGACCGAGATCAGCTCGGCCGTGCCGCCCAGGTCCCGCAGTCTCCCCCGGATGGAGAGGGCGACGCCCATCCGGCCCTCGCCCTCCGCCTGCGCGAGCCGCCCCTCCGGGATGCCCGGGCCGTCGTCCCTGACCGTGACGATCACCTCGTCCGGCCAGTCCTCGACCAGGATCCACGCCCGGGCGCCGTCGCCCGCGTGCACCCGGACATTGTCCAGGGCGGCGCCGACAGCGGCGGCCAGTTCACGCGCGGCGGGCGGCGGGAGCAGGACCGGGGCGCCCGGATCCGCGAGCGTGACCCTCGCCCCGGCGCGCGGGGCGAGCAGGGTCCGCAGATCGACCGGGCCGTCGGCGGCATCGTCCTCGTCGTCGGGGTCGTCGACGTACCGCACCACCGCTCCCTCCGACTCGTCCTCGGAGACCAGCGAGGGGCGGGTGAGACCGCCGGCGACGAGGGTACGGAGGGCGACCTCCTGCTCCCCGGCCATCCGGCCCAGTTCGGCGGCCTCGCCGCCCAGGGCCGTGCCGCGCCGCTGCACCATCGCGAGGACCTGGAGCACGCTGTCGTGGATGTCCCGGGCCAGGCGCTCGCGCTCCCGGGTCGCCGCCTCGATCTCCAGGGCACGGGCGAGCGTCCGCTCGGAGGCGCGGGCGACCTCGACGACGTACCCGATGGCGATGGACGCCACCCACACCAGCAGGACGTTGTGGACGGTGTCCCGGCTGGGGTGGCCGCGCTCGACGAGGTTGGCGACGGCGACCAGTGAGGAGGCGAAGCCGGCCCAGCGCCAGCCGCCCTTGATCGCGTACGCGAGGACGGCGCCGGCGGTCCATATCGACGGCAGCGTCGGGCCGTCGACGCTCCGCGCGTGCTCGTCAGCGAGCGGGGTGAGCAGAATGCCCGTCAGGGCGACCGTGAGGTCGGCGACGAGGAAGCGCCTGGTGCAGCTGACCGCGTTCGCCACCTTCGGCAGCGTGGCGAGCGTCCAGACGCACATGACCGCGAGGAAGACGACGGCCACCCATGGCTGTTCGTACCGGTCACGACCGAAGACGAAGATCAGCACCGCGTAGACCATCGTCAGGACGCGGTACGCGGTGAGCGCGCGCCACAGCGGCTGCTCGACCGACATCCGCACGACACGCTCGCGCTTGGCCATCTTCCCCACCCCCCGCCCGACGCTCCCCGGTGGGGATCAGGCGCCGGACTCCTCCCGCCGCGCGATCTCTTCCTTCACGGCCTCCTTGGCGGCCTTCTCGGCCTCCGCGATCTGCCGCTTGGCGGCGGTCGCGTAGATGTCCACGTACTCCTGGCCGGACAGCTTCATGATCTCGTACATGACCTCGTCGGTCACCGAGCGGAGGATGAAGCGGTCCCCCTCCATGCCGTGGTAGCGGCTGAAGTCCAGCGGCTTGCCGATCCGGATCCCCGGACGCATCAGCTTGGGGACGACCTTGCCGGGTGGCTGGATCTTCTCCGTGTCGATCATGGCGACCGGGATGACCGGCGCGCCGGTGGCCAGGGCCACGCGCGCGAGGCCGCCGGGCTTGCCGCGGTAGAGGCGGCCGTCGGGCGAGCGGGTGCCCTCGGGGTAGATCCCGAAGAGCCCGCCCTTCTCGATGACCTCGATACCGGCCTTGATGGCCGCCTCACCGGCGCCGCGCGCACCGGAGCGGTCCACCGGGAGCTGGCCGACGCCCTTGAAGAAGGCGGCGGTGAGCTTGCCCTTCACACCGGGCGAGGTGAAGTACTCGGCCTTGGCGATGAAGGTGACCTTGCGGTCGAGCACGGCGGGCAGGAAGAAGGAGTCCGAGAAGGACAGGTGGTTGCTCGCGAGGATCGCCGGCCCCTCGGCGGGAATGTTCTCGAGGCCCTCCACCCAGGGCCTGAAGGCGAGCTTCAGTGACCCTCCGATGGAGAACTTCATTGCGCCGTAGATCAACTCGAGTACCTTCCGTGTGCCGTCGAACAGACCTTATCCCGCCTTGTCCCCCATCCCCCCGCGGGAGCGGCCGGCGGCTGAGCACCTTCGTGCGAACGGCCCTGGTCGGTGTCGGTCCGGTCGCGTACGGTGAAGGTCCTTCCCCTTGCCCCGTCGCTTCGTCGGATCCCCGAAGCCGATTCCGCGAAGCCGAACCCCGAACAGGAGACCCCGGTGCCGGTCCTTCCTGGAGCCGAGCCGTACCGCCACGAAGGCGGAGAGGTCGGCGTCCTTCTCTGTCACGGATTCACCGGTTCCCCGCAGTCGATGCGGCCCTGGGCCGAGTATCTGGCCGCGCGGGGAGTGACGGTGTCGCTGCCGCTGCTGCCCGGGCACGGCACCCGCTGGGAGGACATGCAGCTCACCACCTGGCAGGACTGGTACGCGGAGGTGGACCGGGCTCTCAAGGAGCTGCTGGCGCGCTGCGAGCAGGTCTTCGTCTTCGGCCTGTCGATGGGCGGGGCGCTGTCGCTGCGTCTCGCGGCCAGGCACGGGGACGCGGTGCGGGGCCTCGTCCTGGTGAACCCGGCCAACAAGATGCACGGCGTCGCGGCGCACGCGCTGCCGGTCGTCCGCCACCTTGTCCCCTCGACGAACGGCATCGCCAGCGACATCGCCAAGGAGGGCGTGAAGGAGATCGGGTACGACAAGGTGCCGCTGCACGCGGCGCACTCGCTGCGGCGGTTCTTCCGGATCGTGGACGCCGAGCTGCCGCAGGTCACGCAGCCGATGGTGGTGCTGCACAGCCCCCAGGACCACGTGGTGCCGCCGGCCGACTCGGCCCGCATCCTGAGCCGGGTCTCCTCCACGGACGTGAAGGAGATCCTGCTGGAACAGAGCTACCACGTGGCGACGTTGGACCACGATGCGGAGCGGATCTTCGAGGAGAGCTGGGCCTTCATCGGCCGGCTCGCTCCGGACGTCGTCGGGGAGAAGGGGAGCACGAGCGGTGGCTGAGCAGCAGGACGGGGAGCGGGATCCCCAGCCCATCGACGAGGAGGCCGCGTGGGCGGCGATCGTCGCCGGGTACGGCGAGGAGCCCGCGGACCCGGCCCCGGGGGCTGAGCGGGCGCGTCCGGTGGAGAACCTGGCGCTGCCCGAGTTCCCGGAGAACCCCGGGACCTCCGAGACCCCCGAGACCCTGGAGGACGGCGGCGGCGAGGGGAAGGCCGACGCCGGAGACGGGGACGGGGACGGGGCTGAGGACGAGGACGGGGACGGGGACAAGGACGGGGACGACGGGCCGGTGAGACCGGCCCTCGGGAGCTCGATCGTCTTCGCGCCCGGCGTGGGCGTAGGCGTGGGCGGCGGCGGCCCGCGCGACTACCAGCTGGCCGATCCCGACGAGGAGCCCGCGGAGGGCGGTCGCAAGGGCGCCAGGAGCAGCCGGAGCGGCGAGGACGACGGCGACGAGGGCCACTTCGTACCGCCGGAGCCGCCCCCGCTGCCGGAGGCGGACGCGACGACGAAGTTCGCGTGGCTGGGCGTGGTGGGCGGCCCGCTGCTGATGCTGCTCGCGGTGCTGCTCCGCTGGGACATGACGTGGTGGCTGACGACGCTGTGCGTGGGCGGCTTCCTGGGCGGCTTCGCGACGCTGGTGGCCCGGATGAAGCACGACGACGACGATGACGGCTACGACGACCCGGGCCGCGGCGCGGTGGTCTAGGGGCGCTGCCCTCAGCTCGTCCCGGCCGCCGGGATCCTGACCGCCGCGAGGACCGGCAGGTGGTCCGTCGCCGCCTTGAGGTCCGCCTCCGGGAGCTCCGTCGGGACGCCGCAGCCGAGGAACTCGACGCCCGGGGTGGCCAGGATCGCGTCGATGCGCTGGTGCGGGTCCGTGGGCGTCGAGGTGTACTCGCCGCCCCACGGGCTGACCGCCCAGCCGTCCTGGAGCTCCTTCGTCAGCCGGGTGAAGCTCCGGCCGTCCGGCCGTTCGTTGAGGTCGCCGGCCACGATCGTGTGCGGGGCGTCCATCGCGGCGACCCGGTCGAGGAGCATCCCGGCCTGGGCGTACCGCTCGTCCTCCCGCAGGCTGAGATGGCAGCTGATCAGCCCGACCCGGGCGCGGGCGAACCGGACGACGGCGGTCGCGAAGCCTCGGCGGTGCAGGCCGGGCGTGAGGGGCAGAAGGATGTCCTCGGTGCGCTCGACGGTGGCCCGCAGGGAGCACATCAGCAGCGGTCCGGCGGCCGTGGCCCCGCCGCTCAGGACGAGGAGTTCGCTCTTGGCGGCGAGCCGGGCCGCGTGCTTGCGCCAGCGGAAGAAGCGCGGCGCCTCCTGGACGAAGACGAGGTCGGGCGCGCAGGCCCGGATGACCCGGGCGAGGGCGTCCTCGTCGTCCCGCAGGGAGCGGACGTTGTAGCTGAGCACCCGGACGACGGCCGAACCGTCCTCCTCGGTGCGGGAGTTGGGCAGGTCAGTGATCGCCATGGCAAGCAACATACGACAACCGCCCGCCGCACCCCGAGGGGCGCGGCGGGCGGTGCGGTCCTACGGTGGTTCAGCCCTGGCGCGGTCTCGGCCCTGGGGCGGTCTCAGCCCTGGCGGGCCAGGTCCGCCGCGCCCACCAGTCCGGCCTTGCCGCCGAGCTGGGCCGCGAGCACCTGGGCGTGCGGCCGGTACTTGCCGCCGATCAGCCAGCGGCGGAAGGACTTCCGGATCGGTTCGAGCACCAGCTCCCCCTCGTCCGAGACACCGCCGCCCACGATGAACGCCGAGGGGTCGAAGAGGGACGCCAGGTCGGCGAGGCCCGCGCCGGCCCAGCGGGCCAGCTCGCGGAAGGAGTCCACGGCCACCGGGTCGCCCTGGCGGGCCGCGGCACTGACGTGCTTGCCCTCGATGCCGTCGGGCGTGCCGTCCCCGAGGCCGAGGAGGATCTCCGCGTTCTCCGGGGTGGCGTTGGCGCGCTGCTTCGCGTACCGGACGAGCGCGCGGCCGGAGGCGTACTGCTCCCAGCAGCCCTGGCTGCCGCAGCCGCAGAGCAGGCCGTCCGGGACGACCCGGATGTGACCGAACTCCGCCGCCACGCCGAAGCGTCCGCGGCGCAGCTTGTTGCCGATGATGATGCCGCCGCCGAGGCCGGTGCCGAGCGTGATGCAGATGACGTCCTCGTGTCCCTGCCCCGCGCCGAACCGGTACTCGCCCCAGGCCGCCGCGTTCGCGTCGTTCTCGACGACGACGGGCAGGCCGACCCGCTGCTCGACCTTGTCCTTCAGCGGCTCGTGCCGCCAGTCGATGTTCGGCGCGAAGAGGACGGTGGCGCGCTTGTCGTCGACGTAGCCCGCGGCACCGATGCCGACAGCCTCGATCTGATGACCCTTGCCGGCCTCCGAGACCGCGGCGCAGATCGCGTCGACGATGCCTTCGGGCGTCGGCGGGGTGGGCACCTTGTGCGTGTCGAGGATGTTGCCCTCCTCGTCGACCACGCCGGCCGCGATCTTCGTGCCGCCGATGTCGACGCCGATGGTGAGTCCCATGTGTCCCTCAGTTTTCGGTCGAGCCCCGCTACGGCCCACCGTACCCGAGGGGGACGACCCGCCCGGTCAGTCCAGGTCGATGTGCTGCCCGGTTCCGGTGCCTTCGTCGCCCCCGCTCGGATCCTCCTCGCGGGCGCCGTCCTTACGGACGTCCTTACGCACGTCGTCTTCCTTCTGGCGGTCGTCGTCGCGGGTCCAGCGCGTCTCGTGGGCCTCGACCGCCGAGCGGTACGCGGCGAGCAGTTCGCTGCCCGCCGCCGCGAGGTGGTCGAAGACCTGCGGGTTGCGCTCGACGACCGGCTCGACGGCGGCCTTCGCCTGGCTGACGAGCTGCTGGACGGTCTGCTGCACGGCACCCTGGCCCGCCAGGCCGGCCAGCGGCCCCCGCAGAGAGGAGACCTTGTCGGCGACGGCGTCGAAGAGCTTGCGGAACTCCTCGGCGGCCGAACCGGGCTCCGCGCCCGCGCGGGCACGGCGGCGGGCCCTCTCCGCTTCCAGGTCCTCGGCGCACGCCTTGGCCCAGGCATCCGAATCGCTCATGGCGTACTCCTTACGGCTTCTACCGTCGACGGTACACGCCGTCACGGGGTCCGTTACGACGTCCGCGGCCAGAGTCCGGGGTCGGGGGTGAAGCGGACCCGTAGGTCGCCGTCGACCAGAGCGGCGCCGGAGACGGTGCAGCGGCGCAGGGCGGGAGGCAGGGGGAGGGCGCGGCGGAACGGGCCGACTTCGAGGAGGAGTTCGTCCCCCCGGCGTACGAGGGAGAGCTCCTCCTTGACCGCGCCGGGCAGGGGCAGGTGCCAGACGAGGATGCCGTCCTCGGTGCGGCGGTCCTCGACGGTCCGGTCGGGCGCGGCGGCCGGCGGGCCGACCTCGACGGCGAGCAGGTCGAGGTCGTCCACGCCGCGGGGGGCGCGGCCGAGGTGCGGCAGCGCGTGGACGGGGCCGGCGTGCTCGGTGCGGAGCTGCTCCAGGTGCGTGTGCTGCTCGGCGGTCAGCGCGGCGAACCAGGGGTCCGGGGAGTCGGCGGGGAGCACCCGGTTGGCGACGACCAGGTCGAGGGCGAGACCTTGGAGCGCGAGGCCGAGCCGGGCGGTGCGCAGGGTGTCGAGGGCCGTACGCCCGGGTTCGACGACGAGGCGGACGCTGGTGGTCGGGGCGTCGATCACGGCCTGGACGGCGGCGAGCTCGGTCTCCCAGCGGGCGGTGGTCTCGTACAGCCACTGTGCGGGCATGGGGACCCCGGCCAGCTGGGCGAGCATCGGGCGCAGGGCGCGGGCGGCCTGCCGTTCGGGCGGCAGGAGGCGGCGCAGATAGCGGCGGAGCTGGGCGGGGAGGGCGAGGACGGCGAGGGCGTCGTGGAGCGGGGGCAGGTCGACGACGACGAGGTCCTGGTCGCCGCCGGCGGCGTCCCGCACGGCGCGGAGGAGGGCGAACTGCTCGCTGCCTGGGAGCTCGGTCAGCTCGGCGTCCTCGAACGGGGCGGCGCCGAGGAGGTCGAGGGCGGTGGCGGAGCGGGCTTGGAGGGCGAGGAACTCGCGCCGGAAGTCGGCGGCGGGGGTGGGGCGCAGGATGCGGAGGCTGTCGCTTTGGAGGGTGTCGGCCTCCGCCGAGACCAGCAGGACCCGGCGTCCGGCCCGCGCCTCGGCGAGCGCGGTGGCCGCGGCGAGGGTGGTACGGCCGGCGCCGCCGGGCCCGGTGACAAGGATGATCCGCATGTCGGTGACGCTACCGCCCGCCTGCGGGCACCCGCTCCGCCGGGCCTCCGCCACCCCGTCGGTTGTGGGCAACTGTTCCGCAGGGCGATGGGGGTCCCCCCGGACGGAGTCTGGGGGAGGGTGGGCACAACCCCACGACGGCGCCGCACCTGTGGTGACCGTACGGACCGGGAGCCTGGGCCCGGCAAGGGCGCCGTCCCGTGTGCCCACCCGTCCCGCCCTGCGGGACGATTGCCCACACGGGGGCGGGGTGGGGGGCCTTATGCGCGGGATTCGACGCGCTTCTTCAGGCCTGCCAGGGCGCGGTCGATGATGACCTTCTCCGCCTTGCGCTTGATCATGCCCAGCATCGGGATCTTGACGTCGACGGTCAGCTGGTACGTCACCTCGGTGCGGGTACCGCCGGCCGCCGGGGTCAGGCGGTAGGAGCCGTCCAGGGCGCGGAGCATCTGGGACTTGACGAGGGTCCAGCTGACCTCGTTGTCGCTGGCCCAGGTGTACGCGAGGGTGTGGTCGTCCTTGATGGCGCCCGCGTCGAGCAGCAGCCGCACCTTCTCCGCGCGGCCGGCCGCGTCCTTCTCCAGGACCTCGGCCTCCTTCACCTCGCCGGTCCACTCCGGGTAGCGGGCGAAGTCGGCGATCACAGCCATGACGTCGGCCGGTGCCGCCTCGATGGTGATGCTCGAGCTGGTGTGTTCGGCCATCGCTGTGGCTCCTCCACTGTGCGGTCCGGCGAGAACTCAAGGGGAATCCAAGGGCACGAAGCGTGCCGACCGAAGGCTATCGCGCCCCCGGTGGCCTCCCGGCACCCCTCACCACTCCAGCGACCAGGGTCGGCCCGTCGCCGCGAAGTGGCCCACGTTCACGCACTCCGTCGCGCCGATGCGCATCCGCCGTGCCAGGGGCTGGTGGACGTGGCCGAAGAGGGCGTACCGGGGGCGGGTGCGCCGGATCGCGTCGAGCAGGGCGCGGCTGCCGCGTTCGAAGCGCCGGGCCACCGTGTCGTAGGTCAGGTCCGGCACGTCCGGCGGGATGTGGCTGCACAGCACGTCGACCTCGCCGAGCGCCTCGACCTTCGCCGCGTACTCCTCGTCGGAGATCTCGTACGGCGTGCGCATGGGTGTGCGCAGGCCGCCGCCCACGAAGCCGAAGACGCGGCCCCCGATCTCGACCTTCTCGCCGTCGAGGACGGTGATCCCCGGGCCCGCGTACTCCGGCCAGAGCGTGGGGATGTCGACGTTCCCGTAGGTCGCGAAGGTCGGCGTCGGGAAGGCCGCGAAGAGCTCGGCGTACTGGCGGCGTACGGCGGACTCGATGGCCGTGTCCCGGTCGACCGCCAGCTCGGACCAGAGCCGTCGCCCCAGCTCGCGGGCGTCGTCGAAGCGGCGGGCGGTGCGCAGTTCGACGATCAGGTCGGCGTTCTCGACGCCGAAGAGGTCGGGGAAGATGCCGCGGCTGTGGTCGGCGTAGTCCAGGAAGAGGACCAGGTCACCGAGGCAGATGAGGGCGTCCGCACCGTGCCCCGCCTTGGCGAGAGCGCCGGTGTTGCCGTGCACGTCGCTGACCACGTTGATCCTCATACGGCTCAGCCTAGGGGGTCGGACCTGCGGTTACTTCCGAGTCTGCGAAGCTGTGGATTACTGTGCGCGAAGCACCGCCACGCACGTGTGACGCACGGAACATCTGACCAGGACCCCCTATCGGGAACCGAGTACTGGTGGGTAACGTCCGGGCAGTCCGGTCATGCTCACCCCCACTGAGCACCTGCCCGATCATGGACCGCACCGGTGCATCACACAGAGCCGTGGCGCCGGCGCCCGATGAGGAGCAGCAGTCTTGCGCGAGTTCAGCCTTCCGGCCCTGTACGAGGTCCCCACGGACGGCAATCTGACGGATCTCATCCGCCGTAACGCGTCTCAGCACCCAGATGTCGCCGTGATGGGGCGCAAGGTGGCCGGCGTCTGGACGGACGTCACCGCCCGGCAGTTCCTCGCCGAGGTCCGCGGGGTCGCGAAGGGGCTGATCGCCGCCGGAGTGGAGGCGGGTGACCGGGTGGCGCTGCTGTCCCGGACCCGTTACGAGTGGGTGCTCCTGGACTT
This sequence comes from Streptomyces sp. NPDC015346, assembly GCF_043078785.1. Lineage (NCBI taxonomy): Bacteria > Bacillati > Actinomycetota > Actinomycetes > Kitasatosporales > Streptomycetaceae > Streptomyces > Streptomyces sp. NPDC015346. The sequence continues at coordinate 926,753 of NZ_JBIBTW010000001.1, read as the reverse complement.
CGCGATCTGGAGCGCGGGCGCGGTCACCGTGCCGGTGTACGAAACCAGCTCGCCGGAGCAGATCCAGTGGATCCTCGGGGACTCGGGCGCCTCGTTCGTCCTCGTCGAGTCCGCGGCCCACCAGGAGTCGGTGGAGTCGGTACGGGAGAACCTGCCGGAGCTCAAGGGCGTCTGGCAGATCGAGGGCGACGCGGTCGCTCAGCTCACCGCCGGCGGCGCGGACATCTCCGACGAGCTGCTCGACGAGCGGATGTCGACGGCGCACGCGGACGACCCGGCGACGATCGTCTACACCTCCGGCACCACGGGCCGCCCCAAGGGCTGTGTCCTGACGCACCGCGCGTTCTTCGCGGAGTGCGGCAACGTGGTGGAACGGCTCAAGCCGCTGTTCCGCACGGGCGAGTGCTCGGTCCTCCTCTTCCTGCCGGCGGCCCACGTCTTCGGGCGGCTTGTCGAGGTCGCGTCCGTGATGGCGCCGATCAAGCTGGGCTGTGTGCCGGACATCAAGAACCTCACCGACGAGCTGGCCTCGTTCCGGCCGACGCTGATCCTCGGTGTGCCGCGCGTCTTCGAGAAGGTCTACAACTCCGCCCGCGCGAAGGCGCAGGCGGACGGCAAGGGCAAGATCTTCGACAAGGCGGCGCACACGGCGATCGCGTACAGCCGGGCGATCGGCACGCCGCAGGGCCCGTCTCTGGGCCTGAGGATCAAGCACAAGGTCTTCGACAAGCTGGTCTTCTCCAAGCTGCGCGCGGTCCTCGGCGGGCGGGGCGAGTACGCGATCTCGGGCGGCGCGCCGCTGGGCGAGCGGCTCGGGCACTTCTTCCGCGGCATCGGCTTCACCGTCCTGGAGGGCTACGGCCTGACGGAGTCCTGCGCGGCGACGGCGTTCAACCCGTGGGACCGGCAGAAGATCGGCACGGTCGGGCAGCCGCTGCCGGGGTCGGTGGTGCGGATCGCCGACGACGGCGAGGTGCTGCTGCACGGCGAGCACATCTTCACCGGCTACTGGAAGAACGAGGCCGCTTCGGCGGAGGCGCTGGCCGACGGCTGGTTCCACACCGGTGACATCGGCACGCTGGACGAGGACGGCTACCTCGCGATCACCGGCCGGAAGAAGGAGATCCTGGTGACGGCCGGCGGCAAGAACGTCGCCCCGGCGGTCATCGAGGACCGGATCCGGGCGCACGCGCTGGTCGCGGAGTGCATGGTGGTGGGCGACGGCCGGCCGTTCGTCGGTGCGCTGGTGACCCTGGACGAGGAGTTCCTGGGCCGCTGGGCCGCCGAGCACGGCAAGCCGGCGGGTTCGACGGCGGCGTCGCTGCGCGAGGACGCGGAGCTGCTCGCGGAGGTGCAGCGGGCGGTGGACGACGGCAACGCGGCGGTGTCGAAGGCGGAGTCGGTACGGAAGTTCCGGATCCTGAACTCCCAGTTCACCGAGGAGGCCGGGCACATCACGCCCTCGCTGAAGCTCAAGCGCAATGTGGTGGCGAAGGACTTCGCGGACGAGATCGAGGCGATCTACCGCGCCTAGCGCGAGGGGGGGCCAGGCCCCCCTCGACCCCTCGCCGGTGAGGCCCGCGCACGCACGCACTCGCGTCCGCGGGCCTCACGGCGTGGCAGGGGGGGTACGGGCGCCTCGGCGCCCCCGTCAGGAGGCGGCCGGCGACGGCCTCCCGCCGGTCCGCGCCGCAAGGCGGCCGGGTGCGGGCTCCCGCCGGCCCGCGCCACAAGGCGGCCGGGTGCCGCTTCCCGCCGGCCCGCACCTCCGAGGCGGCCGGAGACGGACCCCGCTGGTCCTTGCCACAAAGCGGCCGGGTGCCGCTTCCCGCCGGTCCGCACCTCCGAGGCGGCCGGAGACGGACCCCGCCGGTCCGCGCCGCAAAGCGGCCGGGTGCGGGCTCCCGCCGGCCCGCACCACGAGGCGGCCCGGTGTGGCCTCCCGCCGGTCCCGCCGCAAGGGGGGCGCGCCGGGTCCGGTGGCTAGAGCAGGTCTCGCAGGCGGTCCGCGAGGAGGTCCCAGCGCCAGCGGTCTTCGACCCAGGCGCGGCCGCGTTCGCCCATGCGGCGGCGGAGGTCCGGGTCGAGGAGGAGGGTGGCGATGCGGTCCGCCGACTCCTCCGGGGACGAGCCGCGCACGACCCAGCCCGTCTCGCCGTCCAGGACCGCGTCCGGAGCGCCGCCCGAGTCGCCGGCGACGACCGGGAGACCCGTGGCCGAGGCCTCCAGGTAGACGATGCCGAGGCCCTCGACGTCGAGGCCGCCCCGGCGGGTGCGGCAGGGCATGGCGAAGACGTCGCCGGCGCCGTAGTGGGCCGGCAGCTCCTCCCACGGGACCGCGCCGGTGAAACGTACGGAACCGGCCACGCCCGTCGCCGCCGCGAGGCGCCGCAGATCCTTCTCGTAGGGGCCGCCGCCGACGATCAGGAGCACCGCGTCCGGTACACGCCGCAGGATCGCCGGCATGGCCCGGATCAGCGTGTCCTGGCCCTTGCGCGGGACGAGCCGGGAGACGCACACGACCACGGGCCGGTCGGTGAGCCCGAGCCGTTCCCGTACCGCCTCGCCGCCGGAGCCCGGGTGGAAGGTCTTCTCGTCGACGCCCGGCGGGAGCTGCTCCATGCGGGCGGCGGCCGCCGGTGTGAGCGCCGCCGCGATCCGCGAGCGCGTGTACTCGCCGAGGTACGTGAGGGTGTCCGTACCCTCGCCGATCCGCCGCAACAGCTGCCGGGAGGCGGGTAGTTGCGCCCAGCCCGCCTCGTGGCCGTGCGTGGTCGCCACCAGCCTGCGCGCCCCGGCCCGGCGCAGCGCGGGCGCCATCAGGCCCAGCGGGGCGGCCGCCCCGAACCAGACCGACTCGCAGCCGTGTTCCCGCAGCAGCCCGACCGCCCGCGCGGTGACCCGGGGAGTCGGCAGCAGCATGGTGGTGCGGTCACGCACGACCATGAAAGGCTGTTCGGCGTCGAACGCGGCGGTCGCCTCGATCCCCTCCCGGCCGCGCTTCCAGGTGGAGGCGTAGACCACGATCCGCTCGGGATCGAGGCGCAGCGCCATGTTGTGCAGGAACGCCTGGATTCCACCGGGACGTGGCGGGAAGTCGTTGGTTACGATCAGGGTCTTGTGCATCGTCGCCGAATCTACGTGACGGCACCCCCCGCCCGGCAACACCACCCTCCGCGGACGACGGACCGACGGACCGACAGAGATGGACGAGGTAGGAATGACGGGCGTACTGGGTACGGCTGCCGAGCGCGCGAGACGAAATCCGCTCCTTCTCTGGGGCCTCACCCGGATCGTGCTCCTGCTGTGCGTCTTCAAGATCGTCACCGTCCCGGGGCCCGACGTCACCAGTGACATCGAGGTGATATACCAAGGCTGGTACGAGGTCCTGAAGACGGGCACGTACCCGCTGGACGACGTGACCTGGCAGTATCCGCCGCTCGCCGCCCTCGCGATCCTCGCCCCGGCCCTGCTGCCGTTCCTCGGCTACTCCGCCGCCTTCTTCGTCCTGTCCTTCCTCTGCGACGCGCTCGTCTTCGGGCTGCTGCGGTACGCCGGGAAGCGGCCGGGCCGTTCGTCGCGCGGAGCCTGGATCTGGATCGCGGGCGTGCCGCTGCTGGGGCCGACCGCGTACGCCCGCTACGACATCATGGTCACGGCGGTCGCCGTGGCCGCCCTGCTGGCCGGTCTGAGCCGGCCGCGGGTGCTCGGCGCGCTGGCCGGGTTCGGGGCGATGCTGAAGGTCTGGCCGGTGCTGCTGCTCGTGGGTACCCGACGCGGGCGCGCCACCTTCCGCTCCTGGTCGGCGGCGGCCGGCGCGGCCGCCGGGCTGCTCCTGCTGTGCACGATCGCGGCGCCGGGGGCGCTGGCCTTCCTCGGCTTCCAGCGCGACCGGGGCACAGAGGTGGAGTCGATGGGCGCGCTGGTCTTCCACGTGGCCCGGCACTTCGGCTGGGAGGGCGAGGCGCGGATGAACTACGGCGCGATCGAGTTCCTCGGCCCGTACGTCTCCACCGTCTCCACCGCGGCGATGGCTCTGACCGTGGCCGCCTTCGGCTGGCTGCTGGTGTGGCGGATCCGGGCCCGCGCCTTCTCGACCACGACGCCGGCGGACGCGGCGTTCGTGGCGGTGCTGCTGTTCACCTCCACGAGCCGGGTGATCAGCCCCCAGTACATGATCTGGCTGGTCGGTCTGGCCGCGGTCTGTCTCGCCTACCGGGCGAGCCGGATGCGCCGGCCGGCGCACCTGGTGGTGTGGGCGACGGCGGTGACGCAGTTCGAGTTCCCGGTGTGGTTCTCGCACGTGACCGAGAGTGATCCGCTGGGCATGGCGCTGCTGTTCGTCAGGAACGGTCTGCTCGTGGCCGCCTCGCTCTCCGCCTGCCGGATCCTGTGGCGCCAGACGGTGACGGAGCCGCGCCTCGCGGCCGCCGCCGCCCCGGTGGTGCCGGTTCAGCCGGAGCGGGCGAGGAGCCTGCCGGTCGCCTGAGAGCGGGGTGTACGGCGGTGCGACAGGCCGAGAGCCGCGCACTGCCCCGCCATGGCGATCGCCATGGCCAGGCAGATGCCGGGCAGTCCGAGGCCTGAGAAGGCGTGGGCGAGCGGGAGTTGGGCCAGGACGCCGGTGACGGTGATCCTGGCGAGCCGCGGGCTGCCTCCGCTGCCCTCGAAGACCCCGGCGAGGGCGATGAATCCGGCCATCAGCACCAGATAGGGGCCGAGGCAGCGCAGATAGCGGGCTCCGGCGGCCGCCACGTCCGGGGCCGCCCCGAAGCCGCTCATGACGAGGTCGGCGGTGAGCAGCAGCAGGCCGGCCGCGGTCGTGCCGAGGACGGTCCCGAGGAGCAGCGCCTGGCGGCCGACGGCCCGCCGCTCGTCGCGACCCGCGCCGAGCAGGTGGGCGGTGTGGATGGCGGCGGCCTGGCGCACGGCGTAGAAGGCCATGGTCGCGACGTACATGGCCTTGGTGGCGATGCCGTAGGCGGCGACCTGGGTGACGCCGAGCCGGGCCACCACGGCGACGAGGGCGAGGGTCCCGGCCATCCGGACGACGAAGTCGACGGACATGGGCAGTCCGGTGGCCGCGGTGCGGCGCAGGGCGGGGAGAGTCCGCTCCGAGGGCTCGGCGGCCCGCGCGGCCCGCAGGAGCGGGTTGCGGCGCAGGGCGAGGAGTCCCGCGCCGAGTGCGACGGTCCGGCCGACGACGGTGGCGAGGGCGGCGCCCTCCACCCCGTTCGCGTGGATGAGCAGCGGGTCGAGGACCAGGATGAGGCCGTTGGCGAGGAAGGCGAGGCGCATGGGGGTGCGGGTGTCGCCCGCGCCCTTGAGGACGCCGTCGACGACGGTGGTGGCGAAGAAGACGGCCGTGCCCGGGAGCGAGATCGCGAAGTAGGCGGTGGCCAGGGCGAGGGCGGGGGTGTCGGCGGCGCCGAGGACGAGCCGGGCGAGGGGTTCGCGCAGCAGGAATCCGCCGATCGCCACGGGTGGGACGAGCAGGGCGCAGAGGGCCCGGCCGCCGCGGACGGCGGCCCGTACGGCGCCGGGGTCCTCGGCGCCCCGGGCGCGGGCCACGAGGACGGTGGTGCCGGAGGCGGCCATGAGGACGACGCCGAGGAGCAGGTTCTCGACGTTGGTGGCGACGGCGACGGCCGCGACGGCGTCGCCGCCGAGGGGTGCGACCCAGATCATGGTGATGATGCCGGCGGCGACCGAGGCGAGCAGTTCGCAGTAGACCGGGTACGCGAGCCGGATCAGTGGTCGTCGATGCGTCATGCGGCAATCCCCCCGGAGCGACGTACCTCGATTCGAGGCACCTCGAAAAGAGGTAGCATGGCGGGCGGGGTCGGCACAAGCGCGAGAGAGGGGGCCGGATGCTGGAGCTGACGATCCTCGGCTTCCTGTACGAAAGGCCGCTGCACGGTTACGACTTGAAGGACCGCATCCAAGGGCTGAGCGGCCATGTCCGCCCGGTCAGCGACGGGGCGCTCTACCCGGCGATCACCCGCATGGTGAAGGCGGGCCTCCTGGAACGCCGTACCGAACCGGGGACGAGCGCCGCGCCCCGGCGAACGCTCTCCCTCACCCCCGAAGGCCGGGCGGAACTGCTGGCCCGCCTCCGCGACCCCAAGGACGTGGAGATCACCGACGGCCAGCGCTTCTTCACCCTGCTCGCCTTCCTCGGGCTCCTCCCGGACCGCGCGGAACAGGCGGCGGTCCTGCGCCGCCGGCAGGCCTTCCTGAACACCCCGGCCAGCTTCTTCTACGAGAACGGCGCCCCGGTCCGCGCGGAGGAGGAACCAGACCTCTTCCGACGGGGCATGCTCCGGATCGCCCGGGCGACCGGCACGGCGGAGAAGCAGTGGCTGACGGAGGCCCTGCGCGAGCTGGAGGCCGCCCCCGGCGCCGACCGGTAGGCCGACGCCCCCGGCGGGTTCAGCCCAGCCGCTCCCCCAGGTAGGCGCGCCACCGCGCGGTGAAGTCCTCCGGCGTCGTGCCGAGCACCTCGTGGAGGGCCTTCTCCACCGCGCCCGCGCGGCCCGGATGGGCGCCCACCGCGCGGTAGAAGGCGATCAGTTCCGCCTCGCCCCAGCGCTCCGCGATCAGCTCGCAGGCCAGCCAGCCGCCCGCGTACGCCCGTGCCAGGGCTTCCCCGTCGCCGCCGAAGGCGAAGGTCTCGTCGTCGGGGAGGCCGGCCGGGAGATCGCCGGCGCGTACCGCGCGGCGGAGCTCCGGGGCGGCCTGGGCGGCCGTGCGGCCGCTGCCCCGGTAGGCGACCCAGTCGGCGAGGCCCTCGGAGAGCCAGACCGGGGTGGCCGGGGAGGTGTCGGCGCGGGTCGCCACATGCGTCGTCTCGTGGGTGAGGACCATCTGCCGGCCGAAGTCGCCGAGCGCCCCGTACGCCTCCGGGTTGACGATCACCCGGTCCGCCGGGGCGTCCGGCCCGCCGCGCACCTCGCCTGTCGTGACGGCGGCGATGCCCCGGTACGAGGCCGCGGGCGCCCCCAGCAGTCCGCCCATCGCGTCCAGCGAGGACGGTACGAGGACCACCACCCGGCCCGCCCACTTCCGCGGCCAGGCGGCCGAGACGGCCGGCACCGCCCGGTCGGCCGCCGCCGCGATCTCCCTGAGGCGTTCGGGCGACTGCCCGACGCCGAGCACGAGGCTGCGCTCGCCCGCTTCCGCCTCCACGTCCCCCTGCTGCCAGAGCTGCTGGGCGGCGCCCTTGCCGGGCCGGTCGGCGCTCACGTACCACCGGCCGTCCCGCTCGGTCAGGTCCAGGACGCGCTCCGTGGTGACGGGGCCGGGGTCGTAGCCCCGGATCTGGTAGCTGAGTTCGGCGCGGGCCGTCGCCCGGCCCTCGCCGGTCCGGTCGACGTCCTTGAGCCGGTAGCCCCACGCGCCGAGCGGCACCTCGGCCAGGTGCTCGAACTCCCGCAGCGCGGCGGGGGCGAGGGCGGGGTCCAGGTCCACCGCGTACGCCGCCTCGTCCCGGGCGAGGACCGCCCGCGCGTGCCGGTCGAGCAGCGTCTGGATCTGCCGGGGCGCCGGATCGGGGGGCTCGGGGGACGCGCACCCGGCAAGGGCCACCACACCGGCGAGCAGAGCGACCAGCGGTCCGGCCAGGGGACGGATCAGCGGACGGACCACTGCCCGTCGCACCGTTTCCCGCCCCTGACCTGCCACGCTCCCGATCGTACGGGGCCGGGCGCGGGCGGTCGTACGGTCAGACCCGCGTCACCGTCACGTGGGACATCATCCCGACCGGGTCGTAGCGCACCCGCGCCCCGGGGTAGGGGGCGTGGATCACCTGCCCGTTCCCGGCGTAGATCCCCACATGGCTGGCGTCGCCGCGGTACGTCACCAGGTCGCCGGGCTGCGCCTGCGAGAGCGGCACCTGGCGCCCCGCGTACCGCTGGGCGGAGGAGGTCCGCGGCAGGCTGATCCCCGCCTGTCGGTACGACCAGACCATCAGGCCCGAGCAGTCGAAGCCCGAGGGGCCCGTCGAGCCCCAGACGTAGGGCTTGCCGACGGCGCTGCGGGCGGCCATCAGCGCGGCGGCCGCCCGCGAGGAGGCGGGGCCGAGGTCCCCGAGCGGCGGCAGGTCCGCGTCGCGGCCCGAGCGGGAGGCCCGGTCGAAGCCGGCCCGCTCCTCCGCGGTCAGGGACTGCAGCAACCGCCGGGCCTCGGCCAGCTTCCCCTCGACGGTGCGCTTGTGCCGGGCGACCTGGGTGCGGCTGCGTTCCAGTTCGGCGAGGAGTTCGGCGGCCTCGGTCCGCTCCTGGTTCAACCGCCGCTGCTCCTGGCGGAGCCGGTTCAGCTCCACGCCCTGCCGGTCGGCGACCCGGTCGAGGACCGACGCCCGGTCGAGGTAGGAGTCGGGGTCGGAGGAGAGCAGCAGGGCGAGGGCGGGGTCGATGCCGCCGGAGCGGTATTGCGCCCCGGCCACCGAACCGAGCGCGCCCCGCATGCGGTTGACGCGCTCCTGGCCGCGCGCCACGCTGTCCCGCGCCCGGGAGACCGACGCGCGCAGGGTGTCCGCCCGCTCGTCGGCCTCGTTGTAGCCCTCGGTGGCCCGCTCGGCCTCCTCGAAGAGCCGGTCGACCGTGGCCCGGGTGGCCTCGGGCGTGCCGACCGGGTCGGCGCTCGCGGGGACGGCACCGAAGGCCGTGGCCGCGGTGGCCGCGGCGGCGGTCAGGACGGTGACCCTCGCGGGTCGACGGTGGGACGCCACGTATCGCGCTCCGTTCAGCTCTGTTCGACGCTCCGCGGACTGGCTCGGCGGACAGCGGCAGACAGTAGCCGGTGATCACCCTCCGTCCAACGAAGGCGCCGGGCACACAAAGTGACGCCCCGCCGGAGACCACAGGTCACCGGCGGGGCGTCACGTCAGCACAGGAGGCGACGAACCACCCGATCGGGCGTCAGGTCGCGGGAGGTGTCGAAGGCGTCAGATGCGGACACCGAACTGGAAGGTGCCCATGTAGCTCATCGACTCGTAGCGGACCGAGGCGCCCGGCTTCGGAGCGTGCAGGATGGTGCCGTTGCCCGCGTACAGGCCCACGTGCGACAGGCCGTTGAAGAAGACCAGGTCGCCCGGCTTGAGCTGGCTGCGGCCGATCTTCACGCCGTCGTTCTGCTGGGTGTAGGTGGTGCGCGAGATGCCGACGCCGGCCTGGCGGTAGGCCCACTGCGTCAGACCGGAGCAGTCGTACGAGTTGGGGCCCTCGGCGCCGGAGACGTACGGCTTGCCGATCTGGGTGGCGGCGGCGCTGAGCGCGGCGCGGCCGCGCTCCGAGGCGGGGACCTCGTTGCCGAGGTCGAGGCGGTCGCCCGCGGCCCGGCTGGCCCGCTGCGCCTCCTCCTGCTGCATCTTGGCGCGCTCGGCGGCGGTCAGGGTGTTGAGCAGCTTCTGCGCCTCGGCGAGCTTGCCCTGGAACTTCTTCTTCTTCTCGCCGAGGGTCTTGCGGACGTCCTCGAGGTCGGCGAGCTTCGTCGTCGCCTCGGCGCGCTGCTGGGCGAGGGTGCGCTGCTTCGACTGGATCGACTGGAGCACGTCGGCCTGCTTGGCGCCGAGCTGGTCGATCGCGGACGCCTTGTCGAGGTAGGTGTCCGGGTCGGAGGAGAGGAAGAGCTGGATCGCCGGGTCGATGCCACCGGAGCGGTACTGCGCGCTGGCGACCGAACCGATGTTGTCCCGCAGGGTGTTGAGCTCCTGCTGACCGCGGGCGACCTTGTCCTGAAGGGCGCCGATCTCCTTCTGCAGCTTGCCGCGCCGCTCCTCGGCCAGGTTGTACTGCTCCGTGGCCTCCTCGGCCTCGTGGTGCAGCTTGTCGACCTTCGACTTCACGTCGTCGATCTTCGGCTTGGGCGCCGCCTGGGCTCCGGTCTGGGCGGAGAGCGCGACGGCGGCTGCGGCGGTCGCGGTGAGCACGGTCACGCGGGTGCGGCTCGGCTGCTTGGGACGACGGTGGGACGCCACGAAGGCGAGCTCCTTCTTCCTCGAGCCGCCCAACCAGGGTGCGGCAGGCGGTTCCTTCGCTGTCATCCCCGATGGATGATCAACCGCGCGAAGGTTCGAGGCCTGACCCTAGTGACCATCTTGTGATCAGTTCAAATCCTCACAGGCAAAATCTCGCTCACGCGACACATTATTTGCAGACACCCCACGGGCAGTAATGGGCACTTGACGGTGTGCCCTCCAGAATTCCGGCATTGCCCCCAGGAGTTGACAGGGGTCACGATGCGCGCGAAAGCCGCTTCAGCAACAAAGCGGACGCGACCGGCCGCGCACCGGCCTTGGCGACCCCGTCGGCGACCTCGCGGTCGGTGGAGACGACCACGACCGGGCGGCCCGGCGGCTCCGCGCGCACCAGCTGGCGGATCAACTCGTCCGCGGTGACGCCGGGCTTGGAGAAGAGCACCCGCACCCCGCGCGGCGGCGCGAGCAGCACCGGGGCCGCCAGCTCCGCCCCGTCGAAGACACAGGTGATCTCGGCGCCCGAGCGGGCCGCGAGCGCGGAGAGGCCGCCGAGCAGCCGCAGCCGCTGCTTCTCCAGCGGCATGGTCGGATAGCCGGTCTTGGTGACGTTGTAGCCGTCCACGACCAGATGGGCCTGCGGCAGCGCGAGAAGCTGGTCGAGCAGGGCGGGGTCGGTCTCGGACAGCGCTCGGGCCGCGATGTCCTTCGGCGACATCCGGCCGGGCTGCACCGCGTCGACGGTGTCGGCGGGATGGACGGAGGCCGGCGGCAGGGCGAGCTCGCGCCGGAGCCCCTGCGCGGCGTCGAGGACGGTGTCCAGGAGCAGCCGTAGCCGCATGTCCTCCACCGAGCGCCCCTCACGGGCGGCCCGGCGGCTGGCCTCCAGGGCGGATTCGACCTCGCCGAGCCGGGCCTTGAGCCGCCGGCTCTCGCTCTCGGCGGCCGAGACCCGGGCGGCGCTCTCCGCCTTGACGGTGTCGATCTCGGCCTGGGCGCGGCGCAGGGCCGCCTCGCCGCGCTTCACGTCGCTCAGGGCGCTGCGCAGCTTGCGATGAAGCGATTCAGCGTCCTTGCGGGCCGCCTCCAGATCGGTGCGCAGCTGCTCGGTCTCCGCGCGGCCGCGCTCCTTGGCGGCGGCGATCTCCTCGCGCAGCCGCTCCAGCTCACGCCGTCCGGCCTCGTCGGCCCGCTCGGCGTCGGCCCGCAGGGCCTCCTCGCCGGCGGCGGCGACCAGCTTGACCCAGCCGGTGGGGCGCAGGACGTACGCGGCCGCGGCGACGTCGACGGGGTCGGCGGCGGCGGGCGGGGCGCCGGACTCGACGGCCCCGGCCAGCTCCGGCTGGGCCTCCTTGAACCGCTCGCCGATCCGCTGCCGGAAGAGCGGTTCGCTCTCCAGGGCCGCGGCCATGGCGTTGCCCGCGAACTTGGCCCGCCGGCTCGCGGTGAACCGTGCGTACTGCCGCAGGGGTGCCGGAAGCTCGGCGACGGTCAGCCCGCCGAAGGCGTCCGAGACCAGCGCGACGACCCGCCGCCGTACACCTTCCGGCAGCGGGCGGTCGAGCGCCTCGGCAGCGTCACCTGCCGCGCCGGCCGGCTCGCCACCGTGCGCGGGCTGCTCCACGATCCGTCACCCCATCGTCAGTCGCACCGCTCCCTCAGGAAGCGGTGCCCGGCCTGTCCACCAGCTCGATCTGGTCCACGGCGTTGCACCAGCGGCAGCGGACCGACTCGATGGTCTCACTGACCACCTCGCGCTCCTCCACCTTCGGGTCGCCCGCGAGGTCCAGATGGACGTACTCGACGACCTTGGAGGAGCGGGTCACATCGAACCGGGTCAGATTGCCGCAGAGCGTGCAGCGCCAGCGGGTCTCGGCGGTCGGCAGGGGAACCGTCGTCATCGGTGCCGTCCTCTTTCATCTGCGTGGTGCGGGTGCGGGTACCGCGGTGCGCCGTCGAACTGCGGAGGTACTGCTCGTAACCCTACGGCCTCGGGGGTATCCGATGTCGCGGCGAGGCACTCTGTCCAGTTCGGCACCGTTACGCCATGATCTGTCCATGATCGACTGGCGGGAGACGGCCCTGGGGGCGTGGCGCGGCGCCCGGCGCGGGCCCACGGTGACCTACGGCCTGATCGCCGTGTGCTGCCTCGTGTTCGTGCTCGGGCCGGTGTCCGGTCTCCATCCGGGATACGGGACGGGGGACGCGGCCCTCGCGGCGCAGAGCGAGTACTTCCACCGCTGGGGGGTCGTGCCGGCCGAGCTGACGACCGGCGACCCGCGCGCCCTGCTCACCCCGCTGACCGCGCTCTTCGTCCACGGCAGCTGGCTGCACCTGCTCGGCAACATGCTGTTCCTCCACGTCTTCGGGGCGATGGCGGAGGAGCGGATGGGGGCGGTCGGGTTCGCCCTCTTCTATCTGGGGTGCGGCTATCTGGCCCTGCTGGGCTACGCGGCGGTCCACGCGAGCAGCGAGCAGACGCTGGTGGGCGCCTCGGGCGCGATCTCGGGGGTCCTGGGGGCGTTCCTGTACCTCTTCCCGCGCTCACGGGTGACGAGCCTCTACCCGTTCCTCTTCTTTCTGCCGCTGCGTTTCCCGGCCTGGATCGTGCTCCTCTTCTGGTTCGCGCTGCAGTGGCTGGCGGCCCGCTCGGCGGGGCCGGGGCCGGGCGTCGCCTATCTCGCGCACGTGGTGGGCTTCGCCGTCGGCTTCCTCTACGCCTGGGGCCGGTACCACCAGGGGGATAAGGTGAAGGCCCAAGCCGCGGCGACCGAGGGAGAAAGCCAGCCGTGATCACCGCGATCGTGCTCATCAAGACCAGCGTGGACCGCATCCCCGAGATCGCGGAGTCGATCGCGGCGCTCGACAGCGTCAGCGAGGTCTTCTCGGTCACCGGTACGTACGACCTCATCGCGATGGTCCGGGTGCCCAAGCACGACGACCTGGCCGATGTGATCCCCGGCCGGATCAGCAAGATCCCCGGCGTCGAGGCGACGGACACGCACGTCGCGTTCCGTACGTACTCCCAGCACGACCTGGAGGCCGCCTTCGCCATCGGCCTGGAGTCCTAGGGGCCCCGCGGGCGAAGACGACGGCATGACGAAGGGGGCCTCCGGTCGGAGGCCCCCTTCACCCGTACGAGGGACGCTCAGCCGCGGTCGGGGACGCAGCGGCCGTCCTCGGTGCGGTACTTCCACTGCGCGCCGTCGCGGACCAGCTCCTTCACGGCCCGTACGAAACGCTCCACGTGCTCGTCCGGCGTACCGGCGCCGAAGCTCACCCGGATGGCGTTGAGCGACTTCTCGCCCGGCTCCGCCTCCGGGGCGCCGCACTCGCCGATCTGCTGCGGGTCGCTGCCGAGGAGCGTGCGGACCAGCGGGTGGGCGCAGAAGAGACCGTCCCGCACGCCGATGCCGTACTCGGCGGAGAGGGCGGCGGCGAAGTGGGAGCTGTTCCAGCCTTCCACGACGAAGGAGATGACGCCGACGCGGGGGGCCTCGTCGCCGAAGAGCGAGAGCACCCTGACCTCGGGGACCTCGGCCAGGCCCGCGCGCACGGTCGCGATCAGCTGCCGCTCGCGCGCGACGAGGGTGTCGAAGCCGGCCTCGGTGAGCGCCTTGCAGGCGGAGGCGATGGCGTAGACGCCGATGACGTTCGGGGAGCCGGCCTCGTGGCGGGCGGCGGTGGTGTGCCACTCGACGTCCACTCCCCCGTCGGCGCGGCGGGCGACCTTCTTGGAGGCGCCACCGCCGGCCAGGTACGGCTCGGCCTCCTGGAGCCAGTCGGCGCGTCCCGCGAGGACGCCCGAGCCGAACGGGGCGTACAGCTTGTGTCCGGAGAAGGCGACCCAGTCCACGTCCAACTCCCGTACAGACACGGGGTGGTGGGGGGCGAGCTGGGCGGCGTCGAGGACGATCCGGGCGCCGTGGGCGTGCGCGGCCGCGGCCAGTTCCCGCACCGGCCACAGCTCACCGGTGACGTTGGAGGCGCCGGTGACGCAGACGAGGGCGGGGCCGTGCGGGTCGCGGTCGGCCAGCGCGCGCTCCAGGGTCTCGACGGCCTGGGCGGGGGTGCGCGGGGCGTTGAGGTAGGTGACCCGCGCGTCCTGCCAGGGCAGCAGCGAGGCGTGGTGCTCGGTCTCGAAGACGAAGACCTCGCACCCCGCGGGCAGGGTGGCGGCGAGCAGGTTGAGCGAGTCGGTGGTGGAGCGGGTGAAGACGACCTGGTCCTCGGGGCGGCAGTCGAGGAACTGGGCGACGGTGACGCGGCTGTTCTCGAAGAGGTCGGTGGAGAGCTGCGAGAGGTACCCGGCGCCGCGGTGGACGCTGCCGTAGTACGGCGCGTACGCGGCGACGTCGTCCCACACCCGCTGCAGGGCCGGCGCGCTGGCGGCGTAGTCGAGCGCGGCGTAGGTGACCTCGCCACCGGTGACGAGCGGAACGGTGACATCCCGGCCGAGAACGGGCAGCGGGGAACAAACCGACTGGTCGGTGGCAGCGGTGGAGACAGACATGGCGAACTCCCGTACAAGGCAGGCGAATTCCCGCGCCGGCGGATACGCGGCAGCGCTGGGGAAGAGAAAAGGGGTGTGCGAAGAAGGGGCGAGAAGGCCCTATCGCATTCGCTTGCTCACAAGAGGCTCCCTGAGGACCAGGACCCCAAGGTTTCGAGGGGTCCGCGCTTGCCGTAGACCTCGCTGCCTACGGCCTGGTCTTCACCCGGGGCACCCCGCCACGGACGGAGGGTTGCCGGACAGCAAGCCGGGGCTTCGTAGCTGTCACTCATGACCTGGCACAGAACGTATGTCAGTTGATCGTCCCCGCGCAACCCCGTTCCGCATTCCGGAACAGGGCCGCGCGGACCTGTCTACGCGTTGCTGGCGGCGATCCAGCGCTCCAGGGCCTTGCGGGCGGCGCCCGAGTCGATCGACTCCGCCGCCTTCGCGATGCCGGCGCGCAGTTGCTCCACCAGGGTGCCCTCCCCCGGCTCGAGCGCCGTGAGCGCCGCCGCCGAGTTGAGCAGCACCGCGTCCCGTACGGGACCGGTCTCGCCGGCGAGCAGCCTGCGGGCCACATCGGCGTTGTACGAGGCGTCGGCGCCGCGCAGCGCCTCCACCGGGACGATCTCGATGCCGACGTCCCGCGGGTCGAAGGTCTCCTCCCGCACCGCCCCGTCCCGTACCACCCACACCCGCGAGGTGGCCGTGGTGGTCAGCTCGTCGAGGCCGTCGTCGCCGCGGAAGACGAGCGCGGACGAACCCCGCTCGGCGAGGACCCCGGCCATGATGGGGGCCATCCGGGCGTCGGCGACGCCGGTCGCCTGCGCCATGACGCGGGCCGGGTTGGTGAGCGGACCGAGGAAGTTGAAGGTGGTCCGGATGCCCAGTTCCTTGCGGGCGGCGGCCACATGGCGCAGCGCGGGGTGGAACTTCACCGCGAAGCAGAAGGTGATGCCGGCCTCCTCGGCGACCTCCGCCACCCGCCGGGGGGTCAGCTCCAGGTTGACGCCGAGCTTCTCCAGGACGTCGGAGGCGCCGCTCGCGCTGGACGCGGCCCGGTTGCCGTGCTTGACGACCTTGGCGCCGGTGCCGGCCACCACGATCGCCGACATGGTGGAGATGTTGACGGTCTTGGCGCCGTCGCCGCCCGTGCCGACGATGTCCACGGAGGGGCCGGGGACCTCGATGAGGTTGGCGTGCTCGTACATGGTCCGGACGAGTCCGGAGATCTCCTCGACGGTCTCGCCCTTGGCACGCAGCGCGACCGCGAAGCCGGCGATCTGGGCGTCGGTGGCCTCGCCGCGCAGGATCCGGTCCATGGCCCAGGCGGTGTCCTCGGCGCTCTGGTCGCGGCCGGTCAGCAGGCCGTCCAGGACGGCCGGCCAGGAGCGGCCCGCCGTGGTCGGTCCTCCAGCGGGGGTCACAGCGCTCATGGCAGCTCCATAGTCAATTGCGCGCGCAATGGGTTATGGCCAGCCTATCGACCTACAGGGACGGCAAAGAGCCCCGTCCATCGAATGGACGGGGCTCTCGCTGTGGCGACCTTCAGGTCGGGTGGTTCAGGTGATCAGTGGTGGCCGTGGCCGCTGGTGATCTCCTTGTACTCCTCGACGGTGGGCTTGGCGATCTGGCTTTCCTCGCCGTAGTAGCTCCGGCTGAGCTTGACCCGGAGCTTCTCCATGCGGCCGATCTTCCGCTCGACGCCGTTCTCGTCCACCGTGGGACCGAGCTCGGCCGGCTTGTGCTGCTCGTGCGCCGTGAGCTTGTAGAGCTGGCCCTGGCTGAGCGGCTCGTGGATCTCGACGAACTCACCGTGCGGCAGGCGCTTGATGATGCCGGACTCGCGTCCGTGCAGCACCTTGTCCTTGTCGCGGCGCTGGAGGCCGAGGCAGATCCGCTTGGTGATGATGAACGCGATGACCGGGCCGACGAAGAAGGCGATCCGGACGAACCACGTGATCGAGTTGATCGACAGGTGGAAGTGGGTCGCGAAGATGTCGTTGCCACCACCCACGAGCATGATCATGTAGGCGGTGATCCAGGCGACACCGAAGGCGGTGCGCGTCGGAGCGTTGCGCGGGCGCTGCGCGATGTGGTGCTCGCGCTTGTCGCCGGTGATCCACGACTCGATGAAGGGGTAGACCGCGATCGCGGCGAGCATCAGCGGGAAGATCACCAGCGGGATCATCACGCCCAGGACCAGCGTGTGGCCCCAGAGGTTGATCTCCCAGCCCGGCATCACACGGATCAGACCCTCGGCGAAGCCCATGTACCAGTCGGGCTGGGCGCCGGTGGACACCTGGTCCGGGCGGTACGGGCCGAGCGCCCAGATCGGGTTGATCGAGGCGATCGCCGAGATGACCGCGATGACACCGAAGACCAGGAAGAAGAAGCCTCCGGCCTTGGCCATGTAGACCGGCAGCAGCGGCATGCCCACGACGTTGTTGTTCGTCCGGCCGGGGCCCTCGAACTGCGTGTGCTTGTGGTAGAAGACCAGGATCAGGTGCGCCACCACGAGGCCGAGCATGATGCCGGGCAGCAGCAGCACGTGCGCCGAGTAGAACCGGGCCACGAAGTCGCCGCCGGGGAACTCCCCGCCGAACAGGAACATCGACAGGTACGTGCCGACGACCGGCACGGACAGGATCGCGCCCTGCATGAAGCGGACGCCGGTGCCGGAGAGCAGGTCGTCCGGGAGCGAGTAACCGGTGAAGCCGGTGAACATGCCCAGGAAGAACAGCAGGAAGCCGAACAGCCAGTTGATCTCACGCGGCTTGCGGAACGCGCCGGTGAAGAAGACGCGCATCATGTGCACGAACATGCCGGCGATGAAGATCAGCGCCGCCCAGTGGTGGATCTGCCGGATGAGCAGACCACCGCGCACATCGAAGGAGATGTGCATGGTCGAGTTGAACGCCTCGGACATCAGCTGGCCCTGCAGCGGGACGTAGCTGCCGTGGTACTCCACCTCGTTCATCGACGGGTGGAAGAACATCGTCAGGTACACACCCGTGAGGATGATGATGATGAAGCTGTAGAGGCAGATCTCGCCGAGCATGAAGGACCAGTGGTCCGGGAAGATCTTCCGCATGTTGGCCCGGGCCAGGGAGTAGATCCCCAGGCGGCCGTCGGCCCAGTCGGCGACCCGCTCACCGGCGGGTGCCTTCTTCTGCGTGTTGGTCACAGTGCTCATCCGCGCTCCCAGAAGGCAGGGCCGACGGGCTCGTCGAAGTCGCCGAGCGCCTCGAGGAAGCCCTTGTCGTTCACGCCGATCCGCAGCTGCGGGAGGGCGTGACCGGCCGGGCCGAAGATGACGCGGGCGCCGTCGGAGAGGTCGAAGGTGGACTGGTGGCACGGGCAGAGCACGTGGTGCGTCTGCTGCTCGTACAGGGAGATCGGGCAGCCCACGTGGGTGCAGATCTTCGAGAAGGCGACGATGCCCTCGTGCGACCACTCGAGCTCGCGCTTGTCCTTGATGTCCTCCGGCTGGATGCGGACGATCATCAGGGCGGCCTTGGCGATCTCGACCTGGAAGTTGTGGTCGTGCTCCGAGAGGCCCTCGGGCATCGCGAAGGTCAGCGAACCGACCGCGACGTCCTCGGGACGCAGCGGCTCGTGCGTGTTCATGTTGATCAGCTGCAGCCCCTTGGCCCACATCGTGGTCCGGAGCTTCTTCTCGGGCAGCGGACCCATGTCGCGCAGCAGCACCAGGCCGGAGAGCGGTACGAGGGACAGCGCGCCGAACATCGTGTTGCGGATCAGCTTGCGCCGGCCCATCCCGGACTCGGCGGCACCGGCCGCGAAGTCCGACATGACCTTCGCCTTGGTCTCCGCGGAGGCCTGGATCGGGTGACGCTCGTCCGCGATCTCGACGTCGGACATCAGGGTGCGGGCCCAGTGGACCGCGCCCGCGCCGATGAAGAAGAGCGCGGCACCGAGGGTCAGACCCAGGGCGAGGTTGAGCGCGCTCACCCGGCCGAGCGGCCAGACGTACACGATCTTGTCGACCGGGAAGATCACGTACGAGGCGATGAAGCCGACGGTGGCCAGCATCGACAGCGTGAACATGAAGGCGACCGCACGCTCGGACCGCTTGGCGGCCCGCTCGTCGATGTCCTGGATGCGCGGCTTGTGGGGCGGAAGGCCCGGGTCGGCGAACGGGTCGTCCGCGACCGCGACCTTCACCGCGCCGTGCGCGGTGTCCTGCGTGGAGGGCAGGTTCTCTTCTGGAATCTCTTGGCTACTCATGACTTCTTGGCCTTAGCGGTGTGGGCCGCGACCCAGACGGCAACTGCGATCAGCGAGCCCAGACCGAAGATCCAGCCGAACAGACCCTCGCTGACGGGGCCGAGGCCACCGAGCGAGAGGCCGCCGGGGTTGTCGGTCTTGTCGCTGTTGACGGCCTGGACGTACGCGATGATGTCCTTCTTCTCCTTCTCCGGCATCGTGGAGTCCGGGAAGGAGGGCATGTTCTGCGGGCCGGTCTGCATGGCCTCGTACAGGTGCTTCGGGCTCACGCCTTCGAGGCTCGGGGCGTACTTGCCGTGCGTCAGCGCGCCGCCCTCACCGGTGAAGTTGTGGCACTGGGCGCAGTTGTTACGGAACAGTTCGCCGCCGCGGCCGATGTTGGCGCCTTCGACGCTGTACTGGCTCGGCTTCGGCGTGGTCGGGCCGGCGCCGAGGGAGGCGACGTACGCCGCGAGCTGATCGATCTCAGCCTGCGAGTAGACGACCTTCTTCTTCGGCACCTGGGCGCCCGGCTGCTGGGCCGGCATGCGGCCCGTGCCGACCTGGAAGTCCACGGCGGCAGAGCCGACGCCGACCAGGGACGGGCCGTCAGAGGTGCCCTGACCGCCGGTTCCGTGGCAGCTGGCGCAGCCGACGGAGTACAGCTTCTGGCCCTCCTCGATGGCGAGGGACTGGGCGGTTTCATCGGCCTTCGCCGTGCCCGCGGGCGCGAACGCGGCGTACAGCCCCCCAGTGGCCGCCAGCGCGAGAAGGAGGACGACGACCGCCGCCAGCGGATGGCGTCGTCGTGCGGAGAGCTTTTTCACGGATTACCCCGGTGTCAGGATCTTCTGCGTCGATGCTTGCTGGATGTCTCAGTTCGCCAGGATGGCGCCCCGATTACTTGATCATGTAGATCGTGGCGAAGAGGCCGATCCAGACGACATCGACGAAGTGCCAGTAGTAGGACACGACGATGGCGGCGGTTGCCTGCTCGTGAGTGAATCTCTTGGCGGCGTACGTCCGGCCCAGGACCAGCAGGAAGGCGATGAGACCGCCCGTCACGTGCAGGCCGTGGAAGCCGGTGGTCAGGTAGAACACAGAGCCGTACGGGTCCGACGAGAGCGAGAGGCCCTCGTGCTTGACCAGCTCGGTGTACTCGAAGACCTGGCCGCCGATGAAGATCGCACCCATCACGAACGTGATGATGAACCACGTCCGGAGCTTCTTCACATCGCCCCGCTCCGCGGCGAAGACGCCGAGCTGGCAGGTGAGGGAGGAGAGCACCAGGATCGTGGTGTTGGTCGCCGAGAACGGGAAGTTCAAGGCCGAGGCCTTTTCCGTCCAGAACTCGGCACCCGTCACCGATCGCAGGGTGAAGTACATCGCGAAGAGGGCCGCGAAGAACATCAGCTCGGAACTCAACCAGATGATGGTTCCGACGCTGGTGAGGTTCGGTCGATTGACCGACGGGTGCGCGTGCCCTGTTTCTACTGTCGTTACTGTCGCCACGACCGACATTATGTCGGTCGCTTATCCCGCCCTCACTCCGGGGGGTGCCGTTCGGAGTGTCCGGGGCCCGCGTCCAGCCCGAACGGCCCATCGAAACGGCCTCCCCGGCGGCGTACGACCGGTGTTGACGCGGGGTGGGACGGAGTAGCATCCGGCGCATCGGTTGATGACCTTCACGGAGGAACGATGCAGTCGAGCGCCACGGTCCTGGTCTACAGCGACGACGCGAAAACGCGGGAACAGGTGCGGCTGGCTGCGGGACGCAGGCCCGCGGCCGACGTTCCCCCGGTCGAGTTCGTCGAGTGCGCGACGCTCCCCGCGGTGCTGAAGCGCCTGGAGGAGGGCGGTGTCGACGTCTGCGTGCTGGACGGCGAGGCCGTGCCGGCCGGCGGGATGGGCGTCTGCCGCCAGATCAAGGACGAGGTCTTCCGCTGCCCGCCGGTGCTGCTCCTGATCGGCCGCCCGCAGGACGCCTGGCTGGCCACCTGGAGCCGCGCGGACGCCGCGGTGACCCTCCCGGTCGAACCGGTGGATTTCGCGGCGTCCCTGGCGTCCCTGCTGCGTACCCGCCTCTGCATCGACGTCTGAACGGCTGACGCCCGAACGGCTGATGTCTAGATCGACGGCCTCAGTCGGGTGGGGTCGGGCGGGTTGGCGGCGTTCTGGTTCGGTTCGACCAGGGCGCTGCCCTTGCGCCACTTGTCCCAGGGCAGGTTCCAGTCGCCGAAGCCGTTGCCGAAGGTGTCCATCGTGTCGCCGTAGCTGTTGATCGTCTTCACGATGTCGCCGGGCCGGACGGTCTCGTAGAACCAGGCCGCGTTCCCCGTCGACATGCCGACACAGCCGTGGCTGACGTTGGCGACTCCGTGCGAGCCGACGGACCAGGGCGCCGCGTGGACGTACTCGCCGCTCCAGGTGACCCGGGTCGCGTAGTAGACGGGCAGGTCGTACGACTCGGAGGTGCCCTCCGCGATGCCGACGCTGGTACCGCGCATCCGTACGAAGTACTCCTTGCCGAGCACCACCTTGATGCCGTTACGGGTGGAGAAGCCCGGCTTGCCGGTGGTCACCGGAATGGTGTTGATCACTTCTCCGTTGCGCCGCACGGTCATGTAGTGCGAGCCCGCGTCCGCGATCGCCTCGATCCGGTCGCCGATCGTGAGCTTCAGCGGCTTGGACTCGCCGCCGTAGAGCTTGTCGCCCACCTTGACGCCGGCCAGGTTGGCGGTGGCGGTGATCACCGCGCCCGTGGGCCAGTACTCCTTGGGACGGTAGTGCAGCTTCTCGTCGTCCACCCAGTGCCAGGAGCCCTCCACCGAGGGCGTGGAGCGCACCTTCAGGGCCCGTTCCACGACCGCCCGGGACTTCCTGTCCTTGACGGGGAGGCTGAGGTCGGCCGTGATGGGCTGCCCGACGCCGTATTTGCCCGCCTCCGGGCCGAACTCCACCGTGAGGGACCGCTTCGCCGGGGCCGTCTCGAAGGTGAACGTACGGGTGCCGGGAGCGCCCTCCTGGTCCTCCGTGGAGACCTTGACGGTGTAGCGGGCTCCGGCCGTCAGTGAGCCGGTGGAGCGCCAGAGCTGCCCGTCTGCGGTGAGCTCGCCCGCGAGGTGGTGGCCGGTGGCGTCGACGGCCGTCACATCGGTGATGCGGCCTTCGCCGCCCTTGGCGGTGATCTCCAGCGCCTTGTCGGGGTCGGCCTTCTTGCCGTCCGCCGGGGCGTTGAAGGAGACGTGCCGCGCCGCGTCGTACGGACGGGTCGACAGCGGGTGGCCCTCGGAGCCCGCGCAGGCGGTGGCGCCGGCGGTGACGGTGACAGCCAGGAAGGTGCAGCTCACAACAGTCCGAATGCGCGGCGTGTCGTTCATGAGATCACCGTAAGAACATTCCCGCGAGCCAGCGCGCCGGGTGCTCCGAAAGAGGGGCCCGGCCACTTCGGTGACGAAGTGGCCGGGCCCCTCGGGGTGCTGCGGGTGCTGCGGGTGGCGCTACTGGTTCTGGTTCTCGCCGCGGTAGAACTCGAACACCCAGCCGAACAGGCCGACCAGGATCAGCGGAGCCGAGAAGTACAGCAGCCACCAGCCCATCGCGATGCCGAGGAAGGCGAGCGCGCCGCCGATGCCGAGCGAGAGCGGCTGCCAGCTGTGCGGGGCGAAGAAGCCCACTTCACCGGCCTCGTCCGCGACGTCGGCCTCCTTGTCGTCCTGCGCCATCGCGTCGACCCGCCGGGCCGTGAAGGCCAGGTAGTAGCCGATCATGATGGCCAGGCCGAAGGCCAGGAAGAGCGCCGTGGTGCCGACCGGCTCCTTCGACCACACGCCGTAGATGACGGCCATGGCGAGGATGAAGACGCTCAGCCAGATGAACATCTTGCCCTGGATCTTCACTTGCCGGCCTCCTTGCCGCCAGTGAGAGCCGCGGCCTCGTGCGGCTTGTTCTCGAGCTGGTCGATCGCCGCGATCTCAGGGTGGTGCAGGTCGAACGCCGGGGATTCGGAACGGATCCGCGGCAGGGTGAGGAAGTTGTGCCGCGGGGGCGGGCAGGAGGTGGCCCACTCCAGCGAACGGCCGTAGCCCCACGGGTCGTCGACCTCGATCTTCTTGCCGTACTTGGCGGTCTTCCACACGTTGTAGAAGAACGGCAGGATCGACAGACCGAGCAGGAACGAGGAGATCGTCGAGATCGTGTTCAGCGCGGTGAAGCCGTCGGCGTCGAGGTAGTCCGCGTAACGACGCGGCATGCCCTCGGCGCCCAGCCAGTGCTGCACCAGGAACGTGCCGTGGAAGCCGATGAACAGCGTCCAGAACGTCATCTTGCCGAGCCGCTCGTCCAGCATCTTGCCGGTGAACTTCGGCCACCAGAAGTGGAAGCCGGCGAACATCGCGAAGACCACGGTGCCGAAGACGACGTAGTGGAAGTGCGCGACGACGAAGTACGAGTCGGAGACGTGGAAGTCCATCGGCGGCGAGGCCAGGATGACGCCGGTCAGACCACCGAAGGTGAAGGTGACCAGGAAGCCGATCGTCCAGAGCATCGGTGTCTCGAAGGACAACGAGCCCTTCCACATCGTTCCGATCCAGTTGAAGAACTTCACGCCGGTCGGTACGGCGATGAGGAACGTCATGAAGGAGAAGAACGGCAGCAGCACACCACCGGTGACGTACATGTGGTGGGCCCACACGGTCACCGAGAGACCGGCGATCGCGATGGTCGCGGCCACCAGACCGATGTAGCCGAACATCGGCTTGCGGCTGAAGACCGGGATCACTTCGGAGACGATGCCGAAGAACGGCAGGGCGATGATGTACACCTCGGGGTGTCCGAAGAACCAGAAGAGGTGCTGCCACAGCAGCGAGCCGCCGTTGGCGGCGTCGAAGATGTGGGCCCCGAACTTGCGGTCCGCCTCCAGGGCGAACAGCGCGGCCGCGAGGACCGGGAAGGCGAGCAGGACCAGCACACCGGTCAGCAGCACGTTCCAGGTGAAGATCGGCATCCGGAACATCGTCATGCCCGGAGCGCGCATGCAGATGATCGTGGTGATGAAGTTGACCGAGCCGAGGATCGTGCCGAAGCCGGAGAAGGCCAGACCCATGATCCACATGTCGGCGCCGACACCCGGCGAGCGGACGGCGTCCGACAGCGGGGCGTAGGCGAACCAGCCGAAGTCGGCCGCGCCCTGCGGGGTGAGGAAGCCGGCCACCGCGATGAGCGAGCCGAAGAGGTACAGCCAGTACGCGAACATGTTCAGCCGCGGGAACGCCACGTCGGGCGCGCCGATCTGCAGCGGCATGATCCAGTTCGCGAATCCGGCGAACAGCGGCGTCGCGAACATCAGCAGCATGATCGTGCCGTGCATCGTGAACGCCTGGTTGAACTGCTCGTTCGACATGATCTGCGTGCCCGGACGGGCCAGCTCGGCGCGCATGAAGAGCGCCATGAGTCCGCCGACGCAGAAGAAGATGAACGACGTGACCAGGTAGAGGGTGCCGATCGTCTTGTGGTCGGTGGTGGTGAGCCACTTGACCACGACATTGCCGGGCTGCTTGCGGCGTACCGGGACCTCGTTCTCGTACGAGTCCTCAGCCGCGGCCGCACCCTGGGGTTCGTTGAGGATGCTCACAGTTGCTTCTTCTCCGCGTTCCTGGCCGGGTCCGTCTGCTCGATGCCCGACGGGATGTAGCCGGTCTGCCCCTTCTCCGCCAGCTCCTTCAGGTGCTGCTGGTAACGCTCCGGGGAGACCACCTTGACGTTGAAGAGCATCCGGGAGTGGTCGACACCGCAGAGCTCGGCACACTTGCCCATGAAGGTGCCCTCACGCGTCGGGGTCACCTCGAAGGCGTTGGGGTGGCCGGGGATGACGTCCTGCTTCATCAGGAAGGGGACCACCCAGAAGGAGTGGATGACGTCACGGGAGGTCAGGACGAACCGGACCTTCTCGCCCTTGGGCAGCCACAGGGTCGGGCCCGGGTTGCCGTTCTGCGGGTTCCGGTCCCCCGGGATGCCGGCGTCGTAGACGCCGCCGGCGTTGGCCGGGAACTGGTTCTTGTACCTGTCGGGCACGCCCGCCAGGTTCTTGTCCGTCTTGGCGTCGCCGGTGACACCCGGCACGTTCTCGATGTAGTTGAAGCCCCAGCTCCACTGGTAGCCGACCACGTTGATGGTGTGGGTGGGCTTCGGGCTGAGCTGGAGGAGCTTCGACTCGTCGCGCGCCGTGAAGTAGAAGAGCACGGAGACGATGATGAGCGGGGTGACCGTGTACAGCGCCTCGATGGGCATGTTGTACCGCGTCTGCGGAGGTACCTCGACCTTGGTGCGGCTGCGCCGGTGGAAGATGACCGACCACAGGATCAGACCCCAGACAAGGACGCCCGTGGCGAGCGCAGCCGCCCACGAGCCCTGCCAGAGGGAGAGGATCCGCGGCGCCTCTTCCGTTACCGGGGTGGGCATACCAAGGCGGGGGAAGTCTTCCCAGTTGTACGAGCAGCCGGTGGCTGTCGCCAGGATCAGGCCCGCAGTCAGCACCTGCGGCAGCTTCCGCCGCATCGGGCGCCGAGACGTGGGGGTACCACCCGCGCCTTGGCTGCGGGGGAGGTCGGAGCCGTTGGGACTCACGTAGCGCCTTCCCGAGAGTCTCGGCCCGCGCTGGTCGGCTACGGCCGTCTTCCGGGTCGGTCGCCGCCCCGGCCGCGGGCAGGGGTTTGGATGTTTATGCGGACCAAACCCTACTGGACGCTATTTGGGGTCGCGCGGGGAGGGTGCCCAACGCGCCGCCCGACACCCCGAAGGGGTGGACGTGATCATTCCGCGGGCGGGTCCGCGGCCGCCGCCGGGGGGTCGGCCGAAGGCCGGCGCGTGGAGCGATGGGCGGCGCGGACCGGGCATATGACGGGGGCTTACGGAGCGGGGAGGCGGGAGGGCCTACCGTGTTTATGTGCCCTACTTCGACGCCGCTTCCTCCGCCCCGCTGCACCCCGTGGCCCGCCAGGCGCTGCTCGCCTCCCTGGACGAGGGGTGGGCCGACCCGGCCCGGCTCTACCGCGAGGGGCGGCGGGCGCGCCTGCTCCTGGACGCGGCGCGGGAGGCCGCGGCGGAGGCGGTGGGCTGCCGCCCCGACGAGCTGGTGTTCACCCCTTCGGGGACGCGCGCGGTTCACTCGGGAATTTCCGGGGCGCTCGCGGGCCGTCGGCGTGTCGGGACCCGGCTCGTGGTGTCGGCGGTCGAACACTCCTCCGTGCTGCACGCGGCCGAGGCGCACGCGGCGGCGGGCGGCTCGCTGACCGAGGTGCCGGTGGGCCGGTCGGGCGCGGTGGAGACGGCGGCCTTCGCGGCGGCGCTGGACGAGGGGACGGCGCTGGCCTGCCTGCAGTCCGCCAACCACGAGGTGGGGACGGTGCAGCCGGTGGCGGAGGTCGCGGAGGCGTGCCGGGCGGCGGGGGTCCCGCTCCTGGTGGACGCGGCGCAGTCGCTGGGCTGGGGGCCGGTCGAGGGCGGCTGGTCGCTGCTCGCGGCGAGCGCGCACAAGTGGGGCGGCCCGGCGGGGGTCGGGCTGCTCGCCGTACGGAAGGGGGTGCGGTTCGCGCCCCAAGGTCCCGCGGACGAGCGGGAGTCGGGGCGGGCGGCGGGGTTCGAGAACCTGCCGGCGATCGTCGCCGCGGCGGCGTCGCTGCGGGCGGTGCGCGCGGAGGCGGAGGCCGAGGGGGCGCGGCTGCGGGGTCTGGTGGACCGGATCAGGGGCCGGGTTCCGGAGCTGGTGCCGGATGTGGAGGTGGTGGGCGATCCGGTGCGCCGGCTGCCCCATCTCGTGACGTTCTCCTGTCTCTATGTCGACGGGGAGACGCTGTTGCACGAGCTGGACCGGGAGGGTTTCTCCGTTTCGTCCGGTTCGTCGTGTACGAGTTCGACGTTGACGCCCAGCCATGTGCTGCGGGCGATGGGGGTGCTGAGCGAGGGGAACGTCCGGGTGTCCCTGCCGGCGGGGACGCCCGAGGAGGACGTCGAACGCTTCCTCGACGTGCTGCCCGGGGTGGTGGCGGGGGTACGGGAGCGGCTCGGCGCACCGGAGCCGGCGACCGGGGCGGCGGCGGCCGACTCGGGTTCGCTCGTGGTGGACGCCCTCGGCAGGCGCTGCCCGATCCCGGTCATCGAACTGGCGAAGGTGATCGGCGAGGTCCCGCTGGGCGGCACGGTCACCGTCCTGGCCGACGACGAGGCGGCCCGCCTGGACATCCCGGCCTGGTGCGAGATGCGCGGCCAGCAGTACGTGGGCGAGGAGCCCTCCCCGAAGGGCGGCACGGCCTACGTGGTCCGCCGGATGGCGTAGACACCGGGGCCTCGCCCGCACCACCAGCGCGGCGCACGCGTGGTGGTGCGGGCCGGGGCCCCCGCGGTCAGGGCAGGTAGGTCTGGACCTCGCTCGCGGCGTCGTCGCCGTACGCCTTGGTGAAGCGCTCCATGAAGTGGGCGCGGGCCAGGGTGTACTCCTGGGTGCCCAGGGTCTCGATCACCAGCGTCGCGAGCATGCAGCCGACCTGCGCCGCGCGCTCCAGGCCGACGCCCCAGGAAAGACCCGTGAGGAAGCCGGCGCGGAAGGCGTCGCCCACGCCGGTCGGGTCGACCTTCGCCTCCTCCTCCGGGCAGCCGACCTCGATCGCCGGCTCGCCCGCGCACTCGATGCGGACGCCGCGCGAGCCGAGGGTGGTGACCCGGTGGCCGACCCTGGCGAGGATCTCCTCGTCGGTCCAGCCCGTCTTGGACTCGATGAGCCCCTTCTCGTACTCGTTGGAGAAAAGGTAGGTCGCGCCGTCCAGGAGGGTGCGGATCTCCTCGCCGTCCATCCGCGCGATCTGCTGCGAGAAGTCGGCGGCGAAGGGGATCCCCCGCGTCTTGCACTCCTCGGTGTGGCGCAGCATCGCCTCGGGGTCGTCGGCGCCGATCAGCACCAGGTCGAGACCGCCCACGCGGTCGGCGACCGACTTGAGCTCGATCTGCCGGGCCTCGCTCATCGCGCCCGTGTAGAAGGAGCCGATCTGGTTGTGGTCCTTGTCCGTGGTGCAGACGAAGCGGGCGGTGTGCAGGACCTCGGAGATCCGGACGGAACCGGTGTCGACGCCGTGGCGGTCGAGCCAGGCGCGGTACTCGTCGAAGTCGTAGCCGGCCGCTCCGACGAGGATCGGGTTGCCGCCGAGCTGGCCCATGCCGAAGCAGATGTTCGGGCCGACGCCTCCCCGCCGGATGTCGAGGTTGTCGACGAGGAAGGAGAGGGAGACCGTGTGGAGCTGGTCCGCGACGAGCTGGTCCGCGAACCGGCCGGGGAAGGTCATGAGGTGGTCGGTGGCGATGGAGCCGGTGACTGCGATACGCACGGCTGGGCGCTCCTGCGGGTACGGAAAGGGGTTGACAGTTCACGCTACCGGGTGGGGAACGCCCTGCCGACCAGTGGAAACTACCCCAGAGTAGGCCTTTTCCCCGATGCGGTGCCGTGCGTACGGTGCGCCTATGTCCATGTACCCCGCTCCTCGCGAGCACCAGGAGCCCGAGCTCAGCCTGGCCCAGCTGCGCGGCGACAGCGCGCGGATGGCCCCGCACTGGGTGGTCCCCGCGACCGCCGCGGCCGCTCCGGTCTCCCCCGCCCTGATCCACGGCGTCGTCGTCCCGCCCGCCTCGGCGCGGCTGATCGACGCCACCTCCGAATACGGCGCCTGAGGACGGAAAGGGGAACCGCCCGCTCACCTTTTCCGTCCCATCGGTGACTTCCCGCTGGGGGATCTCCCCCACGTCTGAAGGAGCGATGCGGTGAGCGGTTCGGAGAGCCGGCGACACAGGCGCGGTCCGGTGCTGGTCGCATCGGTGGCCGCGGGCGTCCTGCTGGCCGGCGGCGGCGGTGTGTACCTGGCGACCACGGCGGACGGCGGTGGGACGAGCGGCGGCGCCGCGGCGCCACCCCCACCCCTGCGCCTGGACGCGAAGGCCGGCGACGACGGCGGACCCGGCATCGCCCCGGGAGAGCCCGACCCGGGCGGTGGCGCCGTCTACAAGGCGAAGGGCCCCCTCCCCGAGGGGCCCTCCTCGGCCCCGGTCCACCGGCCCGAGGGCCGGGTCACCTCGGCCGAGGTGAGCCGGCTGGCGAAGGCCCTCGGCATCGCGGGCGCGCCGAGGCTGGAGGGCGAGGTCTGGAAGATCGCCCCGGAGAAGGACGGCTCGGGTCTGCGGCTCGACGTGTCGGCCGAGGCGCCGGGCAGCTGGACGTTCTCGCGGTACGACGGAGGGCCGGCCGGTGACACCTGCCTCAAGGGCAGGGCGTGCCCGCCCCCGGGCGAGCCGAAGCCTCCACGCGGCGGGCCGGTGGGCGAGGCGGCGGCGCGGGCCGCGGCGGCGCCCGTGCTGAAGGCGATCGGCCAGGACGACGCGAAGCTGGACGCGAGCCAGGTGATGGGCGGCACCGTACGGGTGGTCAACGCCGACCCGGTCGTGGGCGGGCTGCCGACGTACGGCTGGTCGACCGGGATCCATGTCGGGCCGGGCGGTGAGCTGGTCGCGGGCAGCGGGCAGCTGAAGGACCCGGCGAAGGGTGCCGAGTATCCGGTGATCGGGGCCGAGAAGGCTCTCGAGGAGCTGAACAAGGCGGCGAGCGGGCCGGGCACGATCGGCATCGGGGGCTGCGCCACCGATCCGCCGGCGGCGGAGGCCCCCGCGCCGCCCGGGTCCCCCGTGCCTCCGGCGGCGACGTGCAAGCCTGACGTACCGCCGAAGGAGCTGGCGGTCACGGGCGCGGTCTTCGGTCTCGCCGCGCAGTTCGTGGACGGCGAGCGGGCGCTCGTACCGTCGTGGCTGTTCACGGTGGAGGGGGAGGCGGGCGCGCGGCCGTCCACGGTCGTCCGGACGGCGGTGGCCCCGGAGCATCTGGCGCCCCCGGCGAAGCCGAGCCCGAGCCCGACCCCCACGCCGGGGACGGAGGAGGGCGCCGAGCCCGTGCGGCGCGTCGAGTCGTACCGGATCGACGGCACCGGCACGAAGCTGTCCGTCACCTTCTGGGGAGGGGTGTGCAGCGAGTACACGGCGACGGCGGAGGAGGGCCCCGGCAAGGTCACCGTGCGGGTGACGGAGCGGCCGACCGACCCCGGCCGCGCGTGCATCGCCATCGCGGTGGAGGTGACGCGGACGGTGGACCTCAAGCAGCCGCTGGCCGCCCGGACCGTGCTGGACGCGGCGAGCGGGGAGCCCGTACCGCGCGGGTGAGCACGGCACGACGAAGGCGGCGGCCCGGGATTTCCCGGGCCGCCGCCTTCGTCGTGCCGTTCGGCCGAAGTGCTTAGCTGAACGAGTCGCCGCAGGCGCAGGAGCCCGTGGCGTTCGGGTTGTCGATCGTGAAGCCCTGCTTCTCGATGGTGTCGACGAAGTCGATGGAGGCACCGCCGAGGTACGGGGCGCTCATGCGGTCGGTGACGACCTTGACGCCGTCGAAGTCCTTGACGACGTCGCCGTCGAGCGAACGCTCGTCGAAGAAGAGCTGGTAACGCAGGCCGGAGCAGCCACCGGGCTGAACGGCGACGCGCAGCGCGAGGTCGTCGCGGCCTTCCTGGTCGAGCAGGGCCTTGACCTTGGCCGCGGCGGCGTCAGACAGGAGGATGCCGTCGCTGACAGTGGTCTTCTCGTCCGATACGGACATCTGCTTCTCTCCCGGGTTGTACGGAGACTGCTTGCCGACGGTTGCAACCGGCGGGGCCCGGGTTTCATTCCGGGCGGAGGCCGCGTCTTCACGTCTTGTCCCTTTCATGCTCGCACACCCGCTCGCGAGCAAGCACCGCCGCGTGGTGCCCGAATTCGTCACATCGACACTATGGACATCGTCAAACTGACACGAAGCGGTTATGATAGATAGCGTCATTTCGACGAAAAGCCTGACGAAGAAGCCTCCGGTGCAAACACCGGCTCCGCTGGAGCGGCTCTGCCGCACTGAATTGGAAAAGAAAGGGTGCGTGACGTGACCACCGCCCAGCCCCTGGACGTTCAGCCGACGCCGCTCGCCCTGCTGCTGCTCGGCCGCGAGGCCGACCCGAAGAGCGAGCGCGGCGTGGAGTGCCCCGGCGACCTGCCGTCGCCCTCCGACCCGGACCTGGTGGAGCGCGCCAGGGCGGCCAAGGAGAAGCTCGGGGACAAGGTCTTCGTCCTCGGCCACCACTACCAGCGCGACGAGGTCATCCAGTTCGCCGACGTGACCGGTGACTCCTTCAAGCTCGCCCGCGACGCCGCGGCGCGCCCGGAGGCCGAGTACATCGTCTTCTGCGGCGTGCACTTCATGGCCGAGTCGGCCGACATCCTCACCACCGACGACCAGAAGGTCGTCCTGCCGGACCTGGCGGCCGGCTGCTCGATGGCCGACATGGCCACCGCCGAGCAGGTCGCCGAGTGCTGGGACGTGCTGACCGAGGCCGGCATCGCCGAGCAGGTCGTACCCGTCTCGTACATGAACTCCTCGGCCGACATCAAGGCCTTCACCGGCAAGCACGGGGGCACGATCTGCACCTCGTCGAACGCCAAGCGCGCCCTGGACTGGGCCTTCGAGCAGGGCGAGAAGGTGCTCTTCCTGCCCGACCAGCACCTGGGCCGGAACACCGCGGTGCGCGAGATGGGGATGACGCTGGAGGACTGCGTCCTCTACAACCCGCACAAGCCGAACGGCGGCCTGACCGTCGAGGAGCTGCGGGCCGCGAAGATGATCCTGTGGCGGGGTCACTGCTCGGTGCACGGCCGGTTCTCGCTGGACTCGGTCAACGACGTGCGGGAGCGGATCCCGGGCGTGAACGTGCTCGTGCACCCGGAGTGCAAGCACGAGGTCGTGGCGGCGGCGGACTACGTCGGCTCGACCGAGTACATCATCAAGACGCTGGAGGCGGCCCCGGCCGGCTCGAAGTGGGCGATCGGCACGGAGCTGAACCTGGTCCGGCGCGTGGCCGACGCGCACCCGGACAAGGAGGTCGTCTTCCTCGACAAGACGGTCTGCTTCTGCTCGACGATGAACCGGATCGACCTGCCGCACCTGGTGTGGGCGCTGGAGTCGCTGGCCGAGGGCAACCTGGTCAACCGGATCGAGGTCGACAAGGAGACGGAGAGCTTCGCGAAGCTGGCACTGGAGCGGATGCTCGCCCTGCCGTAACTCCGGCCGCACCGCGCGAAGGGCGCCCCGCATGGTCGCGGGGCGCCCTTCGGCGTGCGTGGCGTCAGATGTCCAGCGCGTCCAGCCTGTCCAGCAGGGTCGCGTCCGCGGGGGTCACGTCCGGCTGGTCGGGGTTGTCGAGGGAGCCGTCACGCTTCGCCTTCCTCGCCCCCTTCTTCGCCGCCTTCTTCTCGGCCCGGCGCTCCTTGCGCAGTTCGACCATCGCGTACAGCGTCGGGACGAGCAGCAGGGTCAGCAGCGTCGAGGTGATCAGGCCGCCGATCACCACCACCGCCAGCGGCTTGGCGATGAAACCGCCCTCGCCGGTGATGCCGAGCGCCATCGGCAGCAGCGCGAAGATCGTCGCCAGCGCCGTCATCAGGATCGGGCGCAAGCGGTGCCGGCCGCCCTCGACGACCGCCTCGACGACGCCCAGTCCCTGGGCCCGGTACTGGTTGATCAGGTCGATCAGGACGATCGCGTTGGTCACCACGATGCCGATCAGCATCAGCATGCCGATCATCGCCGGGACACCCATCGCCGTGCCGGTCAGGAGCAGCAGGCCGATCGCGCCGGTCGCCGCGAACGGGATCGAGACGAGCAGGATCAGCGGCTGGACCAGCGACCTGAAGGTCGCCACGAGCAGCATGAAGACGATCGCGATCGCCGCGAGCATCGCCAGACCCAGGTTGACGAACGCCTCGGACTGGTCCTCGGAGACACCGCCGATGGACGCGGTCGCGCCCTGCGGCAGCTCGAGTGCGTCGATCTTCGACTGGAGGGCGGCGCTGACCGCGCCGGTGTTGTCACCGGTCGGCTTGGC
Organism: Streptomyces sp. NPDC015346; assembly: GCF_043078785.1. NCBI lineage: Bacteria > Bacillati > Actinomycetota > Actinomycetes > Kitasatosporales > Streptomycetaceae > Streptomyces > Streptomyces sp. NPDC015346. The sequence goes on along the minus strand of NZ_JBIBTW010000001.1, from coordinate 894,064 downwards.
CGTGATCGTCGCCGCGCGCGAGCCGTCGATCCGGGTCATCGAGACCGGGCCGGGGACCAGCTTCACCTCGGCGATGTCGCCGAGCCTGACCGGCCCGAGCGGCAGCGCCTTCAGTTCGGCCATCGTCGTGGCCGGCTTCGCCGAGGTCAGGACGATGTTCCGCTCGGTGTCGTCGAGGAGCGCCTTGCCCGCGGGGGTGCCGCGCACCGCCTGGGCGACGGCCATGCCGAGGGTGGTGTCGTCGAAGCCGGCGTCCGCCGCCCTGGCGGTGGCCTTGACGGAGATCCGCGGCACCGACTGGGAGAGGTCGCTCTGGACGTCGGTGACGTCGTCGAGCTTCGCGACCTCGGCCTTGACCGCCTCGGACGCCTTCTTCAGGGTGTCCGCGTCGGCCGCCTTGACGACCACGCTCAGGTCCTGGCTGCCGAAGCCGTCGCCCGCCGCGATCGTGGTGTCGCCGATGCCGTCGAGCCTGGCGAGCGCCTCGTCGATGGCGTCGCGGGTGCTGTCGGCGGAGGCCGCGTCCTCCAGCGTCACTTGGTACGAGGCCTGGTTGGCGCCCGTGCCGCCGCCGAAGGCGGCCATGAAGCCCGAGGAGCCGACCGTGACCTGGTAGTCCTTCACGCCGTCGGTCGTGGCGAGGACCCGCTCGACCTTCTTCGCGGCCTCGTCGGAGGCGGCGAGGCTGGTGCCGGGGGCCAGCTCCTGCTTGATGGAGAGGACCTCCTGCTCGCCCTGGTCGAAGAAGTTGGTCTTCAGGAGCGGGGCCATGCCGAAGGTGCCGGCCAGGACGACGACCGCGATCGCCACGCTGGTGAGGCGGCGCCGGGTCGCGAAGCGCAGGACGGGGACGTACAGGCGCTGGAGCCGGCTCTTGTTCTCCTTCTCCTCGGCCACCCGGCGGGCCTCCTCCGGGTCCGGCGAGGTGCCCTTGGGGGCGCGCAGGAACCAGTACGAGAGAACCGGGACGACGGTGAGCGAGACGAGGAGGGAGGCGAGCAGGGCGGCCGTGACCGTCAGGCTGAACGAGCCGAACAGCTCGCCCACCATGCCGCCGACGAGCCCGATCGGCAGGAAGACGGCGACCGTCGTGAGGGTGGAGGAGGTGACGGCGCCCGCCACTTCCCGTACGGCCGTGAGGATCGCCGCCTGGCGCTCCTCGCCGTAGCCGAGGTGCCGCTTGATGTTCTCCAGGACCACGATCGAGTCGTCGACGACCCGGCCGATGGCGATGGTGAGGGCACCGAGCGTCAGCATGTTGAGCGAGAGGTCGCGGGTCCAGAGCACGATCAGGGCCAGGACCACCGAGAGCGGGATGGAGACCGCGGTGACCAGGGTCGAGCGGATCGAGGCCAGGAAGACCAGGATCACCAGGACGGCCATGACGAGGCCGAGCGCGCCCTCGGTGGTGAGACCGGAGATCGACTTGGAGACGGCCGGTCCCTGGTCGGAGACGACGGTGAGCTCGGCGCCCGCGCCCAGGTCCTCGCGGAGGCCGGGCAGCTTCTCCTTGACCGCGTCGGAGATGGCGACGGCGCTGCCGTCGTTGTCCATGGTGGCCATGACGGCGAGGCTGGGCTTGCCGTTGGTACGGGTGAGGGAGACCCGGGAGGACTCCTCCTGCTTCACGGCCGCCACGTCGCCGAGGCGGACCGCCCTGCCCTTCGCCGACGGGATCCGCAGGTCCTGGATCTGCTGGAGCGAGGTGAAGCCGCCGCCGACCTGGACCGTACGGCTCTTGCCGGCCTCGGAGAAGGAGCCGGCCGGCATCGTGCCGCCGCCGGCCCGGATCGCCTCGGCGAGCTTCATGGTGCTGAGGCCGGCCGCGGCGAGCTTCCGGTCGTCGGGGGTCACGGAGACCTGGAGGTCCTGCACGCCGTCGACGGAGACCTGCCCGACGCCGTCGATGTCCTCCAGGGCCGGGACGACGGTCCGCTCCAACTGGTCGGCGAGGGCCTGCTGGTGCTTGTCGGAGGTGACGGCGAGGACGACGGTCGGGATGTCGTCGGTGGAGCCGGCGACGACCTGCGGGTCGACGTCGTCGGGGAGCGTGGCGCGCGCCCGGTTCACGGCCTGCTGGACATCGGCGACGAGCTGCTTGGTGCCCTCGTCGCCGTAGTCGAAGGTGGCCATGATGACGGCGCTGCCCTCGGAGGCGGTGGAGGTGACGCCCTTGATGCCGTCGACGGCCTTGAGGGTGCTCTCGAGCGGCTCGACGACCTGCTTCTCGACCACATCGGGGGACGCGCCCTGGTACTGCGCGAGCACCGACACCATCGGGAGCTCGATCGAGGGCAGCAACTGCTGCTTCAGCTGCGGTATCGCGATCGCCCCGAAGACGATGGCGACGATGGACATCAGCCCGATCAGGGCCCGTTGCGCGAGGCTGAATCTGGACAGCCAGGACATGGGGTCTCTCTTCTGTGGCGTGCTCGGCAGGCGGGCGCTGAGGAAGGCCCGTTCATACGATCAGCCATGCGAAGGGCCGTATCTTCGCCCCCCGGTCCCAATCCCTATGCCGCGCATACCGCGTCTGGAGTACGCCGGAGGCGCCCCTCACTCCACCCTTGGGCGTACCAGTCCCGACTCGTAGGCCGTGACGACCAGCTGGGCGCGGTCGCGGGCGCCGAGCTTGGCCATGGTCCGGTTGACGTGGGTCTTGACGGTGAGCGGGCTGACTTCGAGGCGTTCGGCGATCTCGTCGTTGGAGAGGCCGCCGCCGACGAGGACCAGCACCTCGCGTTCGCGGGTGGTGAGGGCGCCGAGCCGCTCGGAGTACGCCGGGGCGTCCTGGCCGTCCTCGGTGTCCGAACGCCCGCCCTGGGCGAGGAACTTGGCGATCAGGCCTTTCGTCGCCACGGGCGAGAGCAGCGCCTCCCCGGCAGCGGCGATCCGGATGGCGTTGAGCAGCTCCTCCGGTTCCGCGCCTTTTCCGAGAAAGCCGGAGGCACCGGCGCGGAGCGACCGCACGACGTACTCGTCCACCTCGAAGGTGGTCAGCATGACGATCCGTACGGCCGAGAGCTCCGGGTCCGCGGTGATCATGCGGGTGGCGGCGAGCCCGTCCGTACCGGGCATCCGGATGTCCATGAGGACGACGTCGGCGCGCTCGGAGCGGGCGAGGGCGACGGCCTCGGCACCGTCGGCGGCCTCCGCGACGACCTCCATGTCGGGTTCGGAGTTCACGAGCACCTTGAAGGCGCTGCGGAGCAGGGCCTGGTCGTCGGCGAGCAGCACCCGGATGGTCATGTGTCCTCCCCCGTACGGGCCGTTGCGGGCAGTATCGCCTGGACGCGGAAGCCGCCGCCGTAGCGGGGTGCCGCGGTGAGGCTGCCGCCGAGGGCGATGACGCGCTCGCGCATGCCGATCAGCCCGTGACCGCCGTGGCCGTCCCCGCCGCCGCCGTCGTCGTCGCCGCCGTCCTCGGTGGCGACGGCGGCACGGGGCGTGCCGTTGTCGAGGACGGTGATCTCGACCGTCCGGCCGACGCGGACGACGCTCACCTCCGCCTTGGCGTCCGGCCCCGCGTGCTTGCGCACGTTGGTGAGCGCCTCCTGGATGATCCGGTACGCGGCGAGGTCGACGGCCGCGGGCAGCCCGGCGTCGTCGGCGGCGCGGGCCAGCTCCACCGGGAGGCCCGCGTGGCGGAAGGTGGCGAGCAGCTCGTCGAGGACGGCGAGGCCGGGGGCCGGCTCGGTGGGCGCCTCGGGGTCGCCGGACTGGCGGAGCAGGCCGACGGTGGCCCGCAGTTCGTTGAGGGCGGAGCGGCTGGCCTCCCGGACGTGCGCGAGCGCCTCCTTGGCCTGGTCGGGCCGCTTGTCCATGACGTGGGCGGCGACCCCGGCCTGCACGTTGACCAGCGCGATGTGGTGGGCGACGACGTCGTGCAGGTCGCGGGCGATGCGGAGGCGTTCCTCGGCGACCCGGCGCCGGGCCTCCTCCTCCCGGGTCCGCTCGGCCCGCTCGGCCCGCTCCCGGATGGCGTCGACGAAGGCGCGGCGGCTGCGGACGGCGTCACCGGCGGCCGCGGCCATGCCGGTCCAGGCGAAGACGCCCAGGTTCTCCTGCGCGTACCAGGGCGTCGGCCCGAAGAGCATCGCGCCGGCGGTCAGGAGGGCCATGGTGGCGAGGCCGACGCGCCAGGTGGTGGGCCGGTCGGTGCGGGAGGCGACGGTGTAGAGCGCGACGACGGCGCTCATGGCGACGGGGGCGGGGGTCTCGTCGGCGATCAGCTCGGCGAGGGTGACCGCTCCGGTGAGGCCGAGGACGGCGAGGGGTTCGCGGCGGCGCAGGACGAGGGCGGCGGCGCCGAGGACCATGAGGAGCACGCTGGTGGCGTCGGGGGTGCGGTCGCCGAAGGTGGGGCCGGTGCGGCTGCCGTGCGGGTCGGCGAAGGACCCGGTGACCATGCAGGCCAGTACGGCGAGGGCGAGCCCGGCGTCGAAGGCGAGGGGGTGCGTCCGCAGCCAGCTCCGGCCCCGGCGACACCCGCTGTCGAGGGAGGTCACGTCCGGCAACGGTACGGGGTGGAACGCGCCGGTGCCCCGCCCACCGGGAAGGGAGCGGGGCACCGGCGGTGCCGTGTCGAGTCGGTGTGCGAGGTCAGCCCGGGATCAGGCCGTCGCCGGAGAGCATCTCGCGGACCTCTTCCAGGGTCGCCTCCGGGGCGGGGAGGATCAGCTCCGAAGGCTCCAGGGCGTCGTCCGGGAGGGGTTCGCCGAGGGTGCGGACCGCGTCCAGGAGGGCCGAGAGGGTGCGGCGGAAACCCGTGCCGTCACCCGACTCCATCTCGGCCAGCAGCTCGTCGTCGAGCTTGTTCAGCTCGGCGAAGTGACTGTCCGCCAGCTTCCACTGGCCCTCCCCCATGATCCGTACGATCATGACGCGCCGTCCTTACCGCTTGTCGGTGCCTGTCACTGCTTGTCGAACCTGGGCTGCGAGGACTGCTGGGGCTGGTCCTGCGGGGTACCCGTGCCGCCCTCGATCGCCTGCTTCGACGCCGAGGGGCCTCCCGCCAGCTCCGCCTTCATCCGCTGGAGCTCCAGCTCGACGTCCGTACCGCCGGACAGCCGGTCCAGCTCCGCCTGGATGTCGTCCTTCGCCAGACCCGACTGGTCGTCGAGCGCGCCCGAGGCGAGGAGCTCGTCGATCGCGCCGGCCCGGGCCTGCAGCTGGGCCGTCTTGTCCTCCGCGCGCTGGATCGCCACGCCGACGTCGCTCATCTCCTCCGAGATGCCCGAGAAGGACTCGGCGATGCGGGTCTGCGCCTGCGCCGCCGTGTACGTCGCCTTGATCGTCTCCTTCTTCGTGCGGAAGGCGTCGACCTTGGCCTGGAGCCGCTGCGAGGCCAGCGTGAGCTTCTCCTCCTCGCCCTGCAGCGTCTGGTGCTGCACCTCGAGGTCGCTCACCTGCTGCTGCAGCGCCGCCCGCCGGGAGAGCGCCTCGCGGGCCAGGTCCTCGCGGCCGAGCGCCAGCGCCTTGCGGCCCTGGTCCTCCAGCTTCGAGGACTGGCTCTGGAGCTGGTTCAGCTGCAGTTCGAGCCGCTTGCGCGAGGTCGCCACGTCTGCGACGCCCCGCCGGACCTTCTGCAGGAGCTCCAGCTGCTTCTGGTAGGAGTAATCGAGGGTCTCGCGCGGATCCTCGGCCCGGTCAAGGGCCTTGTTTGCCTTCGCGCGGAAGATCATCCCCATACGCTTCATGACACCGCTCATGGGCTTCGCGCGCCCCCTTCTGACGGACTCGGCTCAAGCACTCCAACAGGATCCACAGTACGGGCCCTGTCTCCATTACCGCACTGTTCGGAGCCGGATGTGCTCCTCCCCAAGGACGACTGCGGACGGCCCTCCTCAGGCCCAGGGAGTAGACGGATCCCGGGGAAGCCGTGCGTGTCGTCCGTGCGTACCTCCTTCAGGACGCCGTCCGTTAGCGGATCGTTCCCGGCCGGACTGGGGTCCATGCGCCCCACCACGTACCCTTGGGTTTTGTGTTCCGTAGCCGTTCGAATGAAGAGAAGGCCCCCACCGACAAGGTGACGGCGGACCTCTCCAAGCAGCCCCGCGACCCCGAGGCCCCCAAGGGCCGCCCGACCCCGAAGCGGAGTGAGGCCCAGACCCAGCGTCGCCGTGCCGCCACGGTTCCCGCCGACCGCAAGGAGGCCGCCAAGCGTCAGCGCGAGGCGCGCCGCGCGGACCTGGCCCGTCAGCGCGAGGCCCTGGCCAGCGGTGACGAGCGTTATCTGCCGGCCCGTGACAAGGGACCGGTCCGCCGCTTCGTGCGCGACTTCGTCGACTCGCGCTTCGCCATCGCGGAGTTCTTCCTGCCGATGGCCGTGCTGATCCTCGTGCTGTCGATGATCCGGGTTCCCGCGCTGCAGAACATCTCGCTGCTGCTCTGGCTCGGTGTGATCGTGATGATCGTCATCGACTCGATCGGCATCTGGCTCCGGCTGAAGAAGCAGCTGAACGAGCGCTTCCCGAACGAGCCGAAGCGGGGCGCCGTGGCCTACGGCCTGATGCGTACGCTCCAGATGCGCCGACTGCGGCTGCCGAAGCCCCAGGTCAAGCGCGGAGAGCGGCCCTGAGCGCGGACACCTCCGGCTCCGCCGCCCGCGGCGGTCCGCTGCTGCCCGCCGTCTCTCCGTGGCCGAGCGGGCACAGCGGTGTGCGCGAGACCGTCCGCCAGGAGCTGATCGCGCGCCAGCTGGACGAGCAGATAGCCGGCCGCTACCCGGTGGGGCAGCGGCTGCGGATCCTCGACGCCGGCATGGGCCAGGGCACCCAGGCGCTGCGGCTCGCGAGGGCCGGGCACACGGTGACCGGCCTGGAGGCCGATCCGGAGTTGCTCAAGGCCGCCCGTGAGTCGCTGGCGACCGAGCCGGCCGGGATCCGCGAGCGGGTCCGGCTCGTCGAGGGCGACGGCCGCGAGACGGGCGTCCACTTCCTGCCGGGCAGCTTCGACGTGGTGCTCTGCCACGGGGTGCTGATGTACGCGGACGAGCCGGACGCGCTGCTCGCGGGCCTGGCCCGGATGCTGGCGCCCGGCGGTCTGCTGTCCCTGGTCGTACGGAACGCCGAGGCGCTGGCCATGCGGCCGGGGCTCGCCGGGGACTGGACGGGGGCGCTGGCCGCCTTCGAGTCGGACACATACACGGACGCGGCCGGGTTCAAGGTGCGCGCGGACCGGCTGGACGCGCTGGCGTCCACGCTGGCGGGGATCGCGGCGCCGCTGCACGCCTGGTACGGCGTGCGGGTCTTCACCGACGGTCTGCCCGGCGACCTGGGGCTGCCGGCCGCCGAGGAGCTGGACCGCCTGCTCGCCGCCGAGGACCGCGCGGGCCGCACCGACCCGTACCGCCGGATCGCCGCGCTTCTCCACCTCTGCGGCGTCCGGGGCTGATCGCGGGCGGGCGCGGCCACCCCTGATCGGGGTTGACTCCCGCCGGGCGCGGCCACCTTCTTCGGGGCGACCCCCGCCGGGGCCACTCGTGCAGGGCTGACTCCCGCCGGGTCGCGGCCACTCATGCAGGGCTGACTCCCGCCGGGTCGCGGCCACCCTGTTCGGGTGTCTTCACCGGGCCGGGGGGTCACGGCGGGCCGATACTCCGGACATGGACGCATCTCGACGCCTTCTCCTGCCCCTGGCCGCCGGGGCCTGTGTCGTCATCGCCCTGGCCGGCGGCTGCACGCCCGGGGTGGCCGGGCAGGTGGAGCGTCCCACCCAGGCCGCGGCACCGCTCGCCGCCAACGAGCTCCAGGACGACTACCAGGCGGTGATCCGGGACGTCCTGCCGTCCGTCGTCCAGATCGAGGCGGGAGAGAGCCTCGGCTCCGGCGTGGTCTACGACGACCGGGGTCACATCGTCACCAACGCGCATGTGGTCGGCAGGCAGGAGGCCTTCAGGGTCACGACGGCCACGGGCCAGCAGGCGCTCGCGGCGAAGCTGGTGGCGGCCTACCCCGAGCAGGACCTCGCCGTGATCCGGCTCGACGCGCCGCCGGACGGGCTGAAGCCCGCCCGGTTCGGCGACTCCGCCAAGGTCGACATGGGCCAGATCGTCCTCGCGATGGGGTCGCCCCTCGGCCTGTCCGGCAGCGTCACCCAGGGCATCGTCTCGGCGACCGGCCGCACGGTCAGTGAGCCCCGCACCGGGGGTGGTACGGGCGCGACCCTCGGGAACATGGTCCAGACGTCGGCCCCGATCAACCCGGGCAACAGCGGGGGCGCGCTGGTCAACCTGGACAGCGAGGTCATCGGCATCCCCACGCTGGCGGCCACCAACCCGGAGCTGGGCGGCGGCTCCGCGCCGGGGATCGGCTTCGCGATCCCCGCGTCGATGGTGCGGACCGTCGCGGACCAGATCATCCGCCACGGCAGGGTCACCGACTCGGGCCGGGCGGCCCTGGACATCGTCGGCCGGACCGTCCTCGACGAGAACTACGAGCCGGCGGGGGTCGCGGTGGTCGAGGCGCAGCCGGACGGGGCCGCGGCGAGGGCGGGGCTCCGCCCGGGCGACGTGATCACCCGTCTCGCCGACACCCCCGTCACGACGATCACCTCCCTGGCGGAGGCCCTCGCCTCACGCGCCCCCGGGGACAGGGTGACGGTGGTGTACGAACGGGGCGGCCGGGAGGCCAGGACGGACGTGACCCTGGGCGAGATGTGAACGTGGCCGGGGGCGCGCCTCGGGCAGACGTGGCCCCGGGCCCCGGACCCGGGCGTGACCCCGTGGCGCGAGGTGCTCCCGGGCGCCCCCGGTGGCCGGGGCAGGCATTCCGCCGAGCGGGACGGGCCCTCCGGTGGGGCGTGTAACTGCCGTTCCGCCGAGGGGGACGCGCAGCGCCGGTGGGCGGGCAGGCGTTCCGCCGAACGGGACAGGCCCCCCTTGGGCTGGGGGGGCTGCCGTTCCGCCGTGCGGGACGGCAACCCCTGGCCAGGCCCGTGGGCCGGGCCTGGTCGGCGGGATCGCCGCGCTGGTGGGCCTACGCCTCCGCGTTCAAAGGCATCGGGCCGTAGATCTTCGTGCCGTCCTCCGACAGGACGACCTGGTCCGCGCCTCCCTCCAGGAGGTCCTTCCAGTACTCGCCGATCCAGGATTCGGCGTCACCCTGGGTCGGGAACTCCTCCGGCACCACCGCCGGCTGGACCTCCGTGCCGTCGGACTTCTCGAACCGCCACGTCCATGCCATGACCGCCTCCTGAGGGCTCACCGGATGATCGGTTTCCTGCCCGCAGCGTAGCCGGGCGCGCACCCCTCGCGGTGACGCGGGAGGATCGGTGCGTGGAACTGACTCTGCTCGGCACCGGCGCCCCCCTCGGGCTCCCCCGCCCCGACTGCCCCTGCGCCGTGTGCGCGACCGCCCGCGGCACCCGGGCACGGGCCGCCACCGCGCTGCTCGTGGACGGGGCGCTGCTGCTCGACCTGACCCCGGGCGCCGCGCTGGCCGCCGCCCGGTCGGGGCACTCGCTCGTGGGCGTACGGCAGGTGCTGCTCACCCACCCGCACGACGGGCCGGCCGTCGAGGTGCCGGCCGGGCTGCCGGCCGCGGGGCGGGTGCCGGACGGCCGGGAGTTGACGCTGATCAGCGGTCACCGGGTGCGGGCGGTGTCGATGGACTCCCCCGGTACGGGGTACGAGGTGACGTCCTTGGACGGTGAGCGTCTCCTCTATCTGCCGCCCGGCGGCGCCGTCGCCGGTCTGCCCGAGGAGCACCTCCGTCCGTACGACATGGTGGTCGCGGATGTGACGGCCCGCCCCGACGGGCTGGCCCGGCTGCGGGCGACCGGGGCGGTCGGGGCGACCACCGATGTGATCGCCGTCCATCTGGACCACGACGTGCCGAACGGGCGCGAGCTGGACCGGCGGCTCGCGGCCGCCGGGGCGCGCGCGGTGCCGGACGGCACGACCCTGTACGTCGGCGAGTACCACGAGGTGCCCGACGTGCCGCGCCGCACGCTGGTGACGGGCGGCGCCCGCTCGGGCAAGTCGGTGGAGGCCGAGCGGCGCCTGGAGGCCTTCCCCGAGGTGCTGTACGTGGCGACGGGCGGGAACCGGGAGGGCGATCGGGAGTGGTCGGACCGGGTGCGCCTGCACCGGGAGCGGCGGCCCGGCTCCTGGCGTACGGCCGAGACCTGCGATCTCGTACCCCTGCTCCGGCAGGACGGCCCCGCGCTGCTGATCGACTGTCTGTCGCTGTGGCTGACGGACGCGATGGACCGGGCCGGGGCCTGGGACGACGAGCGGTGGGCGAACGGCGGCCAGGAGGCGCTCCGCGAGCGGACCGCCGAGCTGGTGGCGGCGGTCCGGGCCACGCCCCGGACGGTCGTCGCCGTCACCAACGAGGTCGGCTCGGGGGTCGTGCCGGCGACCGCGTCCGGGCGGCGCTTCCGGGACGAGCTGGGGCGGCTGAACTCGGCGTTCGGGGACGAGTGCGAGCAGGTGCTGCTCGTGGTGGCCGGGCAGGCTCTGGTCCTTCGGTGAGCGGCGGGGGCGGGCGGTACTGTTCGAGACCACGTGGGTGACACGGCTCGCGCGGCCCGCGCGGTCCTCGTGCCCGCACCCGGACGACCACCGATGACGTCACGAGGCGGACCCTTGAACCTGGACGACTTCTCCGATCTGATCGAGCGCCCCGACGGCGGGGTACGGCGTGACGCCGAGGAACGCCGGGAGCGGCTGATCGTTCCGCCCGGCGCGCTGGGACGGCTCGACGAGCTGGGCGAGTGGCTGTCGGCCGCGCAGGGTTCGGTGAAGGTCCACGCGATCGAACAGCCGCGGGTGGTGCTCTTCGCCGGCGACCACGGGGTGGCCTCGCTCGGGGTGTCCGGCCGCCCGGCGGGAACCGCGTACGAGCTGGTCCGCGCGGTGCTCGACGGGGCGAGCCCGGTGGCGGTGCTCGCCCGCGCCGCGAACGTACCGGTGCGGGTGGTGGACGCGGGCCTGGACTGCGACCCGGAGCTGCTGCCCGCCGAGGTGGTCCGGCACCGGGTGCGGCGCGGCAGCGGCCGGATCGACCTCGAGAACGCCCTGAGCACCGAGGAGACCGAGGCGGCGATCCGGCTCGGTATGGCGATCGCCGACGAGGAGGCCGACTCGGGGACCGATCTGGTCGTCCTGGGCGATCTGAGCGTCGGCGGCACGACCCCGGCGTGCACGCTGATCGCCGCGCTGTGCGGGACGGACGCCTCGGTGGTGACCGGCCGCGGCGGGGCGGGGATCGACGATCTGGCGTGGATGCGCAAGTGCGCGGCGGTCCGGGACGCGCTGCGGCGTGCCCGGCCGGTCCTGGGCGACCAGGTGGAGCTGCTGGCGGCGGTCGGCGGGGCGGATCTGGCGGCGATGACCGGGTTCCTGCTGCAGAGCGCGGTGCGGCGGACGCCGGTGATCCTGGACGGTGTGGTGGGGGCGGCCTGCGCGCTCGTGGCGCAGCGGGCGGCGTTCCGGGCGCCGGACTGGTGGTTGGCGGGGCAGGTGAGCGGCGAGCCGGCGCAGGCGAAGGCGCTGGACCGGATGGCGCTCAACCCGCTGCTCGATCACGGCGTCACTGTGGGGGAGGGCACCGGGGCGTTGCTCGCGCTGCCCCTCGTCCAGGCCGCGGCCGCACTGGCCGCGGAGCTGCCGGAACGGCCGGAGCAGTCGGAACGGCCGGAACAGCCGGAGCCGGCTCAGCTGCCCGAGCAGCCGACCGTTTCGGAGAGCTCCCCGGACGAGGTGGGCTGAGAGGGATCACGGCGCCGGACGCGGCCTCCGTCACGCGCGGGTGGTCGTCTCCGGCGCTCCGCCGCGAGAAGCGATGCCTCATATGCCCCCATATGATCGCTTTTCATGGGAGAAGTCCGTTTGTCCACCGAAGGAGCGCCCGGGGGCACCGTCCGCTCGCGGCGCGGCGCGGCGTTCGCCGTCTGGTACCTGCGCGCCGTCACGTTCCTCAATTTCCTGGGCGCCGTCTGGGTCTCGTTCGGCCAGGACCTCCGCCGGCACAACACGGACGACTACTTCACTCCGTACCTGCTGACCGCCGGGTTCGCCTCGGGCGCCTTCACGCTCTTCCTGGCGATCACGATGCGCCGTCGCAAGCGGGCCGCGTGGATCCTCAACATGGTGCTGAGCGGGCTCTTCCTCCTGCTCCTCGCCTTCGCGATGGTCTTCCCGGAGATCCGCCGGCACGCCCAGAACTGGGTCTCCCTCGGCCTGACCGCCGCGTTCGTCCTCGCGCTGCTGCTCGGCCGCAGGGAGTTCTACGCGAAGGGCGACCGCTCCAACCCGCTGCTCGCCACCGTGGTCGCCGTCGGCGGACTCCTCGTCACCTCACTGCTCGCCGCCGGCCTGGTCACCGTCACCGACACCTCCCCCGGCACCTCCACCTTCCTGGAGCGCTGGAGGTACGGCGTGATGCGGCTGGTCACGCTGGCCTCCGACGGCTCCGGTTTCGACGGCATCGCGCCGCCCGGCTGGGTCGACGTCACCATCAACGTCCTGTCGACCCTCCTGCTGATCGCCGTGCTCTACGCCGCCTTCCGCTCCCGCCGGGCCGTCGACCCGCTGACCGAGGAGGACGAGGACAAGCTGCGGACGCTGCTCGACAAGTACGGCGACCGCGACTCGCTCGGCTACTTCGCGCTGCGCCGTGAGAAGAGCGTGGTGTGGTCCCCGAGCGGGAAGGCCGCCGTCGCCTACCGGGTCGTGGGCGGGGTCTCGCTCGCCTCCGGCGACCCGATCGGCGACCCGGAGGCCTGGCCCGGGGCGATCGAGCCGTGGCTGGCCGAGGCCCGCGAACACGGCTGGATCCCGGCCGTGATGGGCGCGAGCGAGGAGGCCGGCATGATCTACGCCCGGCACGGCCTGGACGCCCTGGAGCTGGGCGACGAGGCGATCGTGGAGACCGCCGACTTCTCGCTGGAGGGCCGCGCCATGCGCACGGTCCGGCAGGCGTACAACCGGGTCAGGCGGGCCGGGTACGAGGTGCGGATCCGGCGCCACGCGGACATCCCGGCCGAGGAGATGGACGAACTGCTCCGCAAGGCCGACGACTGGCGCGACGGGGCCACCGAGCGGGGCTTCTCGATGGCGCTCGGGCGGCTCGGCGACCCCCGCGACGGCCGCTGCGTGATGCTGGAGTGCAGGGACGGCGGCGACGGGGAAGGGACCGGGGAACTGCGGGCGCTGCTCTCCTTCGTCCCCTGGGGCCCGAAGGGGCTCTCGCTGGACCTGATGCGCCGTGACCGGGACGCCGAGAACGGCCTGACGGAGTTCATGGTCATCGAACTCCTCCAGCGCGCCGAGGAGATCGGCGTCACGCGGGTCTCACTGAACTTCGCGATGTTCCGCTCCGTCTTCGAGCGTGGCTCGAAGCTCGGGGCGGGACCGGTGCTGCGCATGTGGCGTTCACTGCTCGGCTTCTTCTCCCGCTGGTGGCAGATCGAGTCGCTGTACCGCGCCAACGCCAAGTACCGACCGATCTGGGAGCCCCGTTTCATGCTCTTCGAGAAGAGCGCCGATCTGTTGCGCATCGGCCTCGCCGCGGGCCGCGCCGAGGGCTTCCTGGAAGCCCCGGGGCTGCCGAAGTGGCTGCACCGCAAGCATCTGGAGGGCAGGCGGTGAGCTCCTCCGTCCGGGCGTTCGCCCGCCGCGAGTGGGGGTCGCTGTACGCCGCCGTACGGACGGCGCTCGCCGCCAGGGGGTGGCGGGCGGTCCCGATGACGCTGACCGCCGTCTGTCTCACCTCGCTCTTCCAGATCACGCAGAACCAGGACTGGGGCTATCAGCCCGTGCAGAACCTCGGCTCCGTACGGGCCGAGGACCCGCTGTGGCTCGCGCTGCTGCGGACCCCGCTCTCGCTCTTCGTACCGGCCCTCGATCTGCCGGTGTGGGGCGCGCTGGCGCAGATCCTGCTGGTGTTCGGGATCGCCGAGATCTGTCTGGGGCGGTGGCGGACGCTCGCCCTCGCCTATCTGGCGACGCTCGCGGGGACGCTGTACGCGCGCGTCGGCATCGCGCTCGGGCCGGACGGCCCGCTCGGGCTCCCGGCCTCGGACGCCCGGGTCGTCGACACCGGCCCCTCGGCGGCGGTGGTCGGTCTCGCGGTCTACGTCTGCTGGCGGCACCGGGCCTGGTGGACCGGGTCGCTCGTGGTCGTCGCGATGGTCGTGGAGGTGATGGTCAAGAACAACCTGGCCGGCAAGGAGCATCTGGCGGCGATCGCGGCCGTGCTGGTGCTCGTCGCGGCCGTCGCGTGGCGGGAGCGCCGTCAGGAAGGGTCGGAGCCGCGGCCCGGGACCCGCTCCTGGAAGCCGCCGATCAGATCCTGAATCCGGCGGCGGACCCGGTCCCAGCGGCGGTCGTGCCGGTAGGTCCGCAGCCGGGACCGGGCACGGGCCCTCGGGCGCCGGGCGTAGGCGTGGCGGGACCACCAGGATCCGGGGCGGGCCAGCCGCAGCGCGCCGACGATCGCCACGAAGGGCACGAGCGTGCCGATGACGGCCAGCCGGTACTTCCCCTTCACCAGCGTGACGAGGACGAAGAGGAAGTTGACCACGAGGGTGACGATGAAGGCGGCGCGGTCCTGGCGCTCCTCGTCGGTGACGTCGTCGACGCCGAGGGGCGAGAAGCCGCCGAGGACGAGCATCACCAGGGCGGCGGTCAGGACGACCACCTCGACGCTCTTGCGCCCCTGATCGCTCCAGTACACGTCGTCGAGGTGGAGGATCAGCGCGAACTCGTCGAGGACGAGCCCCGCCCCGATGCCGAAGAGCACCGCGAAGACCACGGCGGCGGCGCCGTACCGGCCGGCGGCGACGGCGCCGAAACCGCCGAGGACGGCCAGGACGACGCCGGGGACCACGTGGTGGATGTGGAGGCCCCCGGGGGAGACGTTGCCGAACGGCCCTTTACCGGCCCGGATCAGACGGGTGATCACCCGCGTGACCAGGAAGGTCACCACGAAGGAGGCGAGTGCGACGAGCAGCGGGAGCTTCCCGGGCTCGACGATGTTGCGGGCGAACCAGTGACCCATGCCACCTGCTTCCGATATGCGCGTTATGCGCGACAAGGGCAATTTACAAGAATGGGCTCTGCCTTACCCTGCCCGGATGGACGGCCTGCGTTTCGCCTTCGGCACCCTCACCGTGCTTCCCGCCCGCATCACCCGCTGGGACCGGGACGCGGCGCGCGCGGGCATGCTCTGGGCCCCGCTCGCGGGTCTCGTCGTGGGCCTCTTCTCGGCCGCGCTCGGCGGGGTCCTGCTGCTCCTCGGCTCGGGGCCGCTGCTCGCGGCGGTGGCCACGGCGGCGGTTCCGGCGCTGATGACCCGCGGCCTGCACCTGGACGGGCTCGCGGACACGGCGGACGGCCTCGGCAGCGCGAAGCCCGCGGCGGACGCGCTGCGGATCATGAAGCAGTCGGACATCGGCCCGTTCGGTGTCATCGTGCTGCTCTTCGTCCTGCTCGCGCAGGTCGCGGCCCTCCACCGGCTGTACGGGGAGGGCTGGGCGCACGGCGCGGTCGCCGCCGCCCTCGCCGCGACCGTCGCACGCCTCGCCCTGACCCACGCCTCCCGCCACGGCGTCCCGGCGGCCCGCCCGGAGGGTCTCGGCGCGATGGTCGCCTCGACGGTCCCGCCCCGCTCGGCGGCGCTGGTGACCGGGAGCGTCCTGCTCCTGTGCGCGGTCGCGGGCGCCCTCTTCTCCCCGTACGACGCGATCCGTCACGTCCTGGCGGCGGTGGCCGCCCTCGGCGTGGCGGCGCTGCTGCTGCGGCGCTGCGTGCGGAGGTTCGGCGGGGTGACGGGGGACGTCTTCGGGGCGGTGGAGGAAGTGGCGGGAACGGTGGCGCTGGTGGCCCTGACCCTGGGCTGACCCCTCAGCAGGGCACGCGCCAGGCGTCCAGTTCGTACTTCTTCCGCATCGAACTGAGGCCCAGCTTCCGCGCCCGCGGGCAGAACTCCCGTACGTCCAGCTCGTACTCGACGTGGAAGACCGCCTTGTCCGCCCGCACGAACGGGGTCAGAAGCTCGCACTCGTCGTACTGGGCGCACTGCTCGTTGACCGCGAAGTCGAAGTCGTCGACGAGCTGCGGGATTTGGTCCAGGTTGTTCTTCAGGCCGACCGCGAGGCCGCGGTCGTGGGCCAGGGTCGCGATCAGGCGGTTGTAGCGGAGCTGGTCGGCGGCGGTGAGGGGGAAGCCGGTGCGGTTGCGGTAGCCGTCCATGTTGTCGGGTTCGACGGCGTCGAAGCCCTTGGCGCGGCACATGTCGAGGCGGGCCGCCATCAGGGGGCCGAGGACGTCGGTGCGGCGGATGTCGAGCCAGCGTTCGCCCTCCCAGCCGTTGCCCTCGCCGAGCAGGGCGCGGGGGAACTCGGCCGCGTCGGGGCGGAAGTCCTCCCAGGCGCCGGTGGAGAGGTAGCAGATCACCTTGCGGCCGCGCGCGTGCAGGGCCTCCACGGTGGAGGCCGGGTGGTCGAAGCCGTCGATGTCGTAGACGGGGACGTCAAGGGAGGGGTCGAGGCGCCCGCTGAGCTGCCACTGCCAGGTGAGGCCGGGCTTCGGCTGCCAGCGGGCGGCCGAGCGGTCGTCGCGCGGCGGCGCGGTCGTGCACCCCGCGAGCAGCAGCAGGAACAGGAGCAGGGTCAGGGGGGCGAGGGGGGCGAGGGGGCGTCTCATCGGGCGGGCTCCAGGGTGTGCGGGAGCGTGCCCCACGGGTGGGCACCGGTGCCGGGGACGGCGCAGTGGACGCGGGTGGCCGGGCGGGCGTCGGGCGGGGCGGCGTAGACGAGGTGGCAGTAGTGGTCGGCGACGGGCAGGTCGAGGGTGCGGTAGGAGTCCCAGGGGCCCTCGAAGGTGACCAGCAGGTCGGCGAGCGGGGCGTAGCCGGGGTCGGGGTGGGCGCCGTGGTTGAGGACCACCGTACGGGCCCCGGCGGCGCGGGCGGCGACGCCGATACGGCGATAGTGGGCGAGGGCGTCGGGCGCGGTCGCCACCTGGTCGAGGAAGGCCCCGTCGGCCCCGTACCAGTCGCGGTGGCGGAGCAGGTCGGCGACGACCTCCGCCTGCGGGCGGCGGCCGTAGGCGGTGTCGGTGTAGCCGAGGACGCGCACGCCCGCGGCCCTGAGCCGCTCGGCGACGGCGGCGAAGGCGGGATCGGGGCGCTCCCCGGCGCCGTTGGCGGGGTTGAGCACGACTCCGTAGAGGGAGGGCGCGGCCCCGATGACCGCCGCCCAGTCCTCGGGCCGGTCGGCCGGGTGCTCGTAGAAGGGGACCAGCAGGCAGGGGTTCACGGTTCCGGTCCTCAGGCTCTGTGGGCGGTCGGTCGTACGAGAAGGGCGCAGGTGAGGACGGCGAGGACGGCCGCCGCTCCCCCGGCGGCGGCGGAGCCCGCCGTCGGGGCCAGGATCTGGGCCGCGGCGGCGAGCACGCACACCGGGGCGGCGACGCGGACCGCGCCGAAGGCCTGGAGGAGCAGGCCGAGCCAGAGCACGACGCCGACGAGGAGGAGGGACACGAGCCGTTCGCCGCTCGGCCGGGGGGCTTCCGGCCACAGCAGGGTGCCGGTCGTGGCCAGCGCGAGCAGGATCGCGAGGTAGCCGCCGAGGCAGAGGGCGAGGGTCCAGGCGGTCGCGCGGGCGAACGCGCGGGACGTGGTCAGGGTGCGCAGTCCGGCCAGGCTCTCGCTCCGGAAGCAGTGGAGCAGCCACTCGGCCGGTCCCATGGAGAGGGTCAGCGCGACCACGGACCCGGCGCCGGTGGCCAGGACGTCGCCCCCGCCCGCGTACAGCACGAGCAGTCCGGTGCCGAGGCCGAACAGGCCGTACGGGAGTGAGGAGACGAGCCGTGGTCCCGACCGGCCCCGGGCGGACCGGGGCCGGGGCGCGAGTCCCGGCCGCAGGACGACCGCCGCGAAGGCGACGCTCGCGGTGAGCGAGGTGAGCAGCAGCGTGACGCGCAGCGCGTCGGGCAGGTCGTACCGGAAGGCGGGTACGGCGCCGGCCAGCGGGAGCAGCGCGCCGAGCAGGGCCCGTTCGCGGCCGAGGACGAGCAGGACGGTCGCGGCGGCGAGGTAGAGCGACTGCCCGGCGGCGAAGGCGGCGGCCGTCCGCTGGCCGGGGGTGACGGCGACGCAGGCGACGGCGGCGACCGTCGCGCCTGCCAGGGCGCCCGCCGGTGCTCCGACGAGCAGCGCGCGGGCGGCGGCGCGCCGGTCGCCGAGGCCGAGCCAGGAGTACGCGCGGTGGGCGAGGGCCTGGTTCCACACCCAGCCGGTGACGGCGCCGGCGAGCAGCGGGACCGTTCCGGCGGGCAGCCCGTGCGGGCCGGGCGGGCCGGACAGGAGCGGTGCCCCGAGCACGTAGGCGAACCCGGGCAGGGCGAAGACGAGGCCGCGCAGCAGACAGCCGGCGAGGCCGGTGTGCCAGGGCCCGGCGGGCGGGGCCTGCGGCGCGGGGTGGCGGCGCTCCACGCGCGCGTAGAGGTCTTCGGCGAGGGCGAAGGAGTCGTCGCGCCCGTAGGTGAGGCGGATGTGGTCGTCGGTCATGCCGTCGGACTCGAGTATCGCGGCTATCTCGTCGGGGTGGACGGCGACGGCCGCCAACGCGTCGAGCCGGTCGGCGAGTTCGTCGAGCGGGTCGGCGGCGAGGCGGTCGGTGGGGAGCGGGTCGGCGGCAGGCGGTCCAGAAGCGAGCGGGTCGGCGGCGAGGCGGTCCGTGGCGGACGATCCGGAGGCGGACGGTCCGGCGGGGAGTGGTCCGGAGGTGGGGAGGCCGCTCTCCCGTGGCGGGCTTCCGTCACCCGCCCGGCCGCCGTCCCTCGGGCGCGGGACAGCCGGGAGTGTGTCCCGCAGGGTGGAGCCGGCGGGGGCGTTCTTCAGCCAGAGGGAGCCGCTCACGACAGGGAACCCCCTCCGACGAGTTCCTGGCGCCAGGGGTCGGTGAGGCGGACGGTCCAGTCCTCCGGTTCCGGGGCCGGAGCGACCGGCCGGCCGGCCAGTTCGCGGTAGATCCGCCGGAAGCCGTCCACCGAGCGGTGGAGGGTGAACCGGTCGACGACCCGCTGCCGGGCCCTGCGGCCCAGCTCCGCCCGCCGTTCCCCGTCGCGGAGCAGTTCGGTCACGGCCGCCGCCATCACGGCGGGTTCGCGGGGCGGGACGACCAGGCCGGTGTCGCCGACGGCCTCCCGTACCCCGCCCACGTCGGTGGACACGGTCGCCCGGCCGCAGGACATGGCTTCGATCAGGGAGAAGGGGAACCCCTCGCTGATCGAGGAGAGGACCACGACGTTCCCCGCCGCGTACGCGCGGGAGACGTCGGAGACCCGGCCCTCGAAGGTGACGCCGTCGGTGACGCCCAGTTCGGCCGCGAGCTTCTCCAATCGCGTGCGGTAGTCCTCGTTGCCGGCCGGGACCGGCCCGAACAGCCGCAGCCGCAGCTCGGGGAGTTCGGCGCGGGAGACGGCGTACGCGCGGATCAGGGTCTCCAGGTCCTTGATGGGGTCGATCCGACCGGCCCAGCTGAGGGTGGGGACGTCGGGTTCGGCCTCGGTGTAGGGGAAGGCGCGCGGGTCGACGCCGTTGTAGACGGTGCGGATGCGGTCGACCGGTGCGCCGCCGCGCTCCTCCCAGCGCCGGTTGTACTGGTTGCAGGGCGTGATCAGGTCGGCCTTGCGGTAGCCGAGCGAGTTGAGTTCGCGGTAGAAGCCGAGCATCAGGGCCTTGACCGGCCAGCGTTGGGCCTCCGTGCGGTAGCCGAGGTAGCGCTCCCGCAGGTAGATGCCGTGTTCGGTGAGCAGGAAGGGCGCCCCTTCGAAGTGCTGGGCGGCGAGGGCCGGCAGGGTGGCGAGTCCGCTGGAGACGGCGTGCGCGACGCTGTCCTCGGCGATCCGGGCCGCGAGCGGGCGCAGGGCGTGTTCCAGCAGGTCGGTGGCGGTCAGCGCGTCGTGGACGGTGGGCCGGGCCGCCGCCGTCGGCAGGTGGGGCATGGTCCATATCCACATCAGGGAGCGCAGCGCGCGCTCGGAGCGCAGGGCGGCGGTGAGCCGTCCGCGGCGGGCGAGTTCGGCCAGCGCGTAGAGCCCCTCGCCGAAGTCTTGGCCCGCCTCGGGGTCGAGTATCGCGAGCAGGAAACGCTCGTACGTGTCGAGGAAGCGGCGCCGCTCACGGCCCCGCGCGGGCCGGCGGGCGGCCGGTCCGCGCGGGGCGCCCCAGAGCGGGAACGAGGTGTGGCGGTAGACGTTGGGCGGCAGCTCCCAGGTGACCGGTTCGCGCCCGCTGCCGGTGAGCGCGAGGACGGCGAAGTCGACCTCCGGCATCCCGCGGACGAGCTGGTCGCACCAGGTGCTCACGCCCCCGTGGACGTGTGGATAGGTGCCCTCGGTGAGCATGGTGACGTGACGGCCACCGCTCCCCCTGCTGGTCGGCATGTGCGTTCCCCCGTGGACGTACGGTCAGGTGGTCGGGGCGGTCGGGAGCGTGAGCGTGACGCTGGTCTGGAGTGCCTCCGGCGCGGTCCAGGCGGAGCGTGCGCCCGCGTACGGCGTCCCGAAGGCCGCCGTCCCGAGGAGGAGTCGCTTGCGGGTGCCCTCGGGGGCGGTGATGGGCACGGTCACGCCGGAGGGGGCGGTGACGGTGACGGTGGTGCCGACGCGGTAGGCGGTGACCCGGCCGGCCGCGAGGGCCTGGTCCCAGGCGGTACGGCGGTTCAGCTCCGTGCCGACATCGCGCTGGCGCGGGTTGACCAGCGGCGTGTTGTCGGCGAAGAGGGCGCGGTAGTCGGCGAGGACCTGGTCGAGGACGGGATAGAGCAGCCGCTCCTCGGCGAGGTTGGACTGGTGGACGTAGTGCGGACGCGGGTCGTTGGCCACGACGTGGGAGAGGGCCGTGCGGGCCTCACGCGGCGCGATGTGGGAGGCGTAGCCGGTGGCGGGGTCGAGGGGGGCGGGCAGGCAGGTGGAGGTGGGGTCGGTCTCGCAGATCCCGCTGCCGCCGTCGGCACGCGAGGTGTAGATCCAGTTGTACTCGTCGGTCATCTCGGCCGCCGTGCCGACGTTGTAGTACACGTTCATGGGGTGGCGCGGGACGGTCCTCGCGGCGCCGACGGAACGTTGCTGCGGCTCGCGGGAGTTGTCGCTCGCCACCCATGTCACTCCGTTGTCGGAGAGCGCGCCGGCGAGGTTCGGGTTGTCGGTGGGCTGCTGCGGCAGGGTCTTCAGGCCGGAGTGCTCACCGGTGACGAGTTCGGTCCGGTCGACGGAGAGGCCCTTGCCGACGGCCCAGTTGTGGTTGTTCCTGATCTGCGCGGAGATCTCGCTCCGGCTCATCCACAGGGTGGTCCCGGCGGCGTTCTTCGCGCACCGCCAGGGGACGGTGGTGGTGTCCTGGACGCAGCCGAGGAAGGGGTGGGTGTAGGTGTGGTTCACCCAGCGGTACTGCGCGCGGTCGGCGATCAGCTGGGCGGCGAGCGGGTCGGTGCCGCCGTGTTCGGTCTTCCACTGCTCGCCCTGGCCGCCGTTGTAGACCATGTCGAGGGTGAAGCCGGCGGCCTTCTGCCAGGCGGCGGCGTACCTGGCGTCGGCGGCGGTCATCCGGATCGGGTTGTCCCCCTCGCCGTTGCCCCCCTCGCCGTCGCCACCCGCGCAGTCGAAGTCGCCGGGGGTGCAGTTGCGCACGGTGTCCCAGCGGGCGTCCGGCGCGAAGACGTCGTCGACGTGCACGGAGAGATAGTTGCGGCTCCGGCCGAGGTGGACGCCCTGGGTGAGCCATTCGACGATGCCGCGGGCCAGTACCCGGAACTGCCGCTGGTACTGGTTGTAGGCGAAGGTGACGACCAGTTCGCGGCGCCCGTCGTGGGCGTACTCGCCGATCAGGCTGGCCCGTCCGCCGTCCGCGGCGGGCACGTCGAGGTAGCTGGTGAAGCCTTCCCGTGGGCGCCCCGCGTAGCCGTAACTCTCCGAGATCGCCGGGTCGTTGTCCTCGAAGGTCACCGGCCCGTCGAGGTGGCGGAAGGGGCCCGCCCGGCCGGCGGCGGTGACGGAGGCGGCGGCTCCGTCGAGGGGGCCCGCGTAGCCGCCGTCACGGGTGTGGTCGAGGCCGACGCCGGGGTGGGCCCAGGTGTACGCGTCGACCTGCGGGATCCCGAAGGCCTTCTCGTACGCGACGAGCGCGGCCTGTTCGGCCGAGTCGGGGCCGAAGGCGCTCTCGTGGGGCAGCACGACGCCCTGGTACTTGGCCCGGGGGCGGCCGGTCGCGCTGTCGGAGGAGTCGGCGAGGAAGGCGGCGTCGATGACCGGGCGCCGGGAGTCGTTCAGGTCGACGCGGCGGTACGGCACACCCGTGGAGCGCAGTTCGGAGGTGATCGCCTCGACCGCGCTGCCGCCGTCGTCGAGGACGAGGACGGTCAGATCGATCCGCGGGACGGGCTCGGCGCCGCTCGCCACGGCCGACGGGACCACCGTGGCCAGGAGCGCGGCGGCGGCGAGGGCCGCGGTGCGGGCGGCCGCGGGCATGCGGGATCCGGCAGAGTCCATCGAGTGGTGTCCCCCTCGGCAGGCCGCCCCGGACAGGGACGACCGGTGGAGATGATGCGACGGCACGAGTGCCTCGCCTGCGTGAATGAGGCGAGTGTGGACGAGCACCGCCAGCCTGCGCGGTAAACATGAAAAAGACACCACGGATGAGTGAATCACCGTCGCCGTGAGCGAGCGGGAAGAGCGAGCGTAGGCTCGTTCTCGGCGCACTCCGGGCCGAAATACGATGCGGCGGGCATGGTCGGCCCATCCCTCGACCGCCACAGAACTCAACGGAAGCGAGATTTCACCACCGTGACTGCTCTCACTCTCAGCACCGCCGGCGCCGCGACGCTGCGCGCCGACGCCCTCGTCGTCGGCGTCGCGAAGTCCGGCAAGGGCATCGTCGTCGCTCCGGGCGCCGAGGCCGTGGACACGGCGTTCGACGGGAAGCTCGCCGCCGTCCTGGAGACCCTGGGCGCCTCGGGTGCCGAGGGTGAGGCGACGAAGCTGCCCGCCCCCGCCGGCCTGAAGGCGCCCCTCGTCCTCGCCGTCGGCCTGGGCGCCGCCCCCGAGGACGGCGAGGAGTACGGCACCGAGGCGCTGCGCCGTGCCGCCGGTACCGCCGCCCGCGCCCTGCACGGCACGAAGAAGGCCGGGTTCGCCCTGCCGGTCGCCGCCGTCGAGGACGCCGAGGCGATCGCGGAGGGCGCGCTGCTCGGCGCGTACGCCTTCACCGCGTACCAGGAAAGCAAGAACGGCAAGGACGCGAAGAAGCCGCTGGCCGAGGTGGCCCTGCTCGGCGCCAAGCCGCGCGACAAGGCGTACAAGGCCGGCGCCGAGCGCGCCCAGGCGCTCGCCGAGGAGATCAACCGCGCCCGCGACCTGATCAACATGCCGCCGAACGACCTCACCCCGGCCGCCTTCGCCGCCGAGACGCAGGCGGCGGCCAAGGCGCACGGCCTCAAGGTGCAGGTCCTCGACGAGAAGGCGCTGGCCAAGGGCGGCTACGGCGGCATCCTCGGCGTCGGCGCCGGTTCCGAGAACCCGCCGCGCCTGGTCCGTATCGCGTACACCCACCCCAAGGCGGAGAAGACGCTCGCCCTGGTCGGCAAGGGCATCACCTACGACTCGGGCGGCATCTCCCTGAAGCCGGCCGGCCACAACGAGACGATGAAGTGCGACATGAGCGGCGCCGCCGCCGTGTTCGCGGCCGTCGTCGCCGCCGCCCGGACCGGGGTCGCCGTCAACGTCACCGGCTGGCTGGCGCTCGCCGAGAACATGCCGTCCGGCTCCGCCGTCCGCCCGGGCGACGTGCTGCGGATGTACAGCGGCAAGACCGTCGAGGTCCTGAACACCGACGCCGAGGGCCGGCTCGTCCTCGCCGACGCGCTGACCCGGGCCTCGGAGGAGCACCCGGACGCGATCGTCGACGTGGCGACGCTGACCGGCGCGATGGTCCTGGCGCTCGGCAACCGGACCTTCGGGATCATGGCCAACGACGACGCCTTCCGGACCGCGATCCACGAGATCGCCGAGGAGGTCGGCGAGCAGTCCTGGCCGATGCCGCTCCCGCCGGAGCTGCGCAAGGGCATGGAGTCGCCGACCGCCGACATGGCCAACATGGGCGAGCGCATGGGCGGCGGCCTGGTCGCCGGCCTGTTCCTGAAGGAGTTCGTCGGCGAGGGCATCACCTGGGCCCACCTGGACATCGCGGGCCCGGCCTTCAACGAGGGCGGCCCGTTCGGCTACACCCCCAAGGGCGGCACGGGCTCCTCGATCCGCACCCTCCTGAAGCTGGCGGAGCGCACCGCCGACGGCGAGCTGTGACCCTTTCCTAGGGCTCGCGTACGTACCGGCCCCGGGTCCTCGGACCCGGGGCCGTTGCGCCCTCAACGAAATCCGTACGTTCGTACGGGCTGGTCACCTGTCCGTACGGGCGATCAGCTGGTCTCACTGACCGGCCCCGCGTCCCGCCTTCCGGCAACAAGTGCGAAGATGGGTTCTCGGCAGGACAGGGCCCCCACCACAGGGCCGAAATAAAAGCGGCCGAACACCAGCCGCCGCCCGGTCATGGACCGGCGACCGGCGCACATGCATGGAGGACGTGACGTGGCGAACGACGCCAGCACCGTTTTCGACCTAGTGATCCTCGGCGGCGGTAGCGGCGGTTACGCCGCGGCCCTGCGCGGAGCGCAGCTGGGCCTGGACGTCGCACTGATCGAGAAGAACAAGCTCGGCGGCACCTGCCTGCACAACGGCTGCATCCCCACCAAGGCCCTGCTCCACGCCGGCGAGGTCGCCGACCAGGCCCGCGAGGCGGAGCAGTTCGGTGTCAAGGCCTCCTTCGAGGGCATCGACATCAAGGCCGTCCACAAGTACAAGGACGATGTGATCTCGGGCCTCTACAAGGGCCTGCAGGGTCTGGTCGCCTCCCGCAAGGTGACGTACATCGAGGGCCACGGCCACCTCTCCTCCCCGACCTCCGTCGACGTGGACGGCCGTCGCGTCGAGGGTCGTCACGTCCTCCTCGCCACCGGTTCGGTGCCGAAGTCGCTGCCGGGCCTGGAGATCGACGGCAACCGGATCATCTCCTCGGACCACGCGCTGACCCTGGACCGCGTCCCGGAGTCGGCGATCATCCTCGGCGGCGGTGTCATCGGCGTCGAGTTCGCCTCCGCGTGGAAGTCCTTCGGTACGGACGTCACCGTCGTCGAGGGCCTGAAGCACCTGGTCCCGGCCGAGGACGAGAACAGCTCCAAGCTTCTTGAGCGCGCCTTCCGCAAGCGCGGCATCAAGTTCAACCTGGGCACCTTCTTCCAGTCGGCCGAGTACACCGAGAACGGCGTCAAGGTCACGCTGGCCGACGGCAAGACCTTCGAGGCCGAGGTGCTGCTCGTCGCCATCGGCCGCGGCCCGGTCTCGGCCGGTCTCGGCTACGAGGAGCAGGGCGTCGCGATGGACCGCGGCTACGTCCTCGTCGACGAGTACATGCGCACCAACGTTCCGACGATCTCCGCGGTCGGCGACCTCGTCCCGACCCTGCAGCTCGCGCACGTCGGCTTCGCCGAGGGCATCCTGGTGGCGGAGCGGCTGGCCGGTCTGAAGACCGTTCCGATCGACTACGACGGCGTGCCCCGGGTGACGTACTGCCACCCCGAGGTCGCCTCCGTCGGCATCTCCGAGGCGAAGGCCAAGGAGATCTACGGCGCGGACAAGGTCGTCGCCCTGAAGTACAACCTCGCGGGCAACGGCAAGAGCAAGATCCTCAAGACCGCGGGCGAGATCAAGCTCGTCCAGGTCAAGGACGGTGCCGTGGTCGGCGTCCACATGGTCGGTGACCGCATGGGCGAGCAGGTCGGCGAAGCGCAGCTGATCTACAACTGGGAGGCGCTGCCGGCCGAGGTCGCGCAGCTCATCCACGCCCACCCGACGCAGAACGAGGCGCTCGGCGAGGCTCACCTGGCTCTGGCCGGCAAGCCCCTCCACTCCCACGACTGACGCTCACGTCATCAACGGGCGCGACGACCACTTTCCGCAATTCGTTAGGAGCAACTGAAACCATGTCGGTTTCCGTAACCCTGCCGGCGCTCGGCGAGAGCGTCACCGAGGGCACCGTCACCCGCTGGCTCAAGGCCGAGGGCGAGCGCGTCGAGGCCGACGAGCCGCTGCTCGAGGTCTCGACCGACAAGGTCGACACCGAGATCCCCGCCCCCGCCTCGGGCGTCCTGTCGTCCATCAAGGTCGCCGAGGACGAGACCGTCGAGGTCGGCGCCGAGCTGGCGGTCATCGACGACGGCAGCGGCGCCCCCGCGGCCGCTCCGGCCCCGGCCGCCGCCGAGGCTCAGGCCCCGGCCGCCGAGGCCCCCCAGCAGGAGGCCCCGCAGCAGGAGGCCCCGGCCCCCGCGCCGCAGGCCGCCCCCTCCGCCGAGGCCGAGGCCCCGGCTCCCGCCCCGACGGCCGAGGCCGCCGCGGGCGGCGGTTCCGCCGAGGGCACCGACGTCGTCCTGCCGGCGCTCGGGGAGTCCGTCACCGAGGGCACCGTCACCCGCTGGCTGAAGTCGGTCGGCGAGAGCGTCGAGGCCGACGAGCCGCTGCTCGAGGTCTCCACGGACAAGGTCGACACCGAGATCCCGGCCCCGGCTTCGGGCGTCCTGCTCGAGATCGTCGTCGGCGAGGACGAGACCGCCGAGGTCGGCGCCAAGCTGGCCGTCATCGGCGCCGCGGGTGCCGCTCCGGCCGCCGCGCCCGCCCCGGCGGCTCCGGCTCCGGCCGCCGCCCCGGCTCCCGCCCCCGCTGCCCCGGCCGCTCCGGCTGCGGCTCCGGCGCCCGCCCCGGCGGCCCCGGCTCCGGCTCCGGCCGCGCCCGCCGCCCAGGCGCCCGCAGCGCCCGCCCCGGCCGCTCCGGCTCCGGTCACCCCGGCGCCGGCCGCGCCCGCCCCCGCCGCCGCACAGCCGGCGGACGACGGCGCCTACGTGACCCCGCTGGTCCGCAAGCTCGCCTCGGAGAACGGCATCGACCTGGCGTCCGTCAAGGGCACCGGCGTCGGCGGCCGTATCCGCAAGCAGGACGTGCTGGCGGCCGCCGAGGCCAAGAAGGCCGCCCCGGCTCCGGCCGCCGCTGCCGCCCCGGCTCCCGCCGCGAAGGCCCCGGCCCTGGAGGTCTCCCCCCTCCGCGGCCAGACGGTCAAGATGACCCGCATGCGCAAGGTCATCGGCGACAACATGATGAAGGCGCTGCACACGCAGGCCCAGCTGACCTCGGTCGTCGAGGTCGACATCACCAAGCTGATGAGGCTGCGCGCCGCCGCGAAGGACTCCTTCGCGGCCCGTGAGGGCGTCAAGCTGTCCCCGATGCCGTTCTTCGTGAAGGCGGCGGCCCAGGCGCTGAAGGCCCACCCGGTCATCAACGCCCGGATCAACGAGGCCGAGGGCACCATCACCTACTTCGACACCGAGAACATCGGTATCGCGGTGGACTCCGAGAAGGGTCTGATGACCCCGGTCATCAAGGGTGCGGGCGACCTGAACATCGCCGGTATCGCCAAGAAGACCGCGGAGCTCGCGGGCGCCGTGCGCGCCAGCAAGATCACGCCGGACGACCTCGCCGGTGCGACCTTCACGATCTCCAACACCGGCTCGCGCGGTGCGCTGTTCGACACGATCATCGTGCCGCCGAACCAGGTCGCCATCCTGGGCATCGGTGCCACGGTCCGCCGTCCGGTCGTCGTCAACCACCCGGACCTGGGTGAGACGATCGCGATCCGCGACATGACGTACGTCGCGCTCTCCTACGACCACCGTCTGGTGGACGGCGCGGACGCCGCCCGCTACCTGACGGCCGTCAAGGCGATCCTCGAGGCCGGCGAGTTCGAGGTGGAGCTCGGCCTGTAAGGCAAGCTACCGAGCTGTAACAAGCCTCACCAGCGGCGCCCCTGCCTGGGAGTACTCCAGGCAGGGGCGCCGCCGTATTGTCTTGAGTGTCAACGCGTCCCTAAGGAGCGGCTTCATGAGCGTGCCCGTCGTCCACTCGCTGCGCGAACAGATCCGCGAGCACATCGTGGAGGGCATCGTCAGCGGCCGCTGGAAGCCGGGCGAGCGGATCGTGGAGCGTCGGATCGCCACCGAGCTGGAGGTCAGCCAGACGCCGGTGCGCGAGGCGCTGCGCGAACTGGAGTCGCTGCGGCTGATCGAGTCGTCCCCGAACAAGGGCGTACGGGTACGGAACCTCACCGCGGCCGACCTGGAGGAGAGTTACCCCGTCCGGGCCGGTCTGGAGCAGATCGCGGCCGAGCTGGCGGCGAGCCGTCTCGCGGCCGACTGCTCGACCCTGGAGCCGCATGTGACGGCCCTTTACGAGGCGGACCGGACGGCCGACGGCACGGCGCAGGTGCGGCACACGGTGGCCTTCCACCGGGAGCTGGTGAAGGCGGCCGGGAACAGCGTGCTGCTGCACACCTGGGAGGGCCTGGGCATCGAGGTCTTCACGGCGCTGTCGATCCGCTGGCTCGGCACGGTCCAGAAGTCGTACGCGGAGGAGCACCAGGAGCTCGTGGAGGCCTTCCGCAGGGCGGACCCGAACATCGGCTCCCTCGTGAAGGCCCACGTGCTGGGCTGCGCGCCGAGAGCCTGACACCTCCCCCGCTTTCCCTCGCGAGACCTGATGAGCGGACCGCCTCGGCGGTCCGCTCATTCGTGCGACCGCCCTCTCAAACGGCTCCCTCTCACCTCCCCCACCTGCGAAAACAAGGCACCGGGTGCCCACTTTCACGGCACCCTGTGCCGACTTTCTCGATTCGAAGAGGTTTTCCCCTTCAACCCTTTGATCGATCATCGATCGGCGGCTTACAGTCTTCGGCGGGCCGCACCCCGGCCCTCGCCCTGTCCTGCCAGACACGGCACCCCTTCTCCACCCCCATCCTGTCCGGAAGGCGGCGATCATGACCGATCCCGTAGGCAAGATTCCGAGCGAGCTCGACCAGCTCCCGGACCGTGACACCGAGGAGACCGCCGAGTGGGCGGCCTCCCTCGACGCCGTCACCAAGGCCGCCGGCCCCCATCGGGCCGCCTACCTGATGCGCCGCACCCTCCAGCACGCCGAGGGCGCGGGCCTGGCCCTGCCCAAGCTGCTGGAGACGGACTACGTCAACACCATCCCCACCTCCGCGGAGCCCGTCGTCGACGGCGACGAGGAGCTGGAGCGGAAGATCACCGCCTGGAACCGCTGGAACGCGGCCGCGATGGTCACCCGCGGCGCCAAGCACGGCGTCGGCGGCCACATCGCCACCTTCGCCTCGGCGGCCTGGCTGTACGAGACCGGCTTCAACCACTTCTTCAAGGGCAAGGAGGGGGACGGCTCCGGCGACCAGCTCTACATCCAGGGCCACGCCTCCCCCGGCATCTACGCCCGCGCCTTCCTCGACGGCCGCCTGAACGAGACACACCTCGACAACTTCCGGCAGGAGTCGGCGGGCCAGGGCCTGCCCTCCTACCCGCACCCGCGCCGGCTGCCCTGGCTGTGGGAGTTCCCGACCGTCTCCATGGGTCTGGGCCCGCTCTCCGCCATCTACCAGGCGCGCTTCAACCGCTACCTCACCAACCGCTCCATCAAGGACGTCTCCGCGTCCCACGTGTGGGCGTTCCTCGGTGACGGCGAGATGGACGAGCCCGAGTCGACCGCGGCCCTGGCGCTCGCCGCCCGCGAGGGTCTGGACAACCTGACCTTCGTCATCAACTGCAACCTGCAGCGCCTCGACGGCCCGGTCCGCGCCAACTTCAAGATCGTGCAGGAGCTGGAGGCCCAGTTCCGCGGTGCCGGCTGGAACGTCGTGAAGTCGCTGTGGGGCGGTGCCTGGGACGAGCTGTTCGCGCTCGACACCACCGGCGCCCTCGTCCGCCGCCTCCGTGAGGTCCCGGACGCGCAGGTCCAGACGTACCAGACCCGCGACGCGGCCTACATCCGCCAGGACTTCTTCGGCTCCGACCCGGCGCTCGTCGAGATGGCGAAGCTGCTGAGCGACGACAAGATCCTGGAGTGCTTCCACCTCTCGCGCGGTGGCCACGAGCCGCGCAAGGTGTACGCCGCGTACAAGGCCGCCCTGGAGTTCAAGGGCGCGCCGACGGTGATCCTGGCGCAGACCGTGAAGGGCTTCACGCTGGGCGAGGGCTTCGCCTCGAAGAACGCGAACCACCAGATGAAGAAGCTCTCGGTGGACGAGTTCAAGAACATGCGCGACCTGCTGGAGCTGCCGATCTCGGACGCGCAGTTCGTCGACGGTGTGGTGCCCTACGGCCACCCCGGCGCCGACTCCCCCGAGGTCCGCTACCTCCAGGAGCGCCGCGCGGCCCTCGGCGGCCCGGCCCCGGCCCGCCGCACCCACGCGCTCGCCCCGCTGCCGGCCCCGGCCGAGAAGACCTTCGCCGCCTTCGACAAGGGCTCCGGCTCCCAGTCGGTGGCGACCACGATGGCGTTCGTCCGCCTGGTGAAGGACCTGGTCCGCGACAAGGAGACCGGCAAGCGCTGGGTTCCGATCGTCCCGGACGAGGCCCGTACCTTCGGTATGGAGTCGCTG
Source organism: Streptomyces sp. NPDC015346 (assembly GCF_043078785.1). Classification (NCBI taxonomy): domain Bacteria; kingdom Bacillati; phylum Actinomycetota; class Actinomycetes; order Kitasatosporales; family Streptomycetaceae; genus Streptomyces; species Streptomyces sp. NPDC015346. The sequence continues at coordinate 863,510 of NZ_JBIBTW010000001.1, read as the reverse complement.
TTCCCGTCGCTCGGCATCTACTCGCCGAAGGGCCAGACGTACGAGCCGGTCGACCGCGACCAGCTGATGTACTACAAGGAGGCCGTCAACGGCCAGATCCTCAACGAGGGGATCACCGAGGCCGGTTCGATGGCCGACTTCATCGCCGCCGCGTCGTCGTACTCGACGCACGGCGAGGCGATGATCCCGTTCTACATCTTCTACTCGATGTTCGGCTGGCAGCGCACCGCCGACCAGATGTGGCAGCTCGGCGACCAGCTCGGCCGCGGCTTCCTCGTCGGCGCGACGGCGGGCCGTACGACGCTGACCGGTGAGGGCCTCCAGCACGCGGACGGCCACTCCCCGATGATCGCGGCGACCAACCCGGCGGCGCTGACCTACGACCCGGCCTTCGCCTACGAGGTCGCGGCCATCGTCAAGGAGGGTCTGCGCCGGATGTACGGCGAGGCCGCCGAGGGCGAGGACCGGGACGTCTTCTACTACCTCACCGTCTACAACGAGCCGATGCCGCAGCCGGCCAAGCCGTCCGGTGTCGACGAGGGCATCATCAAGGGCCTGTACCGCTTCAACACGGCGGAGTCCGCCGGCCTGGAGCTGCCCGCGAACGCGCCCCGTATCCAGCTGCTCAGCTCGGGCACGGCGATCCACTGGGCCCTTCAGGCCCAGAAGCTGCTCGCCGAGGAGTGGGGTGTGGGCGCCGACGTGTGGTCCGCGACCTCCTGGACGGAGCTGCGGCGCGACGCGCTGGAGGCCGACGCGGCGCTGCTGCGCGGCGAGGAGCGGATCCCGTACGTCCGCAAGGCGCTGGAGGGTGTCGACTCCCCGGTCCTCGCGGTGACGGACTACATGCGTCAGGTCCCGGACCAGATCGCCCAGTGGGTCGAGCAGGACTGGTCCTCGCTCGGTGCGGACGGCTTCGGCCTCTCCGACACCCGCGAGGCGGCCCGCCGCCACTTCGGGGTCGACGCGCAGTCGATCGTGGTCGCGTCCCTGGCCCAGCTGGCCCGTCGCGGCGAGGTCCGCGCGACGTCCGTGAAGGAGGCGCGCGAGCGCTACGGCCTGTAGGTAGGAGGGCCCGTCACCACCGGCCGGGGGCCGCGGCACCGCTGCGGCCCCCGGCCGCGTTGAGGCCCTCGAACCGAGCCTCAAGAATGGCTCCATGCGTGCTGCCCGGCTCATCAAGATGGTGCTTCTGCTCCAGTCCCGTCCCTCCATGACCGCGGCCGAACTGGCCGAGGAGCTGGAGGTGTCCGAGCGCACCGTCACCCGGGACGCCCTCGCACTCTCCGAGGCGGGGGTACCGGTGTACGCGGACCGGGGGCGGGCCGGCGGGTACCGGCTCGTCGGGGGCTACCGCACCCGGCTGACGGGGCTCGCCCGGGGCGAGGCCGAGGCGCTCTTCCTGTCCGGACTGCCGGGCGCGCTGCGGGACATGGGCCTGGCGGACGCGGCCTCGGCGGCGCGCCTGAAGGTGTCGGCGGCGCTGCTGCCCTCGCTGAGCGACGCCCCCGAGTCGGCGGCGCAGCGCTTCCATCTGGACGCGCCCGGCTGGTACCAGGAGCCGGAGACGCCGGAGTGGCTCGCGGCGGTCGCGGAGGCCGTGTGGGACGACCGCGTCCTCTCGGCGCGCTACCGACGCGGGGACGCGGAGGTGGAGCGCCGCCTGGAACCGTACGGCCTGGTCCTGAAGGCGGGCGTCTGGTACGTCTGCGCGCGGGCCGGCGAATCGTTCCGTACGTACCGGGTGGACCGCTTCACCGCTGCCTCGGTGGGGGAGGAACGTTTCGTACGGGACGAGGAGTTCGACCTGCCGGCCTTCTGGGCGGAGCGGTCGATGGAGTTCGCGCGCTCCCTGCTCCGTACGGAGGTGGTGCTGCGCCTTTCGGAGGCGGGGGCGCGGCGGCTTCCGTACGTCACGGACCGGGCGGCGGCCGAGGAGGCGCTGGCCTCGGGCGCGGGCGACGGGCGGGGCCGGGTGACGGTGACGCTCCCGGTGGAGAACGAGGAGGTCGCCTTCGGGCAGCTGCTCTCGCTGGGTCCGGAGGTGGAGGTGCTCGCGCCGGAGAGCCTGCGGGCCCGGTTCGCGGAGGCGGCCCGGGGGCTCGCGGCGCTGTACGGGGAGCGGTGAGGCGTTCAGGCGAGCAGCAGCATCGCCAGCGCGCCCGAGGCGTCGACCACGCAGCACCACTCCGACCAGGCCCGGGGGACGACCTTCCCGGTGCGGTGGTGGACGAAGTCCCAGGCGGCGTGCGCCAGCCAGCCGACGGCCAGGAGGCGGTAGCCGAGGGTCGCGTCGACGGCGAGGGCGGTCAGGGCGACGGCCGCGAAGCCGAGGAGTCCGGCGAGCTGGAGGAGGAGGACGCGGGGTCGGCCGAGTTCGCGGCGGAAGGCCCCGAAGAGCAGGTAGCACACCGGCATGACGACGAGGAGTCCGGCGAGCAGGGGCGCGGGCGGGAGGCCGTCGACGAAGGTGGCGAGGGCCAGGGCGAGCGCGAGGAGCGTGGGCCAGCGGTGTCCGAGGGCACGCGGGAGGCGGGCCACGACCGAGCGGCGAGGCGTCACGTCCTCGCCGCGCGTCGTGCCGGTGCCGGTGCCGGTGCCGGAGGCGAGGGTCATGGGGTCTCCCGAGGGGCTCGTCGGTGTCTGTCGTCCAGGGGCCTGTGTCAGTGTGTGTCCCGGCCGGTAGGGGCCGCGCCCGAGCGGCGGATCGATGTCCGGGGCCTTGGGGTACCGGTCCTTCCGGCATAGGGTCGCCGCATGGCGGAGCGGCTCATGGTGGTGGTGGGTTACGAATCGGCCGAGTTGCTGGACATCGCGTGTGTGACGACGAGCCTGGCCATGGCCAACGGGCTCGGTGAGCCGGACGTGCCGTACCGGGTGAGCGTGGTCGGCCCGGGCGGCGGCCCGATCGTGTGCGGTTCGGGGCTGGCGCTGCAGAGCCAGGAGTCGCTCGAACGGCTGGTCGGCCCCCTCGACACGCTGATCGTGTCGGGCGGTGTCGGCTTCGAGCGGGCGGCGGAGGACACCCGGCTCGTGGGGCACGTCCGCAGGCTGGCCCGGGAGAGCCGGCGGGTGGCCTCGGTGTGCACGGGGGCGGGTGTGCTGGCCGCCGCCGGGCTGTTGGAGGGCCGCCGCGCCACCACGCACTGGAGGTTCGCGCCGTGGCTCGCCGCTCGCCACCCGGAGATCACGGTGGACCCCGCGCCCCTCTACATCCGCGACGGGAACGTCTACACGGCCGCCGGCATCACCAGTGCGCTCGATCTCACGCTGGCCTTCATCGAGGAGGACCACGGCCCCGAGCTGGCCCGCCAGGTGGCCCGCGACCTCGTCACGTATCTGCAACGGCCGGGCAGCCAGGCCCAGATGAGCCTGTTCACGGCCGCCCCGCCGCCCCGCAACGACCTGGTGCGCGGACTCGTCGAGCACATCGTCGCCCACCCGGACCAGGACCTCGGCACGGCGACGCTCGCGGCCCGCGCGGGCGTGACGCCGCGTCACCTCACCCGGCTGTTCACGGAGCACCTCGGGCAGGCGCCGGGCCGGTTCGTCCGGCAGGCCCGCACCGAGGCGGCCGCGCATCTCCTCGTGTCGACCGCGCTGCCCATGGGGGGCGTGGCGGCCCGCTGCGGCTTCGGCACGGCCGAGTCGCTGCGTCAGGCGTTCACCCGCCGGTACGGCATCTCTCCCGCCCGCTTCCGGGCCACCCAGTCGCGGCGGCCGGGCCCGGAGGAGGCCGCCTAGCGGTAGTCCGCCACGTCCGGTTTCCCGGTCTCGCCCGCGATGATGAAGCCCCAGGCGTCCGGGCGCGAGCCGTCGGCGTCCGTGAAGCCGTACTCCTTGGCGAGCTGCCCGCTGGAGAGCGACTGTCCGTTCCAGCGCGCCCGGTCCGGGTCGGCCGCCAGGGCGGCGACCGCCCGCCCGATGTAGACAGGGGACTCGGAGACGGCGAAGTCGGGGAGCTTCTCGGTCGCGTCGCGCCAGTTCGCCTCGGTCACGCCGAAGTGGTCCAGCATCTGTTCGGAGCGCAGCCATCCGGGGGTGACCGCCACCGCCGTGCCGCCCATGTCCTTCAGGTCGTGCGCGAGGGCGTACGCCATCCGGATCGGCGCGTTCTTGGCGAGGTCGTAGAAGAAGTTCTCCCGGAAACGGGTGTTGTACTCGGCGGTTCCGTCCGTCACCTCCACGACCAGGCCGCCGGGGTGACGGACCAGCAGCGGCAGCGCCACCGCGCTGGTGATGACATGGGTCTTCACCCCCAGCTCCAGCATCCGCAGCCCGCTGTCGAGGTCGGTCTCCCAGATCTTCTTCCCGAAGGCGGGGACCAGGAGGTGTTCGCCGCCCCAGACGTCGTTGACCAGGATGTCGAGCCGGCCCCGCTCCCGGTCGATCCGGTCGACCAGGGCCCGGACCCGGTCGATCTCCAGGTGGTCGGTGGGCACGGCGACGCCCTCGCCGCCGGCCGCCGTCACCAGCTCGGCGGTCTCCTCGATGGTCTCCGTCGTCCGGCCGACCTCGCTGACCTTCGTACGGGTGGTGCGCCCGGTGACGTACACGGTGGCGCCGGCCGTGCCGAGCTGGACGGCGATGGCGCGGCCCGCGCCCCGCGTGGCGCCCGCGACCAGTGCGATCCTGCCGCCGAGCGGCTTCGATTCAGTCGTCATGGAACGACAGTGACAGGAAAATACGACATCCTCTGTCGGGTATGAATTCGGCCGTTTCGGAGTGCGTCGGCCTCTCGCAAGGTCGATGCTTGATCCCGTGATGGACGAGACGGAGTTCTGGGAGATCATCGACTCCACCCGCGAGGCCGCCGACGGCGACCCCGAGGAACACGCCGACCTGCTCGTCGAGCGGCTGCTGCGGCTCGACCCCGACTCCGTGGTCGACTTCGCCCGGCACTTCGAGGCCCGCTACAACCGCGCGTACCGCTGGGATCTGTGGGGCGCGGCGGCGGTGCTGCTCGACGGGGCGAGCGACGACGTCTTCGACTACTTCCGCTGCTGGCTGATCGGGCAGGGCAGGGAGGTCTTCGAGGGCGCGGTGCACGATCCCGACGCGCTCGCGGAGCTCCTCGACGACTTCGACGAGGAGATCGACGGGGACGGCGAGGAGCTCGGTTTCGCGGCGGACGAGGCGTACGAACAGCTGACCGGCGCCGAGACGCCGGATCTCGGGATCCCGCCCCAGCCGTCGGAGCCGGAGGGCACCGCGTTCGACCTGGAGGACGACGAGGTGCTCGCGGCGCGCTTCCCGATGCTGTGGGAGCGCTTCCGTTCGTGACCCCGTCGGCCCGTGGTCCCGTCAGCCCGGCGTCCCGTCAGCCCGGCGGGATGGGCGCGGGGTCCGCCTGGGTGAGGATCGTCTTCGTGCGCGCCGGGAGCGCTTCCCGGAGAGTCTCGGGCTGCGGGATCACCCAGTACCTCCCCTCCGCGACCATCGTGAAGACACGCTCGGCGTGCTCCTCGGGCGTCAGCCCGTGCTCGTCGCTGAGCGTCTGCAGCCGGTCCGCGAAGCCGACGACCTCGGGCGGGGCGTCCTCGCCGGGCCGGGCGGCGCGGAATATCTCGCTCCTGACGGCGCCGGGGGTCACCACGGAGACCTGGATCGGGGCGCCCTTCATCCGCAGCTCGTGGTGGAGCGACTCGGTCAGGGCGAGGACGGCGAACTTGGTGGCGCTGTACGGGGCCATCAGAGGGCTGGGCAGCAGGCCGCCGATCGAGGACACGTTCACCACCCAGGCCTGTTCGCCCTGATCCAGCATGCGCGGGACGAAGGCGCGGATGCCGTTGGCGCAGCCGCCGACGTTGACGCGGAGCATGGCGTCCCAGCGCTCGGCCGGTATCTCCCAGGAGTAGCCCATGGCCATGATTCCGGCGTTGTTGACCAGGAGGTCGACGGCGCCGAAGCGGGTGTACGCGCGGTCGGCGAGCGCTTCCACGGAGGCCGGGTCGGCCACGTCGGTGACGACGGCCTCGACCTCGGCGCCGGTCGCGCGCAGGTCGTCGGCGAAGGCGGCGAGCCGTTCGGCGGCGATGTCGGCCAGGACCAGCTTCATGCCGAGTGCGGCGGCGTGGCGGGCGAGGCCGGCGCCGATGCCGGAGGAGGCGCCGGTGACGACGGCGGTCCGGCCGCCGAAGACCCGTGCGGCGAGACTCGAGTCGCGGGGGGACATCAGAAGTGGGTCCCGCCGTCGATGCGGATCTCGGTGCCGGTGATGAAGGCCCCGTCCTCGCTCGCGAGCATCGCGACGACACCGGCGACGGTCTCCGGTCCCGCGAAGCCCTGGCCGAGGGCGGGGGCGAGCTTCATGAAGAGCGTCATGTCGGCGTCCTCGGGCAGGCCGGGGCCGACGCTCTGCCGGCTGGCGCCGGTGCCGTCGGTCATGCCGGAGGAGATGGAGCCGGGCTGGACGGCGGTGAAGCGGATGCCCCGCCGCGCGTACTCGGCGGCGAGCGCGTGGGTCATGGACTGGATGCCGCCCTTGCTGGCCGCGTAGGCCGCCATGTAGGGGTGGGCGAACGCCGCCGAGGTGGAGGAGAAGTTGACGACGGCGGAGCCGTTGCCCTCCAGGAGGGCGGGTATCGCCTCGCGGATCACGAGGAAGGTGCCGGTCAGGTTGATCCGCAGGACCTGCTCGAAGGAGTCGAGGCTGGTCTCGTGGGTGTGCGAGGAGCGCAGGATCCCGGCCGCGTTGACCAGGACGTCCAGGCCGCCCAGCGCCTCGACGGCGGCGGCCACGCCCGCGCGGACCGAGGCCTCGTCGCCGATGTCCACCACGAGGGTCGTCAGGCGCCCGGCGTCCGCGCCCGCCTTGGCGAGGGTGTCCTTGAGGCCGGCCTCGCTGATGTCGGCGGCGACGACGCTGCCGCCCTCGGCGAGCATGCGCAGCGCGGTGGCCTGCCCGATGCCGGAGCCGCCGCCGGTGACCAGGGCGCGGCGTCCTTCGTAGCGGTTCATGTCTGTCCGACCTCTCGGTGTGGCGGCGCGATCGAGATTCTCGACGCACTGCCACCGTACGCCTTCATGGCACGTTTTGCCATAGCTGCACGGTGTGCAGAATTGTCCGGGCCGGGCGTACGCTTCGTACGGTGAGCACCAAGCCCCCTTCCCTGACCGAGCGCCGCAAGGCGGCCACGCAGCTCGACATCGCCCGGGCCGCCGCCGAGCTCTTCACCGAGCACGGCCCGGACGGCACGACGGCCGAGGACATCGCCCTGCGGGCCGGGGTCGCCCTGCGCACCTTCTACCGCTACTTCCGCTCCAAGCAGGACGCCGTCGCCCCGCTGCTGGCCGGCGGCGCGGACCGCTGGCGGGAGTCGCTCGCGGCGGCCGAGCCGGGCTCCGCCGTCCCCACCGCCCTGGAGCGATCGATCGCGGAGGCGCTCTCGGCCCACGACGAGGAGGCCGCCGAGGGGCTGCGGTGGACCCGGGGGCTGCTGCGGGCCGCCGCCGAGGACCCCGCGCTGCGCGCGGTCTGGTACCGGGTCAACCAGGAGTCCGAGGAGAGGCTGCGCGCCGTGGTGGCCGGCCTCGCCGGCCCCGGAGCCGACCCCCTGGAGGTACGGCTCACGGCCGCCGCGGCCACGGACGCGATCAGGGTCGCCCTGGAGGCGTGGGCGGAGTCGGACGCGCCGGTACGGGGCGAGGGGGCGCCCGCCGAGCTCGCGGTGCGCTGCCTGCGGGAACTGATGGGCGGGATGCGACTGTTGGGACCGGACGCCGGGGAGTGAGAAGCCGCCCTTTCAGGGGCTCGAAGCCCAGGGCTTGAGGCCGCCTCAGGCCTTGAGGCCGCCTCAGGGAGTCAGCGACCGCCCCATGAGGATGTCGTCGACGTACGCCCCGTGCAGGAAGAACTCGCCGGGCAGCACCCCCTCGACCACGAACCCCTCGGAGGCGTAGAGCGCGCGGGCCGGCGCGTTGTGGCCGAGGACGCGCAGGGTGATGCGGTTGCCGCCCTGGCGCAGGGTCTCCGCCATGGCGGCGCGCAGCAGCGCGCGGGCCACACCGCGGCCCCGGGCGCTCTCGGCGACGGCGAGGCCCTGGATCTGGCGGACGTGCGCGTTGCAGGCGAGCGGGGTGGGCGGCGCGAGACGGAGGTAGCCGAGGAGGGCTCCGTCGGGAGCCTCGGCGACCAGGTGTTCCTCGGGCGGGTGCCGGTCGTCGAAGAAGGGGGCGTACGGCGGCTCCGGCGCCGGCAGTACGGCGTGCAGCGGCGACCAGGTGGAACGGTCGAGCTCGCCGAGGGCCTGCTCGTCGCTGGGCAGGGCCCGGCGTATCCGCGTCTCCGGCACGTTCATGTCCGCCACTGTGCCACGGGTCCGCCGGGGAGGGCAGGATGGCCCCATGCAACGCTCCCGTATCGCGGTCACCGGCGCCTCCGGACTCATCGGCTCGGCCCTGGTGCGCTCCCTGCGCGCCGACGGCCACCACGTCTCCCGCCTGGTGCGGCGGCCGGCACGGACGGCGGACGAGGTGGAGTGGGATCCCGCGCGGCTGTACGTCGACTCGGCCGGGCTCGTGGGCGTGGACGCGGTCGTGCACCTGGCGGGCGCCGGCGTCGGCGAGCGCCGCTGGAACGAGGCGTACAAGAAGGAGATCCGCGACAGCCGGGTGCTCGGTACGGCGGCGATCGCCCAGGCCCTCGCCTCGCTCGCCGAGCCGCCGAAGGTCCTGGTGTGCGGCACGGCCCTGGGCTACTACGGGGACACCGGCACGCGCGCGGTGGACGAGAGCGCGCCAGCGGGCGAGGGTTTCCTGCCCTCCGTCTGCGTGGAGTGGGAGGCCGCGGCGGCACCCGCGGAGGAGGCCGGCATCCGGGTCGCCTACGCCCGCACCGGTCTGGTGGTGGCCCGCGAGGGCGGCGCGTGGGGGCGTCTCTTCCCGGTCTTCCGCGCCGGGGTCGGTGGCCGGATGGGCGACGGCAGGCAGTACTGGAGCTTCATCTCGCTGCACGACGAGGTGGCCGCGCTGCGCCATCTGATCGACACCGACTCCCTGTCGGGGCCGGTGAACCTGACCGCGCCCGAGCCGGTCACCAACCGGGAGGTGACGGCGGCGATGGGGCGCGTCCTGCGCCGTCCGACGCTCTTCACCGTCCCCGCACCGGCACTGAGGCTGGCCCTCGGGGACTTCGCCCAGGATGTGCTGGGCAGTCAGCGGGTGCTTCCGGGGCGACTGTTGGAGTCCGGTTTCGCCTTCGCGTTCCCGACCATCGACGAGTCGATCCGCGCCGCCGCCTGACCGGCGGCCGGAGCACACCGGCGGGCAGAGCGGGCCCGCCGGCCGGTGTGCGACCCCGTGCTGCGCGCACCCCCGCCGCGCGCGGCTGGCAGCCGTGGGCGCGGTGCCTAGGCTTGCAGGCCCTGAATGCGAACCGGGGCATTCCAGGGGCCGGTTGGGGGCATAGGCCTCCCACAAGGCGCGCCGACCTGGGGAGGGGCACGTGCTCAGTACCGCACGCCAGAGGGACACCGTCACGGACGTCGTCATCGTCGGAGCCGGGACGGCGGGGCTCTCGGCCGCGCACCGGCTGACCAGGGCGGGAGTCACGGTCACCGTCCTGGAAGCCGCACCGCGGGTCGGCGGCCGGATGGCCACCGACGAGGTGGACGGCTTCCGGCTCGACCGGGTGGGGCCGCTGCTCACCACCTCCTACCCGGAACTGCGCCGTACGCCGGGCCTGGACGGTGTCGTCCTGCGGCCGTTCGCACCGGGGGCGCTGGTGCACAGCGACGGACGGTACGTCAGAACGGGAGAGGCGGGGGGCGGACGGTGGGGGTCCTCCCCCGCCGCCCGGGGCGTGGGGGGCGCTTTCACGGTGGCGCGCGCCCTTGCGAGCGCCCCCCGTAATCCGGCCGCCTCGCTGGACCAGGCCCGCCTCGCCGCGACCCTCGCCCGGCTCGCCGCCACCCCCGCGCAGCGGCTGCTGACCCGGCCGGAACGGACCGCCCGCGAGGCGCTGACCGCCCGGCTGCCCGCCCGTACCGTCCAGGGGCAGTTGCGTCCGCTGCTCGCGGCGCTGCTCGCCGACCCCGATCTCACCACCTCCAGCCGGTGCGCCGACCTCGCGCTGCGCGCCTTCGCACGGGGGCGGCTGTCCGCGCCGGAGGGAGGGTCGGCCGCCCTGCCGGAGCGGCTGGCGGCGGCGCTGCCGGCCGGCACGGTCCGTACCGGCGTACGGGTCACCGAGGTCTCGATCGACAAGGTGGCGACCGCCGAACACGGCGAGTTCGGCTGTCGTTCGGTGATCCTGGCGACCGGCGCCCGTACCGCCGCCGAGCTTCTGCCGGGGCTGCGGACGCCGGCCTTCCACGCCGTGACCGTGCTGCACCACACGGCCCCCTTCGCGCCGACATCCGATCCGGTGCTGCTTCTGGAGGCCGATCCGGGGGGTCCGGTCGCGCACACGGCGGTGATGAGCGCCGTCGACCCGACGCGCGCGCCGGGCGGCCGGGTCCTGGTCACCTCGACGGTGCTCGGCACCCCGCCGGACGACCCCGAGCGCCGGGTCCGCAAGCACCTGGCGACCCTGTACGGCACGTCGACGGACGAGTGGGAGCTCCTCGCCTTCCACCACACCCCGGACGCCGTCCCGGCCATGTCGCCTCCCCACGATCCGCGCCGCCCGGTGCGGCTGCTCGCGGGGCTCTACGTCTGCGGCGACCACCGCGACACCGGCATGGTCGACGGCGCCCTGCGCTCCGGCCGCCGCGCGGCCCAGGCGCTCCTGAAGGACCTCGGCATCCGCACGGACACGGACAACACGGACATGGAGACGCGTCGCCGTCGGGGCCGGGGCACGGCGGCGGCGGGGGCGGTGGGCGCGGTGGCCTAGGGAGGGCGCACCCTTACGGGCCGGTGGGGGCGTACGGGTGGTGTGCGCCCCCGCGCCCGGGTCAGCCGATCGCGGCCACCCGGTCGCGGTAGGTCCGCACGGCCGCCGCGTCCCGGTACGGCTCCAGGCGCCGCTCGAAGTCCCGTACGTACTCCAGGGCGCGGGCGGAGCGCATCTCGGAGGCCTGCTGGGCGGCCTCCGCGCCCAGCGCGCACGCCTGCTCCAGCTCACCGAGGCCGAGCCGGGCCGAGGCGAGCACCACCCGGCAGAAGAGGCGGCTGCGCGCGAAGCCCGGCGCGCGCAGCTGGAGCGAGCGCTCGGCGTGCTGCGCCGCCGACCGGTACTGCTGGAGGTCCCGGTGGCAGTGGCCGAACTCGTCGGCGAGCTGCGCCTCGTCGAACGGTCGCGCCCAGTACGGCACCTCGTCGCCGGGCCGGGCCGCCTCCAGCGCCCGCTCGGCCCGCGCGAGCGAGGCGCTGCACGCCCGCGCCTCGCCGAGCACCCCGTGGCCGCGCGCCTCCACCGAGTGCAGCAGCGCCTGCACGACGGGCGGGGCGGCGGAGCCGACGCCCTGCTGGGCGACGCGCGCCAGCTGCACGGCCTCGCGCCCGTGGCCGAGGTAGACGGCCTGGCGGCTCATGGTGATCAGTACGTACGAGCCGTAGGCGCGGTCCCCGGCGGCCTGGGCGAGCCGCAGCGCCTGGACGAAGTATCGCTGGGCGAGGCCGTGGGCGGCGATGTCGTACGAGGTCCAGCCGGCCAGCCTGGTCAGGTCGGCGGCCGCGGCGAACAGGCGGCGGCCGACGGACTCGCCGTACGTGCCGCGCAGCATCGGTTCGGCCTCGTGCTCCAGATAGCGGACGAGGGCCTGGCGGGCGTGGCCGCCGCCGTAGGCGTGGTCCAGAGTGCGGAAGAGCTCGCCCACCGAGCGCAGGGCGGCGATGTCGCCGCTGGAGACGCGCTGCCCCGGCCCTCGGTCGGTGCCGCGCTGGCGGGGGACGGCGATGCGGCCCTGCGGGGGGACCCGGGGATCCTGGCCGGGGTGGTTGCGCGTGTCGGCGGCGAGCCGGCCGCCGCCGTCAGGACCCGGACGGGTCTCGGTCCCGAGCCGGCCGCCGTCCATGCCGTGTCGGCCGTCGGGGCCGGAGCGGGCGGCCGAGGCGAGCCGGCCGTCGGGGCCGAGGCGGCCGTTGGGCGCCGGTGTCTCTCCTCGGGCCACCCGCTCGTCGGCCCGGCCGATCAGCCAGTCCCGGCTGGGGACGACGAGACCCGCAGGCGTGAAGGCGATCTTGCGGAGCTCGGCGTGGCTGCCGGAGTCCTTGCGCCACAGCCCGCTGACGATGTCGACGGCCTCCTCGGGCGTCGCCGCGAACTCAAGACCCGCGTAGACGGGCGCGCAGGCGTCCAGACCGAGGTCCTGCGCGGAGAGCCGGCGGCCCAGCCGGCGGGTGAAGACCTCGGCGATGAGGGCGGGGGTGGTGCCGCGCGGCTGCTGCCCGCGCAGCCAGCGGGTCACGGAGGTCTTGTCGTACCGCAGGTCGAGTCCGTGCTCCAGGCCGAGCTGGTCCACCCTCCTGGCCAGGCCCGCGTTGGAGAACCCGGCCTCGGCGATGAGCGCGGCGAGCTGGCGGTTCGGGATGCGCTGTGGGGGTCGTTCCGTCATCAGCTGTGCGGTCTCCTGCCTTCCGGGCCCGGGTGGCAGCCCTCATGGAACGGCGCGAATTTAGCGGCCCACAGCGCCCATACCGCCTCCTTCGCCCCACATTCATCCGATCGTGTGAGGATTGCGGCCTCCGCTGACGTAGGTCCGGCGTAGGTGGGCGGCGTCCGCCCGTTCGCACCTGCCGGACCGGTGTCCGCGGCGCCGCCGTACAGTGGCATGGGCGCGAATGACGCATGGTGCCGAGCCGGCCCCGGGACGATCCCCGGAACCCGGCCCCGGCACCCAGGAGGAGGCATTGCCGTGAGTGAGCTGCGATTCGTCCGTCTGGGGTTCGGCGAGGAAGCCGTCGAGTACCAGGTGGCCTGGGACAAGCAGCGCGAGGTGCACGCGGCCCGGTTCGCCGACGAGATCCGCGACACCTGTCTGCTCCTGGAGCACCCGCCCGTGTACACCGCCGGGCGGCGCACCGAGGAGAGCGAGCGCCCCCTGGACGGGACGCCGGTCGTGGACGTGGACCGCGGCGGCAAGATCACCTGGCACGGCCCCGGCCAGCTCGTCGGCTATCCGATCATGAAGCTGCCCCGCCCCGTCGACGTCGTGGCGCACGTCCGCCGGCTGGAGGAGGCGCTGATCCGCACGGCCGCCGAGTTCGGCCTGGAGACCACCCGGGTCGAGGGCCGCAGCGGCGTGTGGGTCCTGGGGGACCCGGTGGAGCGGCGGCCGTCGTTCGGCGGGCTCTCGCTGGACTTCGACCCGCGGCTGAACGACGAGGAGTTCGACCCGCGTCTCAACGGCCCGGAGTACGCCCCGTCCAACGCCGGCCAGCGCCGCGAGGACCGCAAGCTGGCGGCGATCGGCATCCGCGTCGCCAAGGGCGTCACGATGCACGGCTTCGCGCTGAACGTGAACCCGGACAACGTCTGGTTCGACCGGATCATCCCGTGCGGCATCCGGGACGCCGGCGTCACCTCGCTCGCCAACGAGCTGGGCCGGGACATCACGGTCGAGGAGGTCCTGCCGGTCGCGGAGAAGCACCTGCGGGCGGTCCTGGAGGGCGCGGAGCTGAAGCCGCGCGAGGTCGAGCGGGACTCCGTGGCGGCCTCCGCCCAGGGACACCCCTAGGGAATGCAGGGCTCTGGCCACAGGTTGGCCAGACGTAAAACCGTACGTAAATCCGTACGAACGACGGGCGTACCCTGGTGTGCGCCGAAGAATCGAAGCTACAGGGAGCCGGTCGTGTCCGCAGTCGCACCCGACGGACGCAAGATGCTGCGCCTGGAGGTCCGTAACGCCCAGACCCCCATCGAGCGCAAGCCCGAGTGGATCAAGACCCGGGCGAAGATGGGTCCCGAGTACACGAAGATGCAGGGTCTCGTGAAGAGCGAGGGTCTGCACACGGTCTGCCAGGAGGCGGGCTGTCCCAACATCTTCGAATGCTGGGAGGACCGCGAGGCCACCTTCCTCATCGGCGGTGACCAGTGCACGCGGCGCTGCGACTTCTGCCAGATCGACACGGGCAAGCCGGAGGCGCTGGACCGTGACGAGCCGCGCCGGGTGGGCGAGTCGGTCGTCACCATGGACCTGAACTACGCCACCATCACCGGCGTCGCGCGCGACGACCTGGAGGACGGCGGCGCCTGGCTGTACGCGGAGACCGTGCGCCAGATCCACGAGCAGACCGCGAACCGCGCCGACGGCCGGACGAAGGTGGAGCTGCTCGCCCCCGACTTCAACGCGGTGCCGGAGCTCCTCGCGGAGGTCTTCGCCTCCCGCCCCGAGGTCTTCGCGCACAACGTGGAGACGGTGCCGCGGATCTTCAAGCGGATCCGTCCCGGCTTCCGGTACGAGCGCTCCCTCGACGTCATCACCCAGGCCCGTGACTACGGTCTGGTCACGAAGTCGAACCTGATCCTCGGCATGGGCGAGACCCGCGAGGAGGTCAGCGAGGCGCTGCGGCAGCTGCACGACGCCGGCTGCGAGCTGATCACGATCACGCAGTACCTGCGTCCGTCGGTCCGGCACCACCCCGTGGAGCGCTGGGTGAAGCCGCAGGAGTTCGTGGAGCTGAAGGAGGAGGCCGACGAGATCGGTTTCTCCGGCGTGATGTCGGGCCCGCTGGTGCGGTCCTCGTACCGCGCGGGACGCCTTTACCAGCAGGCGATCGAGAAGCGTGGCGCGGTCTCCAACGCCACCCAGGCTGTGTGAATCGGCGCACAAGATATTACCGGCCGGTAGTGGCCGAAAAGCTCGCGGTCCGTACGCCCCCGCAGGTCGGGGCGGGTGTACGGGCCGCGAGGCCGTTTCCGGAGCCGTACGGCCAGGTGCATCAACGTTTCATCAGTGTTTGACCGCCGGGTCATGCCCTGGTAACACCAATCTGTGAGCCTCGTGTCACTCACCGCCACACACGATGCCGTACCCCCCACCTCATCTCATCCATGCTTGAGGGAGGACCCCGAGATGCAGGCCGCGACCCATGTCCGCGCCACCGCGATCCCGTCCGTCACCGATGCCCTGAAGGCCGTCGAGTCGCTGCTGCTCGCCGGCGGCCAGCGGACCGCCCGCCGCAACGCCTGGACCTCCGTCCTGGAGGACCGCCGTCGCGCCAGGGACCGGGTCGAGGCCCAGCATGTGATGGAGGCCGTGGCGGGCCGCGCCTCGCGGGCCACGTAAACTTCAGGACATGGCGAGGAAGGCAAACACGGGCAGCGGAGACGCTGCGAACCAGGGGCGACTGAAGCAGATCGCCCTCACGTACAAGATGACCCGAAAGGCCGACCCGAAGGTCGGGCTTGTCGTCGCGGGCGTGGGCATCGTCGTACTCGGTGTCCTCCTCGCGATCGGCTTCCTGATCGGGCACCCGGTCTACCTGGGGATCCTGGGCTTCATCCTGGCGCTGCTGGCGATGGCGATCATCTTCGGACGGCGCGCGGAGCGGGCGGCCTTCGGCCAGATGGAGGGACAGCCGGGCGCGGCGGCGGCGGTGCTCCAGAACGTCGGACGCGGCTGGACCACCACCCCGGCGGTGGCGATGAACAAGAACCAGGACGTCGTGCACCGCGCGGTCGGCCGGGCGGGCATCGTGCTGGTGGCCGAGGGCAACCCGAACCGGGTCAGGACGCTGCTGGCGGCCGAGAAGAAGAGGATGGCCCGGATCGTCATGGACGTACCGGTGCACGACATCATCGTCGGCAACGGCGAGGGTCAGGTGCCGCTGAAGAAGGTCCGTACGACCATGCTGAAGCTGCCGCGGGTGCTCTCCGGCCCGCAGGTGACGGCCGCCAACGACCGGCTGCGCGCCTTGGGCGACCTGATGAGCAACATGCCGCTGCCGAAGGGCCCGATGCCGAAGGGCATGCGGATGCCGCGCGGCGGAAAGATGCGCTGAGGTCCTGATCAAGAGTCCTTGATCAAGAGGTCCTGACAGACAAGGGCGCCCCGGGAACCGATCGGTTCCCGGGGCGCCCTTGCCTGTCAGATACGGACCTGGACGGCGCCGGAGAGGCGGTCGTGCAGTCCGCGGCCGTCGCGGTCCCAGATCAGGGCCGGGATGGCGAGGCAGACGAGCACGCTCCGGAGGAGGACACGGGGGACGCCGAGCCGGCCGCCGCCCACCGAGGCGACGCGCAGGCCGAAGAGCCGCTTGCCGGGGGTGGAGCCGACGGTGCCGACCGTCAGGACGCTCAGGACGAGCAGGATGACGAGGGCCCAGTTGCCGGTCGCCTGGCTGTAGCCGTCGGTGATCAGGCCGTATGCGATCAGCATGCACAGCGCCCAGTCGACGGCGAGGGCGCCGAGCCGGCGGCCCGGGCGGGCGATCGAACCAGGCCCCTCCTCGGGGAGCCCGAGCTGCTGACCGCGGTAGCCGAAGTCGACGCCTGCGTCCTCGGCCGCCGCGCGGGGGCCGGACAGCCATGATCCGAGTGCTTGCCTGTTGTCCACGCGTCCACGGTACTGCGCCCGTTTTTGATCACTTCGGCCCGGGTCCGCATCGGCGCTCCGCGATGCCGACCACACCCGCCCCGGTTAACTTGGTCGAAACAAATGGGTCATGCTTGAGAAATCCCGTCTGCCTATGGTCGGGACCAGAGTGTGCCACCGCACTGGCCGCACGACCGAGCTGCAACCCCGCCCCTCCCCGGGCCGGGAGTAGGAGGAGTTGGATGTTCCAGAACGCCGACGAGGCCAAGAAGTTCATCAAGGACAATGACGTCAAGATGGTCGACGTCCGTTTCTGTGACCTTCCGGGAGTGATGCAGCACTTCACGATCCCGGCGACGGCGTTCGACCCGTCCGAGGAGCTCGCCTTCGACGGTTCGTCGATCCGCGGGTTCCAGGCCATCCACGAGTCGGACATGGCCCTGCGCGCCGACCTGTCGACGGCCCGCCTGGACCCGTTCCGCCGTGACAAGACGCTGAACATCAACTTCTTCATCCACGACCCGATCACGGGCGAGCAGTACAGCCGTGACCCGCGCAACATCGCGAAGAAGGCCGAGGCCTACCTGGCCTCCACCGGCATCGCCGACACCGCCTTCTTCGGCCCCGAGGCCGAGTTCTACGTCTTCGACTCGGTGCGCTTCGAGACCTCGGCGAACCAGGGCTTCTACCACATCGACTCCGAGGCCGGCGCCTGGAACACCGGCAAGGTCGAGGACAACCGTGGTTACAAGGTCCGCTACAAGGGCGGTTACTTCCCGGCCCCGCCGGTGGACCACTTCGCCGACCTGCGCGCGGAGATCTCCCTGGAGCTGGAGAACGTCGGCCTGCAGGTCGAGCGCCAGCACCACGAGGTCGGCACCGCCGGCCAGGCCGAGATCAACTACAAGTTCAACACGCTGCTCGCCGCGGCCGACGACCTGATGCTCTTCAAGTACATCGTGAAGAACGTCGCCTGGCGCAACGGCAAGACCGCGACCTTCATGCCGAAGCCGATCTTCGGTGACAACGGCTCGGGCATGCACGTCCACCAGTCGCTGTGGCAGAACGGCGACCCGCTGTTCTACGACGAGCAGGGCTACGCGGGCCTGTCGGACACCGCCCGCTACTACATCGGCGGCATCCTGAAGCACGCCCCGTCGCTGCTGGCCTTCACCAACCCGACGGTGAACTCGTACCACCGCCTGGTCCCCGGCTTCGAGGCCCCGGTCAACCTGGTCTACTCGCAGCGCAACCGCTCCGCGGCCATGCGCATCCCGATCACGGGCTCGAACCCGAAGGCCAAGCGCGTCGAGTTCCGCGCGCCGGACCCGTCCTCGAACCCGTACCTCGCCTTCTCGGCGCTGCTCCTCGCGGGCCTCGACGGCATCAAGAACAAGATCGAGCCGGCGGAGCCGATCGACAAGGACCTCTACGAGCTGGCCCCGGAGGAGCACGCGGGCGTCGCCCAGGTGCCGACCTCCCTCCCGGCGGTGCTCGACGCCCTCGAGGCGGACAACGAGTACCTCCAGGCCGGCGGTGTCTTCACCTCCGACCTGATCGAGACCTGGATCGACTACAAGCGCACGAACGAGATCGCTCCGATCCAGCTGCGCCCGCACCCGCACGAGTTCGAGCTGTACTTCGACCTCTAAGCCGTAGTCGGCCGCGGACTGCCGCAGACGTGTTGAGGGCCGCCGCCCCCGGATCACTCCGGGGGCGGCGGCCCTCGTCGTCATTCCTCCGCGCCGGTCAGAGGCCGTCGCGGAGGAGGGCGCGGACCATGCGGCAGGTGGTGTCGGAGGGCGGGTGGATGCCGATGCGCTCGGCCGTGGTGCGTATCCGTGCGTTCCGGGCCTTCGCCGGGTCGTGGACGCCCGAGTCGAGCAGGGCGATGGCGAGGCGCATGGCCTTCAGGCGGCGGTTGTGGCTCACGTACCACTCGCGGGGGCGGCCCGCCGGGAGCGGCTTCTTCTTGAGGGGCTTCCAGGGTTCGAGGGACAGCGTCCGGGTCATGGTGACGGCCATGGGCGACCTCCTGGCGAACGGTGGGCGAGGGCCCTCCCCGGGACCCTCGCCTTCACCCCCTATTTTAGGTGCCCCCACTGACAATCGCCCCTGGCCAGACGGGGTTTGAGCGGTGGTGCGGAAGGGCCCGGGGGGTACCGTGGGACGCATGGAGATCTGGATCAATCCCGCCTGTTCCAAGTGCCGCGGCGCCGTCCGTCTGCTCGACGAGGAGGGCGCCGACTACACCGTGCGCCGCTATCTGGAGGACGTGCCGAGCCCGGACGAGATCCGGGCCGTCCTGGAGCGGCTCGGGCTCGAGCCCTGGGACATCACGCGCACCCAGGAGGCCGACGCCAAGGAGCTGGGGCTGAAGGAGTGGCCTCGGGACGAGGCGAACAGGGACCGGTGGGTGGAGGCGCTCGCCGCTCACCCGAAGCTGATCCAGCGGCCGATCATCACGGCGGACGACGGGACGGCCGTGGTCGCGCGGACCGAGGACGCCGTACGGGACGCCCTGTCACGCTGAGCGGCCGGTCGCCAGGAAGCCCGCGACACGCTCGTACGTACCCGGTGGGACCGCCACCGGCAGTGTGTGGTGGGTGGCCCCGGGCAGCGTCGCCGTCTCCAGACCGGGGACGGCCGCCCGTGCCCGGGCCGCCACCCGGGCGACGTCGTGGGCGCGGCTCCGTTCGGCGAGGAGGAGGAGCGTCGGCGGCTTCAGCCCGCTCAGCTCCGGGGCCGAGGGGCGGGGCCCGGTGACCGGGCGGACGGTGGGGAAGTCGGCGGCGAGTGCGTTCAGTCGGCGCCAGTCGGGGTCGAGGGGCGCGCCGCCGGTCTCCCACTTCAGGAACGAGGCGTGCCGGGCGGGGGTCGGGCGCAGCAGCATCGGCAGGGCGCGCAGCAGGTAGCGCGGGCTGAAGCCGGTGAAACAGTTCGTCGGGTCGAGCAGGACGAGGCGGTCGACCCGGCCGGGCGCCCGCAGCGCGTAGTGGAGGGCTATCCAGGCTCCGTAGGAGTGGCCGGCCAGGGCGGTGGAGGGCAGGGCCAGCGCGTCCAGGAGGGCGTCGAGCCAGCCGACGAGGTCCTCGACCGTACGGAGGGGGCGGGCGGCGTCCGGGACGCTGCGGCCCGGGTCGCCGACCAGGTCCACGGCGTGGACGCCGTGGGCCCCGCCGAGCGCTGCCGCCGCGCCGTACCAGCCGGTGGAGGTGGCGCCGCCGCCGGGCAGGAGGAGGAGCGGCGGGGCGGTCCGGGGGCCGTGGCTGATGACGTGGGTCGTGCCGTGGGCCGTCACGACCTCCGAAGTGGTCGTCCCTGCGGGCCACTTGGCGAGGACGGCGTCGTAGGCGGCGAGGAAGCTCTCGGACATGGCGCAGACCTCTCGCTCGGCGATAATCTTGCTGAGCGAGATGATAGAGGGAAGGGGAAGCGTCATGGCAGAGGATGTGGAGGGTTCGGAGGCTGCGGAGGCTGCGGAGTTCAGGGATGCCGCGAAGTCCGGGGATGCTGCGGAGTCCGGGGACTCGGCCGAGATGCAAATCTTTCATCTGCTGCGCGGGGTCACCGTCGCCTACAGCCTGCGGCAGGGCGAGTTCGCCGCCCGCAACGGCATGCACGCCACCGACGTCCGCGCCCTGATCTGCCTGCTCGACGCCGAGCGTGCCGGAGCGGACGCCACGGCCGGGCGGCTCGGTGCCTGGCTCGGCCTCAACTCGGCCGGTACGACGGCCGTCATCGACCGGCTCGAGCGGCTCGGTCTGCTCGCCCGAGTACGGGACGAGCGCGACCGGCGGCGGGTGCTGCTGCGGGTCGAGGACCGGGCGAAGGAGCTGGGCCGGGCGTCCTTCGGGCCGCTGATCGACAGCACGGTGGCGCTGCTGCGGGACTTCGACGAGGGCGAGCGCGACGCGGTGCGGCGCTTTCTACTGGGCGTACGGGACGCTCTGGGCGACCCAGCATGACGCGGCCAGAGGCGGCCGAGGCCATGGAGGCGGCCGGGTTCGGCGAGGTTGGCGAGGGCCTGGGGGCGGCCGAGGGCATGGGGGCGTCCGAGGACGGCGTGGCTGCCGAGGGCCTGGGGGCCGCCGAGGCGCTCGGGGCCGATCTGCATCTGGACCTCACGGGGCCGGGGAGTCGGCGGGCGGTGCTCATCGGGGCGTTGCGGGAGGCGGTACGGAGTGGGCGGCTGGCGCCCGGGACGCCGCTGCCGCCCTACCGGTCGCTCGCCGCCGATCTGGGGCTCGCCCGCAACACCGTCGCCGACGCGTACGGGGAGCTGGTCGCCGAGGGCTGGCTGACGTCCCGGCAGGGGTCGGGGACGCGGGTGGCGTCGCGCCCGACGGCCATGGACGCGGAGACGGGGGTGGATGCGGAGGCGGACGGCGCCGGTGCGGCGGGGCCAGTGGCCCTTCCGTACGACCTGGTCCAGGGGAAGCCGGACCCCGCCGCCTTCCCCCGTACGGCCTGGCTGGCCTCTGCGCGGCGGGCGTTGACGGCGGCGCCGCACGAGGTGTTCGGGATCGGCGACCCCCGAGGGAGGGTCGAACTGCGGCGGGAGCTCGCCGCCTACCTGGCGCGGGTGCGCGGGGTGCGGACGCGCCCGGACCGGATCGTCGTCTGCTCCGGCGCGGCCCATGCCCTGCGGCTCCTCGCCCGGGTCGTGCCCGGCCCCTGGGCGGTGGAGGCGTACGGACTCCCCTTCCACCGCGCGCTGCTGGGCGAGGCCGGGATCCGTACGGTGCCGGTGGCCGTCGACGAGGACGGCGCCCGGGTCGACCGGCTCCCCGGCGCGGCGAGGGCGGTCCTGCTGACGCCCGCGCACCAGTTCCCGACCGGTGGGCCGCTGCACCCAGAGCGGCGCGCGTCCGTCGCCGCGTGGGCGGCGGCGACGGACGGCTTCGTCCTGGAGGACGACTACGACGGGGAGTTCCGCTACGACCGCCGGCCCGTGGGCGCGCTCCAGGGCCTCGACCCCGACCGTACGGTCCTGATCGGCTCGGTCAGCAAGAGCCTCTCCCCCGCTCTCCGGATCGGCTGGATGGTGCTGCCGGCCGCCCTGGTGGAGGGTGTCGTGGCGGCGAAGGGCGAGCGCGAGCCGCACTCCTCCGCCACCGAGCAGCTCACGCTCGCGGACCTCCTCGCCTCGGGCGCGTACGACCGGCACGTCCGGCGGATGCGGCAGCGCCATCGCCGGCGCCGTGACCGGCTGGTGACGATGCTCGCCGCACGTGTGCCGGAGGTCGGGGTGACGGGGATCGCGGCCGGGCTCCACGCCGTCGTGGACCTGCCCGCCGGGACGGAGGGCGCGGCGGTCGCGGCGGCGGCGCGGCACGGGGTCGCGGTGGAGGGGCTGAGCGGGTACCGGCACCCGGACGACGGCTCGATCGGGGAGGTACGGAGGGACGGGCTGGTCGTCGGGTACGCGACGCCGCCCGAGAGGCTGTACGAGGGCGCCCTCGACGCGCTGTGCTCGGCCCTGCGTTCTGCCCTGGGTTCTCCCTGCGTTGAGACGAACGAGCGCGCCGCTCGTATCTGACGCCACAGGAACCGACAGGAAACGAACGGAGCCTCACGTGTCACGCAGGAGAACGCTCAGCCGGAAGAAGAAGATCGCGCTGCTGGCCGGTGCCCTCGTGCTCGCCGGCGGAACGGCGGCGGTGCTGACCGGTACGAGCCAGGCGTCCGTGGCGTGCGACGGCCTCGCCACCGCGCTCGCGAACAACGAACGCTTCATCGCGGACCAGCGCGCCGATCCGGACGCGCTGTCGCAGGCGCGGATCGCCAACCGGGAGGCGGTGATCGCCGAGATCCGGCGCAAGCAGACGGCTTCGGGCTGCGGAGGCGAGGATGGGGCGGACTCCGTGGTCGGCACCGAGGCCGGGGGCGAAGCCGGTGAGGTGACGGTGGCGCCGGCGCCATCGGCACCACCGGCACCGCCGACCGCCGGCGGGCAGGGCGGCGACGTCGTGTGTGCCGGTTCGACCGTCACCCTCTCCGGCGAGGGCGGCGCCCCGGCGGCCTCCAGCAACCAGTTCCCGCTCGGCACTCTCCTGAAGGTGACCAACCTGGACAACGCCAAGTCGACCACCGTAGAGGTCACGTCCGTCTCCGGCAGTTGCGCGCTGCTCAACGACGCGGCCTTCGAGGAGGTCCGTGAACCCGGGAAGTTCCTGATCCGGAACGCCCGGATCGAGCGGGTCGGCTGAGGCGGGCGGTCCGCCGTCAGGCGGCGGGTCCGGAAGGTCCCGTGGGACCCGCCGCCCCCTCGGCCACAGCTTGAGACTCGGCCTCCGTGAGGATCTCCGTCAGCCGCGCCCCGAACCGGGCGTCGCACCCGTGCGGCACGCCCGTCCGCGCCGCATCCAAGAGCGCGTCCACCGCCGCCGCGAACGCCCCCACGGCACCGTCCCACGCCGGCATCGCCGCCCGCCCCCGCGTGCCGAACAGGGTGAGTGCCGCCCCCGCAGCCTCGGGCGGGGCGCTGAGCGTCAGCGTCGCCGTGCTGCTCGCCCCGGAGGCGTGCCGCAGGACCAGGTGGCGGGTGTCCCCCGACCCGTCCACGGACGCCACCTCCGTGACGTCGCCGAGGATCGGCAGATAGACCGAGAGCACATGCGGGCCGACGTCCCATAGGCCGCCCTTGTCGCGCCGCCACGGCGAGGCCGCGTACGCGCTCGTCGAGCCGGGTGCGAAGAGCGAGCCCAGCCAGTGCGCCTCGCCCAGGAACCAGCCACCGGCCGCCGCCTGTTCCTCGATCCAGCGCGCGGTCGGCTCCGCGAAGCGCAGCGTGCAGAAGACGACGGAGGCGACCCCGGCCAGCTCGGCCGCGTCGGCCACCTCCCGGGCCGCCGCGACGGCCGTGGCCACCGGCTTGTCCAGGAGCAGGTGACAGCCCGCGGCCGCCGCCCGGACCGCGAGGGGTGCCTGGACGTCCGGCGGCAGCGCGAAGGCGACGGCGTCGCACGCCTCGAAGAGCGCGTCCACGTCGTCGTACGCGATCGTGCCGCAGACGGCGGCGATGTCGGCCGCCGCCTCGGGGCGTCTGCCCCACACCCCGGCGAACTCGACGCCGTCGTGCGCGGCGAGGGCGGGCGCGTGGGTGCGCGCGGCCCAAGGGCCGGTGCCGAGGAGTCCTATGCGCGGCTTCGCGCCCGAGAGCTTCGTCATGCCCCCAGTCTGCCGGGGCCCACCGACAGACCTCCCCCGGTATACGACGCGGACGATTGAGAGGAAAGCTGAGTAACACGGGGTTCACAAACGGGCAACGGACGGGAAATCCCTTGTTGCGAAGCTGCCCGCAGACATAGAGCACGACACCGCAGCTCTCGCAGCGTCGCGAGCCGCCGCTCGTACACCGCAGCAGCACGCCAAAGGATGAGGCCCGTGACCTTCAAGGCTGAGTACATCTGGATCGACGGCACCGAGCCGACCGCGAAGCTTCGCTCGAAGACGAAGATTCTGCCGGGTTCGGGCGCCACCCTCGCCGAGCTGCCGATCTGGGGCTTCGACGGATCCAGCACGAACCAGGCCAAGGGCCACGCCTCGGACCGTGTCCTCAAGCCGGTCTTCGTCTGTCCCGACCCGATCCGGGGCGGCGACGACATCCTGGTGATGTGCGAGGTCCTGAACACGGACATGACGCCGCACGAGTCGAACACCCGCGCCGCGCTGGCCGAGGTCTACGCGAAGTACGCCGCGCAGGAGCCGATCTTCGGCATCGAGCAGGAGTACACCTTCTTCGACGGCGAGCGTCCGCTCGGCTTCCCGGTCGGCGGCTTCCCGGCCCCGCAGGGCGGCTACTACTGCGGTGTCGGCGCCGACGAGATCTTCGGCCGTGACGTCGTCGAGGCGCACCTGGAGAACTGCCTGAAGGCGGGTCTGGGCATCTCCGGCATCAACGCCGAGGTCATGCCGGGCCAGTGGGAGTTCCAGGTCGGCCCGCTGGCGCCGCTGGAGGTCGCGGACCAGCTGTGGGTGGCGCGCTGGCTGCTCTACCGCACGGCGGAGGACTTCAAGGTCTCGGCGACGCTGGACCCGAAGCCGGTGAAGGGCGACTGGAACGGCGCGGG
The DNA here is from genome assembly GCF_043078785.1 of Streptomyces sp. NPDC015346. Lineage (NCBI taxonomy): Bacteria > Bacillati > Actinomycetota > Actinomycetes > Kitasatosporales > Streptomycetaceae > Streptomyces > Streptomyces sp. NPDC015346. The sequence goes on along the minus strand of NZ_JBIBTW010000001.1, from coordinate 839,014 downwards.
CGCGCACACCAACTTCTCTACGAAGGCGATGCGCGAGGGCTACGACGCGATCATCACCGCGTGCGAGTCCCTGGGCGAGGGCTCGAAGCCGCTCGACCACGTGAAGAACTACGGCGCCGGCATCGACGACCGCCTGACCGGTCTGCACGAGACCGCCCCGTGGGACGAGTACTCCTACGGCGTCTCGGACCGCGGCGCCTCGGTCCGTATCCCGTGGCAGGTCGAGCAGGACCAGAAGGGCTACATCGAGGACCGTCGTCCGAACGCGAACGTGGACCCGTACGTGGTGACGCGTCTGCTGGTCGACACCTGCTGCGAGGCCCTGGAGAAGGCCGGCCAGGTCTGATCCGCACCCGCGCACGACGCCTGACGCGAGGGGCGTCCACCGTCACGGTGGACGCCCCTTCGGCGTGTCCGGGACGGTCAGGCAGGAGCCGAATGGCGAACACTTCTTCGATGGTTCGCACATTCTGCTGATCGTCGGGAAACTCGCGCCCGACCGACGGGACAGCGGGTTAGCGTCGGAGCCGTGAAGCTGGTGGTGCGGGTGAAGCTACTGCCGACGCCCGTACAGGCATCGGCACTTGAGGCGACACTGCGTGTCTGCAACGAGGCGGTGAACTGGCTGTCGGCTCGAGCCCTCGAGTCGGAGAGGGCGTCTCGAGCAGCGCTCCAGGCCCTCGCGTATGCGGACCTGAAGGCGCAGGGCCTGTCGGCGCAGCCCGCGCTGCACGTGCTGCCGTAAGGTTGCCGACGCCTACGCCGCTCTGGGCCGCATGCGATCGAAGCGGCACCGCAGGGCCACCACTAAGCCGATCTCCTTTCGGCCCGATGCGTCCCAGCCGTTCGATGACCGGTGTCTGTCCTGGCAGATGGACGAGCGCACGGTGTCGATTTGGACCATCGCCGGTCGGATGAAGCACCTCGCCTTCACCGGGCAGGACGAGCAACTGGCGGTTCTCGCCGCTTGCCGCAAGGGTGAGTCGGAGCTGCTTTTCCAGGGCGGTCAGTGGTTCCTGGCTGCTACCTGTGAGGTCCCTGAGGTGGCGGTGAACACCTCACCGGACGGGTTCGTCGGGGTGGACCTGGGGATCGTGAACATCGCCACCACCTCCACGGGTTCCCGGTACAGCGGTCGCTACCTCAACCGGCGCCGCGAGGCCGACCGAAAGCTGCGCTCCAAGCTCCAGAAGAAGGGCACGAAGTCAGCCAAGCGACGGGCGAAGCGTCGCGCGGGCAAGGAAGCGCGCCGGGCCCGGGACATCTCCCGGTGTCACCACATCGAACGGCGCAACCGGCCCTCTCAGGCCGTGTTCGCGTGCAGTCCTGCGGATTCGTTGAGCACGCGGACCTGAACTCGTCCCACAACATCGCCGCACGCGGCTGGTGGACGTGGGTCCGCGGGGCCGAGTCAACGGCCCCTGCTCTCACGCTTGTCGCGTGAAGGCTGGACGCAGCCGGGCCGCGTCGAAGCCATCGACGACCCGAGCAGCAAACCCGGGACCGATCACATTCCCGAGTAGTAGACTAGGGATTATGGCCAGCATGCAGAACGACATCGCGACGGGTCGTCATGACCTCGAGCCGTTCTGGCCTTCCCGTCAGCACCACGACTTCGACCGGTGCTGTCGGCGCGTGAGGAACGCGTCGACCCTCTAACGCCCGACCGGACACCGCCGTCCGGTTCCGTGGCCTTCGGCCGACGCGCACGACGTACGACACCTGTCCGTCCGTTTCCCGCGCGAAAGAGCTGATCCTCCATGGTCCACACCCAGATCCAGCCCCAGACCCAGCCCCAGGCCCAGAGCGCCGTCCGGCCCGGCCGTCCCCGGCTCCGTGCCGTCGAGCCGAACGAGGTCGCCGACTTCGCACGCGTCGCGGAGTTCCTGCCGCCCGGCGCCACCCTGCTGCCCGCACCTCCGCACACCCTGCCCACGCTGCCCGGCCGGCCGCCGATGGTCGGATATCTCGTCCTCGTCCCGGCCGACCAGCAGGCGCCCGTGGCGGCGCCCGCGTCCGGGGAGGGGCCGGTGGCCGTCGACAGCGCGCGGCGGATCGCGCTGGTGGACGGGCGGCCGCTGGAGCTGACGTACCTTGAGTTCGAGCTGCTCGCCCATCTCATCGCCCACCCGCACCGCGTCCACACCCGCGACCAGTTGGTCACGACGGTGTGGGGGTACGGGCATGTGGGCGACGGCCGGACCGTGGACGTCCATGTGGCCCGGCTCCGCCGCAAGCTGGGCGCCGAACACCGCCACACGATCCAGACCGTGCGGCGGGTCGGCTACAAGTACGCCCCCTGATCAGGCGTTGCGGGACCTCACCTTCGACACGAGACCGGTGGTGAGGTCGACCGCCAGGAAGGCCAGCAGGCTCAGGCCCAGCATCGGCACGAACCAGCCCACCAGCGCCGTCACGGCCAGCAACGGGAGCAGCATCGTCGGCGGAACCTTTCGCCAGGCCCCGCGTGCGACCGGGCGGCCGGGGCGGCGCAGCCACCACATGCGGTAGCCCCAGACGATCAGCAGGATGAGGCAGAGCGCGAGGGCGGCGAGCGCCAGCTGGTTGAACAGGCCGAGGAAGACGCCCATGTGGGCGTCGATGCCGAAGCGGGTCAGCTGGGCGAGCAACGGGTAGTCGGCGAACCGCAGTTCGTCCATGACGGTGCCGTCGGCCGGGTTCACCGCCACCGAGTCCAGGTGCACCGGGAACTGGGTGTCGGTCTCCTTGACGACATAGCCCTTGCCTTCGGTGGGCAGGGTGACGGCCGTGCGGCCCTCGACGCCGGCCGCGCGCGCCGCCTCGACCACCTTGTCGATGCCGACGTCCGGGCCGCCGACGGCCGGGGTCTGGTGGCCGCCGCCGTGGCCGGCACCGTGCCCTGTGCCGTGGTTCTCGTGGCCGGTGGAGCCGCCGGCCGCCGCGCCGTCGAGCGTGGCGGAGACGGTCGGGGTGGCACCGCCGAGCTGGCCGCGGACCAGGTCGATGTTCTCACCGGCGTACCGCGACCAGGTCAGGCCGGTCGCCGAGAGCAGGACGAGTCCGGTCACCGCCCACAGGCCGACGGCGCCGTGCCAGGACAGCGTGCGGCGGCGGGACTTCGGTCCGCGCTCCGGTACGAAGAGCTCCCGGCGGTTCTTCCTGCGGCGGCCGAGCCACAGCAGCAGGCCGCCGAGCGCGACCACCCACAGCCAGCTGGCGGCGAGTTCGCTGTAGTTGCGGCCGAGGTCGCCGAGGTGGAGGTCGCGGTGGAGTTCGTCGAGCCAGGTGCGCAGCGGCAGCGCGCCCGAACTGCCGTAGCTGGGCAGCTGCCCCCGTATCTCGGCGGTGTACGGGTCGACGAAGACGGCGAGCGAGGTGCCCTCGGGGACGTCCGGGTCGGTCATCAGGACGCGGGTGGTGGCGCCCGGCTCGGCTGAGGGCCAGACGGCTTTGACGGTGCCGTCGGGGTTCGCCTTCGTGGCCGCGTGGACCTGCTGCGAGAGCGGGAGGACCTTGTCCCCGACGGGGGCCTCGAGCTCGTGCGCGTACAGGACCTTCTCCGCCTGGAAGGAGAGCGCGTAGAGCAGCCCGCTGGTGGCGGCGATCAAGAGGAAGGGGGCGATGAGAACGCCCGCGTAGAAGTGGAGTCGCAGGACGAGGGGGCGCAGGGCGCTCCAGGTGCTGCCCGTGCCCGCGGGCGCGGCGGCCGGTGCTGAGGCGGCGGTTTCGGTGGCGGGCGGCTCGGCCGTTTCCGGGCGCGCGGGATCGTCGATGGTCATGACTGTCCTCGGAGTCGGTGTCGACAGGGGGAATCGGCCCCCGGGTCAGACGTGTGCTCCGAGGGCCGTGGCGCGGGGTGTGGACAGCCGGGGCGGGCCGCGCCGGGAGAGGGTGTGCGCGAGGACGACGCCGAGCAGCCGGCGGGTGTGCGGCCGCGGGCGTACGGGGTGTGGGAGTTCGGGCACGCGGACGCGGAGGCGGGCGACGGCGAGCAGCAGACGCAGGGGGGTGAGGGCGAGGGCGCCGCCGACCGCGCGGGCGAGGCCGAAGAGCGCGGCCTCGCCGCGGGCCAGCCAGAGGCCGCATACCAGGGCGGCGAGGAGGTGGGCGGCGAGCATGCCGACGGAGGTGTGGCCAGTAACCATCCGCATCACCGGCTCGGTGGCCGCATGCCCCATGGCGGAGCCGGCCATGTTCGGCGCCTCCATGGTCGCGGCCCCCATGGCGGAGCCCGCCATGTCGCCGTGCGACATGGCTCCGTGGGCCATGGTCCCGCCCGTGCCGGTGTCGTGCGCTCCGCCCGTGGAGAAGATCAGGTGCAGGGCCGCCTGGACGGCGACGAGCCCGCCGCCGATCGCGTACACGCCCCGACGTCTGCCGCCCGCCAGCCAGGCGAGGCCTCCCGTGACGGCGAAGGCGAGGGAGAGCGACGACCGGGGAATGTCATGCGCAGACATGGACGAATGCCCCACAGCGGCCAGAGTCACGCACACCGCCGCGAAAAGTGCGGCTCGTAGGGCGCGTATCGGCGACCGGGCATCCGTCATCGTGCCGACATGGTGACATCCCGCCATCCGGCGCGGGAGACCCCCTCCCGTTGTCCTGGTTCCGCCGTTCCTCCCGCAGCGGAAACCCTGGGCTTCGCGCCGGACGGGGGTGCACAGTCGTGGCATGAGACTTCTGATCTTGGGCGGGACGGAATTCGTGGGGCGCGCCGTGGCCGAGGCGGCGCTGGGCAGGGGGTGGGAGGTGACGGTCTTCCACCGCGGCCGCCATGCGCCGCCGGCCGGCGCGGGCTCGCTGATCGGGGACCGTACGACCCCGGACGGGCTCGCCGCCCTCGCCGACTCCGGTGACACCTGGGACGCCGTCGTCGACACCTGGTCGGCGGCGCCCTCGGCGGTGCGGGACGCGGCGCGGCTGCTCGCGGACCGGGTGAAGCGGTACGTGTACGTGTCGAGCCGGTCGGTGTACGCCTGGCCGCCCGCGCCCGGTCTCGACGAGAACGGTCCGCTGGTCGAGGGTGACCCGAACGCCGGTGAGGTGCCGTACGCCGAGGCGAAGCGGGGCGGCGAGCTGGCCGCCGTCGGGGCGTTCGGCCCGGAGCGCACGCTGTTCGTCCGCGCGGGCCTGATCATCGGCCCGTACGAGAACGTGGGCCGTCTGCCCTGGTGGCTGGGCCGGATATCCAGGGGCGGTCCGGTCCTGGCGCCCGGGCCCCGGGCGCTGCCACTGCAGTACATCGACGCCCGCGACCTGGCCGAGTGGACGCTCGACGCGACCGAGGCCGGGCTCCACGGCCCGTACAACCTGGTCTCGCCGCCCGGGCACACGACCACGGAGGAACTCCTCGAGGCCTGCGTGCGCGTGACCGGTTCGGACGCCGAGCTGCGCTGGACGGCGCCGGAGACGATCCTCGCGGCCGGCGTCGAGCCGTGGTCGGACCTGCCGATCTGGATTCCGCCGGGCGAGCTGTACGACGCCATGCACACCGCGGACGTCTCCAAGGCGCTCGGCGCGGGCCTGCGCTGCCGGCCTGTGGCGGAGACGGTCGCGGACACCTGGGCCTGGCTGGAATCGATCGGCGGGGGCGCGCCGCAGCGCCCCGACCGGCCGCAGCTCGGCCTCTCCCCCGAGCGGGAGGCCGCGCTGCTCTCCGCGGAGTGAGCACCGGCTGAACGTCCCGGGCGTCCCTTCCGTATAGAGCCCCATGGGACGCACACGAAAACGTTCGACGCGCACGAAGCGCGTGGTGGCCGCCTCCGTCGCGCTCGTTCTCGGCGGGGGCGGGCTCATCGCCGTCAATGTCCACGCCTCGGCCGGCGAAGGCCGGGGCGGCAGCCCGGAGTCCGGCGAACGGACCTCCTACTCCACCATCGACTGCCCCGACGCCGCCGAGGAGCTGCGCGAGGTGCCGGACGGCGCCCGGGGGGCGGTGGACCGTGAACTCGCCACGCTGGACAGTCAGATCACCGTCGCCTACCAGCGGTTCGCCGAGAACAGGGAGCGCATCGAGGGGGATCCCGGCTTCGCCGAGCAGCAGATCCTCACCCCGCTGAGGAACGAGCGGCTCAACGTCCTCCAGCGGATCGCGCTCCTGACGGACCAGCGGTCCTTGGAGGAGCTGGCCCCCTGCACCCTGCGCGCGGATGACGACGCCCCGGCCGAGGACGAGGGTGGCGACGACGGCGAGGGCGACGGTGAGGAGGACGGCCAGGGGGAGGACGGCCAGGAGGGTGGCGAGAACGACGCCGACGCGGCCGGGAACGGGCCCGAGGCCTCCGACTTCGTCGACATCCGCTCCGTACAGCCCAATGTGCAGACGCCCCGGCAGCGCTCGGGCGCCTCCCGCGGCACCTTCTCCACCGACTGCGGGCGCAACGAGAACGGCAAGTTCAACCCGGACAACGTGATCGTCGCGCCGGGCGTGCGCAACGGCGCCCACCACATGCACGACTACGTCGGCAACCAGGCCAACGACGCCTTCGCCGGCGACGACGACCTCGCCCGGGGCCGTACCACCTGCCGCAACCAGGGCGACCGGTCCACCTACTACTGGCCCGTCCTGCGCCTCCAGAACGGGCAGGACGAGGACGACGCCCAGGCCGACGGCGGCGGGAAGGACCAGAACGTGGGCGAGATCCAGACACCCGCGCAGGTCACGCTGAACTTCGTCGGCAGTCCGGTCTCCAAGGTCACCGCGATGCCGCGCTTCCTGCGGATCATCACGGGCGACGCCAAGGCGTTCACCAACGGCGACGCCAACGCCAACGCGTCCTGGTCGTGCACCGGTTTCGAGGACCGTCAGCTGAAGGACAAGTACCCGATCTGCCCGGAGGGCAGCAAGGTGGTGCGGACGTTCCGCTTCCAGAGCTGCTGGGACGGGCGGAACACCGACAGCGCCAACCACCGCACCCATGTGGCCTTCGCGGACCCGGCCAGTGGCCGCTGCGGCGACGGCTTCCGCGCCATCCCGCAGCTGGTGCAGCGGATCGTCTACGACGTGCCGCCCGGCCCGGGGTTCGCCGTCGACTCCTTCCCCGAGCAGCTGCACAAGCCGGTCACCGACCACGGCGACTTCATCAACGTCTTCGACCAGCGGCTGATGAAGCGGCTGGTGAGCTGCATCAACGAGGGGCGCCGCTGCACCTGATCCTCAGTGGTGGCCCGCGGTGTGCGAAGCGTGCGGCTCGGCGGTCTCGATGCGACCGCCGAGCCGTTCGCGTACGCGCGCCACCGTCCGGGCGTCGCCCGCGACGGTCCACTTCCTGCCGACGAGGTACGAACCGCCGTAGTCCTTGGCCTCGTTGATCCATTCCCGCTGGCCCCGGTCGGTGGCGAAGGTGACCAGGACGTACGAGCCGTCCGGGGTCGCGCACTTCGCCCGGCGCAGCTCCTCCGCGTCCGTCTGGACGTCCGGCTCGCACGCCGCCTTCCCGGCGATCTGCTCCAGGGTGCCCGTGGTCTCCTCAGGCACCTCCGGCTCCCCGTCCCCGCCACAGCCGGTCACCAGCACCGTCGCGGCCAGGAGGGCCGCCGCGGCCACCGCCGTCGCCGTTCGCCGCGTACGCATCACCATGCGAGCATCCTGCCCTCCCGGCCCCGCGCTCGGTGGCCGAACGCCAGGAGTGGTGGAATCCGATCGATTACGGTTTGGTACGAAAAGGACCGATCCGGAGGAGTCGACGCCATGCCCGCCATTCCCGCCGTCACCGTCGCCAACCTCCGGGACCTGGGCGGCCTGCCCCTGGGCGAGGGCCGGAGTGTCCGCCCGGGCCGGGTCTTCCGCTCGGGGCAGCTGGACCGGTTCGATCCCTCCGACGCGGTGGTGGCCGGCCTGGGCATCCGTACGGTCGTCGACTTCCGGACCGAGGGCGAGCGGGCCGAGCGGCCCGACCACCTGCCGGACGGCGGGCGGCTGATCGTCGCCGACGTGCTCGCCGACCAGCTGGCCACGAGCGGCCTGCCGCCCGCCGCCCGGCTGAAGACGCTGCTCACCAACCCGGTCCTCGCCGAACAGGTGCTCGGCGGTGGCCGGGCGCAGGAGGCCTTCGCCCGGACGTACCGGGCCTTCGTCTCCACGGACTCGGCCCGTGCCGCCTACCGGGCCTTCCTCACCGAGCTGGGCGATCCGCACGCCGGCCCGCTGCTCTTCCACTGCACGGCGGGCAAGGACCGCACCGGCTGGGCGGCGACGATCCTGCTCTCGCTGCTCGGCGCGGACGACGACACGGTGATGACGGAGTACCTGTCGGTCAACACGGCCGTACGGCAGGCCTTCGCGCCGATGATCGAGGGGTTCACGGCGCAGGGCGGGGACCCGGAGCTGGCGCTGGCGCTGATCGGGGTCGTACCGGAGTATCTGGCGGCGGCGCTGGACGAGGTGGCGGTGCGGCACGGCTCGATGGAGAAGTACGTACGGGAGGGGCTCGGGGTCCCGGACGAGGTGACGGACGTGATCCGTGAGCGGCTGACGGTGTACGCGGCCTGAGCCGCGCGGACCGCCGAGCGCGGGCTCCCGGTCCGGGGTGACCATCGGATCATTCGCTCGTTCTGCTGAATGTGAGCACCCAGGATCTCGCCCCCTCCCCCGCCGGTCCCGGCCACGGCCAGGGCTCCGACCCCGGCCACGGCTCCGGCCCCGGCCACGGCTCCGGCCCCGGCCACGGCTCCGGCCCCGGTCCCGTCGACGTCGAGCAGGCCGAGGCCGCGCTCGTCGAGCACTATCCGCGGCTGGTCCGGATCGCGTATCTCGTGCTGCCACCCTCGCTGGGCCGCAACCGGAGGGTGCTGACCGCGCACGCGCTCGTGCAGCGGTCGCTGCCGCGCCGCCGGACGTCCGGGGCGGCCGCCGCGGCTTCGGCCGGCGCGGAGGACGCCGTCGACCCCGGCTACGCGTACGTACGGGGCGAGGTGCTGCGGCAGGCGCTGATCGCCGGTCTGCCGCTGCGGCGGCGGGCGCTGCCGCAGCGGGCGCAGTTTCCGCCGCTGCTGCCGCAGGTGTGGGGGCTGCGGCTGTTCCCACGCGCGGGCGGTGCCGACGAACTGGCCCTGGACCAGCGGCTTTCGGCGCTCTCCGGGCCCGCGCGGGCGGTGTACGTGCTGCGCGGTCTGGAGCGGCAGGGGGACCCGGAGGTGCTGCGGGTCCTCACGGCGGCCGGGGTGGAGGACGCCGCGGCGGCCCTGGCGGAGGCCGACGGTGTGGAGGCGGCAGGGGGAACGAGCACGGCCGGGCTGCTCGACTCGCCCGAGTTCGACCCCTGCTCGCTCCAGGCGCGACCGACGGATCTGATGCGCCGCCGTCAGCACGGCAAGGCCGCGCTGGCCGCCGCGGCGGCGGTGGTCGTGTGCGGGACGCTGCTCGGGCTGCCGGGGGACGGCTGGGGAAGAAACGGTGCTGCGGCCCCTTCGTACGCCCGGAATCCGGCGGCGGAGGCGGCCCTCGACCCGGAGAGGCTGAAGCGGGTCGCCCCGGCTGTGTGGCCGCACTCCACACGTACGGACTTCTCGGTGTGGCCGGAGCGCGGCGGCCTGGTCGGCGACCGGGCGCTGCTGCGGCGGGCGCTCGCGGTGTGGGCGCGCCCGGGCGCTTCGGTGCGGACGTCGGCGACGCCCGGGACGCCGGTGGGGCCGCCGATGGGCTCGCCGCAGCTGCTGTACGCGGGCGAGGTCGACGGGTCCCGGGTGGTGCTGTTCCACGACGGGCTGCGGGCGGTGCGGTACGCGGAGCCGGCCGGGGAGACGAGTGGGGCGGCGCTGGACTTCGCGCGGACGGACGGGGCGGACGCGGTCGGTTCCTCGGCGCTCGTCGTGTCGCGCACCTCGGCGAACGTGCGCTATCTGACGGCTCCCTGGGTACGGGAGACGGCGGTACGGGACCTGCTGGCGCCGGCGAAGGAGCCGTGGGCGCTGGAGCGGGACGCGGACGGGCTGACCGGTGCGATGCCCAGCCCGGTGGGGGCGCGGGGGTGCGCGTCCTGGCCCGCTCTGCAGGTGCGGGACGAGGCGGGGACGCGGCTGCTGACGGACCTGGGCGAGCTGGCACCGGCCCGGCTGACCTCCGGGCCGCCGGCGGCGCCGGTGGACGCGACGGGGGCGGAGGCGCGGGCGGGCTGGGCGCGGACGGCGTGCCAGCTGGCGGCGGTCCGTTCGCACGGGGTGCGGTCGGTGAACCTCTGGCGGTTCGCCGAGCAGCGGCTGCCGGAGGGCGGGGGCCGGGCGGCCTGGCTGTGCACGCGGGCGGAGACCTGGCGGGGGACGGGGAGCAGGGTCCTGGCGCAGTTCCAGGTCCCGGCGCCGGACGTGGCGGCGGCGCTCGCGGCGAAGGCGGACGGGTCGCCGGCGTGCGGGGTGCGGGAGCCGCGGGTGCTGGCGGGCGTGCTGTGGCAGGCGAAGAGCGGCCAGTGGTACGTCCTGGCCGCGGGCAGCCGGGACGTCGCCTCCCTGCGCACCTCGGGCGGCGTCACCGGCCAGGCGGAGGGCCACCTCCTGGCCCTGAGGACGAAGCCGGGCACCCGCGCGGACCTCTCGGCCACCCTGACCGACGGCTCCCGCCTGGACGCCCTCCGCTAGCCCGGGGATCCCGGGCGTCCCGGGGTCCCGGGGGTCCCGAGGTCCCGGGGGTCCCGAGGTCCCCGCGGCGGCTCCCCGGCCGAAAAACTCCGTGCACGACCCTGTCGCCGGACCTTACCCCTCAGTACATTGACGGCATGTCTAATACGCGGCCTGCACCGGTGGCGTCGGAGCACATCGAGCTCAAGGCACGGAAGGTCTCCTTCGACTGGGAGGAGACCCCGCTCCACTGGGTTCCCGGCGACCCGTTCACCACCCACACCATCAACGTGCTGCACCTGCTGCTTCCGGCCGGCGAACGCTGGTTCGTGCATGTCTACAAGCAGGTGCTCCCGTACATCACCGACGACCGGCTGCGCGCGGACGTCATCGGCTTCATCGGGCAGGAGGCCGTCCACTCCCAGGCCCACGACGACGTCCTGCCCCATCTCAAGAAGCTCGGCCTCGACCCCACGCCCTACACCGCCCAGGTCGACTGGTTCTTCGAGAAGCTGCTCGGCGACCGGACCCTGCCGCCCGGCAGGCCGCGCCGGTGGTGGCTGATGGAGCGGGTCGCCCTCATCGCCGCCATCGAGCACTACACCGCCTTCCTCGGCAACTGGGTCCTCAACGCCGAGGAACTCGACCGGCGGGGCGCCGACCCCACCATGCTCGACCTGCTGCGCTGGCACGGCGCGGAAGAGGTCGAGCACCGCTCCGTCGCGTTCGAACTCTTCATGCACCTCGACGGCGGCTACCGCCGCCGCGCCCGCACCTGGGCCACCGCCTTCACCGCCATGGTCTTCCTCTGGCAGCGCGGCACCCGCTTCTTCATGGCGAACGACCCCACCCTCATCGACGGCAAGGCGTCCGTCGGGCAGCTCGTCCGCAAGGGCAGGGAAGGCGTGCTGCCCTCCACGCCCGACCTGCTGCGCGCGATCCCCCGCTATCTCAGCCGCTCCTACCACCCCTCCCAGGAGGGCGACACCGCCCAGGCGGTGGCCTACCTCGCCTCCTCCCCCGGCGCCAACGGAGGCCGCTGATGCCCCGACCGGTCACCCTCGTCCTGGTCGCCGGGGCCGCGCTCCTCGCCAAGCGGGCCGTGCGCCGCCGGATCGACGCCGCCCCGCTGTGGCCGATGCCCGCCCTCGACGAGCCGACATCGGGCCGCGGCCGCCTCGCCACCGTCACCCGGAAGGTCCTCGTCACCGGGCGCACCGAGCCCGCCGAGGGCGTCGTCCAGCTCCGCCTCGAAGGCACCGGACTGCCCGCCTGGCAGCCCGGCGCCCACGTCGACCTGGTGCTGCCCTCCGGCCTGGTCCGCCAGTACTCGCTCTGCGGCGACCCGGCCGACATCGACACGTACACCGTGGCGACCCGGCTCGTGGAGGGCGGCCGGGGCGGCTCCCGCGAGGTCCACGAACAGCTCCACGAGGGCACGGAGATCGAGGTCCGCGGCCCCCGCAACCGCTTCCCGCTCGTCGACGCCCCCTCCTACGTCTTCGTCGCCGGCGGCATCGGCATCACACCCGTCCTGCCCATGCTGCGCGCGGCCGACCGGGCCGGCGCCGACTGGCGGCTGCTCTACTGCGGGCGCGGCCGCGCCACCATGCCGTACCTCGAAGAGATCGAGAAGCTGGGCGGATCCCGGGTCACGGTGGTCGCCGAGGACGAGTCCGGGCTTCCGGAGCTCGGCTTCCTCGCCGACACCCCGCCCGAGACGGTCGTCTACTGCTGCGGTCCTGACGGGCTGATGGACGCCGTGGCCGCCGCGCTGCCCGAGGGCGTGACCCCGCGCCTGGAGCGCTTCTCCCCCGCCGCCACGGCCGGCGGCGGCCCCTTCGAGGTCGAACTGCGGCGCACCGGGCGTACGTTGACGGTGGCGGCGGACCGGTCGGTCCTCGCCGCGGTACGGGAGGCGGTGCCGGGTGTCTCGTACTCCTGCGAGCAGGGCTTCTGCGGCACCTGCCAACAGCGGGTCCTGGAAGGGGAGATCGACCACCGAGACGAGCTGCTCACCGACGCGGAGCGGAGCGACTCGATGCTGATCTGCGTCTCGCGCTGCGCCGGCGAACGGCTCGTTCTCGACCTCTGATCAGGGAAGGATCAGCCAGTCGAAGGCGAGCGCGGCGGCGAGGCCGGCCACGAGCAGCCAGGTGCCCAGACGCGTACGGCCGTTGCGGGAGAGTTCGATCACCACACCGCAGAGGATCATGGCCAGTCCGTACACCCCGACGACCAGCACGGACGTGCGGCTGGCCAGTCTGACCACCAGGACGGCCGCCATCGCGACCAGCAGAACGGACGCGGCCGCCATCCGCAGCCGGCGTGCCTGCCTGGGCGTCATGCCCGTCGCCTCGGCCTCGGGGGCCGCCGCGGGGGTGTCCTGATCAGAAGCGCTCATGTGGTGGGAGCGTAACGGACGCCCGTTAGGCTGTTCGCATGACGACCGGGGTGCGCCGCAGGATGGGCGTCGAGGAGCGCAAGCAGCAGCTGATCGGGGTGGCCCTCGAGCTGTTCAGCCACCGCTCTCCCGACGAGGTCTCCATCGACGAGATCGCCGCGGCCGCGGGCATCTCGCGGCCGCTGGTCTACCACTACTTCCCCGGCAAGCAGAGCCTGTACGAGGCGGCGCTGCGGCGGGCGGCCGACGAGCTGGCCGCGCGGTTCCTGGAGCCGCCGCAGGGGCCGCTGGGGGCGCGGCTGCTGCGGGTGATGGGCCGGTTCTTCGACTTCGTGGAGGAGCACGGGCCGGGTTTCTCGGCGCTGATGCGCGGCGGTCCCGCCGTGGGCTCGTCCACCACCAACGCGATGATCGACGAGGTCCGGCAGGCCGCCTACGAGCAGATCCTGGCCCATCTGGAGGTGTCGCACCCCTCCGCGCGGCTGGAACTGGTCGTCCGCTCCTGGGTGTCGCTGGCCGAGTCGACGGCGCTGCTCTGGCTGGACGGGCGGCGGGTGCCGCGCGCCGAGCTGGAGTTGCAGCTGGTGCACGACTTCGCGGCGCTGGCCGCGGTGAGCGCCGCGTACGACGAGGAGATGGCGGACGTCCTGATCCGGATCCTCGGCGACGAGCCGGCCGACGGGCCGTTCGGTGACCTGGTCGGCCGGCTGCTGGCGCTGGCGCCGCGGGTGCCGGCTCAGCCCTTGCGGTAGGAGGCGTCGAGGTCGCGTACCTCGGCGGAGATCCGTACGCCCTCGGTCTGCTTGAGGTGGGCGGGCAGCAGCGCGACGACGGCCTCGGCCAGGCGGGCCTTGGTCTCGTCGGTACGGCCGGGCAGGAGCGCGATGTCGACGTGGACGACGACGTCGTCGGTCGAGCCGTCGCCGCAGACGGTCTCCTCGATCTCGCGGAAGCGGGTCTTGCAGGCGTCGATCCGGGTGTCGACGGTCTCCACGACGAGCGGGTGGAGGGCGAGCGCGAAGCCCCGCCGGTCGAGCGGTGCGGAGTAGTCCACGGTGATCTGCGGCATGGGGGCTCCCGGTCGAAGGATGTCTGGCCATAGCTTTGCGGTGATCGCCATGACGACACAAGTGGCCTTCCGGCAGGCGGACGACCGGGATCTCGACGCGCTGGTGGGGCTGTCCGGCGGGGCCGGCCGGTCTCCCGGGCCGGCCCCGCGCGTGCGGTCGGGGCGCGGTCAGCGTGCGGTGAAGACCGCCACCGTGCGGGCCGGGACCGTGAAGGTGCCCGACTCCGTCTCGTAGGAGGCGGACTTGACGGTGGTGTCGGCGCCGGTGGCCTGGACCGGGTGGAGGGTGTAGCCCTTTCCGGCCAGGGCGGTGACCTTCTGGGTCTGCCGGTCGGGGGTGGCGTTGAAGACCACGACCAGGTCGCCGAGGCGCATGGTGATCACGCCCGGGGTCTCGCCGGTCCCGGAGAGCGGGAAGGACAGGGCGCCCTGGACCTGTCCGGCGGTGGCGAGGGAGAAGACCGGCTCGGTGGTACGGATCTTCTGCAGGTCCCGGTAGGCGGCCGAGGCGCCGTCGATCTGCTCGCAGCCGACCGTGGGAGCCGACGAGGCCAGCAGGGGCTTGGCGTAGGACCACTTGGACCTGTTGTCTGCCGCCGGCGGCAGGCCGCGGCCGAAGCCGTTGCCGTCCCGGCAGTCCCAGTGGATGGCGTTGAACCAGTCGCCGCTGTCGTACGAGTTGCGGTCCAGGGACTTGGAGCGCAGCAGGTCCGAGCCGGCCTGGGAGAGCGCGGGGCCCTGCGAGAGGGTGGCCGTCGCCATGGCGAGGACCTGCATGCGCGCCCGGTCGGCGGCCGGGGTGGTCGCCGGCAGCTTGAAGGCGAGCGCGTCGTAGAGGGTCTCGTTGTCGTGGGCGTCGGCGTAGGCGAGGGCGTCGCCGGGGGCGGCGGCGTAGCCGGCCGGGGCGCCGTTGTAGTCGACCTGGGAGCCCTTGACCGTACGGCCCGAGGTGTCGGTGAAGGAGTAGTCGGCGAGGTTGCCGCTCAGCCCCACCTTGATCAGGTCCTGGTAGTGGAGCAGGCGGGCCTTCTGCTGCGCGGGGGTGCCGTTGGCGGTCGAGGAGTTGGGGTCGGTGAACAGTCCGGAGGCGAAGCCCTGGACGCCGGGGTCGTCGTCGAAGGGGCCGCCGCCGCGGACGGCGTCGCGGGCCCGGTCGGAGAAGGTGGCGATGCCGGTTCCGGCCATGTTCTTCTGGGTGGCCTGGACGAAGCGGGCGTCGTCGGCGATCTCGCCGAAGTTCCAGCCCTCGCCGTAGAGGACGATCGCCTTTCCGTCGACGCCGTCCTTCTCGACGGTCAGGGCGTCCAGGGCCTTGCGGACGGCGAGGATGTTGTCCTTCGGGTGGTGGCCCATGAGGTCGAAGCGGAAGCCGTCGACCTTGTACTGCCTGGCCCAGGTGACGACCGAGTCGACGACGAGCTTGCCCATCATGGCGTTCTCGGGCGCGGTGTTGGCACAGCAGGTGGAGGTGGCGACGGAGCCGTCGGCCTGGAGCCGCTGGTAGTAGCCGGGGACGATCCGGTCGAGGACCGACTTCTCCGACTGTCCGGCGGCCACCGTGTGGTTGTAGACGACGTCCATGACGGTGCGCAGTCCCGCACCGTTGAGGGAGGCGACCATCTGCCGGAACTCGACGGTGCGGCGGGTGCCTTCGGGGTCGGTGGCGTAGGAGCCCTCGGGGACGGTGTAGTGCAGTGGGTCGTAGCCCCAGTTGTAGGCGTCCTTGGCCGCGGCGGCGGCCACGCAGGCCTGCTGCTCCTCGGAGTCGGGGGCGTAGACCTTGAGGTCGCAGGCGGGGGTGGTCTGCTCGGACTTCTTCTCGGGGATGGTGCCGATGTCGAAGGCGGGCAGGAGGTGGACGTAGGAGGTGCCGGAGTCGGCCAGCGCCTTCAGGTGGCGCGAGCCCTTGCTGCCGGTGTCCGTGAAGGCGAGGTAGGTGCCCTTGTGGTCGGCCTTGGCCGTCGGGTCGGCGATCGAGAAGTCGCGGATGTGCAACTCCTGGATCTGGGCGTCGCGCAGCGGCACGGCGGCCGGCTTCTTCAGCCCGGTCCAGCCCTGGGGGGCGAGCTTCGGGTCGGCGAGGTCGACGACGAGGCTGTGGGTGGAGTCGGTGGTCAGGGCGGTGGCGTAGGGGTCGGTGACCTTGTTGGTGACGACCTGCCGGACGCTGGGGGCCCAGACCTTCACCACGTACCGGTACGGCTTTCCGGTCCACGCGCGCGTGCCGGTGACCGACCAGACGCCGGAGGCGGCGTCACGGCGCATGGGGACGGCCCTGCCGTCGAGTTCGAGGTGGACGGACTGGGCGGTGGGGGCCCACAGGGAGAGGGTCGGGCGGCCGTCGCGGAAGACCGGGCCGAGGGCGGCCGTGGTGGCCTTCGGCGCGTAGAGGTCGTCGAGGACGCCGGCGAGCTGGACTCCGGTGGCGGTGAGGACCGCGCCGTTCGCCGCGTACTGGGCGGCGACGAGCTGGCCTCTGAGGGCTTCGCGGACGCGGTCGCGGTCGCGCGGGTCGACGGTGAAGGCGCCGTAGGACTTCAGGTGGGGGAAGGCGGCCTTCTGGGCGTCGGTCAGCTCGGTCCGGTTCAGGCGGAGCACCTGGCGGTCGCCGGTGAGGGTGCCGTCCTGGACGGTGAGGGAGCCGTCGCGTGAGGTGAGGAGCGCGTGGGAGGCGGCGGTGTCGTCGCCGTTCCAGGCGAGGGTGGTCTCGTCGATCCAGACGGCCTGGGACTTGGTCAGGTCGAGCGCCGCGCCGCTGCCCTTGGGCTGCGGCAGGAGGTACTTCTCCTGGCCGCCGAGCATCCAGACCTCGTGGCCGTTCGCCTTGAGGTCGAGGGACTGGTCGGTGGGCAGGTCCTTCTCGTCGCCCTTGTGGAGGATGTAGCTGAGGGAGGTCGCGCCGGGTGCGAGCGGGACTTCGTAGACCGCTCCGTAGGCGTCGGTACGGACCGGCTCCAGCGGCTTGGACCAGTCGGTCGGGTTCGCGGCGCCGGTCCAGGTGTGCAGGCCCCAGCCCGCGTAGTTCCCGTCGGCCCGCTTGTAGTGGAGGACGGCCTTCGTCGTGTCCTGGGGCGGGTAGGCGCCTGCGGGCGCCGCGTTCAGGACGGTCGGGCTGCCCTGCTCGATCCAGACCTCGCCGGTCTTGGAGAGGTCGATGGCGCGGTCGGCGTCGGTGTCCTTGACGCCGTCCTTGTTCACGGCGATGAAGCCGACCGAGGACGCGCCGGGCTTGAGCTTGACGTAGGCGAAGGCGCCGTAGGCGTCACGGCCGGTGAAGGGCTTGCCCGCGGGCCAGGTGGTGGATTCGCCGTCGGCGATGTCGCCCCAGGTGTAGAGGCCCCAGTCGTCGTAGTTCCCGTCCGCGCGCTTGTAGTGGACGATCGCGTAGTCGCGCTGGGTGGCGGTCGGGGGCTGTTCGACGGCGGGGGCGCCGCTGGTGGTCGCGGCGGTGGCGCTCGCCGTGCGGCCGGTGCTGTCGACGACGACGGCCTTGTAGCGCAGGGCGGTGCCGGCGGGTGCGGTGACCTTCTGGGTGACCTTGTAGGGGGCGTGGTCGGCGGTGCCGAGGACCTGCCACTTCCCGCTGCCGGTCTGGGCGGCGAAGACGACCCGGTTGAGCGCGCCGCCGTCGACGCCGGCGGAGATCTCGACGGTGCCGGTGGCACCGGCGGCCGGAGCCTTCAGCGTGATCGTCGGCGCCGTGGCGGGCGGGGCGAGCGGCTCGGCGGCCTTGAGGACGAGGGAGCCGAGGGCGGGGACGGTGACCTTGATCTTCGTGTCGGCGCCGCTGGAGACGCGGGCGGCGCCGCCGTGGATCGCGGTGAACTCCGTGTGCGCGGCGGAGCCGGTCGGGATCTCGACGGTCTTCGGCTCGGTGGAGCTGTTCACGGCGACGACGTACTCGACGGGCCGGGTCTTCGTACGGGCGTCGGTACGGGAGAAGGCGTAGACCGAGCCCTCGGCGTACCGCTGCTCCTGGACGCCGTCGCGCAGCGCCGGGTTCTTCCGGGTGAGTTCGGCGAGGGCCGCGATCTGCCGGTAGAGGGGGTGCGCGGTGTCGTACGCGTCGTCCGCGTGGGTGCGGTCGGTGCCGAGCTGGTCGTCGTCCAGGTAGTCGGCGGTCTGCGAGCCGAACAGCGTCTGGCGGGCGTCCTTGTCGCCGCCCGGTCCGGTGAAGCCCTGCTCGTCGCCGTAGTAGACGACGGGGTTGCCGCGGCTGAGGAACATCAGCTCGTTGGCGAGCCGGTAGCGCCTCAGCAGCTCGGCGTCGTCGGCCTTCGGGTTGTCCTGCTTGAGGAAGGCGCCGAAGCGGCCCATGTCGTGGTTGCCGAGGAAGGGCACCGACTCATAGGCGTTGGCCTTGTCGGTGGTGTAGCGGTAGTCCTGGGCGAAGAGGTGGGCCAGCTTGTCGGCGGAGCCGTTCTGGGAGGCGAAGGAGCGGGCCGCGTCCTGGAAGGGGAAGTCGAGGGTGGCGTCCAGGCGGCCCTCGGTCACGTACGGCGCGGTGATCGCGGGGTCGGCGGAGTAGACCTCGCCGAACATGAAGAAGTCGTCGCGGCCGCGGCGTGCGGCGTACTCGTCGAGGGCCGTGGCCCACTGGGTCCAGAACTCGGTGTTGACGTGCTTGACGGTGTCGATGCGGAAGCCGTCGATGTCGAAGTCGCGCACCCAGCGCTGGTAGATCTTCTCCATGCCCTCGACGACCTCGGGACGCTCGGTCCACAGGTCGTCCAGGCCGACGAAGTCGCCGTTCGTGGAGGACTCGCCGGCGAAGGTGGAGTCGCCCCGGTTGTGGTACATCGTGGGGTCGTTGAGCCAGGAGGGAACCTTGAGGTTCCTCTTGTCGGGGGCCACCACGGGCGTCCGGGGGAAGGAGTCCTTGTCGACGCGCGGGAAGCGCTGGGACCCGTCGGCATAGTCGGCGTCGTCGAACGGGACGCCGTCCTTCGTGAGGTAGGGGAAGGCGCCCTTGGAGAGATAGCCGTAGGACTTCTCCTCGTAGTCGACGACGTCGGCGGTGTGGTTGGTGATGACGTCGAAGAAGACCTTCATGCCCTTGGCGTGGGCCTGGTCGATCAGCTTCTCCAGGTCGGCGTTGGTGCCGAAGTGCGGGTCGACCTGGGTGAAGTCGGTGATCCAGTAGCCGTGGTAGCCGGCGCTCGCGTCCTTGCCGGCGCCCTGCACGGGCTGGTTCTTGAAGATCGGCGCCATCCAGAGGGCGGTGGTGCCGAGGCCCTTGATGTAGTCGAGCTTCTTCGTCAGGCCCTTGAGGTCGCCGCCCTGGTAGAAGCCCTTGTCGGTGGGGTCGAAGCCGGTCTCCAGGCGGGTGCCGGTGAGGCCGCCGCGGTCGTTGCGGGTGTCTCCGTTGGCGAACCGGTCGGGCAGGACGAAGTAGAACTGCTCCCGTGTGAGGTCGTGCCGCGCGGGCTGCGCGGCGAGCGCCCTGTCGGAGGGCGGGGGCGGCGGCGGGGGCGCGGCGGCCGCGGGCAGGGCCGGCACGAGGGCCGCGCACAGGGCGGTGGCCACGGCGGCCGCCGTTCTCTTGCGTATCACGAGGGTTCTCCCTGGAGGTACGGGAAGGAGGGCCGCCCCCG
The DNA here is from genome assembly GCF_043078785.1 of Streptomyces sp. NPDC015346. NCBI lineage: Bacteria > Bacillati > Actinomycetota > Actinomycetes > Kitasatosporales > Streptomycetaceae > Streptomyces > Streptomyces sp. NPDC015346. The sequence goes on along the minus strand of NZ_JBIBTW010000001.1, from coordinate 819,414 downwards.
GCGGGGCGGCCCTGGTGAGAAGGGGTGTCAGGTGCGGAAGGTGTCGTTCAGGACGATCTGGCCGGAGGCGGGGACCGTGGCTGTGCGGTTGGCGCCCGATTCCCAGGTGACGTTTCCGGCCGCGTCCTTGCGGAGGTACTTGTACTCGAAGGTCGTGCCGGCGGGCAGGGACACGTCCAGCTTCCAGACGGGGTAGGCCGCCGGGTCGAGCTTGGGCGCGGAGGCCGGGTTCCAGTTGCCGAGGGCCGCCTGGTTGCCGGTGACGTAGATGTTCTGGCCGGTGACGGTGGTGGCCTGGACGTTGAAGGAGGCGCCGGTGCTCGCGGGCGGCGTGGGAGTCGTACCGCCGCCGCAGGTCTTGGCGTTGACGTGCAGGGCGACGGCCGTGTTCGAGGCGAGCGTCGCCGTGAACTGGCCGGCCGAGTTCACCGTGACGCCGGTGTTGCGCTGTACGTCGCAGTAGGTGCCGGCGGGCAGCCCCGTCTGGAAGGTGCGGGTCAGCGCGGTGCCTTCGTGGTTGATCGCCACGTACGCCTTGGCGCCCCGGCCGAACGCGATCGCGTTGTTGCCGTTGTCCCACCAGTTGGTGACGGAGGTGCCCCGGGCCGCGTTGCGGAAGCCGACCATCGAGGCGATCTCACGCCAGGCGTGCTGGCACTTCCAGCCGTCGCTGTAGCAGGCGTTGACCTGTCCGCCGTTCGGCGCGCCCGCGTCCTTGTCGGTCCACTCGTAGCCGGAGTGGACGTCCGGGGAGCCGTAGGGCCAGGCCAGCATGAAGACGGAGGCGAGCGTGTAGGTGGCGCCCGACTTGTAGCTCAGGGTGTCGCCGCCGCGCTCGGTGTCGTGGTTGTCGACGAAGACGCCGGACTTGCCGGAGGACATATACCCCCAGGACTCGCCGAAGTTGCTCAGGTACGCGAGCTTCTCCGAGCCGAAGATCCGCTTGAGGTCCCGTGCGTAGCGGAACTCCTGCACGTCCCCGTTGCCGAGGTACTCGTCGGGAGAGACGGCCTCGCCCGCGCCGAATATCGCCTCCTGCTTCCAGTAGACGCCCGGGTTGGTCAGCCGTGACTTGATGTTCGCGAGGTCGGCGGCCGGGATGTGCTTCGCCGCGTCGACGCGGAAGCCGTCGACGCCGAGCGTGAGCAGGTCGTTCAGGTAGGCGGCGATCCGGCCGCGCACCCAGTTCTCGCCGGTGTCGAGGTCCGGCAGGCCGACGAGCTCGCAGTTCTGGACGTTGGCCCGGTCCTGGTAGTTCGAGATCGTGGCGCGGCAGTCGTCCATGTCGGCGCCCGAATAGAGGCCGGGGTAGTCGTACTTGGAGAAGGAGGTGCCGCCGGTGCCCGTACCGGAGGCGTTCGCCATGTGGTTGATGACGGCGTCGGCGACGACCTTCACACCGGCCGCGTGGCAGGTGTCGACCATGGACTTGAAGGCGGTGCGGTCGCCGAGGGGGCCGGCGATCTTGTAGCTGACGGGCTGGTAGGCGGTCCACCACGTGCTGCCCTGGATGCGCTCCTGGGGCGGTGAGACCTGGACGTAGCCGTAACCGGCCGGGCCGAGCTGCTCGGTGCAGGCCTTCGCCACAGAGGCGAACTTCCACTCGAACATCACCGCGGTGACGTCTTTCTCACCGGGCGGGGCGGCCTGCGCGGGGGCGGGTGCCGTGACGGCCACAGCGGCTCCCGCCACGACGGCGAGTGCAGCGGCCACGGTCTTTCTGGCCATGTTTCCTCCTGGGGAAGGGAGGTGCGGGGGGGGCGAAGCAGGTTCGGCGGGTTCGCAATCTCTTGCTGCAAGAAAGCAGCAAGTGTTTTCGGACGTGACCGTACGAGCACCCCCGGCGCCCGGTCAACCCTTTGGACGCACTCCCGTTACCCGCCGGAAATCAGCGGGTGCGCGGCTGCGCCGTGGAGCCCCGTACCACCAGCTCCGGCTGGAAGACGAACTCCGTGCGCTGCACCGGGTTCCCCTCGATCTCCTCCAGGAGCGCCCCGACCGCCGCCGTCGCCATGGCCTGAACCGGCTGGCGTACGGTCGTCAACGGCGGGTCCGTGAAGGCGATCAGCGGCGAGTCGTCGAAGCCGACCACCGACACGTCGTCGGGCACGTCGAGACCGCGGGCGCGCACCGCGCGGATCGCGCCCAGCGCCATGAGGTCGGAGCCGCAGACGATCCCGGTGCACCCCTGGTCGAGGAGGATGTCGGCCGCCGCGTGCCCGCCCTCGACGCCGAACAATGTGGGCCGCACATACCGTTCGGCCTCCGCCCGCTCCACACCCAGCAGGTCGTGGAGTTCGGCGGCGAAGCCCTCGGCCTTGCGCCGGGAGGGGACGTACCGCGTGGGCCCGATCGCGAGCCCGATCCGCTCGTGGCCCAGCTCGACCAGGTGCCGTACGGCCATCCGCGCCGCCGCCCGGTCGTCGGGCGAGACGAAGTTGGCGTCGACGCGTTCGTTGAAGCCGTTGATGAGGACGAACGGGACGCCCCGCGCGGCCAGCCGGACGTAGCGGCCCGGGTCGGCGGAGGCGTCCGCGTGCAGCCCGGAGAGGAAGACGATGCCGGTGACCCCGCGCTCCTCCAGCTGCTCGACCAGCTCGTCCTCGGTGGCGCCGCCCGGCATCTGGGTGCAGAGCACCGGGGTGTAGCCGTGTCCGGCGAGGACCTGCTCGATGACCTGGGCGAAGGCCGGGAAGATGGGGTTGGTCAACTCGGGCACGACCAGGCCGACCAGGCCCGCGCTGCGGCGTTTGAGCCGTACGGGACGTTCGTAGCCGAGCACGTCGAGCGCGGCGAGGACCTTGTGCCGGGTCCCGCCGGCCACCCCCGCCTTGCCGTTGAGGACACGGCTGACCGTGGCCTCGCTCACCCCCGACTGGGCGGCGATGTCCGCGAGCCGCGGGGCGCCGTTCCCGGCGCCCCGCGGCAGGGGGATCGTCACACCGCCCACCAGACGGTGGTGTCGGCGGGCAGCTCCACGACGCCCTCCCCGTGGGAGACGGGCTCGTTGGAGAGGAGGAACCGGCCGGGCAGCGGGACGGAGATGGCCCGGCCGGTGGTGTTGGCGGTGCAGACGAAGCCGTCGCGGCGGAAGGCGAGGACGCCCTCGGGCGCCTCCATCCACTCGACGTCTTCGCCGGCACCGAGTTCGGGACGCTCGCGCCGTACGGCGAGCGCGCTGCGGTACAGCTCCAGGGTGGAGCCGGGGTCCCCGGCCTGGGCCTCGACACTGAGCTCGCCCCAGCCGGCGGGCTGCGGCAGCCAGCTGCCGCCGTCGCCGAAGCCGTACGAACCGCCCTCGACGGTCCACGGGATGGGGACCCGGCAGCCGTCGCGGAAGCCGTCCTGGCCGGTGGCGCGGAAGAACGACGGGTCCTGGCGGACCTCGTCGGGCAGGTCGGTGACGTCCGGCAGGCCGAGCTCCTCGCCCTGGTAGACGTAGGCCGAGCCGGGCAGCGCCAGCATCAGCAGGGTCGCGGCCCGGGCCCGGCGCAGACCCAGCTCACGGTCACCGGGGGTGCGCAGCTGGGTGCCGAGACCCGCCGGGTTGGCGAAGCGGGTGGCGTGCCGGGTGACGTCGTGGTTCGAGAGCACCCACGTCGTCGGGGCGCCGACCGGGCGCATCGCGGCCAGCGAGGCGTCGATGACCCGGCGCAGCTCCGCCGCGTCCCAATGGGTGCCGAGGTACTGGAAGTTGAACGCCTGGTGCATTTCGTCGGGGCGCACGTAGTTCGCGGTGCGCTCGACGGTGGGGGTCCACGCCTCGGCGACGAGGACGCGCTCGCCGTCGTACTCGCTCAGCACCTGGCGCCAGGAGCGGTATATCTCGTGGACGCCGTCCTGGTCGAAGAAGGGCATGACGTCGTTGCCGAGCAGCTTGAGCTGGTCGTGGGCGCCGATGTCGGGCAGGCCCTCGGCCTTGACCAGACCGTGGGCGACGTCGACCCGGAAGCCGTCGACGCCCATGTCGAGCCAGAAGCGCAGGATGGAGCGGAACTCGTCGCGTACGGCCGGGTGGTCCCAGTTGAAGTCGGGCTGCTCGGGCGCGAAGAGGTGGAGGTACCACTCACCGGGGGTGCCGTCCGGCTCCGTGACGCGGGTCCAGGCGGGGCCGCCGAAGATGGACTCCCAGTCGTTCGGGGGCAGTTCGCCGTCCGCGCCCTTTCCCGTACGGAAGTGGTAGCGCTCGCGCAGCGGCGAGCCGGGGCCCTCGCGCAGCGCGCGCTGGAACCACTCGTGCTGGTCGGAGGAGTGGTTGGGGACCAGGTCGACGATGATCCGCAGGCCCAGCTCGTGCGCCTCGCGGATCAGCGCGTCGGCGTCGAGGAGGGAGCCGAACATCGGGTCGATGGCCCGGTAGTCGGCGACGTCGTAACCGGCGTCGGCCTGCGGGGAGGCGTAGAAGGGGGAGAGCCAGACGGCGTCGACGCCCAGCTCCTTCAGGTACGGCAGCCGGCCGCGGATGCCCTCCAGGTCGCCCATGCCGTCGCCGTTTCCGTCGGCGAAGCTGCGCGGGTAGACCTGGTAGATCACCGCGTCTCTCCACCAGCCCGTGTGCGTGCCGGTGGTCGGGGCGGCGGCGGGGGCAGCGAGGTGCTGGGTCATGACTTCCCTGGGAGGTAAGGGGTGGGAGCGGCGCGGCTCCGCCGTCCGACACGGGGACGGAGCCGGGCGCCGTTCTTCGTATGGGTGCGAGTGGTGCTCAGCCCTTGACGGCGCCGGCGGACATGCCGGTCACCAGGTGCCGCTGGGCGAAGAGGAAGACCAGGGCGGCCGGGATGGCGATGAGCACGGAGGCCGCGGACATCGGGCCCCACTGGGCGCCGTACTGGTTGACGAACTTCTGCAGACCGCCCGCGAGCGTGAGGTTCTCGTCGCCGACCATGAAGGCGGAGGCGTAGGCGACCTCGCCCCAGGCGGTGATGAAGGAGTAGAACGCGGTCACCGCGATGCCGGGCTTGGCGAGCGGAAGGATCAGCCGCCAGAAGGTGCCGAACGGGTTGAGGCCGTCGACGTAACCCGACTCGTCGATCTCGCGCGGGATGGTGTCGAAGAAGCCCTTCATCATCCAGGCGCAGAACGGGACGGCGATGGTCAGGTACGTGATGACCAGGCCGGCCGACTTATTGAGCAGCCCCAGCGACGACATGATGTTGTAGATCGGCACGATCAGGACGGCGACCGGGAACATCTGGGTGATCAGCAGCGTCCACATCAGTCCGCGCTTGCCGGGGAAGCGGAAGCGGCTGACGGCGTAGCCGGTGGTGGAGGCGATGAAGACGCCGAGGAGCGTGGTGAGGCCCGCGACGAGCAGCGAGTTGCCGAACCAGGTGAGGAACTCGGTGTTCTCCAGCAGGTCGACGTAGTTCGCGAGCGTCGTCTCCTTGAAGAAGTCGGTGGTGGTCGCGTACGCGGCCGGCTTCAGCGAGGTGAGCAGGACCCACAGCACCGGGAAGACGGCGATCACGGAGGCCGTGATCAGGGTGAGGTGCAGCCCGACCGAGGCGAGCGGCGAACGACGGCCGCGGGTCGGGGTGTTCGTGGCGGTGGTCTGTGCGGTGGTCACCAGACTTCTCCCTGCTTGCGGAGGACTCGCCGGTAGATCGCGGCGAAGACCATCAGGAGGACCAGGATCAGCACGCCCCAGGTGGACGACTGGGCGAAGTCACGGGGGCTGATCTCGAAGGAGAACTTGTACGCCTGGGTGACCAGGATCTGGGTGGCCTCACCGGGTCCGCCCCGGGTGAGCAGGAAGATCACCGGGAACATGTTGAAGGTCCAGATGGTGCTCAGCAGGATCACGGTGGTGGACACCGACCGGAGCCCGGGCAGGGTGATGTTCCGGAAGCGCTGCCAGGCGTTCGCGCCGTCCATCTCGGCGGCCTCGTACAGCTCGCCGGGGATGGACTGCAGTCCGCCGAGGAGGGCGACCATCATGAACGGGATGCCGAGCCAGACGTTGACGGCGATGACCGAGAACTTGGCCCACGTGGGGTCGTTGAGCCACGGCACGGCGTCGATGCCGCCGCCGGCGAGGATCTGGTTGAGCAGCCCGTTGTCCTGGTTGTAGAGGAAGCGCCAGGCGAAGACGGAGACGAAGCCGGGCACCGCCCAGGGCAGGATCAGCAGCATCCGGTAGAAGGAGCGGCCGGCGATCCTGCGGTTGAGGATGTTGGCGAGGGCCAGGCCGAGGCCGAAGGTCACCGAGACACAGGACACCGTCCACACCAGCGTCCAGCCGAGCGTGCCGAGGAACTGGCTTCCGGTGAGCGCGTCGACGTAGTTGTCCAGGCCCACGAACTCGTACGTCGCGGGGATCTGGTTGACCCCGATGCTCCGCTCGACGTTCCGCTCGTTCGCGTCGGTGAGCGAGAGGTAGATCCCGCGCACCAGCGGGTAGCCGATGATCACGCCGATCACGACCACCACCGGAGCGACCATCGCCCAGGCGTACCAGTGTGTGGAGAGGGAACGGCGCGCGCGTCCCCCGGAGGTGCCAGTACCGCGGCGCCGGCCGCGGGCGACGCTGTCGCCCGCGGCCTTCGCCACCGACTGGCTGCTGGTGTCCACAGCCATCAGCCGGCCTGCCTTCCTTGTTACTTCCAGTCCTTCAGGAGCTTGCGGTAGGCGTCACCCGTGGCCTTGGCTCCCTTGTCCGGGGTGGTCTGACCGGTGAGGACCTTGGTGTACTCGGTGACCAGCGGGGCGAAGAGGCTGCCGGTCTCCGGGATCCAGGGGCGCTCGACGGCCTTGTCGACGACCGGCTTGAAGAAGCCGATCATCTCGTTGCTCGCCACCTCGGGCTTGATGTAGACGGACTCACGCGTCGGGAGCAGGCTCAGCTCGGCGGCGACCTTGGCCTGCGTCTCGGCGGAGGTCATGTACTCGGCGAAGGCGTACGAGGCGTTCAGGTTCTTGGAGCCCGCGTAGACGGCGAGGTTGTGACCGCCCTGCGGGGCGCCCTGACCGGCGGAGCCGGCCGGCACCGGGGCGATGCCGAGGTTCGCCTTGTCGGTGAACTCCTTGCCCGCGTAGGTGTCGGAGACGGCCCACGGGCCGTTGATCATCATGGCGACCTTGCCTTCCTTGAAGGCGGTCTGCATGTTGTTCCAGCCGTCGGTGGCGTCGGTCTTCGCGGCGCCGGAGTCGACCAGGTCCTTGACGGTGGTCAGGGCCTTCACACCGGCGGCGTTGTCGACGGTGACGGTCTTGCTGTCCGCGTCGACCAGGTCGCCGCCCTCGCCGTAGAGGAAGGAGAGGAACCAGTAGGCGTCGTCGCCGCGGAGGTAGAGACCGGTCTTGCCGGTCTTCTCCTTGATCTTGGCGGAGACGGTCTTCAGCTCACCGACGGTCTTGGGGACCTCGACACCGGCCTCCTTGAAGATCTTCTTGTTGTAGAAGATGCCCATGGAGTCGATGACCTGCGGCACGGCGTAGGTCTTGCCCTGGTACTTCGTGGAGGCGGCGGCCTGCTTGAGGAAGTCGCCCTCGTTCTTCAGCGCCGCGGTGCCGTCCAGCGGGGCGAGGTAGCCCAGGTCGGCGAACTCGGGGGTCCAGGCGACCTCGGAACGGATGACGTCGGGGGCGCCGGAGCCGGACTGCGCGGCGTTCTTGAACTTGTTCTGCGCCTCACCGAACGGCACGTTCACGTACTTGACGGTGACCTTGGGGTGCTTCTTGGTGAAGTCCTCGGCGATCTTCTTGAAGACCTTGTCCTCGGAACCGACGGTGGACGTGTCCCACCACGTCACGGTGCCGGAGAGCTCGCCCGAGCTCGTCGAGCCGCCGTTGTCGCCGCCGTCACTCCCGCACGCCGCCAGGGTCACGCCCAGGGCCGCGACCAGCGCGGTGGCCGCTATGCCACGCCGCATGTGAACTCCTTCAAAGATCCCGGATGAACGAGGGGCGAAGACCTTCCTCATGCGACCGCTCCCTCGCGGCGCGCCGGGTTGCCAGGAACGTAACAGGGATGAAAACGAGCCGAAAGAGCTTGCGAGAAATTTCTGCAAGGTCCGGTGATCGTTACATCCGCGTGTCCCGAAGGTTGCCGACGAGTCGCTTGACAGTGCGGCGGGAGGCGCTCTTGCGGGGCTCGGGAGAGGCTGCAAGCCTTTGCGTCATCGCTTGCAGGACCGTTTCATGACCGGCCTGACCTCGTTGTCAGTACGACGACCAGCACTCGGAACATGCGAGAGGGACACCGCACATGGCCCACGAGCTCACCTCCACGCCGCCGACCGCCGCCCTTGCAAGTCCTTGCGACAGCTTCGCCGGCTCCGTGGGGGGCTGGTGGCGGGACGCCGTCATCTACCAGGTGTACGTCCGCTCCTTCGCGGACAGCGACGGCGACGGGATCGGGGACCTGCGAGGCGCCCGGGAGCGGCTCGCACATGTGGCCGGGCTCGGCGCGGACGCGGTGTGGCTGACGCCGTTCTACGCCTCCCCGCAGGCGGACGGCGGCTACGACGTGGCGGACTACCGGGCCGTCGATCCGGTCTTCGGGGACCTGGCGGACGCCGACGACCTCGTCCGGGCGGCGCACGCGCTCGGCCTGCGGGTGATCGTGGACATCGTCCCCAACCACACCTCGGCCCGGCACCCCTGGTTCGAGGCGGCCCTGGCCGGGGTGGGCCGGGACCGCTACGTCTTCCGCCCCGGGCGCGGCCCCGGCGGCGCCGAACCCCCCAACGACTGGGAGTCCGTCTTCGGCGGACCCGCCTGGACCCGGGTCGGGGACGGCACCTGGTACCTCCACCTCTTCGCGCCCGAGCAGCCGGACCTGAACTGGAAGAACCCGCAGGTGCGGGCCGAGTTCGACTCCGTCCTCCGGTTCTGGCTGGACCTGGGCGTGGACGGGTTCCGAATCGACGTCGCCCACGGCATGGTCAAAGCCGAAGGGCTGCCCGACATCGGGCACGGGCAGCAGGCGAAGCTGATCGGGACCCAGCGGCTGCCCTTCTTCGACCAGGACGGGGTGCACGAGATCCACCGCCACTGGCGGCGCCTCCTGGAGTCGTACGGCCCCGACCGCATCGGGGTCGCGGAGGCCTGGGCGCCGACGCCGGAGCGTCTCGCCCTCTACGTACGGCCGGACGAGCTGCACCAGGCGTTCAACTTCCAGTTCCTGAACTGCGCCTGGGACGCGACGGCGCTGCGGACGGTCGTCGAGGAGTCGCTGCGGGCGACGGCGTCGGTGGGCGCGCCGACGACCTGGGTGCTCTCCAACCACGACGTGGTCCGGCACACCACGCGGTACGGGGCGGGCGACCCGGTCACCGGCCTGCGGCGGGCCCGGGCGGCGGCGCTCCTCATGCTGGCGCTGCCCGGCTCGGCCTACGTCTACCAGGGCGAGGAGCTCGGCCTGCCGGAGGTCACCGACCTGCCGGACGAGCTGCGCCAGGATCCGGCGTTCCTGCGCGGCGACGGCCAGGACGGGCTACGCGACGGCTGCCGGGTCCCGCTGCCGTGGTCCGCCGAGGGCCCTTCGTACGGCTTCGGCCCGGCAGGCGCCTGGCTGCCGCAGCCCCCGGAGTGGGCGGGCCTGAGCGTGGCGGCCCAGACCGGTGACCCCGCCTCCACGCTGGAGCTGTACCGCGCGGCCCTCCGTATCCGCCGTGAGCATCCGGCCCTGGGCGCGGGCGAGGCGGTCGAGTGGCTGGACACCCCGGACGGCGTCCTCGCCTTCCGCCGCCGCACGGAGGCGGGCGGCGTGCTGGTCGCCCTGAACACGACGGGCGCGGACGTGAGCGTGGAGCTGCCGGTCACGGGCGAGCCCCTGCTGAGCAGCGAGCCGGTCGCGGGCGCGGCGGCGACGCACGGACACCACGACAGCGCGGCGGCCGCCGGGGCCGTACTGCCCTCTCCCGCCGGGGAGTTCGACCCCGAGGCTCCTGGAGACGCCGCCAAGTCCGGGGTCCTGCTTCCGGCCGAGTCCTGCGTTTGGTGGGCAATCTGACGTGCGAGCGGTACAGTCCAATCCCATGACCGCGCGGCTTGCCGACATCGCAGCCCAGGCGGGGGTCAGTGAAGCCACAGTCAGCCGCGTGCTCAACGGCAAGCCCGGTGTGGCCGCGGCCACCCGTGAGTCCGTGCTTGCCGCACTCGACGTCCTCGGATACGAGCGGCCCGTACGGCTGCGTCAGCGCAGCGCCGGGCTCGTCGGGCTGATAACCCCCGAACTGGACAACCCGATCTTCCCCGCCCTCGCGCAGGTCATCGGGCAGGCCCTGACCCGTCAGGGCTACACCCCCGTCCTCGCCACCCAGACCCCGGGCGGTTCGACCGAGGACGAGCTGACCGAGATGCTCGTCGACCGGGGGGTCGCCGGGATCATCTTCGTCTCCGGGCTCCACGCCGACACCACCGCCGACATGACGCGCTACGACCGGCTGCGCGGCAAGGGTGTCCCGTACGTCCTCATCAACGGCTTCTCCCCCAAGGTCCAGGCGCCCTTCGTCTCGCCCGACGACCGGGCCGCGATGCAGCTGGCCGTGACGCACCTGGCCGCGCTCGGGCACACCCGGATCGGGCTCGCGGTGGGGCCCAAGCGGTTCGTGCCGGTGCTCCGCAAGATCGAGGGGTTCCAGCGGGGCATGCAGGAGCGGCTCGGGCTCTCCCCGGAGGAGTCGGAGAAGCTGATCCAGCACTCCCTCTACACCCTGGAGGGCGGGCAGGCCGCCGCGGGCGCCCTGATCTCCGCCGGCTGCACCGCCGTCGTCTGCGCCAGCGACATGATGGCGCTCGGTGCCATCCGCGCCGCCCGGCAGCAGGGGCTGCACGTCCCGAAGGACGTCTCGGTGGTCGGATTCGACGACTCCCCCCTCATAGCGTTCACCGATCCGCCGCTCACCACCATCCGCCAGCCCGTGCAGGCGATGGGGCAGGCGGCGGTCCGCGCGCTGCTCGAAGAGGTCGGGGGGACGCCGGCCCCGCACAGCGAGTTCGTGTTCATGCCCGAGCTGGTCGTTCGCGGTTCAACCGCTTCCGGGCCGGGCCAGGGCAACCCCTGACGAAGCCCCTGACCAAGCCCCTGACCAAGCCCTGGCAGGGCCCCTCACCGGGACCCTGACCCTCCGCCCTCCGGCCTCGTCCTCAGGGCGGATCACGTGCGGGCCGAACCCGACCGGGGGATGATCGGACGTGGGGCGTGGATCTGGCAGACTCTCCTCCTATGGGTGAAGCGACCGTGAAGAGTTTGGAAGGCCGGACGGCGGCCACCCCGTCACCCATGCAGGACGGTGGCGGAGTGCGGGCCCGCCTGCGAGCGCCGCGCCGTCCAAGGATCTGGTTCGAGATCCTCCTCATCGGCGTCAGCTACTGGACGTACTCGCTCATCCGCAACGCGGTACCGGAGCAGAAGGCCCAGGCGCTACGGAACGCCGACTGGATCTGGCAGGCCGAGGAAAGCCTCGGCCTCGCCTTCGAGCAGTCCGTCAACCACGCGGTCAACTCCGTGACCTGGCTCATCGTGTCGATGAACTACTACTACGCCACCCTGCACTTCATCGTGACGATCGGTGTGCTCGTGTGGCTGTACCGATGGCAGCCGGGCCGTTACGCCGCCTCCCGTACGGTCCTGTTCGCCACCACCGGTGTGGCCCTGGTCGGTTACTACCTGTACCCGCTCGCGCCGCCCCGGCTGATGAACGGCCAGAACTTCGTCGACACGGTCCTGGTGCACCACACCTGGGGCTCGATGGCGTCGGGCAACCTCAAGAACATGTCGAACCAGTACGCGGCGATGCCGTCGATGCACATCGGCTGGTCGCTCTGGTCCGGTCTCATCATCTTCGCCCTGGCCACGGCGCCCTGGGCGCGCATCCTGGGGCTGCTCTACCCGGCCGCGACCCTCGTCGTGATCGTGGCCACCGCCAACCACTTCTGGCTGGACGCGGTGGGCGGCATGATCTGCCTGGCCTTCGGCTTCACGGTCTCCTACTTCTGGTACGGGTCCCTCCCCCAGGGCCTTCCCGCGCTGGTCGGGCCCACCCTGCCGCTCGCGCGGCGCGGTGCGGACAAGGCCGGTCCGCCCCCGTCGGAGTCCGAGGCGGAGGCGGAGACGGAGACGGACCGGGATCCGGCGGCGCCGGCCGAGAAGGTCAGCTCCGGTACGTGATCCGGCCGCCGGCCATGGTGAGCCGGATCGGTGCTGCCTCCGTCTCGTCGGCCGGGGCGGCCACCGGGTCGACCGTGAAGGCGGTGAGGTCGGCGCGCAGGCCGGGGGTGATACGCCCGGCGATCCGCTCCTCTCCCGCCGCGACCGCCGCGTGCGTGGTCATGCCCTCCAGCGCCATCAGGCCGGTCAGGCCGTGCCGGGCCGAGGCGGCGCCGCGCGGCGCCCGGGCGGTGGCGAGGACCTGACGGGCGTCGTGGTGCGCGATGGGCCAGTCCGAGCCGAGCGCCAGATACGCCCCGGCCTCCCGCAGGTCCCGGCAGCGCCAGGCCCGCTCCGCCCGTTCCTCGCCGAGCCGCTTCGACCACTCGTCGGTGTGGTCGGCGCGGGTGTACGCGGTGTGCGGGGGCTGCATCGAGGCGACGACGCCGAGCGCGGCGAACCGGCCGAGCTGACCGTCCGGGACGGTCTCGATGTGCTCGATCCGGTGCCGGGGACCGCCACCCCCGCCGAGGGACTCCACCGTGTCCAGGACGTGGCGGACAGCCGCGTCGCCGATGGCGTGCGTGGCCGTGCCGACCCCGGCCTCGTGGAAGTGGCGTACGGCGGCGGTGTAGGCGGCCGGGTCGGGCCAGAAGGCGTCGGTGCCCTGCCCGTGGCAGTCGGCGTGCTCCAGCCAGGCGGTGCCGCCCTCGACGGTGCCGTCCATGAAGAACTTCACGCCGCCGACCCGCCACAGCCGCCCGGAGCGCTTCTGGAGCCGTACCAGCTCCTCCAGCTCCTCGCGGTCGGCGCCGGGCATGCACCAGGGGGCCAGGCGCAGCCGGAGCGGCAGGTCGCCCTCGGCCTCCAGGGCGGTGAGCAGGCCGGGGACGTCGTGACCGCCGAGGTCCATGACATGCGCGCCGGTGAGCCCGGTGGCCGCCATCGAGGTGAGCAGGTCGACGAGCCGGGCGCTGCGCTCGGCGGGCGGCAGGGCGGGCAGGACCGGGGTCATGAGGTCCATGGCGGCGTGCTCGATCAGGTGCCCGGTGGGGCGGCCCCCGGCGTCGCAGACGATCTCGGAGCGCTGGGCGAAGGCCCGGGGCCCGTCGATGCCCGCCGCGCGCAGGGCCGCGGCGCTGACGAGGACGGAGTGTCCGTCGTAGAGCCGCAGGTGGGCGGGGGCGCCGCCGAGCACGTCCTCGACGAGGTCGTGATGGACGGGCCGGCCGCCGAAGACGTTGTGGTCGAGGCCGAAGCCGATGATCCAGCCGTCCCGGCGCTCGGCGCGGGCGAGGGCCGCGCGCAGTTCGCCGAGGTCGCGCACCGCGGAGAGATCGGTGCCCGTGAACATCTCCAGGCCCCAGACCGGGTGGCTGTGGGCGTCGGTGAGTCCGGGGGTGAGGGTGGCGCCGCCGAGGTCGACCGTCTCCGTGCCGGGGCCGCGCCAGGCGCGGGCGTCCGTGTCGTCGCCGACGGCCGCGATCAGTCCGTCGCGGACGGCGACAGCGGTGTGGCCGGTGAGTTCGGGTGCGCGGACGCGGGCGTTGACGAGGACGACGTCGGGTGCGGACACGACGGCTCTTCTCCTTCGGGGGACTCGGTGGATTCGGCGGGGCCGGTGGATTCGGGTTCGGATTCGGGCTCGGGTTCAGGTTCAGCGGCGAAGTTCGCGTAGACCTCGGGGCGCGTGCGGCGCAGCCGGTACGCGAGGAGAAGCCCGATGAGGAAGACGCCGGGGACGAGGGCGACGAGGACGGTGTTGACGGTGCTGGACGCGCCGGTGAAGACATCGATCTTGGAGACGACCAGGACGATGGCACCGGCCAGGAGCACGGCGGCCGCGATCGGCGCGACGACGGTGCGCAGGACGCCCTCGTCGTGCCGGAAGCGGCGGAAGTAGCACGGGATGGCGAGCGCGGCGAGCAGTTGCAGGGCCATGAGGCCGATGCCACCGGGGGTGTTCACCCAGAGCAGCAGCTGGGTGTACGGGTCGGCTTCGGCGACGGCGAAGCCGAGGACGACGACGAGGCCGAGGACGGTCTGGGCGGCGCCCGCGACGTACGGGGAGCGGTGGCGGTGGTGGACCTTGCCGAAGACCGGGGGCAGGACGCCCTCCTCCGCCAGGGCGAGGCCGTAGCGGTTGATCGCGTTGTGGAAGGCGAGGAGGGAGGCGAGGACGCTGGTGACGATGAAGATGTGCATCAGGTCGGCCGCCCAGGCGCCGACGTAGGTGGTGATGGCGGCGAAGAAGAGTCCGCCGGTGTCGCCGGCGGCGGCCTCGACGACCTTGTCGTCGCCGAAGGCCTGGATGACGGTCCAGACGACGAAGGCGTAGAAGAGGCCGAGGAAGCAGACGGCTATGTAGGTGGCGCGCGGGATGGTGCGGGCGGGGTTTCGGGCCTCGCGCCGGTAGATGACCGTGGACTCGAAGCCGGTGAAGGCGGTGAACGCGAAGGCGAGGACGGCGGCGCTGCCGGGGACCAGGACGTTGCCGGGCGTGAAGGAGGCCAGGGAGAGGCCGTCCGCGCCGCCCTCGATCAGCACGCCGCCGGCGAGCAGGACGAGGATGCCGGTCTCGGCGACGAGCAGGACGCCGAGGACCTTGGCGCCGAAGTCGATGGAGCGGAAGCCGCCGTACCAGATGAGCAGGAGGCCGGCGAGGGAGACGGGGAGCCAGGGGATGTCGACGCCCCACAGGGCGTGTGTGGTGTCGGCGGTCGCGGTGCCCAGCAGGCCGTAGACACCGATCTCCATGCCGTTGTAGCCGAGCATGGCGAGGAGGGCGGCGGCGATGCCGACGGGCTTGCCGAGGCCGCGGGTGATGTACGCGTAGAACGCGCCGCCGCTCTTGACGTGGCGGCTCATGGTGGTGAATCCGACGGCGAAGATCGCCAGCGTGATGCCGGCGAGGAGGTAGCCGGCCGGGGCGCCGATGCCGCCGAGGACGATGGCGATCGGGGCGACGCCGGCCATCACGGTGAGCGGGGCGGCGGCGGAGACGACGAAGAAGGAGATGTCGGCGGTGGAGAGTGTGCCGGTTCTCAGCCCCTTGGGCGCGTCGGAGGCAGGTGAGGACATGGGTGGGGAAGCCCTTCCACGGCAGGAAACCTAAAGGCTTTCGGTTGCGGCAATGTAGCCTCCGACACGGCGTACGGGAAGACCTCACAGAGAGAGCGGAGACATGGGACGGCCGCGGATCCCCTTGCTGGACCGGCAGCGCATCACCACGACGGCGCTCGAAATCGTCGACGAGCAGGGGGAGTTCAGCGTCCCGCAGATCGCCAGGCGGCTCGGCGTGCAGACCGGCTCGCTGTATCACCACGTGGACGGCCGGGGCGGTGTCGTCGAGCTGATGCGCGAGCGGGTCTGCGACGCGATCGACGGCGACACCCTGGACCTGGAGCCCTGGGACGCGGCGATGGCGGCGTGGGCGCGCTCCTACCGCTCGGCCTTCGCCGCGCACCCCCGGGTGATCCCGATGCTGATGACCTCGCCGGTACGGGCTCCGAAGGTGCTCGCCCAGTACGAGCGGGCCGTCCTGCGGCTCCTCGCGGCCGGGTTCGGGAACGCCGAGGTCATGACCGTGCTCGTGGCCCTGGAGAACCTCGTCCTCGGCTCGGCGCTCGACCTGGCGGCGCCGGAGCCGATGTGGGAGCTGCCGGACGAGACGACGACCCCGCGCCTGGCCGAGGCGCTGGCGGCGGTCGGCCCCACGCGGGCGGACGCCGCGTTCGACCTGGCGCTCGAGGCGTTCCTCGCGTACTGCCGGGGGCTGCTGGACGACTGAGGGCTCTCCGGGACCCGGCTTTCCAGCAGGAGGTCTCAGGAGCCGTAGAAGAGGTCGTCCACGACCGCTCGGGCCCGGCGGGTGATCCGGCGGTAGTCGTCGACCATCTCGCCGACGCGGCCGGGCCCGTACCCGAGATAGCGCCCGACGGCGGCCAGCTCGCGGCCGTCGGAGGGGAAGGTGTCCCCGGGCCGGCCCCGTACCAGCATCACCGCGTTGCGGACGCGGGTCGCCAGGACCCAGGCGTCGTCCAGAGTCTGGGCCTCGTCCGTGGCGATCAGCCCGGCCGCGTGGGCGGCGGCCAGGGCCTCGCGGGTCCTGGTCGTGCGCAGGCCCGGCTCGGCCCAGCCGTGGCGCATCTGGAGCAGCTGGACCGTCCACTCCACGTCGCTCAGTCCGCCCCGGCCCAGCTTGGTGTGGAGGGTCGGGTCGGCGCCGCGCGGCAGGCGCTCGGTCTCCATCCGGGCCTTCAGGCGGCGGATCTCGCGGACCGCCTCCTCGCCGAGGCCCTCGGCCGGGTAACGCAGCGGGGCGACGAGTTCGATGAACCGCCGACCCAGATCGGCGTCCCCCGCCATGTGTTCGGCGCGCAGCAGCGCCTGGCTCTCCCAGACCAGGGACCAGCGGCGGTAGTAGGCCTCGTACGACCCCAGCGTACGGACCAGGGGGCCGCTCTTGCCCTCCGGGCGCAGATCGGCGTCGATCATCAACGGCGGGTCGGCCGTGGGCACTTGGAGCAGTCGCCGCATCTCGGCGACGACGCGGTTCGCGGCCCGGGCCGCCTCCTGCTCGTCGACGCCCTCGCGCGGCTCGTGCACGAACAGGACGTCCGCGTCGGAGCCGTACCCCAGCTCGTGCCCGCCGAAGCGGCCCATGCCGATGACCGCGAACCGGGTCGGCAGCGTGTCGCCCCAGTCTGCGCGCACGGCGGCGCGCAACGCGCCCGCGATCGTGGCCGCGTTGAGGGCCGTGAGGGCCCGGCCCACCCGGTCGACCAGCGCGCCCGGGTCGAGCTCGCGGGGGCTGTCCTCCGTACCGTACGAGCCGATGATGTCGGCCGCCGCCGTACGGAACAGCTCACGGCGCCGGACGCCGCGGGCCGCCGCGACCGCCTGCTCGGCGCCGTCTGCGCGGCCCACCGCCGCGAGGATCTCCTGCTCCAGATGGTCGCGGCCGCGCGGTTCGAGACCCTCCGGGGCGCCGAGGATGGCGACCGCCTCGGGGGCGCGCAGCAGCAGGTCGGGGGCGAGGCGGCCGGCGGAGAGGACGCGGGCGAGGTTCTCCGCCGCCGCGCCCTCGTCGCGCAGCAGCCGCAAATACCAGGGGGTCTTGCCGAGCGCGTCGGACACCTTGCGGAAGCCGAGCAGCCCGGCGTCCGGGTCGGCGGAGTCGGCGAACCAGCCGAGCAGCACCGGCAGCAGCGTCCGCTGGATCGCGGCCTTCCGGGTGACCCCGGAGGCGAGCGCCTCCAGGTGGCGCAGGGCGGCGACGGGATCGGCGTAACCGAGCGCTTCGAGCCGCTGCCCGGCGGCCTTGGGGCTGAGCCGGGTCTCGCCGGGGGTGAGCTGCGCGACGGCGTCGAGCAGCGGCCGGTAGAAGATCTTCTCGTGCAGTCGGCGGACGACGGAGGCGTGCCGCTTCCACTCCCTGTTGAGCTCGGCGACCGGATCGGTGCGCAGGCCGAGCGAGCGGCCGAGGCGGCGCAGATCGCTCTCGTCCTCGGGGACGAGGTGGGTGCGGCGCAGCCGGTAGAGCTGGATGCGGTGCTCCATGGCGCGCAGGAAGCGGTACGCCTCGTCGAGCTGGGCGGCGTCGACGCGGCCGACGTAGCCACCGGCGGCGAGCGACCTGAGGGCGTCGAGGGTGGTGCCGCTGTGCAGGGTGGCATCGCTCCTGCCGTGCACCAACTGCAGGAGCTGTACGGCGAATTCGACGTCGCGCAGCCCGCCGGGGCCGAGCTTGAGCTCCCGCTCGACCTGGGCGGCCGGGATGTTGTCGACGACCCGGCGGCGCATCTTCTGGACGTCGGGGACGAAGTTCTCGCGCTCGGCGGCCTGCCAGACCAGCGGGGAGACGGCGTCGATGTAGTCGGCGCCCAGCTGCGGATCCCCGGCCACGGCCCGTGCCTTGAGCAGGGCCTGGAACTCCCAGGTCTTGGCCCAGCGCTGGTAGTAGGCGAGATGGGAGGAGAGCGTGCGCACCAACGGCCCGTTGCGGCCCTCCGGGCGGAGGTTTGCGTCGACGGGCCAGATCGTGCCCTCGACGGTGGTCTCCGAGCAAATCCGCATGAGGTGGGAGGCGAGGCGGGTCGCGGCCTGGAGCGCCTTGCCCTCGTCCCCGTCCCGGCCGACGGCCTCTTCGGCCGGCTCGGCGACGAAGATGACGTCCACGTCGGAGACGTAGTTGAGCTCGTGGCCGCCGCACTTGCCCATGGCGATGACGGCGAGCCGGCACTGCGCGGCGTCGTCGGGGGCCGCGCGGCGGGCGATGGCGAGGGCGGCGCGCAGGGTGGCGGTGGCGAGGTCGGCGAGTTCGGCGGCGGCCTGGGCGACATCGGTGGTGCCGCAGACGTCCCTGGCGGCTATGGCGAGGAGGCAGCGGCGGTAGGCGACCCGCAGCGAGATCGGGTCGGTGGCGTCCGCGAGGCCGCGCTCGAACTCGGCGACCCCGGGGTGCAGGTCGGCCGCCTCGTACGTGACGAGGGCCTGCCAGTCCTTGGGGTGCCGGGCCAGGTGGTCGGCGAGCGCCTCGGAGGCGCCGAGGACCCCGAGGAGCCGGTCGCGGAAGGGCTTGGCGGCGAGGAGCGTGCCGGTGAGGGCCTGGCGCTCGGCCTCGGGCTGGGCCTCGACCAGCCGGACCAGGCCGCGCAGGGCGAGGTCGGGGTCGGCCGTGGCGCCGAGCGCGTCGAGGAGCATGGAGTCGCCGCGCAGCGCGGTCAGCTCGGGGACGGCGAGCAGCCGCTCGGCGGCGGACGGATCGGTGAACCCGTGCCGCAGCAGCCGCGAGAAGGTACTGCTCCTGCGCCCGGGCCCCGTCATTCCGCCGCTCCCTCCACCGTTCCCTCCGCCGTCCACGTTCCGCGATCGAGCCTATCCGGAGCGGCTGACAGGGTCGCCTCGGGGAGCCGCGGGCCGTCGGTCCCGGCGCGCCGGGACCGATGAGTCCCGGCCCCGGGCGGAGTCTGTCCTGATATCGACACCTCCCGCCTCGAGTGTCGACACCTGACGAGAGGAGCCGTCATGCCCACCGAGACCGCGCTGGATCCCCGCTACAGCGATCCGGAGGCCGCTGCCGCCAACTGGTCGGAGGCCGTCGCCCGGCTCGCCGCGGCCGAGGTCTTCTGGCTGACCACCGTCCGCCCGGACGGCCGCCCGCACGTCACGCCCCTGGTCGCGATCTGGTCGGACGGCGCGCTGCACTTCTGCACCGGGCCTGACGAGCGCAAGGCGCGCAACCTGGCGGCGAACCGGCGGGTGGCGCTCACCACGGGCACGAACCGGCTCTCCGAGGGCTTCGACCTGGTCGTCGAGGGCGAGGCCGTTCAGGTGACCGACGAGGAGCGGCTGCGGGCGCTGGCGGACGCCTACGTGGAGAAGTACGGAGAGGTTTGGCGTTTCGAGGTGCGCGACGGCGCGTTCGTGGGCGACGGTGGGACCGCCCTGGTGTTCGCGGTGGCACCCCGTACGGCGTTCGGGTTCGCCAAAGGCGAGCGCTTCGGCCAGACCCGCTGGCGTTTCTGAGGAGACCTTCCCTATGAACTGGACACTCGAAGTCGTCCCCGTCCCCGTCACCGACATGGACCGGGCGAAGGAGTTCTACGGCGACAAGTGCGGCTTCAAGATCGACCTGGACGACGAGGTCGCGCCCGGGACGCGCATCATCCAGGCGACGCCGCCCGGCTCGCGCTGTTCGATCGCGATGCTCAGCGGCATGCCGACGATGCCGGGGACGAAGGAGATGGCGCCGGGGTCCCTGCACGGCCTCCAGCTCTGCGTCACGGACATCGAGGCGGCCCGCCGCGAGCTGCTGGACCGGGGCGTGGACGTCACCCCGATCCGCCACGTGGGCGAGAACGGCTGGGAGGACGGCAAGGGCGAGACCTGGAACTCCTTCATGTCCTTCGAGGACCCGGACGGCAACGGCTGGGTCGTCCAGGAGGCCCCGTCGGAGCTGTCCGAGCGCTGAGCCCAGGCCCCGGAGGGGGCGGGTCGGTCAGGTCGCCGGGGCGAACTCCACCCGGTAACACCGGACCCGCTCGTCCTCCCCCGCGTACCGCATCCCGGCCGCCTCCATCACATGCTGCGACGCCACGTTCCCCAGGTCGGCGTCGCCCTTGGCCCCGGCGATCCCCTGCTCTCGCGCGTACGCGAGGAGCGCGCGCAGCGCCTCTGTGGCGTACCCCCGCCCGCGTGCGCCGGGGACGAGCCCGTACCCGACCGTGACGTACCACTCCTCGTCCGGCGGCCCGTGAAACCCGATCCCGCCGACGGCGACCCCGTCCGCCCGCCGCCGTATCTCGTACGCCCCGAACACCCCGGGACCCCCCTGCGCGGCGACCCGGTCGAGCACCCGCCCCGCCACGGCCACATCCGCGTCCCCGGGATACCCCTCGGCCCACCGGTCCCCCGCCCCGGGCTCTCTGGCGGCGATCCGCCCGGCCTCGACGGCGCCGAGCGGATGCAACAGCAGCCGCTCGGTCGTCACCGGGGCGAGGGTCTCGGGATTGCGTACAGTCTCCATCGGCGCAGTCTCCGTGGGCCCCGACGGACCGTCAACGGAGTTTCCCAGGCGGGCGTCAGAGCACAGGAAGGTTCTTGCGCAGCTCGAAGGCCGTCACCTCGGAGCGGTACTCCTCCCACTCCTGCTTCTTGTTGCGGAGGAAGTGAAGCGCCGCCAGGGCCACTTGGAACGATCCCGAGAGCTGCACGTGAGAACGCTGCCCGACCGGTGGCCAGTGGTGGGCATCGGCGGCTTACGGCGGCCCTCGGACGGCCCACAGACGGCCCCGCACTTGCCATCCTCCCGCCCGACCGTCGTCGGTCTCCTGCGACCTCCGCTGCGCGCCAGCACTGACCGCTGCCCAGGTCCGCCGGCCGCCTGCACCGGCCTCCCCTCTTCTTCGCAGGAGGGCCCTTGCGTCGTTTCGCCGTATACCGGAGGGGCGCTGAGGCATCCTGTCTCTCTACCAAGCCGAACTGACGCACCCACAAGCGAGGCCCAGTGATTCGCACGCTTGCCGACCTTCTTTCGAGCATCATCCGAGAAGAGCTACCTAAACTCGACAATGCCCCCGTAAAGCATGCTCCGACGATTGGAGACATGTACGAGGGATTGTCTTCCGACATACTAAATCGCGCCCTTCCGGATGGATTGGGGCTGCGAGTGGTATCCGGATTTGCTCGCGATGGCCGCGGACACCTTTCCGGCCAACTTGATTGTATGGTGGTGCGGGGCGAGGGAGAGAAGATTCCATATACCGATTCATACGTATGGCACATCAAAGACATCATTGCCGTCGTCGAAGTTAAGAAGAATCTTCACTCAACCGAGCTTCGCGATGCGTTCACTCAGCTCAATACAGTCAGCGAGATTGAGAACGCCTACTATCAAGGCGCAGACGAGGAGCCGGACGGCCCTGACCAAAACATGACTCCGTCGGTTAGAACGTTTGCAGAGATGACCGGGAGAATAGCTTGGGATGGGGAGAGGCCTGTCAAACTCTCCTACGAAGATGACGCCCTGCTTCAAACGCTCCTCCTAGAGCAAGTTTCTGCGATTCGGGTCATTCTCGGGATTCACGGATTCAAGAGCGAGCGGGCGTTCCGATTGTCAATGGTGGACTACCTTGAGCGAAATGTTGGGATTACTGGATTCGGTCCGGCCAATTTCCCTCAATTGATCGTGTCGGGTGGATACTCTCTCGTCAAGGCCAACGGGCGACCCTTCATGACACCCCTGGTTGACGGGTGGTGGCCATTCTACTTTTCTACACCAGAAAACCCGCTGAGATTGCTTCTAGAGTTTATTTGGACACGCCTGGATGAGATGTACGGACTTGGCGGTGAAGCATGGGGGGAGGATCTTGAAACTGAGGTCGGCAGAACTCTCCTGAGCTTTCGCGCTGTCCGCGTCGACGGAAGAAGCGGCTGGGCAGTTCAAACGCATGATGCGGATAACGAGACCCTCGACGCGACCCCCACAATGAAACAATGGAGTCCGGAGTTCATTGGGTACGAGGAATTTGTTTTGCTCACACGGCTGCACCAAGGGAAGGACGTCCGTAGCGATGACCCTGAGATCATGTCATGGCTAGAGTCGCGCGGCGTGGCATTCAATGATGTTCGCGACCGCCTGCTGAAAACCCGCCTTGTCGCCTCATCTTTGCAGAGCCTGAAGCTCATCGCGAAGGAATGCCAGTTGGCAATTCTACCGACGGGCGAATACATCGCCGCGGAAAATAGCACTGGCCGATTGGATCGCTGGATCTCTCGCCGGATGGAGAATTGACGCGCCCGGTAAAGCACGAAGTTGGGGCCATGATCTTAGAGGCTCGCCCCAAAGTGGCTCCCTGAAGCCGTCGAGCCGACCGTCCCAGCCACAGAGGGGTTCGCAAACATCACCCGAGCCGTCAGGCGTGCGGCCGGCGGTCGGGCCGGAACGCGGCGGAGACAGGAGCGGCGGCCCGGACGACGGGCCTCACGCGCCGCGCCGTGCGCAGCGGGTTCCTGGGTGAGGTAGAGAAACTTTCACTTCGCCTGGGACAGCACAACCCGTCATTGCTGCCGACGGGTTGTGCCTGCTTCGTCATACTGACCGTTCGCACAGGCCGTCACGTGCCCAACCCACGGCGTCCAGGACACGTAGCGGGAGCCGTTACGCGTAAGTTCGATCGGTCCTCGCGCCGGGTGGGATGCCGAGGGCTTCACCCCTAGGTGTTATGCCGGAGCGTCCGTGGGCGGCGGAGTGGATTCCAGCCTCTCGACGTCACCAATTAGTTCGCGCACGCTCCCATAGCGATGGGCGACGTCATGCGCCGCACATTTCCGCACGATCTGACTCGGCGCATCATCTTGGGACATCAGAGCCTCTCTCCCAGTGAAGATATAGGAAAGCACCCAACCGATCGAGTAGATTTCATTGCGTACGCCATAGTCCTTGAAGTTCGCAAGGAGGGGGTCCCGATAGGTTCCTCGCATCTCTGTCTTTGTTCGCGTGAACTCGGAATTCTTATCCTTGGTGAGGCCGAAGTCCGACAGCTTTACAAGGACAGCCCCGCCATTGAAGGTCTTCACCAGAACGTTTTGGAGGCTGACATCGCGGTGAAGTAGGCCTTCGCTGTGGATGTAATTTACGCCGTACAGGAATTGCAGCGCAATTCTCTTCCGCGACGAAAATGGCAATGTACTGTTGCGCTTCTTGATGTACTTGCGGAGCGTAGACTCGCAAAACTCCATTAGGTATTCATTGCGAGTCGCGTCGTACTGGAATACCTCAACTATGTACGGGAACCTAAGGCGCTTGAGAATCTCGAACTCTTGCTGGAATCGATGAAGATCCCGTTCGCTCATGTCCTTGTTGGCGCGCTTTACAGCGAATTTGATTCCGTAGTCAGGGTCGACGAACGAGAACACCTTGGCGTACGAGCCTTCACCTATCAGCTGTAGCTGGGTGCGCTGGCTGGATTTTTTCAGTTTGATCTCGGTTTCTGAATGAGAGAAAATTGGCTCGTATTTGATGATTGCAATTTGCTTGAAGTCGTCCGGGATTGCACTGCCCCCGCTGCGCACCAGCCAAGACTGGCAGCTCCTTACAGCACCAGCATAGGACTCTGCGAGGTGCACCTGCATTCCGGCATGCTTGAGAGAATCAAGAAAGTTGGTGACTTCCTTGATGAGCGCGAGCATTTCCCTGCTTTGCTCGGCCCAGTAGTGGCGGGTCGTCTCCGCCCTGTCGTTGATGGATTCGAAATGCTCGTTTAGCCGTTCGTGAAGGCTGGCACAGGCGCGACCGAATTGAGGATCACTCACATATAGACGGAGGAAGGCATTCGAAACTTTCGTGTCTTCATAAGAATTCGAGAGGTCGGCCAGCATCAACTCGGTGGGGTCGGCCATTCCGTTATCCTCCTGAAGGGTGCTTTTTGCTCGCCTTCCTCTTCTGGCGCCTAGCCAGGTTAAGGTTCGTTGGGGGCTCGCGGGGCAAGAACCCCGGAAAAGAGCGAGGCGGGGCGACCCGCTCACG
Source organism: Streptomyces sp. NPDC015346 (assembly GCF_043078785.1). Lineage (NCBI taxonomy): Bacteria > Bacillati > Actinomycetota > Actinomycetes > Kitasatosporales > Streptomycetaceae > Streptomyces > Streptomyces sp. NPDC015346. The sequence continues at coordinate 795,289 of NZ_JBIBTW010000001.1, read as the reverse complement.
ACTCGTCCCAGCTCCCATCCCGTCTGCCGTCGACCCACACGTACGTAAAGCGGGCGCGGTGCCAGGCGTCCAGGTCGTTCGTCCAGTGGGGCGCTCCACCTGGACGCCCGGTGCCGTGTCTGCTGGGCTTGTCCTGGGCCGACGGCAGACCGGATGGGAGTTCCTCGCCTCAACCATCCGCGGCCGGCACCCGCGCACGGAGCCCCCTCCCTCCCGGAGCCGCTCGCGCCACCGCCGGAGGCATTTCGCTGACCCGCGCCTTGCCTACTCGGCCGGGCCACATTGTGGTTCACCACCCATCAACCCGAGCTGTCAGGCGTGCGGCCGGCGGTCGGGCCTGAGCGGGGCGGAGACAGAAGCGGCGGCCCGGGCGACGGGCCGCACGCGCCGCGCCGTGCGCGGCGAGTGCCTTGATGAAGTAGAGAAACTAAGACCGCGCGTCACGAAGGATCACGGTTGCTCTAGGGGCGCAGGAAGACCGCAGTCGCGTCGTCATGTGGCTTGCTGCGTGGCCAGCGGGTTGTGGAGATGTCACTCAGCTCTAGTTCACGCACCCGGCTGATCAACGGCTCCGGCCCTTGGTGTTCGAGGAGGTCGAGGCACTCCGCCCAATCTGCCGCGGCGAAAGTGGTTGTCAGCCGTGCCGCACCATCCGTCAGGAGCGCGGCACGGGCCACGTCGCCTCTCGGGTAGGAACCGTGCAGGGCGGCGCTGGCGGCTTGTGGATCTGCCGCCGCTACCCAGTAGCCCCCTGGGTGGTTCCGGAGCGCTCGCTCCGTCTCCACTAGATGGGCGTGGAGCTGCCGGCGCTCAGCGGTATCCGGCAGCGCGGCCTTCATGGCAGACCGCTCCTCCCGAGCCACCGCTGCCAATCGGTTATCTGAGATCCCTTCCACCGAACGCCCGTCGTCGAGCAAGAGGGTGCAGTCCCCCAACACCAGCCATTCCACGACGTCTCCGCGTACTCGAAGCATCGCGAGCGTTGCCGAGGGAGACAGCGGATCGTCGACGGCGCACGTGTCGCGGTGCAGTTCTGCCGTGTGCACGATCGCCGAGGCGAGGGCCTCCGGGAGCGTGTCGCTGCTACTCGCAGCGGAGCACAGTGCCACCCCCAACGTCCTGGCGAACCAGGAGACGCCGTGGATGCATGGTGACCGCAGCTCGTTGGGCATCCCGGCGCCGTCCAGGAGTACGACTACGTCGTCATCCCAGATCGCGAAATCCTCGTTGGCCCGCCCGGGGCAAGCGCTGCTGAAGGCCGAGACGAACATGTCAGGCAGCCTCGTGCAGCAGCACACCGCTCGCTGATCGGCTCGCCTTCACCGACTTGTCCCCAGGCGTGTAGTCGCACGCAACGACCATCGAGAAGGGGGAAGTACCCGCCTGCTCATAGAGAGAGGCGAGGTTTTCGTTCAGGTAGTGGGCCACGCCCAGTGACCCGACAGCGTGAACACCCGCGATGAGGAGGAACGTTCCCTGCCCGTCCGGCCGAGGAAGCCTTCCCAGGTAGGCCACGTCTGCCGGGGTCGCGTCGTTCGGGTCGTCGCTCGGCGAGGTGTACACCGTGCCGCTCTCTCGCTCCACGAGAGCCCACCGCCCGTCGGTCAGGGTCTCGAACGAGAGCCGCGGGTCCAAGCTGAGCGCGGCCGCAGCGGCAGCAGACGTCTTCGGCCCACAGACGACGACCAGGTCCTCGCGGTTCAGGTCGAGTTCTCCTGAGACCGGGATGTACTGGAGCTCTCCGTCAAGTTGGAGGCTATGCGCCAAGGCCAGCATCTTCTGTCCCGTGGAGCTGTCTTCCACTGCCACGTACTCCCGCTCTCCGGGGCGTAGCGGTACGGCCACCTGGACGCTCTGCGTCCCGAGGAATGCCCGCTCCGGCGGCGGGCCGGCGTCCCGGAGTTGGGCAACTCGGGCGCGACTAACTCCCATGAGCTTCGCTACGTCGGCCATGGAGTGACCGTTCTTCCTCAACCACGCGATGCTCTCCTTGCGCATGCGTGAGGTCTCGATGACAGCCGATTGCAGCTCTGTCATGAGGTCAGCAGCGGCCTTGACTCGCAGGGCATGGTCCTGCATCGCCGAGACCCGTCGAACTTCCTCGATCAATGTCCCGCCTCGCGTATCGGCTCAGTGAAGTACTTCCAGCACCCATGTTAAGGGGGGCTTGACATCAAGCGCCAGCCGCCGCCATGCTCTGTGGCAACCCCCCCTTAACAGGAGGGCTACCGGATCGCTCGGGTGGTAACCCTCCCTTGCCATTTCCGGTGATGCCCGGAGAGCCCGTTAAACGGCTTGAAGGAAGCGATCGGTGCTTGAGAACTGAACAGCGTGATGAGAGATGAGGCCGCCGCCTCCTCGATAAGGCGGTCGGCGCGGCGAAGGTCCGCGCACTCAACCTCTCCGCAGCCCACGGCTGCGGCCGGTTGCCTCCTCCGCCCGTCCGGCCCCTCGCGGGGCCCGTACGGGCGGGGCTGAGGGGAGCCGGAGATTCCTGGTTCTACGGCGTGAGCCCCCGGAGCGGTAACTCCGGGGGCTCGGTTCGGGCCGCTCTCTTGGAAGGGAACACGACCCAATGAAGTCCATCGCTGCACTTCAGGCCGCTGTTACGGCCACCCCGTTCGACGGTGAGCCGTCGGACGCGGAGCTGGACGCGATCGATACCGAGATGCCGCTGATCCTGGCGGAGGTCGACCTGCTCGACGCGCAGATCATGACCATCGACCGGCCGGCCACCGAGCTGGACACGCGCCGTGTGCGCCGGGCCCGGAACCGGGTGCTGGCCGCGCGGCGTGACCTGACGAACCGCACCGCTGGCGGGCTGAGCGTGCCGGGGGGCGCGGCATGAACGCTAAGACTGTGCTGCCCGCCGTCGCGATGACGGCGGTGTCCATGGTGCTGACCCTGGCTGTCGTCGTGATGTGGCTGGGCACGGCGATGCCGTGGCCGGTCGCCCTGGTCGTCGGCCTCGGCATCGACGGCGGGTGGCTGGCCACCCTCGCCTACGAACGTCGCCTGGCCGCGCAGGGCGACCGGTCGAACGGCGTCACGATCGTCGGCTGGTGCTTCGGTCTAGTCGCCACCGGTGTCCTGGTCGCCCACGCGCTCACCGCCGAGGAGTCCACCGGCGCGTGGCTGGCCGTCGCGTGGCTGCCCGTTGCCGCGAAGGCGCTCTGGCTGGTGCACGGGCTGTGGGAGCGCACCGCACTCACCCCGGGAGCTCTGGGAGCGATCCGCGGAATCCAGCAGGAAGCCCGGGACGAAGCGGCCGTGGCCCGCGCCCGGCTGCGGGCCGAGGCCGCCACCGAGGAGACCCGGCTGACGGCCGTGACGCAGGCCGGTGCCCGCGTCGCACGCGTCCAGGCCAAGACGGCACAGACGCTCTCCCGGGCGTGGTCGACGCTGGAGACGGCCCGGGACGGCGAGGACACCGGACGGGCGCTGACCAGCGTGACGACCCGCGTCACGCCCGGCGTCACACCCACCTGGGACTTGCCGGTCTGGGGCCCCACCGAACCCGTGGCGCTCGCCCTGGACGCGGCTCCCGCCCTCACCAACGAAACGCTCGACGCGCTGGTCGACCAGATCCGTCACAGTGAGAACCCGGCACTGTCCTACCGGGAGATGGCCACCCGCTTTCGCGCGGCCGGCCACTCGGCCTCGGAAGTCCGGCTGCGAGCCGCATGGAAGCGCGTGGCCGCCTGATGGGCACCGGTCAGGCGGTTGGACCCGCTTCACGGCTGATCAGGTACTCGATCCGCTCCGGAAATACGGGGATCCCGTACCTGCGCGGGATGTCCGTCAAGACCCGGTCGGGGACGTCGTAAAGGTCCCCATCGAGTCGTTCCAGTTCAACCCAGGACCGAACCTCTGCATCCGATAGCCCCGCCAACCGGTGACGGCCCCGGTACGCGCCTGTGGACCGGTCGAACTCCTCCAGAAGCCACACGGCCACGGACTGCCCTGTCATCCAGCCGCGCTGATCCTCCATGGCCGCGACTGTAGCCGCCGAGACGCCGGGTATCGCATCCCCCGCCTCGCTCGGCATGTGCACCCCCTGCGCCTACCCCGCCGCCGCCGCTTCCTGACCGGCATGACCGGTCAGCTCCAAACGAGGTCTGCCAGCTCCTCCAGCCAGTACCTCACCCGGTGCCACCGGCGACAGAACCGCTTCGGACGCCCCCACCGGCGCTCGCCGAGCGGCCGGTGGCACTGCTTGCACCGCTTCACACGCGTCTGCTGCTCCCCCATGGCCGCGACTCTAGCGGCCCCTCTGACCAGGGAGAACCCGTGAACAATCTGCCCGAACCCGCGCCCGTCGTGAGGCTCCCGGACGGCACGTACACCTACGCCGACCACCTGCTCGCCATCCACCAGCCGACCACCACCCCGCAGGTGGTCCATCAGCACATCCACCAGGCGCCGCCGGACCGCACGGTGCAGCGCATCGCGCTCGGCTCCGGTGTCGGCGCCGGCGCGGTCGCCGCCGGAGTCTACTTCGGCCCCCTCCTCGTCGGCGCGCTCACCGCGATCGCCGCCAACCTCGCCATCCTCGCGTTCCTCGCCGTCGCCCTCACCTGGGTCGTCACCACGGTCGTGAAGACGGTCGGCGGCAGCGACAGCAAGGTCGCCGCGAAGACGGTCCGCAGGGCCCGCCGCCGTCGCTGACGGCTGCCTGTCCGCCCCGGGACGTGCCGGGGCGGGTGGGGAGCCGGACAGCCCGGCCCCAGAAGGGACCCACTGCTGTGGACAGCACCCAGTACCGCGAGCGTGCCGAACAGCTCCTGACCAGTCAGCACCACCTCGACCTCAGCCCCGCCGTCGTCGAGCAGGCGGCCGTCTGGGCCCAGCTCGCCACCGCCGCCGCCATCACCGAGACCAACGAGCAGAAGGCGGAGGCCAAGTGATGGCGAACACCCGTGACCCGAAGCTGACGGCCGGTGAGACCGCCAAGGTCGCGTACTACGTCGCCCGTATGGCCAAGCGCTCCATCGCCAGCGAGACCGTCCACCAGGGCGACCTGGAACGGAAGGTCGAGCGGGTCATCGACAAGGCCCGTAAGCGGGCCGAGAGCGACGCCAAGAAGCGCAAGTAGCTGTGCCCCGGGGCGGTCGACAGCCGCCAAGCATCCCGACCGCCCCGGGCCCTGCACCGCCACCCTTACCGAGCAGCAGCAGGAGACCAGCATGACCGAGAACACCATGGCCGCCCACCTGCGGCCCGTGCCCGACATCGACGAAGAGACCCCCACCGCACCCGTGGCCGTGGACAATCCGGCTCTGCCGGAGCCGAAGGTGACCATCGAGAAGCGCAAGCCGGTCCTCGCCGGGTGGCTGACCAACCGGCGCGACTTCCTCGCCACCACCCGCCACGCGGGCGCCAACCTCGGCTATGCGGCCCTGTTCCACGGGGTGCGCCTGCCGGTCTACGCCGGACGCCTCGCGCTGACGTCACCGCGGGGAGCGTGCCGGTTCATCGCCTCCACCAACCGGTGGGTGTGGGACCGCGAGGCCGCACCGTTGCGGGACTACGCGGTGCGGACCGAGGACGTCGAGGAGTACATGCGCCTGGCGAAGCTGCGGGCCGGACGCATCCGGCTTCGCGGGCTGGTGACGCTGGTCGCGGCCGTGTTCGGCGCCGGGTTCGCTCTCTGGCTCTACGTCATCGCCCCCGCCTACCTGTACGCGTTCGCCGCCGGCGGAGTCCTCCTGCTGGGCTTCGCCGGTCAGCAGCCCGACGCCCCGGTCGTCGGCCCTGCGGTGCTGAAGACCGAGGTACAGAAGCTCACCGGGTCGATCGTGCTGCGCGGCCTGGACTCGATCGGCAACGCAAAGATCTCCGCCGCCATCAAGAAGGGCGGCGACATGAACGGCCTCAGGTTCGTCTCCGAGATCGTCCGTGACGGGCCCGGATACCGGGCCGACCTGGACCTTCCCTACGGTGTGACGCCCGAGGACATCATGGAGGCCCGCAAACCGCTGGCCTCCGGCCTTCGCCGCAAGACCGGCTGCGTGTGGCCCTCCCCTGACCCCGAGCAGCACGAAGGACGCCTGGTGCTCTGGGTCGGGGACAAGCCGATGAACGAGACCACGAAACCGGCCTGGCCGCTGCTGAAGACGGGCACGGTCGACCTGTTCAAGCCGGTCGTGTTCGGCAACGACCAGCGAATGCGGGACGTGACGGTGACCCTCATGTTCGCCGCGATCGTCGTCGGCTCCATCCCCCGCATGGGCAAGACGTTCCTCATGCGGCTGCTCCTGCTCATCGCCGCTCTCGACCCCCGCGCGGAGATCCACGCGTTCGACTTCAAAGGCACCGGTGACTTCGGCGCCCTGGAGCCGGTCTGCCACCGCTACCGCGCCGGCGAGGAAGACGAGGACATCGAATACGTCGTCGCCGCACTGCGGGAGCTGAAAGAGGAGCTGCGCAGGCGGGCGAAGGTCATCAAGTCCCTGCCCCGCTCCCGCTGCCCGGAGTCGAAGGTCACCCCGGCCCTCGCCAACGACAAGTCGCTCGGGCTGCACCCGATCGTGGTCGGGTTCGACGAGTGCCAGGTGCCCTTCGAGCACGAGGAGTACGGCAAGGAGATCGAGGCCATCTGCACCGACCTCGTCAAGCGCGGCCCCGCGCTCGGGATCGTCGGCATGTTCGGCACCCAGCGGCCCGACGCCAAGTCGCTGCCGACCGGCATCTCCGCGAACGCCGTGCTGCGGTTCTGCCTGAAGGTCATGGGCCAGCCCGCCAACGACATGGTGCTGGGCACGTCGATGTACAAGTCGGGATACCGGGCCACGATGTTCTCCCGCTCCGACCGTGGCATCTGCTGGATGGCCGGCGAGGGCGACGACCCCCGCATCGTCGCCTCCGCGTTCGTCGACGCCGTCGCCGCCGAGCAGGTCGTCGCCCGCGCCCGCCAGGCCCGCGAGGAGTACGGCAACGTCACCGGCCACGCCATCGGCAAGGGCCCCGACAAAACCACCGGCAGCGACATCCTCGCCGACGTCCTCGACGTCATCCCCGACGGCGAGAAGGCCGTGTGGTGCGAGCGGATCGCGCAGCGTCTCGCCGAGCTCCGCCCCAACACCTACGCCGGGTGGAAGGGCGAGAACGTCACCGCCGCACTCAAGCCCTGGGGCATCAAGCCCGGCCAGGTCTGGGGCCAGACCGACGACGGCAAGGGCGCCAACCGACGCGGCATCGAACGCGCCGACATCACCGCCGCCATCACACGCCGTAACGCCGACAGGGCCGCCGCCTGACCCCAGCACCACTGCTAGACCTAGCACCCGCGCCCGCTAGGTCTAGCAGCCCCGCTAGCAACCAAACCTGGCCCTGACCTGCGCACTAGCGTCTAGCAGCCCACCTGCGAAAACCCCCGGAAACAGCCCCTGAGAGGGAGTGACCACCCATGCTCGCCGCTAGCACCCTGCTCCTGGTAGCCACCCTCGCCGGTTACGCACTGTTGTGTGCCGCGTCGCCGTTCGGCCCCTGCCGCACATGCCGGGGCCTCGGCTACAAGCACGTCCTCGACTGCAAGGGCCGCCCCAAGCGGGCCAAGCCCTGCCGCCGCTGCAAGGGCCACGGCAAGCGCCTCCGCCTCGGCCGCCGCCTCTCCAACCACAGCCGCGCCGTCCACCAGGCCGGCACCCGCTGAGCCGCGTCGTGGGACCGGTGGCCGCCCACCTAGTCGCGGACTCGCTCAAGAGCAAGGGCTCGCCAGCACGACCACCGGTCCATGTCCCCAAGCTTGCGAGCACCCGGGGCCCCGCGCAGCCTACCCACCCACCTCACCCAGTGATCAAGGGAGTTTCGGCATGGCCATCACGGTCTCGCTCGTCGCCCTGTTCGGGCTCGTCCTGTTCTTCCTCCTGCGCTCCCACAGCCTCACCCCCGGCGCCGCGTTCACCGCCGCAGGGTTCGGGTTCTTCCTCGCCTCCACCGGCGCCGCCGAACCCATCAACCAGCTCACCACGGCCGTCGTCCAGGCCATCCCCAACCTCTAACAACGACAAGGGCGGCCCCCGTCTCGCCAAAGTCCGGGGCCGCCCTCACATCCAGCGCTGAACAAGAGAACTGGAGACACCCAGCATGACTCATCCGACCCTCGTCCGGCGAGACGTCCGGACCGATCATCCCCTCGACATCGCCCTGCACCTGGCGGCCGGCGCCTTGCCGGTGCTACCGCTTCGCGCCGGGAAGGTCCCGTTCGGCAACTGCCGCACCTGCGCGGACAACGCGTGCAGCGGCCGGCCGAACATGAAAGCCGCGGGGAACTGCGCCTGCCCCCGCCCATGCCACGGGTGGGCCGCCGCCACGACCGACCGCGACGTCCTCTCCTCCCCGGCCTGGGCAGTCGCGTGGAGCCGGGCCGAGACGGTCGCCTACCACCCGGGCGGCGCCGGGGTGACGGTGGTCGACCTGGACGACGCCGACGCCATCGCGTGGGCCCGCGAGAACCTGCCACCGACCCGCACCGTCGCGACGACGCGGGGCGAGCACTGGATCTACCGGGGCACGATGCGCTCCGCTAACGCCGTGCGCCCTGGCGTGGACATCAAGTCGTCCATGTCCTACGCCCGATGGCTCGGGACCGGAACCGGCATCATGGCTCCGCTGCCGTCAGTCGTCCGAGCTCTGGTCGTCAAGGCGTCCGCCGTCGTCCGGCCCGTGCGGTCCGCCGTGTCCGCGCCAGCCGGTGACGGGCAGTGCCCTCACCGTTCGCCCGTGTTCCTGGAGCGTGGCATCGCCATGGCGGAGCAGCGCATCACCGAGGCACGCACCCAGGTCCACGCGACCGTGTACCGGACGTTCCTCGCGGTGCTGTCCGCACACGGCCGGTGCGGGTGCCTCACCGAACCGCACATCGACCGGCTGTTCACCGCCGCGCAGGCCCAAGGTGAAACGGCCCGGCACTGCACCGAAGCGTGGGCCAACGCCCGAACGAGCCTGGGACTGTGACGATGGCTGACGACGAGAAGACTCCGGCCCGCGAGGTCATCACCGACTACGCGCAGCAGCATTTCCGGTACTTCCGCACCGCCGACGGCACCGTCTACGCGCAGAAGAACGGCCATCCCGTCGCACGGCCGATCCGCTCACAGGGCACGACCGGCAGCCACCGCCAGGAACTCATGGTCGGCCTGTTCAAGGACGGACACGGCGTATTCAACGGCACCGCCCTCAAGGAGGCATTGGACTTGATCGAGGCACTCGCACTCACCGAGACCGTGCAGCCGGTCCACATCCGCGTCGCGCCCGGGTTCGACGGGGCGACGTGGCTCGACCTGGGTCGCGACGACGGCAAGTCCGTCCGCATCCACCCCACCGGCTGGGACATCACCATCCCCGACCCCCAGGAAGTGTGCTGGCGCCGTACCCAGCTCACCGGGGAACTGCCCCTGCCGGCCAAGGACACCAACGGCAAGGGCATCGACCTGCTGATGCGGCTGTGTAACTTCGCCAATGCGGAGACCGAGTGCCTGGCCCTCGCGTGGCTGATCGGGTGCCTCGGGCCGTCCGTGCCCGTCCCCGCACCGTTCCTCACCGGTCCACAGGGCGCGGGCAAGTCCACCGGCGGACGGATGCTGGTGCGGATCATCGAGGGGATGAGCGGCGACCTGCGCCGCGCGCCGAAGGACGAGGAGAACCTGATCGCGGCCGTGGCCGCGGGCTGGGTCACCGCCCTGGACAACCTCTCCCACATGACCCCGGACCTGTCCGACGCCATGTGCTGCATCGTCACCGGAGCCGAGAACGTCAAACGCGCCCTGTTCACTGACGGCGACGTCGTCCGCTCCCGCTACCGCCGCCCGATGCTCCTCACCGGGATCGACGTCGGAGTGATCCGCCCCGACCTCGCCGAACGTCTCCTCCCGCTGCGTCTGGAGCGCCCGCAGGTGCGGCGGACCGAGGCGGAACTGTGGGCGGAGTACGAAGAGGCCCTGCCCCTCATCCTCGGCTCGCTCCTCGACCTGACGGTCAAAGTGCGGGCCGCCGAAGCGGACATCCCCACCGACCTGCGGATGGCCGACTTTGCCCACCTGTGCGCGCAGCTCGACGCGGCGACCGGCGTCGGTGCACTGGACGCCTACCGGGCAAGCCTGGACGACCTCAACGACGACGTCATTGAGGGTGACTTGCTGGCCCAGACCGTCCTCAAGCACGCCGCCGGGATGGCTCCAGGCGCGGAAGTGCGGATGACGTCCTCGGAGTGGCTGCACGCGCTCACCGGCCTCTACAGCGGCGAGGAATGCCGTCCCTTGCCGAAGGGGTGGCCCACCACCGGCAAAGTCCTCTCCGACCGGCTCAAGCGACTCCAGCCGACGCTTGCCGCACGCGGCGTACTCGTCGACTGGGGCCGCACCAGTACCGCCCGCTACATCGAGATGACCCGACGCCCCGCCCCGGCCCTGGACCAGCCGGACCCGATGTTCTGACCCGACCCGCCGCCAGGGCTCACGCACAAGCAAGAGGAGCACCCGCGCCCAGGCCAGGGGTGCTCCTCTTGCTGTTCGGCGGCTCGCCGCCGCCCGAGGGACGCGCCGCGAAGCGGCCCCTCTTCACGTCCTAAGGCACGCACAACCACAGACACCACCCCCTTCTCTTTTCCTAAGAAGGGAAGCGCTGCGTCACCTGCGTCACGACAGCCCCGCATACGGCTCGTGAGCTGGGGCTATGGCGGTGACGCAGGCGCCAATCTCTGCGTCATCCCGCGTCACCTGCGTCATCCGGTGACGGACGCAATGACACGCCGATGACACACGACCCGGCCCCTGCGTCAAACGAAACCGCAGGTCAGACGTGCGGAAGACGCAGATGACGCAATGACGCAGAAATTCTCACCTCGGACAGACGCAACCACCCGAGGCGGGAGAGCCGACGTCACTCCAACTCCCGGAGGGCAACCCAGTGCCGCCCACATCCGACCCTCGCTCCACGCTCCGAGGCGGTCTGCCGGACCGCTACCTAACCCCCGAAGACATCGCCGCGATGTTCTCCGTCCCGATCGAGACCGTCTACCACTGGCGCAAGCAGCGCACCGGCCCACCCGGATTCCGCGTCGGCCGCCACGTCCGTTACGACCCCGCCGCCGTGCAGGCCTGGGTCGTCCAGCAGAGCGACCTCGACGCCGCCGCCTGATCCGCCCTCCTCGGCCCGTGGCGCTCCTCACCGGAGCGCCACGGGCCTTCCCGTACCCGAAAGGACCGCAGCGCCCCTATGGCCGGCCACATCCAAGACCGCTGGTACAAGACCGAGACCGGACCCGACGGCAAGCCCCGCCAGGTCAAGACCGACCGCTACGGCCTCGGGCTCCGCTACCGCGCCCGCTACATCGGCCCCGACGGCACCGAGAAGTCCAAGAGCTTTCCCGACAAGCAGAAGCGTCTCGCCGCCCAGTGGCTCGCCCACATCGAGGCAGACATGTCCCGAGGTCAGTACGTCGACCCGGCCGCCGGCCGGACCACGTTCCGGCAGTACGGGGAGAAGTGGCTCGCATCCCAGACGACGGACCCCACGACGCAGACGGCCGTGGCCGTACAGCTCAGGCGCCACGCGTTTCCGTATATCGGGACTCGGCCGCTCGACTCGTTCCGGCCCGAGCACATCCGCGACTGGCTCAAGGAGCTGGAGACGGCCCTGCCTGTGTCCTCATACCGACGCGTCATCTTCGCCAGCGTCTCGGCGGTGCTCGCCGCGGCCGTGGACGATGAACTGCTCGCCAAGAACCCGTGCAAGTCACGCTCGGTCCGGCCGCCGGCGGCTGTACCGCCCCGGGTGAAACCGTGGACTCCGGATGTGCTGTTCGCGGTGCGTTCCGCGCTGCCCAGGCGATACCAGGCCATGGTCGACGTCGGCGGCGGGTGTGGCCTTCGGCAAGGCGAAATCTTCGGTCTCGCCGAGGAACACGTCAGGTACGACACCGGATGGCTGCGCGTGGCAAATCAGGTGAAGGTGGTCAACGGCCATCTCGTATTCGGCCCGCCAAAGCGCGGAAAGGAACGTGACGTCCCACTCCCCCGCCAGGTCGCCCGCGTTCTCCGCGAGCACGCCGAGGAATTCCCGCCTGTCGACGTCACCCTGCCGTGGTTGAGGCCGGACGGGCCACTCGTGACGAAGCGGCTGTTCTTCTCGCTCACGGGTGGCGGCGCCGTTCGGCGGACCGACTTCAACACCCGCGTCTGGAAGTTCGCGCTCGTCGAGGCCGGCATCATTCCCGAGCCCGAGGAGGGCGAGCGCCACCAGGCCGCCCGCGAGCACGGGATGCACGCGCTGAGGCACTTCTACGCTTCCGTCCTGCTGGACGCGGGCGAGAACATCAAGGCGCTGAGCACGTACCTGGGCCACAGTGACCCCGGCTTCACGCTCCGGGTCTACACGCACCTCATGCCGAGCAGCGAGGGGCGGACGCGCAGGGCCGTCGACGACATGTACAGGGCGCTCGGTGAAACGTCGGACGGCCCACAGACGGCCCAGGGCGGGTGAGACGACTCAGGGCCAGCGGCTGACTGCCGCTGGCCCTGATCGTCGTTTCGGGGCTGTGCCCGCTCTGACCTGTGCTTACAGCACCGGGAGGTTCTTCCGCAGCTCGAAGGCGGTGACCTCGGAGCGGTACTCCTCCCACTCCTGCTTCTTGTTGCGGAGGAAGAAGTCGAAGACGTGCTCGCCCAGTGTCTCCGCGACCAGTTCGGACTTCTCCATCAGGGCGATCGCCTCGCCGAGGTTCTGCGGCAGCGGCTCGATGCCCATCGCGCGGCGCTCCGCGTCGCTCAGCGCCCAGACGTCGTCGTCCGCGCCGGCCGGGAGTTCGTAGCCCTCCTCGATGCCCTTGAGGCCCGCCGCGAGGAGGACCGCGTAGGTCAGGTAGGGGTTGGCGCCCGAGTCGATGGAGCGGACCTCGACGCGGGAGGAGCCCGTCTTGCCCGGCTTGTACATCGGGACGCGGATCAGGGCCGAGCGGTTGTTGTGGCCCCAGCAGATGTACGAGGGGGCCTCGCCGCCCGCGCCCGCGCTGCGGGCCGAGCCGCCCCAGATGCGCTTGTAGGAGTTGACCCACTGGTTGGTGACGGCCGAGATCTCGGCCGCGTGCTTGAGCAGGCCCGCGATGAAGGAACGTCCCACCTTGGAGAGCTGGTACTCCGCGCCCGACTCGTAGAACGCGTTGCGGTCGCCCTCGAAGAGAGAGAGGTGCGTGTGCATGCCGGAGCCCGGGTACTCCGAGAACGGCTTCGGCATGAAGGTCGCCTGCACGCCCTGCTCCAGCGCGACCTGCTTCATGACCAGGCGGAAGGTCATGATGTTGTCGGCCGTCGACAGCGCGTCCGCGTACCGCAGGTCGATCTCCTGCTGGCCCGGCGCGCCCTCGTGGTGGGAGAACTCCACCGAGATGCCCATCGACTCCAGCATGGTGATCGCCTGGCGGCGGAAGTCCATGCCCACGTTCTGCGGGGTGTGGTCGAAGTAGCCCGAGTTGTCGGCCGGGGTCGGCTTGGTGCCGTCCAGCGGCTTGTCCTTCAGGAGGAAGAACTCGATCTCGGGGTGGGTGTAGAAGGTGAAGCCCAGGTCCGAGGTCTTGGCGAGGATGCGCTTCAGGACGAAGCGCGGGTCCGCGAAGGACGGCGAGCCGTCGGGCATGAGGATGTCGCAGAACATGCGGGCCGTGCCCGGTGCCTCCGCGCGCCAGGGCAGGATCTGGAAGGTGCCCGGATCCGGCTTGGCGATCATGTCCGACTCGTAGACGCGGGCGAAGCCCTCGATGGCGGAGCCGTCGAAGCCGATGCCCTCGTCGAAGGCCTGCTCCAGCTCGGCGGGCGCCACGGCCACCGACTTCAGGAAGCCGAGCACGTCGGTGAACCACAGCCGCACGAACCGGATGTCGCGCTCCTCGAGCGTCCGGAGCACGAATTCCTGCTGCTTGTCCATATCCACACCCATCTTCGCTGGTCAGGCCGCCTGTTCCCACCGCCTCGGGCACATCGGGGGGCACCTGAGCATCCCACCACATGGTTTCGCGCACGTTGCACACCCATAGTGCCTGCTCCGGTGTGACACAGGTAACGGGGGGACCGGCCGTTTCCGTGCGCCTGTTCCCCCCGCCCGCGCGCCGCCGGCCGCCCTCCCCGTCCACCCACCTGTCCCGTACGGCCCCCTGACCACTACGATCTCGGCCCATGGGGGGCACTCCACTCGTACGCCCGTTCCGGCGCGCGCGTCCCATGGCACTGCTGAGTGCCGTGGCGACGCTCCTCGCCGCGCTCTTCGTCTGCCTGGGCGCGGGTGAGCCGGCCGCCCACGACATGGCCGGACGCGACATGGCCGGACGGGCGGCGCACGCCCCGCACACCACCGTCGTCGCGGACGAGTACGTCTGCCCGTACGACGACGGCGACTGCTCTCTCTTCCCCTCCCTCAGCCCGGCGGTGCTCACCGCGCCGCCGCTCGACCCCCCGCCGCACGCGGAGGGCCGGCTCCCGCGCCCGGCGCCGTCGTACGACACCGGGTGGGCGCCCCGCCCCGACGCACAGCCCCGTGCGCCGGACCTCCACGTCCTTCAAGTGCTGCGGACATAGCGGCCGGGCCCGCACGCCGCACGTCTCACGTCACCCCACATCGAGAAGGACGACATCACCATGGCCGCCAACCGCTCCTCCCACTCCGACCGCCGCGCCCGAATAGAGGAGATGCGCCGCGCCGAGCAGGCCCGCGAGCGCCGTAACCGCATCATCACGATCGGCGTCTCCGCCGTGGTCGTCCTGAGCCTCGTCGGCTTCGGCGGCTATGTGCTCAACGAGAAGTCGAACGAGAAGGAGCAGCAGGAGGCCGCCGCCAAGGCCCCCATCAAGGACGAGAAGTCCTGGGACGCCAAGAAGCTCGGCCGCAACCACGTCACCACCCCCGTCGCGTACGAGATGAAGCCCCCGGTCGGCGGCGACCACGACCAGGTCTGGCAGAACTGCGACGGTGACGTCTACACCAGCAAGATCGCCGAGGTGAACGCCGTGCACTCGCTGGAGCACGGCGCCGTCTGGGTCACGTACAACAAGAAGGCCGCCGAGGCCGATGTGAAGAAGCTCGCCGAGAAGGTCGAGAAGACGCCGTACTCCCTGATGAGCCCGGTCGACGACCAGGCCGGCGCGATCATGCTGAGCGCGTGGGGCAAGCAGGTGACGGTGGACAGCGCGAGCGATCCGCGGATCGACGCGTTCTTCACCAAGTACGTGCAGGGCCCGCAGACCCCGGAGCCGGGCGCGGCCTGCACCGGCGGGATCGGCCAGTGACGGGTGCGCGCCCGCCGCGTACGTCCCCGGCGTCCACGTCCCCGGCCGGCGCGCCCCCGGCCCGTACGCCGGTGACCCGTACGTCTCCGGCGCGTACGTCGTTGACCCGTACGCACTGGGCGTCGATCGTCGCGGTCGTGCTCGCGCTGCTCTTCGCCGGGGGCGCCGTCACGGTCGCCTCGGCGCAGCGCGAGGAGGCCCCGAGGACGCCCCTGTCGAACTCGGCGGACGCGGGCTTCGCCCGTGACATGGCGGTCCACCACCAGCAGGCCGTCGAGATGTCCTTCATCGTGCGGGACCGTACGACCGACGACGACGTGCGGCGCCTCGCGTACGACATCGCCAACACCCAGGCCAACCAGCGCGGCATGATGCTGGGCTGGCTGGACCTGTGGGGGCTGCCGAAGACCGAATCCGGCACCGAGCCGATGGCCTGGATGGGGATGGGCGGCCACGGGGCCACCGGGCCCCTCGACGGCGCGCTGATGCCCGGCATGGCGACGAAGACGGAGCTGCGTCAGCTGCGGAAGGCCTCCGGCAAGGAGGCGGAGATCCTCTACCTCCAGCTGATGACCGACCACCACAAGGGCGGTGTCCACATGGCCCAGGGCTGTGTGGAGAAGTGCTCGGTGGACGTGGAGCGGAACCTCGCCCAGGGCATGGTCGAGGCGCAGGAGTCCGAGATGGGTCTGATGGCGGAGCTGCTGAGGCAGCGGGGCGCGAAGCCCCGCGCCTGACCCGCGTGGCCCACGTGCCCCACGTGGGCCGCCTGGAGCCGCGCGGCCCCCGCGACCTCACCGGTCGCGGGGGCCGCTCCGTACGCGCACAATGGGTGACGCTCGGGGACGTACGTACGACGACGTTCTACGGAGGTACGCACCCCATGACCACGGCGAAGGACATCATGCACACCGGGGCCCGCTGGATCCCGGCCCACGAGACGCTCGACCGTGCCGCGCAGCTGATGCGCGACCTCAACGTCGGCGCCCTGCCGATCGCGGACGAGAACGAACGGCTCTGCGGCATCATCACGGACCGCGACATCGTGGTCAACTGTGTGGCCATGGGTCACGACCCGGCGAGGGTCACCTGCGGCGAGATGGCGCAGGGCACTCCGCGCTGGATCGAGGCGAACTCGGACGTGAGCCAGGTCCTGGAAGAGATGACGGGCCACCAGATCAAGCGGCTGCCGGTCATCGAGAACAAGCGCCTGGTGGGGATGATCAGCGAGGCCGATCTCGCCAGGCACCTGGACGACGAGCAGATCAAGGCGTTCGTCGAGCAGGTCTACGCCCGGTCCTGAATCCGGGCCGGCTTCTGGATCGACGGGTCCCGCGGCGACGGTTCCCGCGTCGACGGGGCCTGGTCGAGTACCGCTCGCGCCACCGCGTCCGGGCGGTCCAGCATCATCAGATGGCCCGACGGCTCGGCCGCCTCGTAGTGGGCGCCGAGCTGTCGGGCCAGCTCGCGTTGTCGCCGCGCCCAGCGGGCGGAGCCGTTCGGGGCGGCGAGCACGGTGGCGGGCAGGCCGGGCGGCAGCGCGAAGCGCTCGCGCAGGGCGAGGAGTTCGGCGGCGACCGCGCGGTAGTGGGTGTTCTCCAGGAGGGCGCCGTGCAGCACGCGTGAGGTGGCGTAGCAGCGGCGTACGAGCGCGGCGGGGGCCGGGTCGCCGCCGGCGGCGCGCGACAGCCGTACGGTGGCGCGGCGGACGGCCGGGCCGACGGCGGCCGGCGCTCCGGTGGCGCTGAGGAGCGTGCCGAGGCCGCGGGCGGCGGCGGTGCGCAGGGCGGGGGCGACGGGGGTACGGGCGTGCTCCTCGACGGAGGAGTCGACGAGGACGATCCCGGCGGCGCGGGCCGGGTGGAGCCGGGCGAAGGCCTCGGCGTGGAAGCCGGCGATCGAGTGGCCGACGACGGTGGCCGGTCCGGGCAGCCGCAGCGCGTCGAGGAGCGCGGCGACGCGGTGGGCCTCGCCGGTGGCGCTGGGCGGGACGGCGGCGGGGGCGGAGAGCCCGTGCCCCGGCCGGTCGAAGCGGACGACCGTGCGGTGGGGGGCGAGCAGCGGGACGACCGGGTCCCAGTCGAACCAGCTCATGGCGAGCCCGGCGCTCAGGACGCAGACGGGCCCCGACCCCTCGACGACGACATGGTGGGCGACGCCCCCGACCCGTACGAACAGGCTCGAGTCGTTCACGAACGCTCCCTGGGGTGCGGGGACGGGCACGGGCGCGGGCCCGGACAGACGGACGGGCACAGGCGCGACCGCGGGACGGGACGGGACGAGACGGGACGAGACGGGTACAGGCGCGCCCACGGGATGGGACGGGCACCGCGATCCAGACTGCCACGAGCCCGATCCGCGGCCGTCGGCCGGCCCGTACGCCAGGACATAGCGTCGGTCTGACGATTACACTGGGCCCGTGCCTCAACTACGCCTCGCTCTGAATCAGATCGACTCGACCGTCGGCGATCTCGCCGGGAACGCCGAGGCGATCGTCCACTGGACCCGGCACCCCGCCGAGCAGGGCGCGCATCTGGTCGCGTTCCCCGAGATGGCGCTGACCGGCTACCCCGTCGAGGACCTCGCGCTGCGGTCGTCCTTCGTCGAGGCGTCCCGGGACGCCCTGCGGGCGCTCGCGCGGCGCCTCGACGCCGAGGGTTTCGGGGAGCTGCCGGTCGTCGTCGGCTATCTCGACCGCTCGGAGCGGGCCGAGCCCCGGCTCGGGCGGCCGGCCGGCTCCCCCGAGAACGCGGCCGCCGTGCTGCACCGCGGCCGGGTGGCGCTCCGCTTCGCCAAGCATCACCTTCCCAACTACGGCGTCTTCGACGAGTTCCGCTACTTCGTCCAGGGCGACACGATGCCCGTCGTACGGGTCCACGGCGTGGACGTCGCCCTCGCCATCTGCGAGGACCTCTGGCAGGAGGGCGGCCGGGTGCCCGCCGCGCGGAGCGCGAACGCCGGGCTGCTCGTCTCGATCAACGCCTCGCCGTACGAGCAGAACAAGGACGACACCCGCCTTGAGCTGGTCCGCAAGCGGGCCCAGGAGGCCGGCTGCACCATCGCCTATCTCGCGATGATCGGCGGCCAGGACGAGCTGGTCTTCGACGGCGACTCGATCGTCGTCGACGCGAACGGTGAAGTGATCGCGCGCGCCCCGCAGTTCTCCGAGGGCAGCGTCCTTCTCGACCTCGATCTGCCGGCCGCCGCGGCCGACGCGCCCGAGGGCATCGTCGACGACGGGCTGCGCATCGACCGGGTCGTCCTCTCCGAGGACCCGCTGCCGGCCTACGAGGCGGAGCTGACGGGTGGTTACGCGGACCGGCTCGACGACGACGAGGAGGTGTACTCGGCACTGGTCGTCGGCCTGCGCGCGTACGCCGCCAAGAACGGCTTCCGTTCCGTCCTCGTCGGCCTGTCCGGTGGCATCGACTCGGCGCTCGTCGCGGCGATCGCCTGCGACGCGGTCGGGGCGCAGAACGTCTACGGCGTGTCGATGCCGTCGAAGTACTCCTCGGACCACTCCCGGGCCGACGCCGCCGAACTGGCCCGCCGCACCGGGCTCAACTTCCGTACGGTGTCGATCGAGCCGATGTTCGACGCGTACATGGGCGCCCTCACCCTCACCGGCCTCGCTGAGGAGAACCTGCAGTCCCGGCTGCGCGGGACGCTGCTGATGGCCCTCTCCAACGAGGAGGGCCACATCGTCCTCGCGCCGGGCAACAAGTCCGAGCTGGCGGTGGGGTACTCGACCCTGTACGGCGACTCGGTCGGCGCGTACGGGCCCATCAAGGACGTCTACAAGTCGACCGTGTTCCGCCTCGCCCGCTGGCGCAACCGGGCGGCCCGGGAGCGCGGGCAGACCCCGCCGATCCCGGAGAGCTCGATCTCCAAGCCGCCGAGCGCCGAGCTGCGCCCCGGGCAGGTCGACACGGACTCGCTGCCGGACTACGACGTCCTGGACCGGATCCTCGCGCTGTACGTCGACCGTGACCAGGGCCGGGACGCGATCGTGGCGGCCGGTTTCGACGAGGAGCTGGTGGCCAGGACGCTGCGGATGGTGGACATGGCGGAGTACAAGCGGCGCCAGTACCCGCCGGGCACCAAGATCTCGGCGAAGGGCTTCGGCAAGGACCGCCGGCTGCCGGTCACGAACCGCTGGCGGGAGACGACGATCCGCTGACGGCCGGGTCGGGCGCGCGCCGGGCTCGCGCTCGTGTCCGTGCCCGAGCTCGCGCCCGTGCCCGTGCCCGTGCCGAGGGGACTTCCCGCGACGACGCGGGACGAGCCGGGCGAGCGCCGCCATGGCCGGCGGGCCGAGGACGGTCACGACAAGGCGTTTCGGGGGGCGTCAGAGCCGGACGCGGGCCGCGATCGGCAGGTGGTCGCTCCTGGTCTCCGGCAGCGTCCAGGAGGAGACCGGCTCGACGCCCTTCACCATGATCTGGTCGATCCGCGCCATCGGGAACGAGGCCGGCCAGCTGAAGCCGAAGCCGTCGCCCGACGCGCCCTGCGTGGAGCGCAGCTGCGAGGTGACCGCGTTGAGCGAGCGGTCGTTCATGGTGCCGTTGAGGTCGCCGAGCAGGACGATCCGCTCGTGCGGGTCGGCGGCGATGGCCTCGCCCAGCGCGTCCGCGCTGTTGTCGCGCTGGTTGGCGGTGAAGCCCGCGTTCAGCTTCACCCGTACGGACGGGAGGTGGGCGACGTACACGGCCACGTTCCCCTGGGGCGTGGCGACGGTGGAGCGCATGGCGCGGGTCCAGCCCATCCCGATGTCCACCGGACGGGTGTCGGTCAGCGGGTACCTGCTCCACAGCCCGACGGTGCCCTGCACGGAGTGGTACCTGTACGTGTCGGCCAGGCCGCGCTCGTACACCGGGACCATCTCGCCCTTGAGCTCCTCCAGGGCCACCACGTCCGCGCCGGAGCCGGCGATCTGGCGGGCGGTGCCCTCGGGGTCGGGGTTGTCGGCGTTCACGTTGTGGGTGGCGACGGTCAGGTCGCCGCCCGTGCCCGACTTGTCGGTGATCAGACCGCCGAAGACGTTGAGCCAGACGAGGGCCGGCAGCAGCAGGGCGACCAGCGCGGTCGCGGAGCGCCGCAGCAGGGCCAGGACGAGGAGCACCGGCACGAAGAGGCCGATCCAGGGCAGGAAGGTCTCGGTGAGGCTGCCCAGGTTGCCGATCCGGTTGGGGATCTCGGCGTGGAAGACCATCAGCAGGGTGAGCAGCACCGCCGTGCCGGCCAGGACGATGCCGCGGCGCCAGATGCCCCGGTCGCCGCGCCAGCGGTCGAGCATCGATCGGAACCGGGATCCGGAGCGCTCGTCCCGGGCGCCGCCGTTCTCGGTCGCCGTCATGTCCACCCGCGCCATCGCTCTGTCCTCACTGCCTTGCTGCCGTGCTGCCTTGCTGCTGTGCTGCTGTGCTGCCGTGCTTGTCTTGCTGCCGTGCCTGTCCTGCGGTTCGCCGCTGTCCGGCTCGGTGACCCGACCTCGACACTAGGTGATGAGGGCTCGGTCGTACTGCCACGAGGGACGACGGGACGGCGCGGCGGGTTCCTGCCGGTGGCGAAGGCGGCGGGGCTGTGACAGAACGCGCACATTCGTACGGATGCGGCGGCGATGTGAACAGCACCACTTCGGCCCACTTCCCCCCTCACCGCGCGAGGTGCCACCATGGACGTGGTCCGGGGACGCCGTCAGGGCGCCTCGAGATGACGAAGGAGCCGTTCACCATGACGCTTCAGGCTGCCCCGAAGCCGTCCGCCGATAGCGGCAAGACGCTGTACGGAGGCAAGGGCACGCGCCGCCTCACCGTCCACGACATCGCCGCCGCCAAGGTCCGCGGCGAGAAGTGGCCCATGCTCACCGCCTACGACGCGATGACCGCGTCCGTCTTCGACGAGGCCGGCATCCCGGTGATCCTCGTCGGCGACTCCATGGGCAACTGTCACCTCGGCTACGACACCACCGTGCCCGTCACGATGGACGAGATGACGCTGCTCTCCGCCGCCGTCGTCCGGGGCACCCGGCGTGCCCTCGTCGTCGGCGACCTCCCCTTCGGTTCGTACCAGGAAGGGCCCGTCCAGGCCCTGCGCAACGCCACCCGGCTCGTCAAGGACGCGGGTGTCGGCGCGATCAAGCTGGAGGGCGGCGAGCGCTCGCTGCCGCAGACCGAGCTGCTCGTCCAGGCCGGCATCCCGGTCATGTCCCACCTGGGGCTGACGCCGCAGTCCGTCAACACCATGGGCTACCGCGTGCAGGGCCGCGGCGACGAGGCCGCGCACCGGCTGCTCAGCGACGCCAAGGCGGCGCAGGACGCGGGCGCGTTCGCGGTCGTCCTGGAGCTCGTACCGGCCGAGCTGGCCGCCGAGGTGACCCGCTCCCTGCACATTCCCACCATCGGCATCGGCGCCGGACCGGACACGGACGCGCAGGTCCTCGTCTGGACCGACATGGCCGGCCTGACCGGCGGCAAGGTGCCGCGCTTCACCAAGCAGTACGCCAACCTCCGTGAGACGCTCGGCGACGCCGCCCGCGCCTTCGCGGAGGACGTGGCCGGCGGGGCGTTCCCGGCCGAGGAGCACACCTTCCACTAGCCGACACGGCACCGACCGACAGCCCCGACGACAGCGCGACCGACAGCCCGCCGACCTCTCCCGTCGGCGGGCTGTCGTTCGCTTGTCGGTCGCTTGTCGGTCGTCTGTCGGGGCGTTGTCGGTGGCGGCTGGTCCACTGGGGGACATGACGCGATCCGCACACAACGCCGTCGAGGTACGAGGCCTCGTGAAGCACTACGGCGAGACGAAGGCCCTCGACGGGGTCGACCTCGATGTCCGGGAGGGCACGGTCCTCGGCGTGCTCGGGCCCAACGGCGCCGGGAAGACCACGCTCGTCCGCTGCCTGTCCACCCTGATCGTCCCCGACGCGGGGACCGCCACCGTCGCCGGTTACGACGTGGTGCGCCAGCCCCGCCAGCTCCGCCGCACGATAGGTCTCACCGGGCAGTACGCCTCGGTCGACGAGAAGCTGTCCGGCTGGGAGAACCTCTACATGATCGGGCGGCTGCTCGACCTCTCCCGCAGGGACGCGCGGCGCCGCGCCGACGAGATGCTGGAGCGCTTCTCGCTCACCGAGGCCGCCAAGCGGCCGGTGATGAACTACTCCGGTGGTATGCGCCGCCGGCTCGACCTCGCCGCCTCGATGATCGGACAGCCGGCCGTCCTCTATCTGGACGAGCCCACCACCGGCCTCGACCCGCGCACGCGCAACGAGGTCTGGGACGAGGTCCAGCGGATGGTCTCCGAAGGCGTGACCGTCCTGCTCACCACCCAGTACATGGAGGAGGCGGAGCAGCTCGCGAGCGAGCTGACCGTCATCGACCGGGGCAAGGTCATCGCCCGGGGCAAGGTCGACGAGCTCAAGGCCCGGGTGGGCGGCCGCACGCTGAAGATCCGTCCGGTGGACCCGGCCGACCTGCCGGCCATGGCGGGCGCGCTGCGCGAGTCCGGCCTGGACGGCATCGCCGGCTCGACCGTCGTCCCCGACGAGGGCGTGCTGTACGTACCGATCCTCAGCGACGAGCAACTGACCGCCGTCGTCGGCCTGCTCGGCGCCCGGGGGTACGGCATCGCCCACATCGGTACCCATCTGCCCAGCCTGGACGAGGTGTTCCTGGCCATCACCGGCGAGAAGACCTCCGGATCCGACTCATCCGGCTCGTCCGGCTCGTCCGGCTCGTCGGACTCCTCCGACTCCGTGTCCGACGCGCTTGCCGAGGAGGCCGCCGCATGAGCGCCACCACCACGACCACCCAGCTCGCCAAGTCCCCCGCCGGCAGCCCGGCTACAGGCCCGGGGCCGCGCCCGGCGGGCGGCGCGCCCGTCGGCGAGGGCCGGATCGGTCTGCGGGCCAACCTCCGCCACATAGGCGCCCTGGTGCGGCGCAACGCGCTGCAGATCAAACAGGATCCGGAGTCGATGTTCGACGCCGTCCTGATGCCGATCATCTTCGTCCTGCTCTTCGTGTACGTCTTCGGCGGCGCGATCTCCGGCAAGGGCAACAACGACGACTACGTCAACTACGTGGTTCCGGGCCTGATGGCGATGATGGGCATGAACATCTCCATGGCCGTCGGCGTGGGCATCAACGACGACTTCAAGAAGGGGGTGATGGACCGGTTCCGGACGATGCCGATCGCCCGGTCCTCCGTCCTCATCGCGAAGATCGTCGTGGAGATCGGCCGGATGATGATCGCCACCGCGATCCTCCTCGGCATGGGCTTCCTGCTCGGCCTGGAGATCAAGTCCTCGGTCCTGGACCTCTTCGCGGCGATCGGTCTGTCCGTGGTGTTCGGCGCCTCGCTGATGTGGATCTTCATCCTGCTCGGTCTCACCATGAAGACGGCCCAGGCGGTCCAGGGGATGGCGATGCTGGTGCTGATGCCGCTGCAGTTCGGCTCCTCGATCTTCGCGCCGCCGACCTCGATGCCCGGCTGGCTGGAGACCTTCACCGACTACAACCCGCTGTCGAACCTCGCCGACGCCGCCCGCGCCATGATCAACGGCACGCCGGTCGGGGACTCGGTGTGGATGACGCTCGGCTGGGCACTGCTGATCACTGTCGTCACGGCGCCGCTCGCGGTCGCCAAGTTCCGCAGGAAGACCTGACCGTACCTGTACCTGTACCTGTACGTGTACGTGTACGTGTACGGGTTCAGGATGACTCGGCGCGCCTTCTGATCGCGTCGGCGCTGTCGAGCAGGGCGGTGGCCTCCTCCAGGGAGAGGCCGCCGCCTTCGGCGTAGGCGGCCTCGAAGGCGGCGTCGTCGCCGAGCGCGGTGCGGGTCAGCTCGGTGGCCCGGGCGAGGTTCTCCCGCTCCAGGGGCGCCCGCAGGTGTCCCGGCGGGAGGAGATTCTCCTGTGCGCCGAGGAGCCGGGCCGCGACGGGCGCGTGGGGGCCGCCGAGGCCGGCCAACGCCCAGGCGGCGGTGACCAGATGGATCGCCGGCATCTGCGGGGCGACTGCCGTCGACAGGGCTCCCTTCGCGCGCTCAAGGGCCTGGCGTACGAGCGGGAGGGCGGCGGCGTGCCGCCCGTCCAGGTTCTCCAGCCAGGCCAGCGAGCCGAGGGTGAAGCCCTCGAAGATGGCGAGCGTGAGGGAGCCGAACTCGCGCATCAGGATGTTCAGATGGTCGCGCGCCTCGGCGGTGCGGCCGGTGCGGCCGAGCAGGATCGCGAGGAAGATCCGCGCCGCGAGCATCGGTTCGTGCCCGGGGTGCCCGGTCTCCAGGACCTCGCGCAGGATCACCTCGCCCTCCTCCTCGCGGCCGGTGACGGTGAGCATGTCGGCGTACCGGGCACGCAGCAGTGTGGTCTGGGACTGCGCCCCGACCCGCCCGGCGTAGGCGACGGCGGCGGCGAAGTCCTCGGCGGCGCCCTCGAAATCGCAGCGCCTCTCGCGGGCCTCGCCGCGCGAGGAGAGCGCCTCGGCGGCGCCCCAGGCGTCACCGAGGCGGAGGAAGATCTTCAGGCTCTCGTCGGCGTCGGCGGTCGCCGTACCGGCCGAGTCGGCGCGGTTGGCGAGCATGTTGGCGCGCAGCTGGAGGCCGTTGGCGAGCTCCCAGTCGTAGCCGTGGGCGCGGCAGGCCTCGACGGTGGCGGCGAGTGCCTCGCGCATCCCGTCCACGTCACCGGTGAGGAGCACGGCGAAGACGGAGAAGGCGCCGGGCAGCCGGCAGGCCTGCGGCAGGCCGGGCTGGTACGCGGTGGTGATCCGGCGCAGCCGCTGGACGCCCTCGGGGGTGGTCCACCGGCCGGTCTGGTAGTCCATGTTGAGCAGTTCGAGGAGCCGCGCCCCGCGTCGGGCCTCCCACAGCTGGTCCTCGCTCAGCGGGGGTGGGGCGGCGGTGCAGGGCTCGTGGAGCGGTACGACGGGAGGGGCCTGGGGGCCGAAGGGGTCGGGGCCGAGGGCGGCGACGGCCTCGGCCCAGTGGAGGGCGTCGGCGCGCAGGTCGCGCATCTGCCAGTACCAGAGGAGGGAGTGGACGAGGCTCAGCGCCTCGTGCTCGTCGCGGGCGGCGACGGCGCGGCGCAGGGCGGTGCGCAGGTTCTCGTACTCGGTCCGGAACCGGGCCATGGCGGCGACCTGCCGGGCGTCGCGCAGCTCGGGGTCGGTGAGGCGGGCGAGTTCGCGGTAGTGGACGAGGTGGCGCCGTTCGAAGGCGGCCCGTTCGCCGGCCTCGTCCAGGCGCTCGGCGGCGTATTCGGCGACGGTCTCCAGGAGGCGGTAGCGCATGGCGCCGTCGTCGGAGGGGGCGGCGACGACGAGCGACTTGTCGACGAGGGAGCCGAGGACGTCGACGACGTCGATCACGGCGGCGGTCGCGGCGGCGGTCGCGGCGGCGGTCGCGGAGCAGACGGCCTCGGCCGCCTCCAGGTCGCAGCCGCCGCTGAAGACCGAAAGGCGGCGCAGGACGGCGCGTTCCGGCTCGTCGAGGAGGTCCCAGGACCAGTCGACGACGGCGCGGAGGGTCTGCTGGCGGGGCAGGACCGTACGGGCGCCGGAGGTCAGCAGGCGGAACCGGTCGTCGAGGCGGTCCGCGATCTGGCGCGGGGTGAGCATCCGCAGCCGGGCGGCGGCCAGTTCGATGGCGAGGGGGAGGCCGTCGAGGCGGCGGCAGATCTCGTCGGCGGCTTCCGGGTCGTCCTCGACCCGGAAGCCGGCCTGGGCTGCCGCCCCGCGCTCGGCGAGCAGCCGCAGTGCGGTGTCCCGGGGCAGCGGGCCGAGCGGGCGGACGGACTCCCCCGGTACGCCCAGGGGTTCGCGGCTCGTCGCGAGCACCGTCACTCCGGGGCAGCGGGCCAGCAGGTGTTCGGCGAGCCGGGCCGCCGCGCCGACGACGTGCTCGCAGTTGTCGAGCAGGAGAAGCATCCGCCGGGCGGCACAGTGCTCGACGAGGCGCCCCAAAGGGTCGCCGCTGCCCCGCAGTTCCTCCGCTCCGGCACCCCGCAGCACCGTCTGACGCGCCCCGACGGCCCCGAGCACGGCCTCGGCCACCGCCTCGGGGTCGGCGACCGGCGCCAGCTCGGCCAGCCAGATCCCGTCGGGCCACGCCCCCTGTTCGGCCGCGCTCTCGGCCGCCTCCTGCGACAGCCGGGTCTTCCCCGCCCCACCGGTCCCGAGCAGCGTCACGAGCCGCGCCCCCCGCAGATCGTCCCGCAGCGCGGCAATGTCCTCCTCCCGCCCGACAAAACTGGTCAGCCGCACACGAAGGTTGCCGGGCACCGACACCGCGCCCGGCGCGGGCCGCGGGCCCGAGCGGGAGGCCGCCGCGCCCCCGTCCGGCGCGGCAAGCCCGGAGCCATCGGCCGCCCGACCCGGCCCGGGACGCGCCGGTGCCCCCGTGGGTGCGCTGGAGCCCACCGCGTCACCGTCCCACGCAGTGGTGCCGGCCACGTCGGCCGCCGAGGCCCGGCCGGAGGCAGCCCTGCGGGCGCCGACAGGCGCAGCCGGGCCTGGACTCGAACCGCCCCGTTCCCCTCCCGAGCCCGCCTCGCGCGGGCCCGTGCTCGCAGGGGCCGGTTCGGAGGCCGCCGCGCCCCCGTCCGGCGGCAGGCCCCGGCCGGAGGCCGCCGTGTGCGGGTCGGGAGACGCCTTGGCGGACAACAGCTCTCTGTGGAGGGACTGGAGGGCGGGCGAGGGGGTCGTGCCCAGGCGGGTGGCGAGGGTGTGGCGGAGGGATTCGTAGGCGAGGAGGGCCTCCGCGGCGCGGCCCGTGGCGCGGAGGGCGCGGATGCGGAGGAAGTGGAGTGGTTCGTCCAGCGGGTGGGCCTCGCAGAGAGCGGCCAGTTCCGGAAGGGCCGAGGAGGCCTCGCCGAGGGCCAGGGACGCCTCCAGGCGGGCCCGGCGCGCGTCCAGGCGGCGGGCGTCCCAGCGGGCGGCCTCCACCGCGCGGTCCGGCAGGTCGGCGAGGGCGGGTCCCCGCCACAGACCGAGCGCCTCGTCGAGCAGGGCCGCCGCCCGTGCCGGAGCGCCCGCGCCCAGCTCCCGTACCCCCTCCCGCGCGAGCCGCTCGAAGCGGTGCGCGTCGACGTCGTCGGCGGTGGCCGCCAGCCGGTAGCCGCCCGGGGCGGAGACCACGGCCTCCCGCCCCAGCGCCCGGCGCAGCCGTCCGACCAGCGCCTGGAGCGCGGCCGGCGCATCCCCCGGCGGCTCCCCGTCCCACACCTCGTCGACGAGCACGGTGACCGGGACCGTCCGCCCGGCCCGCAGCGCCAGTACGGTCAGCAGGGCTCGCAGCCGGGCCCCGCCGACCGCGACGGACGTCCCGTCGGCGGTGTGGGCCCGGGCCGGGCCGAGGACGGAATAGCGCACAGGCCCTATTCTCCGTGAGCCGGGGATCTTCGCAGGAACTCACCCCCGCCCCGGCACGTTTTCCCGCACACACCCCGCCGCCCCCAGGGAGCCCCCGATGTCCACGGCCACCACCCGCAGCCAGGAGCGCAGGATCAGCCCGGTGTTCCTGGCGATCCTCGCCGTCATGGCGGTCACCGGCTGGGCGGTGTGGACCGGTTTCGCGGCCTCCCCCGGTCTCGCGATCTTCCTCTTCGTGACGGCGGCGTGGATCGTCTCGCTCTGTCTCCACGAGTACGCGCACGCCCGCACCGCCCTGCACGGCGGCGACATCACCGTCGGTGCCAAGGGCTATCTGACGCTCAACCCGCTCGCGTACACCCACGCCGTGCTCAGCGTCATCCTGCCCGTGCTCTTCGTGATCCTGGGCGGCATCGGCCTGCCGGGCGGCGCGGTCTTCATCGAGCAGGGCCGGGTGAAGGGCCGCTGGAAGCACAGCCTGATCTCGGCGGCGGGCCCGCTCACCAACGTCCTGTTCGCGATCGTGTGCACCGCGCCGTTCTGGCTGGACGCGCTGGACGGCGTCCCGCCTGCCTTCCGGTACGCGCTCGCCTTCCTGGCGTTCCTCCAGGTGACGGCCGCGCTCCTGAACTTCCTGCCGGTTCCGGGCCTCGACGGGTACGGAGTGGTCGAGCCCTGGCTCTCGTACAAGCTGAAGCGGCAGATCGAGCCGTACGCGCCCTACGGCTTCTTCGTCGTCATCGCGCTGCTCTTCGTCCCGGCGGTCAACGGCGCGTTCTTCGACACGATCGACGCGCTGATGCGGGCGCTGGGCGTGCCGGAGATCTCCCGCTACTGCGGCTCGGACCTCTACCGCTTCTGGCAGGAGACGCCGGACATCTGCCAGGTCTAGGCGTCGGCCTCGGCGTCGGCGTCGGCGTCGGCGTCGACGGGGATCTAGGCGTCGACGGCGCGCGCCCGGCGGATGTAGTACCAGGCCATGTTGGAGGAGAGGCCGGCCAGGAGCACCCAGACGATCCCGAGCCAGCTGCCCGAGACGAAGGAGACGACGGCCGCGACGACCGCGAGGGCGCAGACGGCGAGGGCGTACAGAGCGAGGCGGGGCATGGGGGTCGGCTCCTGTCCGGGTACGGCTGATGGTGCCCGTCCAGTGTCCCCCATGCCCGGGGCGGGCTCGACGTGGCTACACGTCGGTGACGCGCAGGCCCGCGTGTGCCTTGTAGCGGCGGTTGACCGCGATCAGGTTGGCGACGAGCGCCTCGACCTGGTGGGCGCCGCGCAGCCGGCCGGCGAAGACGCCCCGCATGCCGGGGATGCGGCCGGCCAGCGCCTGGACGATCTCCACGTCGGCGCGCTCCTCGCCGAGGACCATCACGTCCGTGTCGATCTCGTCGACCGAGGGGTCCTGGAGCAGGACGGCGGAGAGGTGGTGGAAGGCGGCGGTGACCCGGGAGTCGGGCAGCAGGGCCGCGGCCTGCTCGGCGGCGGAGCCCTCCTCGGGCTTGAGGGCGTAGGCGCCCTTCTTGTCGAAGCCGAGCGGGTTGACGCAGTCGACGACGAGCTTGCCGGCGAGTTCGGCCCGCAGCGTCTCCAGTGTCTTGGCGTGACCCTCCCAGGGGACGGCGACGATCACGATGTCGCTGCGGCGCGCGCACTCGGCGTTGTCGGCGCCCTCGACGCCGAGGCCGAGCTCGTCGGCCGCGGCCCGCGCGCGGTCGGCGGCGCGGGAGCCGATGATCACCTTCTGGCCGGCCTTGGCGAGCCGGTAGGCGAGGCCGCGGCCCTGGTCGCCGGTGCCGCCGAGGACGCCGACGACGAGGCCGGACACGTCGGGCAGGTCCCACGGGTCCTTGGGAGCCTTGGGGGCTGTGGGGGCTGTGGGGGCCTTGGACTCCTCGGGCCCGGGGGCGGAAGACGAAGCGGTGGAAGTCATGGCCTCGACATTACTGGCCGGTCGCTCGGGTCCGGATCCCGTACGGGTGGAACGGCCCCGAACCGGCCGCGCGCGGGACGCGGCTGCGGCAGGATGCGGCCCCATGGATGCCGTACGGGTCGCGCTGCTGCGGGACGTGCTCGCCGGGACCGAGTGGCCGAGGGCGGCCCGCCGCCTCGCGGGAGCGCTCCGGTCCTCCGTCGTACCGCGGGGCGGCGGTCTGCTCCTGGTGGGCACGGAGGCGTACGAACCGTGGCACCTGGCGGCGCACCTGGTGGACGAGGCGGCCTGGTCGGGTCAGCCTGAGCTGGCTCCGACGCTGGTACGGCACCTGGTGCGGCCGGGCGATCCCGCGCATCTGGCGGTGGGTCTCGGCCGCCTGGAGTCGGCGGGACGCGGGTCGACGCTGCTGATGGTGGCCCCGGAGCGGCCGGGGGCCGGGCTCCTGGAGCGGGTGCACGACGCCCGCAGGGCCGGGGCGACGGTGCTCGCGCTGGACGGCGGGGACCCGGAGGTCCACGGCCTCGCGCATGAGGGTCTGACGGTGCCGGAGGGGGCGGAGGTCGACCTGGACACGGTCCAGCACCTGGTGAGCGCGGCGGCCGGGGAGAACAGCCTGCCGTCCCCGCGCGGCCGGCGCCGCCTGCGCGACCGTCTCTCCCTCCTCGCCGACCACCTGACGGCCCCGCCCCCGGCGCGCTGGTAGCTCGGGGGGCGGCGCCCCAGGCCCGGGCGTGCGGGAGGCCGGGGCCGAGGCCCCGGCCTGAGGTGAAGCCCATGAAGCCCTCGCCCGCCGCGCGACCCCGCCCGACCTAGTCCGGGGGCTGGTCCGTCTTCGGGGCGTCGTGCCACTTCGGGTCGGTCTCCCACTCCAGGTTGCGCTCCCGGGCGGTCTCCATCGCGCGGGACGCCTCCTCCCGGCTGCCATAGGGGCCGAAACGGTTCTTCGCCGGGCAGTCGGGGCCCTCCTCGACCTTCTTGTGCTCCAGGCAGTAGTACCATTCGCCCGGTTTGCCCACCGTGCGCTTCTTGAACAGGGCCATCGTCGGCTCCTTCCTCTGTCGCCATGCTGCCCCAGACACGGTCGTTAGACTCGCTGACATGTCTGGCCAGTCACTGCTCGTACCCGGGGAGATCTCCCCCCACCGCTCCGTCCCGGGAGCCATCCGCCGTCCCGAATACGTCGGGAAGCCCGCACCCACCCCGTATCAGGGGCCCGAGGTGCAGGACTCCGACACCATCGAGCGGATGCGGATCGCCGGCCGCATCGCCGCACAGGCGATGGAGGAGGCCGCCAAGCACATCGCGCCGGGGGTCACCACGGACGAGCTGGACCGCGTCGCGCACGAGTTCATGTGCGACCACGGGGCGTACCCCTCCACGCTCGGCTACCGCGGGTTCCCGAAGTCGCTCTGCTCCTCGGTCAACGAGGTCATCTGTCACGGCATCCCCGACTCCACCGTCCTGAAGGACGGTGACATCGTGAACCTCGACGTCACGGCGTACATCAACGGCGTCCACGGCGACAACAACGCCACCTACCTCTGCGGCGACGTCGACGAGGAGTCGCGGCTGCTGGTCGAGCGGACCCGGGAGTCCCTCGCCCGCGCCATCAAGTCCGTCAAGCCCGGCCGCCAGATCAACATCATCGGCCGGGTCATCGAGTCGTACGCCAAGCGCTTCGGCTACGGCGTGGTGCGCGACTTCACGGGGCACGGCATCAATTCGTCCTTCCACTCCGGACTGATCGTTCCGCACTACGACTCCCCGCACCACACCACCGTCATC
Source organism: Streptomyces sp. NPDC015346 (assembly GCF_043078785.1). Classification (NCBI taxonomy): domain Bacteria; kingdom Bacillati; phylum Actinomycetota; class Actinomycetes; order Kitasatosporales; family Streptomycetaceae; genus Streptomyces; species Streptomyces sp. NPDC015346. The sequence continues at coordinate 763,920 of NZ_JBIBTW010000001.1, read as the reverse complement.
CAGCCCGGCATGACCTTCACGATCGAGCCGATGCTGACGCTGGGGACGCACGAGTACGACATGTGGGACGACGGCTGGACGGTCGTGACCAAGGACCGGAAGCGGACCGCGCAGTTCGAGCACACGCTCGTCGTCACGGAGACCGGGGCCGAAATCCTCACGTTGCCCTGACGCGTCAGCGGGGTAGCGTTTTACCGACAGGTCGTCGGGAACGAGTTGACTTAGGTAAGCCTAAGTATCAGGATCTTCAACAGGTTCCCACGTCCCCATCGGTCATGGCCCACGGAGGCACGCCTTGGACACGCCCTTCTCGACGCTCATCCGCACGGCCTCGCACGAACAGCACACCGAGGCGGAGACGTCGACCTTCATGAGCGACCTCCTCGGCGGGCGCCTCGGCGTGGACGCCTACACCCGCTACACGGAGCAGCTCTGGTTCGTGTACCGCGCCCTGGAGGACGGTGCGGAGGCCCTGAAGGCCGATCCGGTCGCCGGGCCGTTCATACAGCCGGAGCTGTTCCGTACGGCGGCCCTCGCGCAGGACCTCGCCCACCTCCGGGGCCCGCGGTGGCGCGACGGGCTCGCGCCGCTGCCCGCCACGGCCGCCTACGCGGCACGTGTGGCGGAGTGCGCGCGCGACTGGCCGGCCGGTTATGTGGCGCACCACTACACGCGGTACCTCGGCGACCTCTCCGGCGGCCAGATCATCCGGGACAAGGCCGAGCGCACCTGGGGCTTCTCGCGCAAGGGCGACGGCGTCCGCTTCTACGTCTTCGAGGAGATCGCGAACCCGGCGGCGTTCAAGCGCGGCTACCGCGAGCTGCTCGACCGGGTGAACGCCGACGATCTGGAGAAGCAGCGGATCATCGACGAGTGCAAGCGCGCCTTCGACTTCAACGGGGCGGTGTTCCGGGAGCTGGGAAGCGAGTTCCCGCTCAGCGCCTGAGCGGCGCCCCGGGCGCGCGGTTCGCGGCCGCGCGGGCGCGCGGCGCTCAGGGCGGGGCGCTCAGGGCGGGGCTGCTCAGGGTGTGAGGGTGAGCGTCCGCTCCAGGCGGACCCGGCCGCCCAGCTCGATCACGCCGTCGGGGCCGGGGGCCGTCAGGATCTGCGACCCCCGGCCCTGCGTGATGTTCAGGGCCCGGCCCAGCTCGGCCGTCAGGAGCAGCGCCGCCGCGCCCGTCGCCTCGTCCTCGTCGATGCCGTCGCCGCGCCCCGGGAACGCCCGCGCCCGGATCCGCCCCGACGCCTCCTCCTCCCACGCCCAGGCGTAGATCCACTCGCCCGGCTCCGGTACGTCGAGAGCGTCCACCTCGGCGGCCGACCCGTACCGTCGCAGGGTACGGGGCGGGGCCCACTCCGCGCGGGCCTCGATCCAGGTGAACTCGCCGTCCCCGCGCACCCACACCTCTCCCGCCTGCGGATGGACGACCTCCAGGTCCAGCAGCCAGGCCGCGCCGACCAGCGGATGCCCGGCGAAGGGCAGCCGGACGCCGGGCGTGTAGATGTCGACGTCCCCGCGCTCCGGGTCGTCCACGAACACCGTCTCGCTGAAGCCGAGCTCCTTGGCGAGCGCCTGCCGTGACGCCTCGTCGGGATGCGTACGCCCGTCGCGCACGACACCGAGGGCGTTGCCGAACCGGCCGTCGCCCGCGCAGAAGACCCGCAGGACGTCGATGTCGGTGGCGCTACTCGTCACGGTCGTGTTCATGGCGGAATTCAAGCATCCGGGCGTCCCATTCGGCGGCTCCACCGGGAATCGGCCAGGCGCGGGTGCGTGCTTCGTCGTAAGCAACGCCCGAGACCGCCCAGGCGAAGCTCCGGGCGACGGTCTCGTACTGACGCGCGGGGTCGGGGCCCCGGAAGCCCCGCGCCGTCAGCGCTTCGTGGTCGGCGGTCATGGCCGCGATCGTCTCGGCCACCCTCTCCGCGTCCTCGGCGCGGTGCAGCACGACCGTGCGCGGCGTCAGCCCCTCGGCGAGCGCGGCCACCGCGCGGTCGTGGCCGTCCAGGAGCAGCCAGCCGTCGAAGGCCGTCACCCACCACAGCAGTACGGGCGGGAGGTCGCCCTCTCCGGCCTGCTTGCGGTACGCCTTGACGCGCGGGGCGTCCGGTGCCGACAGCGGCCGGAGCGGGACGACGCCGTTCCAGCCGTCGTTCCAGTCGAGATGCCCGCCCGGCCACGTGGTCAGGAAGTCCTCGCCCCAGACGTACGGCGGGAACACCTCCCGCGCCCCGATCAGCCACCGGCCCGCGTGCAACGGCCCCTCGGCTGCCGCCTCCAGCCAACTCGCGTACCGATACCGCCAGTCCGGCCGTCGCCGAGCCTCGTCCGCCCGTATCGGGGGGAGCGGCGAACGGTAGCCCTCGCGACGGTGGACGCGGATCCCGCCACGGTCTTCGTCGACCCGGGCGAGCAGGACAGGTCGGCCTCCCTGGCGGAGCAGCATCCGGCGGCCGTCCGTCATCTCCATGCGCAGGGGCGGGGGTTCGGGCGGTCCTTCGGCGTGCAGGACAAGGGGCCCAGGACGGTTCTCTCGCCGGATGCGCATGTCCGGCACGCTAGCCGGGCGAGCGGCAGGGCCGCACCGCCGTTTCCGGGGGGGGCGGCCCTGCCTGTGGGGGGTGGCGGAATCAGGAGACGGGGTCTCAGGAGGCGGGGTCTCAGGAGGCGGTCGTGCGGCGGCGGGCGGCGAAGACGACGGCCGCGCCCGCGAGGGCCGTGGCGCCGGCCGCGCCGAGCAGCGCGCCGGTGGGCACGCCCGCGCCCGTGGCGGCGAGCGAGCCGGAGCCGCCGACGGAGCCGCCGACCGTACCGCCGCCACCCGTGGTGGTCGAGCCGGTCGTGCTGCCGGTCGTGCTGCCGCCCGCGGAACCGCCCGTAGTGCCGCCGCTCGTGCCGCCGCTCGTGGACGGCAGGGTGGCGTCCGCGTCGAGGGAGAGGGTGACGGTCACCGGGTCGACGGCGGTGCCCGGCTGGTAGAAGGACTCTCCGTTCGGTCCGGCGAACTGGGCCGCGCCGTCCTTCGTGAGCGTGGCCGGGACGTCCTTGAGCGTGAGGACGCCGCTCTTCGCCGTGTAGTCGGCCTTCGACAGGTCGAGGGCCGCGAAACCGACGTCGTTCGCGGTGCCCTTGGCGGTGGTGACGTCGGCGACGAGCGTGCCGGTCGCCCCGGTCGCCTTCACCTTCACGTCGCTGATGGTCCAGTCGATGGTGTGGGCCGCGCACGTGAAGCGGAGGGTGCCGGCGAAGCTGGTGTCGGCCGTGCGGGCATCGGCGTTCACCTGGGCCGTACCGAAGGCGAAGTCGTAGACCGAGCCGTTCTTCGTCGCGCCGCCGGACGCGGCGACCGCGCCGCCGCAGGTGTCCACGACGTACTTCCGCCAGGACGCCTTCACGCCCCACGTCAGCTTTCCGCCGACGACGGTGCCGGGCCTGACGGTGGGCGCCGTGGTCGGCTGCCGCGTCGCGGGGGCCGTCGTGGGCGCGGTGGTCGGAGGGGCGGTCGTCTTCGTCGGGGCGGGGGTGGGGCTCGGGGTCGAGGTCGAGGTCGGGGGCGTGGTGGAGGGGGTGGGCGTCGGGGTGGGCTTCGTCCCGCCCGCCGTCACGGTCAGGGTGGCCGCGTCGAGCGTGTCGCCCTCCTTGTAGTAGCCGGCGAAGGCCTCGGCGCCGCCCTTGGTCAGGGTGGCCGGTATGTCCTTGAAGACCATCGCGCCGCCCGCGCCCCGGCCCGGCCGCACACCCGTCATGTCGAGCGCGGCGATGGCGATGTCGTCCCGGGTGACGAACTTCCCGTCCTTGCCCTTGGTGACGACGTCCGCGGTGATCTCGCCGGTCGGCGCCGCCGCGCCCTTGGTGGTGAGCTTCAGGTCGGAGAGCTTGATGTCGAGGACGCCGTCGTGGGCCTCGAAGTGGACGCCGCCCTTGAAGGAGGTGGCGGTGGCGTGCGTCCCGGTGTCGTAGGTGCCGGTGCCGTCCACGAAGGTGAAGAGGCCGTGGTCGGCCGCCTGCTTCGCGCCGCCGTCCACCGTCGTCCTGCCCTTGGCGAAGGGCGAGGCGAGGTACTTACGGAAGGACTCCTTGAAGCCCCAGTCCAGCGTGCCGTCCTTGAGCTCCATCACCGGAGCCGCTGCTTTCTCGGGCGTTCCGTCCACGGCGAGGGCGGGCAGGGCGAAGACGCTCGCGCCCAGTGCGGCGGCGGTGGCGACGGCCGCGGTGAGGGCGAGCGGACGGCGGCGGCTGGGGGAGGACATGGTCGTCGATCTCCTAGGGATGAAGGGCTGTCGGGGAAGGGCGGATCGGGAGGAAGTCAGTCGGTGGCGCCGGGGGCGGTGGCGGGCGTGGTGGCGTCGGAGGCGGTGGCGGGCGTGGGGGCGTCGGAGGTGGTGGCGTCGGTACGACGACGGCGTACGGCTCCGAAGACGGCGAGCGCGGCGACGAGGAGCGCTCCCGCGCCGAGGGTCACGTACGTGGCCGTGTTCGAGCCGGCGGGCCCCGCTCCGGCCGCCGGGGAGGCGGACACGGAAGCGGAGGGCGAGGCGGCCGGACCGCTGCCCAGGTCGGGCAGCGCGGGAAGCTGGGCCCGCGCGTCGACGGCGACGGCCAGCGACACGGGGTCCATCTCCGTGCCCGCCCGGTACATCCCGCCGAACGCCTTGGCACCGCCCTCGGTCAGGGTCGCGGGGGCCTCCGTCACCGTGGCGAGGCCGTTCTTCGGGGCGAAGTCCCCGGCTGGGAAGGTGATCAGGGGGACGGCCTTCTCGGTCTTCCCGCCGCTGATGACGTCGGCGCTGAGCGTGCCCTTGCCGCCGGTCACCCGGACCGCGACCGCGCCGAGGGCGAGGTCGAGGTGGGTGCCGGTGAAGCGGACGGAGCCGGCGAACGTGGCGTCGAGGGTCCGCCTCTCCGGGTCGTACACGCCCTTCCCCTTCGGGAAGCGGAACAGCGCGCCGCCGTCCTGGGCGCCGCCGGACAGGGTCCACCTGCCCTGGGCGATGGAGCCGGTTACGTATTCGCGGAAGGTGCGGCGCACGCCCCAGTCAACGGCGCCGTCCCGGAACGTTCCGGTGGCTGCGGCTGCACTCGCCGACGCCTCGGGGGCGGGAGTGAGGGAGGGGGACGCGGTGGGCGTGGCCGCCCGGCCGGCCGCCGCCCGCACATCGACGGTGAGGCTGAGGGGATCGAGCGAGGTGCCGGCGGTGTAGTACCCGGCGAAGGCCTCGGCGCCCTGGGTGGTCAGCGTGGTGGGCACCTGGGAGAGCGAGACCGGGCTGCCGCCGCCGCGCATGTCGATGCCCGACAGGTCGAGCGAGGCCAGCGCGACCTGCGAGCGGGAGGTGATCGCGCCCGTCCCCTTGGCCTTGCTCGCCATGTCCGCGTAGAGCGTGCCGCGTCCGCCCTCGATCCGGACGCGGGGACGGCTGACGGTCAGGTCGAGTTCGGGGGTGCCGTCCGCCTTGCGATGGCCGACGAAGCGCACGCCGCCCGTGAAGCCGGCGGTGAAGGCGCCGCTCGCGGGGTCGTAGGAGCCCTGCGCCGAGTGGAAGCGGAACTGGCTGCCGCCGACGGTGGCGGCGCCGCCCGTGAGACTCCAACTCCCCCGGGCGATGGGGCCTGTGACGTAACTCTGGAAGGAGGACTTGATCCCCCAGTCGAGCCTGCCACCCTGCACGGTGCGGTCCGCGGCCTGGGCCGCGGCGGCCGGGAGCAGGGGTCCGAGAAGCGCCGCGAAGAGCGTGACGGCGAGCACCCGGGCCGGTCTGGACAGCAGCATGGAACCCCTCCGAGGACTAGCAAGTGAGGTAAGGCTACCTAAGCTACGCGGAGCCGGAATGACAGACCGACAGACCGACAGACCGCAGACGACAGACCGCGGCCAGAACGAACAGGACGGTGCTTCCCCGTGCAGAGATCTCGCCTCGCGGGTGTGCTGATGTCGGCACTCGCCCTCGCCCTCGTGGCGACCGGCTGCGGTGACGGTGGTGGTGCCGGTGGTGGTGCCGGCGACGGGGGCACGTCTCGTACGGCGGCGGCGCCCGACCGGGTCGAACCCCTCGCCGGCGTCCCGGAGTCGCGTCTGCCCGTGACCGTGGAATCGGCGGACGGCCGCGAGGTCACCGTCACCTCCACCAAGCGGATCGTCCCGCTCACCGGCTCCCTCAGCGAGATCGTCTTCACCCTCGGCCTCGGCGAGCGGGTCGTCGCCCGTGACATCACCGCCACCTTCGAACAGGCCGCTGATCTCCCCGCGGTGACCCGCGCGCACGACGTCTCCGCCGAGAGCGTGCTCTCGCTGCGGCCGACGCTTGTGCTCGCCGACACCTCGACCGGACCGGCCGAGGCCGTCGCCCAGATCCGCGACGCCGGCATACCGCTCGTCGTGGTCGAGCCGGCGAAGGAGCTGGCGGACGTCTCCACCCGGATCGCGGCGGTCGCCGCCGCCTTGGGCGTACCGGACTCCGGCGCCGCGCTCCAGAAGCGCACCCGGGACCGGATCGCCGCCGCCCGCGAGGGAGTTCCGGCCCACGGGGGCGAGGGGAAGCCGCGCGTGGCCTTCCTCTACGTACGCGGCTCGGCGGCCGTCTATCTGCTCGGCGGGGCCGAATCCGGGGCGACTTCGCTCCTGGAGGCGGCCGGAGCCGTCGACGCGGGCAAGGAGTCCGGCCTGACGAAGGACTTCACCCCCCTCACGAGCGAGGCCCTGGCCGCCGCCGCGCCCGACGCGCTCCTCGTGATGAGCAAGGGGCTGGAGTCGGTCGGCGGCGTCGACGGCCTGGTGAAGCTCCCCGGCGTCGCGCAGACCCCGGCCGGGATGGCCCGCCGGGTCGTCTCGATCGACGACGGCGTCCTCCTCAACTACGGTCCCAGGACCGACGAGGTGCTGCGCTCCCTGGTGTCGCAGCTGTACGGGGAGTCGAAGTGACGGCCCTCGACGACTCCCTGACGTCCGGTCCGGCGCCCCGCCCCACCGATCCGGAGCCCCCCGGCCGGTCGGGCCGGGTCCCAGGCAGGGGCGCCCCGAGCGAGCCGGACCCGGCCCCCGCCCGCCGTCCTCGCGGGACCGCCGTCACCCTCACCCTCTGCCTCCTCGTCGCCCTGGTGCTCCTCGCACTCGTCTCCGCCGGGCTCGGGGCGTACGAGATCCCCCTCGGGGACGTACTCGCCTCCCTCCAGCACCGCCTCGGGCTCGGCGGGCACGCCCTCGACCGCTCGGCGGAGAGCGTGCTGTGGAACATCCGGCTGCCCCGGGTCGTCCTCGCCCTCCTCGTCGGCGCCTCGCTCGGCTGCGCCGGCGCCCTCATGCAGGGTGTGTTCGGCAATCCGCTCGCCGAGCCCGGCGTGATCGGCATCTCGTCCGGCGCGGCCGTGGGCGCGGTCGGGGCGATCGCGCTCGGTCTCGACTTCTTCGGCAACTGGACGGTGACCGTCTGCGCGTTCGCGGCCGGCGTCGTGACCGTGTTCCTCGTGTACGCGATGTCCCGCTCGGGCGGCCGTACGGAAGTGGTGACCCTCATCCTCACCGGGATCGCCGTCAACGCCTTCGCGGGCGCCCTGATCGGCCTCTTCATCTTCTTCGCGGACAACGCGCAGATCACCCAGATCACCTTCTGGCAGCTCGGTTCGCTCGCCCAGGCCACCTGGCCGAAGGTCCTCGCCGTGCTGCCGTGCGCGCTGCTGGGTCTGGCCGTGGCCCCGTTCCACGCCCGCGAGCTGGACCTGCTGGCGCTCGGCGAGCGGCCCGCCCGGCACCTGGGTGTCGACGTCGAGCGGCTGCGGGCCGTCCTGATCCTGGTCGTGGCGCTGCTCACGGCGGCGGCCGTCGCCGTGGCCGGGATCATCGCCTTCGTCGGTCTGCTCGTCCCGCACCTGCTGCGGATGGCGAACGGCCCCGGCCACCGCTTCCTCGTCCCGGGCAGCGCCCTCGGCGGCGCGGTGGTCCTGGCCGCCGGCGACCTCGCGGCCCGTACGGTCGCGGCCCCGGCCGAACTCCCCCTGGGCGTGCTCACCGCCCTCATCGGCAGCCCGTTCTTCTTCTGGCTGCTGCGCAGGACCCGTCGCAGGCAAGGTGGTTGGGCATGATCCGCGATCTTCTGAACCTGAGGGTACGGGCCCGGGAACTGCCCCCACCGGTACCGGTCGGCGAGGTCGTCGCCGAGGCCAGGGAGCTTCATGTCGGGCTCGGCGGACGGGAGGTGCTCGCCGGGGTGGACGCCGCCGTACGGGCCGGTGAGGTGCTGGCCCTGGTCGGGCCGAACGGCGCGGGGAAGTCGACCCTGTTGGCCGCGCTCGCGGCGGATCTCACGCCGTCCGGCGGACACGTTCGGATCTGCGGTCGGACCGCCGCCGGCTGGTCCGCGCCCGAACTCGCCCTGCGCCGGGCCGTCCTGCCGCAGTCCGCCGCGCTCTCCTTCCCCTTCCCGGTCGCCGAGGTGGTTCGGATGGGCCGGGCGCCGTGGGCCGGGACCGAGCGCGAGGAGGAGGACGAGGCGGCCGTCGCCGAGGCCATGGCGGCCACCGAGGTGGCGGAGTTCGCCACCAGGCCGTTCTCCGCGCTCTCCGGCGGCGAACGGGCCCGGGTCGCCCTCGCCCGCGTCCTCGCCCAGCGCACGCCGCTGCTGCTCCTCGACGAGCCGACGGCCGCCCTCGACCTGCGCCACCAGGAGTTGGTGCTCCGCCTCTGCCGCGAGCGCGCGGCCGCCGGTGTCGCCGTCGTCGTCGTACTCCACGACCTCGGCCTCGCCGCCGCCCACGCGGACCGGGTCGCGGTGCTCCACGAAGGCCGGATCGCCGCCGACGGGCCACCGGCCGAGGTCTTCGGCGAGGACCTGCTGAGCCGCGTCTACCGGCAGCCCGTCGAGGTGCTCCCCCACCCCCGTACCGGCGCCCCGCTGGTCGTCCCGCGCCGCACCCCGCCCGCCTCCTGACGTGCCGCCCCCCGCCTTCAGGTCACGGTGTGGACGCTCTACCCGGTCCCGGCGTTCGTGGTGTTCCCGGCCCCGGTAGGGTCAGGTCCGTCCGTGCCGGTGGAGGAGCAGAAGGCGACCGATGAGAAGGCTGAGGCGACCGTCGAGGGCATGCGTGGCGACGACGGCGGCGACGGTGCTGGCGCTGACGGCGAGCGGCTGCGTGACGGTGCACGGCGAGCGAGAGCTGCTCCCGGCGGCGACGAAGGCCGAGGCCCAGCAGGCCCTCGACGACTTCACCGAGGCGTACAACAAGGCCGACAAGGCGTACGATCCGGCGCTCGACGCGGGCCGGGTCACCGGCCCCCTCGGGGCGATCAACCAGGCCGGTCTGAAGTCCCGTGCGATCACCAGCCCCGGCGGCAACCCGAACCACCAGCCGCTGGAGCTGACGGACGCGAACTTCGCCCTCCCCAAGAAGGCGGGCTGGCCGCGCTGGTTCGTCGCCGACACGGACTCCAACCGGGACACCGACCAGGGCCCCGGGGACAACCGCTGGCTCCTGGTCTTCGTGCGCAACGGCGCCGAACAGCTGTGGGAGGTCGCCTACTTGGCGATCCTGCCGCCGAACGAGATCCCGGAGTTCGCGACGGACGCCGAGGGTTACGCCGAGCCGGTCGCCGCGGACTCGGCGCGGCTGGCGGTCGCGCCGAAGGACCTGGGCCGGCAGTACGTGTCGTTCCTCGGAGGCGGTGAGCAGGGGCCGTTCGCGGCCGGTGCGCACACCACGGCGTGGCGGGATCAGCGGCAGAAGGCGGCGAAGCGGGCGGGTCTCGCGACGCAGTACATCGACCAGCCCACGGACACCGGCGACTTCGCGCCGCTGGCCCTCGCGACGCGGGACGGCGGGGCGCTGGTCTTCTTCGCGACGCGGTACTTCGAGCGGCAGACGGCGGCACAGGGCTACCGGCCGAAGGTCTCGGTCGATGTGAAGCCGCTGCTGACCGGCGAGGTGAAGAACACGGTCACGAAGGAGTGGGTGTCGAGCCAGGCGGCCCTGGTGAAGCCGGCGGGCACGGACCGCGACGGCGTCACGATCACGGGCCGGCTCCAGGGCGTGACGGCGGCGAAGGGCTCCTAGCCGCGCCCGGGCGCCGCCCCGGCGGCCACGGAAGCGACGGACCACGAAAACGGCGGCGACGGGCCGAGCGGCCACAGCCCCGGCGTGGTTCCGGCGGTCAGCGGCGACCGAGGGGCCAGGCGACCTCGTGCTCGGCGTGCGCGCCCCGCTCCTCCCGCTCGGCCGCGTGCCGGGCGCACGCGTCGGTGAGGGTCTCGAGGAGGTTCAGCGGGTCGGGCAGGGGGTGCTCGGGGCCGCGGATCCAGGCGACGGCCGGGTGCTCGTCCTCGTCACCGATGAGCCGGGCCGGGGGTACGAGGACGTAGCTGCCGCGGCAGTGCCAGCGCAGCCCCGGGTGCTCGTCCATGGTCTCCGGGTGGCAGTCCAGCTCGCACGGCCACCACTCGTCCTCGTCCTCGGGGGTGCCGCGGGTGGCGGTGAAGAAGAGCATCCGTCCGCCGTCGCCCGCGCTCTCCGCGGACTCGGCGACCGGTCCGACCTCGACTCCCTGGGCGAGCAGCCGCTCCAGGGCGGCGCGGCCGGCCGCGAGGGGGACGTCGAGGACGTCGTGGACCATGCCGGTGGCGGTGATGAAGTTCGCCTCCGGCTCGCCCGCGGCCCAGCGCTCGATCTGGGCGCGGTCGGTGGTCGACTGGGTCTGCCAGGCGAAGGAGACGGGGTGGCGGGCCGGGGTCGGACAGCCGATGCGTTCACAGGAACAGCGGTAGCCGACGGGGTACGCGGCGGGGGCCAGCGGCAGGCCCGCCGCGGCGGCGGCCAGGAGCAGCGCCTCGCGGCGGTTCTCGTCGTCGGCCGCCGTGCGCTTGGGGCGCCTGCGCAGCCACTGTGCGAGTTTGCTCTCCGTGCCGCGGTAGCGGCCGATACCGTCGCCCATCTATCCCCTCACACCCCACTACTCGCCCGTTCGGCTCCGCCCATGGTCCCACCATCCTGCGCTCCGGGTGACCGGAGTCCTCAACCGGGGTGGGCATCGGGGTTGCGTCCGGGGGGCGCGGGGGTGGCGTACAGGGGGAGCATGGGGGAGCACGGGGAGATCACGTACGGGGTGCGAGGCCGCGCAGGGCGTAGTCGACGAGGGTGTCGGCGTAGGCGTGGGTCAGGGGCAGGGTGCGGTGGAGCCAGCGGTGGTTCAGGGGGCCGACGAGGAGCTCCAGGGCGATGCGCGGGTCGACGTCGGGGGCGATGTCCCCGGCGGCCTGGGCGGCTTGGATGCGGCGGACGTAGTACTGGAGCTGGGGTTCGAGGAGCCGCTCCACGAACCGGGCGCCGAGTTCGGGGTTGACGATGCCCTCGGCGGCCAGGGCGCGGGAGGGGGCGTCGTAGACGGGGTTGTTCAGCTCGTCGACGGTGGCGCGCAGCACGTACTTCAGGTCGGCGGCGAGGTCGCCGGTGTCGGGGATCTCACTGTCCGCTTCGCCGCCGAGCGCCTCGTTGGCCTGGGCGGCGAGGTCGAGGAAGGCGTCGAGGAGGACGGCGGCCTTGGAGGGCCACCAGCGGTAGATGGTCTGCTTGCCCACGCCGGCGCGGGCGGCGATGCCCTCGATGGTCGTCTTGGCGTAGCCGGCCTCGGAGACGAGGGCGAGGGCGGCGTCGTAGATCGCGCGGCGGGAGCGCTCGCTGCGGCGCGAGGAGTCGGGTGCCTTGGTGTCGGACATGCGGCCAATCTAACAGGTGGCGAGACGACACGTCTCGTCATGTGGTGTGCCCCGGAACCACCCGAACGGTCCACTGCGCGGACGCCGTCCAGGGCGGACCATGGGGCCACCGCACTCAACCAACGTCCGTACGTCCGTGAGGAGCCCTCTTTGCGCCCTACCCCGCGCGAGGCGTCGCCCCGCCGTTATCTGATGTGCCCACCCACGCACTTCAAGGTGACGTACTCCATCAACCCCTGGATGGACCCCACGAAACCGGTCGACCTGCCGCTCGCCCTCACCCAGTGGGAGGACCTGCGCGACCGCTACCGCTCGCTCGGCCACACCGTCGAGCTCCTCGACCCGCACCCCGACCTGCCGGACATGGTCTTCGCCGCGAACGGCGCGACCGTCGTGGACGGCCGGGTGCTCGGCGCGAAGTTCGCCTACCCGGAGCGCGCGGGCGAGGCGGCGGCGCACCTGGAGTGGTTCCGCCGCAACGGCTACACCCAGGTGCGGGAGCCGGAGCACGTCAACGAGGGCGAGGGCGACTTCGCGGTGACCTCCTCGTGGGTCCTGGCCGGCTGCGGCTTCCGCTCCAGCCCGCTCTCCCACGACGAGGCGCGGGAGTTCTTCGGCCGCCCCGTGATCGGCCTCGAACTGGTGGATCCGCGCTACTACCACCTGGACACGGCCCTGTCCGTCCTGGACGACGCGCGCGACGAGATCATGTACTACCCGGCCGCCTTCTCCGCCGACAGCCGGGCCGTCCTCGCGCGGCTCTTCCCCGACGCCCTCCTGGCCACGGAGCGCGACGCCGCCGCCCTGGGCCTGAACGCGGTCAGCGACGGGCGGCACGTGCTGCTGCCGCAGGCGGCCGTGGGCCTGTTCGACCCGCTCCGCGAGCGCGGCTTCGAGCCGCTGGGCATGGACCTGACGGAACTCCTCAAGGGCGGCGGCAGCGTGAAGTGCTGCACGCAGGAGCTGCGCCCCTGACCCGCCGGGGCGGCCCGAGGCGCCCGGCGGGCGGCCGGTGGGACCGGCCGGGGGGAGACACCCCTACTCCTCCGCCGGGGGCCAGGGGTCGCCCCACTCCACGTCGCGCGCCGCCTTGTACAGCGGCCCGTGGCGCTTGGTGACCGTCTCCTTGGCGAGGCCGTCGGGCCCGCAGAGGTCCAGCAGCACCAGGCCCTTGCGGATCTGGGGCCTGCGGATGACCCGGGCCGCCACCGGCATCACCGGGAACCTGGTCGCCGCGACGTAGCTGAACTTCTCGTCCTCGTACGGCAGGGAGCCGCCCTTCACCTGCCGGTGCAGGGAGGACCGGCTGACGCGCGCCGAGAAGTGGCACCAGTCGGTGCCCGGCTCGATGGGGCACGCCCCGCTGTGCGGGCATGGCGCGGCCACGGTCAGCCCCGCCTCGACGAGGAGCGAGCGCGCCGCGATGATCCGCTCGTAGCCGTCGGGGGTGCCGGGCTCCACGATCACGACCGCCCGCGCCACCCGCGCCGCCTCGGTGACGAGGGCGCGGCGGTCGGCCTCGGTCAGCTCCTTCAGGACGTAACTGACCGTCACGAGGTCCGTCCCCTCGTCGAGGCGCAGCGCCCCGCCGATCCGGGCCCGCCGCCACTCCGCGTCGAACACGCCCTCCGCCAGCTCGCGCCCCAGCGCGAGCGCGGGCTCCGCCCAGTCCAGGACGGTCGTGCGCGCCGCCCCGTCCCAGGCCTCGGCGACCGCCCAGCTCGCCGCTCCCGTGCCGCCGCCGACGTCGGTGTGCGTGGCCGGCTCCCACGCGGGCGCCGCGTCCCGCAGGGCGCCGAGCGCCGCCCGTACCGCCTCGAAGGTCGCCGGCATCCGGTAGGCGGCGTAGGCGGCGACGTCCGAGCGGTCGCGCAGGACCGGGGCGTCGGTCGGGGTGGTCCCGCGGTAGTTGGCGATCAGCCGCTCGACGGCCTGGGCGGCCTGTCGGGGCGGCAGCCCGCCGAGGAGCCCGGCGAGTGCGGCGCGCAGGGCGTCGGCGGTGGGAGCGGTCGGGAGGGAGGCGTTCACCTCGATATTTTAGGCGCGCCCCGGAGGCGCACGGCCGCTCAGGCCGACTGCGGCTCCGGCGTGCGCCACGGCCGGCACATCGCGAGGAAGCACGTGAGCGCCCCGACCGCGCAGATCAGCTGCACCAGGGCCATCGGCACCGCCGTCGCCTCCCCCGCGATCCCGACGAGCGGCGAGGCCACCGCCCCGATCAGGAAGGACGAGGTGCCGAGCAGCGCGGAGCCGGAGCCGGCCGCGTGCGGGGTCCGCATCAGGGCCTGAGCGTTGGTGTTCGGCAGCGCCAGACCCATCGCGGACATCAGTACGAACAGACCCGCGGCGACCGGGACGAGCCCCGGCTCCCCGAACACCCCGCTCGTCATCAGCAGCAGCGCCACCGAGGCGAGCAGGATGACGGCCAGCCCCCAGCCAAGCGCCTTGTCGAGGCTGACCCGACCGACGAGCAGCTTGCCGTTGATCTGGCCGACGGCGACGAGACCGATCGAGTTGAGGCCGAAGAGCAGGCTGAAGGTCTGCGGCGAGGCGCCGTAGATCTCCTGGACGACGAAGGGCGAGGCGGAGATGTACGCGAAGAGCGCGGCGAAGGCGAGTCCGCCGGTCAGCATGTAGCCGGTGAAGACGCGGTCGACGAGCAGCCCGCGCATGGTGCGCAGCGCCTCGCCGACGCCGCCCGCGTGCCGCCGCTCGGGCGGCAGCGTCTCGCGCAGGAACCGCCACACCACCACGGTCAGCAGGACGCCGATGACCGCGAGGACGTGGAAGACGCCGCGCCAGTCGGTGATCCGGAGGATCTGCCCGCCGATGAGCGGGGCGATGATCGGGGCGACGCCGGAGATCAGCATCAGGGTGGAGAAGAAGCGGGCCATCTCGTCGCCGTCGTACAGGTCGCGGACCATGGCGCGGGCGATGACGATGCCCGCCGCGCCCGCGAGGCCCTGCAGCAGCCGGAAGGCGATGAGCAGCTCGACGGAGGGGGCGAGCGCGCAGACCGCGGTGGCGGCCACGTACACGATCATGCCGACGAGCAGCGGGCGGCGCCGGCCCCACCGGTCGCTCATGGGGCCGACGACGAGCTGGCCGAGGGCCATGCCGGCGAGGCAGGCGGTGAGCGTGAGCTGGACGGTCGCGGCGGGCGCGCGCAGCGACTCGGTGACCTCCGGCAGGGCGGGCAGGTACATGTCCATGGAGAGCGGCGGAAGGGCCGTCAGACCGCCGAGGACGAGAGTGACGAGCAGCCCGACGCGGCGCGCGGCGGCGACGCCGTCGGGGGTGCTGATACTTCTTCCGGTGGTGCTGGTGGTGGTGCCGGGTATGTGTCCTTGCTTCGTGGTCCGGCCGCTCTCCGGCATCAACACAGCTCCATTTCGTTGAATCCTTCCCTATGCTCTCAGCTCGTCGAGAGTGGTCGAGACCTTTTTTGGGGTGGGGCACATGACAGGGACCGTGCGGTGGGGCGTGCTGGCGACGGGCGGGATAGCGGAGCGGTTCACCACCGATCTGCGGTCGGTGGAGGGCGCGGAGGTCGTGGCGGTGGCGTCCCGTACGGAGGCGTCGGCGCGGGCCTTCGCGGACCGGCTGGACATCCCGCGGGCGTACGGGTCGTGGGCCGCGCTCGCCGCCGACCCGGAGGTCGACGTGGTGTACGTCGCCACCCCGCACCACGCGCACCGGGCGGCCGCCGGGCTCGCCCTGGAGGCGGGAAAGGCGGTCCTGTGCGAGAAGGCCTTCACACTGAACGCGCGGGAGGCGGAGGAGTTGGCCGCGCTCGCCCGGGAGCGCGGTCTCTTCCTGATGGAGGCCATGTGGATGTACTGCAACCCGCTGATCCGGCGGCTGGCCGCACTGGTGGCGGACGGCGCGATCGGCGAGATCCGGACCGTGCAGGCGGACTTCGGGCTCGCGGGACCGTTCGCGGCGGACCACCGGCTGCGCGACCCGGCGGTGGGCGGCGGAGCGCTGCTGGACCTCGGGGTCTATCCGGTCTCCTTCGCGCACCTGCTGCTCGGCGAGCCCGACTCCGTACAGGCGCACGCGCTGCTGTCGGCGGAGGGCACGGACCTGAACACGGGCATGCTGCTGGGGTGGGCATCCGGGGCCTCGGCGCTGCTGTCCTGCTCGATCGTGGCGGACACCCCGCTGACCGCGTCGGTGACGGGGACGAAGGGCCGGATCGAGCTGCCGCGGGGTTTCTTCTTCCCGGAGCGGTTCACGCTGGTGCGTGAGGGCCGGGAGCCGGAGGAGTTCGTGAACGAGGACGATCCGCACTCCCTGCACCACGAGGCGGCCGAGGTGACGCGCTGTCTGCGGGCCGGGGCCACGGAGTCGTCGCTCGTCCCGCTGGACGGGACGCTCGCGGTGATGCGGACGCTCGACGCGGTACGGGACCGCATCGGCGTCCGCTACCCCCAGGAGGACCTGGTCGACCGGCTCACGCCGGCGTGAGTCCGGGGGCGCCCGCCTCCGTGACGTAGGACGCGGCGGTGGTGACGGGGGCGCCCGGGGTCGTCACCGCCGAGACCGTACGGAAGTCGGCGCGGGCGCTGTCCTCGCCGAGCGCGACCGTCACATAGCCGCGCCGCCCGTCGTAGAACTTCAGGTGCGGGTTGGCGGCCATGAGGCTGTCGTAGTTGCCGGGCCGCTCGGCGCCGTCCTCGCCGCTGGCGATCGAGGTGGCGGCGATCTCGGTGCCGACGGTCCGCGAGGCCGGGTCGCGGAAGTCGGCCTTGATGTCGAGTCCGTAGCTGACGTGCACGTCGCCGGTGAGCACCATCAGGTTCTCGATCCCGGCCGCGGCGGCCCCGTCCAGGACCCGCCGCCGGGAGGCCGTGTAGCCGTCCCAGGCGTCCATGGAGACGGTGTAGGAGGCGGTCGGGTTGCTGCGGCGCTCGGAGAAGAGGACCTGCTGGGGAACGACGTTCCACAGCGCGTCCGACTGCTGCCAGCCGTCGAGCAGCCACCGCTCCTGCGTCGCGCCGGTGATGGTGCGGCTCGGGTCCTCGGACTCGGGGCCGGGGACCCGCCAGCCGTCGCCGTAGGCCTGGTCGGAGCGGTACTGGCGGGTGTCGAGGATGTCGAACTGGGCGAGCCGGCCGAAGTGGAGGCGACGGTAGAGCCTCATGTCGGGGCCCACGGGATGCTGGGGTGTCCGCAGGGGCTGGTTCTCCCAGTAGGCGCGGTAGGCGGCGGCCCGGCGGAGCAAAAACTCCTCCGGCGGCACGTTGTTCTCGGGCGTCGCGCCCGCGTAGTTGTTCTCGGTCTCGTGGTCGTCCCAGGTGACGACGAAGGGGTGCGCGGCGTGCGCGGCCATCAGGTCGGGGTCGGACTTGTAGAGGGCGTACCGCAACCGGTAGTCCTCCAGGGTGACGGTCTCCCGGTTGAAGACGGCGGGCAGCAGGCGGTCGGTGTAGGCGCGGGCGCCGCCGGCGGCGTCCACGGCGTACTCGTAGAGATAGTCGCCGAGGTGGAAGACGACGTCGACGTCCTCCTCGGCGAGGTGGCTGTAGGCGGTGAAGTAGCCGTCGTGGTAGGCCTGGCAGGCGACGGCGGCGAACGTGAGTGCGGAGTTCTGGGCGTCGGCGGCGGGCGCGGTGCGGGTGCGGCCGACGGGGCTGATCCAGTCGCCGGCGCGGAAGCGGTAGAAGTACACGCGGTCCGGGTCGAGGAGGGTGATCTCGACGTGCACGCTGTGGTTGTACTCGGGGTGCGCGGTGGCCTGGCCCTTTCGGACGTTCTGGGTGAAGCGGTCGTCGTGGGCGAGCTCCCAGTCGACGGTGACCTTCTCGCGGGGCAGTCCGCCGCCGACCTCGAAGGGGCGGGGTGCGAGCCGGGTCCAGAGGAGGACGGAGCCGGGCAGCGGGTCACCGGATGCCACCCCCAGGGTGAACGGGTCCTCGGTGATCCGGCGGCCGTGGAGCTCGGCGGCGCTCGCCGCACCGGCGGCCGGCAGGTTGACGGCGAAGGCGAGGGCGGCGGCCGCCCCGGTGGCGCTGAGGAACCGGCGGCGGCCGAAGTGGCGTGCGGCGGCGCGGAGTTCGGCGGAGTGGATCTGTGCGGTCGTCATGTGCCCCTCGCCTGATGGATGTTCTCCGTCAAGTATTGGAGCGGAGCGGGACGACCCGGCGTTGTCGGGTACGGAACGTCCGCGTGTCGGACGGATGAGTTCCCTGTGCACCGATCTCCCGTACGCTGCGCGCCCATGAGCATCGCTGTAGTGACTGGAGCAGGTTCGGGCATCGGCCGGAGCGTGGCGCTGGCTCTCGCGGAGGCGGGCTGGTCGGTGGCGCTGGCGGGCCGCAGGCGGGAGGCGCTGGAGGAGACGGCCGCGAACGTCCCGCCGGAGCAGGCGCTGTGCGTCCCCACGGACGTGACGTCACCGGAGGCGGTGGCGGCGCTCTTCGACGCGGTACGGGAGCGGTTCGGCCGGGTCGACCTGCTCTTCAACAACGCGGGGACGTTCGCGGGCGGCGGTGTGCCGGTCGAGGACCTGGATCACGCGACCTGGCGCTCGGTCGTCGACGTGAACCTCACGGGCTCGTTCCTGTGCGCCCAGGCCGCCTTCCGGGCGATGAAGGAGCAGTCCCCGCAGGGCGGCCGGATCATCAACAACGGCTCCATCTCGGCCCATGTGCCGCGCCCGCACTCGATCGCGTACACGGCGACGAAGCACGCGATGACGGGCCTGACGAAGTCGCTGTCCCTGGACGGGCGGCCGTACCGGATCGCCTGCGGACAGCTGGACATCGGGAACGCGGCGACGGAGATGACGTCCCGGATGCAGACGGGGATCCTGCAGGCCAACGGCGAACTGGCGGTGGAGCCGGTGATGGACGCGGCGCACGTGGCGGCGACGGTGGTCCACATGGCGAGCCTGCCGCTGGAGGCGAACGTCCAGTTCGCGACGGTGATGGCGACGACGATGCCGTACATCGGCCGGGGCTAGGACACGGCCCGAGTAGGGGCGGCCGGGGTCCACCCCGGCCGCCGGGTCAGGCCTGGCCGGTCTCGAAGCGGACGACTTTCCCGCCCTCGACGACGAAGCGCCAGCGGGTGCGCATCTCGCCCCAGGTGTCGTTGCGGAACCGGGCGACGAGGACGTGCCCGTCGTCCTTGACGGACTCGATCTCCATGTGGCCGCGCGAGGAGAAGATCTCCTTCTCGGTCCACTCGTCGATGTCACGGTCGGAACCGTCGTCGGACATGGTGGCGCCGGGCGCCAGTGCGGCCCGGAAGGCCTCCTCGTCGTTGGCGTTGACCGCGGCGACGAAGGCGCGCACGGCGGGATCGGTGAGCTTCTCCACGGGAATGGTCATGCCCTACCCGTACACCCGCCGACGCCCGGCCCCCCGCACCCGGGCCGGAAGGGTGCCGCCCGCCGGTGCACGCACTCGGCCACCTGGTCGAGCACCGCGGCTGCCTACGGCAGCCTTGGGGCTTATGACGGACACCTGGGACACCATCGACCGACTGACCTCCTGGATCGCCGCCCACCACACCCTGCCGCACCAACAGGACGTCCTCTTGCGGATCCTGAAGCTCTCGGAGGAGGTCGGCGAGGTGGCCGAGGCCGTCATCGGGGCGACGGGTCAGAATCCGCGGAAGGGGACGAGTCATACCTGGCAGGACGTCGAGTCCGAGCTGTGCGATGTGATCATCACGGCGATGGTCGCGCTGCGGACCCTGACGCCGGAGGCGGCGGAGGTCTTCGCGGGGCACCTGCGCCGGGTGGCCGACCGGTCGCTGGAGGGCTGAGGAGCCAAGGGGCCGAAGAAGGAAGGGCCCCTGAGTCAGGGCCCTTCCCCGCTGGTCGGCCGACAGACGAGCTGGGCTGTACGCCGGGTTCTGTACCCCGGGACCTCGCGGTCGTCGGGGTGACGGCCATCCATCTAGGACCGGCGTTGCCACCGGTCTCGTGCGGTCTACCCGCGAACTCGGGCGGGCAGCCCTCAAGCGTTCGCGCAGAGCCGCCTGTCTCCAAGCGGCCCCTCTTGACCTTGCTCCGGGTGGGGTTTACCTAGCCGCCTGAGTCACCTCAGGCGCTGGTGGTCTCTTACACCACCGTTTCACCCTTACCGAGGACCGAGGTCCCCGGCGGTCTGTTTTCTGTGGCACTGTCCCGCGGGTCACCCCGGGTGGCCGTTAGCCACCACCCTGCCCTGTGGAGCCCGGACGTTCCTCGGGAGGATCCGATGGATCCCCACGCGGCCGCCCGCCCGGCTCGTCTGCCGTGCCGACCATGCTACCCGCCGCGTCCGCTCCGCTTGACCCTGTCGCGACGTCAGGGTTTGTACTGGGCTCATGCGAATCGGCGAGATCGCCGCGCTCGTCGGGGTCACCCCACGGGCCGTGCGGCACTACCACCATCTCGGGCTGCTGCCCGAGCCCGTACGGCGGGCCAACGGCTACCGCGAGTACGGCATCAAGGACGCCGTCCTGCTCGCCCGGATCCGGCGCCTGACCGAGCTGGGGCTCGGACTCGACGAGGTACGGGACGTCCTCGCCGACGACGCCGGGCGGGATCTGGTGGAGGTGCTGGAGGAGCTGGACGCCGACCTCGGGCGCCAGGAGGCGTTGGTACGGGAGCGGCGCGCGCGCCTCGCGGAACTGCTCGGCGAGGCGCGGGCCGGGCGGCTGACCGCCGAGGGCCCCGTGTCGGCGGAGCTGACCGAGCTGCTGGCGGAGATGGGCGAGGTCCCGGCCTCCCCCATGGCCGCCCAGGACCGGGAGCTGCTCGTCCTGCTCGACACCGTGGCACCGGCGGAGGAGCGGCAGCGGTTGATGGGCGCGATGCGGGAGATGACCGCGACGCCCGCCGCGCGGGACCGGGCGCACGAGGTGTACGCACGGCTCGACGCCCTCGCCGACGCGGACCCGGACGACGCGCGGGTGGCGGAGGCCGGGGCAGCGCTCGCCGCCCTGCTGCCGGACGCGGTGGTGGCGGGGCTCGACGGGCCCGGCCTACCGGAGGGGCGTCTCACCGACACCTTCTTCGGCGACTTCTCCCCGGCCCAGACGGCCGCGGTCCACCACGCCCTGCGCCTGGTCCAGGAGCGAGCCCGATGACCCCCGCCGACGCACGCCCTGCCGGAACGGCCACCACCCGCCCCGTCGCCACCCGGCTGCTCCGTGCCGTCGCGTACGCCGTGCTCCCCGCCGAACTCGTCGTCGCCATCACCCTCCTCGCCGGGGTACGGATACCGCCGGCCGCCCTCCTCCTCGCCGAGGGCGCCGTGCTGCTGCTCATGGCCGGCGAGGCGGCGGCGTACCTCCGGCTCCGGCGGCGCGGTCTGAGCCGGCGGGAGGCCTTCGGCGAGCTGGTCCCCGAGCCCGTGCTGCGCCTGATCGGGCATGAGCTGCGGCTGATGGCGAGCCTCGGCCTGTGGGTCGCCCGGCGGCGGCACGGGATCCGCCCCGGCGACCGGGCGTTCCCCCACGCCCGCGACCAGGCCGCCCTCTTCTACGGCTTCGCGTTCGTCTGCCTCGTCGAGACCGTCGGCATTTCGTACCTGCTGGCCGGCCTACCGGTCGTCCACGCGATCGTCCTGGTCCTCGACGTGTACACGGTGCTGTTCGTGCTCGGGCTGCACGCCGCCTCCGTCACCCGGCCGCACGTCCTGGCGCCCGGGGCCCTCCGGCTGCGCCAGGCCGCGCACGTCGACCTCCACATCCCGCTGGAGAAGATCGCCGCCGTCCGGCACGAACCGCGCTTCACCCACGAGAAGACGGAGGGGGAGCTGAACCTGGCCGTCGGCTCGCAGACCTCCTTCACCATCGAGCTGACCGAGCCGCTCGACGCGCCCCGGCTCCTCGGCGCGCCCCGCCCCGTCCGTACCGTGCGCGCCCACGCGGACGACTCGCGCGCGCTGCTGCGCGAGCTGCGGGCGGCGCTCACGCGGGTGCGAACAGCGCCTTCGCCCTCCCCGGGTCCGCCTGCGTCAGCCTGACGCGCAGCCACTCGCCGAGCGGCAGCCGGACGTCCCCGCCCTCGATCCGGGCGACGACCGCGGGCTCGTCCAGGTGCACGGTTCCGACGGCCGGTTCGCGCTCCTTCACGTCGATCACGTACGCGTCGAAGGTCTCGCCGATCCGTCCCCTCAGGAGGGCCGCCTCGACGATGTCGACGGACTCGCGCTCGATGTTGTTCGCGCGCCGGGAGCCCTCGGCCATCTCCCGGGGGAGGCTGTCGAGCGCCTCCCGTACCCAGGCGGGCGGCTCCTCGCCCGCCACGGCGGCGACGCACAGCTCGCCGGCGTACCGGTCGACGAGCCGGCGCAGCGGTGCGGTGCAGTGGGTGTACTCGTCGGCGACGGCGGCGTGGACGGCGGGCGAGGGGACGCCGCCGTCGGTGAAGACGGTGTAGCCGGCGCCCCGGAGCAGGGTGGTGCACTCCTGCAGGAAGGCGGCGTGGCGCGGGTTGGTGGGGTCGACGGAGCGGACGACGTCGGCGTACGAGACGTGGTGCGGCCAGTCGACGCCGAGGGCGTGCGCGGAGCGGCGCAGCCGGGCGACGGCGCCGTCGGGGGCGGTAGGCAGGGTGCGGAGGATCCCGGTGCCGGCGGCCGTCATGAGGTCGGCGGCGGCCATTCCGGTCAGGAGCGAGATCTGGGCGTTCCAGCCGTCGGCGGGGAGCGGGGCGCGGTAGGCGAGCGAGTACGAGCCGTCGAGCTCGACGATCTCCTGCTCGGGGACGCTGAGGGAGATCCCGCCGCGCTCGGTCTCGAGGGCCTCGCGCAGCAGGCCGATGTCCTTGAGGAGGGCGAGGGGCTCGGGGGCGGTACCGGAGTCGATCTGCCGCTGCACGCCCGCGTAGTCGAGTTTGGCGCGGCTGCGGACGAGGGCGCGGCGCACGTCGGTGGCGACGCGCCGGCCATCGGCGTCGAGGTCGATCCGCCAGAGGAGGGCGGGCCGGGGTTCGCCGGGCAGGAGGCTGGCGGCGCCCTCGGAGAGGACAGGGGGGTGGAGGGGCACCTTGCCGTCGGGGAAGTAGAGGGTGAGGACCCGGCGGTGGGCCTCGGCGTCGACCGCGCCGCCGGGGCGCACAAAGGCGGCGACGTCGGCGATGGCGTAGTGGACGCGGTAGCCGCCGTCGGCGCGGCGGGCCAGGTGCATGGCCTGGTCGAGGTCGGTGGAGGTGGGCGGGTCGATGGTGAAGAAGGGGATGTCGGTGGCGTCGTGCGCGGGGAGGCGGGGCGCCTTGGCCGCCGCCTCGGCCTCGGCGAGCACGGCGGGCGGGAAGGTCTCGGGGATCTGGAGCTCGGTCCGGAGTGCGCGCAGGGCGGCCCGCAGCGGAGCCTCGGCTGCGCCGGTCACGCGAATGGGACGGCGGGGCATGGATCGAGCCTAGGGGTCAGAGCGGTGGGGGGCACCTCGTAGGGTGGGTTTTCCGGGGCCGCATCCCCGTCCCGTACGTCTGAAGGAGAACCACCGTGCTCGTGCTGTTGCCGCCGTCGGAGGGTAAGGCCGCGTCGGGGCCCGGGGCGCCGCTGAAGGCGGAGTCGCTGTCGCTGCCGGGTCTGGCCGAGGCGCGGGCGGCGGTCCTGGACGAGCTGGTCGAGCTGTGCGCCGCCGACGAGGAGAAGGCGCGCGAGGTGCTGGGCCTGAGCCAGGGGCTGCGTGGGGAGGTCGCCAAGAACAGGGAGCTGCGGACGGCGGGGGCCCGGCCGGCCGGGGAGATCTACACGGGGGTGCTGTACGACGCGCTGGGCCTGGCCACGCTGGACGCGGCGGCCCGGAAGCGGGCGCGGGCCTCGCTGCTGGTGTTCTCGGGGCTGTGGGGCGCGGTGCGGGTGGACGACCTGATCCCGTCGTACCGCTGCTCGATGGGGGTGAAGCTGCCGGGGCTCGGGGCGTTGGGCGCGCACTGGCGGGGCGCGATGGCGTCCGTCATGCCGGAGGTGGCGGGGGACGGACTCGTCCTGGACCTGCGGTCCTCGGCGTACGCGTCGGCGTGGAAGCCGAAGGGCGAGGTGGCGGCGCGGACGGCGACGGTACGGGTGCTCCACGCGCCGACCCGGAAGGTGGTCAGCCACTTCAACAAGGCGACGAAGGGGCGGATCGTGCGGAGCCTGCTGGAGGCGGGGGCGGCGCCGAAGGGCCGCGAGGAGCTCGTGGAGGCGCTGCGGGATCTGGGGTACGTGGTGGAGGAGGGGAAGGCGGGGGTGCTGGACGTGCTGGTGGACGAGATCCACTAGAGCCACTCCGGAGGGCGTTGCACGCCGTGCAACGCTCGTTGCGGGGAGCACACACCGCGGGCAGGATGACGCCATGCCCTCCGCGCCGCCCTCCGTCCTGGACCTCGCTCCCGTCGTCCCCGTCGTCGTCGTCGAGGACGCCGCCGACGCCGTCCCGCTCGCCCGGGCCCTGGTCGCGGGCGGCCTGCCCGCGATCGAGGTGACGCTGCGGACCCCGGCCGCGCTCGACGCGATCCGGGCGATCGCCGCCGAGGTCCCGGACGCCGTCGTCGGCGCGGGCACGGTGATCTCGGCGGCCGCTGTGAGCGCGGCGGTGGCGGCGGGGGCCGGGTTCCTGGTGAGCCCGGGGTGGACGGCGGGCCTCCTGGACGCCATGAAGGCCTCGGGAGTGCCGTTCCTGCCGGGGGTCTCGACCACCTCGGAGGTCGTCGCCCTGCTCGAACGCGGGGTGGCCGAGATGAAGTTCTTCCCCGCCGAGGCGGCCGGCGGCGTCCCGTACCTGAAGTCCCTCTCGGGGCCGCTCCCCCAGGCCCGGTTCTGCCCGACCGGCGGCATCTCCCTCGACTCCGCCCCCTCCTACCTGTCACTGCCTAATGTCGGCTGCGTCGGCGGTACGTGGATGCTCCCGGCCGACGCGCTCGCGGCGCGCGACTGGCCCCGGGTCGGGTCCCTCGCCCGCGAGGCGGCGGGGCTGCGCGCGGCTGCCCGCGTCAGGTGAAGGGCCCGCGTCAGGTGAAGGTCAGGCCGACGTGATCGGTCACCGGGCGGTATCCGAGCCGCTGGTAGAGGGCGTTGCTGGTGGAGTTGGCTAGGTCCGTGAAGAGCAGCACCTGCTGGGCGCCCGCATCCAGGGCCGCTCGGCTCACGGCGCTGGTGACGGCCCCGGCGTAGCCCCGGCCCCGCGCGTGCGCCGGTGTGTAGACGGGTGAGACGCGGGCCTGGCCCGCGACGATCCGCGAGACGCTCGCCATCGACACCGGCCCCTGGTCGGTCTCCCAGAAGTGGAGGCGGCGGTCGGCGACGCGGGCCTCGACGTTGGGCGTGTGGTCGACGGCGTCGTCCGTCTCGCCGATGTCGCGGGCGAAGCCCTCCATCCAGGCCACGGCCAAGGGGATGTCCTCGGCGGTCGTCGTCCGCATCCGGCCGTGCGGCGCGGGGTCCGGCGGGATGAGTGCGCCGAGCCGGTAGAGCCGCATCCGGCGCGCGGTCGTCCATCGCCGGCCTGTCCGCGCGGACAGCTCCCCGGCGAAGGCGGCGGCCGTCTCCTCCTCGCCGCGCACGCTGGTCACGTCCCGCGCGTCCGGCAGTACGTGGACGAGGGCGCGGGCGGCCTCCGGCGGCATCGGTCCGAGCGCCGGCTCATGGGGAAGGGTGAAGAGGAAGGCGCCGGTGACCGTCCCGTCCGCCTCGGTCCACCAGCCGTATCGCGCGGACGGGAGGGGCCGCCGGCGCGCGCCCTCGCTGAGGGTGAGGAGCACGGTGTTGCGCGCCGGGTCGGCGGCGAGGTGGTCGTCGGCGGCGGCGCGGAAGGCGGCGGCATCCTCGGTGATGTGCCAGGTCATGGCGACGATGGTGCTACGGGAGGAGGGGGCGGGGCCACGGAGTTCCGTACCCCCGCCCCCGCCCCGCGCCCCGCCTCCGGGTCACCTCAGGTGGGAGGTGTCGTTCAGGAGTCGTACGGAGGCGTTGCCGTCCGCGTAGTAGGCGACCGCCGACAGGGAGGCCGCTGAGAGCTCCATCCGGAACAACGACTCCGGCGGGGCGCCGAGCGCCAGCCGCACGAGGGTCTTGATCGGCGTCACGTGGGTGACGAGGAGGACGGTGCGGCCCGCCGAGACGGCCGTCAGCCGGTCCCGGGTCGCCGAGACGCGCCGCGAGACGGTCGCGAAGCTCTCGCCGCCGCCGGTCGGGGCGGCCTTGGGCGAGGCGAGCCAGGCGTCGAGGTCCTCCGGGTACCGCTCGCGTACCTCGGCGAAGGTCAGCCCCTCCCAGGCGCCGAAGTCGGTCTCGCGCAGCCCGTCCTCGATCCGCACGTCGAGGCCCAGGCGGGCGGCGACGGTCTCGGCGGTCTGCCTGCAGCGCTTGAGCGGTGAGCTGACGATCTCCTGGATCGTGCCGCGCGCGGCGAGCGCGGCGGCGACGGCGTCGGCCTGCCGCAGCCCGGCACCCGACAACTCGGGATCGCTCCCCCCACTCCCCGAGAACCGCTTCTCGGGCGTGAGCGCGGTCTCCCCGTGCCGCAACAGCACGAAGGTGGCGGGAGCCCCGAGATCGGGCGCCCCCCACCCGGGCGCACCGGCCCGCGCGGGGGCGGGGGTCGCCACGGCCGCGTCGGCGGTCGGCGCGGGCGCGGGCGCGGCTGCACCGGCTTCGGCTCCGCCAGGCGCGGGAGCCGCGACACCGCCTGCGGCCCGGCTCCGAGCAGGAGCGGTCGCCGCCACGTCGGCCGACGCGGGCGCGGCGACACCGGCAGTGGCCCGGCCCGGGTGGGCGAGGATGCCCGCCTCCGCCTCGAAGTCGCCGCTCGACGGGGCGGTTCCGGCTGCCCTCCGGCGTTCGGCCGTGCCGGCCGAGGCCAGGGAGGCGCGGGCCTGGGAGGCGAGTGTCTCGTCGGCGGCGAAGAGGCCGTCGTCGGGCTGCCCGGCCGCGCCCCCGGCCCCACGGCCGGTCGGCTCGACGGAACCGGCACCCGTACCGCCGACCGCGTGCGCACCCGTACCCGCACCCGTACCGCCAACCGCGCCCGCACCCGTACCGCCGGCCGCGCCCGCACCGGTCCCCGTACCCGCGAGGGCCGCCCGGGCCCTGGCCGCGCCCGCCGTCGCGTCGCCGGGGGGACCCGAGGGCGGCGGGGTCGCGGCGTTGCGGGCCGCGCGGGCGTCGGCGGCCGTGAGGGCCGCCGAGGACGTCGACGGCTCCCACCGCACGCCCCGCTTGCCCGCGTCCATCGCCTCGTTCGCGAGCCGGTCCGCGTGCTTGTTCTGATCGCGCGGGATCCACTCGTAACGGACCCGCCCCACAGGGAAGATCCGGGCCGCCTCCGCCGCGAGCGGCTTCATGTCCGGGTGCTTGATCTTCCAGCGGCCGGACATCTGCTCGACGACCAGCTTCGAGTCCATCCGGACATGCACCACGGCGTCCGGGAACAGCTCGCGCGCCGCCTTCAGACCGGCCACCAGGCCCTTGTACTCGGCGACGTTGTTCGTGGCGACGCCGATGTACTCGGCCGCCTCCGCGAGCGTCTCGCCCGTCACCGGGTCCAGGACCACCGCTCCGTAGCCCGCGGGGCCCGGGTTGCCCCGGGAGCCACCGTCCGCCTCGACGACGACTTCGGTCCTGGCCGTCCTCGTGGCGGTCATTACAGGCCGGACTCCGACGTGCGGATGAGGATCCGGCGGCAGTTCTCGCAGCGCAGCACCGTGTCCGGCGCGGCCGCGCGGACCTCGTTCACCTCGGTGATGTTGAGCTCGATGTGGCAGCCCTCGCACTTGCGCTGGTACAGCCGCGCCGCACCGACGCCGCCCTGCTGCTCGCGCAGCTTCTCGTAGAGCTTCAGCAGGTCCGCCGGGATGGAGCCGGCCACCAGCTCGCGCTCCTTGCCGACCGTGGCGGCCTCGCGGTCGAGCTCGGCCTCCGCGGCGTCGCGGCGCGCGGTCGCGTCGTCGGCCTTGGCCTGGATGGCGGAGGCGCGCTCGGTCATCTCGGCCACCCGCTCCTGCGCGGACTCACGGCGCTCCATGACCTCAAGGACGATGTCCTCCAGGTCACCCTGGCGCTTGGCCAGCGAGATGATCTCCCGCTGCAGGCTTTCCAGGTCCTTCGGGGAGGAGACGGCGCCGGAGTCGAGGCGCTGCTGGTCACGGACGGCGCGCTGGCGCACCTGGTCGACGTCCTGCTCCGCCTTGATCTGCTCGCGGGCGCAGTCGCTCTCCTCCGTCTGCGCGGCGACGAGCAGGTCGCGCAGCTGGGTGAGGTCCTTGTTCAGCGACTCGATCTCGGCGTGCTCGGGCAGGGACCGGCGCTTGTGGGCGAGCTGCTGGAGGCGTACGTCCAGTGCCTGGAGGTCGAGAAGTCGGATCTGGTCGGCGGGCGCGGCGTTCAGTTGGGGGCTCCAGGAGAGTGGTGGTGGGCGGACCAGGGGTCGGTGACCGTCTTCGAGACGTGGACACGGAGGCCCCAGCCATGGCGGTCGGAAATCTCGTCGAGCTGGGCGGCGGCCTGCTCGCACCAGGGCCATTCGGTGGCCCAGTGGGCGGCGTCGACCAGGCCGAGCGGTGAGTGCTGGGTGGCCTCCGACACCGGGTGGTGGCGCAGGTCTGCGGTGAGGAAGACGTCCACGCCCGCGGCCCGTACGGCGTCGAAGAGGCTGTCTCCGGAGCCGCCGCTGACCGCGACCCGGCGGACGGTCATCTCCGGGTCGCCGGCGATCCGGACGCCCTGCGCGGTGGCGGGCAGCCGCTTCGCGGCGCGGGCGGCGAACTCCCGAAGCGTCTCGGGCTGGTCGAGCTCGCAGATCCGGCCGAGGTTGTTCTCGGCGACCAGGGGGCCGGTGACCCGCAGGTCGAGAGCGCCGGCGAGGGCGTCGGAGACTCCGGGGTCGGCGGTGTCGGCATTGGTGTGGGCCACATGCAGCGCGATGTCGTGCTTGATCAGGGTGTGCACGACCCGGCCCTTGAAGTGGGAGGCGGCGACCGTCGTCGTACCCCGCAGATAGAGCGGGTGGTGGCTGACGACCAGGTCGGCGCCGAGGGCGATCGCCTCGTCGGCGATCTCCTGGACGGGGTCGACGGCGAACAGCACACGGCCGACCTCGGCGTCGGGGTCTCCGCAGACCGTGCCGACGGCGTCCCACTGCTCGGCCCGCTCGGGAGGCCAGAGGGCGTCGAGGGCGGCGATGACTTCAGACAGACGGGGCACGAAGGAAAGGCTACCTGTCCTCCGCGCCCCGCCGTCCTGCCTGTGGGCAGGGAAGATTCCGCTTACGCGGTGTCACCGCGTGCTACGAACTACTCCTTCTTCTGCGTGCTACTTCTTCACGAGGTCGGCGCGCAGGTCGTCGAGGACACTGTTCGCGGCCGTGACGCCCAGACCGAGGTACCAGGTCTCGTCGGGAACGTCCTTGGCCCGGCCGGCCTTGACCGCCTTGAGGTTCTTCCACAGCGGGTTGGCCTGGGCGGTGTCGCGCTTGGTGGCCTTCGGGTCGCCGTAGACGCCGGTGAAGATCCAGTCGGCGTCGGCCTGGTCGATCTTCTCGGGGCTGATCTCGGCGGCGAGGTCGTTGATCTGCTGGTTCTTGGGCCGGGGCAGGCCCGCGTCCTCGAGGATGGTGCCGATGAAGGACGCCTTCGCGTAGAGGCGGATCTTGCCGGGGAGGTAGCGGACCATCGAGATCGTCGGCTTGTTCGGGCCGATGTCGGTGCCGAGCTGCTTGGCCTTGGTCTCGTAGGCGGCGAGCTTCTTCTGCGCGTCGGCGGTCTTGTCCAGGGCCGCGGCGTTGAGGAGGTAGTTCTCCTTCCAGGTGAAGCCGGGGCGGATGGAGAAGACGGTGGGGGCGATCTTCGAGAGCTCGTCGTACTTGTCCGCGGCGCGCAGCTGGCTGCCGAGGATGAGGTCGGGCTCCAGGTTGGCGATCGCCTCGAGGTTGAGGTTGTTGATGGTGCCGACGGGCTTCGGGGTGCCCGCGTCCTTCTTCAGGTAGGCGGGGATGCCGTCGTCGCCCTCGGCGGGGGCGTAGCCGACGGGCTTGACGCCGAGGGACACGACGTTGTCGAGCTCGCCGACGTCGAGGACGACGACGCGCTTGGGCGCGGCCTTGACTTCGGTCGTGCCGAGCGCGTGCGTGAGGGTGCGCGGGAACTGGCCGGGCTTGGCGTCGGTGCCCATGGCCGCGGTCTTGGCCGCCGCGTCGCCGAAGTCCTTGCCTCCGGTGGCCACGTCCTTCTTGTTGCCGCCGTCCTCCTTCTTGGCCGGGTCCGAGGAGCCGTCGCTTCCACAGGCCGCGAGGGAGAGCGCTGCGGCGAGCGCGACGGCGGCGGCGGTGCCGCGGCGGAGGAGGAGGGACATCTGGGTTTCTCCTGTACGGGTTCGGGAGGGACGGGACGGGACGACGGCCGGAGTCGGACCGGACGACGGCCGGAGCGGAACCGGACGGCGGCCGGACTCGGACCGGACCGCGGCCGGACTCGGACCGGACGGCGGCTCAGCCGGCGCTCGGGCCGCGGGAGACCCGGAGTCCCAGGCTCCACTTAGGCTCGCCTTACCTTACGCACCACCGCTCCCTCCAGCACAACCGGCCCCCTCCCCTCAGCAGAATCGATACTTGGCCACCCTTATGTGTGAAGTGACCTGGCTCGTGTTGTTCGGCTGGAAGTGCGAAAACTAGCTTCGGTGGCCGGAGGTGACGAGTCGATGACAGCCTGTGCCATCGAGACTACGGCGGAGGACGACGGCGTCGTGCGACCGACCGGGTTCACGATCACGGCGAACGGGGCGTACGCGGCGCGGCTCGCGGGTGCCGGGGAGGCCCTGTACGCGGAGCGGTGGACGCTGGACGGGCCGGAGCCCTACGCCGTACCGCTCCCGCTCGACCAGCCCGAGGACCCGGACGCCCAGTTGGTACCGCTGGCGGACGGGCGGGTCCTGATCGGGCGCCGGGTGGACGGACACCGGCACACGTTCTCGCTGCTGTACCCGACGGGCCCGGGGACGGGGGAGCTGCCGCTGGGCTCGGTGGAGGCCGCGCACCTGACCCTCCTCCCTCCGTCGCCCGACGGCATCTGCGCGTACGCGATGTGCGTCGGCGCGGACACGACGACGATCTGGCTGGTGGCGGGCGGCGCCTTCGGCCCCGAGCAGGTGGCCGAGGTCAAGGGCCGCTGCACGGGCGGGGTCTGGCTGGACCGTACGGGGCGGATGCTCGCGCTCGACCGGCGCCTGGGTGACGGCCCGGTGAAGGCGGTGGCGGTCGACCTGGAGCGCGGCGGCGAGGTGACGCCGCTGCTGCAGATCACCGAAGAGAGCGACGACCGGCTGCTGATGGCGGACCCGGACAGCGGTCTGCTGCTGATCCGCTCCGACGCGCCGTCACCGGGGCACGAGCGGCTGGGCTGGGGCGTCCTCGGCAGCCTGCTGCCGGTCCGCTTCCCCGAGTGTCTACGGCTCGACGACGCGGCAGTGACGCCCTTCGCGGTGCAGCCGGGGCAGGTGCTGATGCCCGAGACCTGCTCGGTGGCGCTGCGGATCGACGCGGCGGCCGGGAGCTGGATCGGGATGTGGAGCCCCTCGGGGCGCCGCATGCACCAACTGGCCGCGCCCGCCGGATGGGTGGCCGGAGCGGGGCTGTGGACACCGGAGGGCGTGCTACGGCTCCCGTACGCGGCGGACACGGCGGTCGGCGGCACGGTGTGCGGCCTGGTGAACCTGGAGGTACCGCCCGAGCCGGAGCCCGTCGTCCTGGAAGCCCTGGCTCCCCTGGATCCTCGGGTGGGACGTCCGCCGGGAAGCCCCTCCGGGCCCCGGATCTGCCGGCCGGTCCCCCTGCAGCAGGCACCTCTCGCCGACCGTAAAGCCGCTGACTAGAATCGCGGCCGCACGCCAACAGCGATCAACACGGGGTGAGTTGCACCATGTCGGAAGCGAGTACGCACGGGGCGGAGCCGCACGGCTCCGGAAAGCATCGCGGCGAGGCGGCGCCGTCGGAGGAGCCGTATCCCTCCCCTCACGGCCGTCACCGCCGCGACCGCCGGGACCCGGAGGCGCAGTAGGAAGGGGCGTCGGCCCCCGGGGAGATCCCCCAGGGGCCGACGCCCGCCCGGCTCAGCCGCGCTTCAGGGCCAGGACCTCCGCCGCCGCGAACGTCTCCCCCGGCGGCCGTGACGCGTAGTGCGGCGTCAGCAGCCCATCCAGCTCCTCGTACGTGAACGCCTCCTTCGCCGTGTCGAACTTCGCCGACACCCTCGGGCGGTCCACGATCGCCACCATCCCCCCGTGGACGACGAGCAGCTGACCGTTCACGCCCCCCGCCGCCGGCGACGCCAGATACCCCACCAGCGGCGCCACATGCTCCGGCGACAGCGGGTCGAGCTCCGCCTCGCTCGCCGGTTCCGCGAAGCCTGCGAAGACGTCCTCCGTCATCCGGGTCCGCGCCCGCGGACAGATCACGTTCGCTGTCACGCCGTACTTCGCGAGCGCCAGCGCCGTGGACGTCGTCAGGCCCACGATCCCGCCCTTGGCGGCCGCGTAGTTCGGCTGCCCCGCCGAGCCGGCCAGGAACGCCTCCGACGAGGTGTTGACGATCCGGCCGTACACACCGGGCTCCCCCGCCTTCGCCCGGCCCCTCCAGTGCACCGCCGCGAAGTGGGTGGTGTTGAAGTGGCCCTTCAGGTGGACTCGTATCACCGAGTCCCACTCCTCCTCGTTCATCGAGAAGACCATCCGGTCCCGCAGGATCCCCGCGTTGTTGACCAGGATGTCCAGCTTCCCGAACTCGCTCACGGCCAGGTCGACGAGCCCGCGCGCGGTCTCGAAGTCGGCCACGTCGCCCAGGTGCGCGACCGCCCGGCCGCCCGCCGCGCGGATCTCCGCGGCGACCCCCTCGGCAGGGGCGGCCGACGCCTCGCCGGAGCCGTCGCGCCCGGGCCGGCCGTAGTCGTTGACGACGACGGCCGCGCCGAGCCGGGCGAGTTCGAGCGCCTCGGCCCGGCCGAGACCTCGCCCGGCGCCGGTGACGATCGCGGACAGACCCTCAAGAGGGAGTGACATCGATTCGCGTCCTCTCAGATCTCGATCCAGATCTCGATTCAGATCTCGATGCAGGTGCGCAGCGCGACACCCGTACGCATCTGCTCGATCGCCTCGTTGATCCCCGACAGCGGCACCCGGTGGGTGATCAGTGACTCCAGGTCGATCCGGCCGGCCCGCCAGAGCGCGATGGCCCGCTCGTATGAACGCATCACATCCCCGCCGCCGTACATCGACGGCAGGATCCTCTTCTCGTCGAAGAACAGCTCGAACATGTTGAGCTGGAGGAAGTCGTCGAGCGCGCCCGCGCCCACCACGCACAGCGTGCCGCCGCGCCGCGTCGTCTCGTACGCCGTCCGCGCGGTCGCGGACCTGCCGACGACCTCGAAGACGTAGTCGAAGCCCTCGCCCGCCGTGATCCGCTGCTTGGCGTCGGCGAGCCCGTCCGGTGCCACCGCCTCCGTCGCGCCGAAGCGCAGCGCCGCCTCGCGCCGGGACTCGACCGGGTCGACGGCGACGATCTGGGCGGCTCCCTGGAGCTTGGCGCCCTGGATGGCGGAGATGCCGACGCCGCCGCAGCCGATGACGGCGACCGACGAACCGGCCTCCACCTTCGCCGTGTTGATGGCCGCGCCGAGTCCGGTCGTCACCCCGCAGCCGATGAGGGCGGCGATGTCGAAGGGCACGTCGTCGGGGATCGGGACCGCGCAGCCCGCGTCGACGACGACCTCCTCCGTGAACGTACCGGTGCCGGCGAAGCCGAAGACGTCCCCGCCGGGCCGTCGGAAGTTCGGGGTGCCCGCGTTCATGAAGCCGGCGAGGCAGAGCTGGGTCTGGCCGCGCTTGCAGGCCGGACAGCTCCCGCAGGCGGGCAGCCAGCACAGCAGGACGCGCTGTCCCTCGCTCAGGCCGGTGACGCCGTCGCCGATGTCGACGATCTCGCCCGCGCCCTCGTGGCCGGGGACGAACGGCGCCGGCTGGGGAAGGACGCCGCTCATGGCGGAGACGTCGGAGTGGCACAGTCCGGTCGCCCTGACCCGGATCCGCACCTTGCCGGGGCCGAAGCCCACCGCCTCGACGTCGTCGACGACCTCGAGCTTGTCCTGGCCGATCTCGTGCAGTACGGCTGCGCGCATGGTGCGGCTCCCATCACGAATGTTCGACGAGGGTGTCGGCGAGCACGGGAGCGTCCTCGCGCTCCACGGCCGTGACCGACACCTGGACGCGGCCGTCCCCGGCCCACATCCGGATACGCAGGGTCTCGCCGGGGAAGACGACCCCGGCGAAACGCGTGTGGTACGAGCGGACACGGGCGACGTCGCCGCCGAGCACCGTGTCCACCACCGCCTTGAGGGTCATGCCGTAGGTGCAGAGCCCGTGCAGAATCGGCCGGTCGAAGCCGGCGAGCTTGGCGAACTCGGGGTCGGCGTGGAGCGGGTTCCAGTCCCCGGAGAGGCGGTAGAGCAGCGCCTGGTCCTCGCGGACCGGGCGCTCGACGATCCGGTCGGGCTCGCGCTCCGGGAGTTCGAGCCGTTCGGAGGGCCCGCGGTCGCCGCCCCAGCCGCCCTCTCCCCGTACGAAGATCTGGGCGTCGCTCGTCCACAGCGGGCCGTCGTCGTCGGCGACCTCCGAGCGGAGGACGAGGACGGCGGCCTTGCCCTTGTCGTGGACGGCGGCGACGCGGGAGGTGGTGACGGCCCTGCCCTGGACGGGGATGGGCCGGTGCAGGGTGATCGACTGGCCGCCGTGCAGCACGGCGGCGAGGTTCACGTCGATCCCGGGGGCGGAGAGCCCGCCGACGACCCCCATGCCGGCGCCGGCGACGGTGGCGAAGCTGGGCAGGACGTGGAGCCTGGATTCCAGGGTGTAGCGGAGCTCGTCGGGGTCGGTGGCGGGTGTTCCGGCTCCGAGACCGAGGTGGTAGAGCTGGACGTCCTTGTGGCCCCAGCCGATCTCGGCGCTGCGGGGTTCGGCGGCGACGGCCTTGGCGGCGTCAATGGGCATCGGGATGCTGCTCCTTGGAGATCCGTGAGGCCTTGAAGGAGGAGGGAAGACCTCGGTGCGACCGTCCGCACCGTCGGCCGCACCGAGGCCGTGCGGGACCGCCCCGTACGCGCCGTTCTAGAACGCGTTCTAGGTCGGTGATCCCCATGTATAGCCGAGCCCGAGGGAGTTGTGAACCCTCCTGACGGCGCGTCAGTTCTGTTTGGCACCCTTCACTTCACCCAAGGAGACGCACCCGTGATCAAGGGCGTTCTGTTCGACTTCTCCGGCACTCTCTTCCGTATCGAGTCGACGGAGGACTGGTTACGCGCGGCCGTGGGAGCCTCCGGAACCGCCATGGCCGAGGCCGAGCTGGCCGAGTGCGCCGCCCGCCTGGAGGCGGCTGGGGCACAGCCCGGCGGCGCGTACCCCGCACGCCTGCCCGCCCGCCTGGAGACCCTCTGGCACGAGCGCGACCTCGACGGCGAGCGGCACCGCGCCGCCTACACCGCCCTCGCCCGGGAGGCCGGGCTGCCCTCGCCGGAACTGGCCGAGGCGCTGTACGACCGCCATCGCGACCCGGCCGCCTGGCTGCCCTATCCCGATGCCGAGAGCACCCTGAGGGAACTGCGCGGCAGAGCCATCCCCGTCGCCGTCGTCAGCAACATCGGCTGGGACCTGCGGCCGGTCTTCCGCCACCACGGCCTGGACCCGCTCGTCGACACCTATCTCCTCTCGTACGAGTACGGCGTCCAGAAGCCGGACCCCCGGCTCTTCCAGGCGGCCTGCGACGAGCTGGGCCTGCACCCCCGCCACGTGCTCATGGTCGGCGACCACCCGGCGGCGGACGGCGGAGCCGAGGCGCTGGGGTGCGCGGTCCATTTCGTCGACCCTTTGGCGGTGGATCGCCGCCCCGACGCGCTGACAGCGGTCCTCGGGCTGGTGTGAGAGGGACCGACCCGTCGCTCTACGGGCCGGCTCGTTCGACCGGGCTAATGCGACGCGACATCCCAGACTCCGAGGATCTCGGAAAAGTCCGGTGTTCGCACGAGGAGTGTGGGCTCCCCACGGTCGGACGAGAGGATCTCATCGACGATTCCCTGCGCCTCGACAGAACCCAGCCCGCCGACGACGGGCCAGACATGCGCGCCGTCACCCGGGGAGTCGAACTCCTTCACGAGGACGGAAGCGTCAGGATTCGGGATTCCCCAGAGCCCGAAGATCCTGTCGTCCGGACCGGATTCTTCAAACCGTTCCGCGATGAGTTTGAAGTACCAGCACTCCTTCCGCGCTTCGGAACGGAGGATGCCTTCCAACGGCCCGTCGCGCCAATCAAAGATGATCAGTACGCGAGCGAAGAACACAGCAGGTGGGTTACTCAACGCCACCACGCTTTACGGAGTGGGGGCATTCCGGGCTCACGGTGGAGCCCTGCTTGAAGCCCCTCGGGAGCCACAGCAGCATCAGCAGCGCGCCCGCCACCAGGACGCCGGAGGCCGTGCGGAAGGCCAGGGCGTAGCCCTCCGTCAGGGCTTCGGGGGTGGTGGCGCCGCCCGTGCGGGCGGCCGCGACCGTGGAGAGGACGGAGAGGCCGAGGGCGCCGCCCATCGTGCGGGAGGTGTTGACGAGGCCGGAGACGAGGCCCGCCTCGGCGGGGGCCGCGCTCGACGTGGCCAGGGTCGCGAGGGGCGTGATGAGGAGGCCCATGCCGACCATCATCAGGATGCCGGGACCCAGGATGATCGTCAGGAAGGTGCCGTCGGCGGTCATCGTCGACTGCCAGCCGAAGCCGGTCGCCGCGACGAGCGCTCCGAGGGCGGCCAGGTTGCGGGCGCCGGTCACCGGCATCAGGCGGGGGGCCAGCTTGGAGGCGACGAGGACGCTGACCGAGCTGGGGACGAGCGCGAGGCCGGCCTGGAGCGGGGTGTAGCCGAGGACGTTCTGGGCGTACACCGTCATGAAGAACCACATGCCGAACGAGGTCGAAGCGCACACGAACATGGCCACGTTGGCGGCCGCGACCGCGCGCGAGCGGAACACCCTGAGCGGCATCAGCGGCGCCGCCGTGCGCGCCTCGACCGCGACGAAGACCGCGAGGAGCGCGAGGCCGCCGAGGAGCGGGGCCAGGGTCACCGGGTCGCCCCAGCCCGCCTCCTCCGTCTGCACGATGCCGTACGCGACGGACGCGAGGCCCGCCGTGACCAGGACCGCGCCCGGCAGGTCCAGGCGGCGCCCGGCGCCGCCGGCGCGGCTCTCGCGGAGCCACACGGCCGCGCCCACCAACACCAGAGCCCCGATCGGCACGTTGATCAGGAGCACCCAGCGCCAGGACAGCAGGTCCACCAGGACACCGCCGACGAATCCGCCCGCCGCGCCGCCGGCCGCCCCGACCGCCGTCCACGTGCCGATGGCCCGGGTCCGCGCGGGCCCGGCCGGGACGGCGGAGGTGACGATCGTCAGCGTCGCGGGGGCGAGGACCGCCGCGCCGAGTCCCTGTACGGCGCGCGCGGCGACGAGCTGCCAGCCCTCCTGCGCGAGGCCGCCCGCGACGGAGGCGGCGGTGAAGAGCCCGAGGCCGAGGAGGAACATCCGCTTCCGCCCGAAGAGATCGGCCGCGCGCCCGCCGAGCAGCATGAATCCCGCGAAGGCGATGGTGTACGCGTTGAGCACCCACTGCAGCCCGGTGGCCGAGAGCCCGAGGTCGGCCCGCATCGATGGCAGGGCGACGTTCACCACCGAGACGTCGAGCACCACCAGGAACTGGCCCGCGCACGCGGCGAGGACCACGAGCCAGGCGCGGGAAGGGGGTATGGAGGGCGCGGACTTCTCGGCTATCGACTCCGTATGCACCATGCGTGTCATGGTCGCAGACCACTTACAGCCCGTACATCGGGAATCAGCCCTACAACCCCAGGACCTAAGGCCCCAGGACCTCGGGCCCTACGACCCCAGGCCCTACGACCCCAGGCCCTAAGGCCCCAGTACCTCGGGCCCTACGACCTCCGGAACATCGTCACCACCGCCGCCCCGCCCAGCCCGATGTTGTGCGCCAGGCCGACCCGCGCGCCCTCCACCTGTCGGCGTCCCGCCTCCCCCCGTAGCTGCCAGACCAGTTCGGCGGCCTGCGCGAGACCGGTGGCGCCCAGCGGGTGGCCCTTGGAGATCAGGCCGCCCGAGGGGTTCACGACCCAGCGGCCGCCGTAGGTCGTCGCGCCCGACTCGACGAGCTTGCCGGAGGCGCCCTCCTCGCACATCCCCAAAGCCTCGTACGTCAGCAGCTCGTTGATGGAGAAGCAGTCGTGCAGTTCGACCACGTCCACGTCCTCGATCCCGAGCCCCGACCTCTCGTACACCTGGCGGGCCGCCGCCCGGGACATCGGCCGGCCCACCGCGTCGATGCAGGAGCCGGAGTCGAAGGACTCCGCCGTGTCCGTCGTCATCGCCTGCGCCACGATCTCGACGGCCTTGTCGTGCAGCCCGTGCTCGACCACGAACCGCTCCGAGACCACGACCGCCGCCGCGGCACCGTCGGAGGTGGGCGAGCACTGCAGCTTCGTCAGCGGCCGGTGGATGGTCTTGGCGGCGAGGATCTCGTCGACCGTGTAGACGTCCTGGAACTGGGCGCGGGGGTTGTTCGCCGAGTGCTGGTGGTTCTTGGCCCCGACGGCCGCGAGCTGCACCTCGGTCGTGCCGTACCGCTCCATGTGCTCGCGCGCCGCGTTGCCGAAGATCTGCGCGGTGGGAGGCGACATCTCGAAGCCGTGGGCCGCGGCCATGATCCCGTAGTGCCGGGCGACCGGCGAAGTCTTGAAGTCTCCCCCGTCCGAACCCCCGCCCAGCGCGCCCCGCGCCATCTTCTCGAAGCCGAGGGCCAGCACACAGTCGGAGATCCCGCCCTCCACGAACTGCCGGGCCATCATCAGCGCCGTCGACGCCGTGGCGCAGTTGTTGTTCACGTTGTAGACGGGGACACCCGTCAGGCCGAGTTCGTACGCGGCGCGCTGCCCGGCCGTCGAGGCCTGGAAGCAGTAGCCGACGGGCACCTGCTGGACCTGGTCGTAGGAGATCCCGGCGTCGGCGAGGGCGGCCGTCCCCGCCTCCTTCGCCATGTCCCAGTACTGCCAGTCGCGCGTTTCCGGCTTCTCGAACTTCGTCATCCCGACGCCGACGATGTACGCCTTGCCCATGGTCACGTTCCCCCTCAGTCTCTCGGCAGGCCGAGCAGGCGCTCGGCGACGACATTGAGCTGGACCTGCGTGGTGCCGCCCGCGATGGTCAGGCAGCGGGACATCAGCAGCCCGTGTACGGCGCGTTCGCCGGCCCCCTCCCGTACCGCGCCCTCGGGGCCGAGCAGTTCGAGCGTGAGCTCGGCGACTTTCTGCTGGTGGACGGTCTGGACGAGCTTGCGGACGCTGGCGCCCGCGCCCGGTTCGAGGCCGGAGACCTGGAGCAGCGTGGTCCGCAGCCCGATGCAGGCGAGCGCGTGCGCCTCCGCCGCCAGCGCGCCCACCCGCACCCGTACCGCGCTGTCGGCGCCGGTCGCGGCCCGGTCGATCAGCGCCTCCAGACCGGAGTCGAAGGCGACCTGGTCGGCCATGTGGACGCGTTCGTTGCCGAGGGTGTTACGGGCGACGCGCCAGCCGTCGTTCACCTCACCGACGACGGAGTCGGCGGGCAGCAGGACGTCGTCGAAGTAGACCTCGTTGAAGAGCGAGTCGCCGGTGATCTCCCGCAGCGGCCGGATGTCGATGCCCGGGGTGTTCTTCATGTCGACGAGGAAGTACGTCAGTCCCCGGTGCTTGGGAGCGTCCGGGTCCGTCCGGGCGAGCAGGATGCCGTGGTCGGCCCACTGGGCGGCGCTCGTCCACACCTTCTGCCCGTTGATCCGCCAGCGTCCGTCCTCGGTCCGCTCGGCCCGGGTCCGCAGGGAGGCCAGGTCGGACCCGGCCTCGGGTTCGGAGAAGAGCTGGCACCACAGCAGGTCTCCGCGCAGGGTCGGGCCGAGGTAGCGGTCGCGCTGCTCCTCCGTCCCGTAGGCGAGGAGGGACGGTACGACCCAGGTGGCGATCCCCAGGCCGCTGAGCCGGATGCCCGCCGCGTCGAGCTCGCGCTGCACGGCGAGCTGCTGGAGCGGGCCGGCCCCGAGGCCGTGGGGCGGCGGCAGGTGCGGGGCGGCGTAGCCGGTGGGGGCGAGGGCGCGCCGGGCGGCGGCCGGGTCGAGGCCGACGGCGGGGGCGAGGGCGCGTCGCGCTTCCGCGCGGTAGGGGGCGGCCTCGGGGGGTAGTTGGAGGCGGAGTTCGCGCCGGGCGCCTTCGGCGGCGAGGCGGGCGGCCCGTGCGCGGTGGGTGTCGCCGGGGCCGAGGAGCTGGCGGGCGACGAGGGCGCGGCGCAGGAGGAGGTGGGCGTCGTGTTCCCAGGTGAATCCGATGCCGCCGAGGATCTGGATGCAGTCCTTGGCGCAGTCGTAGGCGGCGTCGAGGGCGGTGGCCGCGGCGAGGGCGGCGGTCAGGGAGCGCGACGGCGCCGACCGGTCTTCGCGCGCCGCCCGGGCGGCGTCCCAGGTGAGGGCGCGGGCCTGCTCGACCCGTACGAGCATCTCGGCGCAGAGGTGCTTGACCCCTTGGAACTGCCCGATCGGCCGCCCGAACTGCTCGCGCGTCCTGGCGTGTTCGGCCGCCGTCTCCAGCGCCCGCCCGGCGGTCCCGCAGGCGTCGGCCGCGTAGAGCACGGCCGCCACGTCCCGTACCTGGTCGGAGTCGATGCCGAGGATCCGGTGCGCGGGGACGCGGGCGGCCGTGGCGGTGACCTCGGCGGTGGGCCGGGTGGGGTCGGCGCTCTCCTGGGGACGTACGGAGAGGGCGTCGGCGTCCACGGCGACCCAGACGGGTCCTCGTGCGGTGGTCGCCGCGAGGATCAGCAGGTCGGCCTGGGCGCCGCCGAGGACGGGCGGCGCGGTGCCGTCGAGGAGGAGTCCGTCGTCGCTCTCGACCGCCGTCAGTCCGCCGGGCCCGAGGGCGACGGCGCCGATACGGGCCCCGCTCGCGAGCGGCGCGAGCAGCTCACGCTCCCCGGCCCGGTGCAGCAGCTCGGCGGCGAGAACGGCGGGAAGGTACGGCCCCGGCCACACGCCCCGCCCGCCCTCCTCCAGGACGACGGCCAGATCGACGAGATCGCCGCCCCCTCCCCCGTCCTCCTCCGGCAGATGCACCCCGGGAAGCCCCTGCGCGACGGCGGCGTCCCAGTGGGCGGGGCGGCCGGTGGCGGTGTGCGGGGCGTCGAGGTGCTTGCGCACTTCCTCGGGCGGTACGGCGCGGGTGAGCCAGCCACGGACGGATCGGGCGAGCTCCCGCTGTTCTTGCGTGATGGCGATGCCCATGCGCGCAGACTAGAACACGTTCCATTCTGACGGAAGGTCAGATGCGGCCCGGTCTTCGGCGCCGGTTCCGCCGGGGCGGCCTGCGGCGGCGCTCGGCGGCGAGCGGGGGATGATGGGGACGGAAATGACGGAACACGACGAGGTCAGGAGCCTCCATGGCGAAGCGGGTGCACCAGCCCCGTGAGGACGCGGAGTTCGATTTCATCCTCCGGATGAGCGGAGTCCCGGTCCTCGCGTACTTCACCGGGACATGGCCCAAGGCGATCGAGCCCTGCCGGGAGATGGACCTCGTCATGGGTGGCATCGCCGACGAATACACCGGCCGCCTGACGACCGTCCGCACCGACATCACGCGCTGTCCGGCAGCGACCCAGCGCTACGGGATCACCGCAGCCCCCTCCTACGTCCTGCTGAAGGACGGAGAGCCGGTGGCGCACGGTACGGGGCCCATGACCACCGCCGAGGTACGGGAGATCCTGGACGCCCACCTTTGAGCGGCCACCCCGGCACCGCCGCCGCACCTCCCCCACGAGACCGGCTCGACCGTGCTCTGGACGGCTTGGCCGTGACCTTTCGCGGCACGACCGCACGCGCAGACGAGAACCAGTGTCACTGCCACTGGGGCAGCGAAGAGGAGCTGGCGCGGCTGAAGGTCCCGGACGTGGAGCTTGACCCGGATCTTCTGCGTCGCACCTGGCAAGCTCCCGACTGGGACGACCACGGGGCGGTGCTGCGCCGCATCCTCCCCCAGTTCGCCAGGGCGCTCGTGAGCGGGCCTGTCGAGCCCGCGTACGGCATGGAGGAGGTGGGACGATCCTTCGCTCGTGGGCACTGGCGGCAGTGGCCCCCACGCCAGGCCGCCGCGGTGTGGGAGTTCCTGCATGCCTGGTGGGCTCACAGCCTCGTCGATCCGGATCCCGCTGTCCCCGTCCACGAGGTCCTCGCACTGTGCGCCGAAGCCTCCGCCACCCTCAGCCCGTGGCTCTCCGTCTGGGAGGGGCTCAGTGACCGGGTCGCCGACCGGCACTTGGCCGAGGCCGCCGCCCACTGGGAGTACGACCTGCTGGGTGACCAGCTTTCCTGGCACGCGTGGGACGACGCGGAGGCCTTGCGCTCCGAACTCGCCGCCTGGCTCGTCCGATGCGCCCCCGCGCGGCTTCGGGCCCCAGACGTTCCGGAGGAACTGCTGCACCGGATACGGCTCATAGGGCTGACCGGCCCCGCTCGATGGGACGGCCCGCACTGGCCCGGCCACCGCTACTGACCCAGGGGCCCTGCGCACCACCGGCCGCGACAGCACCACGAACGGCCCGCGATAATCGCGCACATGTTTCGTATCGCACGCACTCTAGCCCTGGCCTTCTTCATGGCCGTCGCGGCGACGGCCGCAACCGCGCTCCCCGCGCGGGCGGCCGCCGAGCTGCCCGGTGGCAAGGCCAATTACGTCGTCTCGCTCGGGCACCTGAAGGACGGCGCCCGCAACAACTGGGTCCGGCTCGGCACGTACGAGTTCGATGCCACCGCCGGCACCGTCTCGGCACGCATGTACGTCTGGTCCCACTCCGAGCCGAAGGCCCGCGTCGGCACCGGCACCGTGCCCGACAGCAGTTGTTCGTCCACCGACCTGAAGAGCACCACCCACGTGCTCGCCTGCGAGATCAAGACCGCGGGCGGCTTCACCGGCTCCCCCACCGACCTGCGCACCGGCGTCTACACGCTCCAGACCGACACGATCGACGGCGTCCCCACGCCCACCGTGTGGATCAAGTGGAACACCGCCACCGCCTGGACCGAGAAGTGGGCCGTCGAGACCGGCACGAACCTCGCCCGCCTCTCCTTCGTCCACAACACCAAGGCCACCACGGGCTACGGCTACGGCAGCAACGCCGCTCTCACCACCCGCCGCGCCATGACCACCGTGCAGGCCCACCCCTCGACGATCCGCCTCCAGGGCACGACCTGGAACGCCGACAAGACCGGCACCACCGGCGGAACGTTCCACCACGAGAACTTCCGCACCTGTGAGACGACGACCTGGTGCCTCACCTACCTCCAGCCGTCGTCGTCGACCGCCTGCCAGAAGGAGGGCGGCTGCCCGAACTACGGCGGCGGCACCGCGGCGAACATCTCGTCCATCCAGTACTACATCCAGAAGCTCGCCAACACCGACCGCCGCGACACGCTCTGGCACTGGTGCACCTGCCTGGCCGTGGAGCGCAACGAGCAGTGCTACACCGGCAATTCGCACGTGAAGCCGATGTACCAGATCATCGACGACACCGGCACCTTCCGCGGCTGGGTCGGCATCGAGGCCTCGTACTACCCCGGCAACATCACCGACCCCAGGAAGAGCGACATGTTCCAGGTCTTCCGCCTGTCCGACTGGACCTGAGCAGGAGGGCTGACGCGAACGGCCCGTGCCGCACGTCGTGCGGCACGGGCCATCGGTCAGGTCACCGTCACCGTCACGGTCACGGGCGACACGTCACCAGGGGGTCAGGAGACGGGGGAGGTGGCGGTCACCGTGACCAAGCCCCGGTAGAAGGCGTGCTCCGACACCTTCAGGTACTTGCCGTCGGTGCCCTTGGCGGCCTCCGCTTCGACGTGCGTGATGACCGTGCCCGCGGCGTCCTTGAGGTACATGGGGATGGCGTCGCCGCTGAGCGTGGCGTGTGCCGTGGTCTCGGAGAAGAAGATGTAGTCGATCTTGCTGTTGCGCTTGTCGCCCTCCAGCGGCGACAGGTTGACGATGGTCGACTCGCCGGTCCGGCAGCTCGTGTCGGTGCCCACGGCACAGAGGGGAGTCGGCTTCTCCCAGTACGCGGTGTCATCGTGGTCGGCCTCGTAGAACCTGCCGATGCCCCCGCCCGGCGCGGCGCTGGCGCGGTAGAAGCTGTCCAGGGCCGGGGTCTTGCCCGGCTGCGGGAGCGTGTTGAAGTCCCCGCCCACCACGACGACCTTGCCGGCCGCGATGTCCTGGTCGAGGGCGGAGGCGAGGTTCGCCGCCTGCGCGACACGGGCGCGCTCGTTGACCAGCTTGTCGTCGGCGAAGGCGCGCAGGTGGACGCTACAGCCCTTCACCTTGCGGGAGACGCCGTCGAGGGTCGCGTCGTAGCAGAGGGCGTTGAACGTCCGCGCGGGGCTGACCGGCTCGACCGGGCCACCGTCCTTCTGCTTGATCTGGTAGCGCTCGCCGCCGAGGGGGATCTCGTCCTTGCTGCCCAGCACGCCACGGGCA
Source organism: Streptomyces sp. NPDC015346 (assembly GCF_043078785.1). NCBI lineage: Bacteria > Bacillati > Actinomycetota > Actinomycetes > Kitasatosporales > Streptomycetaceae > Streptomyces > Streptomyces sp. NPDC015346. The sequence continues at coordinate 719,672 of NZ_JBIBTW010000001.1, read as the reverse complement.
CCGACGACCTGGCCGATCCAGCAGCGCTTGTCGTCATTGGCCGGGTCGCTGTCCATGTTCACCGAACAGTCGGACGCACCGCAGCCCGTGTAGTTGGTGAGCAGGGGCGTGTAGCCGAAGTCGTAGGTTCCCGCGTACGTGTTCTTGAACCACTCGTACTGTGGCCAGCACACCTCCTGCAGCAGGACCAGGTGTGGCGTGAATTCGCTGATCTCGTCGACGATGAGCGGCAACTTCCCGGTCCCGCCCTTGTTGCACAGGCCGCCGCACATGTTGAAGCTGACCGTCCTGAGCTCGATCTCCGTTCCGTTCCCGGCGTCGGCCCGCTGCGTGTCCGTCGACGTCCGCTGCGTGTCCGTCGCCGCCGCGCGGTCGGCCCGGAGCAGGTCGGCGCCGCCCTGGGCCAGACCGGCCATCAGGACGACGGCGAGGGCGACCACGAAGGCCGCCGCGATCCCGCGTATCTTCATCACTTCCCCTCCCTGAAATCGTCAAAGACGATGATCGTAGCGCCGAGGGTCGGACCGCGTCAGTCGGTGTCGCGCGGGTCGAACGACCTCGTGTCGACCGTCAGCGGCTCCGGGAAGGCGTCGGCCACCGCGTCCCACGGGGTCAGCTTGAAGTTGGTGCCCTCGCGCTCGCCGTCCGCCGGGGTCGCCTCGCCGTCGTGGGTCACCAGGAGGCCCTTCGGGAAGCCGCGGCCGAGCGGCACGTTGACCACGGTGGCGCCGTCCGAGTGCTGCACGCCGTCGACGGCCGGACCGTCGGCGACGGCGAAGGAGCCGATGTGGTCGTTGCCGCCCTCACGCCCGTAGACGGAGTACGTGTCGTCCCCCTGGCTCGACGCGAGTACGTAACCGGCGCCGTCCGCACCGTGGTAGACGGTGACGCCCTCGGCGTCGGCGCTCAGGTGCTCGCCCCCGAAGCCGGGGTCAGCGGCCGTGTCGAGGACGCACTCCTCCTCCGCCGTGTCGTACGTCCACGGCGTGCCGTACTCCCGCACCCGGTCGATCATCCGGGGCGCGTCGAACTCCGCGTCGTCGAGGTCGATCCGCCACAGCCCCACGGCCTCCTGCGCCGCGTAGAGGACGTGCTCCTCCTGGTCGACGGCCATGCCCTCGACCTGCGGGCGCTCCCCGGGGTCGGCGCACGGCGCCCACGCCGTCCCGTCCGGCAGAGTGAAGGACGCGGGCAGATCAAGAGTGTCCTCGGTGCGGTAACCGACCCGGCCGCCCCGGTCCTCCAGTTCGAGCAGCCGCAGCCGCGTCTCCTCCCGCTGCGACACGACGACGTACGCCTCGTCCTCGTCGCTGAACGCGGCGAGCCCGTACGCCGTGCGCTGCTCGTCGACCTCGCTCTCGTCGGCCGCGAACACCGGCCGTACGTCGGCCGCCGTCACATCCCTGAGCGGCGCCCGCCCGGCCGCCACGGCGGCGGGGTCGATCGCGAAGGCCCGGATCCGGTCCCGGCCCCGGTCGCTCACGAGCGCCAGGTCGGTCTTACGGCCGTTCAGCTCGAAGCCGTAGACGATGTCCACGTTGTTGAACCGGCCCGTCGCGGCGCCCTCCCCCGGCGCCGCCGGCGCGGCTATGTGCTGCAGCCGCCGCCCATCGAGCCCGTACACATCGAGACCGGCCTCCTTCAGGGTGCCGATCACGATGCTGCGCCCGGGGCTCGTCGGGTCGACCCACACGGCCGGGTCGTCGGCGTCGGCGTTGCCGCCCGCCTCGTCGTCGTACACGGCGGGCGTCTCGACGCGCGCGGTCACGGACACCGGGCCCGAGTGGGCGGGAGCCCCGGATACGAGCAAGAACGCGGCGGCCAGAGCCGTCACAGCGGAAGCGCTCACGATACTCCTCAGTAAGAAGCGGACTCGCGAGACGCTAGGGGTGACGGGTGAGCGTGGCGGTACGCCCCCGTGAACACCGGATGACCCGTCAGCTGTACTGGTTCAGCCGCCGAGGCGCCCCTCGGCGGCGGCCGTGACGAAGGCGCCGAAGGCGGCGGGGGTGGCCAGGAAGGCAGGCCCCTCCGGGTTCTTGGAGTCGCGGACGGCGATGTGGGCGGTGAGGTCGGCGACCTCGACGCACTCGCCGCCGTCGGAGCCGCTGTACGAGGACTTCCGCCAGGCGGCGGCGCCGAGCGGGGCACACTCGACGCAGTCGCCGCCGTCGGATCCGCTGTAGGACGACTTACGCCACCGCAGGACCTGGCTGGTGCCCATACTGTTCCTCCATCACGCGTGCGATCAGCGCCGCCGAGTCCTCCCGGGAGAGGGCCGTGGCCTGGAGCCGAGCGTAGCCGACGGAACGCTCCCTGATCACTTGCGAATTGGCGGTCATCTGGCCCCCGCCATAGCTTCCCGCGTAGAAGAGATCCGGGTCGTCCTCGAACCGCAGGAGAGTGAACGTCCCCATCATCCCGGCATGTTGGCCAGCCGTGAAGGGGAGCACCTGGATCTGCACCCACGGCCGGTTCAGACACGCCAACAGGTGGCTGAGTTGGCTCCGCATGACCTCGGGGCCGCCGATCTCCAGGCGCAGCGCGGCCTCGTCGATCACCACGCACAGCACCGGCGGGTGCTCGCGCTCCAGGACGCGCTGGCGCTCCATCCGGGCCGCCACCATCTCGTCGAGCCGGTCCGCGTGGTCGACGCTCAGCACCGCCCGGGCGTACTCCTCCGTCTGGAGCAGGCCGTAGACGAGCTGCGACTGGTACGTCGAGATGTACGCGGCCCGCGCCTCCATCTCCGCATACGGCTGGAACCAGTTCGGCAGCTGGCTCTTCAGGACCAAGCCCACCAGCCGCGTGAACAAGCCCCCCGTCATCAGCGCCGCGTCCAGCTGCTCCGAGAACCGCCGCGTCGGGACCTTCTTCGCCGTCTCGATCTGGCCGATCAGCGAAGCCGTACAGAAGACGATGCTGCCCAACTGGCCCTGATTGAGCCCCGCTTCCTCCCTCAATCGGCGGAGTTCGGAGCCGTAGTAGTCCAGCGGCGAGGCGCTGGGATCCAGGCTGCGGATGTTGACCACGACGAGGTCACCCCCAAGCTGACGCATCACTGCGTTCGTTTCGGTCTGTAGCCGAGCGTAACCACCCGCCTCCACTCTGGTGGCATGAATCACGCAACTGACCTCTTTCCGGCGGAACTTCAGGGCAGTTACCGCATGGGTTTCACCGTGGGTGAGCACTCCGCCGGTCACATGCGTCGCATCCTGCGCATGTTCCTCGTGCGGTGGGGGATGGACCGGCTGATCGATCCCGCTCAGCTCGCGCTGACCGAGCTGGTCGCCAATGTCGTACGGCATGTTCCAGGGCGGCGCTGCACGGTCCTGATCCTGCGCGAGCCGTTCGGGCTCCGGGTGGAGGTGGCGGACGGGGTGCCGGGGACGGTCGTCGCCAAGGCCGGCGGGCCGCTGGAGGAGGGCGGGCGGGGGCTCGTGCTCGTGGAGGCCGTCACGGACCGGTGGGGGGTGGCGGAGGCGGCCGGGGGCAAGACGGTGTGGTTCGAGTGCGACACGTAGGGCACGATGGGCGCTCTCACCTGCGTACCCGCCAGTAGGAGGACCCGCCCATGGCCGCCGAGCCCGCCGCCACCGCCGCCCCCGTCGTCACGCCGAAGCCCGAGATCCTTGCCGCGTTCGAGGCCGCCAAGGGCTTCATGCCGGTCAAGGAGGGGCTCGCGCTGTACGAGGCGGCGACCGGGGCCGCGCGGCTCGGTCTGCCGCTGCTGGAGGTCGGCACGTACTGCGGGCGTTCCACGATCCTGCTGGCGGACGTGGCCCGGGCGGCCGGGACGGTCGCGGTGACCGTGGACCACCACCGGGGCAGCGAGGAGCAGCAGCCGGGGTGGGAGTACCACGACGCGAGCGTCGTGGACCCCGAGGTGGGCCTGATGGACACCCTGCCGACCTTCCGCCGGACCCTGCACGCGGCCGGTCTGGAGGAGCACGTGATCGCGGTCGTCGGGCGTTCGCCGCAGGTCGCGAAGGTGTGGGCGGGCGAGCTCGGCCTCGTCTTCATCGACGGGGGTCACACGGACGAGCACGCGACGGCGGACTTCGAGGGCTGGGCCCCGAAGGTCGCCGTCGGGGGCGTCCTCGTGATCCACGACGTCTTCCCGAACCCGGAGGACGGCGGCCAGGCGCCGTACCGCATCTACCTCCGGGCCCTGGAGTCCGGTGACTTCGAGGAGGTCTCCGTCACCGACTCCCTGCGGGTCCTGCGGCGCGTGAAGCGCTAGAACCCGAAGCCGGATGTGACGTAGAGGCAGTTCGTGTAGCTGTAGCCGGCCTCGATCTTGTCCGTGCTCGCCTTGTCGGTGGCGTACGAGCTGATGCTGCCGTCCCGCTTCTGGAGGAAGTGGTACGTGCCGGCGGGCAGCAGGAGCGTCGTCTTCGGGTACTTCGACGCGGGCCCCTGGCACGCCTTGATCTTCGGCGCGTTCAGGGCGAGGCTGCTCCGGTACGCCGTGCAGGTCCCGCACGCCTTCAGCGTGACGCGGCCGGTGACCGGGCCCGTGTAGAGCAGCTCGACCTCACCGGGGCCGTCGTTGGACACCACCATGACCATCCGCGCGCCGCCGGGGGCCTTGGCCGGGGGCAGCTGGCGCCCGGCCGCCGGCTCCTCGTCGGCTATCTCGGCGGCGATGGCGATGCTCCGCGCGTGCGCGGCCCGCGAGCTGGTCGGGTACGTCTCGGCGAACTCCTTCATCGTCTGGACGGCGTCGGTGTAGCTCCTGTCCTTGAACTGCTTCACCCCGCAGCCGAAGTCGCCGTTCTCGACCGCCCGGCCGACGTCCCGCGATGCCGCCGCGAACGTGGCCGTGGGCAGCAGCTCGACCGTGGTCGAGACGCGGCGCAGCTCCTCGACCGCCGCGCAGGGGTCGCCGGAGCCGTCGCCGCCGATCCCGGCGGACCTGGTCCGGATGGCGGCGCGGACGGTGGGCTCGACCTGCCGTGCGTAGGACGACTGCGGGAACGTCGACAGCAGCGCGTTGAGGTGCTCGCCGGCCGTGGTCTCGGACCCGGCGGCGCCGAGCCCGGCGATCCCGCATTCGTACCAGGAGTGGGCGAGCGGCTCGTCGGCCTTGCCGACGAGTCCGGTCAGCAGGGCGCGGTCGACCTTCTCCGGCAGCTCGCGCAGATGCTTGAGGGCGGGGACGGCGTCGCAGTAGCGCTTGTTCTCGTACGCCGAGGACACGGTCGTCCAGTAGGCGGCGAGCCGGTCGGGGACGAGCCGCGCGGCGCGCGAGCCCGCGTGGTTCCTGCCGAGGTCCTGGTAGGCCGTCAGGGCCTTGGAGTAGTTGTGCTCGGCGCTGGTGAAGCTCTGTCCCTCGCCGGACTTCACCAGGGCGTCCGCCGTGGCGAGGAAGTCGAGGAGCGACTGCTCCCTGGCCTCGTCGCGCGCCACGCCGTAGGCGACCGAACCGCCGACGGGGACGGCGAGCAGGACCACCGCCAGCGCGAGCGGGAGCGCGAGGCGCCGGGCCGCGGGGGCCGGGGCGGGGGCGGAGGCGGGGGTCGCTCCCGCGCCGCCGCCGAGCGCGAGCGGGGCGCGCAGGCCGCGCCGGGCGCCGTCGGCGGCGACGGCCAGCAGGAACACGCCGTACGCGACCAGGACGCCGGTGGGTACGCCGTCCACGTCGGCGGGGAGCGCGACGAGCAGCAGGGCGGCGGTCGCGACCCAGCAGACGGCGGCCCACCGCCACTGCTTGAGCAGCGCGTACCCGAGTCCCAGGCAGGAGAGGTTCAGCAGCCCGACCAGCACGGCCTGCGCCGGGTTCGACTCCAGGTTCGACTCCACCGGGACCGGAGATCCGGGCGGCTGCGTGGGCCGTGGTGGTATGGCACCGGATCCGGCTCCGGAGGGCCCGGTAGAGCCGGGCGCGCCGTACATCCACGGCGCCTCGGACACCGCAGGCCCATCGTGTGTCGTACCCGGCGTCGTGTTCGGCGTCGTGTTCGGCGCTGCCCCCTGATCCATACCCCTAGTCGGATCCGGCACGCCGTCCTTCGGCTCCGGCCGTCTGTCGTTCGCTTCTTCCCCCACCACAGTGCCCCCCGTGGTCAGCGTGGTCCGCGCGCATACATGCGTGCGTGATGTCGCCTCAATGGCGCATCCATCCCTACCCGCCACGGTCCCGTCGCAGTCGCTTCGCGTCAATGGACTATTCGGGCCACTAGAGTCGCGGGGTGCCGTACGACCACTCGAAGAGCCACCGGGCCCACCGCCGGAAGATCCCGGTCCTCGCGACCTCCCTCGCCGCCTGCGCCGTCCTCGCCGGGTGCGCCGCCGCCACCGACAGCGGCACGCCGTCGCGGCCCTCGCAGGCCCCGCGTACCGGCGACGCCAAGCCGACCGGCACTCCGGACCCGGGCCGCCGCCCGGACCGTCCCCTCGCCGGGCGCACCGTCGTCGTCGACCCCGGGCACAACCCCGGCAACTTCCGCCACTCCAGTGAAATCAACCAGAAGGTTGATATCGGGACGACTCGGAAGGAATGTGACACCACCGGCACCTCCACGAACGCCGGTTACACGGAAGCCGCATTCACCCTCGATGTTTCACACCGGCTGCGGGATCTCCTCACGGCCCAGGGCGCCAAGGTCGTCCTCACCCACGACGCCGACCGCCCCTTCGGGCCCTGCATCGACGAGCGCGCCCGGGCCGGCAACGCCGCCCGCGCCGACGCCGTCGTCTCCGTGCACGCCGACGGCTCCGCCACCGGGAACCGCGGCTTCCATGTGATCCTGCCCGCGCTCGTGGGCTCCGGGGCCGCCGACACCTCGGAGATCGTCGAGCCCTCCCGTACCCTCGGCGAGGCCATCGCGCGACACTTCGCCCGCGCGACCGGCACCGCACCCGCCAACTACATCGGGGCGGGCACCGGGTTGGACGTCCGCGGGGATCTCGGGGGACTCAATCTCTCAACTGTTCCCAAGGTCTTCGTCGAATGCGGCAATATGCGTGATCCGAAGGATGCCGCACTCCTCTCCGATGCGGCATGGCGCCAGAAAGCGGCGCAGGGGATCGCGGACGGCATCGGGACCTACCTCGAGGGGTAGAACCGGCGGGCGATAGATTCGCTCCGTACGATGGGGCCGCCCCCGTGCTTCGCGCCACCCCGACGAGACGACCCGACGAAGGACTCTTACGTGAATATCCGCTCCCTCACTCGAGGCGATGGCGTGGTGATCGGTGCAGCGGTGGTGCTGTTCATCGCCTCGTTCCTCGGTACCTCCAGCTGTGAAGCCAGCGACGCGATCTGCGACCAGGTCGACATCCCGAACTCGTGGGAGCTGTCGCCGCTCGGCTGGGGCGCCTTCTTCCTCGGCATCGCCGGTGCCGCGCTGGTCGTCGTCTCGCGCGCGCTGCCGCAGCAGCGGAAGGTGGCCGGTCTGGAGCTCGGCCAGGTCGGTGCCGCGTTCACCATCGCGTCCGCGTGGACGCTGCTGATGTGGATCTTCGAGTCGGAGAGCGCCGGCATCGGCCTCATCCTCGGCCTGATCGCCGCGCTCGTCCTCGCCGGCGCCGTCATCGCCGGGCCGCTCGTGCCCGCCCTCAAGGCCCCGCTCGTCGGCGCGCCGCGCCCGCAGGCCGCGCAGCCGTACGGCATGCAGCCGGGGCAGCCCGGTCAGCCGGGCGTCGGCGGTGGCTACGGCTACCCGGGCGCGCAGCAGCAGCCGTACGGTGCCCAGCCGCAGCACCAGCAGCCGTACGGGGCGCAGCAGCCGCAGCCCGAGCCGCAGGCCGCCCAGGCTCCGCAGCCGGCGCAGGGCCAGCCGCAGGGGCAGGGTCAGGCGCAGCAGCCCGCCTCCGACTTCACGCCGTTCTGGTTCGCCGTGCCGGTCGCCCGCCCGCTGTACGCGGAGGACGGCTCGCCGACGCCGATCGCCGAACTGGCCCCCGGCACCTGGTACCTGGCGGTCGAGCAGCGCGGTCCCGGCCTGGTCGCCCAGACGCAGGACGGCCGTCGCGGCGTCCTGCAGGACACCACCGGCATCCAGCGCGGCTGACACGCACCTGAGGCCCGCTCGGCGGCCCCTCGCCCGGAATCCCTTCCGGGCGGGGGGCCGTTGTCGTACAGTCCGACCGACGTTGACTGACGGATCGTCAGAAAGGTTGGTTGGGGCATGCGGCTCGGACTCGCCCTCGGCTACTGGGGCCGCGGCCCCTCCCCCGCCCACGTCGAGCTGGCCCGCGAGGCGGAGCGGCTCGGGTACGGCTCCGTGTGGACCGCCGAGGCGTGGGGGTCCGACGCGTTCACCGCGCTGACCTGGATCGCGGCGCACACCACGCGGATCAGGCTGGGCACCGCCGTCGCGCAGATGGCGGCGCGGACGCCGACGGCCACGGCCATGCACGCGCTCACCCTCGACCATCTCTCCGGCGGCCGGACGATGCTGGGGCTCGGGCTCTCCGGGCCGCAGGTCGTGGAGGGCTGGTACGGCCGTCCCTTCCCGCGCTCGCCGCTGACCGCGACCCGCGAGTACGTGGACGTGATCCGCCAGGTCCTGCGCCGCGAGGGGCCGGTCGTGCTCGACGGGCGCTTCCACTCCCACCCGTACGCCGGGGAGGACGGCACGGGGCTCGGGAAGGCGCTCAAGCCGATCACCCACCCGCTCCGGGCGGACCTGCCGATCCTGCTCGGCGCCGAGGGGCCGAAGAACATCGCGCAGACGCTCGCCATCGCCGACGGCTGGCTGCCGCTCTACTGGTCGCCGAGCCGCTGGGCCGAGGTGTACGCCCTGCCGGAACGGCTCCCCGAGCACTTCCTCGTCGCCCCCATGGTCCGCGCCCACGTGTGCGAGGACGTCGCCGAGGGGCTGCTGCCGGTCAAGGCGATGCTCGGCTTCTACATCGGCGGCATGGGCCACGCGGCCCGCAACTTCCACGCCGACCTGATGGGCCGCATGGGGTACGCGTCCGAGGCCCGGCACATCCAGGAGCTGTTCGCGGCCGGACGCCGCGAGGAGGCGGTCCTGGCCGTGCCGGACGCCTTCGCGGACGAGATCTCGCTCGTCGGCCCACGGGAACGGATCGCGAAGCGCCTGGAACTGTGGCGCGAGGGCCCGATCACCGACCTCCTCGTCACCTCCCCGGACCGGCCCACCCTCCGCCTCCTCGCGGAGCTCAACTCCTAGCCGCGAGGGCGGTGTAAGGGCCTACGGGCCTACGGCGCCGCGTTCGCGGCCGTCGGCGCCCTTCTTGAACGGACAGGGCCCGCCGTTCCACCACCGGGGCGACTCCGAACGGGTTTCGGAGGGCGACACGCGGTAACACGGGCTGCATGAATTTCAGGCGGAGCACCACCAGTAGACGGAGCAACACCACGCAGGCGGCGAGGGTGATCATCGTCGTCGCCGATGTCATGGCCGCGATAATCGGTCTCTGGATTCTGATGTACCTGCTGGACGCCAACCGGGCGAACGGGTTCGTGGAGTTCATCCGGGACCTGGCGGGCTGGCTGGCGGGCTGGTCGCACGACCTGTTCACCTTCGACGAGGCATGGGCACGGGTGGTGGCGGGTTACGGTCTCGCCGCCGTGGTGTACCTCGTCGTCGGCCACATGGTGGCGGGCCGCCTCCTGCGCCGCCACTGACGCCCGGGACCACCTGCCCGGGAACACCTGCCCCGGAACCACCTGAAACAGCCCGGGCGCCGCGGCGTTCAGGCGCCGCAGCAGTCCGGTTCCAGGCCCCTGGGCAGCCGCTCGCCCCCGAAGACCGCCCCGGTCGCCTCGTCGCCGCCCAACGCCGCCACGGCGAGGAGGAGCGAGCCGGCCGTCCAGGTGGTGAGCTCCTCGGGCCACACGGCCCTGTCGCCCTCGAAGACGTACCCCGTCCAGTACATGCCGCCCTCGGCGCGCAGGTGCTGGATGGACTGCAGGATCTCCAGGGCCCGGTCGGACTCGCCCGTCACCCAGAGCGCGAGGGCGAGTTCGCAGCTCTCGCCGCCGGTGACCCACGGGTTGGGCAGGACGCACCGCACACCCAGCCCGGGGACGACGAACTCGTCCCAGCGCGCGGCGATCCGGGCCGTGGCCGCGGCTCCCGTCACCGCGCCGCCGAGGACCGGGTAGTACCAGTCCATGGAGTAGCGGGACTTGTCGAGGAAGCGCTCGGGGTGGTTGCGGATCGCGTGGCCGAGCGCGCCGGCCGCCAGCTCCCAGTCGGGCTGCGGCTCCTCGCGCGCCTCGGCGATGGCGAGCGCGCAGCGCAGCGCCTGGTGGATCGAGGAACTCCCGGTCAGGAGCGCGTCCGTGACCGGTGTCCCGTCCGCCTCGCGCTTCCAGCCGATCTGGCCGCCGGGCTGCTGCAGGGCGAGCACGAACTCGACGGCGGCGAAGACCACGGGCCACATCCGGTCGAGGAACGCGTCGTCGCCGGTGGCGAGGTAGTGGTGCCAGACGCCGACGGCGACGTAGGCGACGAAGTTGGTCTCCCGGCCCTCGTCGGTGACGTCCGCCGGGTCGCCGTCGTGGTAGGCCGCGTACCAGGAGCCGTCGAGGTTCTGGTGCCGTGCCAGCCACTCGTACGCCCGGGTCGCCGCCGCGTGTTCGCCGGCGGTGTCCAGGGCCATGGCGGCCTCGACGTGGTCCCAGGGGTCGAGGTGGTGGCCGCGGAACCACGGGATGGCGCCGTCCTCGCGCTGCGCCGCGAGTATCCCCGTGACGGTCTCGGCGGCCTGTTCCGCGGTGAGGACGCCGGGCAGGAGGAGGTGCTCGGCGATCCGCTCGGGACTCGTCACGCGTCACCCTTGGGGAGGTGCGGCTTGGTCGCGTACGCCACGAAGCTCTTGCCGACGACCGGGTTGAGCAGCTGCTCGGCGACCCGGGTCAGGGCGGGCTTCTTCATGATGTCCCAGACCAGAAGCTTGTGGTACGCCCGGACGGGCAGCGCCTTGTCGTTGTCCACGCCGAAGGCGCACTTCAGCCACCAGTACGGCGAGTGCAGGGCGTGCGCGTGGTGGGTGCCGTACGGCCTGAGGCCGGCCTGGCGGATCTTGGCGAGGAGCTCGTCGGCCTTGTAGATGCGGATGTGGCCGCCCTCGACCTCGTGGTAGGCGTCGGAGAGGGTCCAGCAGATCTTCTCGGGGCCGTAGCGCGGGACGGTGACGGCGATCCGGCCGCCGGGCCTGAGGACGCGGACCATCTCGGCGAGCACCCCCTTGTCGTCCGGGATGTGCTCCATGACCTCGGAGATGATGACGACGTCGAAGGACTCGTCCGGGAAGGGCAGGTTGAGCGCGTCGCCCTCCATGGCGGTGGCGGTGGCGCCGGCCGGGGCCTCGCCGGCCTCCTTCATCGCCGCGAACCACTTGGCGACCTCGCGGATCTCCTCGCCGTTCTGGTCGAGGGCCACGACCTGGGCGCCGCGCCGGTAGCACTCGAAGGCGTGCCGGCCCGCACCGCAGCCCAGATCGAGCACGCGGTCGCCGGGGGCGAGCGGGAAGCGGGTGAAGTCGACGGTCAGCACGGGGTCTGCCCTTCCGGAGGGATGGCGGTACGAAGGTGGGGGTGGGGGTGGCGGTGTGGCTGGTGGGGCGGGGGCGTCGGCGAAGCCGTCACGTACGGGCTCCGCGGTTCGCTCCGGGGTTCGCTCCGCGGTTCGCTGCGCGGTCGGCCGCGCGGCCGGCTCCGCGACGGGTGGTCGCGCCGTGGGGTGCGCTGCGCGCGATGGCCTCGCGGTAGAGGTCCGCGGTGCCCTGGGCGGCCCTGGCCCAGGTGAAGTTGGCCAGAACCCGTGCGCGTCCCGCGGCGCCGAGCCGGGCGCGCAGCTCCGCGTCGCCGAGCAGCCGGGCGAGCGCGGCCGAGAGCGCGCCCGCGTCGCCGGGGGGCACGGCCAGGCATGTCTCGCCGTCCGCTCCGGCGACCTCGGGGATCGCGCCGCCGGTGGTGGCGACGAGCGGGGTCCCGGTGGCCATGGCCTCGGCGGCGGGCAGCGAGAACCCCTCGTAGAGGGACGGCACGCAGGCGACCTGGGCGGAGCGCACGAGGTCCACCAGTTCGGCGTCGGAGATGCCCTTGACGAACTCGACCGCGTCCTGGAGTCCGTACCGCTCGATGGCCTGCGCGACCGGCCCGTCCTCGGCGCGCCTGCCGACGACGACGAGGTGGGCGGCCGGGTTCTCGGCGCGGAGCTTGGCGAGGGCCTCGACGAGGTGGATGAGGCCCTTGAGGGGGACGTCGGCGCTGGAGGTCGTGACGATCCGGCCGGGGATCTCGGCGACGGCCGGGTCCGGCGACCAGAGGTCGGTGTCGGCGCCGATGTGGACGACCCGGATGCGGTCCTCGCGTACGCCGAGGTGGTCGACGATCTCCTGGCGGGAGGTGCCGGAGACGGTCAGGACGGACGGCAGGCGGCGGGCCACCCGCTTCTGCATCCGGGTGAAGGCGTACCAGCGGCGGACGGAGGCGCGGCGCTTCCAGTCGGCGGCGGCGTCCAGTTCGAGCTGCCGGTCGACGGTGATGGGGTGGTGGATCGTGGTGACGAGGGGCGCGCCGATCGCGCGGGGGCCGCCGAGGAGTCCGTAGCCGAGCGTCTGGTTGTCGTGGACGACGTCGAAGTCGCCGCGGCGGGCGGCGAGCATGCGCCGGGCCCGCAGGGAGAAGGTGAGGGGCTCGGGGAAGCCGCCGGTCCACATGGTGGCGACCTCGAGGGCGTCGATCCAGTCCCGGAACTCGTCACGCCCGGGCGTGCGGAACGGGTCCGGTGAACGGTAGAGGTCGAGGCTGGCCAGCTCGGTGAGCGGGACGCCTTCGTCCAGGGTGGGGTACGGCTGCGAGCCGACGACCTCGACGCGGTGGCCGAGCCGGGCGAGTTCGCGGGAGAGATGCCGGACATAGACGCCCTGACCGCCGCAGAACGGGTTCCCCTTGTACGTGAGGAGAGCGATCCGCAACGGACGGTCACCGTCCCCGAGGCCGGCCGGGGCGGTGGCCGGGGCAGCGGCCGGGGCGGCACCCTGGCGGGGGCCTGCTTCTATGGCCTCAGCGGTCACTCGCGGCCCCCTTCGAGCTTGCGTTTCGCGGGAGCGTAACCGCTCGCGCTAATCTAGAACAAGTTTCAGACTTGATCGTTCTTGATCGTTCAAGGAGCACTGAATCTACCGGCAGGTAGCCGTGCCGTAAGAAGCGGATCAGGTGATTCGCGCCACGGCGGACGCCTCGCCATACTGTCGCTCCTCCACCGCACGGAACGGGACCTCATGACCGCGGAAGACAGACCGGCCTCGCCGCCCCTGACAGAGCGCCAGGAGGCGCGTCGTCGCCGTATCCTGCACGCCAGCGCGCAGCTGGCCGGGCGGGGCGGTTTCGACGCCGTACAGATGCGCGAGGTCGCCGAGGCGGCCGGGGTGGCCCTGGGCACGCTCTACCGCTACTTCCCCTCCAAGATCCATCTGCTGGTCGCGACGATGCAGGACCAGCTCCAGCACATGCACACGACGCTGCGCAAGCGGCCGCCGGCGGGCGAGAACGCGGCGGAGCGGGTCGCCGAGACGCTGATGCGGGCGTTCCGGGCGCTCCAGCGGGAGCCGCAGCTCGCGGACGCGATGGTGCGGGCCCTGACGTTCGCGGACCGGAGCGTGAGCCCCGAGGTGGACACGGTCTCGCGGCTGACGACGGCGATCATCCTGGACGCGATGGGGCTCGAGCACCCGACGCCGGAGCAGCTGTCGGCGGTGCGGGTGATCGAGCACACCTGGCACTCGGCGCTGATCACCTGGCTGTCGGGGCGTGCCTCGATCGCACAGGTGAAGATCGACATCGAGACGGTCTGCCGCCTGATCGACCTGACGGCGCCGGCTCCGGCGCCGGCCGACCCGACGGCGCGGGGCGACCAGGCGCCGGTCTGACCGACCGCAGGTCTGAACGCAGGTCTGAACCCAGGACCGAGACCGCAGGACTGAAGGGCAGTCGCTACGACTTCTTGTTCTTCTCCAGGTCGGCCGCGAACAGCGCCGCGCACTCGGTGGAGTTGTTCGAGGCGATGAACATCACCATCGAGAAGCCCGAGGCGCCGTGGTTGCTGGCCTTGAGCGTCCAGTTCTCCTTGTCCAGCGTCTTGATGGTGGAGCCGCTCTGTTCGAAGTTCTGGCCTTCCTTCCAGCCGCCGCCCGCCAGCGTCCCCACGGTGGTGTCGTAGGACTTCTTCGGGTCCGCCGCCTTCTTCGCGTCGGCCGTCCAGGACACCATGCAGTCCTTCAGCTCCGCCGGGACGTCCTCGCCGGAGGAGTCCTGGGTGAAGCCCGCCGCCGTGGCCGCGTCCGTGATCTCCTTGGTCACCGCGTCCGCGTCCAGGCTGCCGCCCGCCTCCGAACCGCCGCCGCCGGTGGAGCCGGCCGAGGACCCGGCGGAGGAACCGCCGGACGAGCCGCCGCCGCGCTTGCCCGAGCCGCCCTCGCCGCCGCAGCCCGCGGCCAGCAACACCACACCGGCGGCCGCGGCCACCCACATCGCCTTGCGCACAACTCTCCCAATTCCGGGCACACGAAGGCCCGTTGCCCCCGTGATCAAGGGAGTAGTTTTGCACGCGGGAACGACTCCCCACCTACTCCTCGGGCGGGAAGACCGGCTCCCCGCCGTCGAGCAGGGTGATCAGGATCGCCTCGACCGGGCATCCCTCGGCCGCCGCGAGCACGCTCTCGTTCGCGTCGTCCTCCGGCCGGGTGGGGTGCGACTGGCGGGCGGTGTCGAGGCGGAAGCCGTCCGGGGCGTGGCTGACGCACATGCCGGAGCCGATGCACACCCCCCGGTCGACCTCCACGTGCCAGCGGTCGCCCATCACGCACCACCCGGCCCCTCGTACCCGGCCGGGAGATGGATCATCTTGTGCTCCAGGTACTCGCTGAAGCCCTCCGGGCCGAACTCCCGGCCCAGGCCGGAGTTCTTGTATCCGCCGAAGGGTCCCAGCATGTCCAGGCTGAAGGTGTTGACGTTGAAGGTGCCCGTCCGCACCTGGCGGGCGAAGTCGAGGCCGTGCTCGACGTCGCCGGTCCAGACGCTGCCGCTGAGCCCGTAGTCGGAGTCGTTCGCGATGCGCAGCGCCTCGCTCTCGTCCCCGTACGGCAGGAGGCAGATGACCGGCCCGAAGATCTCCTCGCGGGCGATCCGCATCGTGTTGTCGACGCCTCCGAAGAGGGTGGGTTCGACGTACCAGCCGCGCTCCAGGCCGGCCGGGCGGCCGCCGCCCGCGAGGACCTTGGCGCCCTCCTCCTGGCCGATCCCGATGTAGTCGAGCGACCGCTGCCGCTGCCGCCGGGCGACGAGGGGGCCGACCTGGGTCGCGGGGTCGAGCGGGTCGCCGACGACCAGCGCGCCGGCGGCCGCGGCGAAGGCCTCGGCGATCTCCTCGTACCGGCCGCGCGGCGCGAGGATGCGGGTCTGGGCGACGCAGGCCTGACCGTTGTTCATCCAGGCGGTCGGGACGATCCCGGCGACGGCCGACTCCAGATCGGCGTCGGGCAGGATGACGGCAGCGGACTTGCCGCCGAGTTCGAGGGTGACGCGGGTGAGGTTGCGGGAGGCGACCTCCATCACCCGCTTTCCGGCCGCGACCGATCCGGTGAAGGACACCTTGTCGACGCCCGGGTGCCCGACGAGATACTCGCTGACCTCGCGGTCGGCGGGCAGGATCGACAGCACACCCTCGGGCAGTCCGGCCTCGGTCGCGATCTCGGCGAGGATGTACGAGTCGAGCGGGGTCTCGGGCGACGGCTTGAGGACCACCGTGCAGCCGGCGAGGAGCGCGGGCCCGAGCTTGGCGGCGGCGGTGAACTGCGGCACGTTCCACGGCACGACGGCCGCGACCACACCCACGGGCTCACGCCGCACCAGGATCGGCCCGAGCACACCGGCGCGCTGCCGCTCGTACGGGAAGTCGCGGGCGACGGTGATGGCCGCGTCCCAGACCATCATCGCGCCGAGCGCCTGGGCGAGCACGCTCCAGGAGTACGGCGAGCCGTTCTGGGCGCTGATCGAGCGGGCGATCTCCTCGTGGCGTACGGCGACGGCGTCCTTGATCCGCGTGACGACCTCGATCCGCTCCTCGACGCTCATCCGGGGCCAGGGCCCGTGGTCGAACGCCTCCCGGGCGGCGGCGACGGCCCGGTCGACATCGGCCTCGGAGGCGTGCGGGACGCGGCCGATGACCTCTTCGGTGTGGGGCGAGACCACCTCGATGACGTCCGTCCCGAGCGGATCGGTCAACTCCCCGCCGATGTACAGCTTTCCGTGCTCCACAAGCTCGGTCATGACCGACTGCCTCCAGGAACCCGTGACGTTATCTGACTGTGTTTCAGAACTGATACCAGTTCTAGTTATAGTCGGCAATGGCCGAACAGGCGCCGCGCCGTCCCGGAGAGATCCGGGGAGATCCGGAGAGACCCGGGGAAATGAGGTCCCATGAGCCAGGTGACCGAGCACGGTGGAGGCGTCTGGTCGCTGCGGGTGCCCATTCCGGACAACCCGCTCGGGCACACCCTGGTCCACGTCGTCGACACCGACCGCGGGCCCGTCCTGATCGACACCGGCTGGGACGACCCAGCGTCCTGGAGCGAACTGGCCGGCGGGCTCGACGCCCTCGGCATCCGCGTGCGGGACGTGCACGGGGTCGTGATCACCCACCACCATCCCGACCACCACGGCCTGTCCGGTCGCGTACGGGAGGAGTCGGGGGCCTGGATCGCGATGCACGCCGCCGACACCGCCGTCGTCCGCCGCACCCGCGCCTCCGAACCCGGTGCCTGGCTCGACTACCTCGCCCGCAAACTCGCCGCCGTCGGCGCCCCCGAGGAACACACCGCCCCGCTCCGCGCCGCCCGCGCCGCCGACCGCACGCGCACCCTTCCGGGGCTTCGCTCGGCCCTCCCCGACCGCGAGATCGTCCCCGGCGAGCTCCTCGACCTGGCCGGGCGCCGGCTGCGCGCCGTCTGGACACCCGGCCACACGCCGGGCCACGTCTGCCTCCACCTGGAGGAGGAACACCCCGCCCGGCTGCCCGGCTACGGCCGTCTCTTCTCCGGCGACCATCTGCTGCCCGGCATCTCCCCGCACATCGGCCTGTACGAAGACCCCGACGACGCCACCGTCACCGACCCCCTCGGCGACTACCTGGACTCGCTGGAGCGGATCGGCCGGCTCGGCGTCGCCGAGGTGCTCCCCGCCCACCAGTACGCCTTCACGGACGCGGCCGGCCGGGTACGGGAACTGCTCGCCCACCACGAGGAGCGGCTGACCGGCCTCCTCGCCCTGCTGGCGACCCCGCTGACCCCCTGGCAGCTCGCCGAGCGGATGGAGTGGAACCGGCCCTGGGACCAGATCCCGTACGGCTCACGGAACATCGCGGTGAGCGAGGCGGAGGCGCATGTGCGCCGGCTGGTGAAGCAGGGCCGCGCGGAGGCGATGGCGGGTACGGACCCGGTGGCGTACGTGGCGGTGTAGCCGGGGCGCCCCGGCCCCCGAGGTGAGGCGCACGGGTCGCCGAGGTGAGGCGCACGGGTCCCGAGGTGAGGCGCACGGGTCCCGAGGTGAGGCGCACGGGTCCCGAGGTGAGGCGCACGGGTCGCCGTGTGAGGCGCCTCGCACCCACCGCCCGGGCATCGTACGGGCCGGTAGAGTGTGCGAGTCGTCATCACACCCGTACGGGGGGAAGCCGGTGGAAATCCGGCACTGACCCGCAACCGTGAGCCGCCCCCGGGCGGCGAGTCGGAATGCCCCGTCCGGGACGTGACCGCCGGCACCGTCGAGGAATACGGAGCCGAGCGCCTGGTGCCCTGAGCGTGCCGGTGCCCGGCCGCAGGAGAGGCCAGCACGCATGACCACCGTCCGCCGCCGCGGCGCCGCCGCGTTCGCAGCCGCCGCAGCGCTCTGCGCGGCACTGGCCCCCGCCGCGTCCGCCGCCTCCGCCGCGCCCTCCCCCTCGGCCACGCCGGCTCCCGTGACCCCCGCCGGCCTCTACGGCACGAAGGACCCGACGTACGACGGCGTCTGGCGCCAGTCGCTCGCCTTCATCGCCCAGCGGGTGACCGGAGTACAGCCCGCCGAGCAGGCCGTGACCTGGCTGCAGCGGCAGCAGTGCGAGAGCGGCGCCTTCAGCTCGTACCGCCCGGACACCGCCAAGTCCTGCGACCCGGCCACGATGCTGGACACGAACGCCACCGCCGTCGCCGTGCACGCCCTGGCCGCCGTCAAGCCGGAGAGCGCCGACCCGGAGGCGCTGGCCAAGGCTGTCAAGGCGGGTGCGGGCTGGCTGAAGGGCGTCCAGAACAAGGACGGCGGCTGGGGCTACAACCCCGGCAGCCCCAGCGACGCCAACTCGACCTCCCTCGTCATCAGCACGCTCGCCGCGCTGGGCCAGAAGCCGGGCGAGGTGAAGTCCGCCGACGGCAAGACGCCGTACGACGCGCTCCTCGGCTTCGCCCTCCCCTGCGCCACGAAGGACGGCGCGGGCGCCTTCGCCTACCAGCCCGACAAGAACGGCAAGCTCCTCGCGAACGCCGACGCGACCGCGGCGGCCACCCTCGCCGGCCTCGGCAAGGGCATCACCGCCCGCGCCGTGCAGCCCGAACAGGCCCCGACCTGCACGGACCTTGCCAAGCCCACCGCCGAGCGGGCCGCCCGCAACGGCGCCTTCCACCTCGCCGGCGCGCTCGCGAAGACCGGGCACCTGAACACCCCGCCGATGCCCGGCGCCGCCGACCCGACCGAGCTGCCCGACTACGGCAACACCGCCGACGCGGTCGTCGCGCTCGCCGCGACCGGCGCCACCAAGGAGGCGACCGGGGCGCTGACCTGGCTGCGGGAGAACGCCCCCGCCTGGGCGAAGGAGAACGGCCCCGCCGCCTACGCCCAGCTGATCCTCGCCGCGAACGCCATGGGCGCCGACCCGCGCGCCTTCGGCTCGGTCGACCTCGTCAAGGAGCTCAGCGCCACCGGTCCGGCGCCGCAGTCCACACCGGCGCCGACCGCGTCGGCGGGCGAGCGCGCCGAGGACGGGGAGTCCGGCTCCTTCGACGTCTGGTGGATCATCGGCATCGGCATGGTGGTCGGTGTCGGCATCGGCTTCCTGGTGAGCGGCCGCAAGAAGTGAGTCTCCGGCCCCGACCCCGGCTCCACCCCCGGCTCCTCTCGCGTACGGCGGGCGTCGCGGCCTCGGTCGCCGCGTCGGTCCCGGCCTCGATCGTGACGGCCGTCGTGCTCACGCTCGCGGTCGCCGCCCCCGCGCAGGCCGCCGACTACCGCTACTGGTCGTTCTGGGAGAGCGACGGCGGCGGGACGTGGGCGTACGCCACGCAGGGCCCGGCGACCGCCCGGCCCGCCGACGGGGACGTCATCGGCTTCCGCTTCGCCGTCAGCAAGGACGCGAACGACGCCGCCCAGCCCTCCACCGCCCCCGACTTCGCGTCGATCTGCGCCGGTACGGAGGAGACGGAGAAGAAGGGCGGAACGAAACGGGTCGCGGTCGTCATCGACTTCGGCGGCCCGCTGGACGCCCCGCCGGGCGAGGCGCCGCCGGAGAAGCCCCTCAAGGTCGGCTGCCCGCAGGTGCGGGAGGACGCGACGGGCGCGGAGGCGCTCGCGGCGGTGGCCGCGCCGCTGCGCTACGACAGCGCGGCGCTGCTGTGCGGGATCGCGGGCTACCCCGCGAAGGGCTGCGGCGAACAGGTCGCGGGGACCGGGCCCTTGCCCTGGCCCTCGGGATCGGCGCAGCCCACCGGGCAGTCCACCGCGACCGTCACCACGAGGCAGGGCGGCGAGTCCGGCGGGCCCTCCGTCGGCGTCCTCGCCGGCGGTGTCGCCGTGCTCGCGCTCGGGGGCGCCGCCGTCTGGAAGGCCCGCCGCCGCGGATGAGTCCCGCGCCCCGCACGATCCGCGCCCCCGAGGCGAACCGCTCCAACGCCCTGCACGCCGGCGCCTGGTGGCTCTGGGCCCTCGGCCTGGCCGTCGCCGCGTCCCGTACCACCGACCCGCTCCTCCTCGGCCTGATCGTGGGCGTCGCCGGCTATGTCGTCGCCGCCCGCCGTACGGACGCGCCCTGGGCGCGCTCGTACGGAGCGTTCGTGAAGCTGGGCCTGTTCGTCGTCTCCCTGCGCGTGGTCTTCTCGGTGGTCCTCGGCTCGTCGATCCCGGGCACGCACGAGCTGTTCACCCTGCCCGAGGTGCCGTTGCCCGAGTGGGCGCGAGGGGTACGGATCGGGGGCCGGGTCACCGCCGAGCAGATCGTCTTCGCGGTGTACGACGGCGCCAAGCTGGCGACCCTGCTGATCTGTGTGGGCGCGGCGAACGCGCTCGCCAATCCGGCGCGGCTGCTCAAGTCGCTGCCGGGGGCGCTGTACGAGGTCGGGGTCGCCGTCGTCGTGGCGATGACCTTCGCGCCGAACATGGTGGCGGACGTGGTGCGGCTGCGGACGGCCCGGCGGCTGCGCGGGCGACCGACCGGCGGGGTCCGGGCGGTGCTCCAGATCGGGCTGCCGGTCCTGGAGGGCGCGCTGGAGCGGTCGATCGCGGTGGCGGCGTCGATGGACGCGCGCGGCTACGGCCGTACGGCGCGGGTGCCGGCGGCCGTGCGGCGCACGACTAACGTGCTGACGCTCGGCGGGCTGCTCGGGGTGTGCGCGGGATCGTACGGTCTGCTGGCGGCGGAGGGCGCGGGGTACGGGCTGCCGCTCGTCGTCGGCGGTCTGGTGGCGGCCGTGGCCGGGCTCCGGCTCGGCGGACGCCGGGCGGCCCGCAGCCGGTACCGGCCCGACCGGTGGGGCGCGCGGGCGTGGCTCGTCGCCGGGTCGGGCGGGGCGGTGGCGGCGCTGATGGTGTGGGCGAACTCCTACGCGTACGAGGCGCTGCATCCCGGGGTCGTCCCGCTGGTGGCGCCGGAACTTCCGTTGTGGCCCGCCCTGTCCGTCCTGGTGGGCCTGGTGCCCGCGTTCGTCGCCCCTGTCCCGAAGGAGTCCTGAGCCCCGTGATCCGCTTCGAGAACGTCTCGGTGACCTACGGGGGCGCCGGCTGCGCGCCCACGCTGCGGGACGTGGACCTCACCGTCCCGGAGGGGGAACTCGTCCTGCTCGTCGGCCCGTCGGGGGTGGGCAAGTCGACGCTCCTCGGCGCGGTGTCGGGACTCGTCCCGCACTTCACGGGCGGAACGCTGAAGGGCCGGGTGACGGTCGCCGGCCGGGACACGCGGACGCACCGGCCACGCGAACTGGCGGACGTGGTCGGCACGGTGGGCCAGGACCCGCTCGCGCACTTCGTCACGGACACGGTCGAGGACGAACTGGCGTACGGGATGGAGTCGCTGGGCCTGGCGCCGGCGGTGATGCGGCGCCGGGTGGAGGAGACCCTGGACCTGCTGGGGCTCGCGGAACTCCGCGACCGGCCGATCGCCACACTCTCCGGCGGCCAGCGGCAGCGGGTGGCGATCGGCTCCGTACTGACCCCGCACCCCAGGGTCCTGGTCCTGGACGAACCGACGTCGGCCCTGGATCCGGCGGCGGCGGAGGACGTCCTGGCGGTGCTGCAGCGCCTGGTCCACGACCTCGGCACGACGGTCCTGATGGCCGAGCACCGCCTGGAACGGGTGGTGCAGTACGCGGACCAGGTGCTGCTGCTTCCGGAGGGTGTCATGGGCCCCCCGGCGGACATCATGGCGACGTCCCCGGTCCATCCCCCGGTGGTGGCCCTGGGCCGCCTGGCGGGCTGGACCCCCCTCCCCCTGACGGTCCGCGACGCGAGACGGGGGGCGGGGGCGTTGCGGGAGCGTCTGGAGGGGCGGGTGCCGGCCGTCGGCCCCGCGGGGCTTCTCCCCCACCCCGCCCCTTCCCGTAACCGGGGGCTCCGCCCCCAGGCCCCCGCGCCTCACACGCCGGCGGGGCGGAGTTTTCAGGGAATCTCCCGGTTCTGGCGGCGGCCGCCTCAGGAGGTCCCCCGGTCCGAGGCCCTCGTCGACGTCCGTGCCCTCGGCGTCCGCCGCGGCCGTGTCGAGGCGCTGCGGCGCGTCGAGCTGACCGTCACCGCCGGCGAGACCGTCGCCCTCATGGGCCGTAACGGCGCCGGAAAATCCACCCTCCTCGGCTCGCTCGTCGGGATGGTCGAGCCCACCTCCGGCAGCGTCCTCGTGGGCGGCCGGGTCCCCCACCGGACCGATCCGCGCGAGCTGATCCGGCAGGTGGGACTCGTACCGCAGGAGCCGCGCGATCTGCTGTACGCGGACACGGTCGCCGCCGAGTGCGCCGCCGCCGACACCGACGCGGGCGCCGCGCCCGGGACCTGCCGGGCCGTCGTGTCCGAGCTGCTGCCGGACGTCGCGGACGACACCCATCCGCGCGACCTGTCCGAGGGGCAGCGTCTCGCGCTCGCCCTGGCCGTCGTGCTCACCGGACGCCCGCCGCTGCTCCTCCTCGACGAGCCGACCCGAGGTCTCGACTACGCCGCCAAGGCACGTCTCGTGGCGCGCCTTCGCGGCCTGGCCGCCGAGGGACACGCCA
The DNA here is from genome assembly GCF_043078785.1 of Streptomyces sp. NPDC015346. Lineage (NCBI taxonomy): Bacteria > Bacillati > Actinomycetota > Actinomycetes > Kitasatosporales > Streptomycetaceae > Streptomyces > Streptomyces sp. NPDC015346. Next base: position 697,187 of record NZ_JBIBTW010000001.1, on the reverse strand, counting down.
TCGTGCTCGCCACGCACGACGTGGAGCTGGCCGCCGAGCTGGCGCACCGGGTGGTGATCCTGGCGGGCGGCGAGGTCGTCGCGGACGGCCCGACGGCCGAGGTGGTCGTCTCCTCCCCCGCCTTCTCGCCGCAGGTCGCCAAGATCCTCGCCCCGCAGCCGTGGCTCACGGTCGAGCAGGTCAGGAAGGCCCTGTGAACACCTCGCCGAGCCCTTCGCCGGCCCCCTCATCGACCCCCTCACCGACCACCCGGTCACGCACCCGGACGAACACCCGGACGGGCGCCTCTTCGCGGCCCATCCGGCTCGGTCCGCGTTCGGTCGCCGCGCTCGTCCTCATCTCCCTGATCGGGTTCATGGCCTTCGGCTGGCCGCTGCTCGCGGACTCCTCCGCGGCCGTCACCTCGCACTCCGCCGACGCGCCCTGGCTCTTCGCCGCCCTCCTCCCCCTGCTCGTCGCCGTCGTCGTCGCGACGATCGCCGACAGCGGGATGGACGCGAAGGCGGTCGCGATGCTGGGTGTGCTGGCCGCCGTGGGGGCCGCGCTGCGGCCGCTCGGAGCCGGGACGGCCGGTCTGGAGCCGATGTTCTTCCTGATGGTGCTGAGCGGCCGGGTCCTCGGGCCGGGCTTCGGCTTCGTCCTCGGCGCGGTGACGATGTTCGCGTCGGCCCTGCTCACGGGTGGTGTGGGCCCCTGGATGCCGTTCCAGATGCTGTCGATGGGCTGGTTCACCATGGGCGCGGGGCTGCTGCCGGGCCCGGAGCGGCTGCGGGGCCGCGGCGAGCTGCTGGTGCTGTCCGCGTACGGCTTCGTGGCGGCGTTCGCGTACGGCACGATCATGAACCTGTACGGCTGGACGCTCGTGCCCGGTCTGGCCTCCGGCGTCTCCTTCCAGGCCGGGGATCCGGTGCACGAGAACCTGACGCGGTTCGTCGCGTACGTCGTCGCCACCTCCCTCGGCTGGGACCTCGGCCGCGCCACGCTCACCGTCGTCCTCACCCTGACCGTCGGCGGCACTCTCCTGAAGGCGCTGCGCCGCGCCACACGGCGGGCGAACTTCGAGGCCCAGGTCACATTCGAGGGCCCTGGAGGGGGCCCTCGCGGTGAGGCGCCCCACAGGACGTAGGTCACGTACGACCTGGAATAGGAGCCGGACAGACCGGACAAATTGCCCCGTAACACCCCTTAGCCTGCGAAAACCTCCCGCAAGCCGCCCGGGACCTTCTCGCCGGGTGCGAAAGGCGCTAGTACAGGGGGTCGTTGCGCCGGGCTTCCGGCCCTGCTTGTCTGGTGGACGTCGCCAGGCAGCCGCCGCTCGTCGCAGCGCCTCGGACCGGTCGAACCCCACGATTCCGGGACCCCCGGGCTCTGGTTCCGGCTTGCCGAAAACGCCTGGTACACCCCATGTCCCCGACGTTAGGTCGCTTCGTGTTCCGCTCGCTCTCCACTCGTGTCTCGTCCCGCAAGAAGACCTTCGCCGCCTCCGCAGCCGTGCTGCTGGGCGCCTCGGGTGCGGTGCTCGGCACGACGTCCACGGCTTCGGCCGCGACTCCCCAGGAGATCGCCAAGCAGATCGTTCCGGCTTCGCAGTACCAGTCGTTCAGCAAGATCGTCTCCCACGAGTCCGGCTGGAACCCCTCCGCCACCAACTCGTCCAGCGGTGCCTACGGCCTCGTCCAGGCCCTCCCGGCCTCGAAGATGTCCTCGGCCGGCTCCGACTGGAAGACGAACCCGGCCACCCAGATCAAGTGGGGCCTGAACTACATGAACGAGCGCTACGGCAGCCCGAACGCCGCCTGGGCGTTCTGGCAGGCCAACGGCTGGTACTGAGCCGACAGCAGGCAGCAGTAACCGGCAGTAGCCGTACGTAAGGCCCCGCCCTCCTCCCGAGGGCGGGGCCTGCCGCGCGCTACAGCCGCTGGATGATGGTGCCGGTGGCCAGCGCCCCGCCCGCGCACATCGTGATCAGCGCGAACTCCTTGTCCGCCCGCTCCAGTTCGTGCAGGGCGGTGGTGATCAGCCGCGCGCCGGTCGCGCCGACCGGGTGGCCGAGCGCGATGGCACCGCCGTTGACGTTGACCTTCGCCAGACCGTCCAGGTCCGCTTCGAACTCCTGGGCCCAGCTCAGCACCACCGAGGCGAAGGCCTCGTTGATCTCGACGAGGTCGATGTCCTTCAGCGACATCCCGGCCTTGCCGAGCACCGCGCGCGTGGCGTCGATCGGCCCGTCGAGGTGGAAGTGCGGATCGGAGCCGACGAGGGCCTGGGCGACGATCCGGGCGCGCGGCCGGAGCTTGAGGGCGCGCGCCATGCGCTTGGAGGCCCACATCAGGGCGCAGGCGCCGTCGGAGATCTGGGACGAGTTGCCCGCGGTGTGGACGGCGGTCGGCATGACGGGCTTGAGCCGGGCGAGCGCCTCCATGCTGGTGTCCCGCAGCCCCTCGTCGCGGTCGACGAGCCGCCACATGCCCTGCCCGGCGGCCTGCTCCTCCTCGGTGGTCGGCACCTGGACGGCGAAGGTCTCGCGCTTGAAGCGCTCCTCGGACCAGGCGATCGCGGCCCGCTCCTGCGAGAGCAGGCCGAGGGAGTCGACCCGTTCGCGGGTGAGCCCGCGCCGCCGGGCGATGCGCTCGGCCGCCTCGAACTGGTTCGGCAGGTCGACGTTCCACTCGTCCGGCCAGGGCTTTCCGGGGCCGTGCTTGGAACCGGAGCCGAGCGGGACGCGGGACATGGCCTCCACGCCGCAGCTGATGCCGATGTCGACGACCCCGGCGGAGATCATGTTGGCGACCATGTGGCTCGCCTGCTGCGAGGAGCCGCACTGGCAGTCGACGGTGGTGGCGGCGGTCTCGTAGGGCAGCCCCATGGTGAGCCAGGCGTTGCGCGCCGGGTTCATGGACTGCTCGCCGGCGTGGGTGACCGTACCGCCGACGATCTGCTCGACGCAGTCGGCGGGGATGCCGGTGCGGCCGAGGAGTTCGCGGTAGGTCTCGCCCAGGAGGTAGGCGGGGTGGAGATTGGCGAGCGCGCCTCCGCGCTTGCCGATGGGGGTGCGTACGGCTTCGACGATGACGGGTTCCGCGGCCATGAGCTCGTCCTCTCCTCGCCCCGGCGGGGTGTCCCGGCACCACCACCACGGGGAACTAGTACGCGTTCTAGTTCTCCGTGCAGTCTTATGACTGCTACCGCCGGTACGCAAGGGTTGTGCACACACCCGCGTGCGCCGTCTCCCGGCAACAGTTCCCGCTGCGGGCCTTGCGGCTTGTAGAACTCGTTACTACCTTTCGGACACCTCGCATCTTCTGATGGTCCGTCAGACATGGAGTGTGTTGCCGATGTCCTGCCCTCACCTCCCCGACGGGTTCGACGCCACCGACCCCGATCTCCTCCAGAGCCGTATCCCCTTCCCGGAGTTCGCGCAGCTGCGCCGGACCGCGCCCGTCTGGTGGTGCCCCCAGCCGCGCGGTGTCACCGGCTTCGACGACGAGGGATACTGGGCCGTCACCCGCCACGCGGACGTCAAGTACGTCTCCACGCACCCGGAGTTGTTCTCCTCCACCGAGAACACGGCGATCATCCGCTTCAACGAGCACATCACCCGGGACCAGATCGAGGTCCAGAAGCTGATCATGATCAACATGGACCCGCCGCAGCACACCCGGGTCCGCCAGATCGTCCAGCGCGGCTTCACCCCCCGCGCGATCCGGAACCTGGAGTCGGCCCTGCGCGCGCGGGCGCGGACGATCGTCGAGGAGGCGAAGCGGAACGCCGGCGCGGACCACGCAGACGGTGGCGGGGACGGCAGCTTCGACTTCGTCACCCAGGTCGCCGTGGAGCTGCCGCTCCAGGCGATCGCCGAACTCATCGGCGTACCGCAGGAGGACCGCTCCCGGATCTTCGACTGGTCGAACAAGATGATCGGGTACGACGATCCCGAGTACGCCATCACCGAGGAGATCGGCGCCGAGGCCGCCATGGAGCTCATCGGCTACTCGATGAACATGGCCGCCGCCCGCAAGGAATGCCCGGCCGGGGACATCGTGTCCCAGCTCGTCGCGGCCGAGGGACAGGGCAACCTCTCCTCGGACGAGTTCGGCTTCTTCGTGCTGCTGCTGGCGGTGGCCGGGAACGAGACGACCCGTAACGCCATCAGCCACGGCATGCACGCCTTCCTGACCCACCCCGACCAGTGGGAGCTGTTCAAGCGCGAGCGGCCGGCGACCGCGGCGGAGGAGATCGTGCGCTGGGCGACCCCGGTGGTCTCCTTCCAGCGGACGGCGACGCAGGACACCGAGCTCGGCGGGCAGAAGATCCGCAGGGGCGACCGGATCGGGCTCTTCTACTCCTCTGCCAACAACGACCCCGAGGTCTTCGGGAACCCGGAGGACTTCGACATCACCCGCGATCCGAACCCGCATCTCGGCTTCGGCGGCGGAGGCCCGCACTTCTGCCTCGGCAAGTCCCTCGCCATCAACGAGATCGAGCTGATCTTCAACGCGCTCGCGGACGTGCTGCCCGATCTCACCCTCGTCGGCGAGCCGCGCCGACTGCGCGCGGCCTGGCTGAACGGGATCAAGGAGCTCCGGGTCCGCGTGCCCGGCTGACGTGGGAGGCGGGGGCACATCCCCCTACGCCCGGCCCCCGCCTCTCTCGCCTCGCGCCTCTCCACCCCACCTCTCTCGCAGGGTTCTTCACCGGCCGGAACCGGATCTTCGTCGCCCGCGTCTGACCCCGCATGCGGGGGACACAGAGAATTCTGGCCATGCTCGTCGCGCTGCTCGCGCTCCAGTCGGTCTCGCTCGTCGCGCCGGCCCACGCCTGCGGCTGCGGAGCCATGATCCCGGACCGGTCGCAGCGGATCGGCGTCGACCGGGAGACCTCGGCCGTGCGCTGGGACGGCCGTACGGAGCAGATCGTCATGCGCTTCACCGTGCGCGGGAACGCCGAGCGGGCCGCCTGGATCATGCCCGTGCCCGGGCGGGCGGACGTCGAGCTCGGCGACCGGAAGCTCTTCGACGCGCTCGACGTGCTGACCCGGCCCGCGTACCGCGACCGGCACTATTTCTGGCCACGGGGCCGCGACTGGCCCTTCGCCGACGACGACACGGACGGCGCCGGTGCCGCACCGGCCGACAGGAGCCCGACGAGCGTCGCGGTCGTGGGACGCGAGCGGCTCGGCCCCTTCGATGTCGCACGGCTCACGGCCACCGATCCCGGGGCGCTGAGCGGCTGGCTGGAGAAGAACGGCTTCGAGCTCCCGGACCGGCTGGCCGGCGAACTGGAGCCGTACGTCGAGCAGAAGTGGGAGTACGTCGCGATCCGCCTGGCACCCGCCGACAAGAGCACCGACGGGACCGGCGGCGCCGTCCTGCGGGGCGAGCTCGACCCCCTGAAGATCACCTTCGCGAGCGACCGGCTCGTCTACCCGATGCGGCTCTCACGGCTCGCGCGGTCCCCGCAGTCCCTCGGCCTGTACGTCCTCGCCGACCACCGCATGGAGCCACGCGGCGACATCGGCGGGGCGAAGCCCGAGATCACGTTCGCGGGCCAGATCACCGAGCCGGCCGGCCCGGTCGCGGAACTCACCGGCGGGCGGCCGGCCTTCCTCACCGCCCTCGACCAGGAGTTCCCCGAGCCGTCACGGATCGACGGCGACCACGAACTGAGGACGGTCGCCGACACCCCGTACCAGCGGGTCGTCCACACCGACCGGCTGCTCACGGTCGGCGGTGGCATCCCGGTCTGGTTCCTGACGGTGACCGGCGTGCTGCTGGCGGCCGTCGGCGCCGTCGTGGCGGTACGGTTCCGGCGAGCGCGCGCTGGGGTACGTTCGGCCGCATGACCAATGATCAGTGGACCGCAGTCGACCGCTACCTCACGGATCTGCTCGTCCCGGCCGACGACACCCTCGCCGCCACCCTCGCCGACTCCACGGCCGCCGGACTCCCCGAGATCGCCGTCGCCCCCAACCAGGGCAAGCTGCTGAACCTGCTCGTCGCGATCCAGGGCGCGCGCAAGGTCCTGGAGATCGGCACGCTCGGCGGCTACAGCACGATCTGGATGGCCAGGGCGCTGCCCGCCGACGGCCGGTTGATCACACTGGAGTACAACCCGGTCCACGCGGACGTGGCCCGCGCCAACATCGCCAGGGCAGGCCTCGACAAGATCGTCGAGGTCCGGACGGGCGCGGCCCTGGACACCCTGCCGCGCCTCGAGGCGGAGGGCGCGGGCCCGTTCGACCTCGTCTTCATCGACGCCGACAAGGTGAACAACCCGCGCTACGTGGAGTGGGCGCTGAAGCTCTCCCGCCCCGGCACGGTGATCATCGTGGACAACGTCGTGCGCGGCGGCGGCATCGCCACCCCGCACCCGGACGACGCGGCGATCACCGGAACGCGCGCGATGTTCGAACTGGTCTCCCGCGAGCCCCGGTTGGACGCGACGGCGTTCCAGACGGTGGGGACGAAGGGCCACGACGGGCTGCTGCTCGCCCGCGTCGTGGAGTGATCGGTTCGACCCACCCCTATCCTGCCCTTCATGAGCATCGTGAAGATCAACGTACTGACCGTCCCGGCCGAGCAGCGTGAGGTTCTCGAGCAGCGCTTCGCGTCCCGCGCCGGGGCCGTGGAGGGCTCCGACGGCTTCGAGTGGTTCGAGCTGCTGCGCCCGCTGGAGGGTACGGACCAGTACCTGGTCTACACCCGCTGGCGCAGCGAGGAGGACTTCCAGAACTGGATGAGCGGCTCCATGAAGGCCGCCCACCAGGGCACCTCGGGAGGCGCCGAGGGCGAGAGCGGCGGCCGGCCGAAGCCCGCCGCGACCGGCTCCACCCTGTGGTCGTTCGAGGTCGTGCAGCAGGCGTCGCCCAAGTGAGCGCCTGGACCTTCCACGCCGAGGGTTACGACGGACCGGACGCCACCGCCCTGCGCCGCGACTACTACGACGAGGTCGCCAGCCGGTACTGGAAGCGGCCGGCGACGCAGGCGGAGATCGACGAGGGCCTGACGAACGACGGGGTGGAGCTGCTGACCCCGCCGACCGGCCAGTTCCTCGTCGCCCGGTTCGAGGGCAGGCCGGCGGGGTGCGGCGGCGTCCTGCTCCTGGACGGTGAACGGGCCGAGCTGACACGGGTGTTCCTGCGCCCGGCCTTCCGCGGCCTCGGCGGCGCGGGCGCCCTGCTCCGCACCCTGGAGGAGGCGGCGGCCGAACTGGGCGCCCGCCGGATGGTCCTCAACACCCGCCTCGACCTCGTCGAGGCCCGCGCGCTCTACACCCGCCACGGCTACGCGGAGATACCGGCGTACTGCGAGGGTCCGTACATGGAGATCTGGTACGGCAAGCACCTCGCGGCGGTGCAGGGCGCTCGGCAGGACATCCGCTAGGCGTGGTGGTCGCGGGGCGGTTCGGGCAGGTGGGGTCGCTCCGCGTCCGAGCCGCTCAGTTCGGCCGTCAGCTCCTCCACGAGCTTCACCAGGTCCGTCGGCCGGTCCGGCCCCCACCAGTCGCCGAGCAGTTCGGCGAGCGACTCCTCGCGCGCCTTCGCCAGGCGGGTCGCGGTCCGCACGCCCTCCTCGGTGAGGATCAGCTGCAGCCCCTCGCGGCGGGCGAGGCGCCGCTCCTCGACCTGCCGGGCCGCCTCCGTGATCGCCCGCAGCGGTACGGGGGTGGTCTCGGCGAGCCGGGCCGGTTCCACGGTGCCGTGGCGGCGGATCCGCAGCAGCAGCCAGCTCGCGGCCGGCAGCAGGTCGAGCCCGGCCTTGGCGGTGATCTTCTCGTAGACCGCCTTGCGCCCCTCGCGCGAGCCCAGCACCGACAGGGCCCGGGCGCACTCGTCGTACGAGGAGCGTTCCACCGGGTTGGAGGCGAGGGTCTGGCTGGTGTCGGGGGCGGTGACCGAGCCGCGCAGCTTGTCCTCCTTCAGGAACCAGGCGACGACGAAGGCAAGGAGCACCACCGGCGCCGCGTAGAGGAAGACGTCGGTGATCGAGGTGGCGTACGCGTGCAGGACCGGGGGCCGCAGATCGGGCGGGAGGGCGGTGACGGTCCGCGGGTCCGCCGCGATCTGGTCGGGCCCGGTCCCGGGCGGCAGCGGCTGGCCGGTGAGGACGTCGTCCAGCTTGCTGTTGAGCCGGTTGGTGAAGATCGTGCCGAAGACGGCGACTCCGAAGGACGCGCCGATGGAGCGGAAGAACGTCGCCCCGGAGGTGGCGACGCCGAGATCGTCGTACGAGACGGCGTTCTGGACCACCAGCACGAGCACCTGCATGACCAGGCCGAGGCCGGCGCCGAAGACGAAGAAGTAGACGCTCATCTGCCAGGTGGAGCTGGTCTCGGTCATTTCGTTGAGGAGCAGCAGCCCGAGGGCGGTGATCCCGGTGCCCGCCAGCGGGAAGACCTTCCAGCGCCCGGTGCGGGAGACGATCTGGCCGGAGGCGGTCGAGGTGATGAGCATGCCGAGGACCATGGGCAGCATGTGGACGCCGGACATGGTGGGCGTGACGCCCTGCACGACCTGGAGGAAGGTCGGCAGGTAGGTCATGGCGCCGAACATCGCGAAGCCCACGACGAAGCTGATGACCGAGACGAGGGTGAAGGTCCGGATCCGGAACAGCTTCAGGGGCAGTACGGGTTCGGCCGCGCGTCGCTCGACGTACACGAACCAGACCAGCAGGACGACGCCGAGGACGGCGAGCCCGACGATCTGCGGGGAGCCCCACGCCCATGTCGTACCGCCGAGGGAGGCCACCAGAACGAGGCAGGTGGCGACCGAGGCGATGAGGAAGGTGCCGAGGTAGTCGATGGTGTGCCGGGTGGAGCGGACCGGGATGTGCAGCACGGCGGCGATCACGAAGAGGGCCACGACTCCGATGGGCAGGTTGATGTAGAAGACCCAGCGCCAGGAGAGGTGCTCGGTGAAGACTCCGCCGAGCAGCGGGCCGAGGACGCTGGTGGCGCCGAAGACGGCGCCGAAGAGGCCCTGGTACTTTCCGCGCTCCCGGGGCGAGACGAGGTCGCCGACGATCGCCATCGACAGGACCATGAGCCCGCCGCCGCCGAGGCCCTGGACGGCCCGGAAGGCGATGAGCTCGGGCATGTTCTGGGCGATGCCGCAGAGGGCGGAGCCGATGAGGAAGAGGACGATGGCGATCTGGAAGAGCTTCTTACGGCCGTACTGGTCGCCCAGCTTGCCCCACAGGGGGGTCGCGGCCGTCGCGGCCAGCATGTAGGCGGTGACCACCCAGGAGAGGTGCTCCATGCCGCCCAGTTCGCTGACGATGGTCGGCAGGGCGGTGGAGACGATGGTCTGGTCGAGTGCCGCGAGCAGCATGCCGAGCAGCAGCGCCCCGATCGCCACGAGGAGGGTGCGGTGGCTCTTTCCCTCCCCCGGCGCGGGGCCGCCGCCGACGTCCGGCGTCCGTACTTCCTGGGCCATGGGCATCTCCTTCCGGTCCGTACACCCCCATCCTGATCGTTATGTCCGCATATGACCTGCTGAACCCCTGTGCATAATCACTGTCAGTTGACTTGGGAGGGGACCCACTGTGGTCGGACACGTCTGTCCTGAATGCGGTGTACACAGACCGGATTGCGCCTGCGGCCAGGATTTCGATCCGCTGCGGATCCGCCCGTACGTGACGCTGGAAACGCCGGCACCGGACGGCGCGCACGAGCCGCCGCCGGCGCCGGTACCGATACCGATAGCCTCGTCCGCCGCACCGGTGCCACCGCCGGCGTCCCTGCCCGCGCCCTCGCCCGCCGCACCCGCGCCACCGCCCGCGTCCCTGCCCGCGCCCTCGCCCGGCGGTGCACCGGCCGCCGACGGCGCACACGTCGATCACTCCGAGCACCCCGGCCATGGTGCTCATCCCGGCCATGGTGCTCATCCCGGGCACGTCGAGGACCTCGGGCACATCGGGGATCTCGGGCACATCGACGACTTCGACGACTTCGAGCCGGAGCGGCCGGTCACGCGGCGGCGGGGCGCGCTGGTGGCCCTCACGGCGGCCGTCGCGGTCGCCGTCGTCGGCACGGCGGCGCTCGCGGCCGGCCTGCTGGACGGCGAGGGCGACACGGACGACCGGGCGGCCGTACCCACGGTCACGACGAGCGCCTCCGAGAACGTGGCCGTGTCCGAGGCCCCGACGTCGACGCCCTCCGCGTCGTCCACGGCGCCGCCGCCGAGCTCCGCCCCGGGCTCCGCCTCGCCGTCCGCGTCCCGGTCCGCGTCGGCCTCCCCCTCGCCCGCCGCCGTCCGGACCACGGCGGCCGCCTCCGGCGCTCCCGCCGGACCGGCTTCCCCCTCGACCGGCGCGAGCAGCCCCGGACCGACGTCGACGCCCTCCCAGGAGACCGAGGACGCCCCCACCCTGCGGCGCGGCGACTCGGGGCCGGAGGTCGCGGAGCTCCAGCGGCGACTGAGGGAGATCGGGCTGTACGAGGGCCCGATGAACGGCGAGTACAACAGGCGCGTCCAGGAGGGGGTCGCGGACTACCAGTCGTACATGCACATCGAGGAGGACCCGGAGGGCGTCTACGGCCCGGAGACGCGCCGCGCGCTGGAGCAGGTGACGAGCGGCTGAGACCCACCTCCGTGGGCGGGGTGGCGCAGCGGGCCCCTTCTTTTGTATGGTGATGGAACAAAGTGGCCCCGCTCGCACTCCCTGACCGGTGAGCGGGTCCACTTCGTTCTCCTCCCACCCCTTTTGGAGACCGTTGATGCCTGCCACCACCCCGGCAACGCTCACCGCACGCGCCCTTCTGCTGGACATGGACGGCACGCTCGTGAACTCCGACGCCGTCGTGGAGCGCTGCTGGCGCCGCTGGGCGGTCCGGCACGGACTCGACCCCGAGCAGGCGCTCAAGGTCGTCCACGGACGCCAGGGGTACGCGACGATGGCCGTCCTCCTCCCGGACCGGCCCATGGAGGAGAACTACGCGGACAACCGGGTGATGCTGGCCGAGGAGACCGCCGACCTCGACGGCGTCGTGCCCGTGCCGGGCGCCCCCGCCTTCATGGCCGCCATCGCGGACCTGCCGCACGCCCTGGTGACGTCGGCGAACGAGGCCCTCGCCCGGGCCCGTATGGGCGCGGCGGCGCTACGGATGCCGGAGACCCGGATCACGGCGGAGTGCGTCGGCGCGAGCAAGCCGGACCCGGAGGGCTTCCTCAAGGGCGCGGCCGAACTGGGCTTCGACCCGGCCGACTGCGTCGTCTTCGAGGACAGCGAGGCCGGCATCCTGGCGGGGCGCGCGGCGGGCATGCGGGTGGTGGGCGTGGGCCCGAGGGCGGCGGCCTTCGCACCGGACGTCCACGTCATGGACCTCACCTCGGTGAGCGCCGAGGCCGTCGCCGGCGCGATCCGCCTCACTTTCCTGACCTGACGGCCCCCGGCCGGGCGGGCGCCACGTGACGGCGGCCGGGCATCACTCAACGCCCCCGCGCCAACCGCCCCCGGGCCACCAGCTCCAGAACCGCCGCCACCGCCACCGCCTGCACCACCAGCAGCGCCACCAGGACGAACAGCTGCACCGCGCCCGCCTCCCACGGTGAGGCCCCGCCCAGCAGCATCCCCACGAACGCGCCCGGCAGCGTGACGAGGCCCACCGTCCGCGTCTGGTCGAGCCCCGGCAGCAGCGCGTCCGAGGCCGCCTTCCGCGCCACCTCGAGGCGTGCCTCCCGCACCGGCAGCCCGAGCGCGAGCCCCGCCTCGACCTCGCCCCGCCGCGTCTCCAGTTCGTCGAGCGCGCGCCGTCCTCCCAGCACCGTGGCCGTCAGGGCCCCGCCGATGAGGATGCCCGTCACGGGGATCAGCGCGACTCCCCGCACCGGTACGAGCCCGGTGAGCACGAGCGCCCCGACGACCGGCGCCACGCCCGCCGCGATCGGCACCCCGGCCCACCACCAGCCGCGTCCCGGCGAGGGGATCACGCGCCGCCCGGCCGTCAGGACCGCGACCCCGTACATCAGGAGCAGGAAACCCAGCAGCAGCGGCAGCTGCCGCATCACCACCCCGATGACCAGCGACACGGCCACGAGCTGGAGCGCCGCACGCCCGCCCGCCACCAGCGTGTCGCGGGCGCGCCCGAGCCGGGCGAGGGCGACCACGCCGGCGGCGAGGACGAGGAGAACGGCGAGAACCACCCCAAAGGTGACGTTCACTTCCAGAAGCACACACCAACCCTAGGGCGCGGCCCCGAAAGTGTCGCTCCGTCACCCCACACCCACTCCCCCTCGCCTCACACTCCCCCTCACCTCACACTCCCTCCCCCCGACCCCTTGATGTGACGTGCTCATGTCGCCACCCTGTTACCTGGCGCACCCCCCACCGAAACCCGGCGCCGCCACGATGACCGGGCCGCCCGGCACCCGCCCAGGACGGCTCGGCCAAGGTCCCCCCACATCAAGGGAGTTCGCATGCTCACCGCAAGCACCAGCGTCTACGCGCGTCGAATAGCTCGTCGCGCGACCGTCCTCGCCGCCTCCGCCGCCCTCACCGTCACCGGCCTCCTCGCCACCGCCCCGACCGCCCAGGCGGCGATGCCGACCCCGGTCAGCGCCGCCACCGCCCGTACCTACCTCGCCTCGCTCACGGTGAAGGCGGAAGGTTCCTCCACCGGCTACAGCCGCGACCTCTTCCCGCACTGGATCACCCAGTCCGGCACCTGCAACACCCGCGAGGTCGTCCTCCAGCGGGACGGCGTGAACGTCGTCCAGGACTCCAGCTGCGCGGCGGTCAGCGGCAGTTGGTACTCGGAGTACGACGGCGCCACCTGGACCGCCGCCTCGGATCTCGACATCGACCACGTCGTGGCGCTCGCCGAGGCGTGGCGCTCGGGCGCGAACTCCTGGACCACCGCCAAGCGCCAGCAGTTCGCCAACGACCTGACCCGTCCGCAGCTCATCGCCGTGACGGACAACGTCAACCAGGCCAAGAGCGACCTCGACCCGGCCGAGTGGCTGCCCCCGCGCACCGCGTACCGCTGCACGTACGCCCGGGCGTGGGTGCACGTGAAGTACTACTGGGGCCTGAGCGTCGACTCCGCCGAGAAGAGCGCGCTCCAGTCGGTCCTGAACGCCTGCTGACACCGGCGTACGACACCGGAACCCCTCCTCGCTCCCTCCCGTGCGGACCTCGTACCGTACGGCGGGTCGGGACGACGGAGGGGGAGCGCGATGGCGGCCGGACTCAGACTGGGACCACTGCTGCGGTACGTCGACGGGGTGCGCGGCGACACCGCGACGGTGTGGGTCGAGGCCGACCGCCCGTGCACCGCTGAAGTGCGGTGCGAGAACGGCGCCGGCGGCCGGACCCGTACGTTCCAGGTCGCCGGTCACCACTACGCGCTGATCCCGGTGACGGGTCTGACCCCCGGCACGTCGACCCCGTACGAGATACGGCTCGACGGCCGGGCGGTCTGGCCGCCGCCGGACTCCCGCTTCCCGCCCAGCGCCATCCGCACCCCGGCGCCGAACAGCGTCATCACGCTCGCCTTCGGCTCCTGCCGCTGGGCGGCGAAGCCGGCGACCGGCCGGGACCCGGTCGGCCCCGACGCGCTCGACACCCTGGCGACGCACCTGGCCGCCCGCGCGGAGCGCGAACGCCCGGACGTCCTGCTGCTGTTGGGCGACCAGGTGTACGCGGACGAGACCACGACCGCCACCCGGCGCTGGCTCGCCGCCCGCCGGGATCCACGCGACCCGCCGGGTGCGGAGGTCGGGGACTACGAGGAGTACACCCGGCTGTACGACGAGTCCTGGCAGGACCCGGAGGTCCGCTGGCTGCTCTCCACCGTGCCCAGCTGCATGATCTTCGACGACCACGACGTCATCGACGACTGGAACACCAGCGCCGCCTGGCTGGCGCGGATGCGCGCCACGCACTGGTGGAGCGAGCGGGTGCTGAGCGGACTGATGTCGTACTGGGTGTACCAGCACCTCGGCAATCTCTCCCCCGCGGAGCTGGCGGCCGACCCGTTGTACGCGAAGGTGTGCGCCGCGCCCGACGGTACGGAGGCGCTGCGCCGGTTCGTGGCGGAGGCGGACGCCGACCCAACCTCTGTGCGCTGGAGTTACCGCAGGGACTTCGGCCGGACCCGGCTGCTGATGGTCGACACCCGGGCGGCGCGCGTGCTGCGGGAGGACGGGCGGGCGATGCTGGACGACGCCGAGGCGGCCTGGGTGCGCGCGCAGGCGCTGGCGGACGGCCCGGGCGCGTACGACCATCTTCTCGTGGGCAGTTCGCTCCCCTGGCTGCTGCCGCCGTTGATCCACGACGCGGAGCGCTGGAACGCGTCGCTGTGCCGGGGTGAGCGGGGCGGCCCGGACGGGCGCTGGGCACGGTTCGCGGAGGATCTGCGGCAGCGGGCGGATCTGGAGCACTGGGCGGCGTTCCCGTCGTCGTTCGACGCCCTGACCCGGCTGCTCGCGGAGGCGGGCAGCGGCCCGCAGGCGCCGGCGACGGTGTGCGTCCTGTCCGGGGACGTACACCACGCGTACGTGGCCGAACCGGAGTGGCCCGCGCCCGGCGAGGGCGGCGCCCTGGACCCCGGCGTCGCCCCCGAGGCGCGCGTCGTCCAACTGACCTGTTCCCCGCTCCACAACGCGGTCCCGGCGTCGATACGGCTCGGCTTCCGCTTCGGCTGGAGCCGGGCGGGCCGCGCGCTGGGCCGGGCCCTTGCCCGCCACGGCCGGGTGGGCCGGTCGTCGGTCGCCTGGCGCAGGACGGGCGGGCCGTGGTTCGGAAACCAGCTGATGACGCTGACTTTCGACAGCCGCCGGGCGCGCCTGAGGCTCTATCAGGCGCGCGCGGGCGGGCGGTTGGTGACGGTCGACGAGCGGGCGCTCGACGGTGGCGGCGCCGGCTCGTGACGCTCGCCACAGAGCCGCAGAGAACCGAATGTTGAACTTGTTGAACTTGCAAGTATTGATGAGGGGCGCCTAACCTGACGGCCTCATCGGTTCAGTCCCCCATGTTCCGTTTCCCCCGGGAGCGGACACGCCCGAAGGGTCCCGTCCCCATGAACAACCTGGCGAACCGCCTCACCCAGGCCCAGCCGTACGCACTCGGCCTGTTCCGCATCGTGGTCGGCCTGCTCTTCGCCTGCCACGGCGCCGCCTCGCTCTTCGGCGTCCTCGGCGGCGCGATGGGCGGCGGCACCGTGCCCGCCGGTACCTGGCCGGGCTGGTACGCGGCCGTGATCCAGCTCGTCGCGGGCGCCCTGGTGCTGGCCGGCCTGGGGACCCGTACCGCCGCCTTCATAGCCTCGGGCTCGATGGCGTACGCGTACTTCAAGGTCCACCAGCCCGAGGCGCTCTTCCCGCTGCAGAACAACGGAGAGGGCGCGGCGCTCTTCTGCTGGGCGTTCCTGCTGCTCGTCTTCACCGGCCCGGGCGCACTGGCGCTCGACCGCCTGTTCGGCGCGCGCGGCGCGGAGACGGGCGAGCGCAAGGGTGAGCGCGCGGACCGGCGCGAGGACCAGCACGCGGCGGTCGCGGCGTAAGACCGATCGGCGGCCGATCAGCCAGGGGGCCGGACCCGCGAGAGCGGCTTTCCGGCCCCTCCCCGCTCCCCCACCCCGCCCCCGCGTACGCTCTAGCGCTGTGAACGTGCTCGACAGCATGGGGTCACTGAGGTCACTGACCGCGGGCCCGTGGATCTACGCGGCGGTGGCGACGTCGGTACTTCTCGACGTCTTCCTGCCGGTGCTGCCGAGCGGGGTCCTGGTGATCACGGCCGCGACCGCGGCGGCGACCGCCACGGCGGCCTCCCCTGACGTGCCCTCCGTCCTCCCCCTCCTGCTGTGCGCGGCCACAGCCTCCGTCCTCGGCGACTTCGTGGCGTACCGCCTGGCCTGGCGCGGCGGGGCCCGGCTGGACCGGGCGATCGCCCGCTCGCGCCGCCTCACGCTGGCGCAGGAACGTCTCGGCGCGGCGCTGGCGCGCGGCGGTGGCCTCCTCGTGGTGATCGCGCGCTTCGCGCCCGCGGGCCGGTCGGTGGTCTCGCTCGGCGCGGGCGCGGCCCGGCGCCGGATCGCGGAGTTCCTGCCGTGGTCGGCGCTGGCGGGCGTGGCGTGGGCGAGCTACAGCGTGGCGCTGGGCTGGTTCGGCGGGCTGTGGCTCGGGGCGACCTGGTTCGGCGCGGGGGTGTCGATCCTCGCGCTCTTCCTGGCGGGCGCCCTGGCGGCCTACGTCCTGCGGCGCCCGGCCACCGCTACGGCTGTGGCTGCGGCTCCGGCCTCCTGACGTGCGGCGGCGCCGGGTCCGCGACCCGCGCGCGGTGGCCGCCTCCGCGTACTTCGAGGCCGTCCAGGAGCCGTGCGGTCGCGGCCGCTATCTCGTCCACGGCCCGGTCGAACACCTCGCGGTTGTGCGCGGCGGGGTGATGGAAGCCGGAGACCTTGCGGACGTACTGCAGGGCGGCGGCGCGGATGTCGTCCTCGGTGGCCTCTTCGGGCAGGACGGGCGGTCGGAGGGTCTTGATGCTGCGGCACATGCTCCCAGTGTGACGCGCACCACTGACAACGTCAGGTCCCCAGGCTCCGCCTGCTCCGCGCGTTGATCTCGGCGGCCCGCGCCCGCAGCTCCCTCAGGGGCGTGGCCGGCTGTACGTTCCCGGGCTCGGCCTCCCACGCGTGACCGCCGTCGACCGACCGGATGAGGCACCGGCCGGCGACGCTGTCCACGAAGAAGCCGACCCGCCCGGTGGCGGTGTCGCGTACGAGGTCACCGACCTCGGGCAGTGGCTGCACGAATCCCTCCGTCCCGGAATCCCGGTTCGAGACACACCCAGACAAGCCGGGAGACCCCTCCCTGTCAACGTATCTCTAGAGATGTCCCCCGATGGACGGATCGACCGCACACGTCGGCGCACACACGTGCACCACCTCGAAGAAGTGCGCCGTAGGGTGTCCCGCAAAACGAAGGGAGTGGTCCCCCCATGACTGACCAGGACAGCGGTCGTCGGCCCAAGTACCAGCGCATCGCCGACGAGTTGAGAACCGCCATCCAGTCAGGCGCCTTCGCCCCCGGCGACCGGCTCCCCGGCGAGAACGATCTCATGACGACCTACGACGTGGCCCGGATGACGGCCCGCCACGCCCTGTCCGTCCTGCGCAACGAGGGCCTGGCCGAGGCCCGTAAGGGCGCCGGTGTCTTCGTCCGCTCGTTCCGCCCGCTGCGCCGTCGCGGCATCCCGAGGCTCGCGCAGGGCCACTGGGGGACGGGCCGCTCCGTGTGGTCGGCGGACATCGAGGACCGGGCGCTCGTGGTGGACCAGATCGAGGTGGGCGAGGCGGCGGCGAGCGCCCGGGTCGCCGAGGCGCTGGGGCTGCCGCCGGACTCCCCCGTCTGCGTCCGCAGCCGCCGTTTCGTCCTGGACGACAAGCCGGTCCTGCTCTCCCTCTCGTACCTTCCCGCCGCCCTCGCCCAAGGCACACCGATCGCGACACCGGACACGGGCCCGGGCGGCACCTACGCCCGCCTGACCGAACTCGGCCACGAGCCCGTCCGCTTCCGCGAGGAGATCCGCTGCCGCATGCCGACAGCGGCCGAATCGACCCGCCTGTCCCTCGAATTCGGCACCCCGGTCATCCTGATCACCCGCACGGCCTTCACGACCGACGGCGTCGCCGTGGAACTCAACGAGATGACCCTGGACTCCGCCGCCTACGTCCTGGAATACGACTTCGACGCGTGACGGCGAAGCCTCCATCCATCGGGTGAAATCGCCCCGAAGCGGAACGGGATCCCGCATTCGGATGCTCGGATGGGCACCAGGTTTCGCCGTCCCGGGGAAGGGCTCATGCATGACCTTGCAGGAATCGGAAACGAACGATTCCCCGGAGACGGTGGATCTGGGCGAGGCGCGCTTCGTACGGGATCCGTTCGACGCCTACCGGCAGTTGCGTGAGCGGGGCACCATGGCGCGCGGAGTCGTCCCGGGCGTCGATCCTACGTGGGTGGCGACGGGCTACGACGACGTGCGGATGGTGATGAGCGACGCTCGGTTCGTCATCGACGCGGCCA
This sequence comes from Streptomyces sp. NPDC015346, assembly GCF_043078785.1. Taxonomy (NCBI): domain Bacteria; kingdom Bacillati; phylum Actinomycetota; class Actinomycetes; order Kitasatosporales; family Streptomycetaceae; genus Streptomyces; species Streptomyces sp. NPDC015346. The sequence continues at coordinate 679,162 of NZ_JBIBTW010000001.1, read as the reverse complement.
CCGTTCCCAGAACGCCGGTGGCGCACCGCACGGAGCAGACCTGGCAGGCCCGGGGCATGTTCTCCGGGTACGAGAAGTACCTGCGGGCAGGACTGTTCGACAGCGACGGGCGGGACCACCGCAGGCTCGGGGGCTGGTGTCCCGGGCGTTCTCCGCGCGCCGGATCGCCCAGCTGCGGCCAAGAATCGAAGCGATCGCCGAGAAACTGCTCGACCGCCTGCCCGGCCGCCTCCAGAACGGCTCCCTCGATCTGGCCGAGCATTTCGCGCGCCCCCTGCCGACCACCGTGATCTGCGAACTGATCGCCGTCCCCGAGGGGGGGCGCGACCGCTGGCGACAGCGCAGCACGGTACTGGCGGCGACAGGATGACCACCGTCGAAATGGTCGCGATGATCGTCAACCTGGTCGTCGCGGGCCATGTCACCACCGTCAACCTGATCGCCAACGGCACGGCCGCCCTGCTGACCCACCCCCGCCCAACTGTCGCGGCTGCGGGCCGAGCCGGACCTGATGCCGGACACGGTCGACGAACTGATGCGCTGGTGCGGCCCGGTGGTACGCGCCCTCTCCCGGTACGCCACCGAGGACGTCGAGGTCGGCGACACCCCCGTGAGCAAAGGCGACGCGGTGCTCCCCATTGAGTTCGCTCGGAGGCGGCTGAGCACCGCAGCGGGCCCGGTTGCGGCTGCCGTCCACAGTCATCCGGGACTGCCGCTGTGCGCCGACGTTGATGTCAGCAGTGGATGTCAGATCTGGGGGTTCGGCATCTGCTCGTCAGCAGCCCTGCGAGGTCGTGCCAGGGCTTCCGCTGCTCGCCTGTCAGCTGCGTGCTTTCGCTCTATGGAGGCCCGCAACTCCCCAGGAGTCGGCCATGGCGCGGCCCGGTGGATCATGCGGTGACAGTTGGCGCATATGAGGGCGAGATCGCTGAGCTTGGTCCGGCCCTCGCCCGCTTCGTGCAGCGGCACGACATGATGGCACTCGATGTACCCAGCACCTCGGTCGCCGTAGACCTGCTCGAAGTCGAACCCACACGCTTCGCAGGCCAGCCGCCCGCCGCGCTGGAGCACGGAAGCGATTTTCTTCTTGCGCAGGCTCTTGTTCCGCTCCCGAGCCTGGTGCCGGCGCAAAAGGAGCCGGCCCTCGGGGGCGCTGTAGTCATCCTCTTCCTCGACCTCTGAGGACAGGTCCTGGAATTCGCCGGTGGTGAGGCCGCGTCGGATGCGCTGGGCTACCGCCGCCATCTCAGCTGGCCGGGCAAGGAAGTCCTTCATGACTTCGAAGTCGAGCGCGTTGCCATTCGTGGGCTTCCCTGGGTAGTCCGGGTGCCGGCACGTGATGTCAACCGTTTTGCGAGCTACGCCGTTGGGGTTCCGGAACAGCTCGTTTCGCTGCTCTACAGGATGGATCGGCATGGCCTGTAGCAGTGCGGACAGCTCAATCACGCGCGGGTCGTCGAACTCCAGTCGCTTCCAACCATTGGCCATCGCCAGGTCGCAGGCCAGGATGATCTCGTCTCGCGTCCAGTCGGGGCTCCGAGTCGCACGGATCAAGAACCCCTGCTGGGCGAGCCACCTCGCAGCGTGCGATCTACCTCCACTCAACTCATCCGGCCTCAGAGCCCGGCCTTGACCGAACTTGTGGGCCACGCCAGCGATGGCCTTCGAGTCGTATGTCCGGTCCTCATGAATGAGGAGGTACCCGGTCGCTGGCTTGTACCCGTACTTGGACAGGAACCGGTCACGCCCTAACTCGTCGTACTCCGCTATGGCTTTGAGGACGTCCTGTGGGCTGATCGCACCTTTGCGCATGGCGGAAGAGTAAGGGTCGCCACTGACAGCCCGTTAGATGCCCTCCCTCCTCAGCCCATCATCCTCCCCAGCCCCCATCCCGTCTGCCGTCGACCCACACGTCGGTGGAGCGGACACGGGTCCTGACGTCCAGGTGGAGCGTGCCACTGTACGAACGACCTGGACGCCAGGACTCGCGTCTGCTCGGCTCTGCCTGGGTCGACGGCAGACGGGATGGGAGCCCCCACGGCCACCACGACTCAAAGCCCGCAGACGCCCGCGGCCCCTCTCCATCCCGGAGCCTGAGCGCCCCCGCCGGAGGCATCTCTCCGACCCGCGCGTAGAACAGCAGCCCTGACCACGAGGGGCTTCCTCGTCCATCAGCCCGAGCCGTCAGGCCGCGGGCGACCGGGCCGCGCCGGGCGAAGACAGAGGCGCGGGCCGAGCCGTAGGGCCGCGCGCTGCCGCGCCGTGCGCGGCGGTGCGTGCCTTGATGAAGTAGAGAAACCTTCACCGCACCTTCTCTGCGGTACGGCGACACCGCTCACCGCCGCCGACGTCGCTCCGCGGGTCGTGATGGAGCTCCTCGAACACAGTCCGATCGCCGTGACGATGAACGTCTACACCCACTCGTCCACGACACGCAGCGCGAAGCCGTGAGCCACACGGACCGGCTACTCAAGAGGCGTCCCGGTGTGATCGGCCGTCCCCGTTGACGGCAGAGGTAGATGTCAAAGGCCCCCCGCCGAGATCGACGAGGGGCCTCCGCACTGGTGGGCGCGGACGGCTTCGAACCGCCGACGTCTGCTTTGTAAGCCTGGCGCCCGCAGCTGAACCGTCCTCGCTGGTCACCAGCCATCTCGGCACTGGGCCTGTCAACGCAGCATCTACACCGTTGCGAACCTCGGTTGACCGTGGCTGACCACTTGATCTGGCACGGATCTGGCGCGGTCGCCTTCTGATCGGTAGCTCTAACCGAGTCAGGCGCCTGCGGTCATACGGGTCACCATGGGACCCATGGCGGACCATATCGGCCGTGGTCGGTTGCGGTGGTTGCTGTACTTCGCTGCTGTACAGCTCACGGCCCGGTGGGTCGGCTCATCGCGTTGGCGGTCTATCCGCGAAGAGCCACCACTAACGTCGCGTCAGCTGGGGATGTCACCTGCCATCCGCCGCTCCCGGAGATAGCGAACCGCGTGCGCAGCGGCATCGATCAGCATGAAGAGCAGAACGGCGGCGTAGAGAATTCGCCGCCAGCCTGGTCCATCCGAGAAAGCGGCTTCTCCCCCGCACCATAGGGCTACGAACAGCCACCCTGCGCGGGCTCGCCAGCTGCGCCGCCGCTTCTCGACCACCGACAGGCCACCTCTCCTGGAGCATCTGGAATCCTGGGACTGCCACCCATCCGACCATGCCTAGCCGGGCGCCTTGCCCTGGGGCCTTAGTTTCGAAGACGCCGTATGCGGATGGCGGCTGAGCTGCACCGTCACTGACCCGCGCGGCAGTGGTGCCGTGACTGTCACTCGCCGTGGTTTCCCCCTTGCCCCCGACTGATCGGGCACGCAAGGGGCACACGACCTGGCATCAGGCTGGGGTGGGGGCGTGCGGCCGACGGGTAGGAGGCAGACTGCTGCTATGTGGGTACCAATGGCAGTGACGGTACTGCTCGTCGTGCTCGCGTCGGCCTCTGCGATTGCGCAAGCTCGCAAGGGCCGGTGGTGGACCGCCGTCGCGGTCTTTCTGCCTTCCCTCGGTGTGGTGGCGCTGCTTGGTGGCTTGGAATGGGAGAGCACGGCGCTCTTCTGGCTGGCGGCCCTGTTCGTGGTGGCTGGCTTCGGCGCGGAGGGCATGGCCCACTGGAGGTCTCGAACGCCCGGGGAGCAAGTGGGCTAGCGAGCGGAGGGCGACGCATCGAGGTCGGTGGAGCGGCTTTGGGCGGGAGCTGCCATGGGGCGAGAGATCGGGGGCCCGTAAGCTTCTCGCGACTCGGGCAGTCTCTGGACCTGCCCGCTAAAGCCCGATGTGGGCCCCCGATCTTCGAGCTCGCCCCATGGTGGCTGCCTAAAGCCGTGGAGCCGACCGGGCCCAGCCACCCCGGGCTACCGTCCACTGCATCAGGTGTGCTCGCTCTAGCCGCGCGGCCGGCGGAGCCGGGGCACGGAGCGGGGCGCAGACAGGATCGCAGGCCCGGGCGACGGGCCGCGCGCGGAGCGAGCCGCCTTGATGAAGTAGAGAAACCTTCACCGCACCTTTCCTGCGGTACGGCGACACTGCTCACCGCCGCCGGCGTCCCGCCCCGTGTCGTGATGGAGATCCTCGGGCACAGCCAGATCGCCGTGACGATGAACGTCTACACCCACGTCGTCCAGGACACCCAGCGCGAGGCTGTGAGCCACATAGACCGGCTGCTCAGGAGCCGTCCTCGGGCGTGACCAACCGTCCCCGTTGATGTCCGAAGTAGATGTCAAAGGCCCCCAGCCATGATCGACTGGGGGCCTTTGTGCTGGTGGGCGCGGACGGTTTCGAACCGCCGACATCTGCTTTGTAAGAGCAGCGCTCTACCCCTGAGCTACGCACCCGTGGAATGAGGCAACAGCGTACATGGCCCATGGGTGTGTCCCGCAAACCGGTGGTTCCGGGGGTTAGCCCCACCCCCGGGGCGGTGGGTCGCCGGATCGTGGGTGGGGGGAGGGGGGTCGTAGCTTGGGGGGAATGTCAGCGGTTCGCCTGGGGGAATGATCGTCATGGGTAGTCGTCGTCGCATGCGCGCGCTCCTCGCCTTCGGCGGGGCCGTCGTCGTCGCGCTCGGGGTCGGTGGGTGTGGGGGTGCGGACGTCGAGGGGGCGCCTGTGGAGGAGAAGGCCTTCGCCTTCTCCGGGGACGTGCTCACGATCGACGCCCACGACTCCGAGCTGGAGATCGTGCCCGCCGACATCCAGGACGTGCGGGTCGCCCGGCAGGTCGACGGGTGGGTGTTCATGGGGGAGGGGCCCGACGCCGTCTGGGGGCTGGAGGGTGGGCGGCTCACGTTGCGGGTGGAGTGCGACGCCGTGGCGAGCGACTGCGACTCCGTGCATCGGATCCAGGTGCCCCGCGGGGTCGCCGTCACCGTGGAGGACGACAACGGGAAGGTGACGGCCGACGGCTTCGACACCGCCCTGACGATACGGTCCGACAACGGCGCCGTCGTCGTCCGTAACGCCTCCGGCCCCCTCGATCTGACCAGCGAGAACGGCGAGGTCGTCGTGGCGGGCGGCACCACGTCCGGCCAGGTCGTCGCGCGTGCCGACAACGGGGCCGTACGGCTCTCGCTGAGCGCCGTGCCGCGCCGGGTGGAGGCCGTCAGCGACAACGGGGAGATCGACATCGCCCTGCCCAGAGCCTCGTACGACATCGACGGACGCAGCGACAACGGCGAGGTCCGCATCGACGTGCCGACCCTGAAGGGCAGCGCCCATGTCGTGACCGCGCGGAGCGACAACGGGGAAGTCGTCGTCCGCAACGCGAACTAAAGGGCCGGTGTGTTCGTCTCTACCTGGTGGGAGAATGAACCGACCGGGCAGCGCGGCGATCACAGCACGGGAGAGGGACGTGGCGGCGACTCACGCAGGAGGCACGTCCATGCTGCGGCTCGCGCTCGCGCTTCCGCTCCTCGGCCTCGCTCTCGCCCCCGCCGCCTTCGCCGGCGGCGGTACGCGACGCTGGTTCGGCGGCCGTGGGGAGAGTCAGCGGGCCGAGGCCCAGGCCGCGAAGGACGACGCCGCCGCCGCGTTCTACGAACTCGACACCGCGCAGCGCGATCTGCGCCTCTCCATCGAGACGATCACGGCCGTCGACGACTCGCCCGGTGCCCGCCGCGCCATCGACGGTTTCGCGGCCCTCGGACGGCGGATCGACGAGGTCAGCCACGCCTACATCACCGCCGTCGACGCGCACGATCTCGACCGGGACGAGCTGGACGGGGCCACGGCCGGCCGGGCCCGGGCCGAGCTGACACGCGCCAAGGACGAGCTCGTACGGGTCAAGGGGGAGCTGGACCGGTTCACCGAGGGGCTCGGGCCGCTGCTCGACAAGGCCGAGACACAGCTCGCCCGGCTCGGCCCCGCCGCCGAGCGTGCGCGACAGGCGCTCCGGAACGCGAGCACCGCTCTCGACACGGTGCGCGGGTCCGGTCTGAGAGCGGATGATCTCGCCGCGCGTCTCGCCGCCCTCGGGCCCGAGCTCACCAAGCTCAACGAAGGCGCCGGCCGCCACGGCGTCACCGAGACCCTGCAGCGCGCCGACCGGATCCTGCGCGACGCCGAGGCCGTCCGCGTCGAGGCCGAGCGGCTGCCCGAGCGCGCCGCCGAGATCGACAAGCGGCTGGTCACCCTCCGTACCCGCGCCGAGGCGCTCACCACCCGGGCCGGGGCGGTCCAGCCCGTCCTCTCCGAACTCCGGCGTCGCTTCTCCGCCGCCTGCTGGCAGGACCTTCAGCACGTTCCCGAGCAGGCCGCCGACAGCGTCCACCAGGCCGAGGAGAGGCTCCGTGAGGCCGCCAAGGCACGCGCCGAGCAGCGCTGGCCGGACGCCACCAGCCTCCTCACCACCGCGCGCGCCCTGCTCAACGCCACCGACGAGGCCGTCTCCGCCGCCGGCGACCGGCTCCGCCGTCTCGACGCCGTCGCCAAGGACCCGCGCCACGAGACCGACCGCGCGCGGTTCGCCATCCGCGACGCCCAGCGCCTCGCCATGGCCGGCCGCACCACCCCCGACCCGCGTCACGCCCGTCCCCTCGACGACGCGGTCGTACGGCTCGACCGGGCGATCGCCGCGCTCGACAGCGAGCGCCACCCCGACTACTGGCACTTCCTCGTCGAGCTGGAGGCCATCCGCGCCACCGCCGCCCACGTCGTCGAGGAGATCAGGGAAGAGCGGGGCGGGGGCAAGGCCCGCGCCGCCCGCTAGCCTGGTGGGCATGCCTCGCTACGAATACCGCTGCCGGACCTGCGGCGACACGTTCGAACTCAACCGTCCCATGGCCGAGTCGTCCGCCCCGGCCGCCTGCCCCGAGGGGCACGACGACACCGTCAAGCTGCTCTCGGCCGTCGCCGTCGGCGGTACGGCGGCCCCCACCGCCGCCCCGCGAGGCGGCGGCGGAGGCGGTGGAGGCGGTGGGGGTGGCTGCTGCGGGGGTGGCTGCTGCGGCTGAACCGAACCCGAGCCTGAGCCCGAGCGGTGCTCGGGCTCAGGCCGGGTCCGGGGACGGCACCGGGGCCGGGGCCGCATCCAGAACCGGGGCCGCGGCCTGTGCCGGGGCCGCATCCAGAACCGGGGCCGCGGCCTGCGCCGGGGCCGCATCCAGAACCGGGGCCGCGGCCTGTGGCGGTACCGACGCGCGATGCTCCCGTACCGAAACCAGGAAACGGCGCAGGATCTCCTCCCCCGCCGCCACACCACGCTCGGCCAGCACGTCCAGGTGCGGGGCCGTCCACTCCGTGTCGGCCAGTTCGCCGTGGCCCGGCCGCCAGGCGCGGTCGGCGGCGAGGAGGAGGTCCGCGTCGAGGAGCGAGTCCCCGGCCGCCAGCGTCAGGCCGGCGCCGCAACGCCGGGCGACCTCGCGCATCGCCGCGCTCTTCGTGAGCGGCTTCGGCACGGCGTACACCTTCCGGCCCTGAAGCGAGACCGTCCAGCCCCGGTCCTCCGCCCACTCGCCGAACCGCTTGAGCCACTCCTCCGGCAGCCGCTCGCGCTCGACGACCAGGTACGCGAAGAGGTCCTCGGCCACCCGGTGCTTGCGCACCCAGGACAGGTCGGTGGTGGCGGTGAAGTAGGCACGGATCTCCGCGAGCGGCGCGCACTCGTCGGCGAGCCGGCGGACCACGCTCTCGTGCCAGTCCTGGTCGCTGACGCCGTCGACGAGCAGGTGCCCGCCGTTGGCGCAGATGGCGTACTGCGGTTCCCGGCCCGGGAGTTGGACGCGCTGGTACTGCTTGCGGGTACGGGTCGTGGTCGGCACGAAGACGGCCTCGGCGGCCAGCTCCTCCAGGAGCGCGGCCGCGTCCTCCGTCAGGTAGGAGAGCGGTTTGCTCTCGTGCACCTCGACGCTGAGCAGCCGGGGCGCCTGCGCGTCGGGCATGCCGAGCGCGAGGGCGGCGGAGGAGTAGATGAGCGTACGGTCGAGGTCGCTCGCGACCATCACGGTGGTGGTGCTCACTGGGAGATCACCGCCTTCCCGTCGGCGCCCGTGGCGCCGCGTGTGTACTGCGGGTGGATCAGGCCGACGCAGGTGTACGGGAGTTCGTCGACCTCCTCGACGGGCACCCCGCGCTGTTCGGCGAGGAGGCGTACGTGGGCGAGGTCGGCGCCCGCGCCCCGCTGGGCGAGGATCTTCCAGGGTACGCGCCGCAGCAGGACCCGGGTCGTCTCGCCGACGCCCGGCTTGACCAGGTTGACGTCGTGGATGCCGTACTCCTCGCTGATCCGCTCGACGGCCGCCCAGCCCTCCCAGGTGGGGGTGCGGTCGGTGGCGAGGAGCTCCTTGACCTCGGTGTCGACGGCCGTCCCGACCTCGTCGAAGCGGGCGGCGACGGCGTCGAGGAAGGCGCCCGACACGTCCGAACCGGCCAGCTCGCGGTAGAACTTGCCGCCGTGGAAGTCGTCGGGTCCGACGAGGTCGGCCCGCAGGACCGTACGCGATATCAGGCCGGACACCGTGGAGTTGAGGCAGGCGGACGGGATGAGGAAATCCTCGCGGGTGCCGTAGGTGCGCACGCACGAGCCGGGGTCGGCGAGGACCGCGATCTCCGGGTCGAAGCCGGTGATGCCCTCCTTCGCCTCGAACTCCGTGAGCGCGTCGGCGAGTTCGCGGGTGATGGCGCCCTTGCCGGTCCAGCCGTCGACGAAGACGACGTCGGCCGGGTCGTGGTGTGCCGCGAGCCAGCGCAGCGCGTTGGCGTCGATGCCGCGGCCGCGCACGATGGAGACGGCGTAGTGGGGCAGGTCGAGTCCGTGGCGGGCCTGCGCCCAGCGGCGCATCAGGACGCCGACGGGCGTGCCGGCCCGGGCGAGGGAGACGAGCACGGGCGTGCCGCTCCCCCGGCCCGACTTCTCGGCGAGGACGGTCTCGGTGACGACGCCGACGGCGCGGGCGATCCGGGCGGCGGAGGTCTCCAGGGCCGCGTGGAAGAGCTCCTGGTACCGGTCGCTGGGCTGGTACTCGACCGGCAGCGACTCCGCGTAGTGGGCGCCGCCGCTCTGGATGGCCTCCTCGCGCTCCTCGGTCGGGGCCTCCAGCTCGACGTCCGAGAGGTCCTGGAGCAACCAGCCGACCTCGTCGGGCGCGTACGAGGAGAAGGCGGGGCCGCGGAGGGGCTCGGGCAGCATGGAGCTCCTTTCGGGAGCTTCGGTGGCGGGAGCGGGGAGGTGGCTGGTGGGAGTGGCACTCGGGACGGAGTCCAGGGCCGGAGTCCGCCCGGAGCCCAGGGCCCGGCTCGGGGTGGAGTCCGGGACCGAGCCGGGTATGTAGCTCGGGACGACGGCCAGGACCACGTGCGGGACGTGTGCCGCGAGCTGGGCCAGCAGGCCGTCGGGGGCGTGCAGTGCGGGGGTGTCGGCGGCCGAGTCGACGACGGCGACGACCGCGTCGAAGCCGGCCCCGGCGACGTTGTAGGCGTACCGCTCCCCGGGCCCGTCGGCGGGCGTGTCGTGCGCGGGGAAGACGATCCTGGTGCGTATGGCGTAGCCGGGGTCGTCGACGGCGAGGACGGGCGAGCGGGTGGTGGTGGAGTACGAGACGTCCAGGCCGGCCAGCTCCAGCTCGGTGCCGAGCCGCAGCGGCGCGTACATCAGCTCCTCGAAGCCGAGGACGAGGACGCGCGGCCCCGCGGGGCGCAGCGCCTCGGCGAGCCGCGCCGCCATGTCCGGCAGGGCGGCCTCCAGGCGGGCACGGTGCTCGGGCGTGAAGCCGTGGCGCCCGCCGTCCGGAACGCCCTCGGGCCAGTCCAGGGCGACGCGTACGGGCTCACCGAGCGGCGCCCGGGGCGCGGGCACGGCGGGCCCGGCGGGGGCCGCCGCCGCCTCGTAGCGGGCCACCAGCTCCTGGCCCTTGCGCAGGACGCCGTCCGGGAGGGCGACCGTGCCGGCCGCCAGGGTCAGCAGGTCGACCCGGGCGCCGATCTCGGCCGCGAAGGCGGTGAGCCGGTCACGGTCGTCGGGGGTGCGCATGTCGACCAGGGCGACGATGACGTACCGGCTGCGCGGGTACCGCTCGTGCAGGTCGCGGATGGTGTTGAGGACGGTGTTCCCGGTGGAGAACTCGTCGTCGACCAGGACCAGCGGCCCCTCACCGGCCAGCAGCTTCGGGTCCTCCGGGAGCAGCAGGTGCGAGGTGGCGTGCGAGTGCGACTCCTCGAAGCCGCCGGCGGGGGCGACGCCCGCCACGGGCCGGCGCGTGGAGTGCAGGTAGGGCGCGAGGCCCACGCCGTCCGCGACGCTGTGGCCGAGGCCGGTCGCCGTCTCCGCGTACCCGAGGACGACGGCACGGGCGGCCTCCTCGTCGCCGAGCAGCCGCCGTACCCGTACACCCAGGTCGTACCCCGCGCCGCGGACCACCGACGGGCGCTGCGGCACGTGCTTGCCCAGCACGTTGGAGACCAGCAGATGCGCCCGCCTCGGATTGCGGCGCAGTGCGAGGCCCAGCAGGCCCGGAAGCCGCTCGTCGCCGTTCAGTTCGACGCCGAGCCGCTCAGCGACCCACGTTCCCGACCACACCACGTTCCGATTCACCTTCCGTCAGCTCAGCCGGCCAGTCCGGCGGTGAGCAGGTCCACGAAACCGACGTCCTCCTTGGCGACGCCGAAGACCTCCGCACGCAGCAGGGTCCGTTCGGCCCACGCGCGGTGCGGCTTCACTTCGTTCATCTTGTTCGTGTACGTGGAGCGCAGCACGCCGCCGCCGCCCCGTTCCGGACGCAGGATGTCCTGGGCGTCGCTGTACTCCTCGTGGCTGACCACGGAGAGGGCGTGCACCGGCACCACATGGGTGGGGTGGATGCAGGTCTTGCCGAGGAGGCCATTGGCCCGGTCGAGTTCGATCTCGCGCAGCAGCCCGTCGAGGTCGTGCTCGATGAGTGCGGTACGCAGGTCCTCCGCGCGGCCCTCCAGGAAGGGGCTGCGGCGCAGCTGTGGCTTGAACATGCGCTCGCCGAGCCGGAAGTACTCCCAGACCGGTCCGGTGATGGTGAACCCGGTGCCGTCGGAGCGGCCGAGGACGTTGACGACGTCCGCGATGACATGGGCGACGAGCTGGACGTCGTAGGCCGTCATGTCGGGCGAGCGGCGCAGTCCGTAGGCGGAGCAGAAGTCGGTGACGCCGAGTCGCAGGGCGAGGACCCGGTCGCGGTACTTGTCCACGGTCGTGGCGATGCCGGCGAGGGTCTCGGCGCGGGTCTCCAGGTGGAGCAGCTCGGGCGACTCGAGGACGGGCATGGCGAAGAGCCGCCGCCCGCAGGTCTTCTCGGCGGCGGTGAGCGCCTCCAGGAAGGCGTGTCCGCGCCGCTCGGTGAACTTCGGCAGGACGAAGCCGGAGAGGAGGTGGACGGTGTCGCCGAGGCGCGCGACCAGATCGGTGATCTGGTGGGGCTCCCGGACCCGGATGAAGAGCAGGGGTACGTCCAGGGGCGCGTCCCGGGGCACGTCCAGGGGCGCATCCGCACCGGCCTCCGCGCCCACGCCCACGTCCCCGCCCGTGCCCGCCGCCAGGGCGGCGAACTGGCGGACGAGGTTGGCCTCGGCGGCCTCCACGTCGGCGTCGGCGATGGAATCCTCCAGGCAGAGCACCATGGAGACGACCCCGCGTGCGGCCTGTTTGCGCACGTCGTCGGCGAGCCTCGGCCGGGTGGCCGGGCTGTAGAGCGTGGCCCCGAGGGCCACGGCGAGCGTGCTCGCCGGGGAGTCGGACGTGAACTCGGCCGGCTCCTGGTGGAACAGCCCGGCCCGCGAAGCGGACGGGATGTGCCCGAAATGACGCATGTAACTCCCCCGACTGCCTCTGTGGGCTCTGACGACACGTGGCCGGTAATAGTACGTAGGTGCGGGTGTCCTTAGTTCCCTGGTCGCATGAAATCCAGGTAACTCGTCCGTATCTGTCTCATGCCTCGCGGATCGCCCTCCCGGGGGCCTTCCGCGCCGCCACGCGGATCGGTACGGCCCCCGCGTTGTCCAGGCGTCCGCGGGGAAGGCAGGATGACGGTCATGACGCACGCGATGCTGAAGGGCTCCAACGTCCCTCTCGACACCGCGGCCGTACGGGCCGTGCTCCGCTGGACCCCGGGCCCCGGGGTCCCCGACGTGGACGCCTCCGCGCTGCTGCTCGGCGTCGACGGGCGCGTGCGCTCCGACGAGGACTTCGTCTTCTACAACCAGCCGCGCCATCCTTCGGGGCTGGTGCGGCGGCTGCCGAAGAAGCGGGTGGCGGAGGGTCTCACCGACACGGTCGAGGCCGATCTGGGCGGGCTCGACCCGTCGGTCGACCAGGTGGTGATCGCGGCCTCCTCGGACGGCGACACCTTCCGGTCCGTCTCCGACCTGCGGATTCTGCTGTACGACGCGACGGCGCCGGACCGGGAACCGCTGGCGCTCTTCGACGTCACGGCGGAGACCGGCGAGGAGACGGCGATCATCTGCGGCGAGCTGTACCGGCGCGGGGACACCTGGAAGTTCCGCGCGGTCGGCCAGGGCTATCCGACCGGGCTCGTCGGTCTCGCCACCGACTTCGGCATCTCGGTGGACGAGGGCACGGAGGAGGACACAGAGGCGGGCGCGGACGCGAGCGCGAGCGCGAGCCCTGAGGAGCGCCGTGCCCCGGAGCCGGATCCGGACGCGACGGTCGTCCACCACACGCCCGTGGGCGTACCGCCGCAGCCGACCGCTCCCCCGGCGCCCGTACCGGCCTACGGCTATCCGCAGCCGGCCGTGTCCGCGCAGCCGGCGTACGGCTATCCGCAGCCGGCCGCGGCCGCCGCGCCCGCGCCGGACCCGAACTTCCGGATGCCGCCGATGGGCCCGCAGTTCGTCCGTCCCTAACGACTCCCGCGACGCCGCCCGCGACGGGGCCCGCGCCGGCGCCCGTAACGGCGCCTCCGTGGCCACGCCTCAGGCCTTCGTCTTGTAGCCGCGCCCCCATTGCAGGCCCCAGCCGTAGAGCCGGTCCAGTTCCGCCTGGAAGCCGTACACGAACTTCACCTCCCGGCGGACGACGAGCTCGTCCTTGACGTTCTCGACGGTCAGCACCGCGCAGGAGCGGGCCTGTGGGGCGCGCTCGTCCAGCTCGATCTCGATCCTGGGCCCGTTGCTCGGGTAGAGCGTCACCTTGGCGTGGGTGCGGTCGAAGGCCGGCGTCTGGTCGTAGATGTAGACGAAGAACAGCAGGCGCTTGATCGCGTCGCGGTGGTCGAGATTGACGAAGATCGTCTCACCGGACGATCCGCCGAACCGGTCGTCGCCGCTCAGATTCACGTACGGCGGCGAGTTCAGGGATCCGAAGAAGCCGCCGAGCGGCTGGATCACGCCCTTGCTGCCGTCCGCCAGCTCGTACATGCAGCCGAGGTCGAGGTCGACGTTGACCACGCCCTGGGTGTGCGCCTGGACGACCTCGGGCTTGAAGAGCTTCGAGGGGTGGCGCAGCAGACTCCCGCTCTGCCGGGAGCGGCCCTCGATGTCCGAGGTCCGCATCCGCCAGGAGAGGTTGACCCGAAGATTGCCGGTGGCCGCGCCCTGTTTGGTGAGCGAGACCGACGGGCGCCGGCGGGTCAGTTCGATCGAATTGCTCGCGGCGCTGCCCGAGTCGAACTGCGCCGTCCTGCCAGGAAAGAGGCCGTCCCAGAAGGCCATGCGTCCCCACCCCCCACTCGACATCACGACTTACGCGACGACATACGCGACGGCATACGCCGCGGGGCGGCCGGGTGCACCGGCCGCCCCGCAGTGAAGCGTTCCTCATTGCCGGGGCTGTCACACCCCGGACGACACCTCGTTCTTGTCCGAGGCGTCAGCTTTTCCCTCGGCCGCCGCGAGAGCCTTGTTGCGGCGCACGGAGGACAGGAAGGACGCGGCGATCAGGAGCACCCCGACGCCGCCGGTGATGAGCTCGCTGATCTCGTGCTGGATGGTGATGAGCAGGATGACGGCGAGCGCGCCGATCGCGTAGTGCGCGCCGTGCTCCAGGTAGACGTACTCGTCAAGGGTGCCCTGGCGGACCAGGTAGACCGTGAGCGAACGGACGTACATCGCGCCGATGCCGAGGCCGAGCGCCATCCAGAAGATGTGGTTGGTGATGGCGAAGGCGCCGATGACTCCGTCGAAGGAGAACGAGGCGTCGAGGACTTCCAGGTACAGGAAGAGGAAGAACGCCGCCTTGCCGGCGAGGCCGACCGCGGAGACCTCCTTGCCCTGCTTCCTGGCCTTCTCCTCCTCCTCGTGCTCGCGCTCCTCCTCTTCCTCCAGCTTGTTCTCGAAGTAGCCGGAGAGGCCGCCGACGACCAGGTAGGTGATCAGACCGGCGACACCGGAGAGCAGCACGGTGGCCGACTTGTCGGCGTAGCCGGTGCTGGTGTGCGCATGGGTGGCGAAGGTCATCGCGGTGAGGAGCAGGACGATCAGGGCGATGCAGACCGACAGCATGTCGACCTTGCCGAGCTTGGCCAGCGGGCGCTCCAGCCAGCGGAGCCACTTGATCTCCCGCTCCTCGAAGATGAAGTCGAGGAAGATCATCAGCAGGAACATACCGCCGAAGGCGGCGATCGCCGCGTGCGCGTCGGTGACCAGGGCCTCGTACCGCTGAGGCTGGTCCATGGCGAGCTGGACGGCCTCGATGGGACCGACCTTCGCGCTGATGGCGACGATGACGACGGGGAAGACCAGCCGCATGCCGAAGACCGCGATGAGAATGCCGATCGTGAGGAAGATCTTCTGCCAGAAGGCATTCATCTTCTTCAGGATGCCGGCGTTGACCACCGCGTTGTCGAAGGACAGGGAGATCTCGAGGATCGACAGGATCAGTACGACCCCGAACGCCTCCCACCCCCACTGCCAAGCGGCGAAAGCGAGGCCGGCCGCCGTGACGGCGAACGACCACCCGAAGGTTTTCAGAACCACTGTCTACCCCATCGTTTTATGTACCGGCTTTACGAAACGTTGACCCCGAAGTCTAGGGCGATGCCCCGAAGGCCGGACGCGTACCCCTGTCCTACGGCCCGGAACTTCCATTCACCGCCGTAGCGGTAGAGCTCGCCGAAGATCATCGCGGTCTCGGTGGAGGCGTCCTCGGAGAGGTCGTAGCGGGCGAGCTCCTGGCCGTCCGCCTGGTTCACCACGCGGATGAACGCGTTGCTGACCTGGCCGAAAGTCTGTCCTCGGTTGTCGGCCTCGTGGATCGAGACCGGGAAGACGATCTTGTCGCAGTGGGCGGGGACCTGGGTGAGGTCCACGATGAGCGACTCGTCGTCGCCGTCACCCTCGCCGGTGAGGTTGTCGCCGGTGTGCTCGACGGAGCCCTCGGGGCTGGTGAGGTTGTTGTAGAAGACGAAGAACTCGTCCCCGAGCACCCGTCCCGACTGGCACAGCAGGGCGCTGGCGTCGAGGTCGAAGGGCGCTCCCGTGGTGGAGCGCGCGTCCCAGCCGAGGCCGACCAGCACCTTGGTGAGATTGGGTGCGGCCTTGGAGAGGGAGACATTGCCTCCCTTGGCGAGCGTGACGCCCATGATGTGGTTCCTCCCCGGTGAGTACCGCTGATGCTGCTGGTGCTGCTTGTGCTGCTGCTGGTGCTCGTGGTGCTGCTGTGGTGCCGCTGATGAGGCACGTCCGGCGCCGCACGGAGAGTGCGGCGCCGGACGGGTCGGTGTCGTGCGGTGTGGTGCGGACGACTCAGACGTTGACGCCGAAGTCGGCCGCGATGCCGCGCAGGCCCGAGGCGTACCCCTGGCCGACCGCGCGGAACTTCCACTCGTCGCCGTTGCGGTACAGCTCGCCGAAGACCATGGCGGTCTCGGTCGAGGCGTCCTCGGAGAGGTCGTAACGGGCGATCTCGGCTCCGCCGGCCTGGTTCACGACGCGGATGAACGCGTTGCGGACCTGGCCGAAGGACTGCTGGCGGTTCTCGGCGTCGTAGATCGACACCGGGAAGACGATCTTGGCGACATCGGCGGGCACCGTGGCCAGGCTGACCTTGACCTGCTCGTCGTCACCCTCGCCCTCGCCGGTGAGGTTGTCACCGGTGTGCTCGACCGAGCCGTCGGCGCTCTTCAGGTTGTTGAAGAACACGAAGTCCTGGTCGTTGCGGACCTTGCCCTCCGCGCTGACCAGAATGGCGCTGGCGTCGAGGTCGAAGTCCGTCCCGGTGGTGGTGCGGACGTCCCAGCCCAGACCGACGGTGACGGCGGTCAGGCCAGGGGCCTCCTTGGTCAGCGAGACGTTGCCGCCCTTGCTGAGGCTGACTCCCACGAGTCCCTCCATGTGGTTTCCAGGGGCAGCGCCCCCGTCGTGCGTTGGCATCGGATCAACGACTGGATCCTAGTGACGGGTTCCCGGCCAGGACAGACGATTCACCCCGATGTCCGGAGGGCGTGTCTAGAGGGTGTCGAGCGCCTTGAGGTAGTCGTCGAGGTCGCGGGCGTCCGGCAGGGCGTTGACGACGCTCCAGCGGACCACGCCCTCCTTGTCGATGATGAAGGTGCCGCGGACCGCGCAGCCCTTCTCCTCGTCGAAGACGCCGTAGGCGCGCGAGGCCTCGCCGTGCTTCCAGAAGTCGGAGAGCAGCGGGTACTCCAGGCCCTCCTGCTCGGCGAAGACGCGCAGGGTGTGGATGGAGTCGTTGGAGACGGCGAGGAGCTGGGTGTCGTCGTTGACGAACTTCGGCAGGTTGTCGCGCAGCTCGCACAGCTCGCCGGTGCAGACGCCGGTGAACGCGAAGGGGTAGAAGAGCAGCACGACGTTCTTCTCCCCCCGGTAGTCGGAGAGCTTCACGGTGCGGCCGTGGTTGTCCTTGAGCTCGAACTCCGGGGCCTTGGTGCCGACCTCGATCGCCATGCGTACGCGTCCCTTCCGCTGGACCTTGTGGCCTGGGTGACCCGGTCGACCGCCATTGGGCCGAACAGGTGAAGGGCCAGCTTAGGACGCGGCCGCGGGGGCCCACGCACAGAGCCCCCGCCGACCGAGGTCGGCGGGGGCTCCTGCTGCTTGGGGGATCAGCGCTTGGGGGCGACGAGCCGGGTACCCGACCAGTCCTTTGCCACGCTGATGCTCTTGGTCTGGGAGAAGCCGGCGGTCTGCGCGGCATCGCTGATGTCGCTCGGCTCGACGTAGCCGTCCCGGCCCGTCTTGGGCGTCAGCAACCAAAGGTTTCCGCCGTTGTCCAGCAGGCCGATGGCATCGACCAGGGAGTCCGTCAGGTCCCCGTCCTCGTCGCGGAACCAGAGCACCACGGCGTCGGCGACGTCGTCGTATTCCTCGTCCACGAGATCCGACCCGATGATGGACTCGATGCCTTCGCGGAGATCGAAGTCGACGTCGTCGTCGTAACCGATCTCCTGGACCACCTGTCCGGGCTCGAACCCCAGCCTCGCTGCCGGGTTGGTCCGCTCCTCCGCGTGGTCCGCGGTCGCGCTCACGGCTTGCCTCCTGATCATGTAATGGAAAATGCTTCGGCCACGCGCGTACGCGCGGCGCTGGCCGTAGTCCACACGTGCTGGGCGGATCGCGCAAGTACCGGGCCGTCGAGACCGCCGAAACGGTGACGTTTGGGGCCGTCTCGCCGCAACTTCCGAGCCGCATCCACTCCGCTCCGTGAGGACGGGCACACGCTTCGTACCGCTTTGTGGTCTTCCGCGGTTTCAGTCTGCCGAACGTGCGGACGGAACGCATGTGCGGGTTGAGCGTAAGGTTGCGATTTGACCCAACCGGGCACCCCGTGGGGGTTACCCCTCGGTAGAGATGACGTTTGACACCGACGGGGTACACGATGGACGTCCCGGCCTCCTGTGGGCTCCATCGAAGCTCCACCGAACAGCGAAGGAACAGCGTGGCTTCCGGATCCGATCGCAACCCGATCATCATTGGCGGCCTTCCCAGCCAGGTCCCGGACTTCGATCCGGAGGAGACCCAGGAATGGCTCGACTCCCTCGACGCCGCCGTCGACGAGCGAGGCCGTGAGCGGGCCCGCTATCTCATGCTCCGCCTGATCGAGCGGGCCCGCGAGAAGCGCGTGGCCGTGCCCGAGATGCGCAGCACGGACTACGTCAACACCATCGCGACCAAGGACGAGCCGTTCTTCCCCGGCAACGAGGAGATCGAGCGCAAGGTCCTGAACGCGACCCGCTGGAACGCCGCCGTGATGGTCTCGCGCGCGCAGCGCCCCGGTATCGGGGTCGGCGGCCACATCGCCACCTTCGCCTCCTCCGCCTCGCTGTACGACGTCGGCTTCAACCATTTCTTCCGGGGCAAGGACGAGGGCGACGGCGGCGACCAGATCTTCTTCCAGGGCCACGCCTCCCCCGGCATCTACGCCCGCGCCTACCTGCTGGACCGGCTGAACGAGACGCAGCTCGACGCCTTCCGCCAGGAGAAGTCGAAGTACCCGAACGGACTGTCGTCGTACCCCCATCCGCGGCTGATGCCGGACTTCTGGGAGTTCCCGACCGTCTCGATGGGTCTCGGCCCGCTCGGCGCGATCTACCAGGCCCGGATGAACCGCTACATGGAGGCGCGCGGAATCGCCGACACCTCCAAGTCCCACGTCTGGGCGTTCCTCGGCGACGGCGAGATGGACGAGCCGGAGTCGCTCGGCCAGCTGTCCATCGCCGCCCGCGAGGGCCTGGACAACCTGACCTTCGTGGTCAACTGCAACCTGCAGCGGCTCGACGGTCCGGTGCGCGGCAACGGCAAGATCATCCAGGAGCTGGAGTCGCAGTTCCGGGGCGCCGGCTGGAACGTCATCAAGCTGGTCTGGGACCGCTCCTGGGACCCGCTGCTCGCGCAGGACCGCGACGGCATCCTGGTCAACAAGCTGAACACGACGCCGGACGGGCAGTTCCAGACGTACGCGACGGAGAGCGGCGCCTACATCCGCGAGCACTTCTTCGGCGACGACCACCGGCTGCGCGCGATGGTCGAGAACATGACCGACGAGCAGATCCTCCACCTGGGCCGCGGCGGTCACGACCACAAGAAGGTCTACGCGGCCTTCGCGGCGGCCAAGGCCCACAAGGGCCAGCCGACCGTGGTGCTCGCGCAGACGGTCAAGGGCTGGACCCTCGGCCCGAACTTCGAGGGCCGCAACGCGACCCACCAGATGAAGAAGCTGACGGTCGACGACCTGAAGCGCTTCCGCGACCGGCTGCACATCCCGATCACGGACAAGCAGCTGGACGAGGGCTACCCGCCGTACTACCACCCGGGTCGCGACTCGGAGGAGATCCAGTACATGCACGATCGCCGCAAGGCGCTGGGCGGGTACGTGCCGACCCGTGTCGTGCGGGCGAAGCCGCTGGTCCTCCCGGAGGAGAAGACCTACGCGGCGGCCAAGAAGGGTTCGGGCCAGCAGTCGATCGCCACGACGATGGCGTTCGTCCGCATCCTCAAGGACCTCATGCGGGACAAGGAGATCGGCAAGCGCTTCGTGCTGATCGCCCCCGACGAGTACCGCACCTTCGGCATGGACGCGTTCTTCCCGAGCGCCAAGATCTACAACCCGCTGGGCCAGCAGTACGAAGCCGTGGACCGCGAGCTGCTGCTCGCGTACAAGGAGTCCCCGACCGGCCAGATGCTGCACGACGGCATCTCGGAGGCGGGCTGCACCGCCTCGCTGATCGCCGCCGGTTCGGCGTACGCGACGCACGGCGAGCCGCTCATCCCGGTCTACGTCTTCTACTCGATGTTCGGTTTCCAGCGGACCGGCGACCAGTTCTGGCAGATGGCCGACCAGCTCGCGCGCGGCTTCGTGCTCGGCGCCACCGCCGGCCGTACGACGCTGACCGGTGAGGGCCTCCAGCACGCGGACGGCCACTCGCAGCTGCTCGCCTCGACGAACCCCGGCTGTGTCGCCTACGACCCGGCCTTCGGCTTCGAGATCGCGCACATCGTCCAGGACGGCCTGAGGCGGATGTACGGCCCCGACGCCGAGGACGTCTTCTACTACCTGACCGTCTACAACGAGCCGATCCAGCACCCGGCGGAGCCCGCGGACGTGGACGTCGAGGGCATCCTCAAGGGCATCTACCGCTTCAAGTCCGGTGAGGCGGGCGCCATCCCGGCGCAGATCATGGCGTCGGGCGTCGCGGTGCCGTGGGCGGTCGAGGCGCAGCGGATCCTCGCCGAGGAGTGGAACGTCCGCGCCGACGTCTGGTCGGCGACGTCCTGGAACGAGCTGCGCCGTGAGGCCGTCGAGGTCGACCGGCACAATCTGCTCCACCCGGACGAGGAGCAGCGCGTCCCGTACGTGACGCGGAAACTCTCCGCCGGGGAGGGCCCGTTCGTGGCGGTCTCCGACTGGATGCGCTCGGTTCCGGACCAGATCTCCCGCTGGGTGCCGGGCGCCTACACCTCGCTGGGCGCGGACGGCTTCGGCTTCGCGGACACCCGTGGTGCGGCCCGCCGTTACTTCCACATCGACGCCCAGTCGATCGTCCTGGCCGTCCTCACCGAGCTGGCTCGTGACGGCAAGGTCGACCGGTCGGCCCTGAAGCAGGCCGTGGACCGCTACCAGCTGCTCGACGTGACGGCGGCGGACCCGGGCGCCGCGGGCGGCGACGCGTAACACCGTCCGGCATTCGTGCTGGTGAGGGGCGGTGGGACCGGTGGTCCCGCCGCCCTTCGGCGTTGCCTACGATGCCTGTCATGAAGGAACGCACCCCGCAGCTGCGCTGGGAAGCGCGCACCCAGACACCGCTGCTGGGGCTCGCCGTCCTCTTTGGCCTCGCCTACGCCGTGCCGATCGTCGCGCCCGACGCGGACCCCTGGGTGCACCGGCTGTGCACCCATGTCGAGTGGCTGGTGTGGGGCGCGTTCGCCCTCGACTACGCCGTACGGCTGGTCCTCGCGCCCGCCAGATGGCTCTTCGTGCGCAGCCATCCGCTGGACCTGCTGGCGGTGCTGCTGCCGCTGGTCCAGCCGCTGCGGCTGCTCCGGCTCGTCTCCACCCTCCTTCTCGTGGGCCGGCGGGCCCGGATGGCCCCGCAGATCACGCTCACCACCTATGTGGCGGGCGCGGTGGTCGGGCTGATGATGTTCGGCTCGCTCGCCGTGCTGCACGTGGAACGGAACGCGCCGGACGGGAACATCAAGACGCTCGGTGACGCCGTGTGGTGGTCGTTCACCACGATGACGACCGTGGGGTACGGCGACCACGCCCCGACCACGGGACTCGGCCGCGTCCTCGCGGTAGGGCTGATGCTCTCGGGGATCGCGCTGCTCGGTGTGGTCACCGCCAACATCGCCGCCTGGTTCATCTCCCGCTTCGACCGGGACGACGCGGTGGAGCGCCGGCAGACGGAGCTCCTCGAAGCGCTGACGCGCGAGGTGAAGGAGCTCCGCGCGGAGGTGGCTCGGCTCTCACCGCCCGCCGCGGCCGTGCCCGAGCAGGGCGGCTCCGCTACCTCTCCCAGATCTTGAAGGCTCTGACCTGATACGGCGTCTGGGGCGTCCAGGTCCCCCGGCCCGGGTAGGTCTCGAACTCCCCGGTCTCCGCGCACTCGGCCGACTGGTAGGCGGTCACCGGCCGCCCGGTCCGGTTGGCGAGCGCCTGGGCCGCGACACCGGCCGGGAGCCTGACGCAGCTCTCGACGTCCGTGTCGGCCAGTTCGTACCGCTGCGCCTTGCCCTTGAAGTCGGACTTGGGCCAGAGGCAGAGCTGCCCGGGCGCGCAGGCACCGAGCGTGGGCGCCGGGGCCGCGGCGCCGGCGGTCGCCGGCAGGGCGGTGAGCGCGGTGGTGAGCAGGGTGAGCAGGGTGGCCGCCAGGGCGGCCGGGAGAACGGTCTTCGTACGCATGTCGGTGAACCCCCGTTTTTCGTCACTCTCTGTAATCAGAACTCTGGAGGAGCGACGACCCGGTTGGGAAGAGGTCACGAGCCGGTTCACCCGGATAGGTGACAGCCCCGCCGGACGGGTCCGGCGGGGCTGTCGGCAACGCCTGTTGACGCATTGACGCTTGACGCGTCAGATGTGGGCGCCGCGTCAGATGTGGGCGCCGCCCGCGCCCGCCTCCGCGTTCTCGCCGCGCTTGGTGAGCACGGCGACCCCGGCCGCGACGGCCGCGACGACACCGGCGACGGTGAAGGCGAGGCCCATGCCGTCCAGGAAGGTGTCGTGGATGACCCCGCCGATCCGGTCGAGCATGTCCGGCGTCATGCCGGGCGCCTTGGCCAGCTCCTGCGGGACCATGCCGAACTCGGCGGCCTGCTCCAGGCCCGGAGCGGGCTCGCCCGGGACTCCGGCGGCCTTCCAGTTCGCCGCGAAGTCGCCGGAGACCTTGGCGGACATGACCGCGCCGAGCACGGCCGTACCGAGCGCGCCGCCGACCTGCATCGCGGCCTGCTGCAGACCGCCCGCGACGCCGGAGAGCTCCAGCGGGGCGTTGCCCACGATGACCTCGGTGGCGCCGACCATGACCGGGGCGAGACCCAGGCCGAGGAGGCCGAACCAGAGGGACATGGCGAAGGTGCCGGTCCCCTCGGAGAGGGTGATCATGCCGAACATCGCGGCCGCGGTGCACAGCATGCCGCCGACGAGCGGGATGCGCGGGCCGAACCTGGTGATGAGCGCGCCGGCCAGCGGCGAGGAGACGATCATCATCGCGGTCAGCGGCAGCAGGTGCAGTCCGGCGTCGATCGGGCCGAGGCCCTGGACGCCCTGGAGGTAGAAGGTCACGAAGAACAGGCCGCCCATGAAGGCGAAGGCCATGAGGACCATCAGGACCACACCGGCCGAGAGCGGCACGGAGCGGAACATGGCCATCGGGATGAGCGGCTCCTTGACCTTGGTCTCCCAGAAGGCGAAGAGCCCGAACAGCAGCGTCGCGCCGAGCAGGCAGCCCCACGTGTTGCCGCTCGCCCAGCCCCAGTCCGCGCCCGCCTGGATGATCCCCCAGATGAGCGATCCCATCGCGCCGGAGAGCAGCAGGATGCCGAGCACGTCGAAGGAGCGCGGGGCGTTCTCGGCGCGGTGGTCCCTGAGGATCACCAGGCCGAAGACGAGCGCGACGACACCGACCGGCACGTTGATGAAGAAGACGGACTGCCAGCTGACGTGCTCGACGAGGAAGCCGCCGAGGATCGGGCCGCCGGCCGTCGAGGCGCCGATGACCATGCCCCAGATGCCGATGGCCATGTTCAGCTTCTCGGCGGGGAAGGTCGCGCGCAGCAGGCCGAGCGCGGCCGGCATCAGCAAGGCGCCGAAGAGGCCCTGCAGGACGCGGAAGCCGATCACGTAGGCGATCGAGTCGGACAGGCCGATCGCGCCGGACGCGGCGGCGAAGCCGGCGATGCCTATGAGGAAGGTCTGACGGTGGCCGAAGCGGTCACCGAGCTTGCCGGCCGTGATGAGGGCGACCGCGAGGGCCAGGAGATAACCGTTGGTGATCCACTGCAGCTGATCGAGGGTCGCGCCGAGGTCGTGCTGGATCGCCGGGTTGGCGATGGCGACGATCGTGCCGTCGAGCGCGACCATCATCACGCCGACAGCCACGGCGAACAGAGTCAACCAGGGGTGGCCGCGCAGTCCCTTCGCCGGGGCCGGCGTGGGATTCTGGGCACCCCCGTGACCCTGCGGGGCCTTTTCCATGGTGGTCTGACTAGTCATGCGAAAGAGGCTAATGTCAGCGACTGACAATTGACAAAGCGTTTCACTCGCCGGTAACTGTCACGTAGCTCACAGGTACCCTGAAGGCCACCGAACGTGAGAAGCCGTGAGAAAGAGGCGGAAAGAGGGCCATGCGGTGACGGTTTCCGGACTGCGGGAACGGAAGAAACAGCGCACCCGCGACGCGCTGCTGCGGGTGGCTCTCGAGCTCTTCACGACGCAGGGGTACGAGCGGACGACCGTCGACGAGATCGCCGACGCGGTCGAGGTCTCCCAGCGCACCTTCTTCCGGTACTTCTCCTCCAAGGAGGAGACCGCCTTCGCCGTCCAGCAGATGGTGGAGGAGCGCTTCGTCCGCGCGCTGGCCGAGCGCCCCGCCGAGGAGGGCCCGCTCGACGCGATGCGCAACGCCGTTCTCGCCTCCTGGGACACCATCGGCGAGGCGATCATGGAGGTCGTGCCCGTCGAGCTGTACCTGCGGACCTTCCAGATGATCGAGTCGACGCCGGCGCTGCTCGCCGTCCATCTGCGCCGCTCGACCGAGATGGAGGAGGCCATCGCCCGGCTGATCGCCGAGCGCGAGGGCCTGGATGTGGACGAGGACCCGCGCCCCCGGATCGCGGTGGCGGCGTTCAGCGGGGTGATGCGGGTGACCGGCCAGCTCTGGGGCCGGGGCACCGACCCGACGCTGGAGGCCATCCGCGAACTGACCGAGCGCTACCTGGACCACCTGCGGCCGGCCCTCGAACCGGACTGGCGGAACTGACGACTCCGTCAGCCCGCATGCGCCTGTCGGCGCGAGGCGTACGCCCGCGCGTACGGAGCGTCACCGCGCTCCGCCATCCGGCGTGATCCACCTCACTCGGCCGCGCGGAGGCCCGCCCCCGTCTCCTAGGGTGGCGCGCAGTGACTTCCTTCGACTCCTCCCCCACCCTCTCCGCCTGGCGCATACTGCTCGCGCTGGCCGTGGCCTTCGTCCTCCTCGCCACCACCGGATGGACCACGATCCGGGATCACCGCGGGCCGGAGGAGCCCCGAGCGGTCGCGCTCACCTCCTGGGCCCACGGCAGGATCGGCGGCCGGGCGCTGCCGGACCCGGCCTCCCCCGCCCGTACGATCGCCGCGTTCTTCGCCTCCATCGGGCCGAAACGGGGCGCCTTCCTCGCCGACGCGCACCCCTTCGTCGTGGGCAATCTCGACGGCGCCCCGGTCACCCTGCGCTACCGCGCCAACCGGCTGTCCCTCGCTCGCGCCCTCGCCGCCGAGCGGGGCAGGGTCGAGGACCCCCGGCTGAGCGCCACCGGCCGGCACGAGGCCCTGCGCCGGGTGCACCGCTTCACGTCGCTGATGCGGGCCGGCCGGCAGATCCTCGCCTTCGACCCCAGCGGTCCGGGGCGAACCGCCGAGGTGCTCGGCGATCTGGACCGGGCCCGGCGGGTCTCGGTGATCGTGCCCGGCGTCGACACCAACCTGCTCACCTTCCAGAAGACCCACCGCAAGTACTCCGCCCCCGCCGGAATGGCCGAATCGCTCTACGCCGCCGAGCGCCGGGCCGCACCCGGCTCCCCCACCGCCGTCATCGCCTGGGCCGACTACACCGCCCCCGTGGGCGTCGGCATCGACGCCGCCATGGGACGCCTCGCCTCCGCCGGCGCGGTACGGCTCGTCGGCATGACCGCCGCACTGCCGGGCACCTCGCGCGTCAGCCTCTTCTGCCACAGCTACGGCTCGGTGCTGTGCGGGGTCGCCGCGCCCCGCCTGCCCGCCCGGGTGACGGACGTGGCCGTGGCCGGAAGCCCCGGCATGCGGGTGGAGAGCGCGGCCGAACTGTCGACCCGGGCCCGGGTGTGGGCGATGCGGGACGCCGACGACTGGATCCAGGACGTGCCGAACCTGGCGGTCGGCGGGGTCGGGCACGGGGCGGACCCGGTGACGCCGGAGTTCGGGGCGCGGCTCCTCTCGGCGGCCGGAGCCACCGGCCACACCGGCTATTTCGAGCCGGGCACCGACAGCCTCCACAACTTCGCCGCGATAGGCATTGGTTCGTACCACAGCCTCACCTGCGCGAGCGCCGACAGCGCTTGCCGCAGGGGAATCTCCGGCGCGGAAGGCCTCTGACGCGCGTAGAGCCCCGCATCCCGGACCACCACGCAGGGGCGACGCGCGGGCGCTCGCCACATACGATGAGGCACATGGGTGATGTGCTGGCCGGAATTCATGCCACCTGGGAGTTCGAGAGCGACGCCGTCGTCATCCGCTTCGAACGGGGGATCCGCACACCGAAGCTCTTCCAGACGCTGCGCGAACGGCGCGTCCCGCACGAGGCGTTGGCGTCGGTGACGCTCACGCCGGGCAAGCGGGGCACCGTCGTGCTGCACGCGGTGCCGAGACCGGGCGCCGATCCCCTGATGGAGGCGGCCGCGGGGCAGCTGAAAGAAGGGTGCGACCCGTACCGGCTGGTGCTTCCGGCCGAGCGGGAGACGCTGGCGGAGTACTACGGGGACGAACTGCGGCCGCTGCTCACGGCGGGCCCGGAACCGGCGGACGCCTTCCTGGTGGCCGCGCCGGAAGGGCCGCAGTCCTTCAAGGCGTACGACGGGAAGGCGAGCTTCGACGGGAGGTCGGAGGTCACCTTCCACTGGTCCTGGTCGGGTGCGTCCTCGGAGAAGTGGAAGGCGGGCGACCAGACCTTCTCGGTACGGGAGCTCAGCGGGGTCGAGTGGCGCTCGCCGGACGTCTTCGACGGGTACCTGCGGCTGCTGCCCCGGTCCGGCGAGCCGCGGTCGGCCCAGGTGGACCGCGACCCGGCGGCCGTCGTCTTCGGTCTCGGCTACGGCCCGGTCCACCAGTCCCTGCCGTTCGCCGCTTCCGTCCTCGCGGCGATCCGCGGGGCGGCCCGGACGGCGGGGGCCCTGGAGACGGAACGGCGTGATCCGGTGGGCGTGGCGGAGCGGATCCGGTACCTGGGGGAGCTGCACCGGGCGGGTCTGGTGACGGACGAGGAGTTCACGGTGAAGAAGGCGGAGCTGCTCGCGGAGCTGTGAGGGGGCGGGGGCGCGCCGGTGTCATACCTCGGTATCGGTCGGCGTCCGGCTCTCCGGTATGACGCCCTCCGGCGGGGAGGCTGCCTAACCTGAGCAGGCCATGACTACCGACACCCCCGCCCCCGCCCCCGGCCCCGGCCCCGAAGCCCCTTCCCGCGTCGCGCGCGTCCTCGCCCCCGCGCGGGACCTGGCCCAGGCCTTCGGGGTCGCCCTCGCGACGCCGACGCGGCCGGGTGCCCCCCTGCTCGCCCATGCGCGCAAGCGGTGGCTGCGGCTGCTGCCGTACGGCGTCGCCCTCGCCTTCGTCGCCTCGCTGCTGCCCGTCACCATCACGGTGCTCGTCCACGACTACCAGGTCAACGGCGCCCTCGCCGGTGCCCTCGCCACCGCCCAGACCGCGCCGCTGCTGCTCGCCGTGACCCGCCCCCTCCAGGCGTGGTGGATCATCGGGACCGCCGATGTCGTCGGTGCGCTGGTCATGCTCGCTTCCGACGGCCTCGACGGCCTCGACGGGCGTTCCTGGCCGTGGACGCCGATGGTCGTGGTCGGCTACCTCGCCCTGATGCTCGCGCTGGGGCTGCGCGAGTCGCGCCGGGCGCTGCTCGGCGTGTGGCTGGTGACCGGCGCCGCCGGATTCGCGTTCGAGCTGGTCTCGCGGAAGCACAGCGACAGCGTGCACATCCTGCTCTTCGTCCTCAGCGGGGTCGTCCTGCTCATCACGGCCACGCTCCGCGAGCGCGGCGACGCCGAGCGCCGGACCGCCGAGGAGCGGGCGCGCGCGACGCTCCTGGAGGAACGGGCGCGGATCGCGCGCGAGCTGCACGACGTGGTGGCCCACCACATGTCCGTGATCACCGTGCAGGCCGACTCGGCGCCGTACCGGATTCCCGGGCTCCCGGAGGCGGCCCGGGAGGAGTTCACCTCGATCGCCGCGAGCGCGCGGGAGTCCCTCGCCGAGATGCGGCGGCTGCTGGTGGTGCTGCGCAGCGAGGACGCGGAGGGCGAACGGGCCCCGCAGCCCGGCCTGGACCGGGTGCAGCAGCTGATCGAGGCGACGGTACGGGCGGGGGTGCCGGCCGAGCTGTCGTTCTCGGCCGACCTGGCCGCCCGGCTCGGGGACGTACCGCAGGCGGTGGACCTGTCGGCGTACCGGATCGTGCAGGAGGCGCTGGCGAACGTGGTGCGGCACGCGCCGGGCGCGGAGACCCGGGTGTCGGTGACCTCGGACGACGACTGGCTGACGGTGCTCGTCGTCAACGGGCCCGTGCCGGCGCGGACTTCGCCCCTGGAAGGGGGTACGGGGACCGGGCACGGGCTTGTCGGCATGCGGGAACGCGTACGGTTGACCGGCGGCACGCTGGACACCGGTCCGCTGCCGGACGGCGGCTTCCGGGTGGCCGCGCGCCTCCCGCTGACCTCGAAGGGCACCCTGTGACCATCCGCGTGATCATCGTCGACGACCAGGCCATGGTACGGGCGGGTTTCGCCGCGCTGCTGTCGGCGCAGGCCGACATCGACGTGGTGGGCGAGGCGCCGGACGGGAAGCGGGGCGTGGAGGTGGCCCGGGCGAACCATCCGGACGTGGTCCTCATGGACGTACGGATGCCGGAGATGGACGGGCTGGCGGCGGCGCGGGAGATCCTGTCGCCGCCGGCGGGTGTCGTCCACCGTCCGAAGGTGCTGATGCTGACCACCTTCGACGTGGACGACTACGTGTACGAGGCGCTGCGCGCGGGCGCGTCGGGCTTCCTGCTGAAGGACGCGCCGCCGGCGGACCTGATCGCGGCGGTACGGGTGGTCGCGGCCGGCGAGGCGCTGCTGGCGCCGTCGGTGACGCGCCGTCTGATCGCCGACTTCGCGGCGTCGCGGCCGGCGCCGCGGGCGGACCGGGCGGCGCTGCGGCTGGGCGGTCTGACGCCGCGCGAGACGGAGGTCCTGGAGCTGATCGCGCGGGGGTTGTCGAACCAGGAGATCGCGGATCGGCTGGTGCTGGCGGAGCAGACGGTGAAGACGCATATCGGGCGGGTGCTGGCCAAGTTGGATCTGCGGGACAGGGCGCAGGCGGTGATCTTCGCGTACGAGTCGGGGCTGGTGGCGCCGGGGGACGGGCGCCACTGAGGGGGACCGCTGCGCGGGCGTTTCCCCCACCCCGCCCCTCCCCGAAACTCTGACGAGACCGGGGGCTCCGCCCCCGTACCCCCGCCCCCGGCGGCTCCGCGCCGGGCCGCGAGGCGGGAGCCCTCGCCCCCGACACCCCGAGGCGGGGCCCGACCTCGACGCCCCGGGCGACGGCCGGTCCCGGCCCCGACGCCCCCCGGGGGCGAGGGGCGGGCTTCCCCCAAAACTCCGCCACCCCCCGGGGGGCGGGCTTGCCCCAACTGCGCCGCCCCCGGGCGATGACGGGTCTCCGGCCCCGACGCCCCGGACGACGGGCGTTCCCCCTGCTCGGACGCGTCCCCGGGTGAGGGGCGGGTTTTCCCCCAACTCCGCCGCCCCCGGGTGATGGCGGGTCTCCGGCCCCGACGCCCCCGGCGACGGGCGGACTTCCCCAGCTCCGACGCGTCCCCAGGGCGGGGGGCCACGGCCATCGCCCCCGAGCGACGGGCGGGCTCCCCCGGCTCCGACGCGTCCCCGGGGCGGGGCTGGGGCTTCGCCTGGCCCCGACGCCCCCCAGGGGAAAGCCGGTGAGGCCTTCTCCGGCCCCGGCGTCCCGCTCCGGGGGAAAGCCCCACCCTCTCCCGGGGGTCCCTCCCCCCTCCCGGCCCTACTGCGGTATGAGGCCGGAGTTGGCTCCCCGGTGTGACGTGTCGGCAGGCGTCTTCTTTCTACCTTCCTCTCGCCAGGACGAGAGACACCGAGAGGGAAGAGGGAGGGCCGCCATATGCGCCGCTACGCAAGGACGTTGGTCGCCGCCGCGCTCGCCACCACCGTGGTCGCGGGGACGGCGGGGTGGGCGTCCGGGAGGGCTCAGCAGGCTGTGAGTGGGGCGCCGGTCGGGGTCGAGGGGTGGCGGGCGGAGGGGTTGCCCGAGCCGGAGGGTATGAGCGCCGACGAAGTGGCCGCGTTCTTCGGGGGCTTGAGCCCCGCCCGGCAGCGGGAGCTCGTGCGCGAACACCCCTCCGTCGTCGGCAACCTGGACGGCGCGCCCCTTCACCTCCGGTTCGAGGCCAACGCCAAGGCCGCGGGGCCGCGGTACGCCGGGCAGCGGGTGCTCGCGTACGATCCGCGCGGCCGGGGGCAGATCGCCCTCGTCCGGGGGGACCTGGCGCGGGCCCGGCACATCGCCGTCGTCGTGCCAGGGTCCGACATCGACGCCGGCAACAGCAAGCCGCTCACGGACATGGCGGACGCCCTGCGCCGCGCGGCCGGCGACTCCACCGCCGTCATCGCCTGGGCCGGCTACACCACCCCCGTCGGCGTCGGGCTCGACGCCGCCACCGGCGACCTCGCCGAGGTCGGGGCCGAGCGGCTGACCCGGCTGACCGACGGCCTCGCGGCCGTCGGCGCCCCCGCCCCCTCCCTCTTCTGCCACAGCTACGGCTCCGTCGTCTGCGGCCTCGCCGCGCACGCCCTCCAGGCGAAGGACCTCGTCGTCTTCGGCTCCCCCGGCATGCGCGCCGGGAACGTCGCCGAGCTG
Organism: Streptomyces sp. NPDC015346; assembly: GCF_043078785.1. NCBI lineage: Bacteria > Bacillati > Actinomycetota > Actinomycetes > Kitasatosporales > Streptomycetaceae > Streptomyces > Streptomyces sp. NPDC015346. The sequence continues at coordinate 648,865 of NZ_JBIBTW010000001.1, read as the reverse complement.
AACACCTCCGCCCGGGTCTGGGCCGCCAAGGATCCCTCCGACTGGATCGACCGGATCCCGAACGTCGAGTTCGCGGGGCTCGGGCACGGCGAGGACCCCACCGGGCCCGGCTTCGGGGCCCGCCGCGTGCCGGCCGGCGACGCCCGTGGCCACGACGGCTACTTCGGTGCCGGCACCCAGTCCCTCCGTACCTTCGCCGCCATCGCCCGCGGTGACGTCCGATGAGCACGATGACGAAGGTCGTCGCGACGATCGAGGCGCGCACGCCCGCCCACCGCGACCGCGCCGTCGACGGGCTGCGCGCCCTCGCCCTGCTCGCCGTGCCGACCGGGCACTGGCTCCTCGGCGGGTTCACGCTCTCCTCCGACGGGGCCCTCCACAACGCCAGCCCGCTCTCGGCCTTCGCCGGGCTCGCCCCGGTCAGCTGGATCCTGCAGATGCTGGGGATCTTCTTCCTGGTCGGCGGTTACGCCTCCGTCCTGTCGTACCGGAGGCGGAGGGGCTCCACCGGCGCGTGGCTCAAGGGGAGGCTCGCCCGGCTCGGCCGGCCGGTGCTCGGGGTCACCGCCGTGTGGGCCGCGCTGCTGCCCCTGCTCCACTACGGCTTCGGCGTGCCGGGCGACACCCTGCGGACGGCGTCCACCCTCGTCGTCCAGCCGCTCTGGTTCGTCGGCGTCTATACGGTCGTGACCGCCCTGACCCCGCTCTGCGTCCGCGCCGCCCGCCGGGCCGGCGCGTGGGCGGCCGCCCCGCTGCTCGGTTCGGTCGCCGTCGTCGACTTCCTGCGCTACGGACCGTACGCCGAGGCCATGCCCTCCTGGCTGGGCGTCCTCACCATCCTGCCCGGCTGGCTCTTCGCCTATCAGCTCGGTGTCTCCTGGGGCGAGGGCCGGGTCACCAGGCGGCACGCCTGGGCTCTGCTGCTCGGCGGCGCGGCCCTCTTCGCCGCCCTGCTGCTCTTCTTCGGCTACCCCACGTCGATGGTCGGCGTGCCCGGCGAGGCGCGCACCAACTCCCACCCGCCGTCGCTCCTCGTGCTGGCCCTCGCCGCCGCCCAGAGCGGTCTGGCGATCCTGCTGCGCGACCGGCTGGGCCGGCTGCTGAAGCGGCCCGCGCTGTGGGCGCCGGTCGTGGTCGTCAACCTGTCCGCGATGACGATCCTGTGCTGGCACCAGACGGCGATGCTCGCCGCCGCCATCCCGGCGTCGTACGCGGGTGAGGTCCCGGGGCTCGTCGGGGCGCCGGACACGGTGGGCTGGATTCTCGCCCGGCTCGCCTGGATGCCGCTCTTCGCCGGGCTGCTGGTGCTGATCGGGCGGTACGCGCGCGGTTTCGAGTCCCCGTGGGCGCGCACCGGCCCGGCCCCACGGGCGGCGGCGGGGCTGCTCGCGGCGGGCTTCGCGGTCTTCGCGCTCGGCCTGGCGTGAGCGGCCCGCGCCCCTCGGTGCCCGCCGCCGACGGACCTCTCCCCTCAGCCCTCCCGGGCCGCCGAGGTGAAGGTCATGTCCGGGTAGCGGTCGCCCGCCACCTCCGCGGCGATCGGCTCCAGCTCCGCCAGTTCCGCGTCGGTCAGGGTGATCCGGGTGGCCGCCGCGTTCTCCTCCAGGCGGCTCCGCTTCCGGGTGCCGGGGATGGGGACGACGGTCAGGCCGTGCACGGAGGACCGCTGCTGCACCCAGGCGAGGGCGATCTGCGCCGCCGTCGCCCCGTGGGCGGCCGCGATCTTGTGGACGGGGGCGAGGAGGGCCGCGTTCCGCTCCGCGTTCTCGCCGCTGAAGCGCGGTTGAAACCGGCGGAAGTCGCTGCCCGAGAGGTCCTTCGAGGCGTCCGCGAACGCACCGGTGAGGAAGCCCCGGCCCAGCGGCGAGTACGGCACGAACGTCACGCCGAGCTCGGCCGCGGCGGCGACCGCGCTGCGCTCCACGTCGCGGGAGAAGAGCGACCACTCCGACTGCAGGGCCGCGATCGGGTGGACGGCGTGCGCCTCGCGCAGCTCGGCGCCGGTCACCTCGCTCAGGCCGAGCTGCTTGACCTTGCCCTCCCGTACGAGTTCGGCCATCGCGCCGACGGACTCGGCGAGCGGGACCGCCGGGTCGCGCCGGTGCATGTAGTAGAGGTCGATGGTGTCGACGCCGAGGCGGCGCAGGCTGGCCTCGGCCGCCTTCCGGATGTACGCGGGGTCGTTGCGGATGCCCCGGTGGTGCGGGTCGTCGGGCCGCCGTTCGATGGCGAACTTGGTGGCCAGGGTGATCTCGTCGCGGTGGGCGGCGACGAACGGGGCGAGGAACTCCTCGTTGGCGCCCTGGCCGTAGGTGTCGGCCGTGTCGATCAGCGTGACGCCGGCCTCCAGGGCCGCGTCGAGGGTGTCGCGGGCGGCCGCCTCGTCCGTGTCGCCGTAGAACTCGCTGATGCCCATGGCGCCGAAGCCCTGGACGCCGATCTCCGGACCGTCCGTGCCCAGACGTACCGTCGCGATCCTGCTCATCGGGTCGTACCTCCGCATTGCTCTCCGTAGTGGCTGATCTTGATGTCGAGCACCGCGAGGGTGTCCTGGAGCTCGGCGATCCTGGACAGCACGTCCCGCCGGGTGGTCTCCAGGAGTTCGCGGCGCTCGGCCGACGTGTGCTCGCCCTCCCGCACCAGCTCCGCGTACCGCACCATCGCGGCCACCGGCATCCCGGTCAGCCGGAGCTTGCCGACGAAGGCCAGCCAGTGCAGGTCGCGTTCGCTGAAGCGGCGCTGCCCGGTGTGCGACCGGTCCACGTGCGGCATCAGCCCGATCCGCTCGTACCAGCGCAGGGTGTGCGCCGAGAGGCCGGTCAGTGCGGCCACCTCGCTGATCGTGTAACGGTCCTTCCCCTCGGGGCGGGTCGTGCTTTCGATCACGCTCATGACCCCCACGCTAGAACCTTCGAGTGCACTCGAAGCAAGTAGGCTCGGCTGCATGCAGAGCCTGGCGATGATCGAGAACTGGCCCGTCCCCACCGCGGCCGCCGCCGTCGTGCGCGCGGACGGCACCCTGGCCGGGTCCCACGGCCCCACCGGGCAGCGGTTCCCGCTCGCCTCGGTCACCAAGCCGCTGGCGGCGTACGCCGTCCTCGTCGCGTACGAGGAGGGGGCGATCGACCTCGACGAGCCCGCCGGGCCGGAGGGCGCGACCGTCCGCCACCTGCTGGCCCACACCTCGGGCCTCGCCTTCGACGAGCCGCGGGTGACGGCCGCGCCCGGCACCCGCCGGATCTACTCCAACACCGGGTTCGAGGTGCTCGGCGACCATGTCGCCAAGGCGACGGACATCCCCTTCGCCGACTATCTGCGCCAGGCGGTCCTGGAGCCGCTGGGGATGGTGTCGACGACGCTTGAGGGCTCGCCCGCCAAGGACGCCGTCTCGACCGTCGACGACCTGGCGCGGTTCGCGGCGGAGGTGCAGGCGCCCCGGCTGCTCGACGCGCGCACGGTGCTCGACGCGATGACGGTGGCGTACCCCGGTCTGACCGGCATCCTGCCGGGCTACGGACATCAGCGGCCCAACGACTGGGGGCTCGGCTTCGAGATCCGGGACGGTAAGTCGCCGCACTGGACGGGGGGCTCGTCCTCGCCTCGGACGTTCGGGCACTTCGGGCAGTCCGGCACCTTCCTGTGGATCGACCCGGACGCCCGCGCCGCGTGCGTGGCGCTGACCGACCGGCCCTTCGGGGCCTGGGCGGTGGAGGCGTGGCCGCCGTTCACGGACGCGGTCCTCGCGGAGCTGCGGGCGGCGGGCTCCGGCACCCTCTGAAGGCGCCTGGCCCGCTACTCGCAGCGGGCCGCCGGGAGTTCGCCGTCGGGGCCGCCCAGGACGACCTCCGGTGGGGCGGTGGGGTTCTCGGCGTACGCGATCGTGCAGACGAGCTGCTGAACGGCGAGCGGATCCAGGTTGCGGACGGGCATCGAGGTCGTGATCCAGGTCTTGCCGCCCTTGGTGGCCTGCTTGAGGATCGTGACCGGGGACCGTCCGGTGTCGGGCAGCCGGGAGCCGAGACCGGCGTCCCGTTCGGCGTCGGTCGGCCCGATGGTCAGGACGACGAGCGCCTTGCCGGCCCCCGTACGGGCCTCTCCCAGGGCCGCCTCGGAGCCCGAGCCGCCGGGGTTCTCCGTTTCGATAGGTGTCCCCTGCCTCACCGTGCCGCTGCTGGGGCCGGTGTCCCAGTGCACCAGCGGGTCGCCCATCGACCGGGCGACCGGCCGCACCCTCCCGTCGCTGTCGACGAGGAAGAGCAGCATCCGCTGCCCGCCCGGCGGGATGACGGTGACGGTCGCACCGCCGCCGGCCTCGACCACGTCGGTCTGCTGGATGCCGCAGCCGGTGGCGGCGAGGAGCAGCGCTGCCGGGACGAGAGCCCCGCGCATCCGTCTCATGCGTCTCATGCCTCCTCCTCCCGTCCCGCCGTCACCGGCATCTCGACGACGAACACGGCGCCGCCCGAGGGGCCGTTCGTGGCGCGGACCGTGCCGCCGTGCAGCCGTACGTTCTCCAGGGTGATCGCGAGTCCGAGTCCGCTGCCGGCCGAGCGGGTACGGGCCTGATCGGCCTTGTAGAAGCGGTCGAAGACGTGCGGCAGCACGTCGGGGTCGATGCCCGGGCCCCGGTCGGCGACCTCGGTGACGAGCCAGGTTCTCGCGTCGTGCGCGCGGAACTCGGTGGAGAGCCGGACGGTGACCGGCGGGCGGCCGTGGCGCAGGGCGTTGCCGACGAGGTTGGCGATCACCACGTCGAAACGGCGCGGATCGAGCCGGGCGCGGATGCCGTGGGGCAGGTCGGTGACGATCTGCGCCGGGTCCGTCCACCGCCGGCTCAGCAGCGTTCGGCGGATGGTCTCGGCCACGTCCACCTCGTCGGTGTGGAGTTCGGCGGCGCGCGCGTCGAACCGGGATATCTCCATCAGGTCCTCGACGAGGACGGCGAGTTTGCCGGTCTCGGAGCTGATCAGCCGGACGGCCGCGGCGGTGTCGGGGTCGAGTCCGGCCGCGTCCTCGTCGAGGACCTCGGTGACGGCGAGCATGCCCGCGAGCGGGGTGCGCAGTTCGTGGGAGACGTCGGAGGCGAAACGGCGGGCGCGGGCCTCGGCCTGGCGCAGCTCGACGACGGAGCGTTCGAGCTCGGCGGCTGACTCGTTGAAGGTCTGGGCCAGCTCGGCGAGTTCGTCGCCGCCCTTCACCGGGATCCGGGTGTCGAGCCTGCCCTCGCCCATGCTGCGGGCGGCCCGCCGCAGGTCCCGTACGGGGCGCAGCACGCTGCGGGCGGCGAGCAGGGCGGGGATCAGCGCCACGGCGAGGGCGGGCAGGACGCCGTCGCGGGCGGCGGTGACCATGGCCCGGGTGTTGGCCTCCTCCACGTCCAGTTCCATCACGGCGTAGAGGACGAGGCCGGTGGGGCGGGTCCCGCCGCTCTCCTCGCCCGGTGTGAAGACGATCGGGAGGGCGACGGTGAGCCACGGCTTGCCGGCGCTGACGACCCGCTGGAAGGTGCCGTGCGGTGCGCTGAGGGCGGTCCGGCGCAGGGCGGGGGTGACCACGGTGGAGGTGGGGCTGGTGGTGGAGGAGACGCGGAGGGTGCCGTACTCGGCGAAGACCCGCCAGGGGCGCGGCTTTCCCTGGCGGGCGATCTGACGGACCGCGTCCTGGAGCACCTCGCGGTCGACGGGCAGCCCGACCTGGACGTTCTGGACCTGTTCCCGGAAGTGGGAGACGGCGATGTCCTGGGTCTGTTCGAGGATGGCGTTGCGAGCGGCCCGGTAGGTGAGCGCGGCGGTGGTGCCGCAGCCGGCGGCGGCGACGAGGAGGAAGGCGAGGACGAGGCGGGTGCGGAGCCCGAAGGCGCGGGGGCGGCGGCCTCGGGCCCGGGCCCGGGCACTGCGGGGCTCCTCGCTCGCGAAGGCTTTCACAGCGGTCCGAAGCGGTAGCCGAAGCCGCGCAGTGTCTGTATGTAGCGGGGTTCGCCCGGGGTGTCCTCGATCTTGTTCCGCAGGCGGCTGACGCAGGCGTCGACCAGCCGGGCGTCGCCGTGGAAGCTGTGCTCCCAGACGTGTTCGAGGAGCTGCTGGCGGCTGAAGACCTGCTCGGGGGCGGCCGTGAGGTGCAGGAGCAGTTTCAGCTCGGACGGCGCGAGGGCCAGGCGCTCGCCGTTCTTGGAGACGGCGAGTCCGGCCCGGTCGATGGCCAGTTCCCCGTGGAACTCGACCGCCGGCCGGCCGCCGCCGGGCTCCTCGATGCGGCGCAGCACGGCGCGGATGCGGGCCTCGATGACCTCGGTGCGGGCGGGTTTGACGATGTAGTCGTCGGCGCCGGCTTCCAGGCCGATGACGACGTCGAAGTCGTCGCCGCGGGCGGTGAGCATGATGATCGGCAGCTGGCTGGTCTCGCGGACCCGGCGGCAGACCTGGACGCCGTTCATGCCCGGCAGCATCAGGTCGAGGAGGAGCAGCTCGGGGCGGAACTCGTCGAGCGCGGCGAGGCCGGCCTCCCCGGTCGCGGCGGTCCGCACCTCGTGCCCGCGGCGCCGGAGCCCTAGCTCGACGCCTTCGCGGACGGAGGGGTCGTCTTCGATGAGGAGCACGCGTGGCATCTGTGGAGTATCCCAAGGTCGGAAGGGGACGGGACGGGCGGGACCGCGGGGTCCCGAGGGGGCCCGCACGGCAGCCGGGTCAGCCACCTCGTCGTATGAGGCGGCGGGCGCGGGCCGAGCCGGCCCCGAGCAGCGCCTGGACCTCCGTGAGGCGCAGCGGGCGGGCCAGGAGGGCGAAGACGGCGACGATCGCGAGCGCGCCCGCCAGGCCGGACGCGACCGGGCCCGCCGGGGTGGTCAGGTCCGCGGTGAGGAGCCCGAAGCCGGCGGCGGGTACGGCGGCGGTGAGGAGGCGTACGAGCGCGTCGGCGGCCCCGCCCGTACCGTCGGCGCAGGCGGCCCCGCCCGTACCTTCGGCGTTCTTCAGCCGTCGTCCCAGGACGTACGCCGTCAGGCCCCAGCCCGCCCACAGGGCCAGCGAGTAGCCCGCGGCCATGCCCGCGACCGCCCACTCGGGCGGCAGCAGCCGGTGGGCGAGGACGGCGCCCAGTGCGTTGAGGCCCGCGATGACCAGGTTCAGGAGGAAGGGGGTGCGGGTGTCGCGGAGCGCGTAGAAGGCGCGGGTGCAGACGTACTGGCCGGAGAGGGCGACGAGGCCGGGGGCGAGGGCCATCAGGATCCAGGCCATGGAGCGGACGGCGGAGCCGTCGGTGCGCCCGTACTGGTAGACCGTGCCGATCACCGGCACCGCGAGGGCGAAGAGGGCGCAGGCGGCCGGGACGACCGCCGCCGCGCTGGTGCGCTGGGCGTAGGCCACGTCGCGGCGCACCCCCGCGAGGTCGCCCTCGGCGGCCGCGCCGCTCATGCGGGGAAGCAGGGCGGTGACGAGGGCGACGGTGATGATGCCGTGCGGGACGGTCCACAGCTGGTAGGCGTTGTTGTACGCGCTGAGCCCGGCGCCCTCGGCGAGCTGGCCGGCCGCCGTCGCGACCTTGGTGGTCACCCAGTACGCCGCCTGGTTGGTGAGGACGAGGAGGACCAGCCAGCCCGCCGCGCGCAGGGGGGCGGTGAGGCCGCTGCCGCGCCAGTCGAAGCGGGGGCGCCAGCGGAAGCGGGCAGCCCTCAGGGAGGGCAGGAGGGCGAGGGCCTGGAGAGCGATGCCCGCGGTGGTGCCCCAACCGAGGAGCGCGGTCTCGCCGGGGGTGAGTTCGCCGCCGTCGGAGACGGCCAGGAAGAGGGCGAAGACGGCGACCACGACGACGTTGTTGAGGACCGGCGTCCACATCATCGCCCCGAACCTGCCCCGCGCGTTGAGAACCTGGCCGAGCAGGGTGAAGAGCCCGAGGAAGAGGATCTGCGGCAGGCAGGAGCGGGCGAAGGCGACGGTCATCGTGCGCTGCGAGCCGGTGTAGTCGGTGTACGCGTCGACGATCGCGGGCGCCGCGAGGACGGCGGCGGCGGTCAGGACGGTGAGGGCGAGCAGGCAGACGGTGAGGAGGCGGTCGGTGTAGGCCCGGCCTCCGTCCTCGTGTTCCCTGGCCGCCTTCACGAGCTCGGGCACGAAGACGGCGTTGAGCGCGCCGCCGAGCAGCAGCATGTAGACGATCGTGGGGACGGAGTTGCCGAGCGCGTACCCGTCGGCGACGAAACCCGTGCCGATGGCCGCCGCGACGATCGCGGAGCGTACGAAGCCGGTGGCGCGCGAGACCAGCGAGCCGGCGGCCATCAGCGCGCCGCTGCGCAGCACGGAGGCGGCCTTGGCGGGGGGCTCGGCGAGCGTCGCCGTCACCGGCGGGCCAGATACGCCTGGAAGGCGCGGTACAGCGCGTGGTTGGTCGTGCCCTGCAACGGAATCTCCCACTCCCCCAGTGTCTCGACGACCTGACCGCCGGTGCCGAGCTTCCAGCGCAGCAGCCCGTGGGCGCGGTCGTCCGGATCGAGGGTGGAGGGTACCCCGCGCAGGTCGTAGACGTCGGCCCCGAGTGCGTGCGCGTCGAGCATCATGCGCCACTGCAGGGCGTTGGAGGGGCGGACCTCGCGGCGGTGGTCGGCGGAGGCGCCGGTCTGGTACCAGACCCGCCGACCGACCGTGATCATGGTGTGGGCGGCGAGGATCTCGCCCTCGTGGCGGGCCAGGTAGAGCTTCATCCGGCCGGGGTGCTCGGCGTTGAGGACGGCGTACTGACGCTCGTAGTACGCGAGGGAGCGGCCGAGCCGGAAGCCGTCGCGCTCCTCGGTGACGCGCAGGAGCCGGTGGAACGCGGGCAGGTCGGCCGCCGAGCCGACGGTGATCTCGACGCCGGACTTGCGGGCCTTGCGGACGTTGCGGCGCCACTCCTGGTTGAGGCCGGTCCACAGGTCTTCGGAGCTGCGGCCGGTGAGGGGGATTTGGTAGACGAAGCGGGGCTGGGCGTCGGCGCCGTCCTCCGACTCACCGCCGCAGCGGCGCCAGCCGCGGGCTCTGAGCCGTTCGGCGACGGCGGTGCCGAGCGGGTCGACCTCGCTCGCCAGGACGTCGGCGAGGCGTCGGCCGGGGCCGGTGCTCGCCTTGAGGGTGGCGGCGCTCCAGCGGCGGAACGCGGGGCCGGGCCCGATGCGTACGGCGAAGGCGCCGGAGGCCCGCAGGTGCTTCAGGAGGGGGTCGAGCCAGCCGTCGAGGCGGGGGGCGGCCCAGTCGGCGACCGGTCCCTCGGGGAGGTAGGCGAAGCACTTGCGGGTGCCGGGGAAGGGGCGGAGCAGGACGAGGGCGACGCCGGTGAGCTCGCCGGACTCCGGGCCCCATCCGACGAGTTGGTGGTGCCATCCGTCCTTCACCCGGGCCCAGGCGGGGAGTTGGAGGAAGCTGGGCCCGTCCGGTCCGGTGGAGCGGGCGGCGAGGAAGGCGCGGTACGCCTCGGGGGTGACGGGTCCCAGCCGTAGCGCGGGGGCGGGTGCGGCCGTCACGAGCAGCGCTGACACAACGGAAGCCTCCTGGTTCCGCCCCGTTCGGTGGTGGGGCGCACAGCAGGCTCACAGCCGGTCGTGACCGGTCCGAGCGGGGAATGTGACCGGACCATGACCGTTTCTCCGCAGCCGTTGTCACAGAGCCGCCGGACCGGGTGCGAGGCCTCGGCGGCGGCCTAGAGTCCGGGACATCCCACCTTTTCTTCCTCTCCTGCTGCGGAGGTCTGTTCCGTGCTGCGCACCCGCATACCCCTGTTCCTGCTGACGGCCGTCTCGGCCCTGGCGCTCACCGCCTGCTCGGCCGGAACGGTGACCGAGGCCCCGCCCCGCTCGGCCGCCCCCGCCGAGGACCGCCCGGCGAAGGTGACCGTGGCCCCGCCGGCGGCCGGCCGGCCGGTGACCGTGACGGCGACGGACGGCACCCTCGCGGTGGTGAAGGTGGCCGACGCGGACGGCGGTGTGCTCGCGGGCCGTACCGCTGTCGGCGGGGCCTCGTGGGTCTCCGACCGCAAGGCCGCGCCGGGCACCTCGTACACGGTGGAGATCACCGCGCGCTCCGCCGGCGGGCGGGAGACGACCTCCCGGTCGAGCTTCTCGATCCCCGAGGCGGACCGGGTCAACAAGCTGACACTGGCGCCCGGCAAGAACACGACCGTGGGCATCGCCCAGCCGTTGTCGATCGTCTTCGACCGGCCGGTCACCCACAAGGCCGACGTGGAGCGGCAGTTGAAGGTCACCACCTCCAACGGCACCGAGGGCTCGTGGGGCTGGCTGAAGGACTGGTCGGGCAGGGACCGGGTGGACTGGCGGCCCCGCGCGTACTGGAAGCCGGGCACGAAGGTGACCCTCGACGCCACGCTCGACGGGACGGACTCGGGCGGCGGCTGGTTCACGCGCGACTACCGCAGCGGGTTCACCGTCGACGCCACGGCCCGGGTGGTCAAGGTCGACCTGGACCGCAAGCGGCTCACCGTCGAGCGGGACGGCCGCGCGGTGCGCACGATCCTCGTCTCCGGCGGCACCCCGGGCGGCGACAAGCGGTCGTGGCGCGGGACGGCGGTCCTGATGGCGAAGGAGGGCACGATCAACATGAACTCGGAGACGGTCGGCCTCGGCGACGCCTACGACAAGATGGTCGACCACTCGATGCGGCTCACGTGGTCGGGGATGTACGCGCACGCGGCGCCGTGGAACGCGCGGTACTTCGGCCGGGCGAACATGAGCTCCGGCTGCATCGGCATGAGCGCCGCGGACGCCGCCTCCTTCTACGCCTCGGTCCGGCCCGGCGACCCCTTCGAGATCACCGGCGCCGACACCAAGGGCACGGTGGCCCCGGGCAACGGCTACGGGGCGTGGAACGTCAGCTGGGAGCAGTGGCGCGCGAAGAGCGCGCTGGCGCGCTGAGGCACGCGCCCTTCGGTGGGGCGGCGGTCAGGCCGGCGCCCGCATCTCCCAGAGGAGGACCTCGGCGTCGGACGTGGCCAGGAGCGCGAGGTCCCTGGTGGCGGTGAGGCGGGCCGCGTCGCCGGGGGCGAGCTCCTCGCCGGCCAGCCGGACCGTGCCCCGCACCACGTGCGCGTACACGAAGTCGGCGTCCGGGACGGCGGTGCGCTCGCCGGGCTCCAGGCGCCGCACGTGCAGCATCGCCGCCGCCTCCGGGAGGGCGTACGGAGTGGAGTCGGCGATGCCGCGGACGATCTCGTACGAGGGCTCGCCGCCCGCCTCCAGGGGCGCGAGCCACATCTGGACGAAGACCAGCGGCACGTCGCCGTCGTTGCGCTCCTCGTGCCGTACGCCCGCCGCGGAGCTGAGCCGCTGGACGTCCCCGGGGCGGACGACGGTGGTGTGACCGGCCGTGTCGCGGTGGGTCAGCTCGCCCTCGACGACCCAGGTGACGATCTCGGTGTGGCTGTGCGGGTGCTCGGCGAACCCGGCGCCGGGAGCGAGCCGCTCCTCGTTGCAGGCGAGGACGGCGCCGAAGCGGAGGTTGCCCGGGTCGTAGTGGCGCCCGAAGGAGAACGCGTGCCGGGTCTCGATCCCGGCGTCGGGGTCGCCCCCCGGGTAGCGTTCCCCGGCCCGCTGAATGCTCATCACGGGCTCACCGTAACCGCCGGGGGCGTTGTCCCGGACCGGGGAAACGGCCCCGACCCCGCACTCGGCGGTCCCGATAAGGCAGTCTTGTCCCCGTGCCAGAACCCACGAACGCCGCTCATCCGCACTCCGCCACCCTGAAGCGCCTCGAACAGTCCTCCGGGCGGCTCGCCGCCAACGCCATTGCCCGCATGGACGAGACGCTGCCGTGGTACCGGGCGATGCCGCCCGAGAACCGGTCGTGGATCGGGCTGGTCGCGCAGGCGGGTATCGCGGCGTTCACCGAGTGGTTCCGGCACCCCGAGACGCCGCAGGCGATCTCCACCGACGTCTTCGGCACGGCCCCCCGCGAGCTGACCCGCGCCATCACGCTGCGTCAGACCGTGGAGATGGTCCGCACCACCATCGAGGTGATGGAGACCGCGATCGAGGAGGTCGCGGCGCCCGGGGACGAGTCCATCCTGCGCGAGGCCCTTCTCGTCTACGCCCGCGAGATCGCCTTCGCGACCGCCCAGGTCTACGCCCAGGCCGCGGAGGCCCGTGGTGCCTGGGACGCCCGCCTGGAGTCCCTCGTGGTGAACGCGGTCCTCTCCGGCGAGGCGGACGAGGGCGCCGTCTCCCGCGCCGCGGCCCTCGGCTGGAACTCCCCCGAGCACGTCTGCGTCGTCCTCGGCACCGCCCCCGACGGGGACAGCGAACTGACCGTCGAGGCGATCCGGCGGGCCGCCCGGCACGCCAAGCTCCAGGTCCTCACCGGCGTCCTCGGCGACCGGCTCGTCGTCATCGCCGGCGGCAGCGACAACCCGCTGCAGGTGGCCAAGGCCCTGATCGGGCCGTACGCCGCCGGGCCGGTGGTCGCGGGACCGATCGTCCCCGATCTGCTCGCGGCGACACGGTCCGCCCAGGCCGCGGCGGCGGGCCTCAAGGCGTGTTCGGCCTGGCAGGACGCCCCCCGGCCGGTTCTGGCGGACGATCTGCTGCCGGAGCGCGCCATCGCGTCCGACCCTTCGGCCCGCGAGCAGCTGGTGGAGGAGATCTACAGACCGCTGGAGGAAGCGGGGTCGGCGCTCCTCGAAACGCTGAGTGTCTATCTGGAGCAGGCGAGCAGCCTGGAGGGGGCCGCGCGGATGCTGTTCGTCCACCCGAACACCGTGCGCTACCGGCTTCGACGTGTGACCGACGTCACCGGCTGGTCACCCTCCGATGTCCGTTCCGCGTTCACGCTGCGGATCGCTCTCATCCTCGGACGCTTGGCCGACGGAGATCAGCAGTCCTAGACTTTTGTCGAACACCGACAATTCCCCCGACGGTTCTTCGTCCTTGTCCCCACGGGCGCTCGGAGCCGTCCCCAAGAGAGAGTGTGAGGGTGCTCGTACTCGTCGCTCCCGGCCAAGGCGCTCAGACGCCCGGCTTCCTGACTCCCTGGCTCGAACTTCCCGGCGCCGCCGACCGTGTGGCCGCCTGGTCCGAGGCCATCGGGCTCGACCTCGCCCACTACGGCACGAAGGCCGACGCGGACGAGATCCGCGACACCGCCGTGGCCCAGCCGCTGCTCGTGGCCGCCGGACTGCTGTCCGCCGCCGCGCTCGGCGAGGTGGCCCCCGGCGCCGTCGCGGGCCACAGCGTCGGTGAGATCACCGCCGCCGCGTTCGCCGGCGTCCTCGACGACACCGCCGCGCTGCGTCTCGTACGGACGCGTGGTCTGGCGATGGCCGAGGCCGCCGCCGTCACCGAGACCGGCATGTCCGCGCTGCTCGGCGGCGACCCCGAGGTGACCGTCCCGCACCTCGAGAAGCTCGGCCTGACCCCGGCCAACGTGAACGGCGCCGGCCAGATCGTGGCCGCCGGCACCCTCGAGCAGCTGGCCGCCCTGGAGGCGGACAAGCCCGAGGGCGTACGCCGGGTCGTCGCGCTCAAGGTGGCCGGCGCGTTCCACACGCACCACATGGCTCCCGCGGTGGCGAAGCTGGAGGCGGCGGCGAAGGAGCTGACCGTCGCCGACGCCACCGTGCGCTACGTGTCGAACAAGGACGGCCAGGTCGTCACCGAGGGCGCGGAGATCATCGCGCGTCTCGTCGGCCAGGTCGCCAACCCGGTCCGCTGGGACCTGTGCATGGAGACCTTCCAGGCGCTGGGCGCGACCGCGCTGATCGAGGTGTGCCCCGGCGGCACCCTGACCGGTCTCGCGAAGCGCGCTCTGCCGGGTGTCCGCACGGTCGCCCTGAAGACCCCCGACGACCTCGACGCGGCCCGCACGCTGATCGCCGACGTTTCAGCAGCCCGATAGGAGCCGAGAGAAGCATGTCGAAGATCAAGCCCAGCAAGGGCGCCCCGTACGCACGGATCATGGGTGTCGGCGGCTACCGCCCCACCCGTGTCGTGCCGAACGAGGTGATCCTCGAGAAGATCGACTCGTCCGACGAGTGGATCCGCTCGCGCTCCGGTATCGCCACCCGTCACTGGGCCTCGCCCGAGGAGACCGTGACCGCGATGTCGGTCGAGGCCTCGGGCAAGGCCCTCGCGGACGCGGGGATCGCCCCGGAGCAGATCGGCGCCGTGATCGTCTCCACGGTCTCGCACTTCAAGCAGACCCCGGCCGTCGCCACCGAGATCGCCGACAAGATCGGTGCCGGCAAGCCGGCCGCGTTCGACATCTCCGCCGGCTGCGCGGGCTTCGGCTACGGCCTGACGCTCGCCAAGGGCATGATCGTCGAGGGTTCGGCCGAGTACGTGCTCGTCATCGGGGTCGAGCGGCTGAGCGACCTGACGGACCTGGAGGACCGCGCGACGGCCTTCCTGTTCGGCGACGGCGCCGGCGCGGTCGTCGTCGGCCCCTCCGACGAGCCGCACATCGGCCCCTCGGTCTGGGGTTCGGAGGGCGACAAGTCCGAGACGATCAAGCAGACCGTCCCGTGGAACGAGTTCCATGTGGGCGATGTCTCGAAGCTGCCCCTCAACGAGCAGGGCGAGATCAAGTTTCCCGCCATCACGCAGGAGGGTCAGGCGGTCTTCCGCTGGGCCGTCTTCGAGATGGCGAAGGTCGCCCAGCAGGCGCTGGACGCCGCCGGCATCTCGGCGGACGACCTGGACGTCTTCATTCCGCACCAGGCGAACATGCGGATCATCGACTCGATGGTGAAGACTCTGAAGCTGCCGGAACACGTCACGGTCGCCCGTGACGTCGAGACCACCGGCAACACCTCGGCCGCCTCGATCCCGCTCGCGATGGAGCGGCTCCTGGCGACCGGGAAGGCGAAGAGCGGCGACACCGCGCTCGTCATCGGCTTCGGGGCGGGTCTCGTCTACGCCGCGACGGTCGTTACTCTCCCCTAGGCACACCGGATCTTCCGGAAGCCCTTTTACCAAAGCAATCGCAGAAGGAGCGCCAACATGGCCTTCACCCAGGAAGAGATCGTCAAGGGTCTCGCCGAGATCGTCAACGAGATCGCCGGCATTCCGGTCGAGGACGTCCAGCTGGACAAGTCCTTCACCGACGACCTGGACGTCGACTCGCTGTCCATGGTCGAGGTCGTCGTGGCCGCCGAGGAGCGCTTCGAGGTCAAGATCCCGGACGAGGACGTCAAGAACCTCAAGACGGTCGGCGACGCGACCGACTACATCCTGAAGCACCAGGACTGATCCGGTCCTTGGCTGTTCGGTCTGCCACCCGGCGGTGGCGCCGTAATTCGACCATCACACACGTGGAGAAAGAATTCCTGTGAACTCGACCAATCGCACCGTGGTCGTCACCGGTATCGGCGCAACCACACCGCTGGGTGGCGACTCCGCATCGACCTGGGAAGGTCTGATCGCGGGACGCTCCGGCGTCAAGCCCCTCGAGGGAGAACGATTCGCCGACCTGCCCGTCCAGATCGCCGCGCCCGCCGCGGTGGACCCGGGCGAGGTACTGCCCCGGCCGCTCGCCCGCAAGCTGGACCGCTCGGCGCAGTTCGCGCTGATCGCGGCCCGCGAGGCGTGGGCGGACGCGGGCTACGAGGCCCCGGCCGGTGAGGACGCGAAGATCGCGCCGGAGCGGCTCGGCGCCGTCATCGCCTCCGGCATCGGCGGCGTAACGACTCTGCTCGACCAGTACGACGTGCTGAAGGAGAAGGGCGTCCGCCGCGTCTCCCCGCACACCGTTCCGATGCTGATGCCGAACAGTCCCTCCGCCAACGTGGGTCTTGAGGTGAACGCCC
Source organism: Streptomyces sp. NPDC015346 (assembly GCF_043078785.1). Classification (NCBI taxonomy): domain Bacteria; kingdom Bacillati; phylum Actinomycetota; class Actinomycetes; order Kitasatosporales; family Streptomycetaceae; genus Streptomyces; species Streptomyces sp. NPDC015346. The sequence continues at coordinate 633,091 of NZ_JBIBTW010000001.1, read as the reverse complement.
AGGCCGGCGTGCACACCCCGGTCTCCGCGTGCGCGTCGGGCGCCGAGGCGATCGGTTACGCGGTCGAGATGATCCGTACCGGCCGGGCCGACGTGGTCGTGGCCGGTGGCACGGAGGCGGCGATCCACCCGCTGCCGATCGCGGCCTTCGCCAACATGATGGCGATGTCCAAGAACAACGACGAGCCGACGAAGGCCTCGCGGCCGTACGACACGGGCCGTGACGGCTTCGTGCTCGGTGAGGGCGCGGGTGTCGTGATCCTCGAGTCCGAGGAGCACGCGAAGGCGCGCGGCGCGCGGGTCTACTGCGAGGTGCTCGGCCAGGGCCTGTCGGCCGACAGCCACCACATCGCGCAGCCCGAGCCGACCGGGCGGGGCATCGCGACGGCGCTGCAGAACCTGCTCGACTCGACGGACCTCAAGCCGTCGGAGGTCGTCCACCTCAACGCGCACGCCACGTCGACGCCGCAGGGCGACGTCGCCGAGATCAAGGCGCTGCGCAAGGTCCTGGGCGACGACCTGGACCATGTCGCGGTCTCCGCGACGAAGTCGATGACGGGTCACCTGCTGGGTGGCGCGGGCGGCATCGAGACCGTGGCGACGGTCCTGGCGCTGCACCACCGTCTTGCCCCGCCGACGATCAACGTCGACGAGCTGGACCCGGAGGTCGACGCGAACATCGTCCGCGACGAGCCCCGCGAGCTCCCGGAGGGCACGATCGCCGCGATCAACAACTCGTTCGGCTTCGGCGGCCACAACGTGGTGCTGGCCTTCCGCACGATCTGACCCGCCGTCACCCGTAAGGCCCACCCCCCGAGGGGGGTGGGCCTTCGGCGCGTGTGCGTGAGGGAGGGTCAGACGACCTGGTGGAGCCAGCGGACGGGGGCGCCCTCGCCCGCGTACCGGAAGGGCTCCAGTTCGTCGTCCCAGGGCTTTCCGAGGAGCTTGGCGATCTCGCCCTCCAGGTCCGTCTCGCCGCGCACGGAGCGGGCCAGCGCGGCCCGCAGCCGGTCCTCGGGGATCAGGATGTCGCCGTGCATGCCGGTGACGGCGTGGAAGATGCCCAGCTCGGGGGTGGCGCTGTAGCGCTCGCCCTCGGCCGTCGGGCAGGGTTCCGCGGTGACCTCGAAACGGAGCATCTGCCATCCGCGCAGCGCCGAGGCGAGCTTGGAGGCGGTGCCGGTCTCCCCCTGCCAGGAGAACTCGGCTCTCCAGGTGCCGGGCGACGCCGGCTGGCGAATCCAGTCGAGCTGGACTCTCACACCGAGGACACCCGCGACCGCCCATTCGACGTGCGGGCACAGCGCGCGCGGCGCGGAATGAACGTACAGAACTCCACGTGTCGTCACCGGGACCTCCAGTGTGGGACGAGGTTCGCCTTTCCCAGCGGCCTCAGTAAACAGCATCGGGAGAAAAACTTCGCAAACCCCCGAAAAGGGGACAGCATGTGACGTGATGTAATTTACCGGAGCCGGTTGGCAAAGGTGCCTCTGGTTCGACGGGGGAAAAGCTACCGTGCCGCACCGCCCTTGGGGTGACGTACGGTCGGTCCGGGGGCGGGTGGACACCAAGCTTTCACTCGCCAGGACGCCGAACGGATGCCGGAGGAGGGCTCGGAGAATGCGCGGCCGACACCGTTTCCGTACCGCCGTCGCCGCCGTCGCGGCGGCCGCGGCGCTCGGCGTGGGCGCGCTCTCCGGCTGTGCCGCGCCGACGTCGCCGGAGGCCGTCGCGCCGACCGTCCGGGCCACGCCGCGCCCCGAGCCGCTCTGGGACCGCTCCCCCGCCTCCGTGGCCGCCGTCGGCGACTCCATCACCCGCGCCTTCGACGCCTGTGAGGTCCTGGCGGACTGCCCGGAGGCCTCCTGGGCGACCGGTACCGACGCCGGCGTCAACAGTCTCGCGCTGCGGCTCCTCGGCCCGGAGCGCGTGACGCGGCAGAGCTGGAACCTGGCGCGGACCGGCGCGCGGATGGCCGACCTGCCGGGGCAGATGGAGCGGGCCGCCGCGGTGAAGCCGGAGCTGGTCACGGTCATGATGGGCGCGAACGACGCCTGCCGGGCCAGTACGGCGCTGATGACCCCGGTCGAGGAGTTCCGCGCCTCCTTCGCGGCGGCCATGGCCCGGCTGCGGGCGACGGCGCCCAAGGCGCAGGTGTACGTGTCGAGCGTGCCGGACCTGCACCGGCTGTGGTCGCAGGGGCGGACGAGCCCGAGGGGCCTGGAGGTCTGGAAGCTGGGGATCTGCCCGTCCATGCTGGCCGACGCGCAGGACCTGGGCGTGGCGGCCGAGCGGCGCCGGACGCTGGTGCGGGACCGGGTGGTGGCGTACAACGCGGCCCTGAAGGAGGTCTGCGCGAAGGACGCGCGCTGCCGGTACGACGGCGGGGCGGTGTTCGGGTTCCGGTTCGACGGCGGGCAGCTCAGCCCGTGGGACTGGTTCCACCCGGGCAGGGACGGGCAGGCGCGGCTCGCGGAGATCGCGCACCGGCAGGTGACGGCGCCCGAGCCGCCCGCGTAGGGTTCCGGATCATGAGGATCACGGGTGAGCCCTTCGGTTCGGTCGACGGTACGGACGTACGGCGCTGGACGCTCGAACGGGGCGCGGTGCGGGTGCGGCTGTTGACGTACGGCGGGATCGTGCAGTCGGTCGCGACGCCGGACCGGGACGGCGTGCCGGGTGAGACGGTCCTCGGCTTCCCGGACCTGGTCGGCTATCTGAAGCGCCCGGAGCCGTACTTCGGCGCCCTGGTGGGGCGTTACGCGAACCGGATCGCGGGCGGCGTCTTCACCCTCGACGGCCGGACGCACCGGCTCGCCACCAACGGCGGCCCGCACAGCCTGCACGGCGGTGAGCGGGGCTTCGACAAGCGGGTGTGGGACGCCGAGGAGGTCGAGGGCGGGGTCCGGATGTCCCGGGTGAGCCCGGACGGCGAGGAGGGCTTCCCCGGCCGGCTGGAGGTCTCGGCCACGTACACCCTCGACGAGGACGGCGCGCTGCGGATCGCCTACCGGGCGGTCACGGACGCCCCGACGGTGGTGGCGCTGACGAACCACGCGTACTGGGACCTGGGCGGCGAGCACGAACTGCGCGTCACCGCCGGGTACTTCACCCCGAAGGACGGGACGGGGATCCCGACCGGCGCGATCGCCCCGGTGGGGGGCACCCGGCTCGACTTCCGTACGCTCCGGCCCGTCGGGGTCGGGATCGACGACAACTTCGTGCTCGACGCCGGCGCGCCGGACGCCGCCGAGCTGTACTCGCCGGTGACCGGGCGGGTGGTGACGGTGGAGACGAGCGAGCCGGGGCTCCAGGTGTACGCGGACGCGATGTTCTCCGGGATCGCGCTGGAGACCCAGCACTTCCCGGACTCGCCGAACCGGCCGGAGTTCCCCTCCACGGTGCTGCGTCCGGGCGAGCGGTACGCCTCGGAGACGGTCTACCGCTTCGGGACGCGCTGAGCCGGGACGACCTGGACGGCCGCCCGGAAGGGCTGGAGCCCCGGGGCGGGTGTCAGGTTCCGTCCCGGGGCCGCTCATGGGCGGGGTCAGACCTCCAGGACCGCCGTCAGGCGGGTGTCGTCGAGCGCGTGCGCGGCCCTGACCTCGTACGCGCCGGGGACGAAGGACCAGCCGTTCCGCTCCTCGTCCCAGATCTCGAAGGCGCGGCGGGGCAGCGGGATCTCGGCCTCGACGCTCTCGCCGGCCCCCGCCTCGACGCTCGCGAAGCCGGCCAGCCAGCGGGCCGGCCGCTCGACCGGGTCCGACGCCGGCGCCAGGTAGATCTGGACGACCTCACGGCCGGTGCGGGTGCCGGTGTTGGTGAGCCGGACGGTGGCCCGCTCGGGGGTCGCCTCCAGGGAGTCGTACGACCAGGTGGTGTAGCCGAGGCCGTGACCGAAGGCGTACGCGGGAACGGCGCCGGCCTTGTCCCAGGCGCGGTAGCCGATGAACACGCCCTCGTCGTAGTGGAGTTCGCCGTCGGTCGGGGTGACGTCGGTGACGGGCGCGTCGGCGAGGGCGACGGGCCAGGTGGTGGGCAGCCGGCCGCCCGGCTCCTCGGCGCCGGTCAGTACGTCGGCGAGCGCGGCGCCGCCCTCCTGGCCGGGGAACCAGCTGAGGAGGATCGCGGCGACGTCCTCGCGCCAGTCCATCTCGACCGGGGAGCCGGCGTTGACGACGACGACGGTGTTCGGGTTGGCGGCGGCCACGGCCCGTACCAGCTCGTCCTGGCGGCCTGGGAGCGCGAGGTCCTTGCGGTCGAAGCCCTCGGACTCGACGCGCTCGGTGGTGGCGACGACCACGACGGCGGTGTCGGCGGCGCGGGCCGCCTCGACGGCTTCGGCGATCAGTTCGTCCGGGTCACGGCGCGGACCGAGGTGGACGAAGGAGAACATGACGGCCGGCAGCGGGGTCGCGAACTCCTTGTCCAGCGGGTGGAGGAGGGACACCTCGACGGTCTCCCCCGCGGTGAGGGCGACCTTGGCGCGCTCGACGGGGGCGCCGAAGAACGCTTCGAAGGGGTCGGTCTCCGGGCCCATCGTCTGCACACCGTCGTAGACGGTCTCCCCGGCGACGGTGAGGGTGAAGGCGCCGAGGCCGCGGGTGCCGAAGGAGTGCTCGCCGCTCTCGCGCGGGGTGAACGTGCCGACGACCTCGACGGAGGCGAGGGCCTCGTGGGTGACGCCGGCCGGGAGGTCGTCGCCGATCCACTGGACCTGGCCGCCCGGCAGGTTGCCCTCGCCGAGCACGGCGCCCTCGGCGTCGCGGCAGACGGCGCGAAGGGTGAATCCCTGGCCGGCGGGGGCCAGTTCGTCGCTGGGGTCGGCGCCGACGGAGAAGGTCAGGGCGCCGTCGGGGAGGGCGGCGGTGAGGCCGTCGAGCGGAGAGACGGTGTGGGCCGGGAAGACCTGGGCGGAGCCGCCGCCGAGGACGCGGGCGTCGCGGGCGGCCGCGCCGATCAGGGCGACGGTCCGTCCGGCGGGGATCGGGAGGGCCGGGCTGCCGCCGCGTACCCCCTCGTTGCGGACGAGGACGAAGCCGCGGCGGGCGATCTCGCGGGCGAGGGCGTCGCCGTCGAGCGGGGCGGGGGGCTCGGTGACGGCCGGCGGGGCGCCGTCGAGGGCGCCGACGCGGGCGGCGAGCCGCAGCACGTTCCGTACCGCCGTGTCGACGGCCGTCTCCTCGACCTCGCCGGCGCGGACGGCGGCGGCGAGCGCCTCGCCGTAGACGGTGTGCGGGCCGGGCATGGCGACGTCGAGGCCGCCCTCGATGTCGCCGGTGGTGGAGCGGGCGGCCATCCAGTCCGAGACGTTGAAGCCGTCGAAGCCCCACTCGCCGCGCAGGACGTCGTTGACGAGCCGGCGGTGCTCGGTCATGGTCACGCCGTTGACCTGGTTGTAGGCGGTCATGATGCCCCAGGGGTGGGCGTTCTTGACGATGGCCTCGAAGGGGGCGAGGTAGAGCTCGCGCAGCGGGCGCGCGGCGATCTTGTTGTCGACGGTGAAGCGGTCGGTCTCGGCGTCGTTGGCGACGAAGTGCTTGACGGTCGTGCCGACGCCGCCGTCCTGGACGCCTTGGACATAGCCGGTGCCGATGACGCCGGTGAGGTACGGGTCCTCGCTGTAGGCCTCGAAGTGGCGGCCGCCGAGCGGCGTCCGGTGCAGGTTGACCGTGGGCGCGAGGAGGACGTGGACGCCCTTGCGGCGGGCCTCCTGGGCCAGGAGCCGGCCGGCGCGGCGGGCGAGGGCGGGGTCCCATGCGGCGGCGAGCGCGGTCGGCGACGGCAGGGCGACCGAGGGGTCGTCGGCGGTCCAGCGGACGCCCCGGACACCGATCGGGCCGTCGGACATGACCAGGGACTTCAGCCCGATCTCGGGCAGGGCCGGGAGCGACCACATGTCCTGGCCCGCGAGCAGCCGGGCCTTGGTGTCCAGGTCGAGCTTGGCGAGCGCCGCTTCGACGGCCTGTTCCCGGACGGTCTCCGCGCCGGCGTCCGCGCCGGTGTCCGCGCCGGTGTCCGCGCTGGTCTCTGCCACGGCCGTACCTCCTCGTTGACGTGCTGGTCGGGCCATGGTGCCCCGCTTACCTGTAGAGCGGTAGGTTACGTTATTCGTTCGTTACCGACTCATGCCGTACGGTCCTGTCCCGCAGGACTTTCGGGCACGACGGGAAAGGGGGCCACGGCGATGGCGCGGGCCAGGAGCGAGGAGCGGCGCGCGGACATCCTGCGCGCGGCCCTCGAAGTGATCGCCGAGCGCGGCTACCGCGGCGCGTCGCTCGGCGCCGTCGCGGAACGGGTCGGCCTGACACAGCAGGGCCTGCTGCACTACTTCCCGACGAAGGAGGCGCTGCTCGTCGCGGTCCTGGAGGAGCGCGACCGTTGGGACACGAGCGGGGGCCGCGGCCGGGAGGGCTGGCGCCTCGACCTGATCGACTCCCTCGTCGAGTACAACGCGATGCGGCCGGGGATCGTGCAGACCTTCTCGGCGCTCCTCGGCGAGAGCGTGACCGACGGCCACCCGGCGCGGGAGTTCTTCACCGAGCGGTACGCCCAGGTCCGCGCGGAGATGGCGAAGGTGCTGCGCCTGGAGTTCGGCGAGCGCCTGCCGGGCGGACTGACCCCGGAGCGGGCGGCGCCGCTGCTGACGGCGGTGATGGACGGACTGCAGTACCAGTGGCTCCTGGACCCGGAGGCGGTCGACATGCCGGCGGCGTTCCGGGACTTCGTCGCGCTGCTCACGGGCAGGGTGACGACGGAGGACCGCGGCGACAAGTGAGGGCGCCGTAGCGGGAGTCGCGGGTGGGGCGGGATACTCCCCGCACCCGACGGAAGGACCCTCGTGTCACGGATACGCCCCGCTTCACTGGGACTTGCCCTGGCCGCCACCGCCGCCCTCACCCTCGGCTCGCCTCCAGCCTCGGCCTCGTCCTCGTCCTCGGAGACCCGCGTGGGGACTCTCGCCGGCGTGGAGGAGGCGCGACTCGACCGGGCCGCGCCCCAGGAGATCCTGCGGCGCGGTGGATTCGACGCGGTGGCACCGGAGTTCGCCCGCGCGCTGCGGGCCACCGGCTCCTACCCGGAGGCCGAGCACGCCGTCGCGCGGCTGGGTGCCCGGCTCTGGCAACGGGCGGTCGACCGGGCGCAGGGCCGAGGCCCGGAGCGGGGCGACCTGAGCCGGGACGACGACCGGCCGCTGTACTGGGCGCGGCTCGCCATGACCCGTGAACTACGCCTCTGGCAGCCTCGGTTCGCGCTCGACGACGCCGCCAGGGCCCGGCTGCTCGACCGCCTGGAGCGCTCCTCGCGGGGCCAGGACTCGATCCGCCTCCCGGCAGGCAAGGGCGACAGGGGTAGCCACGGCGTCGAGGGCGGCAAGGGTTTCAAGCGGGTCCTCGTCACCGGCTTCGATCCGTTCACGCTCGACCGGGACGTACGGATCAGCAACCCGTCCGGCGCCGCCGCGCTGGCCCTCGACGGCACCTGGATCCGTACGGCCGACGGCGGCCTCGCCCGCGTCGAGGCGGCCGTCTTCCCCGTCCGCTGGCAGGACTTCGCCGACGGAACGGTCGAGCGGACGCTGCGCGACCAGCTGCCGAAGGCCGACCTCTTCACGACGGTCAGCCAGGGGCGGGTCGGCCGCTTCGACATCGAGCGCCACAACGGAGCCTGGCGGGGCGGCTTCCCCGACAACGAGAACGTCTCGCGTACGGAGACGGTGCCCGTCTCCGACCCGGCGACGCAGCCCCAGTGGACGGCGACCACCCTCCCGTACACCGCGATCGTGGCGGCCGGCACCGGTCCCTTCCCGGTGTACGACAACACGGCGGTGACCGAGGTCCCGGCCGGCGCGGCGACGCCCGTCACCCGGCCGGACGGGCCGACGCCCGGCTCGACGGCCCGCGCGGGCGGCGGCGGGAACTACCTCTCCAACGAGATCGCCTACCGCGCCACGCTGCTGCGCGACCGGCTCGGTCTGACGGGCCTGCCCGGCGGCCATGTCCACACGCCTGTGCTGCGGTTCGGCGCCGGGAACACGGATCCGGCGACGGGCACGGTCACCGATCCCGAGTTCGTCCGCAACCGGCTGGACATCATCGCGCAGGTGCGGTCGATCATCGAGGTGGCCGCCATCTCCTCCTGAAAGTGTTCCCCCGGCGCCGGGCGGTGGAGATGATGGCCGCATGATCGTCGCAGCGGCACAGTTCACTCCGGCTCCGGGGGACATCGACGCCAACGTCCGCACCATGGCGGACCTGATCCGGTCCGCGGGGGACGGGGGCGCGCGGCTCGTCGTCTTCCCCGAACTGTCCCTCACCGGGTACGAACCGACACGCGTCCAGGCCGATCCGGGCCTCCGCCTCACCGAGGACGACGCCCGGCTCGGGCCGCTCCGCGAGGCCTGCCGCGCGGTCTCGGCGGCCGCCGTCGTCAACGGGCCCGTGCTCACCGCCGCCGGCCGGCCCGGGATCACCTCGCTGGTCATCGGCCCGGACGGCACGCTCCTCGCCCGCTACGACAAGGCCAACCTGCACGGGATCGAGAACGACGTCTTCGCACCCGGCACGGCGGACGGCCGCTTCGAGCTGGACGGGGTGCGGTTCGCCCTGGCCACCTGTTACGACAACCGCTTCCCGGAGCTCGCGGAGCGGGCCGCCGCCGAGGGCTGCGCGGTCTATCTGGCGAGTTCGGTGCTCGATGTCGCCAACGACTCGTTCGAGAAGGTCTATCCGGTACGCGCCCGGGACAACGCGCTGTACGTGGTCCTCGCCAACGCCCTCGGGAGCAACGAGGCGGGCGTGTGCGAGGGGCACAGCGGCGCCTGGGGCCCGGACGGGGAGCGGATCGCCGACGCGGGGACGACGGACCCGGGCTTCGCCCTCGTCGACGTCGGACACTAGGGGGTGTCCGGCGGATCAGGGCCGGACACCCCCTAGGCCGGGGGCCCCGCCGGCCGCCGCCGGCGGGGACCCGAGGCACCGTCAGTCGTACGAGACGTCGGAGGCCGTGTAACGGCAGGTCACGCCGTCGGGGCCGGAGCCGGTCTGGGTGGGCTCCTTGCCCGTGTTGTTGCCGGTGAAGCGGACGCACGGCTTGATCTTCTTGTTGGCGTCGCCGTGGATGCGGATCCCCCGCAGTGCCGCGGTGTCGCCGTAGTTGGTGTTGACGCCGACGAGCGATCCGCCCGGCGCCGTCACGTCCACGTCGTTGACGATGATCGTGCGCTTGTACTGCTTCTTGCAGTTGCCGCAGGAGCGGACCAGCTTGCCGAACTCCGACACCTGGAACTTGGTCACGACCAGCTTGCCCGCGCCGTTGAACTGGAAGACCTTGTCCGAGGCCTTCCGCGCGCCGCCGCCGTACACCGAGTAGACCGCGGACGACGAGGTGCCCTTGAAGGTGGCGGCGTCCTCGCCGACGTCCTCCCACCAGACGTTCTGCAGGGTGCAGCTGCCCAGGCAGTGGATGCCGTCGGCGGCCGGCGAGCCGATGATCACGTTCTTGAGGACCGCGCCGTCCTTGAGGACGAAGAGCGGGTCCTGGTTCTCGTCCTGGCCGCCGGAGCCCAGCTCGCCGGTGCCGTAGAACCGCTTCATTCCGCCGTCGTAGGGGCCCGAGACCTCGATGGACGCGGGGACCGGCTTGCCGCCCTTCGCCTCGGGCCAGGCCGTCGCCGCGCCGGCCGGGGAGAGCAGGCCGCCGGCGACGAGGGCGGTGCCCGTGACGCCGAGGGCGGCCAGGCCACCGATCAGCGCCCGGCGACGGCCGACCCGTCGGCGGTGCCGTACGCGCTGTTCAGCTCGTGGAGTCATACCCGTCTTCCTTCTGTGGGGGAGATCTTGCGACTCCTGGTCGCCACCGGAAGGGGAAGGGTTGCCGCCGGACGGGAAAATCTTTCTCTCAGGCGCCTTGCTTGGCCCAGTTCACGCCGCCCTGCCCTGCGCCGCCCTGCCCTGCACCGCCCTGGCCTTCGCCGTCGCCGCCTTCGCCGTCCCGGTCTCCGCCCGCCTCGCCCGTCAGTTCTCGGGCCATCAGCGTGGCGCCCGCGACCGCGCCCGGCATGAGGAACACCGCGACGAACGGCACCAGGAACGACAGGGCCAACGGCACCCCGAAGCCGAGGGTCAGCATCCGCCGGCCGCGCAGCAGACGGAGGCGCTCCTTCAGTTCGACGCCTCGGCGCTGGAGGGCGACGGACGTCAGCTCCTGGGCGAGGAAGAAGCCGGAGACGCAGAAGCCGAGCACCGGCACGACCGTCTGGCCGATCACCGGGATGAAGCCGCAGGCGAAGAGCAGGACGCCGTAGAGCGCGACCCGGAGGAGGACCCGGAGGCTGTCGCGCGCCGAGATCCACAGCTCCCGCCAGAGCGGCAGACCCGACTCGGGGACGTCGCCGCCCTCCGTACGGTCGACCTGCTCGGAGAGCGACTCGTAGAACGGCTGGCCGACCAGGAGGGTCACCGCGGTGAAGGTGACGACCGCGAGGAAGAGCCCGAAGACGAAGACGAGGGCGGTGAAGAAGCCCCGGAGGATGCCCTGCCAGGGGGAGGTCCAGTCGTCGGCGAACGGGGTCGCCCAGGCGGTCAGGTCGTCGGCGCCGTAGCCGAGGCCGATGAGCGCCCCGACGTAGAGGACGAGGGTGACGAGGCCGGGCAGCAGCCCGAAGCCGAACCACCGGCTGTGCCGGCCCACCCACTTCTGACCCCGTACCAGATAACCGAAACCAGCCCCGAAATCGCGCATGAGGATCACCCTAACCGGGCGTCGCGCGAGGCCCTCTTGTTGTTCCCGGGTTGAGACGGTAGACCCCTCCGTACTGATCACGGCCGATCACCTACGGAGGTTGCGTACGTATGGCGAAACCCGGTCCCGTCCTCCTCACCGCCGCCTGCACCGCCCTCGGTGCCCTTCTGCTCACCTCCCTGCCCGCGAGCGCCGCTCCCCCGCCGGGGCCGCGCGATCCCCATCCCGTACGGGAAGGGGCCGGACGGGACGACACGGCGGCGCCGCGCGAGGCCGCCCCGGGCGCGGCCGGCGCGCGGGGCGGCCTCGTCACGACCGAGGCGGGTCCCCGGGGCGACGGCGGCTACCCGCGCCGTACGACGCTTGCCGTCCCGCCCGCCGACCCCGCCGACAAGTCGATCAAGCTCGGCCTCGCTCCGTACCACGCGCTCGCCCCGCGGCTCAACGCCCTGCAGAAGTTGGGCGACCGGGTGAGTGTCGAGGTGGCCGGGCGGTCGGCCGGCGGGCACGAGCTGTATCTGGTCACGGTCACCGCGCCGGAGAGCGCGCGGGAGGCCCGTGAGCAGGAGCGGATGCGGGAGCGGATCGAGAACGCGCCCGCCGCGGCCGCCAAGGACGCGCGGATCAAGGCCGCGTACAAGACGCCCGTCTTCATCAACAACAACATCCACGGCAACGAGTGGGAGGGCACGGACGCGGCCCTGGAGCTCATCGAGGAGCTGGCGACCGCCACCGACCGCAAGACGGCGGGGCTGCTCGCGACGACGCGGGTCTATCTCAACGTGACCGCCAACCCGGACGGCCGAATCGCCGGCACCCGCGCCAACGGCGACGGCTTCGACCTCAACCGGGACTTCATCACCGCCTCGCAGCCCGAGGCCCGGGCGATCCGGCGGATCGCCATCGACAAGCAGCCGGCGGTGATGCTGGACCTGCACGGGTACGTCAACGGAACGCTGATCGAGCCGACGACCCCGCCGCACGGCGAGAACTACGAGTACGACCTCTTCCTCAAGAACTCCTACGCCAACGCGCTCGGCATGGAGAAGGCGGTCAACGGCCTCGGCTACACGGAGGCGAAGGACGGCGTGCGGCCGGTGGTCATCCCCTTCCGCGACGAGGAGGAGGGCTGGGACGACTGGCCGCCGATCTTCACCCCGCAGTACATGCCGTTCCAGGGCGCGGTGGCCGCTCACACCATCGAGTTCCCGATGACCGTGAACAACCGGGCCTACGACACGCTGCCGGAGGCCGAGCTGCGCCGCCGGGCCGCGATCAACGTCGACATCGCGGGCGCGGCGATGCGGGCGACGCTCGACCACACCCTCGCCCACCGCGCGTCGCTGATCGCCGACCAGATAGAAACGTTTCGGCGGGGCGCTGCCGGCGAGGCGCAGCGGCCGGTGTCCGAGGAGACCGTGCCGGGGGTGCCGGGGATCGGTCCGGAGGACGTCTACACGACGACGTTTCCGCGGGGGTACGTCATTCCGGCGGGCCGCTCGCAGAGGTCGGCGGTGGCGGCGGCCCGGCTCGTGGACCATCTGGTCGCCAATGACGTACGGGTCGGGCGGGCGCGCGACGGCTCGTACGTGGTCGATCTGCGGCAGCCGAAGCGCGGGATGGCGAACGTGATCCTGGCGGAGGGCCGGGACATCAGCGCGGACGTGTCGACGATGTACGACATCTCGGGGTGGAGCCTCGGGCTGCTGTGGGGCGCGACGGTGAAGAAGGTGACCGCCGGCCCGCTGCCCGTCGCGGTGCGCACGGTCCATGCCGCCGCGCCGACCGGTTGGGTGGCCCCGCACGGGGACCTGCTGCTGCGGCTGGACGATCCGAAGGAGCTGGCGGCGGTCAACGCGCTGCTCGCCCAGGGGGTGAAGGTGCGGCGGACGGCCGACGGGGCGGCGCTCGTGCCCGGGTCCGCCCGGGCAGCGGCGCGGGTCCTCGCGGACCGGTTCGGCGTGGTGTTCCGGGCCGCGAAGGAGCGGGGGGCGGAGGCCCAGGGCACGGTGCCGCTGGGGCGGACGCGGGTGGTGGCCTCGGCGACGGCGGGAGAGGTGTTCGCGCTGCGCGAGATGGGCTTCGAGGTGGTTCCGGTGTCGACGGAGATCCTGAACGCGGGCTTCGACTGGTCGGACGCCGATGTGCTGTTCGTCTCGCGCGGCCTGGACCATGGGCGGCTCACCCCGGCCGCGCGGGAGGCGCTGCGGACCAGTGGCGCGGGTGTGGTCGGTGTCGGCGCGGTGGGCGCCGCGTTCAACGCGGCGGCGGGGCTGCTGCCGGTGACGGCCGTGGAGGGCAACGGGGACGCGAACGGGGTGGTCGCGGTCCGCAACGCGGGCGGCGCCCTCACCGGCGGCGCCCCGGCGCACACCTTCGTCTACTCCCCGCTGTGGTTCACGGACCTCGGGGCCGGGGTGCGGGTCGAGCAGGCGTACGGGACGGGCGCTCCGCTCGTCTCAGGGCACTGGCGGGCCACCGGGCCGGACGGCCGGGGCGGTCCGGCGGACGCGGCGGGCGAGGCGTCGGTGATCAGCGGTACGGCGGCCGGGGGCGCTCCGGTGGTCCTCTTCGGTACGGAGCCGCTCTTCCGTGACCACCCGAAGGGCGTGTTCGCGCAGGTCGGACGGGCTCTGCTGGCGGGGCAGCGGGCTCGGTAGCGGTCGCGGGCAGACAGAAGGCCGCACCCCGGTCGGTCGGGGTGCGGCCTTTGCCTAGCTTACGCGCAACTCAGACGGCGAGCTCGACCGTGATGTTGCCGCGGGTCGCCTTGGAGTACGGGCAGACCTGGTGGGCCTTCTCGATCAGGCTCTTGGCGGTCTCGACGTCCACGTTCGGGATGGTCGCCGAGATCCTGACGATGATGCCGAAGCCGTCGTCGTTCTTGCCTATGCCGACCTCGGCGGTGACCGTCGAGCCGGTGATGTCGGCCTTCTCGTTGCGGGCCACGACGCCCAGCGCGCCCTGGAAGCAGGCGCTGTAGCCGGCGGCGAAGAGCTGCTCGGGGTTGGTGCCGGCGCCGGAGCCGCCCATGGCCTTGGGCGGGTTGACGACGACATCGAGCTGACCGTCGTCGGTGGCGACACGGCCGTCCCGGCCGTTCTCGGCGGTGGCGACGGCGGTGTAGAGGACGTCGGACTGCTGAATGGACATCTGGTCTTCCTTCTGCTGGTTCGCCGCGACTCGCGCCCACGATCGCGACGGCTGAGGGAAGACTAGCCGGTCACCGAAACGATCATCTTTCCGGTGTTCTCCCCGCGGAGCAGGCCGAGGAAGGCCTCCACGCCGTTCTCTATGCCCTCGACGAAGGTCTCGCCGTACTTCAGCTCGCCCGAGCGCAGCCAGCCGCCGACCTCCTCGACGAAGCGCGGCTGCAGGTCGTAGTGGTCGCCGACGAGGACGCCCTGGAGGCGCAGCCGCTTGCCGATGATCATGGCCATGTTGCGCGGGCCGGGGACCGGCTCGGTGTCGTTGTACTGCGCGATCATGCCGCAGATGGTGGCGCGGCCGTGCACGTTGAGCGAGGAGATCGCGGCTTCGAGGTGGTCGCCGCCGACGTTGTCGAAGTAGACGTCGATGCCGTCGGGGGCGGCCTCGCGCAGCTGGTCGCGGACGGGACCGTTCTTGTAGTTGAAGGCGGCGTCGAAGCCGTACTCCTCGACGAGGAGCTTGACCTTGTCGTCGGAGCCGGCGGAGCCGATGACCCGGGAGGCGCCCTTGAGCTTCGCCATCTGGCCGACCTGGCTGCCCACCGCGCCGGCCGCGCCGGAGACGAAGACGGCGTCGCCCTCCTTGAAGGAGGCGACCTCGAACAGGCCGGCGTAGGCGGTCAGGCCCGTCATGCCGAGCACACCGAGGTAGGTGGAGAGGGGGGCCAGGTCGGGGTCGACCTTGGTGGCGTGCTGGGCCGGGACGTCGGCGTACTCGCGCCAGCCGAGGCCGTGCAGGACGTGGTCGCCGACGGCGAAGCCCTCCGCGTTCGACGCGACGACCTCACCGACGGCGCCGCCGTCCATGGGGTGGTCGAGCTTGAACGGGGGGATGTACGACTTCACGTCGTTCATCCGGCCGCGCATGTACGGATCCACGGAGAAGTGGAGGTTGCGCACCAGGATGCGGCCTTCGGCCGGCTCGGTGACGGCGGTCTCGCGGAGGGCGAAGTCCGCGGGGGTGGGCCAGCCGTGGGGGCGGGCGACGAGGTGCCATTCACGGCTGGACGCGGGAAGTACGGACATCTGCACAGCCTCCTGGAAAATTACTTCACTACCTGAAACAACCATGCCCCTGGATATTTCATGTTGTCAAGTATCTGGGTACGATGAACCCCATGGCCACCTCACGCACAGACCCCCTGACCCTCGAAGTCGTCGAGCTGATCGGCACGGTCGTGGCGCGGTACCACGAGGAGTACGAGCAGGCGGCCGCCCAGCACTCACTGACCGGCGCGCAGGCGCGGATCCTCGGCCTGCTCTGTCTGGAGCCGGTCCCGATGCGCAAGATCGCCCAGAAGCTCAAGTGCGAGCCGTCGAACGTCACGGGGATCGTCGACCGGCTCGAATCCCGCGGCCTCGTGGAGCGGCGCCCCGACCCGGCCGACCGGCGCGTCAAGCTGGCCGCCGCCACGCCGGAGGGACGGGACACCGCCCGCCGGCTGCGCGACTCGCTGGACTTCGCGCGGGAGCCGCTGGGTCAGCTCACGGAGGTCGAGCGCACCCTGCTGAGGGACCTGCTGAAGCGGATGCTGGGCGAGGACGTGCTGTAGAAGGCCGCGCGTGCTGTAGAGGACGCGCCCGGCGACCGCCGAGGGCGCGCGGCTACCAGCACCAGAAGAGGACGCAGGTGCTCTTGGTGGGCTCCGGGCTCTTCGTCGGCGGGGGCGGCGTCGCCGATCCGTCGCCGGGTGGCCCCGTCGGCGTGGTGCCCGGCTGCGAGGGGGTTTCGCTCGGCGTCGGACCGGTCTCCGAGGCCGAGGCCGAGGCCGACGGCGAGCCGGACGGCGTCGCCTCGCCCGAGGGTCCCGGCGCGCCGTCACCCGAGCCCTCGGAGTCACCGCCGTCCGATCCGCCCGATCCCGATCCACCCGAGCCGGACCCCGACCCGCCCGAGCCCGAGCCCGAGCCGTCGGAGTCCGCCCCCGCCACGCCGCGCGAGACGGTCGGACGCACCGAGGCCGGCCTGTCGACCGGGCTCGGCCCGTCCGACGGCGCCGAGGTCTCCGAGGGCACGGGCGGCAGCGAGGTCTCGACGACCTCCTCCTCCTGTACGGCGGTGGCGGCGCCGCCCTCGTCCGGGGGCGCCAGGGCCAGCTTCGCCATGCTCAGCGTTCCCGCCGCAAGGACCAGCCCGAGGGTGCCGACCAGCACGTTGCGGCCCCGGCGGCTGCGCCCACGCCGGCCCTTGCGCGACGCCGCCCGCCCGGACGCGGCGGGCCCCACGGCACCACGGCGCGCGGCACGACGGCCTCCCGGTGCGGTGCGCGGGGGCTCGACCAGGTCCAGTTCGTAGACGTGCTCGGCCGCCGCCCCGTACTCGGTCGTCTGGGGGGTTTCGTACCGCAGCTCCTCCACGGGGGTTCCGCACCCCGCACAGGCGAGGGCGCCGTTGAGATGCCGTCGGCACTGATGGCAGTAGTCCATGGCGCCCGCAGGCTACGTGTCCCCCGGACAACAGAGGTAGCCATGAAGGTGAGGATCCTGTGAGGAATCCCCAGGTCCACGGCGCGCCGTCGCGATTCTCCCGCTTCGGGCAGGATGGGCCCATGACCTCAGACGCGCCGACTGAGCCGACCGGGCCGACCGGGCCGACCGCGCCGTTCGGGCCGCGTGAGTTCCAGCTCGTGCTGCTGCGCCGGATGGCCGACCACCAGCCGGGCCTGGTCGAGGACGCCGTACGGGAGCTCGGCGCCACCCGGTCCGAGATGCGCGAGGCCAATCGGCGCTGGCAGGCGTGGGCGCATGCCCGCCGGGGCCCGGGCGAGCTGCGGCGGTACCGCTCGGTCCTCGGTGCGCCCGTGGCCCGCCGCACCGTGGCGGAGTTCGACTCCGAGATCCTCCAGTGGGACCTGCCGCTCTGGCCCGAGCTGCGCTGGGAGGTCATGATCGGCCCGCTCGGCCGCCGTACCCCGCCGAGCGTGTGGGGCGTCGGCCTCGTGCGTGCCCCCGGTCACCCCGCCCCCGAGCTGCGCACCGAGGCCGACCTGCGGCCCTGGAGCTGCACCCTCGCCGAGGTCGGCAACGCCTTCCCGCCGGCCCGCGTCCGCGACGGCAGCGCGCCCACCCGGCTGCGCCTCGACTTCACGCTGCCCGACGGGACACCGCGCGCCGCCGAGTTCACCTGGGGCCTGCTCCAGCGTCTCCTCTGACCTGACGTCCGACGTAGCGCCTGATCCGGCGTCGGCCGGTCCGCGCCCCCCGGGCGGCGCATCCCAGCGCGCGCCGCGCCCCGCGGAAACGCACGATGCGAACAGGTGCCCCGAGCACGCCGAGTACTCCCGTACCCCGATCACCCGATGACGGGGTACCCGAGCGCCCGCGTGCCCGAGGCCCCGCACACCCGCACACCCACGCACCCGTACGCCCGCACCACCTCGCTCCGTGCCAGCACCGCACGTACTCCGGAGGAACTGCCGTGACCGTCAGTCTTGAGCAGCTGCGCCGTTGCCATGTCGCCGTCGACCTGGGGGCCGCGCGGACCCGGGTCTTCGTCAAAGGCGCCGGACTCGTCGTCGACGAGCCCAGTGTCGCCGCCGTGAACACCCGTACCGGCGCGCTGATCGCCGTCGGCGCCCTCGCCGAGAAGATGACGGGCCGGACCCCCGACTACATCCGCGTCGTCCGACCGGTCTCCGGCGGCACCGTCGTCGACATCGAGATGGCGCAGCGGATGCTCCGTCACCTGCTCGGCGAGAAACTCCGCCGTCAGTTGCGCCGCAAGCCGCGGCTGCGCGCCGCCGCCTGCACCCCGCACGACAGCGACCCGCTCGCCCAGCGCGCCGCCGTCGAGACGCTCGTCGGGCTCGGCGCCCGGCGGGTCGAGCTGGTCGACACGCTGATCGCGGCGGCCGTGGGCTGCGGACTCCCGGTCGAACAGCCGACCGCGACCATGATCATGGTGTGCGGGGCGGCGACCACCCAGGTCGCGGTGCTCTCGCTGGGCTCGATCGTGACCGCCGAGCGCATCCCGGTCGGCGGCAACGCGATCGACCACGCCGTCATCCAGCACCTGCGCCACGAGCACGAGCTGATGCTGCCGAGCCAGTCCGTGCGCCCGCTGCAACTCGCCCTCCACGGCAACGGCCTGACCCTGGAGGGTCCGTCCTCCACGGAGATCCACGGCCGGGACGTGGCCACGGGCCTGGCCCGCTCGGTGACCGTCGACACCGCCGCCGTACGGAACGCGATCCACACCCCGCTGACGGCCGTGCTCGACGGGATCGGCAAGATCCTGCGCGAGTGCCCGCCCGACCTGGTGGCCGACCTCGCCGAGCGCGGCGTCATGATGGTCGGCGGCAGCGCGCTGCTGCCGGGGCTCGACCAGATGCTGCGCGAGGCCACCGGGATGCCCGTGCACATCGCCGAACGGCCGGACGTGTGCGCCATTCTCGGCCTCGGCGCGATGCTGGAGGGCAAGATCCAGCCGATGGTCCTCAACCCGCTGTCCGAATCCGAATCGGCGCGGTCCGAACCGGCGCGGTCCGAACCGGCGCGGTCCGAATCGGCATGAGTGCGGCACTGTTCCGTTCTGTACGAGAATGAGGTCATGTCGCTCTCCGACCGAGGCGTGACCGCTCCCCGGCTCCCGATGCTGCTGGAAGCGGTCCTGAGCGTCGGGAGCGAGCTCGAACTGCGGGCCACCCTCCAGCACATCGTGGACTCCGCGACCGAACTGACCGGTGCGCGCTACGGAGCGCTCGGGGTCGTCGACCCCGAGCGCCACCGGATCACCGAGCTCTTCACGGCCGGGATGACCGACGCCGAACGGCGGCGGATCCCCCGGCTGCCCGACGGGCGCACCGGGCTCATCGGCCTCCTGATCCAGGACCCGCGGCCGCTCCGGCTCGACGACCTGACGGCCGATCCGCGCTCCGGCGGCGTCCCCGAGGGCCACCCGCCGATGCGCTCCTTCCTCGGCGTCCCGATCCGCGTCCACACCGAGGTGTTCGGCAACCTCTACCTGACCGAGAAGCGCGGCGGACCCTTCACCGAGGCGGATCTGGCGCTGCTGCGGATCCTCGCCTCGCAGGCGGGGATCGCGATCGGCAACGCCCGGCTCTACGAGACCGCCCGCCAGCGCGAGCGCTGGATCGAGGGCGCGGCGGCGGTGACGACGGCCCTGCTCGCCGGAGAGCCGGCGGCGGACGCCCTGATGACGGTCGCCGAGCAGGCCCGGCTGCTCGCGGACGCCTCGGCCGGGGTCGTCCTGCAGCCCACCCCCGAGGGCGGCATGGAGATCGTCGCCGCCTCGACGGTGGACGACCCGGGCGACCTGGTCGGCACGTCGATCGCGCCGGGATCCCCCGTACTCACCCAACTTCTCGGCGGGGAGCCGGTCTTCGTGGAGGACTCGGCGACGGATCCGCGGATGACCACGCACGTACGGTCGCGGTTCGGCCCCTCGATGATGCTGCCGCTGCAGAGCGGCGGCCGCCTCATCGGCACGCTCGCCCTCCCCCGGCGGCGCGGCGGCCGCCCGTACACGGCGGTGGACCGGCTGCTCGCCTCGCAGTTCGCCTCCCAGGCGGCGCTGGCGCTGGTCCTCGCCGACGCGCAGCACGACCGGGAGCGGCTTGCGGTGTACGAGGACCGCGACCGGATCGCGCGCGACCTGCACGATCTCGTCGTGCAGCGGCTCTTCGCCACGGAGATGATGCTGGAGTCGACCCGGCGGAGAGCGGCAGCGGAGTCGCTGGATCCGGCCCAGCCGTCCGAGCCGTCCGAGCCGTCCGAGCCGTCCGAGCCTTCGGACGAGAGCGCGCTCCTGGCGCGGGCGGTGGACGAACTCGACTCCACCATCCAGGAGGTACGGACGACCATCTTCGCCCTCCAGCAGCCGCCCGCCGACGCGCCGGCCTCCTTTCGGGGGCGGGTGCTGCGGGAGACCGGCGGGGCCGCGGCCCTGCTCGGCTTCCAGCCCTCGGTCCACTTCTCCGGCGCCGTGGACACCCTGACCGAGGCCGCAGACGCCGAGCGGCTCCTCGCCGCCCTGCGCGGCGCGCTGGCGGCCGCCCACCGCCGGGCGGGCGTCACGGCCATCACGGTCGAGGTGTCGGCCGGCCAAGAGGGGCTCCGGCTGCGCGTGACGGACGACGCCGACCCGCCGACGACGGTCACCTGGCCGTAGGTCGTGCGTCACGCGCGGGAGGCCGCGCAGCACCTGTCGCAGCGAGCGGGAGGCCCCGCCCGTACGGCCCATTCCCGCGCGCCCCGCGGTCGGGTGCGATCTTGACTGGTGAGGTGGACACCGTCACGAAGCCCTCCCCCGCCGTCACACGGCCCTCCACCACGGCCTACCGGAACCTGGTCGTGGCGACCGTCGGGTTCACGCTCACCTTCTGGGCGTGGGCGCTGATCGCGCCACTCGCCGGCTGGTACGGGGACCGGCTGGCGCTCAGCTCCTTCCAGCAGTCGCTGCTCGTCGCCGTCCCGGTCCTGGTGGGCTCGGTGGGCCGGATCCCGGTCGGCGCGCTCACCGACCGCTACGGCGCGAAGCTGATGTTCCCGCTCGTCTCGGCGCTCACGATCGTGCCCGTGCTGCTGCTGGTCCCGGCGAAGAACTCGTACGTCGCCATGCTGGCCGTCGGCTTCCTCCTCGGCCTCGGCGGCACGACCTTCGCCATCGGCATCCCGCTGGTCAACTCCTGGTTCCCGCCCGCGAAGCGGGGCCTCGCGCTCGGCGTCTTCGGCATGGGCATGGGCGGGGTGGCGCTCTCCGGGTACTTCACCCCCCGCATCGCCGCGCACGGCGAGAACCTGCCGTTCTTCGTCGTGGCGATCACGCTCGCCGCCTACGCCGTTCTCGCCTTCCTCCTCATCAGCGACCGCCCCGACCGGCCGGTCCCCACGGCCTCGCTCGCCTCCCGCCTCGGCGGCGCCGGCCGGCTCCGGGTCACCTGGGAGCTGTCGGCGCTGTACGCGATCGGCTTCGGCGGCATCGTCGCGTTCGGCGTCTACCTGCCGACGTACCTGAAGACCTGGTACGCGCTCGACCCGACCGACGCTGGGACGAAGGCCGCCGGATTCGCCCTGGTCACGGTCGTCTTCCGGCCCATCGGCGGCTGGCTCTCCGACCGGGTCCACCCCGCCGTGATCACCGCCGCCGCGCTCGGCCTCGTCGCCCTGCTCGCCATCGTCCAGGCCTTCGACCCGCCGATGAACCCGGGCGGCACCGTCGCCCTGCTGTGCATGGCCGCCGGGCTCGGCACGGCCAGCGGCTCCGTCTTCGCGCTGGTCTCCCAGGTCACCCCGCAGCGACAGGTCGGCAGTGTCACCGGCATCGTCGGTGCGATGGGCGGGCTCGGCGGGTTCGTGCCGCCGCTGGTGATGGGCGCGATCTACAGCGCCAAGGACTCGTACTCGATCGGCTTCATGCTCCTGTCCGACCTGGCGCTCGCGGGCTGTGTGTACGCGTACGGGCGGATGCGGACGATCCGTCCCCAGGAGAGCTGAGGGAGGGCCGGGCGTGGCGTGAGAAAGGTCGCAGCACCGGGCGGGCGGCGCGCGAGGAGAATGCCCCTCGGCAGTATCGGCAGGAGTCGACGCGAGGAGGACGACCGTTGAGCACGCTCTTCCCGGCCCTGGTGGCCGGATCGGACCGCCCCGCACTGCGCTTCGGCGCCGATGCGCTGACGTACGGCGAACTGGCCTCGACCGCAGGGAACTTGGCCGCCCGGATCGAGGGCACGGGCGCGGGCCGGGTGGCGGTCTGGGCGACGCCGACCGCGCGGACGGCGGTCGCCGTGGTGGCGGCGCTGCTCGCCGGGGTGCCGGCCGTACCGCTCAACCCCCGTACCGGTGAGCGGGAGTTGGCGCACATCCTCACCGACAGCACGCCCGGCGTGGTGCTCGCGGGCCCGGACGACGAACTGCCCGCGGGGCTCACCGCCCTGCCCCGTATCGCGGTGGACGTGACCGCGCGGGGTGCGGCGGTGGACGGGGGCGCGCGGGGCACGGCGGCGGGCGGGAGCGCCGGAGCGGAGTCCCCGGGGCTGATCGTCTACACCTCCGGCACCACGGGGCCGCCCAAGGGCGTCGTCCTCTCGCGCCGGGCGATCGCCGCCTCGCTCGACGCCCTGGCGGACGCCTGGGCGTGGACGGCGGACGACGTCCTCGTCCACGCGCTGCCGCTCTTCCACGTCCACGGCCTGGTCCTGGGCGTCCTCGGCCCGCTGCGGCGGGGCGGCTCGGTGCGGCACCTCGGTGCGTTCTCGGTGGCGGGGGTGGCCCGGGAGCTGGGCGCGGGCGGCGGGACGATGCTGTTCGGCGTACCGACGATGTACCACCGGCTCGCCGACGCGCTGGCCGAGGACCCGGCGCTGGTGGCGGCGCTGGCCGGGGCGCGGCTCCTGGTCTCCGGCTCGGCGGCGCTGCCCGTCCACGACCACGAGCGGATCACGGCGGCGACGGGCCGGACGGTGATCGAGCGGTACGGCATGACGGAGACGCTCATGAACACGTCCGTCCGCGTCGGCTCCCCGCCCCGGCCCGGGTCCGTGGGACCGCCGCTGCCGGGCGTCGAGCTGCGCCTGGTGGACGAGGACGGGAGGCGGGTCGAGGCGTACGACGGGGAGAGCGTCGGCGAGATCCAGGTCAGGGGCCCGAACCTCTTCTCCGGGTATCTGAACCGGCCGGACGCGACGGCGGCGGCCTTCGACGGGGACTGGTTCCGGACCGGGGACATGGCTGTCCGGGAGGCGGACGGCGGTGTCCGGATCGTGGGCCGCAAGGCGACCGACCTCATCAAGAGCGGCGGCTACAAGATCGGCGCGGGCGAGATAGAGAACGCACTGCTCGACCACCCGGGGATACGGGAGGCGGCGGTGACGGGCGAGCCGGATCCGGATCTCGGGGAGCGGATCGTGGCCTGGGTGGTCCCGGCGGACGCGGCGGACCCGCCGGCGGCGGAGGAGCTGGCGGACCATGTCGCGAACCTCCTCGCCCCGCACAAGCGGCCGCGGGTGGTCCACTACCTGGCGGCGCTCCCCCGCAACGACATGGGAAAGCTGCTGAAGAAGGCGCTTCCGGGGGCGGCCCTCCATGGCTGAGCGGCTCACGGCGCGCGAGGTGATCGCGCTGGTGACGAACGACTTCACCCCCTTGCCGGTCCCGGGCGGCGGGGGCACCCACGCTCCGGAGGACATCGCCAGGGACCCCGACGGGCCGATCCGGTGGGCCGGTTATGGGGCCTCGCGGGCCAGGGCCGCCGAGGCGACCGGCGAGGAGGAGTCCGTGCTGCACGGCACGGCGACCATCGGGGGGCGCGCCGTCGCCCTGGTCGCCTTCGAGTTCGGCTTTCTGGGCGGCTCGCTCGGGCGGGCGGCCGGGGACCGGCTCGTCGCCGCGTACGGCGCGGCCCAGGAGCGGCGGATTCCGCTGGTGTCGCTGGTCGCGACCGGCGGCAGCCGGATGCAGGAGGGCATGGTCGCCCTGACCCAGCTCCAGCGCGTCGCGGCCGCGACGGTACGGCTCCGGGAATCCGGGGTCCCCCATGTCGCGGTGCTCCGCGACCCCTCCACGGGCGGCGGCTGGGCCACGGTCGGCGCCGGCGCGGACGTCGTGCTCGCCCTCCCCTCCGCGCAGGTCGCCTTCGCCGGCTCGCGGGTCCGCCCGCCGGACGCCGATCCGGCGGCGTACACGGCCGAGGACCAGTGGAAGCACGGCCACGTGGACGCGCTCGTCCGCCCGGAGGAGCTGCGCGCGGCGCTGTCGCGGTGGCTGCGCCTGCTGTCGGGCGGGAGGACCTCCACGGCACCGGCCTCCGCGTCCCCGCCGCCACCCCCGCCCCACGCTCTCGTCGACGTCGGGCCGCCCGGGACCGGATGGGCCGCCGTCAGCCGGGCCCGGGATCCGCGACGGCCGCGCTCCGGGGCCTATCTGGACGCGTACTTCGAGGAGCGGGCGGCCGTGCGCGGAGACCGGGCCGGCGGGGTGGACCCCGGGGTGGAGTGCGGGTTCGGGCTCCACGCCGGGCGAGTCATCGCGTACGCCGCACAGGACGGTTCCGCGACCCGGCCCGCCGGGTTCCGTACCGCGGCCCGGCTCGTACGGCTCGCGGACCGGCTCGGGATTCCCGTCCTGACCCTGATCGACACCCCCGGCGCCGCCAACGACGCCGAGGCGGAACGGTCCGGCGCCGGCCCGGCCATCGCGGACGCGTTCGCCGCCATCGCGGGGGCCCGCGTCCCGGTGACCTCGCTCCTGATCGGCGAGGGCGGCTCCGGCGGCGCGCTCGCCCTCGCCGCGCCCGGCAACACCTGGGCGGCGCCCGACGGTTACTTCTCCGTCATCGCGCCCGAGCTCGCCGCGGCGATCCTCAAGAGGCCGCCCGAGCAGGCCCCGGCCACCGCCGACCAGCTGCGGCTGCGCCCTCAGGACCTGGTCGAACTGGGTGTCGTCCGCGGGATCGTGACCCCCACGGCGTGAAGGGGTGGAGCAAGCAGGGGCTGGGACGGGGCCGGGCTCAGGCCGTCGGGTCGAGCGCGTCGTACCGGCGGAATCCCCGCCCGTACAGGGCGAGCAGGCCGATGGCGAGAACGCAGGCGATACCGCCGCCGGTGATCGCGACGGCCGGGGAGGTGAGGTCGGCGACCGATCCGGCGAGGAAGTCCCCGAGGCGCGGTCCGCCGGCGACGACCACGATGAAGACGCCCTGCAGCCGGCCGCGCATCTCGTCCGGGGCGGCGACCTGCATCAACGTGTTGCGGAAGATCATGGAGACGGTGTCGGAGTAGCCCGCGAGGGCGAGCAGCAGCAGCCCGAGCCAGAGCTCGCGGGTGAGCCCGAAGACCGCGATCGCGGTGCCCCAGCAGGCGACGGCGAGGAGGATCGCCTGCCCGTGGTGGCGGATACGCCCCTGCCAGCCGGAGAGCACCCCGCCGAGGAACGCACCGACCGCCGGGGCGGCGGCGAGCAGGCCGGCCGTGCGGGCGTCGCCGTCGTACCAGACCACGGCGACGACCGGGAACAGCGCGCGGGGGTGGGCGAGGATCATCGCGCAGAAGTCCGAGAAGAACGTCATACGGAGGTTGGGGCGGGTGGCGAGGAAGCGCAGCCCGTCGAGGACGGAGGCGCGCTTGGCGCCGGTCCGGTCGGGGAGCATCGAGGGCAGCCGCCACATGGCGTAGAGCGCGGCGAAGAAGGCGACGGCGTCGACGAGGTACGCGGTCTGGTAGCCGCCGATGCCGACGATGAGACCGCCGAGGCTGGGGCCGACGAGCATGCCGAAGGTCATCGTCATGGAGTTGAGCGCGTTCGCGGCCCGTAGCTGCTCCGGCGGCAGCAGCCGCGGGATCATCGAGCTGCGGGCGGGCGAGTTGAGCGCGGCGCAGACGGACTGCAGGGCCACGATCGCGTAGAGGAACCAGACGCGGTGGAAGCCGGCGAACGCGGCCGTGGCGAGCGCGGCGGACAGCACGGCGGACCCGGTGGCGCTGGCGAGCCCGAGCTTGCGGCGGTCGACGGTGTCGGCGACGGCGCCGCCGTACAGGCCGAAGACGATCAGCGGGACGAGCGAGAAGAGTCCGACGAGCCCGACGGAGAACGGCGAGCGGGTGATGTCGTACACCTGGAGCGAGATCGCGAGCGCGGTCATGCCCTGGCCGACCCACGAGACGGTGTTGCCGAACCAGAGACGGCGGTAGTGCGGGGAGGTCCTGAGCGGGGTGAGGTCCGCGAAGACCCGGCGGCTCTCCTGCCGGCTCCCCTCCTGAGTGGCGGTCACGAGACGTCGTACCGCAGTTCGGGGCGCTCCCAGTGGATCGACCCGGTGGGCGGGACGGTGCCGGTGCGGCGGGCGCCGGTGCGCAGGTAGAAGTCCTCGGCGGGCGGGTGGGCGACGACCCGCACGGAGCCGAGCCCGGCGGCGTGGGCCTGGCCCGCCATGTGTTCGATCAGCATCCGGCCGATGCCGAGTCCCTGCGCGTCGTCGGCGACGAAGGCGAGGTCGAGCTCGGCCTCGTCGAGGAGGAGGGCGTAGAACCCGAGGACGCGCTGCCGCTCGTCGACGGCGACGAAGACGGGGTGATGCTCGATGTACGTGCCTCCCACGACGTAGCCGTCGACCATGGCGGCGTAGTCGCCCCGATAGGCGGCCGATTTCCGGACGAGCCGGGTGAGCCGCTTGGAGTCGTCGGCGGTGGCACGCCGGATGGTGAGGGTGGACATGGGGCGAGTATAGGGACGCCAGGCATCCCGGCTCCTTACATTTCCGCTACGGCCGCCTCGGCCACGACCACCTACCCCGCGGCCGCCTCCGCCTCCGCCACGGCCGGCTCTCCTACGGCCGCCTCCGCCGCGGCCGCCTCGGCCACCACCGCTTCCGGCGTTGAAGCGGCGCCCTCGGTGAAGGCCGCCTCGAAGCCCTCCTCACCCAGCGCTTTTCGGGCCGACGCACTCGCTCGGTCCACGTCTCCCTGTTCGGCCGGAGGCAGCGGTGCCCCGGTCGAAGACCTGAGCCGGGCCGCCGCGCCCAGCAGGCGGGCCGCCGTATGCGCCCGGCCGGCCAGGGCGTGCGCGCCCGCCAGCCCCTCGAGGGCGAGGGCGATCGCCCGGGGGTCGCCGGTCGTCAGGGCCGTCGCGTACCCCTCCCCGTGCAGCGCCACCGCGGCCTCCGCGTCCCCGCGCAGCTCCGCCACGAAGCCGAGCTCCGCGAGGACCAGGGCGTTCGCACCGTCCAGTCCCACATTCCGGTGCCACTCCAGGACCTCCCGCATGTGCCCTTCCGCCTCGTCCAGGAGCCCCTCCTTCCGGGCGCCGAGGCCGAGGCCGAGGACCGCGTTGACCTCGCCCGCGCGGAAGCCGAGCCGGGCCGCCTCCTCGCGGGAGGCCTGGTGGTACGCCCGGGACCGCTCCAGGTCTCCCATGAGCAGCGCCGTCCGGCCGAGGCCGGACAGGAGGTCGGCCGCCTGCGTCGAGAGCCCGAACTCCCGCGCCGTCTCCAGCCCCTCCCGTTTCAGCGCCACCGCCCGCGCGTAGTCCCCGTGGATCTCGGCGACCGAGGCCAGCGGGTGCACGGACCACAGCCGCCCGCACGCGTCACCGGCACGCGCGAACAGCTCCGCTCCCGCCGCGCCGTCCGCCTCCGCGCCCGCCAGATCGCCCTTGAGGAGCCGCTGCACTGAGCGGTCGCACAGGGCCGCCGCCTCTCCCCACCGGTCGCCCAGCGCGCGGAACCCGTCGAGCGCGACGGCGATCAGCGCCTCGCCCTCCGACACGTCGCCGGTGCCGCACAGCGCGTGGGCGAGGAACCAGTGCGCCCAGGTCCTCCCGGCGGTGTCGTCCGGCGCGTACGCCTCCAGTGCCTCCTGGATCCGTCGCTTCCGGTCGGCCCCGTCGCCCGTCATCACGGCGATCCCGACGCTCCAGGCCCCGACTCGCGCCCGCCGCGCACCCTCGGCACCGGCACCGGCACCGGCGCAGGGGACGGCGAGCGCCGCCTCGACCGAGCGTCGCGCCTCGCCGAGCCGCCCGCGCAGGATCCAGTACCAGGCGAGCGCGTCGACGAGCCGGAGCGCGTACTCCCCCTCACCCGCCTCCAGCGCGCCGTCCAGGGCCCGCCGCAGATTGGCGTTCTCCCTGTCGAGCCGGTCCAGCCACTCACGCTGCCGTGCGCCTCGCAGCTCCGGTTCCGCCGACTCGGCGAGGCGCGTGTAGTACGCGAGGTGACGCGCCCGTACCGCCTCCGTCTCCGTATCCCCCGCCTCCCGCATCCGCTCCGCGCAGTACGCGGCGACGGATTCGAGCAGCCGGTATCGGGGACCGTCCGGGGTGTCCGTCACGGCCACGAGGGAGCGGTCCACGAGCCGTACGAGCAGGTCCAGCACGTCTTCGACGGCCACCTCTTCGAGGGCCACGTCTCCGACCGCTACGCCGTCACCCGCGCAGACCTCTTCGGCGGCCTCCAGGCCACACCCCTCGGCGTGGGCTGCGAGCCGGCGCAGGACGGTCCGCTCGGGTCCGGAGAGCAGCTCCCAGCTCCAGTCGATCACCGCCCGGAGGGTCTGCTGACGGGCGGGTGCGCCGCGCTGTCCCGCGGTGAGCAGCCGGAACCGGTCGTCGAGCCGTTCGAGCAGCCGGTGCACGCCGAGCGCTCGGACGCGGGTGGCGGCGAGTTCGAGGGCGAGCGGGATGCCGTCGAGCCGGCGGCAGATGCCCTCCACGGCCCCGGTGGTGGTCTCGTCGAGGACGAATCCGGGCGCGGTGGCGACCGCCCGGGCGGTGAAGAGCCGGACGGCGCCGTCGGAGGCGAGGGGTGGTACGGCCCAGAGGGTCTCCCCCGCGAGGGCCAGCGGCTCCTGGCTGGTGGTCAGGACGACGAGCCCGGGTGCGGTGCGCAGCAGGAGTTCGGTGAGGGCGGCCGCCTCGTCGATCACGTGCTCGCAGTTGTCGAGGACGAGGAGCAGCCGCTTGTCGCGCAGGACGTCGGCGAGGCGCTCGGCGGCGCCGAGGCGCCGTTCCCCCTCGGGCAGGACGCCCCAGAAGCCGTCGTCCCGGAGCCTCGTGGCCGCGGCGACGACCTCGGCCAGGTCGCCGCGGACGCCGGCGAGCTCGACGAACCACTCCCCGTCGGGGAAGGTCCCGCGCAACTGCCCCGCGGCCTCCACGGCGAGCCGCGTCTTGCCGACGCCGCCGGGCCCGGTGAGGGTGACGAGCCGCCGCGTACCGAGCAGCGCCCGCACCTCGCCGACCGCCTCCTCCCGCCCGACGATCCCGCTGAGCGGTACGGGCAGATTTCCGCGTACGTCACCGAGGACGCCGTCGCGCGCCGGCGCACCCCCGCCGACCGCACGGCCCTCACCCGATCCGGCGCTCAAGGTCGTACCCCGTCCCGCCAGTTCCTCGTCCTGGCGCAGGATCGCGCGTTGCAGGGCGGCGAGTTCGGGGCTGGGGTCCAGGCCGAGGTCTTCCGCGAGGCGGGTGCGCAGGTCTTCGTAACCGGCCAGGGCCTCGCTCTGGCGGCCCGAGCGGTAGAGCGCACGGAGCTGGACGGAGCGGAGGCGTTCACGCAGGGGGTACCGCTCCACCAACTCGGCCAGTTCGCCCACAAGTCGGGCGTGCTCGCCCGCCGCGAGGCGCGCCTCGGCGAGCTCCTCCTGGACGACGAGCCGCTCCTCCTCGAGGCGGTTCGCCGCGGCCCGGGTGAACGTCTCCTCGGCGAAGTCGGCGAACGCCGGCCCGCGCCACAGCTCCAGCGCCTCGGTCAGCAGCCCGGCCCGGACGCGCGGATCGGCCACGGCTCTGGCGCGCTCGGCGAGTGCGGTGAACCGCCGGGCGTCCAGGGCCCCTTCGGGTACGTCGAGCAGATAGCCGGGAGCCCGGGAGACGACGAGGTCGCGACCGCCGGGCTCGGCGTCCTCCAGTGCGCGGCGGAGCTGGGAGACCTTCGCCCGCAGGGCCCGCAGGGGGCTGCCGGGCGGCTCCTCGCCCCACAGGTCGTCGATGAGCCGGTGCGCGGCGACGGGCCGTCCGGCGTCGACGAGCAGCGAGGCGAGCAGGGCGCGGACCTTGAGCTCCGGGACCCGGACCTCCCGGCCGTCGTCGGTCCGTACGGCCGTCTCCCCCAGCACCCCGAATCGCATGCGGCCACCGTAACCCGGACCTCCAACTCCGCCTGCCGACACCCGAACCGGACCCGAACCCGACCCGAACCCGACCCGAGCCGGACCCGAACACCCACCCCCCAGAGTCGTCTCTGCCAGCAGGAAACGGACCGAGAAACAGGAGCAGGAACATGAGCAGCACCCGCACCCGCACCCACAACCTCACCGGCAAGACGGCCCTCGTCACCGGCGCGAGCCGCGGCATCGGCAGGGCGATCGCTCTCCGCCTCGCCGCCGACGGCGCCCGTGTCGCCGTCCACTACGCCACCAACGAGACGGCCGCGAAGGAGACGGTCGCCACGATCGAGGCGGCCGGCGGCGCCGCCTTCGCGATCCGGACCGAGCTGGGCGTCCCGGGCGACGCCGAAGCCCTGTGGCAGGCCTTCGACGCGCACGCCGACGGCGTCGACATCCTGGTCAACAACGCCGGAGTCGCGGGGCCCGGCACCATCCACGAGGTCGAGGAGGCCGACTACGACCGGGTCTTCGCGGTCAACGCCAAGGCCCCCTTCTTCATCGTCCAGCACGGCCTGCGGCGGCTGCGCGACGGAGGGCGGATCATCAACGTCTCCTCCGGCGTCACCAAGGTCGCCTTCCCCGGCATGACCTCGTACGCCGCCTCCAAGGGCGCGATCGAGGTACTGACCCTCACCCTCGCCCAGACCCTCGGCTCCCGGGGCATCACGGTCAACGCGGTGTCCCCCGGCACGATCGAGACCGACATCCACCCGTGGATGGCCGACCCCGCCGCCAAGGCGCACGCGGCCGGGTTCTCCGTCTTCGACCGGGTCGGGCAGCCGGCCGACGTCGCCGATGCCGTCGGATTCCTCGCCTCTCCGGACTCCCGCTGGGTGACCGGCCAGAACATCGACGTCAGCGGCGGCTCCGGCCTCGGTCTGTGAGGGAAGCGCACGATGACCGCACCGACCACGAAGCACACCCTCCTGGTCGTGGCCCACCCCCGCCGCGACTCCCTCACCGCCCAGGTCGCCGACCACCTCCACGGCCTGCTCAAGGAGGCGGGCGCCACCGTCGACGTACTGGATCTGTACACCGAGGAGTTCGACCCCCGGCTCACGCCGGCCGACGAGCCGGACTGGGAGGACCGCGAGAAGCGGTACTCCCCCGAGGTCCACGCCCACATGGAGCGGATCGCCGCGGCCGACGAGATCCTCCTCGTCTTCCCGGTGTGGTGGTACGCGCCACCGGCCGTCCTCAAGGGGTGGATCGACCGGGTCTGGAACTACGGCTTCGCCTACGGCCGCAGCCGCCCGCGCCTGGCCGGCAAGCGGATGCGCTGGATCGGCCTGGCGGGCGGCCCACGGCGGGCATTCGAGGAGTCCGGCCTCGCGGCGGCCATGGACCTCCAACTGCGGACCGGTATCTCCGAGTTCTGCGGCATCGAGGACGCGTCCGTCCTCCTTGTCCACGACACCGAGCTCTCGGGTGTCCCCCACGAGCTGCGCCCGGCGCGGGTGCGGCAGGTGCTCGCGGCGTCCGAGGAGGCGCTCCACTCATGACCACGCCCACGACCAAGACCACGACCACGACCTGACATCCGTACCCCCGCCCCTTCCTCTGCCCCTTCCCTCACCCCTTCCGCCGCCCCCGCGCCACCCGCGAGGGCGGGCGCCCGCCAGTGGCTCGGCCTGGCCGTGCTGCTGCTCCCCGTCACCCTGATGACGGCCGACCTCGGCGTGCTGTGGCTCGCCACCCCCTCCCTCGCCGCCGATCTGCGGCCCAGCAGCGCCCAGTTGCTCTGGATCACCGACATCTACGGCTTCCTCACCGCCTCCACCCTCGTCATCATGGGCACGCTCGGGGACCGCCTCGGTCGCCGCCGGCTCCTGATGGCGGGCTCGGCCGGCTTCCTGCTGGCCTCGCTGCTCGCCGCGTACGCCCCGAACGCCGGGACGCTGATCACGGCCCGCGCCCTGCTGGGGGTGGCCGGGGCGGCCGTGCTTCCCTCGACGCTCGCGTTGATCAGCCACATGTTCACGGACGCCCGTCAACGGGCCACGGCGATCGCGATGTGGGTGACCGCGCTCTCGGTCGGTCTGGCGATCGGGCCGATCGTCGGCGGGGTGCTGCTGGCCGCGTGGTGGTGGGGGTCGGTGTTCCTGATCGGCCTGCCCGTGATGCTGATCGCGCTCGTCACGGCACCGGTGCTGCTCCCGGAGTACCGGGATCCGCGCCCGGGCCGGCTGGACCTCATGAGCGTCGCTCTCTTCCTGCTGGCCGTGCTGCCGTTGGTGTACGGGGTGAAGTCGCTGGCCGCGCACGGCCCGACGGCGGAGGCGGCCGCCGCCTTCGTCCTGGGATCGGTGTTCACCGCGCTCTTCGTCCGCCGCCAGAACGCCCTGACGACGCCGCTGCTCGACCTCCGGCTCTTCCGGAACCGGACGTTCACGGGGGCGCTGCTCACTCTGTTGCTGGGAATGGCCGCGCTCAACGGGGTGGAGTACCTGATTCCGCAGTATCTGCAGGCGGTGGCGGGGCAGTCCCCGCTGGAGGCGGGGGTGTGGCTGCTGCCAGGGGCTGCCGGGCTGATCGCCGGCTCGCAGCTGACGCCGGCCCTGGCCCGCCGCGTGCGCCCGGCGTACGTCCTGGTCGGGGGTCTGCTGGTCTCCCTGACGGGTTACGCGGCGATCGCCCTGGCGTCCGGGGTGGTGGTGGCCTCGCTGGCCCTCGCGGTGATCATGTTCGGAGCGGCGCCGATCAGCGTCCTCGGCACGGCCATGGCGGTCGGCGCGGCCCCGCCGGAGAAGGCCGGCGCCGCGGCGGCGACCGGGCAGACCGCCTACGACCTGGGCCTGGCGCTGGGGATCGCGGTGACCGGAAGCGCGGCCGTGGCCGTCTACCGCTCGGGCATTCCGGCGGACGCCCCGGCGGCGGCCCGCGACAGCCTGGGCGCGGCGAGCGCGGTGGCCGACGAGAACCTGCTGGCCCTCGCCCGGGACTCCTTCACGACGGCGCTGCAGTCGGCATCGGCGCTGAGCGCGGTGTTCGCCCTGGTGACGGCGGCGCTGGTGCTGACGCTGCTGCGCGCCGTCCCCCGCATCGGGTCGGACAGTCCTTAGACGCAGCTGGTCAGGTCGTCAGCCGCAGCTGGTCAGGTCGTCCGGGTCGACGGTGTCGAGCCGGGCGGCCAGCTGGTTGAGCTGGGCGCGCAGGTGGCGGATCTCCTCCAGCGACATCCCGGTCGCGGCGGCGATCCGCCGGGGCACACCGAGCGCCTTCTCGCGCAGCGCGGCGCCGGCCTCGGTGACGCGCGCGGTGACGGACCGCTCGTCCTCGGCGCTGCGCCGCCGCTCGACGTATCCGGCCGCCTCCAGCCGCTTGAGCAGGGGCGACAGGGTTCCGGAGTCGAGGCGCAGGTGCTCGCCGATCCGCTTGACCGGGAGCTCGCCGTGCTCCCAGAGCACGAGCAGGACCAGGTATTGGGGATAGGTGAGCCCGAGCTCCTTGAGCGCGCCGCGGTAGACGCCGTTGAAGGCGCGGGTGGCGGCGTGCAGCGAGAAGCAGATCTGGTGGTCGAGCCGGAGGAAGTCCTCGTCCCGGGTCGTGTCGAGCGTCTCCATGGCCACCAGGTTACGCGAGGGCCATTCAGTTGTGCACAACTGAATTGTGCGATATCAATGTGGGAGCACTCCGCCGCATCGACCGAGGACAGGAAGAGCCACCCATGAACGCGATCTACACCGCCGTCGCCACCGCCAACGGCCGCGAGGGCCGCGCCGTCAGCTCCGACGGCCACATCGACCTCCCGCTCGCCCACCCCCAGGCCCTCGGCGGCAACGGCCAGGGCACCAACCCGGAGCAGCTCTTCGCCGCCGGCTACGCGGCCTGCTTCGCCAGCGCGATGGGCGTGGTGGCGCGCCAGGAGAAGATCGACGTCAAGGACGCCTCGATCACCGCCGAGGTGAGCATCGGCAAGGACGAGAAGGACGGCGGCTTCGGCCTCGCGGTCGTCATGCGCGCCGAGTTCCCCGACCACCTCCAGGGCGCCCCCGGCCGCGACCTCCTGGAGAAGACCCACGCCTTCTGCCCGTACTCCAAGGCCACCCGCGGCAACATCCAGGTCGAGCTCGCCATCGAGTAACCCGGGAAATCAGCCGTCCAGGCGACGGCGCGAAAATGCCCCCGGCGTGTCGTACGTGTCGTACGTCATGCCGGGGGCATTGTGGTCGCCACAGAGGTGGAAACGTTCCTGCGGTACGACCCCGAGTGGGGCGGGTGGGACTCGAACCCACGGCCGACGGATTATGAGTCCGCTGCTCTAACCGGCTGAGCTACCGCCCCTCACGGCGTGGCGCGTACATGTGTGCGCGCCGTCTGCCGCAGCATAGCCGCTCATACGATCTCCTGCTCCGGATGGTCGGCAACGCTCGACCATGTAGACCGCGCAGCGTGGCGCATGGTTCCCGGGCACAAGAAAAAGGACCCCGAAGGGTCCTCTTCCTCTCGCTCCCCCGGCTGGACTCGAACCAGCAACCCTCCGGTTAACAGCCGAATGCTCTGCCAATTGAGCTACAGGGGATCGCGCTCCCCCGACTGGACTCGAACCAGTAACCTGCCGGTTAACAGCCGGCTGCTCTGCCAATTGAGCTACAGGGGATTGCTGCGTTTGCACCGAACGTAGCCACCTCGGGTGTTCCGAGCGGGCGCTCGTTCGCTGCGACACATACATTAGCGCAAGCAGGGGGGTGCTCCGCCAATCGGTATGCCGTGGGCGCTCGTGGGCACCAGTGAGACATCAGGGAAGCTCCAGGGAAGGGTGGTGCCGCCGTGCGGTACAAGCTGACGTTCGTCGTGGGACTGGCCCTCGGTTACGTCATCGGCACACGGGCCGGACGCGAGCGCTACGAGCAGATGAAGAAGTCGGCGCGGGAACTCTCGCAGAACCCCGCCGTGCGCAACGCCGCCGAGTCGGCGGCGCAGACCGGGCGGCAGGTCGCCGGCAAGGCGCTGCACGCCGTGAGCGACAAGGTGGGTGACAGGCTGCCCGCCTCGGTCACCGACCGGATCCATGCCCTGCGCCACCACAACGGCCAGGTCACCGAGGACGACTGGGGCGTGAGCAACACCTGACCTCCCGCCCCGAGTCCCCGGGCCGCCGGCCACCGACCGGCTACGGGCCGGTGGCCGCGCGCCGGGGAGGGCCGACGCGCGTTCGAAAACGCGTCCCTTACCCCGCGCTCGCTCCCCCCACTCCCCCGCGTGCGGCAGAATCTTCCCCATGGGGATAGTCGCCGGTTTGGACAGCTCTGCCGATTTCACACGCATCGTCGTCTGCGACGCGGACACGGGCGCCGTACTGCGGCAGGGTTACGCCCCGCATCCCGGTGAGCCGAAGGCCACCGACGTCGACCCGCAGGCCTGGCTGCTCTCCCTCGGGGAGGCCGCCGGCGGGGGGCTGCTCGAGGGGGTGCAGGCCATCGGGGTCTCCGCTCAGCAGCACGGGCTCGTACCGCTCGACGCGCAGGGCACTCTCGTGCGCCCCGCGATGGTCGGGAACGACAAGCGGGCGCAGGTCGCCGCGGCGGATCTGATCGAGGCGTTCGGCGGGCGGCAGGCCTGGGCCGAGGCCGTCGGGTCCGTGCCGCAGGCCGGGCAGCCCGTCGCCAAGCTCCGCTGGCTCGCCCGCTCCGAGCCGGAGAACGCCCAGCGCGTCGCCATGCTCCTGCAGCCGCACGACTGGCTGGTCTGGCAGCTCCTCGGCCGCCCGGTGCGGCGCACCACCGACCGCGGCGCCGCGTCCGCGACCGGCTACTGGTCCGCGGGTGCGGGCGCCTACCGTCCCGACCTCGTCGAGCTGGCGCTCGGCCACCAGGCCGTGCTCCCCGAGGTCATCGGCCCCGCCGACGCCGCCGGGACCACCCCCGAGGGCCTGCTGATCTCCGCCGGTACGGGCGAGACGATGGCCGCCGCACTCGGCCTCGGCCTCGCGCCCGGCGACGCGGTCGTCTCCCTCGGCGCCTCCGGCTCCGTGATGGCCGTCCACCACGAGGCGCTCGCCGACCCCCGGGGTCTGATCACCTCCTTCGCCGACGCGACCGGCATGCACCTGCCCGTCGTGCACACCTCCAACGCCGTACGGGCGCTGCGCGGCACCGCCGAGATGCTCGGCGCGGAGAGCCTGGAGGAGCTGTCGGCGCTCGCCCTGAAGTCGACGCCCGGCGCCTCCGGTCTCGTCCTCCTGCCCTATCTGGAGGGCGAGCGCACCCCGCCGCTGCCGCACACCGCCGGCACCCTCAGCGGTCTGCGCCGCGAGTCGATGAAGCCCGAGCACCTCGCGCGGGCCGCCTTCGAGGGCATGCTCTGCGCGCTCACCGACGCCATGGACGTCCTGCGCGGGCGGGGCGTCGAGGTGCGGCGGATCTTCCTCCTCGGCGCGGCGGCCGGGCTGCCCGCCGTCCAGGCCATCGCGCCGACCGTCTTCGGCGCGCAGGTCGTCGTCCCCCAGCCGGCGGACTACGCGGCCGTCGGCGCCGCCCGGCAGGCCGCCTGGGCGCTCGGCGTGGCCCGGGGCACGCTGTCGCCGGCGGCTCCCCCGGCCTGGCAGGGCGCCGCGGCCCAGGTGTTCGAGCCCGGCGAGGAGCTGGCCGTGGGTCAGGCGGTGCGGCAGCAGTACGTCGCCACGCGGGAGCAGATCCACCCGGGCGCCTTCACCTCGTGAACACGCGCCAAAACGAGTCGTAACCTCGCAGGGGTGCGGGCGATAGTAGAGCCCGTGCTCATAAGACTCCTCCGAACCCACCTGGGACCGTACAAGAAGCCCATCGCCCTGCTGGTGCTGCTGCAGTTCCTGCAGACCTGCGCCTCCCTCTACCTGCCCACCCTGAACGCCGACATCATCGACAACGGTGTCGTGGACGGGGACACGGGTTACATCCTGCGGTTCGGTGCCCTGATGATCGCGGTCTCCGTGCTCCAGGTCGTCTGCAACATCGGCGCCGTCTACTACGGCGCGCGGACCGCGTCCGCCCTCGGGCGGGACGTCCGCGCCGCCGTCTTCGCGCGGGTGCAGTCCTTCTCGGCGCGTGAGGTCGGGCAGTTCGGCGCCCCGTCGCTGATCACCCGCACCACCAACGACGTCCAGCAGGTCCAGATGCTGGTCCTGATGGCGTTCACGCTGATGGTGTCCGCGCCCATCATGTGTGTCGGCGGCATCGTCATGGCCCTCGGGCAGGACGTGCCGCTGTCCGGAGTGCTGCTCGCCGTGGTGCCGGTGCTCGGCGTCTCGGTCTCGCTGATCGTGAAGAAGATGCGGCCGCTGTTCCGGACCATGCAGGAGCGGCTCGACACGGTCAACCGGGTGCTGCGCGAGCAGATCACCGGCAACCGGGTGATCCGGGCCTTCGTGAAGGACGCCTACGAACGCGAGCGGTTCAAGGTCGCGAACACCGAGCTGACCGACGTCTCGATGGCGACCGGCCGGCTGATGGCGCTGATGTTCCCGACCGTGATGACGGTCGTGAACATCTCCAGCATCGCGGTGGTCTGGTTCGGTGCGCACCGGATCGACGCCGGCGGGATGGAGATCGGCGCGCTCACCGCGTTCCTCGCCTATCTGATGCAGATCGTGATGGCGGTGATGATGGCCACCTTCATGTTCATGATGGTGCCGCGGGCCGAGGTGTGCGCCGAGCGCATCGAGGAGGTCCTGTCCACCGAGAGCAGTGTCGTGCCGCCGGCCGAGCCGGTGCGTGAGCTGCGGCGGCGTGGGCATCTGGAGGTCCGGAGCGCCGACTTCCGCTACCCGGGCGCCGAGGAGTCGGTGCTGCGGGAGATCGAGCTGGTCGCACGGCCCGGTGAGACCACGGCGATCATCGGCTCGACGGGCAGCGGCAAATCCACCCTGCTCGGTCTCGTCCCGCGGCTGTTCGACGTGACCGGCGGCGAGGTCCTCGTCGACGGGGTGGACGTACGGAGGCTCGACCCCGAGCTGATGGCCCGTACGGTCGGACTCGTTCCGCAGAAGCCGTACCTCTTCTCCGGCACGGTGGCGAGCAATCTGCGGTACGGAAAGCCCGACGCGACCGACGACGAGCTGTGGCACGCCCTGGAGGTCGCCCAGGCCGCCGACTTCGTGAAGAAGCTGGAGCACGGTCTGGACGCGCCGATCGCGCAGGGCGGCACCAACGTCTCGGGCGGGCAGCGCCAGCGGCTCGCCATCGCGCGGACGCTGGTGCAGCGGCCGGAGATCTATCTCTTCGACGACTCGTTCTCGGCGCTCGACTACCGGACGGACGCGTTGCTGAGAGAGGCGCTCAAGGAGGAGACGGCCGACGCGACCGTCGTGATCGTCGCCCAGCGGGTGTCGACCATCCGGGACGCCGACCGGATCGTGGTCCTCGACGAGGGCCGGGTCGTGGGGACCGGCCGCCACCACGAGCTGATGGCGGGCAATGAGACGTACCGGGAGATCGTGCTCTCCCAGCTGACCGAGGCGGAGGCAGCCTGATGGCCGGTCCTGGCGGACGAATGATGGCCGGCGGCGGCCCCGACCAGCGCTCCATGGACTTCAAGGGCTCGGGCAAACGGCTGCTGAAACAGCTGGCGCCCGAGCGGGGCGCGCTGTGGCTGATGCTGGTCGCCGGTGTGCTGAGCGTCGCGGGCGCGGTGGTCGGGCCGAAGATCCTCGGCAAGGCGACGGACCTGGTCTTCGCGGGTGTCGTCGGGCGGCAGATGGCCGAGGGCACGACGAAGGCGCAGACGATCGAGAGGCTGCGGCGCGAGGGCGAGGGCGGGATGGCGGACATGCTGTCCGGCGTCGACTTCACCCCCGGCCGTGGCATCGACTTCACGGCGGTCGGCGAGGTACTGCTGTGGGTGCTGATCATCTATGTGGCGGCCGGGCTCCTCATGCTGGTCTCCACCCGGATGTCGATCAAGGTGATCAACCGGACGGTCTACCGGATGCGCGAGGACGTCCAGGCGAAGCTGTCGCGGCTGCCGCTGTCGTACTTCGACAAGGCCAAGCGCGGTGAGGTCCTCAGCCGGGCGACCAACGACATCGACAACATCTCGCAGACCCTGCAGCAGTCGATGGGTCAGCTCATCAACTCGCTGCTCACCATCGTGGGCGTGCTGGCGATGATGTTCTGGATCTCGCCGCTGCTCGCGCTGGTGGCGCTGGTGACCGTGCCGGTGTCGGTGGTCGTGGCGACGAAGGTCGGCAAGCGGTCGCAGCCGCACTTCGTGCAGCAGTGGAGGTCCACGGGCAAGCTCAACGCCCATGTGGAGGAGATGTACACCGGCCACGCGCTGGTGAAGGTCTTCGGGCGGCAGGAGGAGTCGGCCGCCGACTTCCGCGAGCAGAACGACGCGCTGTATGAGGCGGGGTTCAGGGCCCAGTTCAACAGCGGGGTCATGCA
Organism: Streptomyces sp. NPDC015346; assembly: GCF_043078785.1. Lineage (NCBI taxonomy): Bacteria > Bacillati > Actinomycetota > Actinomycetes > Kitasatosporales > Streptomycetaceae > Streptomyces > Streptomyces sp. NPDC015346. The sequence continues at coordinate 594,158 of NZ_JBIBTW010000001.1, read as the reverse complement.
GCCGGTGATGTTCTTCATCTCGAACATCAACTATGTGCTGGTCGCCGTGGTCGGCGGGCTGCGGGTGGCCTCGGGGACGCTGTCGATCGGCGACGTGCAGGCGTTCATCCAGTACTCCCGGCAGTTCTCGATGCCGCTGACGCAGGTCGCGTCGATGGCGAACCTGGTGCAGTCGGGCGTCGCCTCGGCCGAGCGGATCTTCGAGCTGCTCGACGCTGAGGAGCAGGAGCCGGACGCTCCGGAGAGCGAGCGGCCCTCGGAGTCGCTGGGGAAGGTGGCCCTGGAGGAGGTGGCGTTTCGGTACGAGGCGGAGAAGCCGCTGATCGAGGATCTGTCGCTGACGGTGGAGCCCGGCCAGACGGTCGCGATCGTCGGGCCGACCGGCGCCGGAAAGACGACCCTGGTCAACCTCCTCATGCGGTTCTACGAAGTCACCGGCGGCCGGATCTCCCTCGACGGCGTCGACGTCGCCAAGATGTCACGCGAGGACCTGCGCTCCGGGATCGGCATGGTCCTCCAGGACACCTGGCTCTTCGGCGGAACCATCGCCGAGAACATCGCCTACGGAGCGAGCGGAGAAGTCACCCGCGAGCAGATCGAGGAAGCCGCCAAGGCCGCCCACGCCGACCGGTTCATCCGCACCCTGCCCGACGGCTACGACACCGTCCTCGACGACGAAGGCTCCGGCGTCAGCGCCGGCGAGAAACAGCTCATCACCATCGCCCGCGCCTTCCTCTCCGACCCCGTCATCCTCGTCCTCGACGAAGCCACCAGCTCCGTCGACACCCGCACCGAAGTCCTCATCCAGAAAGCCATGGCCCGCCTCTCCCACGGCCGCACCTCCTTCGTCATCGCCCACCGCCTCTCCACCATCCGCGACGCCGACGTCATCCTCGTCATGGAGAACGGCCGAATCGTCGAACAGGGGACGCACGAGGAGCTGTTGGCGGCCGAGGGTGCGTATGCGCGGCTGTACGAGGCCCAGTTCGCGCAGGCGGTGGCCGAGGTCGACTAGTCGAGGTAGCCGCGCAGCTGGTCCGCGTAGGCGTGGTCCCGCAGCTTGTTGAGGGTCTTGGACTCGATCTGGCGGATGCGTTCGCGTGTCACGCCGAAGAGGCGTCCTATCTCCTCCAGGGTGCGGGGCCTGCCGTCGTCGAGGCCGTAGCGGAGCTGGACCACCTTGCGTTCGCGCTCGCCGAGGGTGGAGAGGACGGCCTCCAGGTGCTCGCGCAGCAGCAGGAACGCCGCCGACTCCATGGGGCTCGCGGCGTCGCCGTCCTCGATGAGGTCGCCGAGGGCGACCTCGTCCTCCTCGCCCACGGGGGCGTGCAGGGAGACCGGTTCCTGGGCGAGGCGCAGCACCTCGCTGACCCGTTCGGGCACCAGGTCGAGCTGGGCGGCGACCTCTTCGGGGGTGGGTTCGTAGCCGCGTTCCTGGAGCATCCGGCGCTGGACCCGGACGACCCGGTTGATCAGTTCGACGACATGGACCGGCACGCGGATGGTCCGGGCCTGGTCGGCGAGGGCCCGGGACATCGCCTGGCGGATCCACCAGGTCGCGTACGTCGAGAACTTGTAGCCGCGCGCGTAGTCGAACTTCTCCACGGCCCTGATCAGGCCCAGGTTGCCCTCCTGGACGAGGTCGAGCATGGTCAGGCCGCGCCCGACGTACCGCTTCGCGACGGAGACGACCAGGCGCAGATTGGCCTCGATGAGGCGGCGCTTGGCCATGCGGCCCATGACGACGATCCGGTCGAGGTCGACCGCCAGCTGGGAGTCCAGGTCGGTGGCGGAGGCGAGTCGTTCCTCGGCGAAGAGCCCGGCCTCGACCCGGCGGGCCAGCTCCACCTCCTCGGCGGCGGTGAGCAGCGGGATGCGGCCTATCTCCCGCAGGTACTGGCGGAAGAGGTCGGAGGAGGGGCCGCCGCTCCCGGGATCGGAGCGTCGCGGGACGGGCTCCGGTTCCGGCTCCTCGTCGACGAACTCGCCCGCCGGCACGGGCTCGACCGGCTCGGCCTCCGGCTCGGGCTCGGCCGGCTCCGGGCTCCCGGCGGCCGCTCCCGGTTCGCCGGGAGGTCGCGCCTCCGACTGGTGGGGGGCCGGGCGCTGCCCGGGCACGACGTCCGTCGGGGACAGGGTCTGGGACTGCACGGGGGCGACCTCCAGGGTGATCGCTGCCGGTGCTCCGGGGGCTCAGGCACCGCTCCCCAGTGTGGGGTACGACACATCACCGCCACGAGGGGCGTGCGGTGACTTTTTGAGTTCGGCGGGTCACCGAACGTCAGAGCGCCGCGGCCCCGTTGTTCCGGAGCGACTGGCCGTACTGCGTGAGCACCCACAGCTCGTTCTGCACGGCGGCGACCCGCTCGGGGTCTCCGTTGCCGCCGAGGCGGGCGAGGGTGCCCTGGACGTCGCGGATGCGGCGGTCGACGGCGCGCAGGCGGACCGTGACGAGCTGGTCGCCGGCGTAGGCCTCGTCGACCGTCTTGGCGAAGATCGTCTCCACGGCGAGCTCGGTGACGAGCGCGCGCACGGTGTCGTTGGGCGCGGCCTCGCGGACCGCGTCGAGGTAGTCGGGGGGCGCGCCGGTCGCGCCGCCCGCGTCCTGGATGCACTGGCGGACGGCGGCGTAGGGCGGGGCGGTGAACTCGTCGATGCCGTACGCGTCGAAGGCCGGGGAGACCAGTTCGGGCCGCTGGAGGGCGAGCTTGAGCAGCTCTCGCTCGGTGCGGTGGGCGGGGCTGCGCAGGTTGAGCGCGGGGCCGGCGGGGCCGGCGGGCGCCTGGGCGGGCGCGGCCGTCTGCCGGTTCGGGCCGGGGGCGGGCGCGGGGCCGCGGCCGCCGCGGTCGCGGGACCAGCGGGCGATCTGGGCGACGCGCCTGACGACGAACTGGGTGTCGAGGATGCCGAGCATGCCCGCGAGCTGGACGGCGACCTCGTGCTGCGAGGCGACGTTCTTGATCCGGGCGACGATCGGGGCGGCCTCGTCGAGGGCGGCGGCCCGGCCGGCCGGGGTCTCCAGGTCGTAGCGCTTCACGATCTGGCGCAGCGCGAACTCGAAGAGCGGGGTGCGCGGTTCGACCAGCTCGGCGACGGCCTGGTCGCCCTTGGCGAGCCTCAGCTCGCAGGGGTCCATGCCGTCGGGGGCGATGGCGATGTACGTCTCGGCGGCGAACTTCTGGTCGTCCTCGAAGGCGCGCAGGGCGGCCTTCTGGCCGGCGGAGTCGCCGTCGAAGGTGAAGATCACGCGGGCCGAGCCGTTGTCCATCAGGAGCCTGCGGAGGATCTTGATGTGGTCGCCGCCGAAGGCGGTGCCGCAGGTGGCGATGGCGGTGGTGACGCCGGCGAGGTGGCAGGCCATGACGTCGGTGTAGCCCTCGACGACGACGGCGCGGCTGACCTTGGCGATGTCCTTCTTCGCCAGGTCGATGCCGTACAGCACCTGGGACTTCTTGTAAATCGGCGTCTCGGGCGTGTTGAGGTACTTGGGTCCGTTGTCGTCGTCGCGGAGCTTGCGCGCGCCGAAGCCGACGACCTCGCCGCCGACGTCCCGGATCGGCCACATGAGCCGGCCGCGGAAGCGGTCGATGGGGCCGCGGCGGCCGTCCTGGGAGAGGCCGGAGAGGATCAGCTCCTTGTCGGAGAAGCCCTTGCCGCGCAGGAAGCGGGTGAGGTGGTCCCAGCCGGCCGGGGAGTAGCCGACGCCGAAGTGCTCGGCGGCGGCCTGGTCGAAGCCGCGCTCGGCGAGGAACTTCCGGCCGATCTCGGCCTCGGGGCTGCCGAGTTGTTCGATGTAGTACCGGGCGGCGGCCTGGTGGGCCTCGACCAGGCGGATCCGCTCGCCGCGCTGGTGGCCGGGGTTGTAGCCGCCCTCTTCGTACCGCAGGGTGATGCCCGCCTTGGCGGCGAGGCGCTCGACCGTCTCCGAGAAGGAGAGGTGGTCGATCTTCATCACGAAGGCGATGGTGTCCCCGCCCTCCTGGCAGCCGAAGCAGTGGAAGAGGCCCTTGCTGGGGCTGACCTGGAAGGAGGGGGACTTCTCGTCGTGGAAGGGGCACAGGCCCTTCAGGTTGCCGCCGCCGGCGTTGCGGAGCTGGAGGTACTCGGACACGACGGCGTCGATCGGGACCGCGTCCCGTACCGCCTTCACGTCGTCATCGTTGATCCTGCCTGCCACGCGTGAAGTCTACGGCGGCGGCGGGGTGGTCAGATCAGGTTCTCCAGGGGTACGGAGGGGTCCGCGAGGGCCTCCGGGTCCACCTGGGCACCGGATCGGATGAGCCGCTGGATGGGGTCTGTGACGTCCCACACATTCACGTTCATCCCGGCGAGGACCCTGCGGTCCTTCAGCCAGAAGGCGATGAACTCGCGCTTGCCGACGTCGCCGCGGGCCACCACCTGGTCGTACGAGCCGGGGGGCGCCCAGCCGGAGTACTCCATGCCCAGGTCGTACTGGTCGGAGAAGAAGTACGGGACGCGGTCGTAGGACACCGGCTGGCCGAGCATGGCGCGGGCGGCGGCCGGGCCGCCGTTGAGGGCGTTGGCCCAGTGCTCGACGCGGAGCCGGGTGTGCAGGAGCGGGTGGTGGGCGGCGGCGACGTCGCCGGCCGCGAAGATGTCCGGGTCCGAGGTGCGCAGCGACTCGTCGACGGCGACGCCGCCGCCGTGGGCGCGGTCGACCAGGGCGAGGCCCGCGGCCTCGGCGAGGGCGGTGCGCGGGGCGGCGCCGACGGCGGCGAGGACGGCGTGGGCGGGGTGCTCCTCGCCGTCGTCGGTGCGGACGGCGAGGACCATGCCGTCCTGGCCGATGATCTCGGTGAGCCGGACGCCGAAGTGGAAGCGGACGCCGTGCTCCGCGTGCAGGTCGGCGAAGAGCTGGCCGAGCTCGGGACCGAGGACGTGGTGGAGCGGGGTGGGCTCGGACTCGACGACGGTGACCTCGGCGCCGTAGCCGCGGGCCGCGGCGGCGACCTCCAGGCCGATCCAGCCGCCGCCGGCGATCACCAGGTGGCCGTTGTCGCGGCCGAGGGAGGCCAGGACCTGGCGCAGCCGGTCGGCGTGGGCGAGGCGCCGCAGGTGGTGGACGCCGGCGAGGCCGGTGCCGGGGATGTCGAGGCGTCGCGGCTCGGAACCGGTGGCGAGGAGGAGCCGGTCGTACCGGATGGTGGTGCCGTCGCCGAGGCGTACGGTGCGGGCCTCGCGCTCGACGGCGGTGACGGGCTGCCCGAGGTGGAGCTCGATGTCGTTCTGCGCGTACCAGGCGGGCTCGTGGACGAAGACGCTGTCGCGCTCCTCCTTGCCCGTGAGGTAGCCCTTGGACAGGGGTGGGCGTTCGTAGGGGTGGTCGCGCTCGTCACCGATGAGGATCACTCGGCCGTTGAACCCCTCGGCACGGAGCGTCTCCGCCGCCTTGGCCCCGGCCAGGCCCCCGCCGACGATGACGAAGGTCTGATCTGCGTCGACCACTTGATGCCTCCTCGTTGCGACCGCTTCTACGCTACGCCTCCGGGCGTTCGGCGAGCCGTACCGCCCCGGGCCCTCAGCCGAGCGTCCCGCACGGAGCGTGATGGCGGAAGGGGGCGACCGCGGGCCGGTGGTGTCTCGGGCCGGTGGTGTCTTACGGGCGGCGGGAGCACAGGCGGGTGTGGAGGGTGCGGGCGGAGGCGTCGGTGAGGGAGGCGATCTGGTCGATGATCACCCGCTTGCGGGACCGGTCGTCGCCGGCCGCGTCGAAGAGGGCGCGGAACTGCGGGTCGAGGCCCTCGGGGGCGCGGGCGGTGAGCGCCTCGGCGAGCTCCGCGAGAACGATGCGCTGGTCGGCGCGGAGGGCCTCCTGTTCGGCGCGCTGCATGACGTACCGGTCGGCGACGGCCTTGAGGACGGCGCATTCGTTGCGGGTCTCGCGGGGGACGACCAGTTCGGCGCCGTAGCGGGTGAGGCGGCCCGATCCGTACGCCTGGCGGGTGGCGCCCTCGGCGGCGAGGCAGAAGCGGCCGATCAGCTGGCTGGTGGCGTCCTTGAGCCGGGCCTGGGCGACGGCCGATCCGTCGTAGCCGTGCGGCCACCACTCCTGGTCGACGAGGCGGTCGAGTGCGTCGGCCAGCTCCTGCGGGTCGGTGTCCCGCGGTACGTACCGGCCGATGGCGACCGTCCAGATGTCGGCGCGCTCGGGCTCGGAGAAGAGCATGTTCGGGTCGATGTGTCCGGCGTGCAGGCCGTCCTCGAAGTCGTGCACGGAGTACGCCACGTCGTCGGACCAGTCCATGACCTGGGCCTCGAAGCACTTGCGGTGGGCGGGGGCGCCCTGGCGGACCCAGTCGAAGACGGGGAGGTCGTCCTCGTACACGCCGAACTTGGGCGAGTCGGGGTCCTCGGGGTGGCCGCCGCGCGGCCAGGGGTATTTGGTGGCGGCGTCGAGGGCGGCGCGGGTGAGGTTGAGGCCGACGCTGACGGGTTCGCCGGTGCCGGGGTCGGAGATGAAGCGCTTGGGTTCGATCCGGGCGAGCAGGCGCAGCGACTGGGCGTTGCCCTCGAAGCCGCCGCAGTCCTTGGCGAAGTCGTTGAGCGCCTGTTCGCCGTTGTGCCCGAAGGGCGGGTGGCCCATGTCGTGGGCGAGGCAGGCGGCCTCGACGAGGTCGGGGTCGCAGCCGAGCGCGGCGCCCAGTTCGCGGCCGACCTGGGCGCACTCCAGGGAGTGGGTGAGGCGGGTGCGGGGGCTGGCGTCCCAGGCGTAGCTGCGGGTTCCGGGGGTGACGACCTGGGTCTTCCCGGCGAGTCTGCGCAGGGCGCTGGAGTGCAGCACGCGCGCGCGATCGCGCTGGAAGGCGGTCCGTCCGGGCCGCTTGTCGGGCTCGGTGGCCCAGCGCTCGGTGGCGGTCTCGTCGTAGCCGGGGGTGTCCGTGATGCCTTCCATGCACCGAAGGTAACCGGCGGGACCGACAGGTACGCCTTCAGGCGGTGGCGAGTTCGCGGGGGTGGGCGGTGTGTGGGGTGGTGCGGGCGCGGTCGTAGCGGTGGAGGATCAGGCGGGCCAGGGCGGGGTGGGGGCCGAGGGGGGCCGCGGCGATCCAGGGGGCGTGGGCGGCGGTGCGGGTGGCGAAGAGGCCGGGGGCGGTGAAGCAGGAGGCGACGGCGATCCGGTGCCGGCCGCGGGCGGTGAGGGCGCGCAGGGCCTCGGGGACGGTGGGCGTGGCGGCGGAGGCGTACGCGGCGACGACGGGGACCCCGCCGAGCCGTTCGCCGAGGAGCGCGGCGGTGCGGCGGATGTCGGCGGTGGACTCGGGGTCGCGGGAGCCGGCGGCGGCGAGGACGACGGCGGCCGAGCGGGACGCGCTGTCGGCGGGGGTCCAGCCGGCCTCGGCGAGCCGGTCGGCCAGGGCCTCGACGAGCAGCGGGTGCGGGCCGAGGGGGGCGGCGATCCGGGTACGGAGGGCGGGCGCGGCAGCGGCGGCGGCAGCGGGCAGGTCGTGCTTGACGTGGTAGCCGCGGCCGAAGAGGAGGGGGACGAGCACGGCGTCCCGGCCGCCCTCCTCGGCGAGGCCGGCGAGGGTGTGGTCGAGGAGCGGGGCGTTGAGTTCGATGTGCGCGAGCCGGACGTCGAGGCCGGGCCGGAGCTCGCGGACCCGGTCGAGGAGGAGGGCGAGGGTGGCCCGCGCCCGGGGGTCGCGGCTGCCGTGGCCGACGGCTATGAGGGTGGGCGGACGCGTGGAGGGGCTCATGGGCGGGTCCATGGGCAGGAGGTTCATGGGCAGAAGGTTCATGGGCGGACGCGTGCACGGGCTCATGGGCGTGCTCAGGGTCGTCGGGCTCACGGGCGTGCTCATGGGCGGCCTGCGCGTTCTGTCGCGGTGGAGGAGAGTCAGCTGGGTGCCGAGCTGCGCCGTGATCCGGCCGAGCAGCTCGGCGGTGCTGTCGAACGTGCTGTCCGGCTCCGTCATGGACCGATCCTGACGGCCGCTCGTTGCCTCCCCGTTGCGCGGGGGTCACGAGTTTTTTCCGCGGGCTCACCGCCCCTCCCGGCCGGCTGTCAGGCGCCCGTGTCCAGCCAGACCCGCAGCGGCCCGATCTCAGCGAAGCCGGCGGCCCGGGCGGGGAGCAGGTCGTCGCCGGACTCGTAGCCGACGACGGGGCGGGTCGGGCCCACCAGGCTCAGGCAGCCGGCCCACGACTCCGCCGGGTCGGTGCCCTCGGCCGCGAAGAGGTTGGAGACACCGGTCACCGGGCCGCTGTGGCTCAGTACGGCTCCTGCGACGATCCGGCCGTCGTCTCCCCGCCCCGCGACGATCGTCGTGGTCGGATCCGCGAGCAGCTCGGCGCGGAACAGCGCGGCCTCGTCCGCGTCGCCGCCGCTCCAGGCGGTCGCCCAGGCCGCGAGCTCCGCCGCTGTGCGGACGGCCCGCCACCGCGTGTCCCGCGGCGGCCGTACGGGAGGTCCGGCCGGCCGGTGGATCCAGTGGGCCTCGAACAGGAGCTGGAAGCCCTCGGCCGCCAGGTCCAGGCGGGCGAAGCTGTCCTTGACCGAGGCTCCGGGGGCGCCCCGGTCGATTCCTCCGATGCCGTCGACGCCGTCGACGCCGTCGAGCACGTCCCGTACCGACGCGTCCTCGGTGAGCGTCACCGCGTCCGGGTAGTACAGCGGGGTTCGGACGGGGTTGGTCCAGGCGCGGGGGCCGAAGGTGCCGGGCCGGCCGTGGGCGCGGCACATGGCCTCGCACCAGTGGGCGTTGTCGAGGACGGCTTCGGTGATCATTCGCGGATCGTACGGGCGCGGCTGCTTCCCCCACCCCTCATTTTCAAACCTTCCGCACACCGGAATATATTTTCCACCATGAGAATGTCCCCGTCTCTCTCCCGGCGCCTCGTCGCCGAACTCTTCGGTACCGCCGCCCTGCTCACCGTCGTCGTCGGATCCGGCATCCAAGCAGCCGACCTCAGCCAGGACGTCGGCGTACGCCTGCTGGCCAACTCCCTCGCCTCGGCCATCGGACTCGGTCTGCTCATCGTCCTTTTCGGCCCCCTCTCCGGAGGCCATCTCAATCCGGTCGTCACCCTCGCCGACTGGTGGTCCCGAAGGGGCCGGGAAGGGGCTCCGGGGGTCCGCGAGGTCGCCCTCTACCTCGCCGCGCAGCTGGCCGGCGCCGTCGCCGGCGCCCTGCTCGCCGAGGCCATGTTCGGGCGGACGCCGGGCACCTGGTCGACCCAGATGCGCTCGGACACCCATCTCCTGCTCGGCGAGACCGTGGCCACCGCCGGGCTCGTCCTGCTCATCCAGGGCCTGCGGCACATCGGCCGCGCCTCGGCCACACCCGTCGCCGTGGCCGGATACATCGCGGCGGCGATCTGGTTCACCTCCTCGGGTTCCTTCGCCAACCCGGCGGCCACCGTGGGCCGCGCCTTCTCCGACTCCTTCACCGGGATCGCCCCGGGCTCCCTGCCCGGTTTCATCGCGGCGCAGCTGCTCGGCGCGCTGCTCGGCGTCGGCCTCGCCGCGCTTCTGTACGGTGCGGGCGAACCGGCCGGGCCCGTTCTGCGTCGAACGAGGTGACGGGGCAGGCAAGATCCACGGAGGTTCGTCCATGCGGCGCGTACGGGTTCACACGCGGGTTCGCATACCCGCCCGGCTGAAACGGGCGGGGCGGCCCCCGCTGCTCCCCCGCACCACCCGCGCCCGCCGCCGGACCGTCCAGGCCCTCATGCTCGGCGCCGTCCTCGCGCTCGCGCCGGCCACCTGGATGCACGCCGTCGCCGACAGCCGGCTGCGCACCACCGCCGACGTCCCCGCCCAGGACGTCGCCGTCGTCTTCGGCGCCGGCCTGTGGAACGGCCGCCCCACGCCGTACCTCGCGCACCGCCTCGACACCGCCGCCGAGCTCTACCGCTCCGGCAAGGTCAAGGTCGTCCTCGTCACCGGGGACAACAGCCGGATCGAGTACGACGAGCCCGACGCCATGCGCGGCTATCTGGCCGAGCGCGGGGTGCCGGACGGCCGGATCGTCAGCGACTACGCGGGCTTCGACACCTGGGACTCCTGCGTCCGCGCGAAGAAGATCTTCGGCGTCGACCGGGCCGTCCTCGTCACGCAGGACTTCCACATCAAGCGCGCGGTGGCGCTGTGCGGGGCGGCCGGGATCGAGTCGTACGGCGTCGGGGTCGTCGAACCCCACGACGCCACCTTCTACTACGGCGGTACGAGGGAGCTGTTCGCCGCGGGCAAGGCGGCCCTGGACGCGGCCCTGCGGCCCGATCCGCACTTCCTCGGCGAGCGCGAGAAGGGTGTGACGGAGGCGCTCGCCTCGGCGCGGTAGGGCGGCCGGCGCGGGCGCCGCCCCCGCGGCCCGGGGCCTCACCCGGCCGAGGCGGCTCGGCGGAGCACGATGCACCGTTTTCGTAATCGGGGGCGACCCCGCCCGTAACACGCGCGTCGCACGCTCTCGTACATGTCCGATGCTGTCGCCACCCCCACGCACTGCCCCTACTGCGCCCTCCAGTGCGGTATGTCGCTGAGCCCCGCGGCGGGCTCCGTCGAGGTGGTGGAACGCACCGACTTCCCCGTCAACCGGGGCGCGCTGTGCGGCAAGGGCCGCACCGCCCCCGCCGTGCTCTCCTCCCGGGTGAGGCTGACCGGGCCCCTGGTCCGTTGCCCTGACACAGGCGCCCTGAAGCCCGCCACCTGGGAGGAGGCTCTCGCCGCCGTCGCCGACGGGCTGCGCCGCACCCGCGCCGACCACGGACCCGATGCCGTGGGAGTCTTCGGCGGCGGCGGTCTCACCAACGAGAAGGCGTACACGCTGGGCAAGTTCGCCCGGCTCGTCCTCGCCACCTCGCAGATCGACTACAACGGCCGCTTCTGCATGTCCTCGGCGGCGGCCGGGCACACCAGGGCCTTCGGGCTCGACCGGGGACTCCCCTTCCCCCTGGAGGACATCCCGCGCACCGGCTGCGTGATCCTGGTCGGCTCCAACCTGGCCGAGACCATGCCGCCCGCGCTGCGCTACCTCACCGAGCTGAAGGAGAACGGCGGAAAGCTGATCGTCGTCGATCCGCGCCGCACCCGGACCGCCGAGCACGCCGATCTCCATCTCGCGCCCCGCCCCGGCACCGACCTCGCGCTCGCCCTCGGCCTGCTCCATCTGGTCGTCGCCGAGGGCCGGGTGGACGAGGAGTTCGTCCGCGAGCGTACGGAGGGGTGGGAGGCGGCCCGGGCCGGGGCGATGTCCCACTGGCCGGAGCTGGTCGAGCGGATCACCGGCGTGCCCGTGCCCCTGCTCAGGGACGCCATGCGGATGTTCTGCGACGCGGAGAGCGGGATGGTGCTCACCGCGCGCGGCCCCGAGCAGCAGTCGAAGGGGACCGACACCGTCGGCGCCTGGATCAACCTCTGCCTGGCGACGGGCCGGGCCGGACGGCCGTTCTCCGGTTACGGCTGCCTCACCGGGCAGGGCAACGGCCAGGGCGGCCGCGAACACGGCCAGAAGGCCGACCAGCTCCCCGGCTACCGCAAGCTCGACGACCCCGCCGCCCGCGCGCACGTCGCCAAAGTGTGGGGCGTGGCCCCCGAGTCGCTGCCGGGACCGGGGCGGAGCGCGTACGAACTCCTCGACGCCCTCGGCGGAGAGGTGAAGTCCCTGCTCCTGATGGGCTCCAACCCCGTCGTTTCGGCGCCGCGCGCCGCCCACATCGAGGAGCGGCTGCGCTCCCTGGACTTCCTGGCCGTCGCGGACGTGGTCCTCTCGGAGACCGCCGAACTGGCCGATGTGGTGCTGCCCGTCACCCAGTGGGCGGAGGAGACCGGGACCACGACCAATCTGGAGGGGCGCGTCCTGCTGCGGCAGCGGGCGATCACCCCGCCGGACGGGGTCCGCAGCGACCTGGAGGTGCTGCACGCGCTGGCCGGGCTGCTCGGCTGGGAGAAGGGCTTCCCCACCGACCCGGAGGAGGTCTTCGACGAGCTGCGCCGCGCCTCCGCCGGCGGCCCGGCGGACTACTCCGGCATCAGCTACCGGCGCATCCGGGAGGAGGACGGCGTCTTCTGGCCGTGCCCCGAACCCCCCGAGGGCGAAGCGCCGCACCCGGGCACGCCCCGGCTGTTCCTCGACCGCTTCGCCACCTCCGACGGGCGGGCGCGGTTCGTGCCCGTCCTGCACCGGCCCGCCGCCGAGGAGACGGACGCCGACTACCCGATCGTGCTGACGACCGGGCGCGTGGTCGCGCAGTACCAGTCCGGCGCCCAGACCCGACGGGTCGACGAGCTGAACGCTGCCGCGCCCGGCCCCTTCGTGGAGCTCCACCCGCGGCTCGCCTCCCGCCTCGGGGTGGCCGACGGGGAGCGCGTCGCGGTGGTCTCGCGACGCGGCCGGTCGGTGGCGCCCGCCCGGGTCACCACGGCCATCCGGCCGGACACGGTCTTCATGCCGTTCCACTGGCCGGGCGAGGGACGGGCGAACACGCTCACCAACCCCGCCCTCGACCCCGTGTCCCGCATGCCGGAGTTCAAGGTGTGCGCGGTGCGCCTGGAGACTGTGGAACAGCCTCCCGCCTGAGCCAGTCGCCGCCGGTGATCGGCGTACCGAGGGGAGTGCCGGGAGCGGCGAAGTAGACCCACGCCGGGACGCGGGCCCCGTCGGCGACCCGTACCACCTCGCGCTCGGCCCGCTCGTACAGGTTGAGCGGATGGCCGGGCCCGAAGTACTCCTCCAGCGCGTCCAGTACGGAGAGCAGTTCGCCGTACGCGCCGGGCGCGGGGGTCAGGAGATCGCCCACGATCTCGCCCTCGTGCTCGTCCGGAACGGCGTACGGGTAGCCGGGCCCTTCGTACAGCAGCGCGCCCGGGAGCCGGGCGGGCTCTTCCCGGGTGGTGCGGCCGAGGAGGAAGCGGTCGTGGTTGTACGCGCCGGGGCGGAGCGTTCCGTAGACGAAGAACGGCCGCATCATGGGACGGCCGTCTCGGTCTCGATCCACTCCAGGTAGGCGGCCGAGGCCCGGACGATCGTGGTGGCGACGATCTCCGGGGTCTCGTAGTCGTGGACGGCCAGCAGATGGGCTTCCAGGGCGTCGTAGCGGGTCTGCGTCGTCTTGAAGACGATCTGCCACTCCTCGCTGGTCTCGATCGCCCGCTGCCAGTGGTAGACCGAGGTGATCGGTCCCACGATCTGCGCGCAGGCGGCGAGGCGGGCCTCGACCGCCCCGCGCGCGAGCGCCTCGGCCTTCTCGGCGCTGTCGACGGTGGTGAGGACGGTGAGTGCGGTGGGTGCGACGGTCACGTCTCCCACCGTACTCACGCCTGCGCGAACTGGGCCTCGTACAGCCGGGCGTAGGCGCTGTCCGCCGCGAGCAGTTCGTCGTGGGTGCCTTGTTCGACGATTCGGCCGTTCTCCATGACGAGGATGACGTCGGCGTCGCGGATGGTGGAGAGGCGGTGGGCGATGACGAAGGAGGTGCGGCCGTGGGAGAGGCGGGCCATGGCTTTCTGGATGAGGACTTCGGTGCGGGTGTCGACGGAGCTGGTGGCTTCGTCGAGGACGAGGATGACGGGGTCGGAGAGGAAGGCGCGGGCGATGGTGATGAGCTGTTTCTCGCCGGCGCTGACGCCGGAGCCTTCGTCGTCGAGGACGGTGTCGTAGCCGTCGGGCAGGGTGCGGATGAACCGGTCGGCGTGGGCGGCCTTGGCGGCTTCCTCGATCTGCTCGCGGGTGACTTCTCCGCCGGCTCCGTAGGCGATGTTCTCGGCGATGGTTCCGCCGAAGAGCCAGGTGTCCTGGAGGACCATGCCGATTCCGGAGCGCAGGTCCTCGCGTGACATCTTGGCGACGTCGACGCCGTCGAGGGAGATCCGGCCGCCGGTGACTTCGTAGAACCGCATGAGGAGGTTGACCAGGGTCGTCTTTCCGGCGCCGGTCGGTCCGACGATCGCGACCGTCTGTCCGGGCTCCACCGTCAGCGACAGATCCTCGATCAACGGCTTCTCCGCCTCGTACCGGAACGCCACCTTCTCGAAGGACACGCGGCCGGTGCCGTGCTCCGCCGGGCGCCGGGGCTCGGCGGGCGCCGGTGACTCCTCCTCGGCGTCGAGGAGGTCGAAGACCCGCTCGGCGGAGGCGACCCCGGACTGCAGCAGGTTGGCCATGGCCGCGACCTGGGTGATCGGGCCGTTGAACTCGTACGAGTACTGGATGAACGCCTGCACGTCGCCGATCGACAGCGTGCCCGAGGCCACCCGCAGCCCGCCGACGACCGCGATCAGGACGTAGTTGACGTTGCCGACGAGGGTGAGGGCCGGCTGGATGAAGCCGGACATGAACTGGGCGCGGAAGCTCGCCGCGTACAGCTCCTCGCCCAGCTCGTCGAAGCGCGCCACCGCCTCCCCGCGGCGCCCGAAGGCGACGACCTCGGCATGGCCGCTGATCATCTCCTCGACGTGGCTGTTCAGCCGGCCGGTGACGGCCCACTGCCGCACGAACTGCGGCTGGGCCCGCTTGCCGATCCGGGCCGCGACGAGCACCGACACCGGCACGGTCGCGAGCGCGACCAGGGCCAGCAGCGGCGACACCCAGAACATCATCACCAGCACGCCCACGAGCGTGAGCAGCGCTCTGACCATCTGGCTGAAGGCCTGTTGGAGGGTCTGGGTGATGTTGTCGATGTCGTTGGTGGTGCGGCTGAGGATCTCGCCGCGCGGCTGCCTGTCGGTGTACGACAGGGGAAGCCGCGCCAGCTTGTGCTGGGCCTCGCGGCGCAGCCGGTGGCCGGTCCGCTGGACGACGGTCGTCGCGAGCCGCTGCTGCAGCCAGTTGAGCGCGGCGGAGCCGACGACCAGTGCGAGCGCGAGGGTCAGGGCCCGGCCGACCGCCGCGAAGTCGACACCGGCCGGGCTCGCGGCGCCGGTGATGACGAGGTCGGTGGCGCGGCCGAGGACGAGGGGGCTGAGGACGGCGAGCGAGACGCCTGCGGCCGCGGCGGCGAGGACGCCGATGAGCCGGGGGCGCTCGGGGGCCAGGGTGCGCAGCAGGCGCAGGCCGGAGGAGCGGAAGTTCAGGGAGCGTTCGAGGGAGGGCGTGGCGAGGCCGGGGCCGCGCTGGGGGGCGGCGGGGCCACGGCGCTCGGGCGCGGTGCGGGTGCCGGTCCCGGTGCCGGTGGGCGGGGGCGGGGAGCTCGCGGGCGCCTTCGCCGTGGTCGTCGTGGCCGTCGTGGCCGTCGTGGCCGTCGTGGTCGTCGTCGTGGCTGTCGTGGTCGTGCTCATGCGGCTTCCTCCTCGGTGAGCTGGGAGAGGACGATCTCCCGGTAGGTGGCGTTGTCCCGCATGAGTTCCTCGTGCGTTCCGCTGCCGACGGCCCGGCCCTGGTCGAGGACGACGATCCGGTCCGCGTCGCGGATGGTGGAGACGCGCTGAGCGACGATCACGACGGCCGCGTCGGCCGTCTCCTCCTTCAGCGCCGCTCTCAGGACCGCGTCCGTCCGGTAGTCGAGGGCGGAGAAGGAGTCGTCGAAGAGGTAGACCCGGGGGCGGGCGACGAGGACCCGCGCGATGGCGAGGCGCTGGCGCTGTCCGCCGGAGAGGTTGCCGCCGCCCTGCGCGACCGGCGCGTCCAGACCCTCCGGGAGCTTCCGTACGAAGTCGGCGGCCTGGGCGACCTCAAGGGCGTGCCACAGCTCGTCGTCGGTCGCGTCGGGCTTTCCG
The DNA here is from genome assembly GCF_043078785.1 of Streptomyces sp. NPDC015346. Lineage (NCBI taxonomy): Bacteria > Bacillati > Actinomycetota > Actinomycetes > Kitasatosporales > Streptomycetaceae > Streptomyces > Streptomyces sp. NPDC015346. The sequence continues at coordinate 578,485 of NZ_JBIBTW010000001.1, read as the reverse complement.
TACCGCAGATTGCTCGCCACCGTGCCGGAGAAGAGGTACGGCTTCTGCGGAACGAGTCCGACGGTACGGGCGAGCAGCGCCGGGTCCATGGCGCGGACGTCGACACCGCCCACGAGCACCTCGCCGCCGGTGGCGTCGAAGAGCCTGGGGACGAGACCGAGCAGGGTGGTCTTGCCGCTGCCGGTGGAGCCGATGACGGCCGTGGTGCGGCCGGGGCGGGCGCTGAGGCTCACCGCGCGCAGGACCGGTTCCTCGGCGCCGGGGTAGCTGAAGTCGGCGCCCCGGATGTCGAGCCGTCCCGCCTCGGCCGCGCGCAGCCGGCGGACCGGGGCGGTGGGCGGGGCGACGGTGGGCTCGGTGTCGAGGATTTCCCGGATGCGTTCGGCGCCGACCTCGGCCCGCGGCATGTGCATCATCAGGAAGAGAACCATCATCACCGACATCATGATCTGCAGCAGGTAGCCGAGGAACGCGATCAGCGAACCGGCCTGGAGGGCGCCGGACTCGATCCGGTGGGCGCCGAACCAGATGATGCCGACGGTCGCCAGCTCCCAGACGACCAGCACGATCGGGAACATCACGGCCTGGAGCCGGCCGACCCGCAGGCCGACCGTGCGCAGTTCGTCGTTGGCGGCGGCGAACCGCCGCTGCTCGTGGCGGTCGCGGACGAAGGCGCGGACGACCCGGACGCCGGTGATCTGCTCCCGCATCACCCGGTTGACCCGGTCGACGCGCTCCTGCATGCCGCGGAAGAGCGGGCGCATGCGCAGAACGACCGCGCCGACGGCCCCGGCCATCAGCGGGACGAAGAGCGTCAGGAGCAGGGCGAGGGGAACGTCCTGGTCGAGGGCCATGACGATGCCGCCCACGCACATGAGGGGCGCGGCGACGAGCATCGTCAGGATCAGGACGGCGAACGTCTGGACCTGCTGGACGTCGTTGGTGGTGCGGGTGATCAGGGAGGCGGTGCCGAAGCGGCTCATCTCGCGGGCGGAGAAGTCCTGGACGCGGCGGAAGACGGCGGAGCGCAGGTCACGGGCGACGCCCATGGCGATCTTGGCGCCGAAGTAGACGGCGGCCGCGGCCGCCGCGGCCTGGAGGAGGGTGACGGCGATCATCAGACCGCCGCCGGTCAGCACGAGGGCGGTGTCGCCGCGCAGAACGCCGTTGTCGATGACGTCGGCGTTGAGGGTGGGCAGGGCGAGGGAGGCGAGGGACTGGACGAGCTGGAGGGCGACGACAAGGGCCAGGGTCCGCCGGTAGGGCCGCAGCCGTCCGGCGACGAGTCCGAGGAGCATGGTCCGCTCCCCTCAAGCCGCGTACGGGCGGGTGGACTTGGCGTCGCGGAGGGTCCGTGCCCACCAGGCGATCTGGTCGAGCATCGTCTTGGCGGCGGCGTCGGGGCCGGTGGGGTCCTTGTGCCGTCCGTTCTCGTCGAAGTGGCCGTGCGCGTTGTGGAAGGAGACGGTGTCGCGGACGGTGACGGCGTGCATCTCGGCGTAGACCTGGCGCAGTTGCTCGACGGCGCGCAGTCCGCCGGACATCCCCCCGTACGAGACGAAGCCGACGGGCTTGGCCTGCCACTCGGTGTAGTGCCAGTCGATGAGGGACTTGAGGGCGGCGGGGAAGGAGTGGTTGTACTCGGGGGTGAGGACAACGAAGGCGTCGGCGGCGGCGAGGACCGGGGTGACCTTGGCGAGTTCGGCGCGGACGGCGGCGGAGGGCCGGTACGAGAGGGAGGTGGGGAGGTCGATCTCGGCGAGGTCGACCACGTCGACGGTGAAGTCGTCGCGCTCGGCGGTCCGGCCGAGGAACCAGTCGGCGATGACGGGGCCGAAGCGGCCTTCGCGGTTGCTGGCGACGACGACGGCGAGCTTGAGCGGCGTGGAGGCCGTGGAGGCCGTGGAGGCCGTGGAGTCTGGGGAGTTCGCGGAAGCCGTGGAGTTCATGGAGTTCGTGGTGTCCATGCCGGAGATCGTTCTACCTCAACCATGGTTGAGGTCAAGCGCCGATCTTCCGGCTTACGGTGAAGGCATGACGACACCTCCCGCGTACATCGAGATCGACGGCTCCCCGGCGGCCGACCCGGCCCTGCTGGAGAGCCTCATGACCGGCTACGGACACTTCACCGCCGCCCAGGTCCGCGACGGCCGGGTGCAGGGCCTCGGCCTGCACCTCGCCCGCCTCGACCGCGCCAATCGGGAGCTGTTCGGCGAAGGCCTCGACGGGGAGCACGTCCGGGCCCTGCTGCGGGGCGCCCTGGAGTCGGCGGGCCGACGGGACGCGGCGGCGCGGGTGTACGTCTACCCGGACGTCACGGGCGGCGCCGGGACGAGCGGGACGGCCCGGTCGACCCGGCCGATCCGGTCGACCCGGATCGCGGTGACCCTGCGGGAGCCGTACACGCACGTCCCGGTCCCGCAGCGGCTGAAGTCCGTGCCCTACTGGCGGCCCGCCGCCCACATCAAGCACCTGGGCGGCTTCGGTCAGACCTACTTCGGGGAGGCGGTCCGGCGCGAGGGCTTCGACGAGGCTCTGCTGACCTCCCCCGACGGCGAGATCGCCGAGGGCGCCGTCACGAACATCGCCTTCTGGGACGGCACTTCGCTGATCTGGCCGTCGGCCCCCTGTCTGCACGGCGTCACGATGGCCCTCCTCGAGTCCCGCCTGGAGTCGACGCGACGCCGGGTCACGCTGGCGGACCTGCCGGGGTTCCGGGCGGCCTTCGTGGCGAACTCCCGGGGGACCTCGCCGGTGGCCGGGATCGACAGGGTGGCGTTCGATGTGGACGAGAAGCTGATGGACCGGGTGTACGCGGCGCGGGACTCGGCGCCCTGGGAAGCGCTCTAGCCCCTGAGAACGAACGGACGAACGGCACGAACGGCCGAACGGCCGGCAACTCGCCGGGCGGGCGCCGCCGTTCGGCCGCTCCGGTAGCATCGGCGGCTCCTGACGAGCGGCATGGGGGTGCCCGGAATGGTCGCGAAGTACGTCGTCTCTCCGCACGGCGGCCGTCGCGCCCACCCCGACATCTCGTCCGCCCTCCGCGCCGCCGCCGCACGGGGCCGGGCCGCGCTGATCGAGATCGCGCCCGGCCGTTACGAGGAGACGCTCACCGTCCGGGGCGAGGTCCAGCTGGTGGCGGCCCAAGGCCCCGGCTCCGTGGTGGTGGGCCGGCCGCGCGGTGCCGTACTGGACGCCTTGGGGTCCGTCCGCGTCCACGGCCTCGTGCTGACCGGCCGCGACGCCGACGTCGTCGGCTGCCACGCCGGGACGCTCACGCTCGAACACACGGAGATCCGGGCACCGGGCGCGGTCGCCGTGCACGCGCGGCCGAACACCTCCGTCACCCTGCGGGACAGCGTGGTCCTGCACGGCCGGACGCTCTTCTCCGGCTCCGCCGGACTCGTCGAGCGGTGCCGGTTCACCGACGCCGCCGACAACGCGATCGCCGCGATCGAGGGCGCCCACGTCTCGGTCCAGGACAGCCGGATCGAGGGCAGCCGGATCCACGGTGTGCGCGTCAGCGACGCCCGCGCCGAGGTCACCGGCTGCGAGCTGACCGGCACCGGCAGCGCGGCCGTCATGGCGGACGCCCGGGCGGAGCTGACGGTGACCGGCTGCGTGATCACCGCCGTGCAGGCGGAGGGGATCATGTTCATCGAGCAGTCCCGGGGCTCGGTGACCGACACGCGCGTCACCGACGCGCGCCACGGGATCGGCGCGGCGACCGGCGCCGACCCGGTGGTGCGCGGCTGCGTCCTCACCGACTGCCACGACACCGGCATCAACGTCCAGACCTCTGCCAGGGGCCGGTTCGAGGACTGCCGGGTCGTCGGCGCGGGCAACGTCTCGGTCTTCTCCACCAAGGGCGGCGCACCGGAGGTCCACGGCGTCCACGTCTCCGGAGGCAACGTGGGGATCGCCGTCACGGACGGCGCCAGGGGCCGCTTCACCGGGATCGGGATCGAGGGCCTGACGGGCACCGCGCTGCGGGTCTACGACGAGTCCCGGGCCGTGTTCGAGCGCGTCCGGGTGGACCGCTGCCCGGCGGGCCTGGAGGTGCGGGGCAACGGAGGCACCACGGCCGAGCTCACCGGCGTGGAGTTCCAGGACTTCGACCTGACCGCGGTGACCGTCGTCGGCCAGGCGCGGGTCACGCTCAAGGACGTGACGGCACGGCGCGGGGTGGTGGGCTTCGGCGTCGGCGAGGAAGCCCAGCTGCTCGTGCGCGACAGCCACGTCACGGCGGTGAGCAGCGGTGGGGCCCTCGCCTTCGGCAGCGCGCGGCTCGTCGCGCGCAACCTCACCGTGACGGGCTCGGGCGCGTTGGGTCTGTACGGCAGGGACTCCGCCTACGTGGATGTGGCGGACAGCGAGTTCGCCGAGTGCGCGTCCGCGGGCGCCGGCTTCGACGACACGTGCGGCGGCCGCCTGGTGGACTGCGTCGTGAGCGGTACGGAGGGGGTGGCCGTCCGGGACAACGGGCTCGTCGACCTGGTCTCGCTGCGCACATCCCTGCCGGTCGTCCGGCAGAACACGAAACGGACCGAACTGCCACCGACGATCATCAACATCTTCAACGGCCCGGTCTTCAACGAGTCGGTCCACCATGTGCAACTGGCGTGGAACAACGACAACGTCGTCCAGCAGCAGTCCGAAGGGGACGGTTCACCCACATGAACGAGAACGAGAACGATCCGCGGAACGTGAACAACTACGACGGCCCGGTGTTCAACGCCGGTGTCTCCCATTCCCAGTTCGCCTGGAACAACGAGACGGTCACCCAGAACCAGCAGATCAACAGCTCGGTCGCACCGGGCTACGAGGCGCTCGCCGAGCGGGTCGCCGAGCTGCTGCGTCAGTTGCCGGAGGCCGGCCTCGCCGACCGGGACCGCGAGGACGCCGAGGCCGCGGCGGCGGAGGTCCTGGCGACGATCAGCCGGCCGGATCCCCCGGAGGAGGGCAGGCTCCGCCGCGCGCTCGCCATGCTCAGGGGAGCGCTGGCCCCGGTCGCGACGGGCGTGGCGGCCGGTACGACGGTGGGGGCGCAGGAGTGGGCCCTGCGGGCGATCGAGGGCCTGACGGGCGCGGTGTGACGGGCATGGTGTGACGGGCGTGGGGCGACGGGCACCCCAGGGGCCGGGCCGCCGCCGGGCGGGCGGCGCGCCGGGCTTCACCCGTTCGGCACGGAATGCCCGCCACTCCCAGGCAACCCCGCCTGACCTGCGTAAACAGGGATGACGCAAGGCGACACACCGCACCGTACGGCGTAATTCTGACCCTCCATCAGCAGGCGCCGGGCGCGCTCCGGCCATTACCTCGGTCCTAGGAAGACCGCTCGCGCGCCGCCTCGGAGGATCCCCATGCGCACCACTGCCCGCCTGCTCACCGGTACCGCGCTGGCGGTCGTCTCGATCGGCGCCTTCGGCGCGTCGGCGGCCCACGCCGGGAACTCCGAGGCGCTGGAGGTCTATCCGTCCACCGCGACGCCGGGCACCACCGTCACCGTCAACACACTGGCCTGCGGTTCGCGCGGCCACGGCGTCGGCGACGCCCAGTCCCTCGGCGCGGGCGAGTTCCGGCTGAACCCGAGCACGCACAAGGAGGTCGTGGTCGGCCAGTTCACCGTCCCGCAGCACGCCAGGCCCGGCACCTACGGCATCAGCGTCGCCTGCGACAACGGCAAGACCGCTCGTGGCGACCTGGTCGTCAAGCACAAGGGCCCGAGCGGCCATGTCCAGACCGGTGTCGGGGGCAGCGTCGGCCCCGACACCGCCCAGGTCACGGCGGGCGCGGCGGTGCTGGCCGCGGCTGCCGTCGGCGGTACCTGGCTCCTGCGTCGCCGGGCGAGCGGCGCGCAGGGCCGCTGAGGGGTACCGCACGTCCTGCCCCCGCCGCGCGCCCGCACAAGGCCCGGCGGGGGCAGGGCCATGAGCATGAGAAGGAGGACCGTGAGCAGCAGAGGCAAGGGCTGGGGCATAGCCGCCGCCGCGTGCGTCGGCCTCTGGCTCGTCCAGAACGGCTCGGAGAACGTGACGCCGCCGGTTCCGTCCGCCGCGCAGGCCTTCGCCGCCGGGCCGAACGCGCACACCGAGGCCGCGGCCGACCCGCTGCCGCCCTCGGCCCCGGTCCGGCTGCGCATCCCCGCGATCGACGTCGACACGCCGATGATGCGGCTCGGCCTCGGCCGGAACGACGCGCTCGACGTGCCGCCGCCGGGCAACCGCAACATCGCGGGCTGGTACAAGGACGGCACGACGCCCGGCGCCAAGGGCACCGCCATCGTCGCCGGCCATGTGGACAACGCCCAGGGCCCCGCCGTCTTCTACGCGCTCGGCGCGCTCAAGAAGGGCCACCGGATCGAGGTGGACCGCCAGGACGGCCGTACCGCCGTGTTCACCGTCGACGCCGTCGAGGTCTACGACAACGAGCGGTTCCCCGACGAGAAGGTGTACGGAGAGGCGGACCGGGCCGAGCTGCGGGTGATCACCTGCGGCGGCGGGTTCTCCGAGAAGACCGGCTACCGGGGCAACGTCGTCGCCTTCGGCCACCTCATCGGCGTGCGCTGACCGAGGCGGCCGGTCAGCTCCACTGGTCGAAGGCGAGCTTGGCGACCAGCGAGAAGACCACGAACAGCAGCACCCCGCGGACGAACTCGGCGCCCCTGCTCAGCGCCATCCGCGCCCCGATCATCCCGCCGGCCAGGTTGAACACCGCCATGACCACCGCCAGCTGCCAGAGCACGCTGCCCTGGTAGGCGAACATCGCGAGCGCGCCCGCGTTGGTGCAGACGTTGACGATCTTGGCGGTGGCGGAGGCCGTCACCAGGTCGAGGTGGAGTACGGCGGTCAGGGCGAGGACCAGGAAGGTCCCGGTGCCCGGCCCGAAGAGACCGTCGTAGAAGCCGATCCCCCCGCCGACCAGCACGATCGCGGCGACGACACGGGCCCGGGTCGCCGGGGCACGGTCCGCCTCCGCCCGGGTGCCGAAGGAGGGGCGCAGCATGACGAACGCGGCCACGCCGAGCAGCACGACCATGATCACGGGCCGCAGGACGTCGCTGCTGATCCCGGCGGCGAAGAAGGCACCGCCCATGGATCCGGCGAGGGCCGCGAGCCCGATCCGTACCGCCGTCTTCACGTGCACGGGCGCCTTGCGCACATAGGTGACGGCGGCGCCGGACGTCCCGACGATCGCGACGGCCTTGTTGGTGCCGAGGATCTGGGCGGCCGGCACCTGCGGGAGGCCGAGCAGCAGCGCGGGCAGCAGGAGCAGCCCTCCCCCGCCGACCACGGCGTCGATCCAGCCCGCGACGAGCGCGGCGGCGCAGAGCAGGAGGATCGTGGTCAGGGATATGTCGGGCATGATCGCGAGCCTAGGGAGGCGACGCTTGCGGCGTCCATCGATCCCCGGAGTCTTGAGCTACGTCTGAGCTTCCCGTCCGAGCGCGACGTCTGGCGTGACGTCTGAGCTCGGGGTGGCGGCGGTATACGCGGTATACGAGGACCGCGGGCCTCACAGTGCCTGCGAGCCGGATCTGAGGTCAGCGTTCCGTACGGGAAACAGACGGGATGCCGTCGGGTAACACCCGCAGCGCACTCTTCGAGACATGAGTACACGGATCGTGGTGGTCGGAGGCGGGACGGCGGGCGTCCGGCTCGCCCAGCGCCTGCCCGTCACCCTCCTCGGCGAAGAGCCGCACGCACCGTACAACAGGGTGCTGCTCGCGGACGTCCTCGCCGGGCGGTACGCGCCCGAGGTGATCGCGCTGCCGGCTCCCCAGGAGCCGGTGCGGCGCGGTGTGCGGGCGGTGCGCATCGACCGCGCCGCCCGGATCGTGGAGTGCGAGGACGGCACGGCGGTCGGCTACGACCGTCTGGTTCTGGCGACCGGCTCCAACCCGGTGCTGCCGCCGCTGCGCGGACTGCGCGGTTCGCGGCTGCCGGCCGGCGTCCACCCGTTCCGTACCCTCGACGACTGCCTGGAGCTGCGGGCGCTGGTCCGGCCCGGGGTCCGCGCGGTCGTCATCGGCGGCGGGCTGCTCGGGGTCTCCGCGGCCCGCGCGCTGGCCGAACTCGGCGCCGAGGTGGTGCTGACCCAGCAGGGCGAGCGCCTCATGGAGCGGCAGCTCGACGCACAGGCCTCGGCGCTGCTCCGTGAGCACGTGGAGTCCCTCGGCGTCGAGGTCCACACCGAGTGCCGGGTCAGCGGGCTGCGCCAGGAGGACGGGGTGGTGACGGCCGTCGAGCTGGCGGACGGTTTCGTGCTCGACGCCCAGGTCGTGGTCCTGGCCTGCGGGGTCCGGCCGCGCGTCGGCCTCGCCCGGGACGCCGGTCTCGACGTCCGCAAGGGGATCGTCGTCGACGACGAGCTGCGGACCTCCGATCCGTACATCCACGCCATCGGCGACTGCGCCGAGCACGACGGCCAGGTGTACGGGCTCGCGGGGCCGGCCCTGGAACAGGCCGACGCCCTGGCGACGGTCCTGACCGGCGCCGCCTCGGCGTACGCCCCGAAAACCGACGCCGCGGCCGACGACAGGGCCTACACCGGGACCCGGGCGCTCACGCGGCTCACTCTCGGTGGGCCCGTCTCGCTCGATCTCGCCTCCTTCGGCGACGCGACCGCCCAGCCGGGCGACGACGTCGTCCAGCTGACCGACGCCACCCGCCGCGCCTACCGCAAGGTCGTCGTCCGCGGCGACCGGCTGGTCGGCGGCGTGCTGCTCGGCGATCTCGCCGCGGTCGGGGCGCTCGCCCGGGCCTGGGAGGGCGACGAGGCCCTCCCGCACGCTCCCCTGCTTCACCTGCTCACCCATGACGGAGGCTCCTGAGATGTCGACCACGCCCACGCACACCCCCACCGTCGTCCTGGTCGGCCACGGAATGGTCGGCCAGCGCTTCCTGGAGGCGCTCGCGGACCGCGGCGTCACCGAGCGGGCGCGCGTCGTGGTGCTCTGCGAGGAGCCCCGCCCCGCCTACGACCGTGTCCAGCTGACCTCCTACTTCTCCGGCCGCACCCCCGACGACCTGTCGATGGTCGAGGACGGCTTCATGGCGAAGCACGGCATCGAGCTGTACGTCGGTGACCCGGCCGAGACGATCGACCGCGAGGCCCGCACGGTCACCGCCCGCTCCGGGCAGGTCTTCCCGTACGACACGCTGGTCCTGGCCACCGGCTCGTACCCCTTCGTGCCGCCGGTCCCCGGCAAGGACGCCCGCGGCTGTTTCGTCTACCGGACCATCGAGGACCTGCTGGCGATCGAGGAGTACGCGAAGACCGCGACGACCGGCGCGGTCGTCGGCGGCGGTCTGCTGGGCCTGGAGGCGGCCGGCGCGCTCAAGGGCCTCGGCCTGCGGACGCACGTCGTGGAGTTCGCGCCGCGGCTGATGCCCGTGCAGGTCGACGAGGGCGGTGGCGCGGCGCTGCTGCGCACGATCGAGCAGATGGGGCTGAGCGTCCACACCGGTACGGGCACGCAGGAGGTCCTCACCGAGGACGGCGCGGTGACCGGCATGCGCCTCTCGGACGGCTCCGAACTCCCCGTCGACATGGTGGTGTTCTCCGCCGGTGTACGGCCCCGGGACCAGCTGGCGCGCGACTGCGGTCTGACCGTCGGCGAGCGCGGCGGCATCGCGGTCGACGAGCAGTGCCGTACCTCCGACCCCGCCGTCTACGCCATCGGCGAGTGCGCGCTGGCCTCGGACGGCCGGGTGTACGGCCTGGTGGCGCCCGGCTACGAGATGGCGCAGACGGCGGCGGCGACGATCGCCGACGAGGCCGTGGACGGCTTCACCGGTGCCGACATGTCGACCAAGCTGAAGCTGCTCGGCGTAGACGTGGCCTCCTTCGGCGACGCACACGGCACGGCCGAGGGCTGCCTCGACGTCGTCTACTCGGACTCCCGCTCCGGTGTCTACAAGAAGCTCGTGGTCGACCGCGACGGCGTGCTGCTCGGCGGTGTGCTGGTCGGCGACGCCGACTCGTACGGCATGCTGCGGCCGCTCACCGGCTCCGTGCCGCCGGTCTCCCCCGAGCAGCTGGTGCTGCCGGCGGGCGCGGGCGCGCCGGTCGCGCTGGGCCCGTCCTCGCTGCCCGACGACGCGGTGATCTGCTCCTGCCACAACGTCACCAAGCACGCGATCAGCCAGTGCGCGACGCTGCCCGAGGTGAAGAAGTGCACCAAGGCGGGTACGGGCTGCGGCAGCTGCCTGAAGGTGATCGGCCAGCTGCTGCCGGCGGCCACCGACAAAGGGCTCTGCGGCTGCTTCTCGTACACCCGCAGCGAGCTCTACGAGATCACCCGCACTCTGCGGCTGACCTCCTTCGCCGAGCTGATCGACTCGCACGGGCGGCCGGAGGCGCGCGGCGGCGACGGCTGCGAGGTGTGCAAGCCGACGGTCGGCTCGATCCTGGCCAGCCTCGCGCCGACGATCGGAGTGGGCGGGTACATCCTGGACGGCGAGCAGGCCGCGCTGCAGGACACCAACGACCACCATCTCGCCAACCTCCAGCGCAACGGCTCGTACTCGGTCGTCCCGCGCATCCCGGGCGGTGAGATCACCCCGGAGAAGCTGATCGTGATCGGCGAGGTGGCCCGCGACTTCGGGCTCTACACCAAGATCACCGGTGGCCAGCGGATCGACATGTTCGGCGCCCGGGTCGAGCAGCTGCCGGCGATCTGGACGCGGCTCGTCGACGCGGGCTTCGAGTCGGGGCACGCGTACGGGAAGTCGCTGCGCACCGTGAAGTCCTGCGTGGGACAGACCTGGTGCCGCTACGGCGTCCAGGACTCGGTGAAGATGGCGATCCAGCTGGAGCTGCGCTACCGGGGCCTGCGCTCCCCGCACAAGCTCAAGTCGGCCGTCTCCGGCTGCGCGCGGGAGTGCGCGGAGGCGCAGTCGAAGGACTTCGGCGTCATCGCGACGGCCAGCGGCTGGAACCTGTACGTCGGCGGCAACGGCGGCGCGACCCCGCGCCACGCCGACCTGCTGGCCCAGGACCTGTCGGACGCCGAACTGGTGCGGCTGATCGACCGGTTCCTGATGTTCTACATCCGTACGGCCGACCGCCTGGAGCGCACCTCGACCTGGCTGGAGCGCCTGGAGGGCGGCCTTGAGCACCTCAAGGACGTGGTCGTGCACGACTCGCTGGGGCTCTGCGACGAGCTGGAGGCGCTGATGGCGGCGCACGTCGACGACTACCAGGACGAGTGGGCGCAGACCTTGGACGACCCCGACCGACTGCGCCGTTTCGTGTCGTTCGTGAACGCGCCGGACGCGCCGGACCCGTCGGTGAAGTTCGTGCCCGAGCGCGACCAGATCAAGCCGGACCTGACGGTCCTCACCATCGGAACCCGCCTGGAAAGGGTCTGAAGCCATGAAACTCGAACTGTCTCCGTCGCCCGACGCCTGGATGACGATCTGCGAGGAGTCCCGGCTGTCACCGGGCCGGGGCGTGGCGGCGCTGCTGCCGGACGGCCGGCAGGCGGCGCTGTTCAAGGACCGGTCGGGGCGCGCGTACGCGATCGAGAACCGGGATCCCTTCACCGGGGCGCAGGTGCTGTCCCGGGGTCTGCTCGGCTCGGCGGGCGGGCGGCCGTTCGTGGCCTCGCCGCTACTGAAGCAGCGCTTCGACCTGGAGACGGGCAAGTGCCTGGACGACGAGGAGGTCTCGGTGGCGGTGTTCCCGGTACGGACCGTGTGAGCAGTGTGAGCGAATGTTCTTGACCGTACGTTCCAGATAGCCATAAGGTCGGGGCGTGGCCAGGACCAAGGAATTCGATCCGGACGCCGCACTGCAGGCAGCGCTCGAGCTGTTCTGGAGGCGCGGCTACGAGGCGACGACGATGTCGGACCTCGTCGAGCACCTCGGGATCGGCCGCGCCAGCATCTACGCCACCTTCGGCAACAAGCACGAGCTGTACATGAAGGCGATGGACCGCTACAGCGGTGCGAACGGCCCCGTCCTGACCGCGGAACTCTCCGAACCGGACAGCGCCTTGGCGGCCGTACGGGCCGTGGTGCGCCGGTTCGCCGCCGAGGCGGCGTCGGACGAAGTCCGGCTGGCCGGGTGTTTCATCACGAACACGGCGGCCGAGCTGGGCCCGCACGACGACGCGGTCGCGCGGCGGGTGGACCTGAGCTGGGAGCAGGTCGAGACCCTGCTCCACTCGGCCCTCGCGCGGGCGCGCGCCCAGGGGGAGCTGCCGGCGGACCGCGATCCGCGGGCGCTGGCACGGATGCTGCTCGTGCTGCTGCAGGGGATCCGCGTGGTCGGCAAGGCGTCGAGCGACCCGACCAGGGTCCGCGACGCGGCGGAGCAGGCACTGACCCTGCTGGACTGAGAGCTGGACCGAGGGGTCGCGGCTGAAAGCAAGGGGCGCCATGCGGCGCCCTTTCTTTCGGCCCGCATATTGGAACGTACGGTCAAGAATGGGGGGCGACGATGTCGAGCAGACGACGCGGTACGTACGCGGGACCGGATGCCCGACCCGGGAACGGACCCGAGGCCCGGAGCGGGTCCGGAACGGGGCCGGGGGGCGGGCCTGATGACGGGCTCGGGCCCGGGCCCGGGACCGGGCCGGGAGGCGGGCCTGGTGACGGGCCCCGGCGCGGGCTCGGGACCGGGCCCGGGCCGGGGCTCGGACCCGGGCGGGGGACCGAGGCCGGCCCGGGGGGTGGGCCCTCCCTCGGCGCCGACGGCGCCGGAGGGCCGGGACGCCCGGGGTCCCTTCCCGCGGCCGCCGCCCGCCAGGGCTTCGCGCTGCTGGGGACCGTACAGATGACGCTCATCTTCACGCTCGCCTCGCTCGCCGTCCCCCTCCCCCGCATCGGCGCCGAGTTCGGCCTCGGCCGGGCGGACGTCATCCTGCTCAGCGCCGCCTACGGGCTGACCTTCGCCGGGCTGCTCCTCTTCGGCGGTCGGCTCGCCGACCGCTACGGCGGGCGCCGGACGCTCACCGCCGGTCTCCTGCTCTTCGGTGCCGCCTCCGTCCTCGCGCCGTTCGCCGGCGGGTACGAGACGCTGCTCGCCGCCCGCTTCGCACAGGGCTTCGGCGCGGCGCTCGTCGCGCCCGCCGCCATGGCGGTGCTGCGCGCCGTCTTCCCCGAACCGGCCGCCTACGGCAGGGCGATGGCGACCTGGGGCGGCCTCTCCGTCCTCGGCGCGACCGCGGGGAACCTGCTCTCCGGCGTCATCTCCGCCCTGCTCTCCTGGCGTTGGACCTTCGCCGTCCCGACGGCCGTCGCCGTCGTCGCCCTCCTGCTCGCGCCGCGCCTGCTCCCCGCCACCCCGCCGAGGCCCGGCCGCCGGCTCGACGTGCCCGGCGCGCTGCTCGCCACCGCCGGTGTCACACTGGCCAGTTACGGTCTCGTCCTCACCGACGCCCACCCGTGGGGCTCCGCCCCGGTCCTCGTACCGCTGCTGGCCGGGCTCGGTCTCCTCGCCGCCTTCGTGGCCGTCGAACAGCGCACCGGGGACCCGCTGCTGCCGCCGGACTTCCTGCGCGAGCGCCGCCGGAGCACCGGCCTCGCCGCGGTCGCGCTGACCGCCGCCGGGACGGCCACCGTCTTCGTCCTGCTCTCGCTCGCCCTCCAGCAGGAGCGCGGCTACTCGGCCCTGCTCACCTCGGCCGCCTTCGTCCCGTTCGCCGTCTCGCTGCTGACGGCCGGGCGCGCGGCGGGACCGCTGATCGGGCGGTACGGCGCCGGGCGCGTCACCGCGGCCGGACTCGCCACGGGCGCCGCCGGACTGGCCCTCCTCGCGGTGACCGGTCTCGACCCTTCCGTACCGTACGCCGCCGGTCTGCTGCCCGGCCTGCTCCTGCTGCCGGCCGGCGCCGCCGTCTCCTTCGCGGGGGCCGCGGTCCTGGCCACCGACGGCGTACCGCCGCACCGCTCGGGGCTCGCGGGCGGCGTCCTCAACACGGCGATGGAGCTGGGACCCACGGTCCTCTTCGCCGCCCTCCTCACGCTCGGCGGCGACGCCTCGTCGCTGGCCGCGACGGCCGTCGGCTTCGCCGCCCTGGCCGTGCTCACCACCCGCGTCAAGTAACCGAACCGTCTCTCAAGGAAGTTGGCACCTCATGTCCGCACGCTTCACGCACAAGACCGTCCTCGTCACCGGCGCCGGAAGCGGTCTCGGCCGGGCCATCGCGCTCGCCTTCGCCGCCGAGGGCGGGCGGGTGGTCGTCTCGGGCCGCGGCGCCGCCGCCCTCGACGAGACGGTGTCCCTGATCGAGGCCGCCGGCGGCACCGCCGCCGCCGTGGTCGCCGATGTGTCCCGCGCGGAGGACACCCGGCGGCTCGTCCGGCGCGCGGTCGAGCTCTTCGGCGGCCTCGACGTCGCCGTGAACAACGCCGGGGTGTTCCGTGGCGGCCACGCGGCGGCCGACTTCCCGCTGGAGGACTGGCAGACGCTCCTGGACATCAACGTCACGGGCGTCCTGCACTCCCTGCAGGCCGAGATCGCCCACATGCGGGCGCACGGCGGCGGCGCGATCGTCAACATCTCGTCCAACCTCGGGCCGCACGTCCGCATCCCCGGCGTCTTCGGCTACCAGGTCTCCAAGGCCGCCGTCTCCGCGATCACCCGGGCCGCCGCGCGGGACCACATCGCCGACGGCGTCCGGATCAACGCGGTCAGCCCCGGCGCCTCGGACTCGACGATGTCGCTGCTGCCCGGCGAGACCGAGGCCGAGCGGGAGGTGCGGATGAAGGAGCAGTCGCCGCTCGGCCGGATCTCGGCGGCCGCCGAGATCGCGGCGGCCGTGCTCTACCTCGCCTCGGACGACGCCGCCTCGGCCGTCGGTACGGACCTGGTGATCGACGGCGGCGTCTCGGCCTGACCGGTCATCGGGGGCTCAGCCCTGGACGGCGGAGGGGTCCATCCACATGACCTCCCAGTGGTGGCCGTCCGGGTCCGTGAAGGAGCGGCCGTACATGGTGCCGTAGTCCAGGGGCTCCTTCGCCGCCGAACCACCGGCGGCGAGGGCCCCGTCCGCCAGCTCGTCGACCTTCTCGCGGCTCTCGGCGCTCAGCGCGATCAGCACCTCGGTCGTCTTCGTCGCGTCGGCGATCTCCTTGCCCGGCTTGGTGAACTCCTTGAACTTCGCCTCGGTCAGCAGCATCGCGAAGATCGTGTCGCTGATGACCAGACACGCGGCGGTGTCGTCGGAGAACTGCGGGTTGAAGGAGTAGCCGAGCTTGCTCCAGAAGGTCTTCGAGGTCTCGAGGTCCTTCACGGGCAGGTTCACGAAGATCATCTGGGTCATGGTGGTCTCTCTCTTCCATCTCGTGCGTACCAGCCGTACCAGCGGTACCAGCCGTATCGGCGCTTACGAGAGTTAAGACGGGAGGCGGCCCGGAAACTCATCGCCGCGCCGGAACCTTTTTTCGAAGCTAGCGTCGAACCATGAGCTCCGCAGGCAAGAGGATCATCGAGAAGCTCTCGGACGAGGCGCTCGCCGACGCGACCGGCAAGGGCTGGGCCGACTGGTTCGCCCTGCTCGACGCGTGGGGTGCGACGGACCGCGGCCACACCGAGATCGCCCGGCACCTGGTCGAGGCCGAGGGCGTCAGCGGCTGGCACGCCCAGTCGATCACCGTCGGCTACGAGCAGGAGCGCGGCATGCGCCAGGTCGGCCAGTCCTCCGCCGGGGACTGGCAGGTGAGCGCGAGCAAGACGGTGAACGCCCCGGCCGACCGCTGCACGGCCGCCTTCACCGACGAGGAGCTGCGCCGCCGCTGGCTCCCGGAGGGAGAGCTGGAGGTACGCGCCCACCGGCCGGGGAAGTCGCTGACGGCGGACTGGGACGGCGGGACGAGCCGGATCGCGGTCTATCTGACACCGAAGGACGCGGGCAGGACCCAGGTCGGCCTCGGCCACACCAGACTCCCGGACGCGGACGCGGTCGCGGCGTACAAGGAGTTCTGGCGCGAGCGGCTCACCGCCCTCAAGACGCTGCTGGAGGCCGACGGCTGAAGGTCCCCGCGCGATCGAACCCCAGGGGCGGATCGACCCCCGGTGACAGGTCGAACCCCAGTGACATTCGGAACGACGCTTCCCCTTCATCGGCTGTTGCTGCACAGTCAACTCCGTACTTCTAGGTTCCGGAAGCGCGCGACCCCGCCGCCGACCGGTGCGGCGGGGCGGTCACCACCCCCCTCTGGAGTGAGACGTGGAGCGACGCAGTTTCCTGCGCGGAGCTGTCATCGGTACGTCGGCCGCCGCCTTCGGCGGCACCCTGATGCGCGGGGCCGCCTACGCGGCGCCCGCCCAGCCCGGCGCCGGCCCCTACGGGGCCCTCGGCGCGGCCGACGCCAACGGCATCCTGCTGCCGAGCGGATTCAGCAGCCGGGTCATCGCCCGGTCCGGCCAGAAGGTCGGCAGCACCTCGTACACCTGGCACAACGCCCCCGACGGCGGCGCCTGCTTCGCCGACGGCACCGGTTGGATCTACGTCTCCAACTCGGAGATCAACCCCGGCGGCGGCGCGAGCGCGGTGAAGTTCAGCTCGACGGGCGCCATCACCGGCGCGTACCGCATCCTCTCCAACACCCGCACCAACTGCGCGGGCGGCAAGACCCCGTGGAACACCTGGCTCTCCTGCGAGGAGGTCAGCCTCGGTTACGTCTACGAGACCGACCCGTACGGCGTGAACGCGGCCGTCCGCCGTGACGCCATGGGCAAGTTCAAGCACGAGGCCGCCGCCGCCGACCCCGTCCGCAAGGTGATCTACCTGACCGAGGACGAGTCCAACGGCTGCCTCTACCGGTTCATCCCCACCACCTGGGGCAACCTCTCCTCCGGCACGCTCCAGGTCCTGAAGGCCGGCACCGCCACCTCCGGCTCCTTCACCTGGGCCACCGTGCCGGACCCGGACGGCTCCCCGACGTACACCCGCGACCAGGTCTCGGGCGCCAAGCGGTTCAGCGGCGGCGAGGGCTGCCACTACGCCAACGACACCGTCTGGTTCACCACCAAGGGCGACAACCGCCTCTGGCAGCTCAACCTCCTCGACAACACCTACGAACTGGCCTACGACGACTCGCTCGTGACGAGCGGCACCGCCCCGCTGACGGGTGTCGACAACGTCACCGGCTCGTCCTCCGGCGACCTGTTCGTCGCCGAGGACGGCGGCAACATGGAGATCTGCGTCATCACGCCGGACGACGTCGTCGCGCCGTTCCTGCGGATCACCGGCCAGTCCAGCTCGGAGATCTGCGGACCGGCCTTCTCCCCCGACGGCCGCCGGCTGTACTTCTCCAGCCAGCGGGGCACGACCGGCAGCTCCTCGGGCGGCATCACCTACGAGGTGACGGGTCCGTTCCGCGCGTAGAGACGCTCCCTCGGGGCCCGCGCGGGCCCCGCGACCCCCGCGACCCCTTGGGCGCCGCCGAGCAGGGCGGCGCCCAAGGGCGTCAGTGTGTGCAGGACCGCGTTGCCGTGCCGCAGCGTGGCGACGAGTCCCGCCTCGCGCAGGACCCCCGCGTGCTGGCTGGCCGAGGCGAGCGACACCCCGGCCCTGCGGGCCAGTTCGCTGGTGGTGCCGCCGTCGCCGATGGCGTGCAGGACCGCCGAGCGGGTGTTGCCGACCAGCTTGGCGAGCGAGGACCCGCCCGGCTCGTGGACGGTCGGCGCCTCGCAGTGGGTGGTCGGGTAGACGAGGACCGGCGGCAGCGTGGGGTCGCGCAGGACGACCGGGGCGCCCCGGCAGAAGTACGAGGGCTGGAGCAGCAGCCCCCTGCCGTCCAGGTGGAGGTCGCGGTCGACGGGATAGTCGGCCTCCAGGACGGGGGCGCGCCAGCGCAGCATCGGCGGCAGGGAGGCGAGGAGTTCGTCCGCACCGCCGTCGAGCAGCGCCCGGCCGCGCAGCGCCCGCTCGGCCTCGACCCTGGCCCGGATGTGGGGCCAGTACGGCTCGATCGCGGCCCGGTGGTAGCTGCGCAGGGCGCCGAGGAGCCGGCTGAACGGTTCTGCACCGCCCTCGGCGAGCGCGCGCAGCGAGTGGGGCACGGTCCGGCCGCCGGGCCGGGCGGCGCCCAGCAGGGCCAGTTCCCTGCGGAGCCGGGCCAGCGGGGTCGCGCGGACCGCCTCAAGGCCGTCGTCGAGGCCCTGGAGCCCCTCGGCGGGGGTCAGGAAGTCCGGGAAATAGCCGCGGCTGGGGACCAGGGCGGCCAGCAGCCGGGTCTCACCGTTGAGCCGTGTGCGGGCTTCGGAGCGCCATTCTCCGTAGACGACCGACCCGCGCCGGTCCCTTAAGCGGTGAAAACTGAGAATCGTTTCCCACAGAACGTCCGGCCGGGCGGCCATCCGAACCCCGGCCAAGTCGTTTGCGGTGAAATGAATCCGCAGCATTGAACTCCCCACCTGTGCACTCGCAACCACCCCCCGCAATGAGTATGCACATCATCACAGCACGTTACCAGGGTGTTTCAGCCACACTTGAAAAGCATCGCGGGGAACCGGGCGGAACCGAAAAGCTGTGCGTGTCGGGCAGGAAACCTTCAGGACCGAGGTGACGTGGCGAAGACCGTGGGGGGCTTCGCGCGTCCGGCGGCGGTCGGCGAGGGTTGCGGCTCACTTGCCCGGCATGGGTAATGGGCGCGGTCACCGGGTGGGGATCCGGGGGCCGCGCCCGTCCCGTTCTTTGCTGGATGAATCGTGGAAAGTTCAATGCGGAAAGTTCAACGGCCAATAATTCGAGCGCCGGCCCGGCTGCCGTGATTGAACATGAACTCACATTTGAGCAACATCATGGGGCGGACGAAATACGACGGGGCGGACACCTCCGCACAAGGTGTCCGCCCCGTCTCTCTTGAGCCCGGATCCGCCGCCCGTCGGTGAGGGTTGGGCTGACCGACGGCGGATCCGGTGGTCTTTGCTACTGAACGCTGGTTCAGCGGCGCTCACCAGCGCCCCGAACTCCGGTTCAGCGGCTGTCGCTGCCGCTCGACTCGGCGGCCGCGCGGCCCGCCTCCAGGCGCGCCACCGGGATCCGGAACGGCGAGCAGGAGACGTAGTCGAGACCGACCTCGTGGAAGAAGTGCACCGACTCCGGGTCGCCGCCGTGCTCGCCGCAGACGCCGAGCTTGATGTCCGGGCGGGTGGCCCGGCCGGCCTCGACGGCGCTGCGGACCAGCGCGCCGACGCCGTCCTTGTCGATGGTCTCGAACGGCGAGACCCCGAAGATGCCCTTCTCCAGGTACGCGGTGAAGAAGGAGGCCTCCACGTCGTCCCGCGAGAAGCCCCACACCGTCTGGGTGAGGTCGTTGGTGCCGAAGGAGAAGAACTCGGCGGCCTCGGCGATCTGACCGGCGGTCACGGCGGCGCGCGGAAGCTCGATCATGGTGCCGAGCGCGAGCTTCAGCTCCACGCCGGTCTTCGCCTGGACCTCGGCGATGACCTGCTCGGCCTCGTCGCGGACGAGCTCCAGCTCCTGGACGGTGCCGACGAGCGGGATCATGATCTCGGCGCGCGGGTCGCCCTTGGCATCGATGCGCTGGGCGGCGGCCTCGGCGATCGCGCGGACCTGCATGGTGAACAGGCCGGGGATGACCAGGCCGAGACGCACACCGCGCAGACCCAGCATCGGGTTCTGCTCGTGCAGCCGGTGCACGGCCTGGAGCAGCCGCAGCTCGTTCTCGTGCGGCTCCTTGCGGGCCTCGGCGAGGGCGACGCGTACCGAAAGCTCGGTGATGTCGGGCAGGAACTCGTGCAGCGGCGGGTCGAGGAGCCGGACCGTGACGGGCAGGCCGTCCATGGCCTCGAAGAGCTCGACGAAGTCCTTCCGCTGCAGCGGGAGCAGGGCCGCCAGGGCCTCGTCGCGCTCCTCGTCGGTGTCGGCGAGGATCAGCTTCTCGACCATCTCGCGGCGCTCCCCGAGGAACATGTGCTCGGTGCGGCACAGGCCGATGCCCTGGGCGCCGAAGCGGCGGGCGCGCAGCGCGTCCTCGGCGTTGTCGGCGTTGGCGCGGACCCGCAGCCGGCGGACGCGGTCCGCGTAGGCCATGATCCGGTGGACGGCGCCGACCAGCTCGTCGGCGTCGTCGGCGCCGGCGTGCATCCGGCCCTCGAAGTACTCGACGACCGGGGACGGTACGACGGGTACCTCACCGAGGTACACCTTGCCGGTGGAGCCGTCGATGGAGACGACGTCGCCCTCCTCGACGACCTGGCCCGAGGCGGTGGTCATCCGGCGGCGCTTGGTGTCGACCTCGAGCTCCTCGGCGCCGCAGACACAGGTCTTGCCCATGCCGCGGGCGACGACGGCGGCGTGCGAGGTCTTGCCGCCGCGCGAGGTCAGGATGCCCTCGGAGGCGATCATGCCGTCCAGGTCGTCCGGGTTGGTCTCGCGGCGGATCAGGATGACCTTCTCGCCGGAGCGCGACCACTTGACGGCCGTGTAGGAGTCGAAGACGGCCTTGCCGACGGCCGCGCCCGGGGAGGCAGCGATGCCGCGCCCGATCTGCTCGACCTTGGCGCCCTCGTCGAACTTGGGGAACATCAGCTGGGCGAGCTGGGCGCCGTTGACGCGCTGGAGCGCCTCGGCCTCGTCGATCAGGCCCTGGTCCACGAGCTGGGTGGCGATGCGGAAGGCGGCACCGGCGGTGCGCTTGCCGACGCGGGTCTGCAGCATCCACAGCTGGCCGCGCTCGATGGTGAACTCGATGTCGCAGAGGTCCTTGTAGTGGACCTCCAGCGTCTCCATGATCTGCATCAGCTGGTCGTACGACGCCTTGTCGATCGACTCCAGCTCGGCGAGCGGCACGGTGTTGCGGATACCCGCCACGACGTCCTCGCCCTGCGCGTTCTGGAGGTAGTCGCCGTAGACGCCCTGGTGGCCGGAGGCGGGGTCGCGGGTGAAGGCGACGCCGGTGCCGGAGTCCGGGCCGAGGTTGCCGAAGACCATGGAGCAGACGTTGACCGCGGTGCCCAGGTCGTGCGGGATGCGCTCCTGGCGGCGGTAGAGCTTGGCGCGGTCGGTGTTCCAGGAGTTGAAGACCGCTTCGATGGCCAGATCCATCTGCTCGCGCGGGTCCTGCGGGAAGTCGCGGCCGGCCTGGGCCTTCACGATCTTCTTGAAGCCCTTGACGAGCTTCTTGAGGTCGGCGGCGTCGAGGTCGGTGTCGACGGTGACCTTCTTAGCGGCCTTGGCCTCTTCGAGGGCCTCCTCGAAGAGCTCGCCGTCGACGCCGAGGACGGTCTTGCCGAACATCTGGATGAGGCGGCGGTACGAGTCCCAGGCGAAGCGCTCGTCACCGGCCTGGGCGGCGAGACCGGCCACGGACTCGTCGGAGAGGCCGATGTTCAGCACCGTGTCCATCATGCCGGGCATGGAGAACTTGGCACCGGAGCGGACCGAGACGAGGAGCGGGTTGTCGGCCTGGCCGAGCTTCTTGCCCATCTTCTGCTCGAGCGCGTCGAGGTGCGCGGAGACCTCGTCGCGGAGCTCGACCGGCTCGGAGCCGCTCTCGAGGTAGACCTTGCACGCCTCGGTGGTGATCGTGAACCCGGGAGGAACCGGCAGGCCGAGGTTGGTCATCTCGGCCAGGTTCGCGCCCTTGCCACCGAGCAGGTCCTTCAGGTCCCTGTTGCCCTCGGTGAAGTCGTACACGAACTTCTGATCTTTGTTTTCCGACACGGGTCTCGACTCCTCGAGGCTCGGTGGCTGCCCTGACGGCGAGGAACATACCCAGATCGAAGGCTTCTGGGGAGGTACGCCTACCCGTCATCCGGGCTTAACCACCCGTCCGCCAGCAGATCGAAAGTAACTGACCAGTAGCTTCCGCTTTCAGGCCCCGAAGACGGCTTGACTCAAAGCTGGGGTTTAACGCTCACATGAGCACTCGGCGCGGCATCTGCGTTCAACTCTTGAACGCAAGAAGGGTGGCACCCAGTGCCACCCTTCCAGGAGTCCAACGCCTCGCAATATGCTCATCTGAGCGCCACCCTCATCAAGGGTGGCGAGGATCACGCCACAGAAACGGCTGGATTCCCACGATCCGGACCTGATCATCCATGGTCGCTCCAGCTGCGATCCCTCGTGGTCAGCCGTGGTCCGTCGTGGTCGGCAGCGTGGCCGGCGCCAGGTCAGCCGCCGGAAGTGTCCAGCTCCGCGTCCTCGCTGATGCCCGCGCAGTCGTACGGGTCCTTGAGCCAGCCGTCGGGCAGGACGACCCGGTTGTTGCCCGACGTACGGCCCCGCGGGCCGTCCGCGCCCACCGGCCACGGCTGGTCCAGGTCCAGCTCGCTCAATTGAGCGCTCAGCTCGCCCAGGGAGGAGGTGATCGCGAGCTTCTTCCGCATCTCGGAGCCGACCGAGAAGCCCTTCAGATACCAGGCGACGTGCTTGCGGAAGTCGATGACACCCCGGGACTCGTCGCCGAGCCACTCACCGAGCAGTCGCGCGTGCCGCACCATCGCGTCCGCGACCTCGCGCAGCGCCGGCTGGGCGTAGGCGCCCGTGCCCTCGAAGGCCGCCACCAGGTCGCCGAAGAGCCACGGCCGGCCCAGGCAGCCGCGCCCGACGACCACACCGTCGCAGCCCGTCTCCCGCATCATCCGCAGCGCGTCGTCCGCCGACCAGATGTCCCCGTTGCCCAGCACCGGGATCTCCGATACGTGCTCCTTGAGGCGCGCGATGGCGTCCCAGTCGGCCGTACCGCCGTAGTGCTGCGCGGCCGTCCGCCCGTGCAGGGCGATGGCCGTGACGCCTTCCTCGACGGCGATCCGCCCCGCGTCCAGGAACGTGATGTGATCGTCGTCGATGCCCTTGCGCATCTTCATGGTCACCGGCAGGTCGCCCGCGTTCGTCACGGCCTCGTGCAGGATCGCCCGCAGCAGCGGCCGCTTGTACGGGAGGGCCGAGCCGCCGCCCTTGCGCGTCACCTTGGGCACCGGGCAGCCGAAGTTCAGGTCGATGTGGTCCGCGAGGTCCTCGTCGACGATCATCCGCACGGCCTTGCCGACCGTCACCGGATCGACCCCGTACAGCTGGATCGACCGGGGCCGCTCGCTCTCGTCGAAGCGGATGAGCTGCATGGTCTTCTCATTGCGCTCGACCAGCGCCCTCGTCGTGATCATCTCGCTCACGAACAGACCCTTGCCGCCGCTGTACTCGCGGCAGAGGGTGCGGAAGGGGGCGTTGGTGATGCCGGCCATCGGCGCGAGCACCACGGGCGGCTGCACGATGTGCGGCCCGATGGCGAGAGGGGAGAACGCGGTCATTGCTCCATTGTCGCGCACGGCGAAGGTCATTAGTTAGCCGTACTATCCGCGTATGCCCGAGCTCACACACCGGCGGCGGCTTCTGATCCTCGGGATCTGCTGCATGAGCCTGCTGATCGTCAGCCTGGACAACACGGCGCTCAACGTGGCGCTGCCGTCGATGCAGCGCGAGCTGCGCGGGGGCGTCACCGGCATGCAGTGGACCATCGACGCGTACACCCTGGTCCTCGCCTCGCTGCTGATGCTCGCGGGCTCCACCGCCGACCGGATCGGCCGCCGGAAGGTCTTCCTGACCGGCCTCGTCGTCTTCGCCCTCGGTTCGCTGCTCTGCTCCCTCGCTCCCAGTCAGGAGGCCCTGATCGGCTTCCGGGCGGTCCAGGCGGTGGGCGGCTCGATGCTGAACCCGGTCGCCATGTCGATCATCACCAACACCTTCACCGCGCCGGCCGCCCGCGCCCGCGCGATCGGCGTATGGGGCGGTGTCGTCGGGGTCTCCATGGCTGCGGGTCCGGTGGTGGGCGGGGTGCTGGTGGAGTCGGTCGGATGGCGGGCGATCTTCTGGGTGAACCTTCCGGTGGCACTCGCCGCGCTCCTGCTGACCCTCCGCTACGTCCCCGAGTCCCGCGCTCCCCGCGCCCGGCGCCTCGATCCGGTGGGGCAGCTGCTCGTCATGGCGCTCCTCGGCTCGCTCACGTACGCGATCATCGAGTCCAGCCCGCTCTTCGCCGGGATCGCGGCGGCGGCGCTCACCGGACTGCTCCTGTACGAGCCGAGGCGCCGCGAGCCCCTGATCGACCTGCGCTTCTTCCGGAGCGCTCCGTTCAGCGGCGCGACCCTCGTCGCGATCTGCGCGTTCTCCGCGCTCGGCGGCTTCCTCTTCCTGAACACGCTGTACCTCCAGGACGTCCGCGGACTCTCCGCGCTGCAGGCGGGGCTCCACATGCTCCCGATGGCGGCGATGACGCTCGTCTTCGCCCCGCTCTCCGGACGGCTCGTGGGGGCGCGCGGGCCGCGTCCGTCGCTGCTGATCGCGGGGACGGCCATGGCGGCGGGCGCGCTGCTCTTCGCGGCCTTCGAGGCGGAGACGAGCACTCCGCTGCTCTTCACCGGGTACGTGGTGTTCGGCCTCGGCTTCGGCATGGTGAACGCGCCGATCACCGACACCGCCGTGGCCGGCATGCCCCGCGCCCAGGCGGGCGTGGCGGCGGCCATCGCCTCCACCAGCCGGCAGATCGGCCAGACGCTCGGCGTCGCGGTGGTGGGGGCCGTCCTTGCGGCGGGGGTGAGCTCGGTCTCCCACATCGACGGCTTCGTGGAGGCGAGCAGGCCGGGGTACTGGATCATCACCGGCTGCGGCCTCTGCGTCCTGCTGGTCGGGGCCCTGACGAGCGGCGCGTGGGCACGCGGCACGGCGGAGCGGACGGCGCGACGGCTGGAGGCGGAGGGCGTCACGCCGGCGGGGAGCAGCGTGGCTTCCTAGGGGCGGGGGCGGCGCGGGGGCGGGGGGCGCGGGCGCGGGTTCCTGGAGGACCGGCTCCCGGACGAGCGGCTCCTGTCCAGCGACGCGAAAGGCCCGGGTCACGGACGTGACCCGGGCCCGGCGCACATGTGCCGCGGTGGCTACTCCTGGCCGCCCGCGGGGACCTCGGCGGCGTCGGCGGTCCGGTCGGTCTCGGCGCCTTCGGCGCTCTCCGTGCCGGCCGCGCGCTCGCGCATCTTCCTCAGCAGCTCCTGCTTCTGGTCGAGGCCGGCCTTACGGTCGGCGTTGCTGCTCTGAACGGCGCCCTGCTGGTCGGCGCGGGACAGCTTCTTGCGCTGTCCGCCGACGCCGAGAAGGTTGTTGCGGCCCTTGGCCATGGGGTTCTCCCATCAGTGAGAAATGCGGTGGTCAGTCGGCTGGCGCTGCGCGGGCGGCGAACCCGCGGCGCTCTCACTCGTAGATCTGGAAGAACGAAGACATGGGGCAGACGCTACCTCGCTCCGGACCCTCCTTCACACCATTTTGGGCGCCCCCCCGAACGAGTGAATGACAAAGATTGAGATCTGTCAGCCGTCATGCCATGGTTGTCATGTGTCACCGACCTTTCCGCGTCCTTCCGAGGAGACAGCCATGACCTCCGTCCCCACCCGCTCCCTCGGCGCCACCGGCCCGCTGGTCTCCGCCCTCGGCCTCGGCTGCATGGGCATGTCCGCGCTGTACGGCGAGAGCGACCGCGCCGAGTCGGTCGCGACCATTCACGCGGCGCTCGACGCCGGCGTCACGCTCCTCGACACCGGTGACTTCTACGGAATGGGGCACAACGAACTGCTGATCAACGAGGCGCTGCGCACGGCCCCCGCCGCCGCCCGTGAGCAGGCCCTGACCAGCGTGAAGTTCGGCGCCCTGCGCACGGTCGAGGGCGGCTTCACCGGCTATGACGGACGGCCGGCCGCGGTGAAGAACTTCGCGGCGTACTCCCTCCAGCGCCTCGGCGCGGACCACATCGACATCTACCGGATCGCCCGGGTCGACCCCGACGTGCCGATCGAGGAGACCGTCGGCGCGATCGCCGAGCTCGTGGAGGCCGGACACGTCCGCCACATCGGCCTCTCCGAGGTGGGGGCGGACACCCTGCGCCGGGCGGCGGCGGTCGCTCCGATCGCCGACCTGCAGATCGAGTACTCCCTCATATCCCGGGGCATCGAGGAGAAGATCCTGCCGGCCGCCCGCGAGCTGGGCATCGGCGTCACGGCGTACGGAGTGCTGTCCCGCGGCCTGATCAGCGGCCACTTCACCCGGGACCGCGAGCTCGCGCCGGGCGACTTCCGGGGGATGAGCCCGCGCTTCCAGGGCGACAACCTCCACCGGAACCTGGACCTGGTGGACCGGCTGCGGGCCGTCGCCGACGCCAAGGGCGCGTCGGTCGCGCAGATCGCCATCGCCTGGGTGCTCGGCCAAGGCTCCCGGCACGGCGTGGACATCGTCCCGCTGGTCGGCGCCCGGCGCCGGGACCGGCTCACCGAGGCGCTCGGCGCCCTGGACGTGACGCTGGACGCGGCCGACCTCGCCGCGATCGAGCAGGCCGTTCCGGTGGGCGCGGCGGCCGGCGAGCGGTACCCGGCGGCGCAGATGGCCCACCTGGACAGCGAGCACTGACCCGCCCGCCCACCGCCCATCCGTCGCTACCGCCGTGCGGCTGACAGGTACTGTCATCCCATGCCCCCCGAGACCCTGACCGCAGAGCGCATCCTCGAAGCCACCGAAGAGGTGCTGCGACGCTACGGTCCGGCGAAGGCGACGGTCGTGGACGTGGCCCGGGTGCTCGGCGTCAGCCACGGCAGCGTCTACCGCCACTTCCGTACGAAAGCGGCGCTGCGCGAGGCGGTCACCCACCGGTGGCTGACCCGCGCCGAGGTCGCCCTCGCCGAGCTGGTCGCGACGTCGGACCGGCCTGCGGCGGAGCGGCTGCACGCCTGGTTCGCCGGCCTCTTCGAGGCCAAGCGGCACAAGGCGGGCGACGACCCCGAGCTCTTCGCCACGTACGGCGTGTTGATCGACGAGAGCAGCGGCGTGGTGGAGCAGCACATCGACGTGCTGATCGGTCAGGTCCGCGCGATCGTCGAAGAGGGCGTCCGAGGCGGCGAGTTCACCGCCCCCGATCCAGGCGTCACGGCCCGTGCCCTCTTCGACGCGACCTGCCGCTTCCACGACCCGGCCTACGCGCCCGAGTGGCGACTGCCCACGATCCAGGCGGAGTTCGACGCGGTGATGGACCTCCTGCTCCGCGGCCTGCGCGCGTAGGCCCACGCAGCCCCGCAGCCCACGACGACGCGAAAGCCCCCGGCTCCTCCACGGGGCCGGGGGCTTTCGCGTACGAGCGGTCGGACCGTCAGCAGCCGAGCAGGCGGCTGCCCAGGTAGCCCTGGATCTGGTCGAGGGAGACGCGCTCCTGCTTCATGGTGTCGCGCTCGCGCACGGTCACCGCGTTGTCGTCCAGGGTGTCGAAGTCGACGGTGACGCAGAACGGCGTACCGATCTCGTCCTGGCGGCGGTAGCGGCGGCCGATGGCGCCGGCGTCGTCGAACTCGATGTTCCAGTTCTGCCGCAGGTCGGCCGCGAGGCCCTTGGCCTTCGGCGACAGCTGCGGGTTGCGGGAGAGCGGCAGGACGGCGACCTTGACCGGCGCGATGCGCGGGTCGAGGCGCATGACGGTGCGCTTCTCCATGACGCCCTTGGCGTTGGGGGCCTCGTCCTCGTTGTACGCGTCGAGGAGGAAGGCCAGCATCGTGCGGCCGACACCGGCGGCCGGCTCGATGACGTAGGGGGTCCAGCGCTCCTGCGTCTCCTGGTCGAAGTAGTGCAGCTCGTTGCCGGAGGCCTTGGAGTGCGCCTTCAGGTCGTAGTCGGTGCGGTTGGCGACACCCTCGAGCTCGCCCCACTCGCTGCCGCCGAACTGGAAGCGGTACTCGATGTCGGCGGTGCGCTTGGAGTAGTGGGAGAGCTTCTCCTGCGGGTGCTCGAACCAGCGCATGTTCTCCTCACGCATGCCCAGGCCGGTGTACCAGTTCCAGCGCTGCTCCATCCAGTACTCGTGCCACTTCTCGTCCTCGCCCGGCTTGACGAAGAACTCCATCTCCATCTGCTCGAACTCGCGGGTGCGGAAGATGAAGTTGCCCGGAGTGATCTCGTTCCGGAAGGACTTGCCCATCTGCGCGATGCCGAACGGCGGCTTCTTGCGCGAGGTCTGCAGGACCTGGCCGAAGTTGGTGAAGATGCCCTGCGCGGTCTCGGGACGCAGGTAGGCGACGGAGCCGGAGTCCTGGGTCGGGCCGAGGTGGGTGGAGAGCAGACCCGAGAACTGCTTGGGCTCGGTGAAGGTGCCCTTGTTGCCACAGTTGGGGCAGTTGAGGTCGGTGAGGCCGTTCTCGGGGAGACGGCCGTGCTTCTCCTCGTACGCCTCCTCCAGGTGGTCCGCGCGGTAGCGCTTGTGGCAGGAGGTGCACTCGGTCAGCGGGTCGGTGAAGGTCGCGACGTGACCGGAGGCCTCCCAGACCTCGGTGGCCAGGATCACCGACGAGTCGATACCGACGACGTCCTCGCGCGAGGTGACCATGTAACGCCACCACTGACGCTTGATGTTCTCCTTGAGTTCGACACCCAGCGGTCCGTAGTCCCAGGCGGCCTTCTGGCCGCCGTAGATCTCACTGCACGGGTAGACGAAGCCACGGCGCTTGCTCAGGCTGACGATGGTGTCGATCTTGTCGGCGGCCACGGTGCTCTCTTCATTACGACGACGAAGTGCGAATGCTTCAGATTACCGGCGCGCGCACCCCCCGTATCAAATCGGTCCGGCCTCGCGCGGGGCCGGACCGACGTGGCCGGTACCACAAGTAGGACAATTGACAATCGTTTCCAGTTTTGTTGAAAATGAGTGTCATGAACGTACGCCGTCTGATACCCACCGCCGCCATCGCCGGAGCCGTCTCCCTCGGGCTCGTCACCCTGTCCGCCTGCTCCGGGACCTCGGGCGCCGCGGACAACGAGGCCGCGGGCAAGGAGAGCGGCGGCAAGCTGGCCGTGGTGGCGTCGTTCTACCCCATGCAGTACCTGGCCGAGCAGATAGGCGGCGAGCACGTCGCCGTCAGCACGCTCACCAAGCCGGGCGTCGAGCCGCACGACCTGGAGCTGAAGCCGCGGCAGATCGGCGAGCTCGGCGAGGCCGACTACATCCTCTACCTCAAGGGCATCCAGCCCGCCGTCGACGAGGCGATCAAGCAGGCCGGCGTCAAGAACACGGTCGACGCCGCCACCCTCACGAAGCTCGAGGAGCACGGCACCGGCGCCGGCCACGACCACGCGGGCGAGACCGCCGAGGAGCACGCCGCCCACGAGGGCGAAGCTCACGCCGACGAACACGCCGGCGAGCACGCGAACGAACCCGCCGGCGAGCACGGCCACGAGTCCGAGGCCGGTGCCGACCCGCACATCTGGCTCGACCCGGTGAAGTACGCCGAGGTCGCCAAGGGTGTCGGCGCCTCGCTGGAGAAGGCCGACCCGGCCCACGCCGCCGACTACAAGAAGAACACCGCCGCCCTGGTGAAGAAGCTCGGCGACCTGGACACCGCCTTCAAGACCGGCCTGAAGAACACCACCACCAAGACCTTCATCACCACCCACTCCGCCTTCGGCTACCTCGCCGAGCGCTACGGCCTGGACCAGGAGGGCATCTCCGGCATGGACCCCGAGTCCGAGCCGAGCCCCGCCCGGATCAAGGAACTCCAGGACATCGCGAAGAAGGACAAGGTCTCCACCGTCTTCTTCGAGACCCTCGCCAGCGACAAGACCGCGAAGACCCTCGCCACGGACACCGGCCTCAAGACCGACGTCCTGGACCCCCTGGAGGGAATCACGGACCGCAGCAAGGGCGATGACTACATCGAGGTCATGCGGTCCAACCTCGCCGCGCTGCAGAAGGCCCTCGGCGCGAAGTGAAGCGAGCACAGCAGGAGGCACCCGTGAGCGCGCCCGTCATATCCGTCCGCGGAGCCACAGCGGCGCTGGGCTCGCGGCCCGTCCTGCGCGGGGTCGACCTCACCGTGAACCGCGGTGAGGTCGTCGCCCTGCTCGGCGCCAACGGCTCCGGCAAGTCGACCGCCGTCCGCGCCGTCATCGGCCAGGTCCCGCTCACCGACGGCACCATCGAGCTGTTCGGCACGGAGCAGAAGCGGTTCCGCGACTGGGCCCGGGTCGGTTACGTACCGCAGCGCACCACCGCCGCCAGCGGCGTCCCCGCCACCATCCGCGAGGTCGTCTCCTCCGGCCGGCTCTCCCGCCGGAAGCTCGGATTCCTCACCAAGGCCGACAAGGCCGCCGTCGGGCGGGCGATCGAGCTGGTCGGCCTCACCGACCGCGCCAAGGACTCGGTGAGCGCCCTCTCCGGCGGCCAGCACCAGCGCGTCCTGATCGCCCGCGCGCTCGCCGCCGAGCCCGAGCTGCTGATCATGGACGAGCCGATGGCCGGCGTCGACCTCGCCAGCCAGGAGATCCTCGCCGACACCCTGCGCGAGCAGGTCGCCGGCGGTACGAGCGTCCTGCTGGTCCTGCACGAGCTGGGCCCCCTGGAGCCGCTGATCGACCGGGCCGTGGTGCTCCGCGACGGCTGCGTCGTCCACGACGGCCCGCCGCCGAAGGCCGTCGGCCAGCATGCCCTGCCCGGCCATGACCACGTACATCCGCACGCGGCCGACGAGCCGCTCCGCACGGGACTGCTGACCTGAGGAAGCTGATCTGATCATGGAATTCCTCGAACCCGCCTTCATGCAGCGGTCGCTCCTCGCGGCCGTCCTCGTCGGCATCACCGCCCCCGCCGTCGGCATCTACCTCGTCCAGCGCCGCCAGGCCCTGATGGGCGACGGCATCGGCCATGTCGCCATGACCGGTGTCGGCCTCGGCTTCCTGCTGAACTCCAGCCCGGTGTGGATGGCCACCCTGGTCGCCGTCGCCGGCGCCGTCCTCATGGAGCTGATCCGGGCCTACGGCAAGACGCGCGGCGACATCGCGCTCGCACTGCTCTTCTACGGAGGCATGGCGGGCGGCGTCATGCTGATGAGCATCGCCGACGGCTCCAACGCGAACCTGCTGTCCTACCTCTTCGGTTCGCTGTCGACCGTCTCCGACGCGGACGTCACCGCCATCGCCGTGCTCGCCACCTTCGTGGTCCTCGTCACGGTCGGCCTGCGCCGCCAGCTGTTCGCGGTCAGCCAGGACGAGGAGTTCGCCCGCGTCACCGGCCTCCCGGTCCGCGCCCTGAACCTGCTCATCGCCGTCACGGCCGCCGTGACCGTCACGGTCGCCATGCGCGTCGTCGGCCTGCTCCTCGTCAGCGCGCTGATGGTGGTGCCCGTGGCCGCCGCCCAGCAGCTCTCCAAGTCGTTCCGTACGACGTTCGTGCTCGCGGTCGTGATCGGCGTCGGTGTGACGCTGTCCGGCACGATCACGACGTACTACCAGGACGTGCCGCCCGGCGCGACGATCGTGCTCCTCGCCATCGGCGTCTTCATCGCCCTGACCCTCCTCGCCACACCGCTGGCGAGACGCCGGGCCAGGGCCGCGGAGGCCGCGTCGGCGGAGTGCGACATGGCCGTTCCCGGCACCCGTCGGCCCACGGACGACGTCACGGTCTAGCGGCCTGGCAGAATGGCGGGGCAACGAGACTCAAGGAGGCCCCTGTGGCGACGGCAGGACCCCCCGTACGCGGCCGATCGACCAAGCAGCGGGCCGCTGTGTCCGCCGCACTGAACGAGGTGGACGAGTTCCGCAGCGCCCAGGAGCTGCACGACATGCTCAAGCACCGCGGCGACTCGGTCGGCCTCACCACGGTCTACCGCACGCTCCAGTCCCTCGCGGACGCGGGCGAGGTCGACGCGCTGCGCACCAGCGACGGCGAGACCGTCTACCGCCGCTGTTCGACGGGCGATCACCACCACCACCTGGTCTGCCGTGTCTGCGGCAAGGCGGTCGAGGTGGAGGGCCCGGCGGTGGAGCAGTGGGCGGAGACCATCGCGGCGGAGCACGGATTCGTGAACGTCGCGCACACGGTCGAGATCTTCGGCACCTGCGCGGAGTGCGCCACCCGCTAGTCCATACGGAAGTCGATACGGAAGGGCCCGCACCGTTCTCGGTGCGGGCCCTTTCCTGTCTGCGTAACGTACGACCGTCAGAGCCGCGTGGTGTGCCGGTCCAGGATCCCCCGCAGCCGGTCGACGTCGGCCGGGGCGGCCAGGCCGTGCTTCGGCAGGTAGGCGAAGCCGGCGCCGCCCGTCTTCTTGGCGGTCAGCAGCACGAAGAGCCGGGGCGTCTCCACGTACCGGGGCAGCATCGGCCACCGGATCATCATCTCGGTGTCCCGGGAGGTCCAGCGGCCCCCGTCGGCGTCGACGACGGCTCGGGCCTCTCCCTGGGAGCGGACCAGCAGGAAGACGCTGCGGGCGGTCGCCCAGGGCGTCAGCTCGGCGGCGGCCACGGCCACGAGGCCGAGGAAGGCCATCACCACCGCCGTCCCCGGCTCCGGCGTCGGAGGCAGCAGGGCCAGGCCGGCGACCGCGAGGGCCAGGAAGCAGGCGCCGCGCGCCGTCCACCGCAGCAGGCGCCACCAGAGAGTGGCGCGCAGGCTCACCCGTACCGCCTCGTGCACGTCGTCGAACACCGGCGCGTAGACCAGCTCGAGCCGCTCGCGCGTCTCCATCGATTCCCCCCCGATCCCGGTCATGCCTTGTCGAGGACGGCCATGTCGGCCGGGTCCACGCCCCCGAAGCGGCGGTCGCGGGAGGCGTACTCGACGCAGGCGCGCCACAGGTCGCGACGGTCGAAGTCGGGCCACAGCACGTCCTGGAAGACCATCTCGGCGTAGCTGCTCTGCCAGATCAGGTAGTTCGAGGTGCGCTGTTCGCCGCTGGGGCGCAGGAAGAGGTCGACGTCCGGCATGTCCGGGTAGTACAGGTACTTCTGGAAGGTCTTCTCGTTGACCTTCGACGGGTCCAGCTTCCCCGCCGCCACGTCCTCCGCGAGCTTTTTGGCGGCGTCGGCGACCTCGGCCCGGCCGCCGTAGTTCACGCAGAAGTAGAGCGTCATGGCGTCGTTGTCGACGGTCTGCTCCTGGGCGACCTGGAGCTCCTGGACGACCGACTTCCACATCTTGGGCATGCGGCCGACCCAGCGGATCCGGATGCCCAGCTCGTTCATCTCGTCGCGCCGGCGCCGGATCACGTCCCGGTTGAAGTTCATGAGGAAGCGCACCTCCTCGGGCGACCGCTTCCAGTTCTCGGTGGAGAAGGCGTAGAGGGAGAGGTTCTTGACGCCCATCTCCAGGCAGCCCTTGAGCACGTCGAGGACGACGCCCTCGCCGACCTTGTGGCCCTCGGTGCGCGGCAGGCCGCGCTCCTTGGCCCAGCGGCCGTTGCCGTCCATCACGCAGGCCACGTGGTTCGGCACCAGCTCGGCCGGGAGTTTCGGCGGGCGGGCGCCGGAGGGGTGCGGCTCGGGAAGCTTGTACTCCCGGCGCTGCCGCCCCAGGATTCCGCGTCGTGCGATGGCCATGGCGATGGATCTCCTAGCTCTTCTCTACGTACCGCAGGGAGCGCAGGCCGCGCTCCAGGTGCCAGTGCAGATAGGCGGACACCAGCCCGCTGCCCTCCCTGACGTGACGCGGCTCGCACGCGTCCGCCGTCGCCCAGTCGCCGGTCAGCAGCGCGCTGAGCAGGCCGATGGCCTCCGGAGAGGGTACGACGCTCCCCGGCACCCGGCAGTCGCCGCATATGACTCCGCCGGCCGCGACGGAGAAGAACCGGTTGGGCCCGTGGATGCCGCACTTCGCGCAGTCCTCGAAGCTGGGCGCGTACCCGTTCACGGCGAGGGAGCGCAGGAGGAAGGCGTCCAGGATGAGATGGGGGGCGTGCTCGGCGTTGGCGAGGGTGCGCAGGCCTCCGACGAGGAGCAGATACTGCTGTACGGCCGGCTCGCCCTCGTTGTCCGTGAACCGCTCCGCCGTCTCCAGCATCGCCGTCCCGGCGGTGTACCGGGCGTAGTCCGTGACGATCCCGCTCCCGTACGCCGCGATGGTCTCGCTCTGGGTGCAGAGCGGCAGCCCGCGCCCGACGAGATCGCTGCCCCGGGCGAAGAACTGCACGTCGACATGGGAGAAGGGTTCGAGCCTGGCCCCGAACTTCGACTTCGTCCGCCGCACGCCGCGCGCCACGGCGCGTACGCGCCCGTGACCGCGGGTGAGCAGCGTGATGATGCGGTCCGCTTCACCCAGCTTCTGGGTGCGCAGCACGATGCCGTCGTCGCGGAACAGACTCATGGCCCCATTCTCCCGTACGCCGGGGCCTCCCCGGTCCGGGACCGGCGTCCCCCTTCGTCCGTCCGCCCCCGGCCCCGCCGGACCGGACCGCCGCCCTTCAGGGCACCTCGCCCCGGCTCCGGGCGTTCGCGTGGGCCGTCGCCGCACTCACCCGCTCGGAGACCGTCGCCGCCCGGACGCCCTCCGGCTCGCAGTCCCACTCCCGCCCGCCGCCGAGCGGCCTGAGCTGGAGGTACGGGCCCTCGTGCCCCATGACGGTCCCGACCCGTCCGGTACGGATCTCGACGACGTACGACCCGATGGGCAGCTTCGTCATTCCCTGCCACCTTCCCCCGATACGACGGCGACGACGGCGGTCGGCCGGCGCGCCGTTTCCACGGTGCAGCGTCCCCATTCGACGAGCGGCCGGCACGGTTGCCTTCACCGGTCGCTCTTGTTGTTCCTTCACCAACTCATCCCTCTCCGAATCCATTTCCCGTTTACCGCCTCCAGGGTGGTACGGGATCCGTAGACTCGGCAGATGCGCAGGCCCTACAACTGGGTTGTAGATTTGGGGAGTTAACCGCCGAGCGGGTGTTCGTTTCCGGCGGATGTATCGGTCGGTTCGAACAGGGAATCCGAAATCCGCAGCGCTGAATGTGGCGCAGCGCGGGGGTCAGGAGGGGCTGACGATCAGCCCCACCGTCGCCATCACGCCCGCCACGAAGGACAGCAGCGCAAGCCGCTTCGCACCCCGCACGGAGCCCTGGCGGAACCTGCGCTCCTTGCGGACCGTCGCCTTCGTTCCCATGTGCACGCGCTTGGTGTTCCGCGGGTCGTAGACCAGCGGGTACAGGTCGCCGACCACGTGCGCGGGACCCATCGACACGCCCGTCTGGTGCCGGGCGTTCTGGCCGTCCGGAGTCTCGAACTCGTAAATCACGCGCCCGGTGCCCTGCGTGTTGATCGGCGTCAGGCTCACCAGGCGCGCCTGGACCTCGATACCGGATTCGTTCAGCTCCGTCATCTTCTTCAGTTCGTCCCGCTCGCCGGCGATCAGCATCAGGCCGAAGATGAAGACCGGCACGGACGCGATGATGAAACAAACGAGCACTGCAGTCACCAAGTTCACAGGCGGACCGTACGGCACCACAGGACCCGACCGGAACCCCCACTCCCCTTTCACCAGCGGGACTTCGCACCCTACGATCACGCGCATGTCGATCACTTCGCCCATACCCGTCCTCCGGGGCGACAAGGGCACCGAACTCCGCCGCGACGGCGATGAGCTGTCGTTGCGTCGCCCGGACGACGTGGTGCGTATCCCGCTCGCGGCGATCGCGCGCGTCCGCGCCGAAAGGCGTGACCTCGCCGTCGAGTTGACCGCCCCGGCGGGGGCCGAGCCGACCGTGTACCGGATCAAGGACGTGAGCGCGGCCGCCGCCACCGTCTTCGCCGACGCCGTGAACGCCGCACTGCCGGAACGCGCGGAAGGGGAGGAGACGGTGGACGGTTCCACGCTCGTCGTCACCCGGAGTCTGACGTCCGGCGACGAGGACGAAGGCGAGGAGGAGGAAGCGCGAGGGTGGGCCACCGGCGCCGTGCGGACGGCCTACGCCGTGGCCGTCGTGGTCGCGGCCCTCGCCGTGGTCGTCGGGGTGCTCGACAAGAACTGGGGCCGCGGAATCGCGACGCTGCTGCTCGGGGAGCTCGGTGTGGGAGCCACGTTCCTCGCCTGCACGGGTCTGGGGTCGGTGTGGGAGGAGTGGTACCTGCCCCGCTACGGCATCACCGTGGACGGGCAGCAGGTCTACCGGAACGGCACGACCACCAACGCGTACATGGACACGAACGGCGTGACCCGTTACGTCTCCGGCTCTTCCAAGGACGGGACCGTACCCCGGGTCGCCTACCACCCACGGAAGCCGCAGATCGCGGTCGTCTGCAACGGGAGGAGCGGTATGGGAGTGGGGGGCCTGATCGTGTTCCTGTTCTTCGCCGGCATCGCGGCACTCATCGACTACGGGACGGTGCTCCTCGCACTCCCCGCGTTCGGCGGGTGACGGGCATGTCGATGACTTCCCCAATCCCCCTCCTCCGCGGCAACGGGGACACCGAGCTCCGCGCCGAGGACGACGAGCTGTTCCTGACCGACCCGGACCGGGAACTGCGCATCCCCTTCGCGGCGATCGCACGGGTCCGGGCCGAGAGGCGGGCCGTCGCCGTCGAGCTGACGGCCCCGGCCGGCGTCGAGCCGACCGTGTACCAGGTCAAGGACGTGAGCGGGGCCGCCGCCACCGTGTTCGCCGACGCCGTGAACGGCGCGCTGCCCGCACGCTCCGCCGGGGAGGAGGCGGTCGACGGCTCCACGCTCGTCACCATCCGCAGCCTGAAGACTCCCGAAGCGGACGACGAGGACGACGAGGACACGGTGTTGATCCTCTTCAAGCGGGCGGCGATCGCCGCCGGTCTCGTACTCGTCGCCCTCTCCGTGACCGTCGGGGTCGTCGGAGGGGAGGTGGGCCGCGCCCTCGGGACGCTGGCCCTCGGCGCCCTCGCCACGGCGGTCGCCTTCTTCGCCTTCGCGGCGATGTGGCTGGCGTGGGACAACTGGTACCTGCCCCGCTACGGCATCACGGTCAACGCGAAATGGGTCTCCCTCGACGGCAGGAACACGCACGCGTACACGGACATCAACGGCAGGACCCGCGCCATCTATGCCAAGCGCACCGGCGAGACCGTCCGTGTCTCCTATCACCCCCGGAACCCCAAGCGCTCGACCGTCCACCAAGGGTGGTCCGACGCGTTCTGGGCCGTGTTCTTCGGCCTGGGCGCCGTCGCCATCGCCGCCGCCCTCGGCTACGGAACGGTGCTCCTCGTGCTCCCCGCCTTCGGCGGCTAGGTCCCGCTTCTCTTTGGGATCCCATAAGCCCGCCTTATGAGGTCATAGACCGGGGGCGGGTACCGGCCCGCGCAAGACGTTATTTAGGGTGACCTAAGTGACGACAGTCATCGTCGTCACGTCGCTTGCGAAGGGAACCTGACATGCCCCGCCCTCTCCGGGTCGCGATCGTCGGCGCCGGCCCCGCCGGAATCTATGCCGCTGACGCGCTGCTGAAGTCCGAGGCCGCCGCCGAGCCGGGCGTGTCGATCGACCTCTTCGAGCGGATGCCGGCCCCCTTCGGTCTCATCCGTTACGGCGTCGCTCCCGACCACCCCCGCATCAAGGGCATCATCACCGCCCTCCACCAGGTGCTCGACAAGCCGCAGGTCCGCCTCTTCGGCAACGTCGAGTACGGCACCGACGTCCACCTCGACGACCTGCGCGCCTTCTACGACGCCGTCGTCTTCTCGACCGGCGCCATGGCCGACCGCGAGCTCCGCATCCCCGGCGTCGAGCTCGACGGGTCCTACGGCGCCGCCGACTTCGCCTCCTGGTACGACGGTCACCCCGACGTGCCGCGCACCTGGCCGCTGCACGCCGAGAAGGTCGCCGTCCTCGGTGTCGGCAACGTGGCCCTCGACATCGCGCGGATCCTCGCCAAGACCGCGGAGGAGCTGCTGCCGACCGAGATCCCGCCGAACGTCTACGACGGCCTCAAGGCGAACAAGGCCCTGGAGATCCACGTCTTCGGCCGTCGCGGCCCGGCGCAGGCCAAGTTCAGCCCCATGGAGCTGCGCGAGCTGGACCACTCGCCGAACATCGAGGTCATCGTCAACCCCGAGGACATCGACTACGACGAGGGTTCGATCGCCGAGCGGCGCAAGAACAAGCAGACCGACATGGTCGCCAAGACCCTGGAGAACTGGGCGATCCGCGACGTCGGCGACCGCCCGCACAAGCTCTTCCTGCACTTCTTCGAGTCGCCGGCCGAGATCCTCGGCGAGGACGGCAAGGTCGTCGGCCTGCGCACCGAGCGCACCGAGCTCGACGGCACCGGCAACGTCAAGGGCACCGGCCGGACCACCGACTGGGACGTCCAGGCCGTCTACCGGGCCGTCGGCTACCTCTCCGACGAGCTGCCCAAGCTGCCCTGGGACACCGCCTCCGGCACCGTCCCGGACGCCGGCGGCCGCGTGATCGAGGAGAGCGGCGAGCACCTGGCGTCCACGTACGTCACCGGCTGGATCCGGCGCGGCCCGGTCGGCCTCATCGGCCACACCAAGGGCGACGCCAACGAGACCGTCGCCAACCTCCTCGACGACTTCGCCCACGGGCGGCTGCTCACGCCGGAGACCCCGGAGGCCGAGGCGGTCGTCTCCTTCCTGGAGGAGAAGGGCGTCACGTACACGACGTGGGAGGGCTGGTACGCCCTGGACGCCGCCGAGAAGGCGCTGGGCGAGCCGCAGGGCCGCGAGCGCGTGAAGATCGTCGAGCGGGACGACATGCTGAAGGCCAGCAACGCCGTCACCCCGAAGTAGTACCCGGCAGCACCCGCCGGGCCCAGGCCCGGCTCGTACGCCACGATGACGGGAGTACGGGCGCGGTGAGGCGGCCGCTCCTATCCTGGAAGAGCCTGCGAAGGGCCCGGAAGGGAAGTGAGCGGCCATGGCCGTTCCCGTCGATCAGGCGGCCGGCACCGTCCCGACCGCTTCCACCGCCTCCGTAGTAGAGCGGGCGCGGGAGGCGGCGGCCAGGGAGTCGTGGGCCGAGGCGTACGTCCTGCTGTACGAGGCCGACCGGCACCCCTCCGCC
The DNA here is from genome assembly GCF_043078785.1 of Streptomyces sp. NPDC015346. Taxonomy (NCBI): domain Bacteria; kingdom Bacillati; phylum Actinomycetota; class Actinomycetes; order Kitasatosporales; family Streptomycetaceae; genus Streptomyces; species Streptomyces sp. NPDC015346. The sequence continues at coordinate 539,737 of NZ_JBIBTW010000001.1, read as the reverse complement.
GCCCTGGCCCCGGACGACCTGGACCTCCTCGCCGACGCCTCCTGGTGGGCGGGGCACGTGGACGAATCGGTGGCCGCCCGGCTGCGGGCGCACGCCGGGTACGTGGCGGCGGACGATCACCGGGGGGCGGGGCACGCGGCGTGGTGGCTGCACTTCGAGTACCGCTGCCTGGGCCGGCCGGCGGCCGCGGCGGGCTGGCTGCGGCGGGCCCGCCACCACCTGGAGCAGGCACCGCCGGACTGCCCCGAGCAGTGCTACCTCGCCTGGACGGACGCCGAGGAGGCCCAGGAGCACCGCGACCCGGGCGCGGCGCTCGCGGCGGCGCGGCGCATGGACGACCTCGCGGGCCGCTCGGGCAGCCCCGACCTGATCGCCCTGAGCCGCCAGGCCCACGCGGCCGTCCTGCTGGCGAACGGCCGCAGGAGAGAGGGGTTTTCGCTCCTCGACGACGCGATGTGCTCGGTCATGGCGGGCGAGTTGAGCGGCATGTTCACCGGCTGGCTGTACTGCCTGGCCCTCACCCAGTGCATGGAGGCGGCGGACTTCGGCCGCGCGGTGGAATGGACCCACGCGGCGATGACCTGGTGCGAACCCCCGTGGCCCCCGACGCCCCCGACGCCCCGGACCCTCGCCGGCCCGGACGACGCCCGTCGCCCGGACGGGCGGCCTGTGCCGCTGACCGACAATCCGTTCCGGGGGCTGTGCCGGATCCACCACGTCGAGGTGCTCGACCTGCTCGGGGCGTGGACGCTCGCCGAGGCCGAGGCCGGGCGGGTCTGCGCGGAGGTCATGGTCGACAGCCTGGAGGCCGCCGCCGAGGCGCACTACGCGGCCGGGGAGATCCGGCGGCGCCAGGGTCGGCTCGACGAGGCCGCCGTCTCGTACGCGCACGCCCACGAGCTGGGCCGGATCCCCCAGCCGGGGCTCGCGCTGCTCAGGCTCGCCCAGGGCAAGGCCGACGCCGCCGTGACCGGCCTGAGGCTCGCGCTGGCCTGCCAGAGCGACCCGCGCCACGACCTCATCGGCCGGGCCCGGCTCCTCGCCGCGCAGATGGAGGTGGCGCTCGCCGTCGGCGACGTCGACGGCGCGGCCACCGCCGTGGCCGGGCTGGCGGCGCTCGCCCCGGACACCCCGCTCCTCGGCGCGATGGCCGACAGCGCCCGTGGCGCCCTCGCGCTCGCCCGGCGGGAGCCGGCGCAGCGTTCGCTGCGCCGGGCCCTGGGGGCCTGGCTGGAGCTGCGCATCCCGTACGAAGCCGCACAGGTACGGATGCTGCTGGCCGCCGCCGACCGGGCGGCGGGTGACGAGGAGGCCGCCCGGCTGGAGCTCGCGGCGGCCCGGGCGACGTTCGAACGCCTCGGCGCCGCCCCGGACGCGCGCCGCGCGGCGGCCCTGCTGGCGGGGCGGCCGGGGCCGCGCGGGGCGCTGCCCGGCGGTCTCACGAGCCGGGAGGCCGAGGTGCTGCGGCTGGTCGCGGCGGGCAGCACCAACAAGGACATCGCCCGGACCCTGGTGATCAGCGAACACACGGTCGCCCGGCACCTGAACAACATCTTCGCCAAGCTGCACGTCACCTCCCGCGCCGCCGCCACGGCCTACGCCTACGCCCACGACCTGACCTAGGGGGAGGCCCCGCGCCGGACCGGCCCGCATGGGCTGATCCGCCCATCTCCGCCCCGCCCCCCACATGGGTGGTTCGGGCGATGCCCGCGCCCCGCCGCCACGCCTACAACGGGTCCATGAACACCACCGCTCTCCCCACCGAACTCTCCCTCGACCTCCTGCGCGGCGCCGTCCGTGGTGAGGTCGTCGTCCCCGGCGACCCCGCCTACGAGGAGGCCCGACGGGTCTACAACGCCCTCCACGACCGCCGTCCGGCCGTCGTCGTGCGGGCCGCGGACGCCGGGGACGTGATCGCCGGCGTCCTCTTCGCCCGGGACAACGAACTGCCGCTCGCCGTCCGCGGCGGCAGCCACGCCGTCGCCGGGTACGGCACGGTCGACGACGGCCTCGTCGTCGACCTGTCCCGGATGCGCGGGGTCCGGGTGGACCCCGCGGCCCGTACCGCCCGCGCCGAGGGCGGCTGCACCTGGGGCGACTTCAACCACGCCACCCACGCCTTCGGCCTCGCCACCACCGGCGGGGTCATCTCCACGACCGGCGTCGGCGGCCTGACCCTCGGCGGCGGTATGGGCCACCTCTCCCGCCGCTACGGCCTGAGCTGCGACAACCTCCTCTCGGCCGATGTCGTCACCGCCGAGGGCACCCTCGTCACCTGCGACGCCGAGCGGCACCCCGACCTCTTCTGGGCGCTGCGCGGCGGCGGTGGCAACTTCGGTGTCGTCACGTCGTTCGAGTTCCGGCTGCACCCGGTCTCGGACGTCCTCGGCGGGATCATGATCTTCCCGCTCGACGGGGAGGTGCCACGCCGCTGGCGCGAACTGAACGCCGAGGCGCCGGAGGAGCTGAACACCCTCCTCGTGACGATGCTCGGACCGCAGCTGCCGTTCCTGCCGGAGCGCTGGCAGGGCCGTCCCGTCTGCGGGGTCGCGGTCTGCTTCACCGGCCCCGCCGAGGAGGACGAGAAGGTCCGCGCCCGCCTCGCCGCGCTCGGGCCGGTCATCGGCGAGGCCGTCGACCGGATGCCGTACCCGGTGATCAACACCCTCTTCGACGAGGACCTGCCGCCGGGCCTGTACCACTACTGGAAGGGGAACTTCAGCCGTGAACTGACGGACGGCGCCATCGACGTCCACATGGCTTTCGGCGAGACGATCCCCTCGATGCAGTCCGACACCGCGATCTTCCCGATCGACGGGGCCTGCCACCGGGTCGGGGCCGAGGACACCGCGTTCGCCTACCGCGACGCCGCCTTCTCCACCGCCTTCGGCGCCAGCTACACCGACCCCGCCGACACGGAGCGGAACATCGCCTGGACCCGGGCGTACGACCACGCGCTGCGTCCGCACACCCAGGAAGCCGGCTACATCAACTTCATGGACACCGACGACCAGGACCGGGTACGGGCCAACTACCGGCAGAACTACGACCGGTTGCGCGCGGTCAAGCGCCGCTACGACCCCGACAACCTCTTCCGCCTCAACCACAACATCGCGCCGTAGGAGACGCCGTCGAGGACCGCGCGGAGGGCTCCCGTACCTCTCAGATCAGACGTACCCCTCGGATCAGAGCAGCGTCCGCGCGGAGGCGAGCAGCCGGGCGGTGTCGTCGGCGCACAGCGCCAGCGCGTTGCCCACGGTGCACAGCACCTCCCGCTCCGCCGGGCTGTACGCCCCGTCCGCGAGGGCGATCCGCGCTCCCTGGAGCAGGATCGACTCCCGCCCGGAGGGGGACAGGTGCGGAGTGAGGGGCTCCAGCGCCTCGTGGAGCTCGATGGCGAGAGCGGCGCCCCCGCTGCCCACCTCCGGCAGGAAGCGGCCGGTGTCGGCCGCGAGCGCCTCGACGAGGTCGGTCAGCTGGACGCCGGTGCACTCGTCGAACCCGGCGGCGCGGACCGCCGAGACCGCGGTGTCCACCGCCGTACGGGAGGAGGTGCCGCCGGCCGCGAGGACGGCCAGGGCGACGGTGTGGACGGCGTCGCGGAGCATCGCGGAGAAGCGGCTCGTCGTCGGATGGTCGAGGACCTCGGTGCCGAAGCGCGTGTGGCAGGCGGCGCATTCGACGATCGGCCCGGCCTGGCCTCGGGGCAGCACCGGCACCCCCAGGACGGCGAACCGCCGACGGCCCGTACGGCGCCGGTAGTTGCGGTCCCCGCCGCACTCCTCGCAGAAGAACTCGCCGTCCCCGACGGTGTTCCAAGAAGTACGAATGCCGCAGACGCCCATTTTTCGACTACGTGACTCTCGGGCAGACCGCACGCCGCACCTCCCTTGACGACCCGGCAGCGTTGCCGATGTGGGCGTGATGTTAACCACATCTGTGATGTGGCGTCAGCACCTTGTCGCCAGATCGACGACGACTTGGCCGAGACACGCCTCAGGCCCGGTACGCCTCCGGGAGGCGTACCGAGCCCGAAAGACGCGGTCAGCGCGCCGGGAGGGGCCGGTCCCGCGGCCGCGAGGGGGGTACGAGACCCGTCCGCGGCCGACCAGAACCGTCGCGGCGGCGAGGTCACCCTCAGGGGTGGCGGTGCCCCGCGCCCCGGACGGGACGCGGGGCACCGCCAGGCCCACCGCCGGTGGTCAGCGCGAGGCGCGGTTGACGGCGGAGATGACCGCCTTCAGCGAGGCGCGGGTGGTGTTGGCGTCGATGCCGACGCCCCACAGGACCTTGCCGTCGATGGCGCACTCGATGTACGAGGCGGCCTGCGCGGAGGCGCCCTCGCTCATCGTGTGCTCCTGGTAGTCCAGCAGGCGGGCGTCCACGCCGATCGTCTGCAGGGCGGCGAAGAAGGCCGAGATCGGACCGTTGCCGGATCCGGTCAGCACGGTGTCGACGCCGTCCACGACCGCCTCGACGGTCAGGGTGTCGGTGCCGTCCGTGTCGGACGTCGTCTGGCCCGAGCGCAGCTGGACGCGGCCCCAGGCGTTGTCCGGGTTCGGCAGGTACTCGTCCTGGAAGACCGACCAGATCGCGGCCGGGGTGACCTCGCCGCCCTCGGTGTCCGTCTTCTGCTGGATGATCTTCGAGAACTCGATCTGCATCCGGCGCGGCAGGTCCAGCTTGTGGTCGTTCTTCAGGACGTACGCGATACCGCCCTTGCCGGACTGCGAGTTGACCCGGATGACGGCCTCGTAGGAGCGGCCGACGTCCTTCGGGTCGATGGGCAGGTACGGCACGGCCCACTCGATCTCGTCGACGGTCTTGCCGGCGGCGGCCGCGTCGGCCTCCATCGCGTCGAAGCCCTTCTTGATGGCGTCCTGGTGGGAGCCGGAGAAGGCGGTGTAGACCAGGTCGCCCGCGTAGGGGTGGCGCGGGTGGACCTCCATCTGGTTGCAGTACTCGGAGGTGCGGCGGATCTCGTCGATCTGCGAGAAGTCGATCTGCGGGTCCACGCCCTGCGAGAACAGGTTCATGCCCAGCGTCACCAGGTCGACGTTTCCGGTTCGCTCGCCCTGGCCGAACAGACATCCCTCGATACGGTCGGCGCCGGCCATGATGGCCAGCTCGGCCGCCGCGACCGCCGTGCCGCGGTCGTTGTGCGGGTGGACGGACAGGCAGATGTACGGGCGGCGGGTCAGGTTCCGGGACATCCACTCGAACCGGTCCGCGTGGGTGGACGGCGTCGAACGCTCCACGGTGGCGGGCAGGTTCAGGATGATCTCGCGGCCCTCTTCGGGCTGCCAGACGTCACAGACCGCCTCGCAGACCTCCAGGGCGAAGTCCAGCTCGGTGTCGGTGAAGATCTCCGGGCTGTACTGGTAGCCGAAGATCGTCTCGTCGCCCAGCAGCTTGTCCGCGTACTCCATGACCAGGCGGGTGCCGTCGACGGCGATCTGCTTGATCTGCTCCTTCGAGCCGCGGAAGACGACCCGGCGGAAGGTGGGCGCGGTGGCGTTGTAGAGGTGGACGGTGGCGCGCTTGGCGCCGACCAGGGACTCCACGGTCCGCTCGATCAGGTCCTCGCGGGCCTGGGTCAGTACGGAGATGGTGACGTCGTCCGGGATCGCGCCCTCTTCGATGATGGAGCGCACGAAGGCGAAGTCGGTCTCGCCGGAGGAGGGGAAGCCGACCTCGATCTCCTTGTAGCCCATGCGCACCAGCAGGTCGAACATCTCGCGCTTGCGGGCGGGGGACATCGGGTCGATCAGGGCCTGGTTGCCGTCGCGCAGGTCGGTCGACAGCCAGCGCGGAGCCTTGGTGATGCGCTGCTCGGGCCAGGTGCGATCGGGGATGTGCACGGCCTCGTACCGGCCGTACTTGTGGATCGGCATCCCGGACGGCTTCTGCATGTGGGTGGCGTTGGTGATGGGCGTGGGGCGACCAACAGGCTGGGACATTGCGTAGGGCTCCTCGGGTCCAGCGGGAGGGACGGCCGACTGTCGAACGCAACACCAGGTCCCGCGGGGAGGGGGTCGGCCTACGACTACAGGCCCTCGCCGCGGCAGCTAAGGAGAAGCAGCCCGAAACGCATGATGTGCCGCAGCCTAGCTCAGGTCGGCGGAGGCCGGACGTCCTGTTTCAGTATGCGGGACGGTCGGGGTGACAATCGGAAAAGGTGACGAATCACTCCATTTCGCGGATCATCGTCGCACGTAGTGACAGTGACGTGACGGGCTGCCACATTGCTGGCATGACCTCCTCCGCGGATCGCCGCTCCCCCGCCCCCGTCTTCTGCACGATCGTGCCGCCGCACCTGCTGGAGCGGCTGGCCCGGTCCGGGAACCCGGCGATCGCCGAGACCGCCCGCCGCACCCTGGTCGCCGACGCCGCCCAGCGGACCGCGCGCCGCCTCGCCGCGCCCACCGTCGCCCCCGCGCCGGCCCCGGACGAGGCCGCCAAGCCCCGGCGCACGGTGTACGACGCCGAGCACGGCACCGCCCTGCCGGGCGTCGCGGTGCGGGAAGAGGGCGCGGAGCCGACGGGGGACGCGACCGTCAACCGCGCGTACGCCGGACTCGGCGCCACCTTCGACCTCTTCCTGAAGGCCTACGGCCGGAACTCGATGGACGGCGCCGGGATGAAGCTGCTCGCGACCGTCCACTACGACCGGAACTACGCGAACGCCTTCTGGAACGGCGAGCAGATGGTGTTCGGCGACGGCGACGACGAGATCTTCCTCGACTTCACCGTGCCGGTGGACGTGATCGGCCACGAGCTGACCCACGGCTTCACGCAGTTCACCGCCAATCTGGAGTACTACAGCCAGTCCGGGGCGCTCAACGAGTCGGTCTCGGACGTCTTCGGCTCGCTGGTGAAGCAGTACACGCTCGGACAGAGCGCCGCCGACGCCGACTGGCTGATCGGCGAGGGTCTGCTCCACGAGAACGTCCAGGGCGTGGCGCTGCGCTCGATGAAGGCGCCGGGCACGGCGTACGACGACGACGTCCTGGGCAAGGACCCGCAGCCGGGGCACATGGACGACTACGTCCGTACCAGCAGCGACAACGGCGGGGTGCACATCAACTCCGGCATTCCCAATCACGCCTTCTACCTGGCGGCGACCGAGCTGGGCGGCAACGCCTGGGAGCGGGCCGGCCAGATCTGGTACGACGTGATGACCGGCGGCACGCTGATGCCCGAGACCCGGTTCACCGAGTTCGCGCGGGCGACGGCGAAGGCGGCGAAGGCGCGGTACGGAGACGGGGCGGAGATCCAGGCAGTGCTGAAGGCCTGGACGGCCGTGGGCGTACCGACGGACTGATAGACAGAGCGCATGCGTATTCGAGTGCGGCGTACCGGCGGCTTCGCGGGCATCGAGCGGACGGCCGAGGTGGACACCTCGGCCGTGCCGGACGCGGTGGAGTGGCACACCCTGGCCGCCGCGGTCCTCAGAGACGGTGGGGACGACGGCCCGGGGGTGCCGGACGGGTTCTCGTACGAGATCACGATCGACGGCGACACGGTCCGCTGCGGGGATCCCCACCTGACGCAGGTGCAGCGGGCCCTGATCCGGAAGGCCCTGAAGGAGGGGGCGTAAGCGGATCTGGATTTCCGACAGTTGTGCGAACATCCAGGTCATGATTCATGATCACTCTCGCTCCAGACCGCGCGTGTGGCTCGGCGTGTGGGCGCTGGCCCTTCTGGCCGCCGTCGCGCTCGTTCCCTCGGCCGCGCCACCCGCGTCGGCGTCGATGGCGGCGGCCTCGACCCCGGCAAACGTCACGACCCCCTTCGCCGTGGGCACCGAGGGCTACACCTGTTTCCGCATCCCCTCACTCGTCACCACGAAGTCCGGTGCGCTGCTCGCGTTCGCCGAAGGCCGCGTCAGCGGCTGCGCGGACGGCGGCCACAACGACATCGTCATGAAGAAGTCCCTCGACGGCGGTCAGAACTGGGGGCCGCTGGTCAAGGTCGTCGGCGCGAACGACGAGCTCTCCAACGGCAACGCCGTGCCGGTCGTGGACGCTGTGACCGGCCGCGTCTCCCTCATGTACGCCGCGGGCACGCCCGAGACGCCCGATGCCGAACGCGGCCCGCGCACCGTGCACGTCGTCAACAGCATGGACGAGGGAAAGACCTGGACGGGAGGCGCGGCGATCCCGGGGCTCAGGAAGGATCACTGGCGGTGGGTCGCGCCGGGACCCGGCCACGGCATCCAGCTCAGCCGGGGGGAGCACCACGGCCGGCTCGTCATCACCGGGGACCACGACGGCTCCAAGGCCGACAATCTCTTCGGCGCCCAGCTGTACTACAGCGACGACGGCGGACTGACCTGGCACATGGGCGCCGTCTACGAGACGACCGGCCCGGTGACCGGGCAGCGCATACCGCAGTACCCGCGGGAGCCCGCCGTCGTCGAGCGGACCGACGGCTCGCTCTACGTCAACGCGCGCAACTCGGCCGCGTGCGGATACAACGAGCGCCGTCTGGCGGCCACGTCGACGGACGGCGGCCAGACCTTCACGGCCGACGGCTTCAAGCCGGTGGCCGGTCTCGACACACCCCCGGTCTACGGTTCGCTGCTGCGCCTGACCGCCACCGACATGGGGGACGCGTCCGACCGGATCCTGTTCTCCGCCCCCGCGCGCTCCGGCGGCTCGGCCCTGGACCGTCAGGACCTCACCATCCGCTCCATGAGCAAGGAGCTCGACGGCACCTGGTCGGCCACCGGCATGCTGGCCGTGCCCGGCATGGCGGGCTACTCCGACATGAGCCTGATGGCGCCGAAGAAGGTCGGCATGGTCTACGAGACGGCCACCCACACCTCGCACGGCAATGTCCGGTTCACCTCCTTCACGGAGGAGCAGCTGGTCGCGGGGGCGACCGTCCCTCGGGGGCTTCGCACCGCTGACGGGGCCGGCACCTACCGGGACGACCCCCTGATCGACGGCAGCCCTGTCCCCACCACGCGTTACACCGGCAAGGCGCTCGCCTTCGACGGCGTCGACGACCACGTCCGGACGACGAGCTGCTCGTCGGATCTGGCCATCGGCGCCTCCGACTTCACCGTCACCGCGTGGTTCCGCTACAGCGCGACCAGCGGCAGCCACCCGATCCTGTGGGCGTACGACCAGGGGGCGGAGAAGCCACAGTTCTGGCTGCGCGCGGAGCCCGGCTCGAACCGGATCCGGGCGCTCGTGGACACCGGCTCCGCGGTCGCGGGCGCGGCCCAGGTGCAGACGTCCGGCGCCTACAACGACGGCGTGTGGCACCTCGCCGTCCTCACCCGGGCCGGCAACGAGCTGAGGCTCTCGGTGGACGGCGTCACCACGACGTCGCCCACCGCGGCGGGAGGTCACATCGACGCCGGCGGCTTCCCCACGCTCCACATCGGCGCGAGGTCCGACGGTCTCGAACACTTCCGGGGCGACCTCGACGAAGTCCGGTTCTTCGCGAAGGCCCTGACCGCCGAGGAGGCGGTGAACGCGGGCAACAGCGCGCCGGACGTGGCGCCCGAGGCCGAGCGCCTCCGGCTCGGCTTCACCTCCCTCTGGTGACGAGAAGCCGAACCGGCTAGAAACCGAGCCGGCGGGAAGTGAGCCGGCTAGAAGCCGAGCTTCCGCAGCTGCTTGGGATCCCGCTGCCAGTCCTTCGCGACCTTCACGTGCAGGTCGAGGAAGACCGGGGTCCCGAGCAGCGCCTCGATGTGCTTGCGCGACTTCATCCCGACCTCCTTCAGACGGCTGCCCTTCGGGCCGATGATGATGCCCTTCTGGGAGGGGCGCTCGATGTAGACGTTCGCGTGGATGTCGAGCAGCGGCTTGTCCGCCGGGCGGTTCTCGCGGGGGATCATCTCCTCGACCACCACGGCGATCGAGTGCGGCAGCTCGTCCCGTACGCCTTCCAGCGCCGCCTCGCGGATCAGCTCGGCGACCATGACCAGCTCCGGCTCGTCGGTGAGATCGCCCTCCGGGTAGAGCGGCGGGGACTCCGGCAGGAGCGGGATCAGCAGATCGGCGACGAGCTGGACCTGCTGGCCTGCGACGGCCGAGACCGGGACGATCTCCTGCCACTCGAAGCCCAGCTCCTTGCCGAGCTGGTCGATGGCGATGAGCTGCTCGGCGAGGGTCTTCGAGTCGACCAGGTCCGTCTTGGTGACGATCGCGACCTTCGGGGTCTTCTTGATCCCGGCCAGCTCCTTGGCGATGAAGCGGTCGCCGGGGCCGAGCTTCTGGTCGGCGGGCAGGCAGAAGCCGATGACGTCGACCTCGGCCCACGTCGTGCGCACGATGTCGTTGAGACGCTCGCCGAGGAGGGTGCGCGGCTTGTGGAGGCCCGGCGTGTCCACGAGGATCAGCTGGGCGTCCGGGCGGTGCACGATGCCGCGGACGGTGTGCCGGGTGGTCTGGGGCCGGTTGGAGGTGATCGCCACCTTCTGGCCGACCAGAGCGTTCGTGAGGGTGGACTTGCCCGCGTTGGGGCGGCCGACGAAGCAGGCGAAGCCGGCCCGGTGGACGGCTTCGGAATCTTGGTTACGAGCGCTCATGGGGGCCATTCTCCCCGATGCCGGGCCGCCTCACGTACCCAGTGCCCGCCGACGCCGTACCCGGAGGCCCACGAGAGCCACCACTCCCCCGGTCAGCACCACCGCGGCGGCGAGCCAGGGCAGCGCGAGGAAGGACACCCGCCCGGACTCCCGTACGTCCTTCGCCGTCGCCGTGAGGGTCACGCCACCCCAGTCGAACTGCGGCGATCCGGTCCACCGCTCGGTGAGCCGGATCTTCTGGCGGGGCAGCAGCTCGGAGGGACCGTCGCCAGGTCGCGGGCGAGCAGCTTCACAAGCGCGCAAAGAGGGCCCGGCGGGATGCCGGGCCCTCTTCGGGCGTTCGGTGGACCTGGGGGAACGGCCCTAGCCGGCGGTGACCGCCGCGCGGAGCTGTCCGTCGGGCCCGGCGAGCAGGACCGGGGTCTCGGGCCCGCCGAGATCCCGTACCGCCGCGCGGTCCGCGTCCGAAGCGGCGTCGGCGGTCGAGACGACGGCCGCGGCCTCCAGCGACTGGGCGCCGCTGGCCACGGCCATCGCGACGGCGGTCTGGAGCGCGCTCAGCTTGAGCGACTCCAGCTCCACGGTCCCGGCCACGTAGGTCCGGCCGGTCTCGTCACGTACCGCCGCGCCCTCGGGCACACCGTTGCGGGCGCGGGCGCTGCGCGCCAGCGTGATGATCTTGAGGTCCTCGGCGCCGAGGTCGCCGTGGTCGGGCTTGAGTGTCATGCCCCGAGCATAGGTCGGGGCGCGGGATCAGCTCTGCGCGCCCTTGACGAACTTGTCGGCGGCGAGCTTGGCGAGGGCGTCGAAGTCCTTGTGGCCGGAGGCGTTCGGCGGCACGTGGGAGACACGGAGCACGCCCGTGCCCTGCCGGGCGACGAGGAGGTTCGACTCGACGGTCATGGCCATGTCGGCGATCTTCATCTTCAGCCGGAACGCGCGCGACTCCTCCCCGGCCTCCGGGCCGGTGATCTTCTCGGCCGTGACGGTCATCTTCATGCCCTGGAGTTCGGCGGCGAACCCCTTGCAGGTGTCCACGGAGGTGCTCAGCGCCTTGAAGAAGTCCGTGGCACCGGCGGCCGGGAAGGTGAAGACCTGGCTGTCGATCCCGGTCGTGTCGCTGGTGCGCTCGAAGCTGCCGGACGGGCCCATCGTCGCCCCGGTGATGGTGTCGGCCATGAAGCCGGCGAGCGGCTGGCACTCCGGCTTGTCGGCCTTCGCCTGGATCTGGTCCGGGTCGGCCGAGCCCTTCTTCCAGCCGGTGGGCAGGTCCTTGAGGGTCAGGGTCGCGGCCGTCATCTGCTCGGCCGTCAGCGGGGCGGCGGCGGCCGGTGCGGCGGAGGTGGAGTCGGCGGCCGGCTTGTCGGCCGCCTTCTTCGTGTCGTCCTTGGCGTCGCCGCCACCGCACGCGGCGGTCAGGGAGAGGGCGGAGACGGCGAGGGCCGCGGCCAGGCCGTGGCGTATGCGAGCGCGCATGGTGATGGGTCCTTGAGTGGTGCGAGGGTGAGCGGAACTGCCGTACGCCATCGCGGTGTACGGACGCCGTGGAGGATATACGGCGCCTGTGACAATCCTGTGCGCCCCGGACGGCCTTGCTCAGCCCGCCAGGGGGAACATCGCCCCGCGCCGTCCCTCCGGGGAAACCAGCCATTCCAGCTTCGCCGCCGTGTCCGCCACGGGCAGCGGGGTGTGCATGACGATCGTCAGGTCCGGGCGTGCGGGCACCCGCAACTGCGTGGACTCCACGTGCAGGACGCCGACGAGCGGGTGCTCGATCTCCTTGCGGATCTGGCCGCCCGGCGAGATGTCCCGCCGCTCCCACAGCTCGGCGAACTCCTCGCTCGCCGCCTTCACCTCCTCCACCACCGCGCGGAAGCCCTCGTCGTCGGGGCACTCCGAGCAGGCGGCGCGGAACTGCGCGACGACCTGCGGCGCGAGCCGCTTCCAGTCGGTCGACCGGGAGCGGTAGATCGGGTCGGTGAAGAACGAGACGAGGCAGTTCTGCGAGATCTCGGGCCGCATGCCGAGGACGACGGACGCCGACTCGTTGTACATGATCGTGTTCCAGTACACGTCCATGATGTGGGCGGGGAACGGCATCCACGCGTCGATCAGCCGCCGCAGGCCCGCGCACATGCCCCGCGCCGCCGGATCGACCTCGGGCGCGGGCGGGTTGAGTCCGGCGAGGACGTACAGGTGGCGGCGCTCGATCGCGCTCAGCCGCAGCACGCGCGCCACCGAGTCCAGCACCTGCGGGGAGACCGTGATGTCGCGGCCCTGCTCCAGCCACTGGTACCAGGAGACGCCCACGCCCGCGAGGACGGCGACCTCCTCACGGCGCAGACCGGGCGTACGCCGGCGGGCGCCGCCGTCGGGAAGGCCGGCCTCGACGGGGGTCACCCGGGCCCGACGACTCATCAGGAACTCGCGCAGTTCGGCGAGTCGGTGCCTCTTGGCGGCGTCGCTCTCGACCGCAGTGGCCACGTGCTTCCTCCCCCTGAGCAGCCTGGTGGTGCGACCAACAGGATAAGTTCCCGCTCCCCACGGATGTTCCCGCGAGCCGAGGGTGGTCGCCATGGCAACCGACACCTACACCGACACCCCGACCACGACTCCTGTGGGAGCCCCCACCCCGTCGCTCACCGGCCGGGCCCGGCTCATCCTCTTCGTGCTGTGCGCGGCCCAGTTCATGGTGGCGCTCGACTTCTCCGTCCTGAACGTCGCCCTGCCGGTCCTCGGCGCCGACCTCGGTCTCGGACAGTCTGCGCTGCAGTGGGCCGTGACGGCCTTCGCGCTGCCCTCCGGCGGGTTCCTGCTGCTCTTCGGGCGTACCGGCGACCTCTACGGGCGCAAGAAGCTGTTCCTGGCGGGTCTCGCCCTCTTCGGCGCGGCCTCGCTCCTCGCCACCTTCGCCTGGGACCCGGCGTCGTTCCTGATCGCACGGGCCCTCCAGGGTCTGGGGGCGGCGGCGATCGTGCCGACCGGCATGTCCCTGCTGACCACCACCTTCCCCGAGGGCCCGCAGCGGGACCGCGCGCTCGGCGTCTCCGGCACCGTGCTGTCCCTGGGCTTCACGATCGGGATGGTGCTCGGCGGCGTCATGACGGACATCCTGGGCTGGCGCTCGACGATGGGGCTGCTCGCCCTGTTCACGCTGATCCTGCTGCCCCTGGCACCGGGTCTGCTGCCCGAATCGCGCACGCCCGAGCGGCCGCGGCTCGACCTGCCCGGAGCGGTCACCGTCACCGGCGCCCTGCTCGCCCTGATCTACTCCCTGTCGACCGCTGCCGAGCACGGCTTCGGCGGCGCGGACGTGCGGGTGACCCTCGTCCTGGGCGTGCTGCTCCTGGCGGCGTTCGTGGTCGTCGAGTCCCGGCACGACGCCCCGCTGGTCAGCCTGCCGATGCTGCGCCGCAGGACGGTCGCCTTCGGCAACCTCGGCGGTCTGGTGACCTTCTCGATGATGTCGACGGTCATTTTCGTCCTGACGCTCTACCTCCAGGAGACGCTGGGGCTCTCGGCGTTCGCGACCGGTCTCGTCTTCGGCGTGCAGGGGCTGCTCTCGATCCTGGTCGGTTCGGTGGCGGCGAAGGTGATCGGCCGGATCGGCGCGGGCCGCACGCTGGTGTTCTCGCTGCTGGGCCAGGGCCTCTTCGTGGCGCTGCTGCTCGGCATCGGCTCGGACTCGGGGGCGCTCCTCGCGACCGTCGGCGTCTCGCTGGCGAGCATGTGCCACCTCGGCGCGATCATCTCGTACGGGCTCATCGTCACCTCCGGTGTCCCGAACGAGGAGCAGGGGCTCGCGACCGGTCTCGTGACGACGACCCAGCAGGTCGGCATCACCGTCGGCATCCCGCTGCTCGGCGTCCTGGCGACCACGGGCGGCGATCTCTACGACGGTGTCCGCACGGTCCTCGCCGTGAACGCGGCCATCGTGGTGGCCACGGGCCTGCTCGTGGCGCTGGGCCTGCGGAAGCGAGCCTGAGCCGAGCGGGCCTGAGGCGAGCAGGCCTGAGCCGCGCCGCGCAGCCGTGTGGACTACGAGCGGTCCAGGCGGAGCCGTACCGCCTTCGGGAGGCCGGCGACCACCAGGTCGTAGGAGTCCTCGATGAGCTCCCGGACCATCCGGTCCGGGAGCCCGCCGACCGTCACGGTGTTCCAGTGGCGCTTGTTCATGTGGTAGCCGGGGGCGACGGCCGGGTACTCCTCGCGGAGCCGTTCCGCCTCCTCCGGTTCGCACTTGAGGTTGATCCTCAGCGGCTCGGCGTCCAGCGCCGAGAGCGCGAACATCTTCCCGGCGACCTTGAAGACCGAGGCCTCCGGGCCGAACGGGAACTCCTCCGTCGCGTCGTTGAGGTCCAGGCAGAACGCGCGCAGCTGGTCGGGGGTCATTCCGGCTTCCCCTCCGGCTCCACGAGCACCGTGACGATCTTGTTCCGCCGGCCCGCCGGGGACTCGGCGGTCAGCCGCAGCGAACGCCCGTCCGGCAGCTCCACGACCGCCTTCGCGCCGGCGATCGGCACCCGGCCGAGCGCCTTGGCGAGCAGCCCGCCGACCGTCTCCACGTCCTCGTCGTCGTACTCGTCGGGGCCGAAGCCGTACAGCTCGCCGAGGTCTCCGATGTCGAGGCGGGCGGTGACGCGGTAGCGGCCGTCGCCCAGCTCCTGGACCGGCGGGATCTCGCGGTCGTACTCGTCGGTGATCTCGCCGACGATCTCCTCCAGGATGTCCTCGATGGTGACGATCCCGGCCGTGCCGCCGTACTCGTCGATGACGACGGCGACGTGGTTGCGCTCCTGCTGCATCTCCCGCAGCAGGTCGCCCGCGTTCTTGGTGTCCGGCACGAAGGCGGCCGGCCGCATCGCCGTCGACACCAGGTCCGCCTCCGCGTCGCGGTTGATGTGCGTCTTGCGGACCAGGTCCTTCAGATAGACGATGCCGACGATGTCGTCCTCGTTCTCGCCGGTGACCGGGATCCGCGAGAAGCCGGAGCGCAGTGCCAGGGTGAGCGCCTGCCGGATCGTCTTGTACCGCTCGATGCAGACCAGGTCGGTGCGGGGCACCATCACCTCGCGTACGAGCGTGTCGCCGAGCTCGAAGACGGAGTGCACCATCCGGCGCTCGTCGTCCTCGATCAGCTGCTCCTGCTCGGCGAGGTCGACCATGGCCCGCAGCTCGGCCTCGGAGGCGAAGGGGCCCTTGCGGAAGCCCTTGCCGGGGGTGAGCGCGTTGCCGATGAGGATGAGCAGCTGCGGGACGGGCCCCATGATCCGGGCCAGCGGCAGCAGGACGTACGCGGCGGCGGTGGCCGTGTTGAGCGGGTGCTGGCGGCCGATGGTGCGCGGCGAGACGCCCACGGCGACGTAGCTGACGAGCACCATCACGCCGATGGCGACGAGCAGCGCCTCCCAGGTCGCGGAGAACTCCTCCAGGCACACATAGGTGACGAGGACCCCGGCCGCCATCTCGCAGGCGACGCGGACGAGGAGTGCCACGTTGAGGTAGCGGGTGGGGTCGGAGGCGACCAGGGCGAGCTTGTCGGCGCCGCGCCGCCCGGCCCGCAGGGCCTCGGCGGCGCGGAAGCTGGTGACGCGGGCGACGCCGGCCTCGGCGCAGGCGGCGAGCCAGGCGACGACGATCAGGGCGACCGCGCCGAAGATCAGCGATGCGTTCATCGGGTTCGTCGGGTCCGTCGTGTTCGTCGGGGGCTCAGGAGACGGTGGGCGCCGGGGAGGGGCCGGTCAGGCCCTTCTCCGCGCGCCAGCCGTCGACGATGGCGGCCTGGAGGCCGAACATCTCCACCTTCTCGTCCGGCTCCTCGTGGTCGTAGCCGAGCAGGTGCAGCACTCCGTGGACGGTGAGGAGCTGGAGCTCCTCGTCCATGGAGTGCTGCGTCGGCGCGTCCTTGCCCTGCTGGGCGGCGACCTCGGGGCAGAGCACGATGTCGCCGAGGAGCCCCTGCGGGGGCTCCGCCGTCTCGTCGTCCTTCGACGGCGGACGCAGCTCGTCCATCGGGAAGGACATGACGTCCGTGGGGCCCGGAAGGTCCATCCACTGCATGTGGAGCTGCTCCATCGCCTCCGCGTCGACGACGATCACGGAGAGCTCGGAGAGCGGGTGGATGCGCATCCGCGCGAGGGCGTAGCGGGCGATGTCGAGGATCGCCTGCTCGTCGACCTCGGTTCCGGACTCGTTGTTGACGTCGATCGACATGGTGCTCTGTTACTACTTCCCGTTGCGGCTGTCGTACTGCTCGTACGCGTCGACGATACGGCCGACGAGCTTGTGCCGTACGACGTCGTGGGACGTGAGGCGCGAGAAGTGCACGTCGTCGACGCCTTCCAGGATGTCCTGGACCTGGCGAAGACCGCTCTTCGTGCCGCCGGGAAGGTCGACCTGGGTGATGTCGCCGGTGATGACGATCTTCGAGTCGAAGCCGAGCCTCGTCAGGAACATCTTCATCTGCTCCGGGCTGGTGTTCTGCGCCTCGTCGAGGATGATGAACGCGTCGTTGAGCGTCCGGCCTCGCATGTACGCCAGCGGCGCGACCTCGATCGTGCCCGAGGCCATGAGCTTCGGGATCGAGTCGGGGTCGAGCATGTCGTGCAGCGCGTCGTAGAGCGGCCGCAGGTAGGGGTCGATCTTCTCGTAGAGCGTGCCGGGCAGGAAGCCGAGCCGCTCGCCCGCCTCGACGGCCGGCCGGGTCAGGATGATCCGCGTGACCTGCTTGGACTGCAGGGCCTGGACCGCCTTGGCCATGGCCAGGTACGTCTTGCCGGTGCCGGCGGGGCCGATGCCGAAGACGACGGTGTGCTTGTCGATCGCGTCGACGTACCGCTTCTGGTTGAGGGTCTTGGGGCGGATGGTGCGGCCGCGGCTGGAGAGGATGTTCTGGGTGAGCACCTCGGCCGGGGTCTCCTGGCCTGCCTCCGCCGTGCCCGTCTCGCTCGCTCTGAGCATGACGATCGAGCGTTCCACTGCGTCCTCCGTCATCGGCTGTCCGGTGCGGAGCACCAGCATCATCTCGTCGAACAGGCGCTGGATCAGCGCGACTTCCGCGGCGTCCCCCACCGCGCTGACCTGATTGCCCCGGACATGGATGTCGGTCTTCGGGAACGCGTTCTCGATCACGCGCAGAAGGGCGTCACCAGAGCCGAGAACGGTCACCATCGGGTGCTTCGCGGGGACGGTGAAGTGGGCGCGGGTCTCGCCCGGTGCGCCATTGGGGGCTGTGGGTGTCTGAGTCATGGGCCGGCACTGTGGCCTGCACATACCTCCCGTTGCAGGGTTCTCGCTGCTCGACAACCTCTCGGACACCAAGCCTACGACTTGTCACTGACAAGGCCGAAGCCTTTTACCGCGCGAGGTCCGGGCCGCTTGCCGTGTGAGTGCCGCGCGAGGTCCGGGCCGGGGGCTCGGCCGGGGGCTCGGGCGCGTGCTCAGGCCGAGCGGCGGAAGCCGATGGTGGGGACCGCCCGGCGCAG
Source organism: Streptomyces sp. NPDC015346 (assembly GCF_043078785.1). Classification (NCBI taxonomy): domain Bacteria; kingdom Bacillati; phylum Actinomycetota; class Actinomycetes; order Kitasatosporales; family Streptomycetaceae; genus Streptomyces; species Streptomyces sp. NPDC015346. The sequence continues at coordinate 521,704 of NZ_JBIBTW010000001.1, read as the reverse complement.
GGGCCACGGGCGCGTGGCGGCGGGCAGCAGCGCCTCCAGGAAGGCGTAGCGGGCGCGCAGGGCCTCCGGGTCCTGGCAGGCGTGCCCCTGGACGTGCTGCCACCAGGCGGCGACCTCGCCCCAGCCGGGGGCGGAGAGCGAGCCGCCGAACTCCTGGACCGACAGCGCGGCGGTCAGGCCGGCGAAGGCGAGCCGGTCGGCGAGCGGCCAGTCGGCGAGCGTTCCGGTGACGAAGCCGGCGACGAAGACGTCACCGGCGCCGGTGGGGTCGAGCGCGGAGACCTGGATGGCCGGGACCTCGGCGGTCTCGCCGGTGGCGCCGTCGACCGCGTAGGCGCCCTCCGCACCGAGGGTGACCACGGCGTAACGGACCCGGTCGGCGAGCGCGTGGGCGGCGGCCTTCGGGCTGTCGGTACGGGTGTAGCGCATGGCCTCCTGGGCGTTGGGCAGGAACGCCTCGCAGTGCTCCAGGTCGGTGAGGCCGCCCAGGTCCCAGCCGCCGGTCTCGTCCCAGCCGACGTCGGCGAAGACCTTGGCGCCGCCCCGGGCGGCCTGCGCGACCCACTCCTCGGCGCGGCCGGGCACCAGCGAGGCCACGGCGGCGCGCGCGTGCGGCGGGTAGGCGGGCAGGGCGCCGTCCAGCGGCGGGGCCTCGTGGCCGTGCGAGACCATCGTGCGCTCGTCCTCGTACGCCATGGAGACGGTGACCGGGGAGTGCCAGCCGGGGACGGTGCGGGAGAGCGAGAGGTCGATGCCCTCGCCCTGCTCCAGGGCGTCCCAGCAGTACTCGCCGTAGTGGTCGTCGCCGAAGGCGGCGGCGAGCGAGGTGCGCAGGCCCAGGCGGGCGAGGGCGGTGGCCATGTTGGCGACGCCGCCGGGGCTGGAGCCCATGCCCCTGGCCCAGGACTCGGTGCCCCGGACGGGGGCGCTGTCGAGGCCGGTGAAGATGATGTCGAGGAAGACCGTGCCGGTGAGGAAGACGTCGCACTCGGGGTCGGTGGGCTCGCGCAGGCGCACCAACGGGTCGACCCCGGCGTCGTGTTGCTGCTCTCCCCTTGCTGTGGTCACGGAGGCCTCCCCGAACGTGGTGCGGATCAGCCCAGTGTGCCCGATGAGGGTGGCGTGACGGGGGTGACGCAGCGAAGAGAGCGGCGCCCCCTACCCACCCCATCAACCTCCAAACCACCTTGTGACTCAGATCACAAGAGGAATGGAGCGATTCCACCCTCTCCGGGCTTCTCCGGGCCGCCGGTCGCTTGATACACATGGTGCCGCGATCCCGTGCAACACCGGGCGCTCCACCCCCTTTTCCTCTGTTCCCTGGAACGCCCATGTCGTCGCGCCCGCGTGCTCTGGGGCCCCTTGTCGCCCTGTTCACGGCCGGTTATCTCGCCCCGTACCTGCTCCCGACCGTCGTCGGCCGGCTCTCGGGCGGACTCGGACTCACCCCCGCCCAGGCCGGCCTGGTCGGCTCGGTCCTCCTGCTCGCCTCCGCGTCGGCCGGCTTCGCGCTGGCCGCGCGCGTGGAACGGCTCGGCCCGCGGCGGGCGGCGAGGGTCGGTCTGCTCGCGATGGGCGTCGGATACGGCTCGGCGGCGCTCACCGCGAGCGTCCCGCTGGTGGTCGGCGGCGCGGTCGTCGGCGGTCTCGGCTCCGGTACGGCGCTCGCGGTGGCCGCGGCGGGGATCGCGGCGCAGCCCGATCCGCACCGGGCCTCGACGCTCGGTCTGCTCTCGGTCTCGGCGACGGCGGGCGCGCTCTATCTGACGCTCCCCCACCTCGGCGGCGGCCACGCGCTGCCCTTCGCGTCGATCGCGCTGACGGCAGCGCTGGTGTGGCCGCTGACGGCCGGCCTCCCGGGGCCGGCCGGCGACCGGACGCCTGCCCGGGCCGCGGCTCGCGGCGGGCTCGGCGGCCCGCTCCCGCACCGGCGTTCCGGCGCGGTGCTCGCCGCCGCGATCCTGCTCTGGTCCCTGGCGCAGAACGCCCTGTGGGGCGTCAGCGGCCGGATCGGCGTCACGCAGGCGGGCCTCGGCGAGGTCACCGTCGGCGCGGTCTTCGCGGTGGCGCTCGGCGCGGGTCTCGCGGGGGTCCTGGGCGCCGGTGTGCTCGGTTCGCGGCTGGGCCGCGCGGTGCCGGTCGGGGCGGGCACGGTGGTCATCGCCCTCTGCGTCCTGGTCAGTTCGGGCGCCGAGAGCCTGGCGGCCTTCGCGACCGGTGAGATCCTGTGGAACGTCTTCTACCCGGTCGTCCTGTCCTACCTGCTGGGCCTGGCCGCCTCCCTGGACCCGCGCGGCCGCTGGGCGGTGCTGGTCGGCTCGGCGTCCTCGCTGGGCGTGGCCTGCGGCCCGGTCACCGGCAGCGTGCTGTCCGCGCAGGCCGGCTACCCGGGCATGGGCCTGATCCTGTGCGCCCTGCTCCTGCTGGTCGCGGCCCCGATGACGGCGGTCGCCCTGCACACCTCGGGCCGCCCCCTGGTCCCGGGCTCCGTCCGCCGCCGCGGCGGCGCCCCGGCGGCGGTCCTCGCGGGCACGACGACCGCGGCCACCGGCCTGGTCCCGCAGATGGGCGCCCCGGAACAGCAGGTCACCCCCGTCCGCGTCCCCACCCGCCGCCGCCCCACGGCCCAGCGCTCCTACCGCCTGGCCCGCCCCGGCGACCGGGGGTAGGTGCCGAGGGCGCCACGCCGCCCGCGGCTACTCCGCGTCGAAGTCGTACGCCTCGACCTCGGCCAGGTACCGCGCCCGCCGTTCCTCGTCGTCGTCGAGGAAGGACGCCTCGAAGGAGTTGCGGGCCAGGGTCCGCATCTGCTCGCGGTCGAGGCCCAGCGCGTTGCGTACCGCGTCGAAGGTGTCGCCCACGTAGCCGCCGAAGTAGGCCGGGTCGTCGGAGTTGACGGTCGCCATCAGGCCCGCCGCCAGCATCGAGGCCAGCGGGTGGTCCTCCAGGACGTCGATCGCCCGGAGCCGTACGTTCGACAGCGGGCAGAGCGTCAGCGGCACCCGCTCCCGTACCAGCCGCTCCACCAGCTCCGGGTCCTCCACACAGCGCAGGCCGTGGTCGATCCGCTCCACGCCGAGGACGTCGAGGGCCTCCCGGATGTAGGCCGGCGGGCCTTCCTCGCCCGCGTGGGCGACCTTGCGCAGGCCGAGCGCCTCCGCCGCCGCGTACACCTCGCGGAACTTCGACGGCGGATGGCCCACCTCCGCCGAGTCCAGGCCGACGCCCGTGATCCGGTGCAGATACGGCTTCGCCGCCTCCAGGGTCGCCATCGCCGACTCGGCCGGCTCGTCGCGCAGGAAGCACATGATCAGCCGGGTGGAGACGCCGTGCCGCTCCTCGGCCCCGTCCAGCGCACGGGCCAGACCCTCGATCACCGTGCCGATCGGCACCCCGCGCGCCGTGTGGGCCTGCGGGTCGAAGAAGATCTCGGCGTGCCGTACCCCCTGGGCCGCGGCCCGTGCCAGATACGCGTCGGCCAGCTCGGTGAAGTCGTCCGCCGTGTGCAGGACGGCCATCAGCCCGTAGTAGAGGTCCAGGAAGGACTGCAGATCGCTGAAGAGGTACGCCTCGCGCAGCTCCTCGGTGTCCGCGTACGGCAGGGTGACGCCGTTGCGGGCGGCCAGCGCGAACGCCAGCTCGGGTTCGAGGGTGCCCTCGATGTGCAGGTGGAGTTCGGCCTTGGGGAGGGGGAGGGACATGGGTGTTTCGTCTATCTCTTGGGGAGGGGGACCCTCATCAGATCCTGGGCGATGCTCAGTTCGCCGTCGAACCCGGCCGCCCGTGCCTGGCGTTCGAACTCGGCGGGATCGCTGTACCGCTGCGAGAAGTGGGTGAGGACGAGATGCCGTACGCCCGCGTCCCGCGCGACCGTGGCGGCCTGACCGGCCGTCAGATGGCCGTGGTCGGTGGCGAGCCGGACGTCCTCGTCGAGGAAGGTCGACTCGATGACGAGCATGTCGGCGCCCTCGGCGAGCACCCGCACCCCGTCGCAGAGCCGGGTGTCCATGACGAAGGCGAAGCGCTGCCCGCGCCGGACCTCGCTGACCTCGTCCAGGGTCACGCCGTTCAGCACGCCCTCGCGCTGGATGCGGCCCACGTCCGGTCCCTTGATGCCGTGCGCGGCGAGCCGCTCGGGAAGTATGCGGCGCCCGTCGGGCTCGGTGAGGCGGTAGCCGTACGACTCGACGGGGTGGGAGAGCCGGTACGCGTCGAGGGTGTACGTGTCGGTGACGGCGAGGGGGCCGTCGGCGGCGACCGGGGTCTCGATGAGCTTCACCGTCTCGCGGTAGGCGGTCGCGTACCGCAGCCGCTCGAAGAAGCGCTGCCCGCTCGCCGGGTAGTGGGCGGTGACCGGGTGCGGCACCTGGTCGAGGTTGATCCGCTGGATCACGCCCGCGAGCCCGAGGGAGTGGTCGCCGTGGAAGTGCGTGACGCAGATCCGGTCGAGGTCATGGGCGGCGACCCCGGCCCGCAGCATCTGGCGCTGGGTGCCCTCGCCGGGGTCGAAGAGGATGCCCTGCCCGTCCCAGCGCAGCAGATAGCCGTTGTGGTTGCGGTGCCGGGTCGGCACCTGGCTCGCGGTGCCGAGGACGACCAGTTCACGTACGGACAAGGCAGGCCTTCACTTCAATGGGTTGTTCGACGGGGTACGTCGACGGGCTATCCGGGCGGCCAGTTGAGGCCGCGGCCGCCGAGGACGTGCGCGTGGGCGTGGAAGACGGTCTGGCCGGCCCCGGTCCCGGTGTTGAAGACGATCCGGAAGCCGCTGTCGACGACCTTCTCCTGTGCGGCGATCTCGCCCGCCTCGCGCAGCACGTCGGCGGCCACGGTGGGCGCGGCGGCGGCGAGCGAGGCCGCGTCCGGGTAGTGCAGGCGCGGGATGACGAGGACGTGTGTGGGTGCCTGCGGGTTGATGTCCCGGAAGGCGACGGTGGTCTCCGTCTCGCGCACGATCGTCGCCGGAACCTCCCCGTCCGCGATCTTGCAGAACAGGCAGTCGCTCTGCGGCTCTCCGGCCATGGTCCGGGCCTCCTCGCCTCTGTCGATCAGTACGCACGCATGCTATCGGCCGCGCTCGGAAGCGGGCGCGCGGCGCCTGAGGGCCGCGCGGCTCGCCCAGTAGGTGATCACCACACCCCAGAACAGCGGATAGACGAGCGCGCCGATGACGGAGGCGTCCACCGTCCACAGCGCCATCGCGACCACCGAGTGCAGACCGAGCAGCCCGACCGCGACACCCATCGCGATCACCGGCCGGCAGCCCCGCGCGACCAGGAGCAGGGGGCGGCGCAGCCGGGGCGGCACGCGCCGGGTCAGCCACAGCGCCCAGGCGCCCCAGCCGCCGAGGACCACCGCGACGCCGATCAGGTACGGGACGAGGGCGTCGCCGCCGCTCGCTCCGGTGCGCAGCGGCGCCGAGCCGAGGGAGGCGCCCATGAAACCGAGCAGGGCCACCCAGCGGGCGCCCGCGACGGTCCCCCAGGCCATGGTCTCCAGGTTGTAGCGGGCCTGCCGGTCGTTCGTGTCGAGGGCGGCGGACTCGACGAAGCCGGCGGCGGCCTTCGTCCACGCCCCGCGCCGGAACCAGCGGCGCCGCAGTCGCAGCAGGGAGAGGTTGTTGTGCGCCTCGCTGCTCTGCGGGTCGAGGCGCAGCGCCGTCTCGTAGGCCTGCTCGGCGACTCGGTGGTCGCCGGCGCGGTGGGCGGTGAGCCCCACCAGGAAGTGCGCGTCGCTCTCGCCGGGGGCGAGAGCGACGGCGCGGCGGGCCGCTTCGTACGCCTCGCGCTGCCGCTCCTTGCGGCTGGAGCGGTCGAGGACGGTGCCGAGGGCGTAGTGGCTGCCCCAGTAGTTCGGGGCGAGCTCGACGGAGTACCGGGCGGACAGCTCCGCCTCCTCGTACTCCTTCAGCGCGAGCAGGATGTGGGTGCGCATCAGCCAGCCGGGGAGGGAGTCCGGTTCGGCGAGCAGGGCCATTTCGATGGAGTCGAAGGCCTCCTGCTCCCGGCCCAGGCGGTGCTGGCAGCGGGCCAGGAGCACCAGGGCGGTGGCGTCGAGCGGGTCGGTCGCCAGGTGCTGGGCGGCGAGGGCGGCGGCCTGTTCGTACCGTCCGACGTCGAAGAGGGCGTCGGCCCGCTCCAGGGTGGGGCCTGTGGGGTCTCCTGGGCGGCTCATCAGACCTTGTCCCGGTCGTGCGTGATGCTGAGCAGGTTCGGGACGAGTCCCAGCCAGAACAGGACCTGGGGAAGGGTGCGGTCGGTCCACGGCACGACGACGATCAGCAGCGCGCAGAGCGTGGCGAGGGTGGCCTGGCCGAGGACCACCCGGGGCCAGAACAGCCGCCGCACGAGGGCGCGTACGGTCAGCCGGGCACCGGTGCGCATCCGCAGATAGCGGCGCCAGGCGCCGAAGCCCCACACCGCCGCCATCAGGCACAGGGCCCAGAGCCGGGTGCCGAGGTGGATCGGGAGCTCTTTCGGGTCCTCGCCGTCGGTCGGGAAGAGGTCGGCGGTGACGGCGGCCATGGCGAGGCAGAGCAGCGCGAGCCACCGGGTGCCGCGCAGCATCCGGTAGACGGCCTTGTCGAGGTCGTTGCGCAGGGACGGCGAATCGGGGGCGGCGGCGAGGCCGCCCGCGTACAGGTCGGCGGCCCGGGCGGCGGACGTGCCGGGCTTGCGGGCCTCCCGCCCGGTGACCTCGGCGACGGCGAGCTTGTCGGTCGGGTCGATGCGCAGGAGCTGCTGGACGGACTCCCGTACCAGGTCGAAGCGCTCGTTGAACGCGGCGACCTTGTACATGGTGTGCCACGTGTCGACCACGTCGGGACCGAGTCGTACCGCCTCCATGGCCTCCTGGAGCGCCTCCTCCTTCGTGCCTGTGAAGATCAGCATCTCGGCGCGCTGGGTGCGCGGCCCCCAGCGGTGCGGCGCGAGGCGGATCGCCTCGCGCTGGGCGTGGTCGGCCTCCGGCAGCCGCCGCAGCCTGCGCAGAGCGAATCCGCGCATGAAGAACCCGTCGGCGAGCTCGGGTTCGAGCTTCAGTGCTTCGTCGGCGGCGTCGAGCGCCTCCTCGTACCGCTTGAGACCGCAGAGGCACCGGGCGCGCGTGGCCCACGCCTGGTGGTCGTCGGGTGCCTCGGCGAGCCGCCGGTCGACCAGGGCCAGGCCCTCCTCGTACCGCTCCATGCCGTACAGCGCTTCGGCCTGTTCGACCCGCGAGTGCACGGGGGTTCCGCTCACAGCTTGCGCTTCTTCTTCAGATAGGCGACCAGGTCGTCGTACATCCCGCCGTCGTTGGCGAACATCGCCACGTTGCGGGCGGAGGCGAACCAGGACTCGCTGGAGGGCTTGATCTGCTTCGCCGCGCCCAGCAGGTCCTTCATGTTGATCATGCGTACGGTGCCGGTGCGGGCGGACTCCAGGAGCGCCGACTCGGCGGCGGTCTCGCAGAGATGGGCGAGGTCGGCGCCGGAGAAGTCCTCGGTGACCTTCACGAGCTTGCCCAGGTCGACGGATTCGATGGGGCGCTCGCGCAGGTGGTAGCGGAGGATCGCCTCGCGGGCCGGGGCGTCGGGCGGCAGCACGAGCAGGGTGCGGTCGAGCCGGCCGGGGCGGCGCAGCGCGAGGTCGACGTCCCAGGGGACGTTGGTGGCGGCGAGCACGAAGACGCCTTCGTTCTCTGCGCCGTTGATGCCGTCGAGCTCGGTGAGGAGCTGGTTGACGACGTTGCGCAGACCGCTGTGGTGGGTACGGGAGCGCTTGGCGCCGAGCGCGTCCAGCTCGTCGAGGAAGACGACGCAGGGGGCCTGCCGGCGGGCGGTCTCGAAGATGTCGTGGACGTTCTTCTCCGAGGTGCCGATGTACATGTCGAGGACGTCGGAGAGCGAGATCGACATGAAGCTCGCGCCGAGCTCGCCCGCGACGGCGCGGGCGATGAAGGTCTTGCCGCAGCCGGGCGGGCCGTAGAGGAGCAGGCCGCCGCGGAGCGACTTGCCGTACAGCTTGCGCAGTTCGGGGTTGCGCATGGGGGCGAGGAACGCGGCCTCCAGGCGCTCCTTGACCTCCTGCATGCCGCCGACGTCGGCGAGGCGTACGGAGCCGGGGGCGTCGACGTCCCAGGCGGACGCGTCCCCGGGGTCGCCGCTCCCGTCGGCGGTGAGCGGTTCCTCGGTCCCGCCCTCGACGAACCGGGGCCCGACGAGGTCCCCGACCTCCTGCTCGGCGGCGGCCCAGTCGAAGCGGGGGGTGCCGGGGGTCTCCGGGGCGGGGGCCTCCGGGGGCTCGGGGGCGGGCGCCTCGGGGGTCTCCTTCGGTGCCGCGGGGGCGCCCATCGCGCGGGCCATCAGGGCGCGGGCGGCGGCGTCGCCCGGCGCGTGCTGGAGCGCGACGGCCGCCTCGGTGACGGCCTCGTCGCCGAGGCCCTCGGCGAGGAGCAGTTCGGCGAAGTGCAGCCGCAGGGGCACGTCTTCGGGCGCGGCGGCGACCGCGGCGCGCAGACTACGGATCAGGGGAGACTCGTCGGACATACGAGCAGCCTAGGGAGACCCCTCGGTGGCCGGCCCACCGGGTTGCCGTGGGACAGCCCCTAGGACCAGCGGCCCGTGCGGCCGAGGAGGAGGGCGGTCGCCGCCGTGCCCGCCGTGGAGGTGCGGAGCACGCTGTGGCCCAGGCGGTACGGCTTCGCGCCCGCGGCCTCGAAGGCCGCCAACTCCTCCGGCGACACTCCCCCCTCGGGTCCGACGACCAGCACGATCTCGCCCGCCGTCGGAAGCGCGGCGTCCGCGAGCGCGCCGCTGGGGTGGGCGCGGTCCTCGTGCAGGACGGCCGCGAAGTCGGCGCCGGTGAGGAGCGCGGCCACCTGCTTGGTGGTCATCGCGTCGGCGACCTCGGGGAAACGGGTGCGGCGGGACTGCTTGCCCGCCTCGCGCGCCGTCGCCCGCCACTTGGCGAGCGCCTTGAGGCCACGGTCGCCCTTCCACTGGGTGATGCAGCGGGACGCGGCCCACGGCACGATCGCGTCGACGCCGGTCTCCGTCATGATCTCGACGGCGAGTTCGCCCCGGTCGCCCTTGGGCAGCGCCTGGACGACGGTGATACGGGGTGTGGGCTCAGGGTCCTCGTGGACCGCCGTGACGTCGACGGTCAGCTGGTCCTTGCCCTCGGCCGCGCTCACCACGCACTCCGCCCAGGCGCCCCGCCCGTCGGTCAGGACGAGCTCCTCCCCGGCGCGCAGCCGCTTCACGGAGACGGCGTGGCGGCCCTCGGGACCGTCGAGGAGGAAGCCGCCGGGGCCGGGGACGGCGTCGACGACGAAGACGGGTGCGGTCATGTGGTGCTCCTGTGGGCCTGCGCGGAGAGGGCGGTGCCGAGTTCGGCGGCCAGCACCTCGACCAGTTGCCCCGCCGGGAGTTCGCGGGCCAGCCGGTGGCCCTGCCCGGCCCACAGGGCCATGCCCTGCGCGTCGCCCGCGGTGGCGGCGGCCTTGCGCAGCGGGGTGGTGAGGTGGTGGATCTCGGGATAGGCGGCGGGGGCGTACGGCCCGTGCTCGCGCATGAAGCGGTTGACGAGACCCCGGGCCGGCCGGCCGGAGAAGGCCCGGGTGAGTTCGGTGCGTACGAAGAGCGGGTTGGTCATCGCCTGCTTGTGCAGGGGGTGCGCGCCCGACTCGGGGCAGACGAGGAAGGCGGTGCCGAGCTGGGCCGCGTCGGCACCGGCGGCCAGGACGGCGGCGATCTGCGCGCCGCGCATGAGCCCGCCGGTCGCGACGATCGGCAGCTGGACGGCCTCGCGGACCTGGGTGACGAGGGTCAGGAGCCCGGTCCCGGCGAGGGCGGCGTCCGGGTCGTCGCGGTGGGTGCCCTGGTGTCCGCCGGCCTCGACGCCCTGCACGCAGACGGCGTCGGCCCCGGCCCACTGGGCGGCCTGGGCCTCCTCGACGGAGGTGACGGTGACGATCGTGTACGTACCGGCGCGGCCGAACGCGTGGAAGGTGTCGCGGCCGGGGCAGCCGAAGGTGAAGGAGACGACGGGGACGGGGTCCTCCAGGAGGATCGCCAGCTTGGCGTCGTACGCGTCGTCGCGTCCGCTGTCCGGGTCGCCGAGCGCCGTCTCGTACCAGGTGGCCTCACCGGCGAGCTGGTGCCGGTAGACCTCGACGGCGGCGGGGTCGGCGGGCTGTCCGCTCTGCGGCATGAAGAGGTTGACGCCGAAGGGCTGCCCGGTGAGCCCGCGCACCTGCTTGATCTCCTGGTACAGACCTCCGGCGGTCTTGTACCCGCCGGCCAGGAACCCGAGCCCGCCGGCCTCGCACACGGCTCCGACGAGTTCCGGACACGACGCGCCGCCCGCCATGGGGGCCTGCACGATCGGATACCGGGAGAGATCGTTCAGCGCGGTGGACATGCAGGCATCGTGCCATGCCCCCGCCGCGCGGCCGAATCCACGCTTCCGCCTCCGGCAGGGGGTACGCGAAAGGGGCCGCGAGCCGCACCCGCGCGACTCGCGGCCCCTTCCTGAGGCCGTACGTCCCCATGGGACCTAGCGGCCGTTGAACGCGTCCTTCAGCCGCGAGAACAGGCCCTGCTGGCCGGGCTGGAACTGGCCGGTCGGCCGCTCCTCGCCGCGCAGCTTCGCCAGCTCGCGGATCAGCCGCTCCTGCTCCGGGTCCAGCTTCGACGGGGTCATGACCTCGACGTGCACGATCAGGTCGCCCCGCCCGCCGCCGCGCAGGTGCGTGACTCCGCGCCCGTGCAGCGGGATCGACTGGCCGGACTGCGTGCCCGGACGGATGTCGACCTCCTCCATGCCGTCGAGCGTCTGCAGCGGCACCTTCGTGCCGAGCGCGCCCGCTGTCATCGGGATGGTGACCGTGCAGTGCAGATCGTCGCCGCGCCGCTGGAAGACCTCGTGCGGCACCTCGTGGATCTCGACGTACAGGTCGCCGGCCGGGCCGCCACCGGGGCCGACCTCGCCCTCGCCGGCGAGCTGGATGCGGGTGCCGTTGTCGACGCCGGCCGGGATCTTGACCGTGAGCGTGCGACGCGAGCGGACCCGGCCGTCGCCCGCGCACTCCGGGCACGGGGTCGGGACGACGGTCCCGAAGCCCTGGCACTGGGGGCAGGGGCGGGAGGTCATGACCTGGCCGAGGAAGGACCGCGTCACCTGCGAGACCTCACCGCGGCCGCGGCACATGTCACAGGTCTGCGCGGAGGTGCCGGGCGCGGCGCCCTCGCCAGAACAGGTCGTACAGACGACCGCCGTGTCGACCTGGATGTCCTTCGTCGTGCCGAAGGCGGCCTCGTCGAGGGTGATCTCCAGCCGGATCATGGCGTCCTGGCCCCGGCGGGTGCGCGAGCGCGGCCCGCGCTGGGACGCCGTACCGAAGAAGGCGTCCATGATGTCCGAGAAGTTCCCGAAGCCGCCCTGGCCGAAGCCGCCGGCTCCGCCACCACCGCCGGACGCGGACAGCGGGTCGCCACCGAGGTCGTAGACCTGCTTCTTCTGCGGGTCCGACAACACCTCGTAGGCGGCGTTGATCTCCTTGAACCGCTCCTGCGTCTTCGGATCGGGATTGACATCCGGGTGCAGCTCGCGGGCGAGCCGCCGGAATGCCTTCTTGATCTCGTCCTGGGACGCGTCGCGGCGCACGCCGAGTACGGCGTAGTAGTCCGTGGCCACTTACGACTCCGCCAGGATCTGTCCGACGTAACGTGCCACTGCGCGTACCGCTCCCATCGTTCCGGGGTAGTCCATGCGGGTCGGTCCGACCACGCCGAGTTTGGCGACTGCCTCGTCGCCCGAACCGTAGCCGACCGCGACGACGGACGTGGAGGTGAGCCCTTCGTGGGCGTTCTCGTGCCCGATCCGTACGGTCATGCCCGAGTCCTTGGCCTCGCCGAGCAGCTTGAGGAGCACGACCTGCTCCTCCAGTGCTTCCAGCACCGGCCTGATCGTGAGGGGGAAGTCGTGGCCGAAGCGGGTGAGATTGGCGGTACCGCCGATCATCAGCCGCTCCTCGTGCTCCTCCACCAGCGTTTCGAGCAGGGTCGCGAGCACCGTCGACACCGTGCCGCGGTCCTCCGTCTCCTCGAAGGACTCCGGCAGATCCTGCACCAACTGCGGCACGTCCGCGAAACGGCGGCCGACGACCCGGCTGTTGAGCCGGGCCCGCAGGTCCGCCAGCGAGGCCTCACCGAACGGCGCCGGGCAGTCGATCATCCGCTGCTCGACGCGGCCGGTGTCCGTGATCAGCACAAGCATCAGCCGGGCCGGGGCCAGCGAGAGCAGCTCCACGTGCCGGACCGTCGAGCGGGTCAGCGACGGGTACTGGACGACGGCGACCTGCCGGGTCAGTTGCGCGAGCAGCCGGACCGTACGCCCGACGACGTCGTCGAGGTCGACCGCGCCGTCGAGGAAGTTGTGGATCGCGCGCCGCTCGGGCGTCGACAGCGGCTTGACGCCGGCGAGCTTGTCGACGAAGAGGCGGTAGCCCTTGTCCGTCGGGATGCGTCCGGCGCTGGTGTGGGGCTGGGCGATGTAGCCCTCGTCCTCCAGGACGGCCATGTCGTTGCGCACGGTGGCGGGCGAGACGCCGAGCCGGTGGCGCTCGGTGAGCGCCTTGGAGCCGACGGGCTCCTCCGTCCCGACATAGTCCTGGACGATGGCGCGCAGCACCTCGAGCCTGCGTTCGCTGAGCATGCCGCACACCTCCAGCTGTCGTTCCGGATGCTCCATGTTTGGCACTCGCCCTGTCCGAGTGCCAGGAATCCCCCGGCCAGTGTACGGCGGCGGGCATCGCTCCTGGCAAGGAGGCCACATCGCGGTCACGTCACATCCGCGCCAGAGCGGCTAGCGTCGCTTTATGAGTGTCGGTTGGGAAGAGTTCGGCTGGGAGCCGCTCGCGGACGGCGTGGGGCGGCGGCGGCTGCCCGGATGGGACGCCACGGTGGGCCTGGTGCTCGGCGAGAAGGCGGTGCTGCTGTACGACACCGGCTCCACGCTCCGTGAGGGCGCGGAGCTGCGGTCGCAGGTCGAGGCGCTGACCGGCGGCCGGGGAGTGACGCACATCGCACTGAGTCATCCGCATTTCGACCATGTGCTGGGCACGGCGGCCTTCGCGGGGGCGGAGGTGTACGGAGCGGTGGGCGTGGACGACGTCATGCGCCAGAGGGGCGGGGAACGGCTGCGCTCGTCCGCGGTACGGCACGGTGTCGACCCGGCGGAGGCGGGAGAGGCGGTCGAGGCGCTGGTGACACCGCGGCACATGGTGTCGGGCGAGTGGACGCTGGACCTGGGCGGGCGGATGGTGCTCCTGGCGAACGTCGGCCCGGGCCACACGGCCCACGACCTGGTGCTGTGCGTGCCGGGCTCGGCGCCGGGCTCCCGGGAGGTCGTCTTCTGCGGCGACCTGGTCGAGGAGTCGGGCGAACCGCAGGCCGGTTCGGACGCGATCCCCTCGCGCTGGCCGGCGGCGATCGACCGGCTGCTGGCTCTCGGCGGTGAGGACGCGGTGTACGTGCCGGGGCACGGGGCGGTGGTGGACGCCACGTTCGTGCGGAGACAGCGCGATGAGCTGGCACGGCGCTTCGGAGTGTCATAACGTCGCGCGAATGCGCAGCTACAACCCGGACCTGACGCCCCCTTGGAAGCGCTCCGCGCCCGTGCCGGAGGTGCCGGCCGAGGCCGACCTCGTCGTCGAGGAGGTCTCGACGGGCTTCTGCGGGGCGGTGATCCGCTGCGAGGCGGGCACCGTGACCCTGGAGGACCGCTTCGGCAAGCACCGGGTCTTCCCGATGGAGCCGCGCGGCTTCCTCCTGGAGGGCCGCGTCGTGACCCTGGTCCGGCCCTCGACGGGGGCACCGGCCCGCCCCACCCGTACGGCCTCCGGTTCGATCGCGGTCCCGGGGGCGCGGGCGCGGGTGGCGCGGGCGGGCCGGATCTACGTGGAGGGCCGCCACGACGCGGAGCTCGTCGAGCGGGTCTGGGGCGACGACCTGCGGATCGAGGGCGTCGTGGTCGAGTACCTGGGCGGCATCGACGACCTCCCGGCGATCGTCGCCGACTTCGCCCCGGCACCGGACGCCCGCCTGGGCGTCCTGGTGGACCACTGGGTGGACGGCTCGAAGGAGTCTCGAATCGCGTCCCGGGTCTCGTCCCCGGACGTCCTGATCGTGGGCCACCCGTACATCGACGTGTGGGAGGCGGTGAAGCCGTCGTCGGTGGGCATCCCGGAGTGGCCGGTGATCCCTCGGGGCCAGGACTGGAAGACGGGCGTCTGCCAGGCCCTGGGCTGGCCCCCCGACCCACCGGCGGCCTGGCAGCACATCCTCTCCAGGGTCCACTCCTACAAGGACCTCCGCCCCGAACTCCTCGCCCGCGTAGAAGAACTGATCGACTTCGTGACGTCCCCGTAGCCCCCGTGCCCCCTACGGAGGTCTCCCCCCACCCCACCCCTTCCCGAAACCCTGCCGGGGGCTGGGGGGCGGAGACGTGTGGGGGGATGCCCCCACACCCCCCGGGGGGCGGCAGCTCCGCGCCGCCGGGATCCCACCCGTTGTGGGCACTGTTCCCCCGGGCCGGAACGGTGCCGCGGCCAACCCGGGCCGGGCCGCGCCTCAGGTGCCGCCCTCGCCGTCGGCGAGGAGGGTCGACCTGTGCCAACTCCTCCCGCTGCGCGACCCCACCCGTTGTGGGCAACTGTTCCGCTGGGGCGGAACGGGTGGGCACAACCCACGGGAGCGGCGCCTTTTCAGGCCCCTCGCACGAGGGCGGTGCCGTTTCAGCCCCCGCACCGGAGCGGGGTCTAGTCCACCAGGTCCCGCACCACCGCGTCGGCGAGCAGCCGACCCCGCAGGGTCAGGACCGCGCGCCCCGACTCGTACGCGACCCGCTCCAGGAGCCCGTCCTCCAGCGCCTTGCGGGAGGCGGCCAGCCCGGCCGGCCGCAGGAGCCCGAGCTCGACGCCCTCCCGCAGCCGCAGCTCCAGCAGCACCCGCTCGACCCGCCGGTCCTCCTCCGACAGCACCTCGCGCCCCGCCCCCGGCGACCGCCCCTCCCCCAGGGCCGCCGCGTACGCCCCCGGGTGCTTCACGTTCCACCACCGCACGCCGCCCACGTGGCTGTGCGCGCCCGGGCCGGCGCCCCACCAGTCGGCCCCGCGCCAGTACAGCTCGTTGTGGAGGCAGCGCCCGGCCTCCGTCGTGGCCCAGTTCGACACCTCGTACCACTCGAAGCCGGCCTCCGCGAAGACCGAGTCCGCTATCAGATACCGGTCCGCGTGGACGTCGTCGTCCGTCATGGGGACCTCGCCCCGGCGTATCCGCCGCGCCAGCTGCGTCCCCTCCTCCACGATCAGCGCGTACGCGCTGACGTGGTCAGGGCCCGCGCCGATGGCCGCGTCGAGCGACGCCCGCCAGTCGTCGTCGGACTCCCCCGGCGTGCCGTAGATCAGGTCCAGGTTCACGTGGTCGAAGCCCGCCGCCCGCGCCTCCGCGACGCACGCCTCGGGCCGGCCGGGCGTGTGCGTGCGGTCCAGGACCTTCAGGACGTGCTGCCGGGCGCTCTGCATCCCGAAGGAGATCCGGTTGAACCCGCCCTCCCGCAGCTCCGCCAGATACGCCGGGTCGACCGACTCCGGATTCGCCTCCGTCGTCACCTCCGCGTCGTCCGCGAGCCCGAACTCGTCCCGGATCGCCCCCAGCATCCGTACGAGGTCCTTGGCGGCGAGCAGCGTCGGGGTGCCGCCGCCCACGAAGACGGTCCGGACCGGTCTCGGGTCGTCGCCGAGGACCTTCCGGGCGAGCCGGATCTCCTCGGTGACCTGTCCCGCGTAGTTGTCCCGGGAGGCGAGCACGCCGCCGGCACCGCGCAGCTCGCTCGCGGTGTAGGTGTTGAAGTCGCAGTAGCCGCAGCGCGTCGCGCAGTACGGCACGTGCAGATAGAACCCGAGGGGCCGCTCGGCCGCCCCTTCCAGGGCGTGCGCGGGCAGCGCCCCGGTCTCGGGCATGGGCTCACCATCGGGCAGTACGGAAGGCATGAGCCCATTGTCCCGTACTGCCCGAGGTGAACGGCCGGCCTGTGGACAACCCGGCGAACCCGGCACCGGAGCCCCTGTGGACAACCCGGACCCGGCACCGGACCCGGCACCGGACCCGGCACCCGACCCGGCGCCTGACCCGCCCGGCGGCGGCCCGAGGCGGCTACGCCTCCCGCGCCCCCTCGTACATCTCCTCGATCAGGTGCTTGTACGTCCGCTCCACGACGGGCCGCTTCATCTTCAGCGACGGCGTCAGCTCGCCGTGCTCGACATCGAGGTCGCGCGGGAGCAGCCGGAACTTCTTGATCGTCTGCCAGCGCTGGAGGCCCTCGTTGAGGCGGTCGACGTAGCCCTGGACCATCTCCTGGGTCTGCGGGGCGGCGACGACCTCCGCGTACGACTTGCCCGCGAGGTCGTGCTCGGCGGCCCAGCCGAGGATGGCGGGCTCGTCGAGGGCGATGAGCGCGGTGCAGTAGTTCCGGTCGGCGCCGAGGACCACGATGTTGGAGACGAAGGGGCAGACGGCCTTGAAGCGGCCCTCCACCTCCGTCGGCGCGATGTACTTGCCGCCCGAGGTCTTGAACAGGTCCTTCTTGCGGTCGGTGATCCGCAGGTAGCCGTCGGCCGAGAGCTCACCGATGTCGCCGGTGTGGAACCAGCCGTCCGGCTCCAGGACCTCGGCGGTCTTCTCCGGCAGCCCGTGGTAGCCCTCCATGACGCCGGGGCCGCGGAGCAGGATCTCGCCGTCGTCCGCGATCCGGACCTCGCAGCCGGGCAGCGGCTTGCCGACCGTTCCGGTGCGGTAGGCCTCCCCCGGGTTGACGAAGGAGGCCGCGCTGGTCTCCGTCAGGCCGTAGCCCTCCAGGATGTGGATGCCCGCGCCGGAGAAGAAGAAGCCGATCTCGGGCGCCAGGGCGACGGAGCCGGAGACGGCGGCGCGCAGCCGCCCGCCGAACGCCTCACGGAGCTTCTTGTAGACCAGCGCGTCGGCGACCTTGTGCTTCATGGTGAGGCCGAAGGGCGCGGAGGCGGTGCCGGTGCGACGGAAGTTGTCCTGGGTGACCTTGGCGTACTCGCGGGCGACGCCGGCCGCCCACTGGAAGATCTTGTACTTCGCGGGGCCGCCCTCGCGGGCCTTGGCGGCGACTCCGTTGTAGACCTTCTCGAAGATGCGCGGGACGGCCGCCATGTAGGTGGGCTGGACGACCGGCAGGTTCACGATGATCTTGTCGATGCGGCCGTCGACGGCGGTGACGTGCCCGACCTCGATCTGCCCGGAGGTCAGCACCTTGCCGAAGACGTGCGCGAGCGGCAGCCACAGGTACTGCACGTCGTCCTTGGTCACCAGGCCGGTGGCGGCGATGGCCTTGGCCATGTACGACCAGTTGTCGTGCGGGAGGCGGACGCCCTTGGGGCGGCCGGTGGTGCCGGAGGTGTAGATGAGGGTGGCGAGCTGGGTGGGGGTGATCGCCGCGACGCGTTCCTTGACGGCCTCGGGGTGCTTCTCCAGGTACGCCTTTCCGCGCGCCTCCAGGTCCGCGAGGCTGATCACCCATTCGTCGGTCTCCACCCCGGTGGGGTCGATGACGACGACGTGGTGGAGGCCCGGCAGGTCGCCGCGGCGTTCGCGGGCCTTGGCGACCTGGCCCGCGTCCTCCGCGATCAGGACCTTGGACTCGGAGTCGGAGAGGATGAACGCCGACTCCTCGGCGTTGGTCTGCGGGTAGACCGTGGTGGTCGCGGCGCCCGCGCACATGACGCCGAGGTCGGCGAGGATCCACTCCACGCGGGTGGAGGAGGCCAAGGCGACCCGCTCCTCGGGCTGGACGCCGAGGTCGACCAGGCCGGCCGCGATGGCGTAGACCCGGTCGGCGGCCTGTGCCCAGCTGAGCGACCTCCACTCGTCCGGGCCCTGGCCGGAAGCGGCCGGGACGGGGTAGCGATAGGCCTCCGCGTCGGGAGTCCGCGCCACGCGCTCAAGGAAGAGGGTCGCCACCGAGGGCGGCCGGTTCTCGATCAGGGTCTGTGTGTCGCTCACGACGTCCTCCGGGCGGCGGCGTTGCCTGCTGGTGGTGCGATCTGGCGGTGCGTTTCTAACCGGCGAGTAACCTTCGAGCCGGGATCAGAGTAGATGGCCGAAGACCGACGCGTAAGGCCCTGTGGTGCGACGCTTCATACCCGGTTCATAACGAACGGGCCCGCGCACTCTCCGTGCGCGGGCCCGTTCGGTGTATCTGTCAGCTAAATGGCCGATTACTTCTTGCTCTTGCCGCCGGCCGAGTCGTCGCTCGACAGCACGGCGATGAAGGCCTCCTGGGGGACCTCCACGGAGCCGACCATCTTCATCCGCTTCTTGCCTTCCTTCTGCTTCTCCAGCAGCTTCCGCTTACGGGAGATGTCACCGCCGTAGCACTTGGCGAGGACGTCCTTGCGGATGGCGCGGATGGTCTCGCGGGCGATGACCCGGGAGCCGATCGCGGCCTGGATCGGCACCTCGAAGGCCTGCCGCGGGATCAGCTCGCGCAGCTTGGCGACGAGCCGCACACCGTAGGCGTACGCCGCGTCCTTGTGGGTGACGGCGGAGAACGCGTCGACCTTGTCGCCGTGCAGCAGGATGTCGACCTTGACCAGGCTGGAGGCCTGCTCGCCGGTGGGCTCGTAGTCGAGGGAGGCGTAACCCCGCGTCTTCGACTTCAGCTGGTCGAAGAAGTCGAAGACGATCTCGGCCAGCGGGAGGGTGTAGCGGATCTCGACCCGGTCCTCGGAGAGGTAGTCCATGCCGAGGAGGGTGCCGCGACGGGTCTGGCAGAGCTCCATGATCGCGCCGATGAACTCGCTGGGGGCGAGGATCGTGGCGCGCACGACGGGCTCGTACACGTCGCTGATCTTGCCCTCGGGGAACTCGCTCGGGTTGGTGACCGTGTGCTCGCTGCCGTCCTCCATGACCACGCGGTAGACCACGTTGGGGGCGGTGGCGATCAGGTCGAGACCGAACTCGCGCTCCAGGCGCTCCCGGATCACGTCCAGGTGGAGCAGGCCGAGGAAGCCGACGCGGAAGCCGAAGCCGAGGGCGGCGGAGGTCTCCGGCTCGTAGACCAGCGCGGCGTCGTTCAGCTGCAGCTTGTCGAGGGCCTCGCGGAGATCCGGGTACTCCGAGCCGTCCAGCGGGTAGAGGCCGGAGAACACCATCGGCTTGGGGTCCTTGTACCCGCCGAGGGCCTCCGTGGCGCCCTTGTGCAGGGAGGTGATCGTGTCACCGACCTTGGACTGACGGACGTCCTTCACGCCGGTGATGATGTAGCCGACCTCGCCGACGCCGATCCCGTCCGCCGGCGTCATCTCGGGGGACGAGACGCCGATCTCGAGGAGCTCGTGGGTGGCGCCGGTCGACATCATCTTGATGCGCTCGCGCTTGTTGAGCTGTCCGTCGACGACTCGTACGTACGTGACGACACCGCGGTACGAGTCGTAGACCGAGTCGAAGATCATCGCGCGGGCGGGGGCGTCGGCGACACCGACGGGGGCTGGCACCCGCTCCACGACGCGGTCGAGCAGCGCCTCGACACCGAGACCCGTCTTGGCGGAGACCTTGAGCACGTCCTCCGGCT
This sequence comes from Streptomyces sp. NPDC015346, assembly GCF_043078785.1. Taxonomy (NCBI): domain Bacteria; kingdom Bacillati; phylum Actinomycetota; class Actinomycetes; order Kitasatosporales; family Streptomycetaceae; genus Streptomyces; species Streptomyces sp. NPDC015346. The sequence goes on along the minus strand of NZ_JBIBTW010000001.1, from coordinate 502,064 downwards.
GGCAGCCGATGAGGTTGGCGAGCTCCTCGGAGAACTTCTCCGGCTGGGCGGCCGGCAGGTCGATCTTGTTCAGTACGGGAACGATGGTGAGGTCGTTCTCCATCGCCAGGTACAGGTTCGCGAGGGTCTGCGCCTCGATGCCCTGGGCCGCGTCGACGAGGAGGATCGTGCCCTCACAGGCCGCCAGGGACCGCGAGACCTCGTACGTGAAGTCGACGTGCCCGGGGGTGTCGATCATGTTCAGGATGTGGGTCCTGCCCTGACCCGCGCCCTCGGTGGGCGCCCAGGGAAGACGGACCGCCTGGGACTTGATGGTGATGCCGCGCTCGCGCTCGATGTCCATGCGGTCGAGGTACTGGGCGCGCATCTGCCGTTGGTCGACGACACCGGTCAGCTGGAGCATCCGGTCGGCGAGGGTCGACTTGCCGTGGTCGATGTGCGCGATGATGCAGAAATTGCGGATCAGCGCCGGGTCGGTACGGCTCGGCTCGGGCACGTGGGTAGGAGTCGCGGGCACGCAGGGTCTCGTCTCGGGGCGATGTCGGATCGATACGTAGGCTCCATGGTCCCACGACTGCGGTGCTGCGCTCGGTTTGGGCGGCCCGGAGGGTGCCTGATACCGTGGACAGCTGTGTCTCGTGTGCCCTCTCAGCTTCGGGACACATCTGATAGATCACCGATTGCCCTCCACGCCCCCTCGGTGTGGTGGGACCCCCAGAAAAGGGCTCTTTTTCGTGGCGAACATCAAGTCCCAGATCAAGCGGAACAAGACGAACGAGAAGGCGCGCCTGCGCAACAAGGCCGTCAAGTCCTCGCTCAAGACCGCGATCCGCAAGGCCCGCGAGGCCGTCGCCGCGGGTGACGTCGAGAAGGCCGTCGTGGCTTCTCGCGCCGCCTCCCGCGCGCTCGACAAGGCTGTCTCGAAGGGTGTCATCCACAAGAACGCCGCCGCCAACAAGAAGTCGGCGCTGGCCACCAAGGTTGCCTCCCTGCAGGGCTGAGCTCTGATGTGACGCCGGACGGGACCCAGCGGGCCCTCTCTCCCGCTCCCAACCGGCACCCCGGACTCGCACGCGATACGCGTTCGCCACGCGTGTGCGAGCCCACCAAGCTTCACGCCGAAGGCCCCGCCACTCTCCTTCCCCAGGAGAGGGCGGGGCCTTCGCGCGTGCTCACGACCGCCTCGGCGGGCGGGCGTCCTACCGGCGCAGGCGGGCGGCTCGTGCCACCGCGACGACTGCCTTCTCCAGGGCGTACTCGGGGTCGTCGCCGCCGCCCTTGACGCCCGCGTCCGCCTCGGCCACCGCGCGCAGCGCCAGGGAGACGCCGTCCGGCGTCCAGCCGCGCATCTGCTGCCGGACCCGGTCGATCTTCCACGGCGGCATCCCCAGCTCGCGCGCCAGATCCGCGGGCCTGCCGCCGCGCGCCGACGACAGCTTGCCGATCGCGCGGACGCCCTGCGCCAGCGCGCTGGTGATCAGGACCGGCGGGACTCCCGTCGACAGCGACCAGCGCAGCGCCTCCAGGGCCTCCGCCGCCCGCCCCTCCACCGCGCGGTCCGCGACGTTGAAGGACGACGCCTCCGCACGGCCCGTGTAGTACCGCCCGACGATCGCCTCGTCGATCGTCCCCTCCACGTCGGCCGTCAGCTGCGAGACCGCCGAGGCCAGCTCCCGCAGGTCGCTGCCGATCGAGTCGACGAGCGCCTGGCAGGCCTCGGGCGTGGCCGACCGGCCGAGGGCCCGGAACTCCTGCCGTACGAACGTCAGGCGCTCCGCCGGCTTCGTCGTCTTCGGGCAGGCCACCTCCCGCGCCCCCGCCTTGCGTGCCGCGTCGAGCAGCCCCTTGCCCTTGGCGCCGCCCGCGTGGAGCAGCACGAGCGTGATCTCCTCGATCGGCGAGGCGAGGTACGCCTTGACGTCCTTGATCGTGTCCGCGGACAGGTCCTGCGCGTTCCGCACGACCAGGACCTTGCGCTCGGCGAAGAGCGACGGACTCGTCAGCTCGGCGAGCGTCCCGGGCTGGAGCTGCTCGGGGTTGAGGTCACGTACGTCCGTGTCGGCGTCGGCGGCCCGGGCGGCCGCCACCACCTCCTGGACGGCGCGGTCGAGGAGCAGGTCCTCCTGGCCCACGGCGAGCGTGACGGGGGCGAGGAGGTCGTCGGGCGAAGTCTTTCTGGTGGCCATCGCGTCCCAGCATCCCACGGGCCACCGACACTCCCGCCCGTACCGGAGAATGGCCTGGTGAGCGAACGACACGTACTCGTACTGCCGGACCGCGACGCCGCCGAGGAGGTCGCCGAGGAGCTGCCCGCCCGCTTCGGCGTCGCCGAGGAGCCGCAGCTCGTCAGGGACGCCCTGGCGGGTGAGGACGACGCGGAGGACGCCCAGTGGCTGGTCGTCGTGGAGGACCCGGACGGCCGGCTGGACTCGGCGGCGCTCGACGCGCTCGCCGCGGAGTACGAGGGCTGGCTGGAAGCACCGTAAGAGCTCCATGCCGCCCGTAAGAGCTCCATGCCGCTCCCGCCGGGCAGCGGTCAGCCACCTCCTCTTGGTACGGCCAGCAGATCCCGGCCCGACCCCGTCACCGCGATCGCACCGTCCCGGTCCGTCCGGAGCACCCGCGCTCCCCCGGCCCGCAGGACCTCGACGGTCCGGGGCGACGGGTGTCCGTACGGGTTGTCCCGTCCGGTCGACACCAGCGCCAGCCGGGGCCGGACCGCCCGTATCAGTCCGGGGTCCTGGTGCGCCGAACCGTGGTGGGCCACCTTGAGCACATCCACCGGCGCCAGCCCCGGGTACGCCCGCAACAGCCCTTGCTGGGACGGCGGTTCGAGGTCCCCCAGCAGGAGCAGGCTCACGCCTCCCCTCGTCCGTACGAGCAGGGTGACGCTCGCGTCGTTCGGCTCCGACTCCTCGGGCGCCACCGCCCCCGGGGCCGCCCGTGGCCAGAGCACCCGCCACTCCAGCGGGCCGAGGCGCCGCTGTTCGCCAGGTCCGGCCCGTACGACGGGGACGCCCGCCGCCGCGGCCGTCCGCCGCACGAACGCCGCCTGTCCTGGCGGCTCTTCGAGCCCCGTCGTCTGGATGGCCCCGACCGACCGCCCGCGCAGGACCCCGGGCAGTCCGGCGACGTGGTCCGCGTGGAAGTGGGTGAGCACCAGCAGCGGGACCCGACGGATCCCGAGGTCGCGCAGGCACGTGTCCACCAGCGCCGGATCGGGCCCTGCGTCCACGACCACGGCGGTGTCCCCGCCCGCCGCGAGCACGGTCGCGTCCCCCTGCCCCACCTGGCACATCGCGTACGTCCACCCCGGCGGCGGCCACCCGGTGACCCACCGGATCAGCGGGGGCGGCCGCACCACCGCGAGCAGCAGCAGGACGACGCAGCCGAGAGCGGCTTTTCGCCGGTAGGGCAGCTTCCAGGCCGCCAACGCCACGAGCCCGAAGAGGCCTGCCAGCAGCAGTCCTCCCCACCAGCCGCCCGGCCAGGCCACCTCCGCGCCCGGCAGCGCCGCACCGGTGCGCGCCACGCCGGCGATCCAGCCGGCGGGCCACCCCGCCACCTCCGCGACCGCCTCGGCGGCGGGCAGCCAGACCGGCGCGAGCGCGAGCGCGGCGAACCCGAGGATCGTCGCCGGGGCGACGGCCGCCTCGGCGAGGAGGTTGCAGGGGATCGCGACCAGGCTCACCCGGGCGGCGAAGACCGCCACCACGGGCGCGCACACCGCCTGCGCCGCGAGGGCCGCGGCCAGCGCCTCGGCGATCCTGCCCGGCACCCGTCGCCGCCGCATGGCCTCGCTCCAGCGCGGCGCGATCGTGAGCAGCGCCCCGGTGGCCAGGACCGAGAGCAGGAAGCCGTAACTCCGCGCCAGCCAGGGGTCGTAGAGCACCAGCGTCAGCACCGCCGCGGCGAGCGCGGGGATCAGCGAGCGGCGCCGGCCGGTGCCGATGGCGAGCAGAGCGACCAGGCCGCAGGCCGCCGCCCGCAGCACACTCGGATCCGGTCGGCAGACGATGACGAAGGCGAGCGTCAGCCCGCCCCCGACGAGAGCGGTGGACCGCAACGGAATCCCGAGGCGGGGAGCGAGCCCGCCACGCTCCGCCCGCATCGCGGCGCCGGGCCGGCCGACGAGAAGCAGCAGGACGACGGTGAGGTTCGAACCCGACACCGCCAGAAGGTGGGTGAGATCCGTGGCCTCGAAGGCGTCGCTCAGCTCCGGCTCGATCCGGGAGGTGTCCCCCACGACCAGTCCGGGCAGCAGCGCCCGGGCGTCCGGCTCGAGCCCCTCGGTCGCCCGCCGCAGCCCGGCCCGGAGGTCCCCCGCCGTGCGCTGCACCGCGCTCGGCGGCCCGGTGATCCGTGGCGGCCCCGCCCCGTCGACCCGCAGTACCGCCGCGACCCGGTCCCCCTCTCGCAGTGGGGGCGACAGCCGCGCCTCCACCCGCAGTCGGGTCGACGGCAGCAATCTCAGCCACTCCCGTCGGCTCTCCCCCGCCGGAACGATCAGCAGGACCGGCGTTCTCGTCCTGTGCACCGACCCGTCGGACGCCTCCACCCTGGTCGTCTCGCCCTGCAGAACCACGGCGACCGGGGCCGACCTGTTGCCCTGGACCCGGGGCCGGGTGAGCCGCGGATCCGAGGTGACCGTCACCTCGGCACCCACCCGGGCGTACTCGTTCGCCAGGCCCGGCACCGGCCCGCGGGCGAGGTCCGCCGCGTGCAGTCCGCCGGACGCGGCACCGGCCGCGGCGCAGAGCAGCACCGCCGCTCCCGCGGTGGCCCCGAGCCTCCGCCCGGCCCCCCGGTCACCGGCGGGCCGTCCCAGCCCCTCCGGAGCCCCACCCCGCGTATGTCCGCGCGACCGGGACCAGCGCATCGCGGGCAGGACCAGCAGCGCGGCCGCCCCGGCCGAGCAGGCGAGCACTCCGGCGACCGTCCACCACCCGGTGGCTCCCACGGCGAGGGCCGCCGCTCCCCAGGCCGCCAACGCCGGTGGCACCAGCCGCAGATCGGTCGGTCCCTCCTCGTACCGGTCGAGGGGAGCGCCGTACCTGTCGAGGGAAGCGCCGTCCCGGTTCATGGCCGCACCAGGGGCGCGAGGTCCGCGAACCGTCGTTCTCCGATGCCGTTGACCTCGCGCAGCTCGGCGACGGTCCGGAACCCGCCGTGCTCCGTGCGGTGGTCGACGATGTGCTGGGCGAGCACCGGTCCGACGCCCGGAAGGGTGTCGAGCTGCTCGACGGTCGCCGCGTTGAGGCTCAGTGGAGCCGCCCTCCCACCGCCCGCGGACCCGACGCCACCGCCTCCGCCCGCGCCCGCGCCCAGACCGGGTGCGGTCGACAGGGGCAGCCCGACCACCACCTGTTCCCCGTCCATCAGAACGCGGGCCCGATTGAGGCCGGTCACGTCCGTGCCCGGCCGGACACCGCCCGCGGCCCGCAGGGCGTCCGCGACCCTCGAACCGGCCGGTAGGGTCAGCACCCCCGGCCGTCGCACCTTGCCGCTCACATCCACCACGACTTCCGGTGGCGCCCCGGCCGTCGGCTCCGTCGCTCCACCGAAGCCCCCGGGCGGTGCGGAGGACACCGGGGACGCGGGCGAGGTGGGGCCGATCTCCGGCGGCGCCGCGCGCACGATCTCGGGCGCTCTGACCACCTCCGGCCGCCCGGTCCAGAAATACCGACCGGCGAAGCCGGCGGCCACGACCAGGACAACGGCCAGCGCCGCCAGTGTCCTCGGTTCCAGACCGCACCTCGACTGCGCCCATACCGGAAGCCGATCGCGCACCGCGAGCCTCAGCCGTTCCCACCGCCCGGGGGCGGCGCTCTGAGCCCGGTGCCCGTCCGATGCCGCGACATCCGGTTCGCTCCATTCCACCGGCGGTCCGGGCGAGGCCGGGGCCTCGGCCTCGCGAGGTGGAAACAACGCGTCTGCTCGGCGCCGCGCCGAGGTCCCGGCCGTGACGGACGCGTGCCTCACCCGCGCCCGCCGCCGGGCCCGCGCCGGAGGCGATCCGCGCCCGCCCGAGCGGGTGCGGCCGTCCGATCCGGGCGCCCGGCCGGGGCCGCTGGTCGCCGGGGCCGTCGTCGTTGCGATACGTCCTGCTACATGTGTGCGAAGAGCCATGGACAGGACGGTAGGCACATCCGGCGGAACGTGCTGAAGCGCGTCAAATTCTGTGGAACAACCGCAAGTTGTGGAAAACCACGTCACCCGTGAGGGGGATGGACGAGCAGAGATCGACCTTCCGGACTTCGCCCCTCAGCGGGGCGAGACGACGACGGCCAGAAGGCCTGGGCCCGTGTGCGCTCCGATCACCGCTCCGACCTCACTGACCCGCAGTTCCCCGATGCCCGGGAGGCGATCACGGAGCCGGTCGGCCAGCACGGCCGCCCGTTCGGGCGCGGAGAGGTGGTGCACTGCCACGTCCACCGTGCCGGAGCCGGCCCGCTCCACCGCGATCTCCTCGAGGCGGGCGATCGCCTTCGACGCCGTCCGTACCTTCTCGCGCAGTTCGATCCGCCCTCCGTCCAGTTCGAGGAGTGGCTTCACCGCGAGCGCGGAGCCGAGCAGCGCCTGCGCGGCTCCGATACGGCCTCCCCTGCGGAGATAGTCCAGCGTGTCGACGTAGAAGAAGGCGGAGGTCCCGGCGGCCCGCTTCTCGGCCGCGGCGACCGCTTCGTCGATGGAGCCGCCGGCGTCCACGACCTCGGCCGCCGTCAGTGCGCAGAAGCCCAGCGCCATCCCCACCATCCGGGTGTCGACCACCCGGACGGGCACGGGTGCGTCCTTGGCCGCCAGGACGGCGGCGTCGTACGTACCGGAGAACTCGGCGGAGAGATGGAGGGAGATGACGCCCCGCGCTCCTGCCTCGGCGGCCGCGCGGTACGTCGCCGCGAAGACCTCGGGACTCGGTCGCGAGGTGGTCACCGGCCGTCGCTTCTGGAGCGCCTGGGCGAGTGTGCGGGCGGAGACCTCGGTCCCCTCCTCAAGGGCCCTGTCGCCGATGACGACGGTCAGCGGGACCGCGGTGATGCCGTGCCGCTCCATCGTCTGGGGCGGCAGGTAGGCCGTGGAATCGGTGACGATCGCGACATGCCGGGACATGAGCGGGAGGTTACCCGTCGCGGCCACCCCGCGGCAGCCCGGCCCCCTCACGAGCGACCGCGTCACCCGCACGCCACCGCGCCGGGACCGCCCCGCCACCCGGGCGCCACCGCGGCGCGACCGCCCCGACGCCCGCCCGCCGCCACGGCGGTCGCAGCGCCATCCGCCGTCGTGACGGTCTCAGTTGGTGGTCTCCGGCCGCGCGGACTTCTCCCACGGGTAGGCCGTCAGGCGCGGGTCGCGTGCCGTGATCGCCGGCGGCTGCTGCTCCTCGGCCGACGCCTGCTTCCGGTCCGGCGCCGGCGCCGCCCCGTCCGACTCGGGCCACGAGAAGTCGTCCGACGCGGGGTTCTGCTCAGGCGCCGACCAGTGACGCAGCGCGCCCGCCTCCAGGTCGATCTGGGCGCTCAGCGAGGAGAGGTCGTCCTCCGCGAACTTCCGCGCCCGGTCCCTGGCCGCCCACCGCAGCGAGTCGGCCGAGTGCGTGATCCGCTCCGTACGCTCCCGCAGTTCGGGGAGGTGTGCGGCCACCCTCGACCGGTCCGGATCGCGCTCCATGCGCTTGAGGTCCTCGTCCAGCTCCTGCCCATGGGCGCTCAGCCGGCGGAACAGATCGAGCGTCTCCTTCAGCGAGGCGTCCTCGGCGACACCCGCCTGCAGGGCGTCCTGGGTCGCGCGCATCGAGGTGCGCAGCGAGAGCCGCAGCTGGGCCAGCTGGCCGGAGACGCCGCCCTGTCGGTAGCTCTTCGCGCGCAGCGTGGTGTCCTCGACCGTGCGCCGGGCCTGCGTGATCGTGCGGTCGACCCCGCGCTTGGCGGCCTTGACCGCCTTCACGGCCGCGTACACCCCCAACGCCACGAAGGCGAAGAAGAGCAGCGCCATGATCAGAATCGCGGCTTCTCCCATGAGTGCCCCTCCGGCGTGGTCGAGTCCTCGGCTTTCGAGTCCCTCGGTTGTCGTTCCTCCACGGTAAACGGAACGGGCGGGCCGAGGGTTCCATCGGAACCCCCAACCTGCCCGTAGGGGAAACCCCTCATGCCTCGCTAGGCGACGATGTTGACCAGCTTCGGCGCGCGCACGATCACCTTGCGGATCGTCGCGCCGCCCAGCGCCGCGACGACGTTCGCGTCACCCAGTGCCAGCGCCTCCAGCTCCGCGTCCGTGATGGACGGCGAGACCTCCAGACGCGCCTTGACCTTGCCCTTGATCTGCACGACGCAGGTCACGGTCTCGTCCACGACGTACGCCGGGTCGGCGACGGGGAAGTCCTGGTGGACGACCGAGTCGGTGTGGCCCAGCTTGCGCCACAGCTCCTCGGCGATGTGCGGGGCGAGCGGGGCCACCAGCAGAACGAGCTGCTCGGCGACGGACCGCGACACCGCACCGCCCGACTTCGTCAGGTGGTTGTTCAGCTCCGTGACCTTGGCGATGGCGGTGTTGAAGCGCATCGCGGCCATGTCCTGCGAGACGCCGTCGATCGCCTTGTGCAGGGCGCGCAGGGTGTCCTCGTCGGGCGCGTCGTCGACGACGGTGACCTCGCCGGTCGACTCGTCGACGATGTTGCGCCACAGGCGCTGCAGCAGCCGGTACTGCCCGACCACCGCGCGCGTGTCCCAGGGGCGGGAGACGTCCAGCGGGCCCATCGCCATCTCGTACAGGCGCAGGGTGTCGGCACCGTACTCGCCGCAGATCTCGTCGGGGGTGACCGCGTTCTTCAGGGACTTGCCCATCTTGCCCAGGACGCGGCTGACCTTCTCGCCCTGGTACCAGAAGCCGCCGTCGCGCTCCTCGACCTCGGCGGCCGGCACGGCGATCCCGCGCGCGTCCCGGTAGACGAAGGCCTGGATCATGCCCTGGTTGTACAGCTTGTGGAACGGCTCGGCCGAGGAGACGTGTCCCAGGTCGAACAGGACCTTGGACCAGAACCGCGCGTACAGCAAGTGCAGTACGGCGTGCTCGGCGCCGCCGACGTACAGGTCGACGCCGCCGTGCGGCTGTCCCTCGCGCGGACCCATCCAGTACTGCTCGACGACCGGGTCGACCAGCTTCTGGTCGTTGTGCGGGTCCAGGTAGCGGAGCTCGTACCAGCAGGAACCGGCCCAGTTGGGCATGGTGTTGGTCTCGCGGCGGTACTTCTTCGGTCCGTCGCCCAGGTCGAGGGTGACGTTGACCCAGTCCTCGTTGCGGGACAGCGGCGTCTCGGGCTGGGTGTCGGCGTCGTCCGGGTCGAAGGTCCGCGGCGAGTAGTCGTCGACCTCCGGCAGCTCCAGCGGCAGCATGGACTCGGGCAGCGCGTGCGCCACGCCGTCCTCGTCGTAGACGATCGGGAAGGGCTCGCCCCAGTACCGCTGGCGGCTGAACAGCCAGTCCCGCAGCCGGAAGTTGACGGTTCCCTCGCCGATGCCGCGCTCGGCCAGCCAGGCGGTGATCCGCTCCTTGGCCTCGACGACGCCCAGGCCGTCCAGGCTCACGTCCGCGTTCGAGGAGTTGACCAGTTTCGCCTCGTACGAGGAGAAGGCGTCGTCCCACGTCGACGGGTCGGTGCCGCGGTCGTCCGAGGGCTCCACGACGCAGCGCATCGGCAGCTCGAAGGCGCGCGCGAAGGCGAAGTCACGGCTGTCGTGCGCCGGGACGGCCATGATGGCGCCGGTGCCGTAGCCCATCAGGACGTAGTCGGCGATGAAGACCGGGACCTGGTCGCCGCTGACCGGGTTGGTCGCGTACGCGCCGGTGAAGACACCGGTCTTGTCCTTGGCCTCGGCCTGGCGCTCGACGTCGGACTTGGACGCGGCCTGCTTGCGGTAGGCGTCGACGGCCTCGGCCGGGGTGGCGTGCCCGCCGGTCCACACGTCGTGGGTGCCCTCGGGCCAGGCGGCCGGGACGATCTTCTCGACGAGGTCGTGCTCGGGGGCCAGGACCATGTAGGTGGCGCCGAAGAGCGTGTCCTGGCGGGTGGTGAAGACGGTGATAGCGCCGGCGTCGCCGACCTGGAAGTCGACACGGGCGCCCTCGGAGCGGCCGATCCAGTTGCGCTGCTGCAGCTTGATGGCCTCGGGCCAGTCCAGCGCGTCCAGGTCGTCCAGCAGGCGGTCCGCGTAGGCGGTGATGCGCATGTTCCACTGGCGCAGCTTGGCCTTGAAGACCGGGAAGTTGCCGCGCTCGGACCGGCCGTCGGAGGTGACCTCCTCGTTGGCCAGGACGGTGCCCAGGCCGGGGCACCAGTTGACGGGCGCGTCGGAGGCGTACGCCAGGCGGTAGTCGCCCAGGACGTCCGAGCGCTCGGCGGCGGTCAGCTCGCTCCACGCGCGCGTGCCGGGAATCTCACGGGTGCCGTTCTCGAACTGCTCGATCAGCTCGGCGATCGGGCGGGCCTTCTTGGCCTCGTCGTCGTACCAGGAGTTGAAGATCTGCAGGAAGATCCACTGGGTCCACTTGTAGTACTCCGGGTCGATCGTCGCGAACGACCGGCGCTTGTCGTGGCCCAGGCCCAGCCGGCGCAGCTGGACCTTCATGTTCTCCATGTTGGCCTCGGTGGAGACGCGCGGGTGCGTGCCCGTCTGCACGGCGTACTGCTCGGCCGGCAGGCCGAAGGCGTCGAAGCCCAGGGTGTGCAGCACGTTGTGGCCGGTCATGCGCTGGTGGCGGGCGAAGACGTCCGTGGCGATGTAGCCCAGCGGGTGGCCGACGTGCAGGCCCGCACCAGAGGGGTACGGGAACATGTCCATGATGAACTTCTTGGGACGGGCGACGATCTCCGGATCGCCCGCCAGGTCACCGGTGGGGTTCGGCGCCTCGTAGGTTCCCTCGGCGTCCCAGAAATCCTGCCAGCGTGCCTCGATGTCGGCGGCCATGGCCGCCGTATAACGATGCGGGGCCGCCGTCTCGGCAGCCGAATTCATCTCGCTCATGATCCTTGAAGCTCCATCGATCGTCTCTGCCCACTGCCACGGAATGCCACGAAATGAAAAATCCCCTCGCACAGGAGGGGACGCCGCGCCGATTCCGTCCGGATCTTTCATCCGACGGGACTGATCAGCGCGGCTCGCTAAGCAGAAGGCGTACGGCACGCATGGCGTCAGGGTACCGCAGGGCCCGAGCGGGACGCACCGGCGTTCCACCGGTCGGCGCGAGAGCGCCCGAGGCGCCCGGGTTACTCCGCGTATCGCCCCTATCCAGGGCAACCCCAGAGTCAGTTCCGCTTCACGCCCCCCGTAAACGAGCAAACCACCTACCGCCTGGTATGGAGCCACTTAGCATGCGGCAACGGGACCGCTTATCCGCACCATTCGGAGTCGCACCCATGAACCCTCATCGCAAGGTCCGCTCTTCTCCCCTCCTGCGAACCGGCATGAGCCGGCCGGTTCGAGGCGGGCTTTCGGTCGCGGCAGTGGTGGTCATTCCGCTGCTCGCCGTCGGCGGCGGCGACAGCTTCCGCGCCGCGCTCGACTTCATCACGGGCGTCCTTTCCCTGGTCTCCCTGACCGCCTCGGTCGCCTGGGGCCTGACGGCCACCGACCGCCTTCTCCTCTCCCCGCGTCACCGGCTGCTCGCCCAGGGCGTCCACCGGGCCACCGCCGTCGCGTCGCTCGGTTTCCTGCTGCTGCACGGCACCGTCAAGGTCTCCCTCGGCCGTGTCGAGCCGATCGGGGCGCTGGTCCCCTTCGGCCTCGGCTTCACGGGCACCGCGGCCCTCATCGGCTTCGGCTCGCTCGCCGGGCTCCTGATGGTCGTCGCGGCGGCGACCGGCGCGCTGCGCAGCACGCTGGCCGGCCGGAGCCGGTTCGCCGCGCGCTGGCGGCCGCTGCACATGCTGGCGTACCCGGCCTGGTGCTTCGCCCTGATCCACGGCCTGTACGCGGGCAGGCCCGCCGCCACCTGGGTCGTCGTCCTCTACTGCCTGGCGCTGGCGGCGGTCGCCGCCGCGGTCTCGCTCCGATTGCTCCCCGCCCCGACCCAGCGCGCGCTGGCCGAGCGGTTCGCCGGGTTCCTCGCCTCGCTGGAGGGCCGGACGCGCGTCCCGACTCCGGACAGCGAGCGCCCCGACCCGGGAGAGCGGCCCGAGCGGCCGGAGCGGCCCCGGCAGGCAGGTCTCGCGCAGGACGAGGGCAGCCTCGACGCCCCGACGGTCTCCGCCGAGTGGCTGGACCGCCCGGGGGCCCGTCCCTCGCCGACCGCACCGGCCCCCATGGCCGCCGCTCCCCCGCTGCCCCAGCAGCGGCTCTACGCGTCGCCCCCGCCGCCCCCTCCCTTCCCTCCCGCCCCGTCCGCCGCGCCGACCTTCTCCACCAGGCCCGGTTTCTCCGCCGCCTACCGCGCCGTGTCCCGCGCCGCCCCGGCCCCCGGCACGACCACTTCCCGCCGTCCCGACAGTGACATCCCGTTCGCCGAACGCGTCCCCCTGACCGAGGAGCTCCCCGTCGTCCCCGACCCCTCTCCCCGTCCCGGCTACTGGCCCACTCCCTCACCCACCATGCCGACGTACGCCAGCCCGCCCCCCGCGGGTGAGCCATGGACCACACCCGCAGGAGACCGCCCGTGAACGCACCGCTCCCGGACGTCCCCGAGGTCCGCGTGGTCGGTCTGCCACAGCTCACCCAGGGCTTCGATCTGGTCGAGCGCCTCGGCCTCGCCATGCACCTCAAGGTGCACGGGCCCCTGGAACCGATGAGCGGCGAGCGGCTCGCCCAGCTCGCCGACGAGATATCCCTGCACGGGCGCGGTGGCGCCGGTTTTCCGTTCGGCCGCAAGCTCAGAGCCGTCGGCCAGGCGGCGATCCGCCGCGGGATACGTCCCGTCGTGGTGGTCAACGGCAGCGAGGGCGAGCCCGCCTGCCGCAAGGACACCGTGCTGCTCAACCGCGCTCCGCACCTGGTTCTGGACGGGGCCCTGCTGGCGGCGGAGGCGCTCGGCGCCCGGACGCTGATCGTGGCCGTGACCCGTAACTCCACGGAGATCTCCATCCGGTCGGCGCTCGCCGAGCGCGGCCTGTCCGACCGCCGTGGACAGGCGCTACGCGCGCGTGTCGTCCGTACCCCCGAGCGGATGGTCTCCGGAGAGGCGTCCGCGGTGATCCGCGCGGCCGGCGGTGGACCCGCTCTGCCGGCCGGCCGGCGCGAACGCGCGGCGGAGTCGGGAGTGGGCGGCGCGCCGACGCTGCTGTCCAACGCGGAGACGTTCGCACAGCTCGCCGTGGCCGCCCGGATCGGCCCGCACCGCTATGGCCACTCCGGACTGGACTCCGAGCCCGGCACGGTCCTGCTGACGCTCTCGGGGACCGTCGCCCGCCCCATGGTGATCGAGGTCCCGACGGGTGTCCCGCTGCGGTACGTGCTCCAGCTCGCCGGTGCCCCTCCGGTGCCCCAGGGGGTGCTCACGGGCGGCTACCACGGCAACTGGATCGACTCGGCGGCCGTCCACGACGCCGTCGTCTCGCGCGCCTCCCTGGCGGCCGTCGGCGGGTCGCTCGGAGCCGGGGCGATACTGCCCATCGGTCCCGAGACGTGCCCGCTCGGTGAGTCGCTTCGGGTCGCGAGCTGGCTGGCGGCGGAGACGGCCGGCCAGTGCGGCCCGTGTCGGCTGGGCCTCCCGGCGGCGGCCGGTGGCCTGTCGGACGTGCTGAACGGTGGCGGTCCGGCGGCGCTGGCGGCGCTGCGGGAGGTGACCCAGGCGGTGAAGGGCCGGGGCGCGTGCAAGCATCCGGACGGTTCGGCCCGCTTCTTCGCCTCGACTCTCTCGGCCTTCACGGACGATCTGGCCGCTCATGTCCTCGACGGTGGTTGCGGGCGGCCGACCAGAGGGGTCCTGCCGCTGCCCGCGCCCGGCTACCAGGACGCGGAGGAGTCGATTCCGAGCGGCGAGAAGCTGGCCATCGACTGGACGCTCTGCCAGGGGCACGGGCTCTGCGCGGACATCGTGCCGGAGCTGATCAGACTGGGCCCGGACGGCTACCCGGCGCTCGCCGACGCCTCCGTGCCGATGCATCTGCGCGGGCGGGCGCAGCGGGCCGTGCGCCGCTGTCCCGCGCTGGCGCTCCGGATCGAGCAGCCGCCTCTGGAGCGTCCGGCACTTCCGCCCGGCACGGGCCGTAAGGCGCTGGACACCGGCAGGGGTTGATCACCCTTCCCGGCCCCCTCCGCCCGCCTCGTGGCCCGGAAACGAAGAAGCGGACCATCGATTCGGATGGTCCGCTTCTTCGTTCTGTGGAGCTAAGGAGAATTGAACTCCTGACCTCCTGCATGCCATGCAGGCGCTCTACCAACTGAGCTATAGCCCCTTGCTGTCCGCCCCGTTCGGGTTTCCCCCGCGGCGACAGACAGAACATTAACCGGCTCCCCGGGGGATCACCAAATCGTTTCCAGGGCGCCCTGAGGCCGCCGGGTAAGGTCCCCCTCTGTGACCGTGTCCGTGCTCGCCCGAACCCGCGCCCGCCAGTGGCCCCTCGCCACCGCCGCGGCGACCTGTCTCCTGTCGTTCATAGCCTTCTGGGTGGCGCAACGCCTCGCCCACGTGAACATGCTCGACGTGATGGTCTACCGGGCCGCGGGGGAGACGGTCCGCGCGGGCGGCGACCTCTACGCGATGCGCGCCACCTCGGCGAACCTCGGCATGACGTATCCGCCCTTCGCGGGGCTGCTGTTCGCCCCTCTGACGCTCGTCGGCGTCCCGTTGATGCGGACGCTGGCGACCGCCGGGAACCTCCTCCTCGTGGTCGCGCTCGTCCAGCTCTCCCTGCAGCTGGTCCGCCCGTCCCTGTCCCGTACACAGCTGTGGCGCACCACCCTCTGGGTGGCGGCGATCGTCGTCTGGTGCGAGCCGGTGTGGACGACTCTGCGGTACGGGCAGATCAATCTGCTCATCGCGGTGGCGGTGCTGTGGGACTTCACCCGTCGCGAGGGGAACCGCTGGGCGGGCGTCGGTATCGGACTGGCCACTGCGGTGAAGCTCACACCGGGACTCTTCGTCGTCCTTCTTCTTGCCGCCGGTCTGCTCCTGTGGCGCCGGGACGGGGGCTGGAACCAGTGGCTCCGCACGGCCGTCACCGCGACCGCGGTGTTCCTGGGCGCGACGGTGGCCGGTGCGCTGATCCTGCCGCACGACTCCAGGCGCTTCTGGACCGAGACGCTCTTCGAGACCGGCCGGGTCGGCTTCGCCGAGGAGACCGCCAACCAGTCGCTGCGCGGGGTGCTGGCCAGGCTGATGCACACCGACGACCCGGGCATGTGGTGGGCGGTGACGGCGGCCGTCCTCGGCGGCGCGGCGATGGTGCTCGCGGTACGGGCAGCGCTGCGCGGGGACAGGGCGCTGTCCGTGATCGTGTGCGCCCTCACGGCCCTGATGATCAGCCCGATCTCCTGGTCGCACCACTGGGTGTGGTGCGTACCGCTGCTCGTCCTGCTCGTGGACCGCCGGGACCGCGTGAAGCCCGGCTGGGCGGTGGCCGCCGTGGCGCTGGCCTTCGCCTCGTTCGCGCTGTGGTGGGTCCCGCACGACCCGGGGCGGCCCGAACTCGACCAGAACGCCGGTCAGATGCTGCTCTCGGCCGTCTATCCGCTGACGGCGACGGCGCTGTTCCTCGGATACGCCGGACGCGCCCTGACCCGCGGGCCTCAGGCCGTGGCGAAGGAGTAGAACCGCTTGAGGGTGCAGTGCTCGTCGAGGAGCCGGCCGTAGATCGGCTCCCCCTCGAGCTCTCGGTACGTCTCGATGGGGTCGCCTTTTATGATCAGCGCCCGCGCGCACTCCTCGCACCAGTACTGGTACTCGGTGTTGACCGGGTCCATGTCCCGGACAATGGGCGTACCGCTGCCGCACCAGTCGCACTTCCGCCTGTGTGCACCCATCACTCAGCTCCAGCTGTGGCCGCAGGACGTGCACACATAGGACACCCCGCCGTTGTCGCCGAGCACTTGGGCGACATGGGGGGAACCGCAGGAGGGACAGTCGAGACGGGCTCCCGCCCCCTCGACCGGGGTGAGGTGGTCGGCGGGCGTGGCGACGGCATCGGCCTCGGCCTCGGTATCGGCATCCTCGGCACGGCTCACGGCCATCGCACACTCCCTCCCGTCCGGACCCTCGTCCCCCTCCGGCCGTCCGATTCTGCCATGGCCCCGCAAGGGGGTCAGCGGGCTCGGCGCACCAGGCGGGGAAGGGGTGACAAACGACGAATCCCGCCCCCTGGTGGGGACGGGATTCGGTGACTGTGGAGCTAAGGAGAATTGAACTCCTGACCTCCTGCATGCCATGCAGGCGCTCTACCAACTGAGCTATAGCCCCTCGTGTTCTTCGCGCTCCGCGCTGCGAACAAGAAGAACTTTAGCCTGCGAGCTGCCGGAAAGTGAAATCCGGGCCGTCGGGCGGCTCAGTCGTCGTCGCCGAGGACCGGTTCGGGCAGCGTGCCGGCGTTGTGCTCGAGCAGCCGCCAGCCGCGGGCGCCCTCGCCGAGGACGGACCAGCAGCAGTTGGAGAGCCCGCCCAGGCCCTCCCAGTGACGCGCCTCCAGGCCGAGCAGCCGGCCGATGGTGGTGCGGATCGTGCCGCCGTGGCTCACCACGACGAGCGTGCCGTCGGTCGGCAGCTTCTCGGCGTGCTCCAGGACCACCGGGGCGGCCCGGTCGGCCACCTCGGTCTCCAGCTCGCCGCCGCCCCGGCGCACGGGCTCGCCGCGCTTCCAGGCGGCGTACTGCTCGCCGTACCGGCCGACGATCTCCTCGTGCGTCAGCCCCTGCCACTCCCCCGCGTACGTCTCACGCAGAGCGGAGTCGTACGCGACGGTGTGGCCGGTCAGCGCGGCGAGCTCGCCGGCGGTGGCCGCCGCCCGCTTCAGGTCGGAGGCGATGATCGCGTCCGGCCTGAGCGAGGCGAGCAGCCGGGCGGACCGGCGCGCCTGGGCGAGGCCGGTCTCGGTCAGCTCGATGTCCGTGGACCCCTGGAAGCGGCGCTCCAGGTTCCAGGCCGTCTGGCCGTGGCGCCACAGGACGATACGGCGGCCGCTGCCGCCCGTGGTGGCGCTCAGCTCAGCTCACCGTCCGCCCCGTCGGCGCCGGTCAGCGCGGCGTGCTCGGCGGCCTTGCCGCGGGTCTTCAGGGCGTCCTCGGGGAGCGGAAGCTCGGGGCAGTCCTTCCACAGCCGCTCCAGGGCGTAGAAGACCCGCTCCTCGCTGTGCTGGACGTGGACGACGATGTCGACGTAGTCCAGGAGGATCCAGCGGGCGTCCCGGTCGCCCTCGCGGCGCACCGGCTTGGCGCCGAGCTCCTTGTTGAGCCGCTCCTCGATCTCGTCGACGATCGACTTGACCTGGCGGTCGTTGGGTGCGGAGGCGAGCAGGAAGGCGTCGGTGATCGACAGCACATCACTGACGTCGTACGCGATGATGTCGTGCGCGAGCCGGTCGGCCGCCGCCTGGGCGGCGGCGTTGACGAGCTCGATGGAGCGATCCGTGGCGGTCACAAGCAGGCTTTCGTCGGCGGTCAGAGACACATCAAGGGTCTCACGTACCGCCGACGCTCCCGCAAACCTTTACGACGAGGTCATTCCCCGGCCCCGGGGATCTTGTAATCCTGGCCCAGAATCACCGTGAC
Organism: Streptomyces sp. NPDC015346; assembly: GCF_043078785.1. NCBI lineage: Bacteria > Bacillati > Actinomycetota > Actinomycetes > Kitasatosporales > Streptomycetaceae > Streptomyces > Streptomyces sp. NPDC015346. The sequence continues at coordinate 484,377 of NZ_JBIBTW010000001.1, read as the reverse complement.
GTCGGCGTTTCCGGCGGCCTTGCCCTTCTTGACCGCGCCGTCGGGCAGGCCGAGGGTCTTGGCCACCTCGGCCGCGGTCGCCTTCTGGGCGTCCTCGCCGTAGACGACCTGCGAGGTCTCCTCGGTATCGGCCTTGGCGCCGCCCACGAAGGCGTAGCCTCCGTTGACCAGGACGATCCGGGCCGCCTCCGTCGCGTCCCTGCCGGTGGCGTCCCGGACCGAGACGCGGACCGCCTCGCCCTGCTCGGGGGCGCTGACCTTTCCGCCGAGGATGTCCTTGACCACACTGTCGGCGGCGCTCTCGCTCAGCGAGCCGTCCGGCTCCACGGGGAGCATCGCCGTCTTGTAGTCGCCGCCCTTGGCGTGCTCGGCGAGCCGGGCGAGGGAGGCGCCGAGGTCCTTCTCGGGCAGGGAGGGGTCCATGATCTGGACGAGCGTCGCGATCGTCTCCGTGGCGGCCTTGGGGTCGTCGGGCATCTTCCGCAGCACGCCGTAGAGGACCTGGCCGAAGCGCTGGAGCTGCTTGGCCTCGGCCTCGCCGGGCGCGCGGTAGGTGGCGTAGGCGACGGCCGCGCGACCGTTGAGCGTCTGGTTCTCACCCTTGGTGACGAGCGGCGCCTCGCCCTTCTTGGCGGCCGGCACCTCGATGTCGGTGGTGATGTCGATGTTGCTGACGAGCTCGACCAGGTTCTCCAGGTAGGGCGTGTCCAGCCGCCAGGTACCGGTGATCTTCGTGCCGAGGAGGTTTCCGATGCCCTCGCGGGTGCCGCCGGAGCCGTCGTCCTCGACGGACTTGGCGAGCGTGGTCGCGGAGCCCTCGTCGTTGGCGACGGTGAGCGCGTCGGGGAGCAGGACGGTGGTGCCCTGCTTGGTCGTGGTGTTGTCCACCAGCAGGGCGGTGGAGGTTCCGCCGCCCTTGGTGTCGTGGAGGTGGACGACGATCGTGTCGCGCTTCTGGGGACCGGTCGCGGTGTTCCGCTGCTGTTCGTCCCCGCCCGTGCCGGGGAGCTTGCCGGCGGACCAGAGATAGCCGACGCCGCCGACCGCGGCGAGGGCGAGGACCACGATCAGGGCGATGACCCGGTTACGGCCGCGGCGCCTGGCCTCCTCGCGCCGCTCGGAGCGGCTCTCGGTGAACTTCAGCCAGTCGATGACGTCTTCGGAGTCCTCGTCGGGCTCCTCGATGAACGAGAACTGCTCGGTGCGGTAGTCCCGCGCGTCACCGTCACCGTCATGGTCACGGTCACGCTCACGGTCAGCTGCGTCGTCGTCCCGGGTGTCCGGGGCCGGGCGCTGGCCCGGAACCCCGGCCGGTGCCGCCACCGGGGCGGGAGCGGATTCGCCGCGCACGGCCCACTGCTGACCGGTGTGCTGCCGGCCGGTGTGCTGCCCGGTGTCGTAGGGCGTGTAGCCGTAGCCCTGCTGTTGCTGCTGTTGCTGCTGTTGCTGCTGGTACGGGTCGTACGGCTGCTGCTGGGGCTGCTGCTGGATCGGCTGGCCGTAGGCGTCGTAGCCGTAGCCCTGCTGCTGGGCGTACGGGTCGTAGGGCTGCTGCGCCTGGGGCGGGACCTGCTGGTACACCGGCTGCCCGTACTCGTCGTAGCCGATGATCTGCGGCTGCGGGTAGTACGGGTCGTACGGGTTCTGCTGATCGTTCACCGGTGCCCCTCTCCGAGGCTCACTCGCCGCGGTACAACTGGCGCTTGTCGATGTAGCGCACCACGCCGTCCGGCACCAAATACCAGACCGGGTCGCCCTGCGCGACCCTCATCCGGCAGTCGGTGGAGGAGATCGCGAGCGCGGGGACCTCGACCAGCGAGACCCCGCCCTTGGGCAGACCGTCGTCCGTGAGGTCGTGGCCCGGCCGGGTGACGCCGATGAAGTGGGCGAGCGAGAAGAGCTCCTCGGCGTCGCGCCACGTGAGGATCTGCGACAGCGCGTCGGCCCCGGTGATGAAGAAGAGGTCCGAGTCGCTGTTGAGGGAGCGCAGGTCCCGCAGGGTGTCGATGGTGTACGTGGGTCCGCCGCGGTCGATCTCGATGCGGCTGACCGAGAACTGCGGGTTGGACGCGGTGGCGATGACCGTCATCAGATAGCGGTCCTCGGCCGCGGAGACGGCCTTGTGGCTCTTCTGCCAGGGCTGCCCGGTCGGCACGAACACCACCTCGTCGAGGTGGAACAGGGCGGCCACCTCACTGGCGGCCACCAGGTGTCCGTGGTGGATCGGGTCGAAGGTCCCGCCCATCACGCCGAGTCGGCGCTTGCCGCGACTGCCAGTAGGCACTTCCTGCTCTCCCATGCGTGCAGAGCCTACTGGCACGGCGGCGAACGCCTGAGCGGTGGTCGCCGGCTCAGCGGTCGCGGTTGAAGCGGGTGGTGATCCACAGCAGCAGGAGCAGCGCACCGAGCGCGCCGAAACCGGTGAGGTAGGGGTTGAGGCTGTCGTGGTTGCCGCCGTGCTCGGCGCCCTGGGCGAGCGAGACCAGGTTGGCGGCGGTGCTGTGGAGGCTCATCTTCGGCAGGACCTATCGATCGGGGAGCGGAGACTTCGCCCACATCGTATGCGGGGCGTCCGGGCACGCTCACGCCGACTCAGTCGTTGGCGTTGATGTTCCACGCTGCCCGAGTTGTCCACAGGCGGAGTTGTCCACAGGCTCCGGCGCGTGTGGGCCCCAGCACCTAGGCTGGGACGGGTCAGGGGGACGAGCAAGGTCTCGTACGAACAGGGGGCATCCATGACCGAGCAGACCGACAACGGAAACGGGAACGTGCCGAGCAGGCAGCGCAAGCGCTTCCCGGACATCTCCTCGCGGGCCTACGAACACCCGGCCGATCGCTCGGCCCTCGTCGCGCTGCGCAAGCTGACCGGCTTCGACACGGTCTTCAAGGCGCTCAGCGGGCTGCTGCCCGAGCGCAGTCTCCGACTGCTCTTCCTCTCCGATTCCGTCCGGGTGAGCGACGCCCAGTTCTCGCACCTCAACGACATGCTGAGGGACGCGTGTTACATCCTGGACCTGGAGAAGGTCCCGCCGATGTACGTCACGCAGGACCCGAAGCCGAACGCGATGTGCATCGGCCTGGACGAGCCGATCATCGTGGTCACCACCGGCCTCGTGGAGCTGCTCGACGAGGAGGAGATGCGGGCGGTCGTCGGCCATGAGGTGGGCCACGCCCTCTCCGGTCACTCCGTGTACCGCACGATCCTGCTGTTCCTCACGGGCCTGGCGCTGAAGGTGGCCTGGATCCCCCTGGGGAACATGGCGATCATGGCGATCGTGACGGCGCTGCGGGAGTGGTTCCGCAAGTCGGAGCTCTCCGCCGACCGGGCGGGGCTGCTGGTGGGGCAGGACCTGCAGGCCTCGATGCGGGGTCTGATGAAGATCGCCGGCGGCAACCATCTGCACGAGATGAACGTGGACGCGTTCCTCGCCCAGGCCGACGAGTACGAGAAGGGCGGCGACCTGCGGGACTCCGTCCTCAAGATCCTCAATGTGCTACCGCGCTCGCACCCCTTCACCACCGTCCGGGCGGCCGAGCTGAAGAAGTGGTCCGAGACCCGCGACTACCAGCGGATCATGGACGGGCACTACCCGCGCCGCTCGGAGGACAAGGACGCCTCGGTGACCGACTCCTTCCGTGAGTCGGCGGGGCACTACGCCGACTCCGTGCGCACCAGCAGGGATCCGCTGATGAAGCTGGTCGGTGACATAGCCGGTGGTGCGGGAGACCTCGCGGGCGACCTGGGCGGGAAGCTGCGCAGCCGGTTCGGCGGCGGGGCCTCAAGGAGCGACGGGACCACCGGTGGTACGGGTGGGGCGACCGGCGGTACGGCGGGCGACGACAGCACGGGCGAGAGCGGGAGCGACGGCCGGGGCGGTCAGAGCGAGGGCTGAGCGCTCGGGTCGAGAGCTCCGCAGAGCGGGGAGGCGGCGGGTCGGCCCGTGGCGTACGGGTCGGTGACCGCGGGTTCCCCGGTGTCGGCGCCGGAGGCCCGCTCGCCCGCCAGGAGCGGGCGCAGGGAGCCGCTGGTGTCGTCGCCGCAGGCCTGGGGACCGGCCTGGACGACGCTGGTCAGCAGTTCGGCGCGGTGCATCCGCAGATCCTCCCGGTCGAAGCGGAAGTGGATCTCGCGGTGGACGGTGAAGAGCGAGGCCTGGCCCACCGGGCCGGCGCCTGAGGTGGCGGGGCGCACGGCGTAGGTGAACGTGTGGTCCGCGGTCACCTCCAGCATGTCGGTGGACGTCTCCGCGAAGCGGAGCGTGCCCTGGACGCGGGGCGCGGGCTCGGCCGGGGCCACCTCGGCCGGGTCGAACCGCACCAGCCAGCCGGAGACCGCGTGCAGTCCGTCGTCGAGCGGCGACTCGACACTCCGGTCGAACTGCTCCAGCTGGTCCGGGTCGATCAGCAGCCGGACGGGACGGTCCGTCGCTCCCGTCAGGACGTCGGGCTCCAGGGACGAGGTCACCAGGTAGTCCTTCGCGATGGTCAGGGCGGCGATGACCTGGCTCTCGGAGAAATGGGTGGTGCGTCCGGTGTGCGGGAGGTTGATGCCGGAGGCGCCCTCGCGGTACTCGGCGGCCGGGCTGCGGGCGAAGAGCTGGTCGGGCTCGCCGCCCGGCACCGGGCCCTTGGGGGCCAGCGGGACCATCGTGACGCGCAGGGGTTCGGCACGCTGGTCGACGGGGGGCTGGTAGGGGTTGCGGACGCCGAGATAGATGGCCGTTCCGAAGGCGAGGAGGATCAGCAGCACGAGCAGGACGGCCTGGCCGGAGCCGCTTCTGTGCTCGCGGACGGCGAGGGAGCGCACGGCCTGGGAGGGCTCTCCCATCCGCTCCTCGGCGGAGAACTCCTGGAGCCGGGCAGCGCGGACGAACGACTCGTCGAAGACGACGGATCGGTACTCGTCGTCACCACCGCCGGGGTCGGGGGCCGTCCCCTCAGGCGGGTCGCCACGCCCTGCCATACCTTCAGGGTAGGTCGGACGAAGCCCTGGTAAACGCCCAGGTACACGACAAGTTCCGATGATTTCCGACCTGTCACCCCACTGCGCGCACTCGGCTCAGGGGGTGCGGGGAGCGGGGGTGACCGACGGTGTGGAGTAGGGGGCGGGGGCGGAGGGGGCGACGGCCGCGGGAGGGACGGCTCGCGGCTTGTCGATGCCCGTCGTGGCGGGCGCGGGCACCTTGTCCTGACGGTTGGCGGAGGCGCCGCGGTAGACCGCGGTGAAGGCGAGGGCGACCATCCCGACGCCCATCACCAGGGCGAGCACCCAGGCGACCGGCCGGTGCCAGCGGGCGCTGCCCCGGTAGGGGCGCAGGGCCCCTCCGTGGGGGCCGTACGGGCCCGAGTCGTCGTCGGGGTCGTCCGGGTCGTAGCCGTCGCCGTAGGGGCCGCCGAAGGGGTCCGCGGGGTCGTAGCCGTCCTCGTGGAGCTCGTCCTCGCCCGGTCCGCCGCCGGCGCGTGCCCTGGCGGCCTCCGCCTCGGCGCGCGCCTGCGCCGCCGCGAGGAGGCGCTCCACGGCGGTCGGCTCGTGAACCTGGGCAGCGCGGACGAAGTCCTCGTCGAAGACCACGGTGGCGAAGTCCTCGTCCGCGCCCCCGCGGTCGTCAGAGTTCTCGGGGTCTCCGCCGTCCGGAAACGGCCTGTCCCCCACGTCGTCCGGCACGCTTGTCAGAGTAGACCGGGGAGGGGGATTTGGGCAGGGAGAGTGCGAAGCATCCCGGCCCGTCCGGTCGCTCGTCAGGCCCCCGTCCGGCGTCGCGGGGCGGCGCCGAACGGGGGAACCGGCGGCTATCGGATGTGGCCGTCGCCGGTGACGATGTACTTCGTCGAGGTCAGCTCCGGCAGGCCCATCGGCCCGCGGGCGTGCAGCTTCTGCGTCGAGATGCCGATCTCGGCGCCGAAGCCGAACTGACCGCCGTCGGTGAACCGGGTGGACGCGTTGACGGCGACCGTCGTGGAGTCGACCAGCTGGGTGAAGCGGCGGGCGGCGGCCTGCGAGGTGGTGACGATCGCCTCGGTGTGGCCGGAGGACCAGAGCCGGATGTGGGAGACGGCCGCGTCGAGCGAGTCGACGACGGCGGCGGCGATGTCGTAGGAGAGGTACTCGGTCTCCCAGTCCTCCGTGGTCGCGGGGACGACGGTGGCCTTGGAGCCCTCGGCGTGGGCGAGGACCCGCTCGTCGGCGTGGACCGTGACACCGGCGTCGGCGAGGGCGGCCAGGGCGCGGGGCAGGAAGACGTCCGCGATGTCCTGGTGGACCAGCAGGGTCTCGGCGGCGTTGCAGACGCTGGGCCGCTGGGCCTTGGAGTTGATCAGGACGTCGACGGCCATGTCGAGGTCGGCCTGGGCGTCCACGTAGACGTGGCAGTTGCCGGTGCCGGTCTCGATGACGGGGACGGTCGACTCCTCGACGACGGTACGGATCAGGGAGGCGCCGCCCCGCGGGATGAGGACGTCCACCAGGCCACGGGCGCGCATCAGCTCCCGTACCGAGTCGCGGGACTCGCCGGGGACCAGCTGGATCGCGTCGGCGGGCAGGCCGGCCCCGCCGACGGCGTCGCGCAGGACCTTCACCAGGGCGGTGTTGGAGGCGTACGCGGAGGACGAGCCGCGCAGCAGGACGGCGTTGCCGGACTTCAGGCAGAGGGCGGCCGCGTCGACGGTGACGTTGGGGCGGGCCTCGTAGATGATGCCGACGACGCCGAGCGGGACGCGGACCTGGCGCAGGTCGATGCCGTTGGGCAGGGTCGAGCCGCGGACCACCTCGCCGACCGGGTCGGGCAGCGCGGCCACGTCACGGACGTCGGCGGCGATGGCCCGCACGCGCTCCGGGGTGAGGGTCAGCCGGTCGACGATGGACTCGCTGGTCCCGGCCTCGCGGGCCCGGGCGACGTCCTCGGCGTTGGCCTCGACGATCTCGGCGGTCCGGACCTCGAGCGCGTCCGCGATCGCCAGCAGGGCGTCGTCCTTCGCCGCGCGCGGAAGTGGCGCGATTTCGGCGGCGGCGGAGCGGGCCCGGTAGGCGGCCTGCGCGACCGGGGAGAGGTTGTCGAGCGGCGTGAGCGAGGTCATGTCCGCAGGGTACTGGCACCACTGCGGACATCCCTCACGTATCCCCTGCGCATCCCGCACTCCGAGACATCTCGCGCCCCGCCGTCCCACAGTGCGAGACAGCCGCGCGCTCGCGCCGGGCGGGGGCAGCTCCCCGGGAACCCGCCCCAGCGCCCGGCTCAGTAGGGGTGGACCCCCACCGGGGCGGCCGGCGGAGGGCCGTACCCCTCGGCGATGCGCTGGTGGTAGGTCTCGCGGTCGATGACCTCCAGGCCGACGATCTCCCACGGGGGCAGCCTGGCACTCTGCCGGTGCTCGCCCCACAGCCGCAGCGCGACGGCCGCGGCGTCGTGCAGGTCACGGGCCTCTTCCCAGTAGCGGATCTCCGCGTGATCATTGGCGTAGCGACTGGTCAGCAGGAAGGGATGGTCGTGGGCCAGCTGCTCGAGCCCTCGCCTGACCTCCTTCAACGGGGCCTCGGCCCCCGAGACGCTCAGGGTGATGTGCCAGAGCTTGGACACCACCCGCTCCTCGCCACGTGCCTCACGTGTCTCGGTGTCCTGTCCCTCGTCGAAGTCGGCTCCGGCCTCGACACTGGTCAGGGCGCGTTCGGCAGTCCCGCGGGGCAGTGCCCCTGGGCGCGCTCGTCTCACCGGCGGCCTCCTGTTTGATGCGTGTGGTGCTGTACCCCGCCTTGTCTTGCCCCCGAGACAAAGTTGACCAGTCCGAGGCGGCACGTGGGGCGGTTTTGGGGAAGGTCTCTACCGGATGGCCGGACTTTCGGCCGTTTCCTCGCCGGATCACCACGGAATCCCAAGCGGGCGAGGCCCTCAGGGCCGACCGACCGCGATCCCGACCGCGATCCCGACCGCGACCGCGACCGCGACCGCGCTCAGGGACCGACGACGACCAGATCGTCCCGGTGGACGACCTCCCGCTCGTACTCAGGGCCGAGCTCCTTGGCCAGCTCGGGTGTGGAGCGGCCGAGCATCCGGGGGATCTCCTTGGCGTCGAAGTTGACCAGACCGCGGGCGACGGCCCGGCCCTCCGTGTCGCGCAGCTCGACCGGGTCGCCGGCCACGAACTCCCCCTCCACGGCGGCGATCCCGGCCGCGAGCAGCGACTTCTTCCCCTCCACGACGGCCCGTACGGCACCGTCGTCCAGGGTCAGGGAGCCCTGCGGGGTGGAGGCGTGGGCGAGCCAGAGCAGCCGGTCGGCGGAGCGGCGGCCGGTGCGGTGGAAGTACGTACCGGTGTCGCGGCCGGCCAGGGCGTCGGCGGCGCGGCTGGCGGAGGTCAGGACCACGGGGATGCCGGCGGCCGCGGCGATGCGGGCGGCCTCGACCTTGGTGACCATGCCGCCGGTGCCCACGCCCGCCTTGCCGGCCGATCCGATCTCGACGTGCGCGATGTCCTCGGGACCGGTGACCTCGGCGATCCGCGAGGTGCCCGGCTTGGACGGGTCCCCGTCGTAGAGCCCGTCGACGTCCGAGAGCAGGACCAGCAGATCGGCGCGGACGAGATGGGCCACGAGAGCGGCGAGCCGGTCGTTGTCGCCGAAGCGGATCTCGTCCGTGGCAACGGTGTCGTTCTCGTTGACGACCGGCAGGGCGCCCATGGCGAGCAGCTGGTCGAGGGTCCGGTAGGCGTTGCGGTAGTGGGCCCGGCGGCTGGTGTCATCGGTGGTCAGCAGCACCTGCCCGACGCGGACGCCGTACCGCGCGAAGGAGGCGGTGTAGCGGGCGACGAGGAGCCCCTGGCCGACGCTGGCGGCGGCCTGCTGCCGGGCCAGGTCCTTGGGCCGGCGGGTGAGGCCGAGCGGGGCGAGTCCGGCGGCGATGGCGCCGGAGGAGACCAGGACGATCTCCTTCTCGCCACCGCTGCGGACCTTGGCGAGGACGTCGACGAGGGCGTCGACCCGGTCGGCGTCCAGGCCGCCGGACGCGGTGGTCAGGGAGGAGGAGCCGACTTTGACGACGATCCTGCGCGCTTCGGTCACGTACTGCCTTGCCTCGGTCACCTGCGTCGTCCCCACTCGCCTCTGCCCACTGTCCGGCTACCCCCGCACACCTTCCGAGGATTACTCGACCTCGCAATCTACGCGAGCCGCCACCGCCGTCGCTTGATCATTCCGTTCCGTGGACGACGTCCCCGCCGCGCCGGAGGTCAGGATCCGCTGCGCGAGCAGATAGGTGAACGGGATGGCCACGACGGCCGCGACCAGGGGCGCGACCCGGTCGTCCATCCCGGCCCAGGTCACCAGGGCGTACAGGCCGACGCTCTGCACCAGATAGTTGGTGACGTTGGTGAGCGGGAAGAGGGCGAACTTCTTCCAGGTCGGCCGTGTGCGGTAGGTGAAGTAGGTGTTCAGGAAGAACGAGCCGACCATGCTCAGCAGGAAGGCGAGGGAGTACGCCGCGAAGTACGGCATCCAGGGGTGCAGCAGCAGGTAACAGCCGAAGAAGGTCCCGGTGTTGACGCCACCCACCACCACGAAGCGCCCGATCCGCCCGATCCTCCCCGCACGCGTCGGACCGCCCGCACGCTCCGCACCGCCCGTCATCGGACCGCCCCGTCGACCCGCGCGACCGTCGTGAGCAGAAACACAGCGGGCCCGTACGGACACGGCCGTACGCCGCCGCACCCCTCCCAACACCCCGTGTCCCCTCCGTGGTCCGCTTCCATCGCACCCCGCCTCTCTCTCGCCGTCTCTCGCCGTTATGCGCGCATATAGAGTGATGCGCCCTATGTGCGGGCGCTTCGGTCCGCGTCGGAGCCGGACAGGTCGCCCTCTAAAATCGTCGGATCCGATCGAGGGAAGTCAGCTCTACGGGCCCGGACGCCTCCCGGACCATCAGTCCATCGAGAAGTGAACGCGAGGTACCTTTGAGGCAGCCTGCAGCAAGACAAGTGGATCGAGGTGCCGTGCCTGACGTCTCAGTGATCGTCATCGCCTACAACGACGCAGAGCGTCTCCCGACGGCCGTGCGATCGGTGTTGGACCAGACACTGCAGAGCGTCGAAGTCGTGATCGTCGACGACTGCAGCAAGGACCGCACCTTCGAGGTGGCCCAGGAACTGGCGGCCGCGCACCCCGGACAGGTCCGTGCGTACCAACTGCCCGAGAACAGTGGTGCGGGCGGTGAACCCCGCAACGTCGGCATCGGCCACGCGCGGGGCCGTTACGTCATGTTCCTCGACAGTGACGACGTGCTGGAGCTCAACGCCTGCCGGAACATGGTGTCGGCGGCCGAGGAGACCGGGGCCGACATGGTCTCGGGTCTCTGTGTGCGCCTCTTCAAGGACAGCCGCAACGAGAAGCGCAACGAGTGGTACAACTGGCTCTACTCGACGACGCGCACGCTCGACTCGGTCACCGAGCTGCCCGACCTCTTCGTGTGGGACACGCTCTCCACGAACAAGTGCTACCGCCGCGACTTCCTCGTCGACAACAACCTCCGCTTCCCGAAGGGGATGTTCTACGAGGACCTGATGTTCATCGCCGAGGCCTACCTCGCCGCGAAGAAGATCACGCTCATCCCGAACCAGGTCTACTTCTGGCACGTCTACGAGCAGGCCAAGGTCAAGTCGGTCACCAACAGCCGGCACGAGATGCGCAACTACGAGCACCGGCTGGAGATCCACCGCCGGATCGACGCGCTCCTCGACCAGCACGGCCTGGAGGAGCTCCGGCGCGCCAAGGACGTCAAGTTCCTCAAGCACGACCTGGTCCTCCATCTGCGTGACCTTCCGTTCCGCGACGAGGCCTACCGCCGGGAGTTCGCCGAGCTGTCCCGCCCGTACCTCCAGGGTCTCGACCGCGAGGCGTACGCGCAGGTCCCCGCGATCCAGGCGATCTGCGCCTACCTGCTGGAGAAGAGCGACTGGGACAACCTGCTCCCGGCCGTGGACACCCTGATCCACCGCGACAAGGTCTCCTCGCCGCTCGCCGAGCGCGACGGCCGCGTCTTCTGGTGCGCCGAGCACCTCGACGACGAGTTCGGCCGCAGCGTGCTCGACGTCACGGACCTCGGCTACCACGAGAAGCCGATCAACAAGCTGTTCCTGCGCAACGAACTCACCGAGTACGCGGAGTCGGACGGGACGGCGCGCCTCGCCGGGCGGATCACCAACCCGCTGGGCATCATCGAGCCGGGTGCCACCCTCAAGGCGGAGCTGGAGTTCCGGGCCCGCCGCCGCAGCCTGCAGACCTTCGTCTTCCCCGTCACGACGCTGCGCCACGAAGGCGACAGCCTCCACTGGGAGACCGATGCCGACATCAGCTCGCGGCTTCGCCCGCTGGGCATCATCGACTCGATCTGGGACGTCCGGCTCAACCTCCAGGTGAACGGCGTGCGCACGCACACCCGCCTCACCGTCGGCGAGAGCGAGATCGGCAGCGGCGCGCTCCCGGTCAAGCCGCGGCTGACCCGGCTCGTCGCCGACCACGTGGAGCCGCATCCGACGGCCAAGGGACACCTCGCCTTCCGCCTCGTCTCCAAGAGGAGCGACAGCGAGCGGATCGAGGAGTTCATCCAGCGCAACGTCCAGGGACGCCCCGGACGGATCGCCAAGTCCGGCTACCGCAAGGCGAAGGCGCTGCGCCAGACCCTGACCTCCGCCGAGACGAAGCTGCGGCTGTACCACGAGGTGTACAGCCGGCTGCCTGTCAAGAAGCGGACGGTCGTCTTCGAGAGCCAGCTGGGCAAGCAGTACAGCGACAGCCCTCGCGCGATCTACGAGGAGATGCGCAGGCAGGGCCTGGACTTCGAGGCGGTCTGGTCGTACGCCGGAAGCCCGGCCGACTTCCCCAAGGACGCGCAGCTGGTGCGCCGTTGGTCTCTGCCGTACCTCAAGGCCCTGGCCCGCGCCGAGTTCTGGGTGGACAACCAGAGCTATCCGCTGCGGCTGGTCAAGCGGCCCGAGACGACGTACATCCAGACCTGGCACGGCTCCGCGCTGAAGAAGATGGGCTTCGACCAGCCCAGCCTCAAGGCGAAGACGCGCCAGGAGCAGGCGGAACAGCAGAAGCACCTCGACCGTTTCGACCACTTCCTGGTGCGTTCGGAGCACGACGTGCGGACCCTGGCGAAGGCCTTCCGGCTCCAGGACCGGACGCTGCTCCGCACCGGCTACCCCCGTAACGACGTCCTGGTCCAGGCCAGGCAGCGTGAGGAGGAGCGGGGCGGCGCGCGTGAGCGCGGACCGCTCGCCGAGCAGCTGGGCATCCCGGCCGACAAGACCGTGCTGCTGTACGCGCCGACGTTCCGCGCGTCGTCGGGCAAGGCCCGCCAGTTCGCGCTGCCCTTCGACGTGGAGCGCTTCGCCGAGGAGTTCGGCGACCAGTACGTCCTGCTGGTGCGCGCGCACTACTTCAATCACGTGGTGCTGCCGCCCACCGTGAAGGGCAAGGTCATCGACGTCTCGGCGCAGCACGACGTGATGCCGCTGATGGAGCTCGCCGACGCGCTGATCACGGACTACTCCTCCGTGATGTTCGACTACGCGCTCCTCGACCGGCCGATGCTGTTCTTCACGTACGACTACGAGGCCTACGTCCACGAGGACCGCGGCACGTACTTCGACCTGCTCGAGCACGCCCCGGGGCCGGTGTTCCGCACGGAGGACGAGTTCCGCGACGCCCTGCGGAACCTCGACGCGGAGGGCCGGGAGTACGCCGACGCCCGTAAGCGCTTCGTCGCCGAGTTCGGCGAGTACGACCAGGGGAACGCCGCGCGGACCATCGTCGATCAGTTCTTCTCCCGATGGAGCCGTTGATGACCAAGTCGATGAAGTCGGTGAACACGTCAGTGACCGAGCAGCAGGACACCGGTCCCCGGGACATCTTCCTGGTCTCCAACAGCGTCGACGAGCTCGGTGGCATCACCAGTTGGTCGCACCAGATGGCCCGGCTCTTCAGCGACCGCGGGCACGCGGTTCACGTGGTGGGCATCGTCCCCGCCGCCGAAGGCCGCCGTGCCGACCTCGGTGACGACCTGCCGTACAAGACCACCACGCTGTACGACACCCACCCGCCGTCCTTGAAGCCCCTGCGGGGCATCAAGGGCAAGCTCGACATCGTCGAGCGGCGGCGCAGGGCCGCGCGTGAGGCGGGGATGCGCGAGCAGGCCGCGAAGCTGACCGCGCTCTTCCGCACCGCCCGGCCCGGGTCCGTCCTCATCGTGACCCAGGTCTGGGCCATGGAGTGGGTCGCGCTGGCCGACACGGCGGGGCTGCGCGTGATCGGCATGAGCCACGAGTCCTTCGAGACCTGCCGCAAGTCGTCCCGCTTCCAGCGGGTCAAGCGGTTCTACAAGGACGTCGACCGGATGCTGGTCCTGACCCGTGAGGACGCGGACCTCTGGATCCGGCAGCGCGTCGACAACGTCGGCGCCATGCCCAACCCGCTCCCGTTCTTCCCTGAGGAGCCGTCGACGCGCTCCGCCAAGTGCGTCGTCAGCATCGGGCGGCTGCACGAGGAGAAGGGTGTCGATCTGCTCCTCGACGCCTGGGCCGAGGTCGCCGCGCGCCACCCCGAGTGGATCCTGCGCGTCTACGGCTCCGGTGAGGAGGAGGAGGCGCTCAAGAAGCAGTGCGCCCAGCTGGGGCTCACCTCGTCGGTGGAGTGGATGGGCCGTACCAGCGACGTGCCCGGCGCGCTGCGGGAGAGCTCGCTGTTCGCCCTGTCGTCGCGAGGCGAGGGCTTCCCGCTCGCGCTGATGGAGGCCATGGCCACAGGCGTGCCCTGTGTGGCCTTCGATGTCGCTCCCGGTGTCCGCGAGATCATCACGGACGGCGAGAACGGGCTCATCGTGCCTCCCGGGAACACGGGCGAGTTCGCCAACAAGCTCGACCGGCTGATGTCGGACAAGGAGCTGCGCGACAGCATGGGTACGCGGGCCCGTGCCGACATCCAGCGCTACTCGACGGACGAGATCGTGGCCCGCTGGGAGAACCTGTTCACGCTGCTCGACCGGTAGGCGGACGGATGCGCGCGTAACGGAACGCGCGCAGAGCGGAAAAGCGGAAAAGGGAGGGCCGGCCGAGATCATCGGCCGGCCCTCCCTCGTGTCCGGGGGACCCGTCAGGCGGTCACCGCGCGGCGGGCGACCCAGCCGTCCCAGGCCGAGCTGATCATGGCGCGGACGTCGTGGCGGGCCTGCCAGCCCAGCTCCGACTCGATACGGTCCGCGGCGGCGACGACCCGGGCCGGGTCCCCGGGGCGGCGTGGGGTGACCACCGGTGCGACGTCGTGGCCGGTGACCTCGTTGATCAGGTCGATCATCTCGCGGACGGAGACGCCCTCGCCGCGGCCGATGTTGACCGTCAGATCGCGGGGCTCACCGGCGGCCGCCCACTGCGCGAGCTTGCGCGCCGCGACGAGGTGCGCGTCGGCGAGGTCCTCGACGTGGATGTAGTCGCGCACGCACGTCCCGTCGGGGGTGGCGTAGTCGTCGCCGAAGATGCGCGGCGACTCGCCGGCGTCCAGCCGCTCGAAGACCATCGGGACCAGGTTGAACACGCCCGTGTCGGCCAGCTCGGGGGTCGCGGCGCCGGCCACGTTGAAGTAGCGCAGGCAGGCCGTGGAGATGCCGTGGGCCTTGCCCGCGGCGCGGACCAGCCACTCGCCGGTCAGCTTGGTCTCACCGTAGGGGCTCATCGGGACGCACGGGGTCTCCTCGGTGACGAGGTCGACGTCCGGCATGCCGTAGACGGCCGCGGAGGAGGAGAAGAGGAAGTTGCGCACGCCGGCGGCGGCCACCGCCTCCAGCAGGACGGTCAGGCCCTGCACGTTCTCGCGGTAGTAGCGCAGGGGCTGCTCGACGGACTCACCGACCTGCTTCTTCGCGGCCAGGTGGACCACACCCGTCACGCCGTGCTCGGCGATGGTCCGGTCGAGCAGTTCGCGGTCGAGGGTGGAACCGACCACCAGGGGCACGCCGTCCGGCACCCGCTCCGCGTATCCCGTGGACAGGTCGTCGAGTACGACGGCCCGCTCGCCGGCCTGCGTCATGGCGCGGACCACATGAGAGCCGATGTATCCGGCACCACCGGTGATCAGAAAAGTCATAGCGCCCCTTATCCCTTTCGCTGAGAACCGCGGGAGATCCGACGGAACCTGGCTCCGACCGTCCGGAGCCCGTCACGAGCCCCCGGAGCGAGCCGTACCGCGAGTGAACCGTTCGCGGTGGTGTACTGCTGCATCAGCAGTACACCGTACCGGCCGCTGAGCACGACCGAGCGCCGCTGCCCGCCGCCGACCGGACGGGGGGCGGTCGCGAGGGGCTCGCCTTCGGCACACTCCACGCGGACCCGCAGGTCCCAGGTCTGCAGGCCACGGCGCCCCCGCCTGCGGCCCAGGCGGGCCAGTGCGGTCAGCCCCACGGGGAGGCGGGCGGTCCAGGCCCCGTTCTCCTCGCGGAGCTCGGCGACCCGGCTCACGGCGGGCGTGTCGTCGCCACGGGGAAGGAACTGGACCTCCACCGAGCGGGGGCCGGCGGGGCCGAGGCGTCCGTACAGCTCGTGCAGGGTGAGCCGCAGTTCGCCGGTGATTCCGGGGCGCAGCTCGGCGTCCACGACCACCGGCAGTTCGGCGGGCGGGAGTGTCTCCATGCCGTCCAGCTCGATGTCCGGCTGCTCCGCGGACCAGACGGGGACGCCCCCGGCCCGTGCGTACGGAGGGAGGAGGCGCGCCGGTTCGCTCGCGAGCGCGGCCAGCCGGTCCAGGTCGCGCGGTTCCTCCGTGGCGAGGAGGAAGCGGGCCATCCAGCGCGCCGAGGGGGTGGCGGCGGCGATCTCGCTCTCTTCGAAGCCGGAGAGGTGGTCGCGTGTGAGCTCCCACCACGCCTTCCGGTACGCGGCGGAGCGCAGCCGCACCTCGCGGGCGTACAGCCGCAGGTCGTGTTCGAGGAACTTGGTGCGGCAGGCGGCCGCCAGTTCCGGACGACCGGCCTCGTCGAAGGCGGCGACGGCCTTCTGGTGGGCGGCGATGCGGGCCTGCCAGTTGTCGACCCCGTCACGGTCGAGGGAGATCGACAGCCGGTCGGCGGCGCGGCGCACATGCCAGACGTACACGGTGTCGGGGATCACGGCGATGCGCGGCGAGGCGGCCAGCACGCGCGCGGTGAAGAGGAAGTCCTCGTAGACGAAGCGTCCGTCCGGGAAGCGGATGCCATGCTCGGCCAGGAAGGAGCGGTCGTAGATCTTGTTCACGCAGAGCGTGTCGTGCACGAGTGCGGCGCGGTCGGACGCGGTGTCGACGACGGCCGGCTCGCGGTAGAGCCGGGGCTGCCAGCGCACGTCGCGGCCCTCGGGCAGCTCGCGCCGGACGCACACGCCGACGGCGACGGGCGTGCGATGGGTCTCGGCCGCCGTGACCAGGGCGCGCGCTGCGCCCTCGGGGAGGACGTCGTCGCTGTCGAGGAACATCACGTACGGAGCGGTGGCGGCCTGGATGCCGTCGTTGCGCGGGGTGCCGCAGCCGCCGCTGTTCTCGGTGCGGTGGACGATCCGCAGCCGGGGGTGCTGTCGGGCCAGCTCGTCCAGGACCCGCGCGGTGCCGTCGCCGGAGGCGTCGTTCACCGCGATCACCTCCGCGACCACGGGGCCCTGGTCCAGTGCGGACCTGATCGCGTCACCGACCAACACCTCGTCGTTGTAGGCGATCACGACGACGCAGAGCTTTCCCTCGACGGAGGGCTCTCCCTCGACGGAGGGCTTTCCCTCGACGGAGGGAGCGGCCTGCGGGCGGGGCTGCGGAAGGGCGGTACTCACATCCAGATCCTAAGGGAGCGGCCGACCGCGCCGGTCGGCCGCTGGGGTCGGCCGCGGGAGTCACGGCACCGGGGGGCCGCGTCACGTCGCGGACGGCTGTGCCGGACCGTCGTACGGCGGTCCGGCACAGTCTCCCGTCGGCTAGAACGGGTTGAAGTCGTCGAACTCGCGCTGGGCGTCGTCCCGCTCCGCGTCCTTGTCCCGGCGGCGCTGCGCCGCGGGACGCGGGGCTTCGAGGCGGTGGTCCTCGCCTCGGCGGCCGAGCATCTCGGCGCCGGCCATCATCGTGGGCTCCCAGTCGAAGACGACCGCGTTCTCCTCGGAGCCGATCGCGACGCCGTCGCCCGCGCGGGCGCCCGCCTTCATCAGCGCGTCCTCGACACCGAGACGGTTGAGGCGGTCGGCCAGGTAGCCGACGGCCTCGTCGTTGTTGAAGTCGGTCTGGCGAACCCAACGCTCCGGCTTCTCGCCGCGCACGCGGTACAGGTCCTCGGACTCCTCGTAGGTGACCGTGAAGCCGGCGTCGTCGACCGCCTTCGGGCGGATGACGATCCGCGTCGCCTCCTCCTTCGGCTTGGCCGCGCGCGCCTTCGACACGATCTCGGCGAGGGCGAAGGAGAGCTCCTTCAGACCCGTACGGGCCACGGCCGACGCTTCGAAGACCTGGTAGCCGCGGGCCTCCAGGTCCGGGCGGATCATGTCCGCGAGGTCCTGGCCGTCCGGGATGTCGATCTTGTTGAGGACGACGATGCGGGGGCGGTCGTCGAGGCCGCCGTACTGCTTCAGCTCCTCCTCGATCACGTCGAGGTCGGAGATCGGGTCACGGTCGGACTCCAGGGTCGCCGTGTCGAGGACGTGCACGAGGACCGTGCAGCGCTCGACGTGGCGCAGGAACTCCAGGCCCAGACCGCGGCCCTGGCTCGCGCCCGGGATGAGGCCCGGCACGTCGGCGATCGTGTAGACGGTCGAGCCGGCGGTGACGACGCCCAGGTTCGGGACGAGCGTGGTGAACGGATAGTCCGCGATCTTCGGCTTGGCGGCCGACAGGACGGAGATGAGCGAGGACTTGCCGGCGCTCGGGTAGCCGACGAGCGCCACGTCGGCGACGGTCTTCAGCTCCAGGACGATGTCGCCCGTGTCGCCGGGCTCGCCGAGGAGGGCGAAGCCGGGCGCCTTGCGGCGCGCCGAGGCCAGGGCCGCGTTGCCGAGGCCGCCGCGGCCGCCCTGGGCGGCGACGTACGTGGTGCCCTCGCCGACGAGGTCCGCGAGGACGTTGCCCTGCTTGTCGAGGACGACGGTGCCGTCGGGCACGGTCAGGACGAGGTCCTGGCCGTCCTTGCCGGAGCGGTTGCCGCCCTCGCCGGGCTTGCCGTTGGTCGCCTTGCGGTGGGGCGAGTGGTGGTATTCGAGGAGCGTGGTGACCGACTGGTCGACGACCAGGATCACATCGCCGCCACGGCCGCCGTTGCCACCGTCCGGGCCGCCGAGCGGCTTGAACTTCTCCCGGTGAACGGAGGCGCAGCCGTGGCCTCCGTTACCCGCGGCGACGTGCAGCTCGACGCGGTCCACGAAGGTGGTCATGGGTGTGCCTCCAGAGAGTTACTTCGTACGGAATGTCTATCTAGTAACACGCGAAAGGCGGACCCGCTTCCCACTACGGGAAGTGAGGTCCGCCTCCGCGAAAAGAACCGATCAGGCGACCGGAACGATGTTCACGACCTTGCGGCCACGGTGGGTGCCGAACTGCACCGCACCGGCGTTCAGGGCGAACAGCGTGTCGTCGCCGCCACGGCCGACGCCCGCGCCCGGGTGGAAGTGGGTGCCACGCTGGCGGACCAGGATCTCACCGGCGTTGACGACCTGACCGCCGAAGCGCTTCACGCCGAGCCGCTGAGCATTGGAGTCGCGACCGTTCCGAGTGGACGATGCGCCCTTCTTGTGTGCCATCTCTCCTCAGTCCCTTACTTCGCAGCCGTGGGGATGCCGGTGACCTTGATCGCCGTGTACTGCTGGCGGTGGCCCTGGCGACGGCGGTAGCCGGTCTTGTTCTTGTAGCGAAGGATGTCGATCTTCGCGCCCTTGTGGTGGTCCACGACCTCGGCCGTGACCTTGATACCGGCCAGGACCCACGGGTCGCTGGTCACGGCGTCGCCGTCGACAACGAGCAGGGTCGAGAGCTCGACCGTGTCGCCAACCTTGGCAGTGGAAATCTTGTCAACCTCAACGATGTCGCCGACAGCAACCTTGTGCTGGCGACCACCGCTGCGCACGATGGCGTACACGCGGATCTCTCTCTCACTCGGGAACGGACCCCTGATGCCAGCCGCTCACACGGGCCGGGGCCCGCGATGATCCGGAAATGGACGAGCGGCCTCTCCCGGGGACCGGGAGGAGGGTGCTCAGGGGAGCGGCGCGCCATACGACACGCCGACGGTCAAGGTTACGGGCCGGTGCCTCAAGGGGTCAAATTCGGTGACTTCGACCCCGCGAGGCCGGGTGGGACGCCCTCCGAGGAGGACGTCCCACCGCGGTCCGCGTCAGTCCTGCGCGGGGGCGGCCGTCTTCTTGGCGGCGGCCTTCTTCGTGGTCGTCTTCTTCGCCGCGGTCTTCTTCACGGCCGCCGTCTTCTTGGTGGCGGCCTTCTTCGCGGTGGCCTTCTTGGCGGTCTTGCGGGCCGCCTTCTTGGCCGGGGCGGCGGCCTCGGTCTCGACGCCGGCCTCGGCGCCCGTCTCGGCACCGGCCTCCGCCTCCGGGGCGGGGGGCTCGGCGGCGACCGGGGTGTCGACCACCACGACGGCGGCCTCCTCGGCGCCGGCCGGGGATCCGGCGGGAGCGGTGACCTTACGGACCACACGGCGACGGGCCTTCGGCGGGGCGGCCACGGGGGCCTCCTCGACGACCGGCGTCTCCACGACGGGCTCCGGCTCGACGACCGGCTCCGGCGCCAGGGCCGGGACGGCCTCGACGACCGGCTCCGGCGTGGGCGCCGGGGCCGGCGAACCGGCGGGCGCGGTCGCCTTACGGGTGGCACGGCGGCGGGCACGAGGCGCCGGGGCGGCCTCGGGGGCCTCCTCGACGACCGGCGTCTCCACGACGGGCTCCGGCTCGACGACCGGCTCGGGCGCGGCCTCCACGACCGGCTCGGGCTCGACGACCGGCGGACCGGCCGGCGCGGACACCTTGCGGGTGGCACGGCGGCGGCCACGACCGCGCGTGGCGGCGGCCTCGGCCTCGGCGGCGCTGCTGTACAGCTCCTCGTCCGGGCGGAAGGGCTCCTCCACGGCGATCGGGGCGGCGACCTCCGCGGCCAGCTCGGCCTCGGTCTCGGTCTCGAGGGCCTCGGCCTCGGTCTCCACCGCCTCGACGTGCTCGTGCTCGTGCTCCGCACCGCCGCGGCCGCGCTTCTTCGCGCGCTTGCCGCCACCGCCGCCACCGGGGGCGGTCGGCTGCTCCATGTGCACGATCACGCCACGCCCGTTGCAGTGGACGCAGGTCTCGGAGAAGGACTCCAAGAGGCCCTGGCCGACCCGCTTACGGGTCATCTGGACCAGGCCCAGCGAGGTGACCTCGGCCACCTGGTGCTTGGTCCGGTCACGGCCCAGGCACTCCAGGAGGCGGCGCAGCACCAGGTCGCGGTTGGACTCCAGGACCATGTCGATGAAGTCGATGACGACGATGCCGCCCAGGTCGCGCAGGCGCAGCTGGCGCACGATCTCCTCGGCCGCTTCGAGGTTGTTCCTCGTCACGGTCTCCTCGAGGTTGCCGCCCTGGCCGGTGAACTTGCCGGTGTTGACGTCGACGACGATCATCGCCTCGGTCTTGTCGATCACCAGCGAGCCACCGCTCGGCAGCCAGACCTTGCGGTCCAGCGCCTTCATGAGCTGCTCGTCGATGCGGTACGTCGCGAAGACGTCGACCTCGCTCGTCCACTTGGACAGGCGGTCGGTCAGGTCCGGGGCGACGTGGTTCACATACCCGTGGATGGTCTCCCACGCGTCGTCGCCGCTGACGATGACCTTGGTGAAGTCCTCGTTGAAGATGTCGCGGACGACCCGGACGGTCATGTCCGGCTCACCGTAGAGAAGGGCGGGCGCGTTGGAGCCGCCGCCGTTCTTCGCCTTCTTCTGGATCTCCTCCCACTGCGCCTGCAGACGCTCGACGTCACGGCGCAGCTCGTCCTCGCTCGCGCCCTCGGCGGCGGTGCGCACGATGACGCCCGCGTCCTCGGGGACGATCTTCTTGAGGATGGTCTTCAGGCGCGCGCGCTCGGTGTCCGGGAGCTTGCGGCTGATGCCGGTCATCGAGCCCTCGGGGACGTACACGAGGTAGCGGCCCGGCAGGGAGACCTGGCTGGTGAGGCGCGCGCCCTTGTGGCCGATCGGGTCCTTCGTCACCTGGACGAGGACCGACTGGCCCGACTTGAGCGCGGTCTCGATGCGGCGCGGCCCGTTGGCCATGCCGAGCGCCTCGAAGTTGACCTCACCGGCGTACAGGACGGCGTTGCGGCCCTTGCCGATGTCGACGAAGGCGGCCTCCATGGACGGCAGGACGTTCTGGACCTTGCCCAGGTAGACGTTGCCGACGTACGAGGTGGCCTGCTCCTTGTTGACGTAGTGCTCGACGAGCACGTTGTCCTCGAGGACGCCGATCTGGGTGCGCTCGCCGTTCTGGCGGACGACCATCACGCGCTCGACGGCCTCGCGGCGGGCCAGGAACTCGGCCTCGGTGATGATCGGGACGCGGCGGCGGCCCTGCTCGCGGCCCTCGCGGCGCCGCTGCTTCTTGGCCTCCAGGCGGGTCGAGCCCTTGATGGACTGGACCTCGTCCGCGCCCGTGCCGGGCTCGGCCTTCTCGCGGGCCGGGCGGGGCTCGCGGACCTTGACGACCGTACGGACGCCGTCGTCCTCGCCGCCCTCGGCCTCGGCGCCGTTGTCACCGCTGCGGCGGCGACGACGGCGACGGCGTCGCGAGCTGCTGGTGCCGGCGGCGGACGGGGTGCCGCCCTCGTACTCGTCGGACTCCTCGGCCTCTTCCTCGGCCTCCTCGTCCTCGGCGCGGGTCTCCTCCGCCTCCTCGGACTCCTCGGCCTCGTCCGCCTCGGCGAGCTCACCGCGGCGACGGCGACGGCCACCGCGGCGGCGACGGCGGGACGGACGGTCCTCGTACTCGTCGGTCTCCTCGGCTTCGGCCTCGGGCTCCTCGGCCTCCACCTCGGGCTCGTCGGCCACGGTGGTGGGCAGCGGCTCGACGACGACCGTCTCGGCGGCCGCGGGCTCGGCGTGCTCGACCGGCTCGCCACGACGGCGACGACGGCGACGACCCGCGGGCTCGGGACGCTCGACGGCCGGGGCGGCCTCGGCGACCGGCTCGGCGGTCTCGACCGTCTCTTCCTCGTCGAGCTCAGCGGCCTCGGCGGCAGCGGCGGCGGCCGCGGTCTCCGGGGTCTGGAACATCGGCTCGGTGAAGACCGGGGCCTGGAAGACGGCGACGGCGGGACGCGCGGCTCGGCGGCCGCGGGGCGTCTCCTCGGCCTTCGGGGCGACGACCGGCTCGGAGGTGAACTGCGGCGAGGCGGCGCGGCGGCGGGTACGGCCACGGGTGGCGGCCTTCTCCGCGGCGGCGACCTCGGGCTCCGCCTGTTCGGTGGTCATCTGGGCGACCGTCTCCTGCGGCAGGCTCTCGCCGGCCTCGACGGCCTCGCCGGCCGACGGGGCGACGGGCTCCGGAGAGGTGGCCTTACGGGTGGCACGGCGACGGGTGCGAGCGGGCGCCGGCTCCTCGGCCGGAACCTCGACGGCCGGGGCGGCCTCGACGGGCGCCTCCTCGGCGGGCGTCTCCTCGGCGGCCGGGACCTCGGCAACCGGCTCCGGGGCGGTGGCCTTGCGCGTGGCACGGCGACGGGTGCGAGCGGGCGCCGGCTCCTCGGCCGGAACCTCGACGGCGGGGGCCGCCTCGGCGGCGGGGGCCTCGGCGGTCTCGGCGACCGGTTCCGGGGTGGTGGCCTTACGGGTGGCACGGCGACGCGTACGGGCGGGCGCCGGCTCCTCGACGGCCGGGGCGGCCTCGACGGGCGCCGCCTCGGCGGGCGTCTCCTCGGCGGCGGGGGCCTCGACGGCCTCGGCGACCGGCTCCGGGGTGGTGGCCTTACGGGTGGCACGGCGGCGGGTGCGGGGCGCCGGAGCGGCCTCCGCCTCGACGACCGGAGGGGCCTCGGCCACCGGCGTCTCCACGACGACCTCGGCCGCGGCCTCGGTGGTGCCCGCCGTCACCGGCGGACCGGCCGGCCGGGACGCCGCGCGGCGCCTGCGGCGCGGCGGCAGCTTGTCACCGGGTGCGGTGCTGTTCTCGGTGTTTTCTTCGTGCTGTTCGAGCATGCGGGCGGTTCTCCCGTCACGCCCCCGGGCGCCGCGCCTTGTTCCGGTCCGGCGGCACGATCGCGCGAGATGCGCGGTGCCGCCGTCCGGGGCGCGGGCGCCGCACGGGAGCTGATGTCTGGCTCGCCGGTTCCGTATGCGTGGTGCGTACGGCCTGGCGAAAGTCTCCTGGTCAGTGCGCTGCCCGACCCAGGTGGCTCCCGAGTACCAGGGCTGCGCTACGACGACCGCTCCCTACGCGGTATCGGTACCCGGCGCCGTCGCTGAGGCGGTCGCGGCGGCCGTGGGTGAAGCGGCCGTGACTGCCTCGCGGTCGGGCGCGAGCGGGTCGGTCACCGTGCCGGACTCCTCGTCGAAGAGCCCCTGCGCCAGCCTGGTCACCGCTGCGGGGACCGGCGGCGCCAGGTCGGCCACAGCTCGGAGACCGGACAGGACGTCGTCGGGTCGCACGGCAGGTGTCACGTGCCGAACAACCAGCCGCAGTATCGCACAGGCATTGTCCAGCGGCCTATCAACCTGGGGATGGCCCGGGGGGTCGGCCTGTGGACGCTCGGCGACGAGGCCGGCGACGGCGGAGCGGGCGTCGAAGGTGCGGATGCCGTTCTTGGTCTTGCGTTGTACTTCCACGGTGTCGGCCGCGAGGAAGGCCTCGACGGCCTTCTCCGCGTCCTCGAGGGTGACGCCGTCGAGCCGCAGCTCCCACACGGAGGCGGTGAGCCGGTCGGCGAGTCCGGAGGTCCGGGCCTCGACGGCGTCGATGATGTCGAGGCCGGCGGGGAGCGACTCGTCGAGCAGCACCCGCAGGGTCTCCGGGTCCCGCGCCTCGGTGAGGGCGATCTCCAGGAACTCGGCCTCGGAGCCCGTACCCGTCGGGGCGGCGTTGGCGTACGACACCTTGGGGTGCGGGGTGAAGCCGGCCGAGTACGCCATGGGCACCTCGGCGCGGCGCAGCGCACGCTCGAACGCGCGCTGGAAGTCACGATGGCTGGTGAACCGGAGGCGGCCGCGCTTGGTGTAGCGCAGTCGGATGCGCTGCACCGCCGGTGCGGGCGGCGGGCCTTCGGGCTGTCGCTTGCCCAGTGGTTCTTCTCCTCGGTGCGGAGCGGACGCGGTCGCGCGCCGCCCTCGAAATACGGGTGGCCCCTGGGGGTCCCGACCGGCTCACCCCCGCTTTCGCAGGGAGATCTCGGGTGCGGGCGCCGCGCCGGAGGCGCTTGTTGTACTACCCAGAGTACGCGTAGAGGCCACCACCGGTTCCCCAGGCTCGGTCGGGCGGGCTCCGCCGACCAGCGCGTGCCACGCGTCCCGCCGGGCCTGGCGCACGGTCGCGCGGGCCGAGGCGAGCGCGGCGCGTGCGACACGCCCGGCCTGGAGGGCCGCCCCGCGGGCCGGGGCCCAGAGGGTGTCCCGGACCCAGTGCCCGACCGGCAGGGCGACCCGCCTGTAGAACCAGGCCGCCGGGCGCCCCAGCAGGTTCCGGACGAGCCACTTGAGGGCGCGGCCGACGGCGCGGGAGATGTGGCCGGCGATCCGCCAGCAGACCTGGAGGGCGTCGACGAGCTCATGCCCGGCCGGCGCGAGGATCCGGTGCCAGAGCCAGGTGAGCGGGACCACGAGGCCGTAGCGGACGAGCGGCACGAGCAGGTACCGCCAGAGCGCGACCCACGGCCACACGAGGAGGGCCTTGGCCAGCCACCCGAGTGCGCGGCCGAGCCCGGTGAAGAGCCAGGTCAGCGCGTGTCCGAGCGGGGTGAGGACCCGGGTGTACAGCCAGTCGGCGGGCAGGACGAAGCCGTACCGGGCGACGGGCAGGAGCAGGTACCGCCACAGTCCGGTGAGGAGCACGCCGAGGCCGTGGCCCGTGCGCGTGAGGATCCACGCGAGGCCCTGGCCCAACGGGGTGAGCACCGTCCGGTACAGCCACGCCGCCGGGATCGCGATGCCGTACCGGAGCAGCGGCGCCACCACGTACCGCCACAGGGCCACCCACGGCCAGACGAACAGGGCCTTGGCCAGCCAGGTGAGCGGGACGGCCACCGCGTACCGGAACAGCCAGGCCAGCGCGCGGCCGAGGGGGCGGAGCACCGCCCGGTCGACGGCCCGCGCGCAGACGACGAGGACGTCCCAGACCATCCGGACGGGTACGACGATCACCAGCACCACGATCCGGACGGGGATCCTGACGAACGCCGTGAGGCAGCCCTCGGGCTCGGGGCGGGGCTGCGGCTTCTCCATGCTCATGCCCGAAATGACGCGACGGCCCGGCGGAGGGTTTCCCCTCGCGCCGGGCCGTCGTCGAAGTGTGACGTGATCGGACCCGAACGGCCTAGCCTGAACGGCCTATCCGCACGCCCTACTTCACGACCGTCAGCGGAAGCAGCTTCTTGCCCGTGGGGCCGACCTGGATCTCGGTCTGCATCGCGGGGCACACACCGCAGTCGAAGCACGGCGTCCAGCGGCAGTCCTCGACCTCGGTCTCGTCGAGCGCGTCCTGCCAGTCCTCCCAGAGCCAGTCCTTGTCGAGACCGGAGTCCAGGTGGTCCCAGGGCAGGACCTCCTCATAGGTGCGCTCGCGCGTCGTGTACCAGTCGACGTCGACTCCCATGTCCGGGAGGGTCTTCTCGGCGCACGCCATCCAGCGGTCGTACGAGAAGTACTCGCGCCAGCCGTCGAAGCGGCCGCCGTCCTCGTACACCGCGCGGATGACCGCGCCGACGCGCCGGTCGCCGCGCGAGAGGAGGCCCTCGACGATGCCGGGCTTGCCGTCGTGGTAGCGGAAGCCGATGGAGCGGCCGTACTTCTTGTCGCCGCGGATCTTGTCCCGGAGCTTCTCCAGGCGGGCGTCGGTCTCCTCGGCGGAGAGCTGCGGGGCCCACTGGAAGGGGGTGTGCGGCTTGGGCACGAAGCCGCCGATCGACACCGTGCAGCGGATGTCGTTCTGGCCGGAGACCTTGCGGCCCTCGGCGATGACCTTGACCGCCATGTCGCCGATCTGGAGGACGTCCTCGTCCGTCTCGGTCGGCAGGCCGCACATGAAGTACAGCTTCACCTGGCGCCAGCCGTTGCCGTACGCCGTGGAGACGGTCCGGATCAGGTCCTCCTCCGAGACCATCTTGTTGATGACCTTGCGCATGCGCTCGGAGCCGCCCTCGGGGGCGAAGGTGAGACCTGAGCGACGGCCGTTCCTCGTCAGCTCGTTGGCGAGGTCCACGTTGAAGGCGTCGACGCGGGTCGAGGGGAGGGACAGACCGATCTTGTCCTCCTCGTACCGGTCGGCGAGCCCCTTCGCGATGTCACCGATCTCGGTGTGGTCGGCGGAGGACAGCGAGAGGAGGCCGACCTCCTCGAAGCCGGTCGCCTTGAGACCCTTCTCGACCATCTCGCCGATGCCGGTGATGCTTCGCTCCCGCACGGGGCGCGTGATCATGCCGGCCTGGCAGAAACGGCAGCCGCGGGTGCAGCCGCGGAAGATCTCGACGGACATCCGCTCGTGGACGGTCTCGGCGAGCGGGACCAGCGGCTGCTTGGGGTAGGGCCACTCGTCGAGGTCCATGACGGTGTGCTTGGACACGCGCCACGGCACGCCGGAGCGGTTCGGTACGACACGGGCGATCCGGCCGTCGGGCAGGTACTCGACGTCGTAGAAGCCGGGGATGTAGACCGAGCCGGTCTTCGCCAGCCGGAGGAGGACCTCCTCGCGGCCGCCCGGGCGGCCCTCGGCCTTCCAGGTCCGGATGATCTCGGTCATGTCGAGGACGGCCTGCTCGCCGTCGCCGATGATCGCCGCGTCGATGAAGTCCGCGATCGGCTCGGGGTTGAAGGCGGCGTGGCCGCCGGCGAGCACGATCGGGTGGTCGACGGTCCGGTCCTTCGACTCCAGCGGGATGCCCGCCAGGTCGAGGGCGGTGAGCATGTTGGTGTAGCCCAGCTCGGTGGAGAAGCTGAGCCCGAAGACGTCGAAGGCGCCGACGGGGCGGTGGCTGTCCACGGTGAACTGCGGGACGCCGTGCTCGCGCATCAGCTCTTCGAGGTCAGGCCAGACGCTGTACGTGCGCTCGGCGAGGACGCCCTCGCGCTCGTTCAGCACCTCGTAGAGGATCATGACTCCCTGGTTGGGCAGCCCGACCTCGTACGCGTCCGGGTACATGAGTGCCCAGCGGACGTCGGCGGACTCCCACGGCTTGACCGTGGAGTTCAGCTCTCCGCCGACATACTGGATCGGCTTCTGCACGTGCGGGAGCAGAGCTTCGAGCTGCGGGAAGACAGACTCGGCAGCAGACATCTCGAACCTTCGTGAGCTGGCAGGGGGCGACTCTCAAGCGTACCCCGGTGCTCAGCGGGCCAGTGCCGCCCGTGGTTTCGGGGCCGAGGCCCGCTTCCAGGCGTCCGGGAACGCCCGCTCCCCGGCCGCTCCGGCCGCTTCCTCCCGGCCGTGGAGGAGGCCCCAGGTGAACGCCGTCTCCCCCGCCGCGTGCGCCTGGATCGCGAGGGTCCGCAGGGCCTCGCGGGCGACGACGCTGTCCTGGTGGTCGCCGAGGACGCTCTGGAGGGCCTTCATCCTCCTGGCGAAGCGCTTGGCGGGCTTGCCGAGGGTGGGGGTGGCGGCGTCGGCGGCGTAGCGGGCCCGCTTGGCGGCCTTGCGGGCCTGGTGCATGGCGAGGTCGCGGTCGTGTCCCGCGGGCAGGGCGAGGGCCCGCTCGACGCGGGCGGCGAGGCGGTCGTAGTCCTTGAGCACGGCCCGGGCGAGGACGGGTGCGGGGGCCTTGCGGGCGTCCTTGCGCAGGGGCGGGTCGGCGAGGAGCGCGTCGAGGGTCTTCAGCAGCATGAGATAGCGGTCGGAGTCCAGGGCGGCGAGCGCGGTGCGCCGGGCGTCGACGCCCCGGGAGACGTCCCAGATCCGCAGCCGGGCGTGGACGGGGCCGAGGAGGAGGGTCGGGGGCAGCTCGTCGAGGCGGCCGCGCAGGCGGGCGAGGAGGACCTCCTGGTCGCGGGCGACGCCCAGTTCGCCGGCGAGCCACTTGAGCTCCTCGCCGACGGGGTCGGTGACCTTCCGGTCGAGGACCTTGCGGTACGTCTTGAAGGCGCTGCGGAGCCTGCGCGTGGCGACGCGCATCTTGTGGACCGAGTCGGGCAGGTCGCGCCGGACGGCGGGGTCGAACGCGACGATCGCGTCGATCTGCTCGCGTACGTACGCGAGGACGCGGGCGCCCGCCGTGTCGTCGTCCTCGGCGGCCTGCTCCGGCCGAGCGGGAGCGGCCTCCTTCGGTGTCGTCTCCGCCACCGCCCGGGCCAGCTTGGAGGGCGAGGACGAGGGGCGGATCCCCGCCTTCCTCAGGCGCTTCTCGACGGTGTCGAGGAGCGCGGGGTCGGCGCCGTCCGCCAGTTCGACCTCGATCTCCTTCCAGGAGGCCGTGGCGCCGCCTCCCTCCCCCAGGCGCTCGGCGTGGACCGTGTCCACCGACAGCTCGGCGAGCAGGGTGCCGTCGCCGTCGACGAGGTGGCGGACGTCCCGGGCGGAGCGGAGCCGGACGACGGGGACGACCGGCTCGTCGTGGACCCGGGAACGCAGGAGCCCCGCCAGGGAACGCGGGAGCGTGTCCGAGAGCGGGGCCCTGATCTCGTCGCGGATCCCGGTGGCGACGGGGAACTTGAGGTGCCAGCCGGCGTCCTCGCCTCCGGTGCGGCGGCGCAGCGTGAGCGAGTCGGCGGCCAGCCGGAGGCCGGGCGTGTCGTAGTAGACGGCGTCGAGTTCGGCGACGCCCCGGTCCAGGACCTCACAGACCCCGCGGACCCGGGTGAGGTCCGGGAGCTCCGTCTCGTCGCCGGCTTCGTACTTCCGCTCGATCTCGCGCTTCGTCTCCGCCATCATTCGAATCTAGTTGCCCCCGGGGGGCCGGTCCATGCCGTCACGCCGTCATCGGCCGCTGCGCCCTGATGGACTGGAGGAGTCCGATCGCCACCCATACGGCGAACATCGAGGAGCCTCCGTAGGAGACGAACGGCAGGGGAAGGCCCGCGACCGGCATGATCCCGAGCGCCATGCCGATGTTCTCGAAGGACTGGAAGGCGAACCAGGCGATGATGCCGGCCGCGACGATCGTGCCGTACAGCTCCGTCGTCTCGCGGGCGATCCGGCAGGCTCGCCACAGGATCACGCCGAGCAGCACGATGATCAGTCCGCCGCCGAGGAAGCCGAGCTCCTCGCCCGCGACGCTGAAGATGAAGTCGGTCTGCTGTTCGGGCACGAACTGGCCGCTGGTCTGGTGGCCGTTGAAGAGTCCCGCGCCGTACAGGCCGCCGGATCCGATGGCGATGCGCGCCTGGTTGGTGTTGTAGCCGACGCCGGCCGGGTCGAGTTCGGGGTTGGCGAAGGCGGCGAAGCGGTTGATCTGGTACTCGTCGAGGACGCCGAGCGCGGCGACGAGGACGGCGCCGGTGATCCCGGCGCCGATGAGGCCGAGGACCCAGCGGTTGGAGGCGCCGGAGGCGAGGAGCACGCCGAGCACGATCACCGCCATGACCATCACCGAGCCGAGGTCCGGCATCAGCATGACGATGCCCATCGGGAGCGCGGCGAGGAGGAGCGCCTTGGCGACGGTGCCGTGGTCGGGATGGATCTGGTCACCGGCGTCGACCCGGGCGGCCAGCAGCACCGCCATGATCAGGATGATCGTGATCTTGACGAACTCGCTGGGCTGGAGCGAGAAGCCGCCGCCGAGCTGGATCCACGCGTGGGCGCCGTTGATGGTGGCGCCGAGCGGAGTGAGGACGGCGAGGATCAGCAGGATCGAGATGCCGTACAGGACCGGCACGGCGCCGCGCAGGGTGCGGTGGCCGAGCCAGACCGTGCCGATCATCAGGACGACGCCGATGCCGGTGTTGAGGGAGTGCCGGAACAGGAAGGCGTACGGGTCGCCGCCGTTGAGCTCCGTGCGGTTGCGGGTCGCGGACCACACGAGGAGCGACCCGAGGAAGGACAGGGCGAGCGCGGAGAGCAGGATCGGCCAGTCGAGCCGGCGCAGCACCGAGTCGCGGGCGGTGAGCTTGGCGAGCGGCCCGCGCTCGGGGGCGTACCGGGAGACGGAGAAGCCGTGCGGTGCGGTCATCGGGTCAGTCCCTCCAGACGGGAGGCGGTCCCGCGAGTGGCTCCTGCCCGCCCTCCCTCTTCTTGTTCGGGTCGACCAGCTGCGACTTCGGGTCGTACGGCTTGATCTCGGGCGCGTCGATGGTCCCGTCGGGCTGGATCTTCGGCAGCGCCTGCTGCGGCTTGGGCAACAGGGCCCGCTTGAGGTCCTGGTTGCCCTCGTCGTCGAG
The DNA here is from genome assembly GCF_043078785.1 of Streptomyces sp. NPDC015346. NCBI lineage: Bacteria > Bacillati > Actinomycetota > Actinomycetes > Kitasatosporales > Streptomycetaceae > Streptomyces > Streptomyces sp. NPDC015346. Next base: position 453,862 of record NZ_JBIBTW010000001.1, on the reverse strand, counting down.
GCCGTAGAGCGCGTCGTAGATGTTGCGCACGGCGGGGCCCGAGGCGCCGGAGCCCGTACCACCCTGAGAGATCGTCATGACGATCGTGTAGTCGTCGGTGTAGGTCGCGAACCAGGAGGTGGTCTGCTTGCCGTAGACCTGGGCGGTACCGGTCTTGGCCCGCATCGGGATCTTGTCCTGCGGCCAGCCGCCGAACCGCCAGGCGGCGGTGCCGCCGGGCTCGACGACGGAGCGCAGGCCCTTGTCGAGGTCGCTGATGGTCTGGGCGTCGACCGGCAGCCTGCCGTGGGCCTTGGGCTTGATCTCCTGGATCCGCTTGCCGTCGGGGCTGATCACGGCCTTGCCGATGGTGGGGTTGTAGAGGGTGCCGCCGTTGCTGATGGCGGCGTAGGCGGTGGCCAGCTGGATCGGCGTGATGAGCACGTCGCCCTGCCCGATGGCGAAGTTGATGCTGTCGAAGGCCTTCAGCTGGTTGCCTTCGAGGCAGCTCTCGTACGCGATCTGCTCGACGTACGTGCCGCCCTTCTTGCCCTGCTTGCACCAGGAGTCCTTGTTGGCCTCCCAGAAGCTCTGCTTCCACTGGCGGTCCGGGATGCGGCCGGTGACCTCGTTCGGCAGGTCGATGCCGGTCTCGGAGCCGAAGCCGTAGTCGCGGGCGGTCCGGTAGAACCAGTCGTGGGCGTCCTTCTTGGGCTTTATTCCGCCGTCACGCTGCCACTCCTGGTGGCCGAGACGGTAGAAGACGGTGTTGCAGGAGAACTTGAGGGCGTCCCCGAGGGTGATGGGACCGTGGCCCTTGGACTCGAAGTTCGCGAAGCTGCGGTTGCCCATGCTGTAGGAGCTGCTGCAGTTGTACCGGTCGTTGAAGGGGTAGCCGGCCCGCACGGCCGCGCTCGCCGACACCACCTTGAAGACCGAGCCGGCGGGTGCCTGGCCCTGGATGGCGCGGTTGAGCAGCGGGTAGTTGGATTTCTTGTCGGTGAGCCGGGCGTAGTCCTTGGCGGAGATGCCGCCGATCCAGGCGTTCGGGTCGTAGTCCGGCTGGGAGGCCATCGCGACGACCCGGCCGGTCTTGGACTCCATGACGACGACGGCGCCCGCGTCGGCCTCGTACGGGCGACCGGTGATCTTGTCGGTCTCCTTCCGTACGGTCTCCATCGCCGCGTGGAGTTCGTACTCGGCGACGGCCTGCACCCGGGCGTCGATGCTGGTCACGACATTGGAGCCGGGCACGCCCGGGTCCGACTCGGTCTGGCCCATCACCCGGCCGAGTTTGTCGACCTCGTAGGAGGTGACGCCCGCCTTGCCGCGCAACTGCTTGTCGTAGGTGCGCTCCAGGCCCGAGCGGCCGACCTGGTCGGAGCGCAGGTGCGGCGAGTCGGTGTCCTTGGCCTTCTGGATCTCCTCGTCGGTGACGGGCGAGAGGTAGCCGAGGACCTGCGAGGTGCGGGCCTTGCCGGGCGCGGGGTAGCGGCGTACGGCAGTGGGTTCGGCGGTGATGCCGGGGAAGTCCTCGGAGCTCTCCCGGATCCGCAGCGCCTGCTGCGTGGTGGCCTTGTTGGTGACCGGGATCGGCTGGTAGGGCGAGCCGTTCCAGCAGGGCTGCGGGGTCTGGGAGTCGCAGAGCCGGACCTTGTCCATGACCTCCTTGGGCTTCATGCCCAGGACGCCGGCCAGACGGGTGAGGACGGCCTTGCCGTCGTCCTTCATCTTCATCAGGTCGGTGCGGGACGCGGAGACCACGAGGCGGGTCTCGTTGTCGGCGAGGGGGACGCCGCGGGCGTCGAGAATCGACCCGCGGACGGCGGGCTGGACGACCCGCTGGACGTGGTTGCTCCTCGCCTCGTCGGTGTACTCCTTGCCGTTGCGGATCTGGAGGTACCAGAGGCGTCCGCCGAGGGTGAGGAGGAGGGAGAAGACGAGAACCTGGATGACGACGAGCCGGACCTGGACCCTGGGAGTCCGTCCGGTCTCCGGGATGTTGCTCATACTGCCGGTGCCCCCTCGGTCACAGTCGCTTGACTCCCTTGATACGTCCGGCGCGTGAGGCTCTGCTACGGGCGGCCTTGACGAGCAGGCCACCGCGCTGGGTGCCGATCCGCAGGCCCGTGCCGGAGGCGAGCCAGCCGGAGGCCACGTCGGTGCTCTGCGAGGTGTCGGCGAGCGGGTCGTTCTCCGCGCGCCGGGCCAGGGCCATGATCAGCGGCACGGTGAAGGGCGCGAGGAGCAGGTCGTAGACGGCCGCGGTGAACAGCAGGAAGCCGAGGCCGACATGGCGGGCGGCGGTGTCCCCGACCAGGGCGCCCACTCCCGCGTACAGCAGGGTGGTGCCGATGGCGGCGGCCACGACCACGGCCATCGGGCCGCTGGCGGACTTGAGCCGGCCGTTCTCGGGGCGGGCGAGCCCGGCGAGGTAGCCGATGACGCACAGCACCAGGGCGTAGCGGCCGGCGGCGTGGTCGGCTGGCGGGGCGAGGTCGGCGAGGAGCCCGGCCCCGAAGCCGATGAGGCAGCCGCTGACGGGGCCGTACACGAGGGCGAGGCCGAGGACGGTCAGCAGGACGAGGTCGGGTACGGCTCCGGGGAGCTGGAGGCGGGCGAGGACTGAGACCTGGATGACGAGGGCGACCACGACGAGCGTGGCCGAGAGGAGGATCCGGTTGAACTTCACGCGTCAGTCCCCCTGCTCGTTCTCGGGCTTCTGCCCCTGCTCCGGCTGCTGCCCGGGCTCCTGCTGCTCTCCGGGCCGCTGTTGCTGTCCCGGCTGCTGCTGTCCCGGCTGCTCGCCCGCCTGCTGCTCCCCCGTCTGCGGCTGCCCCTCCGGTGGGGGCGGCGTGACCGTGACGGTGACGGTCGGCGCCGGCTTGGGCTTGGGCGGCAGGACCATGTCGCGCGGGTCCGTGCGCGGGGCCTGGACGACGATGCCGACGATGTCGAGCTTGGTGAAGGCGACGTACGGGCGGACGTAGACGTTACGGGTCAGGCCGCCGCCCGACGGGTCCACCCGGATGACCTCGCCGACCGGCACTCCGGGCACGAACGGCTTGTCGGCCTGCGAGCCGAAGGTGACGAGCCGGTCGCCGGCCTTCACCTTCGCCTTGCCGTTGAGGAGCTGGACGAGGAGCGGACCGTTGCCCTGGCCGGTGGCGAAGCCCAGCTCGTTCGTCTTCTCCATGCGGGTGCCGACGGTGAAGTCGGGGTCGCTGGCGAGCAGGACGGTCGCGGTGGAGGGGCCGACGGTGGTGACCCGGCCGACCAGGCCGGAGCCGTTGAGCACGGTCATGTCCCGCCGGATGCCGTCGTCGGCGCCGGCGTCGATGGTGACGGTCCAGGAGAAGCCCTGGGCCGCTCCTATGGCGATGACCTCGGCGGCCTTGATGCCGTACTGCCCGGCGCCGGCCGTCTTGAGCAGGGTGTCGAGCTCGTGGAGCCGGCTGCGGTTGCGGTCGTCGCTGCCCAGCTTGGCCTTGAGGACGGCGTTCTCGCGTTCCAGGGCGGCGACACGGGTGTGTCGCTCGCCGGAGTCGCGGACCGCTCCTATGGCGTTGCCGACGGGGTCGACGGCCGCCGCGACGCCGTTCTCGACCGGTCCGAAGACGGCGGCGGCGGCCTGCCGCGCGCCGTCGACCGGTGACTCCTCGCCGCCGCGGATGTCCACCGTGATCAGTGCGAACGCGATGGCGATCAGCAGCACCAGGAGCAGCCGGCTCTCTCGTGTGTCCCTCACGTGCGGCGGCCGTGCCTTTCCTCTGGGTTCGGTTGTTCCGTGCCGTTGTCAGCGTGCCTTGCCGATGCTGTCCGGTCGGCGCCGTTCCCCGGGCCCGCGGGCCCGGGGAACGGGGCGAGTCCTACCGGTCCTACCGGCGGGGCTGGGCGTCCAGCACCTGCTGGAGCGCCTCGAACTCCTCCACGCACTTGCCGGAGCCGAGCGCCACCGAGTCCAGCGGGTCCTCGGCGATGTGGATCGGCATCCCGGTCTCGCGGCGCAGCCGCTCGTCCAGGCCGCGCAGCAGGGCGCCTCCACCCGTGAGAACGATGCCGCGGTCCATCACGTCACCGGAGAGCTCCGGCGGGCACTTGTCGAGCGTCGTCTTGACGGCGTCGACGATCGCGTTGACCGGCTCCTCGATGGCCTTGCGGACCTCGGCCGCGGAGATGACCACGGTCTTGGGCAGACCGGAGACCAGGTCACGGCCGCGGATCTCGGTGTGCTCGTCCTTGTCGAGGTCGTACGCCGAGCCGATCGTGATCTTGATCTGTTCGGCGGTGCGCTCACCGAGGAGGAGCGAGTACTCCTTCTTGATGTGCTGGATGATCGCGTTGTCCAGCTCGTCGCCGGCCACCCGGATCGACTGTGCCGTGACGATTCCGCCGAGCGAGATCACGGCGACCTCGGTGGTGCCGCCACCGATGTCGACGACCATGTTGCCGGTCGCCTCGTGGACGGGGAGGCCCGCGCCGATGGCGGCGGCCATCGGCTCCTCGATGATGTGCACCTGGCGGGCGCCGGCCTGGGTGGAGGCCTCGATGACGGCGCGGCGCTCGACGCCGGTGATGCCGGAGGGCACACAGACGACGACCCGGGGGCGAGCCAGGTAGCGACGCTTGTGGATCTTGAGGATGAAGTAGCGGAGCATACGCTCGGTGATCTCGAAGTCGGCGATCACGCCGTCCTTCAGGGGCCGGACGGCGACGATGTTGCCGGGCGTCCGGCCGATCATCTTCTTCGCCTCGGCTCCGACCGCCAGGATGCCGCCGGTGTTGGTGTTGATCGCGACGACGGACGGCTCGTTCAGAACGATGCCTCGGCCCCTGACGTACACCAGCGTGTTGGCGGTCCCGAGGTCGACAGCCATGTCACGGCCGATGAACGACATTGAGTTCCCCTTGTTTCCCATGAGGATGCGTCGGTGCCTTCCCAATTGGAGCTTGACGGCTTCTCAGGTAGGCGAGGTGGTGGTGCGGCGGGTGCTGCGGCGTGGAGTTTTCCATCGTAGTGCCGCCCGCACGGATACCGCGCGGTGGTCCACCTCTGTATAGGTGACGGTAGGACGCTGCGATGCGTTCCCGGCCCAGCTGTTCATATGCCCGGGGGCGACCGAAATTCCTTCGGTCGCCCCAGGTTGTTGCGGTGTATGGCTGACACCGGGTCAGCCTCGGTCACACCAGACCGGGGAAGAAAATCTTCATTTCCCGAATGGCGGACTCCTCGGAGTCCGAGGCGTGGATGAGGTTCTCCCGGACGATGGTGCCGTAGTCCCCGCGGATGGAGCCGGGGGCGGCGGCGATCGGGTCGGTCGGGCCCGCGAGGGTGCGCAGGCCCTCGATGACCCGCTCGCCCTCGACGACCAGGGCGACGACCGGGCCGGACTGCATGAAGCCCATCAGCGGCTCGTAGAAGGGCTTGCCCTTGTGCTCGCCGTAGTGCTGCTCCAGCGTGTCCTGGCTCAGCTCGCGCAGTTCGAGCGCGGAGATGGTCCAACCGGCCTTGCGCTCGATACGGCCGATGATCTCGCCGATCAGGCCACGGCGGACGGCGTCGGGCTTGAGCAGGACGAGCGTGCGCTGGCTCACGGTGGAGACTCCTTACGAATGCGGTGTGCGGGACTCAGAGGCTACAGGGCCCGCACCGCCGCCGATTACGCAGCGTCAGGCCGTACGGAGACCCGGGGGCGGGCGCTCTCGGCGGCGGGCCGAAGGACCGGAGGACCGGAGGGCGGTGGGACCGGAGGACCGGAGGGCGGTGGGGCCGGGCGGGGGGGCCGAACGCGTTACGGCGTCGCGTCCGCCGCCGCCTGGCTCTCCGCCTGCGCGGCCCACCGGGCCTTCGCCTCGTCGATGATCCGTCCGTAGTGCACCGAGGCCCACCACAGCGCCGCGAAGAGCGCGCCCAGGAAGAACATCATCGGCACCACGAAGCCGCTCGCGATCAGGGCGACCTGCAGCGCCCAGCCGAGCTGGACGCCGCCCGGGCGGGTCAGCATCCCGCAGAGCAGCACGGACAGCAGCATCGCGATGCCGCAGACCGTCCAGACGGTGGTGGTCGACAGCGTGTCGTCCTTCATGGCGACGAGACCGGCGAAGCCGATCACGAAGAACTCGCCGATGAGGGTGGAGGCACAGAGCGTACGCATTGATTCAGCGCCTTCCGAGCAGCAGCCGGGCGTCCCCGACCGTGAAGATCGAACCGGTCACCAGCACACCCGCGCCGGCGTACTCGCCCTCTTCCTCCGCGAGCGTGATCGCCGCCTCGATGGCGTCGTCCAGGCGCGGCTCGACGACCACCCGGTCCTCGCCGAAGACCTCCACGGCGACCGCCGCGAGCGCGTCGACATCGGTCGCGCGAGGGCTGGAGTTCGCCGTGACGACGATCTCCGCGAAGATCGGCTCGAAGGCTTCGAGCAGGCCCTTGGCGTCCTTGTCGGCGCTGGTGCTCACCACGCCGATCAGCCGGGAGAACCCGAAGGCCTCGCTGACGCCCTCGGCCGTGGCCCGCGCGCCCGCCGGGTTGTGCGCCGCGTCCAGGATCACCGTCGGGGAACTGCGCACGACCTCCAGGCGGCCCGGCGTGGCCACCGAGGCGAAGGCACGGCGGACCGTGTCGATGTCCAGGGTGCGGGCGTGCTCGGCGCCGATCCCGAAGAACGCCTCGACCGCCGCGAGCGCGACCGCCGCGTTGTGCGCCTGATGGGCGCCGTACAGCGGCAGGAAGATGTCGTCGTACTCGCCGCCGAGGCCGCGCAGGGTCAGCAGCTGGCCGCCGACCGCGACCTCGCGGCTGACGATGCCGAACTCCATGCCCTCGCGGGCCACCGTCGCGTCGACCCCGACGGCCTTCTTCAGCAGGACCTGCGCCGCGTCCACCGGCTGCTGGGCCAGGATCACCGTCGCGCCCTGCTTGATGATCCCGGCCTTCTCCCCGGCGATCGCGCCGGGCGTGTCGCCGAGCCGGTCGGTGTGGTCGAGGTCGATCGGGGTGACGACGGCGACCGAGCCGTCGATGACGTTGGTGGCGTCCCAGGTGCCGCCCATGCCGACCTCGACGACCGCCACGTCCACCGGCGCGTCGGCGAAGGCCGCGTACGCCATGGCGGTCATGACCTCGAAGAAGGAGAGCCGGAACTCCTCGCGCGCGTCGACCAGCTCGATGTACGGCTTGATGTCCTGGTACGTCTCGATGAACCGCTCGGCGGAGATCGGGGCGCCGTCCAGGCTGATCCGCTCGGTGATCGTCTGCACGTGCGGCGAGGTGTACCGGCCGGTGCGCAGCTCGAACGCCGAGAGCAGCGCCTCGATCATCCGGGCCGTGGACGTCTTGCCGTTCGTGCCGGTGATGTGGATCGAGGGGTATGCGCGCTGCGGCTCGCCGAGGACGTCCATCAGGGCGGCGATCCGCTTGACGGACGGCTCCAGCTTGGTCTCGCCCCAGCGGGTCGACAGCTCGGTCTCGACCTCGCGCAGCGCCTTGTCCACCTCCGGGTCGGAGGGCCGGGCGGGCACGGGGTCACCCTGGGGCGGACCGGCCTGCGCGCGCAGCGTGCGGCTGCCGGCCTCGATCACCGCCAGGTCGGGGTCACGGTCGGTCTCGGCATCGACGATGTCGTCGAACGGGTCGAACTCGTCGCGGGGCTCACTCACGGTCCCAGTCTACGGAGGCCCACCGACAGGCCCGCGGACCCACCCCTTTCCGGACTTTCGCCCCACCACCGCGGGGGCAGGGGCCGCGGCCGGGGCTGGCGTCCGGGCCGCCGCCGGGGCCGGTGCCCGGGCCGGGGCCCGGACGTACGCGAGGGGCCCGGGACCGTCCGGTCCCGGGCCCCTCACCCGTACTCACGCCTGCGGCAGTCGCTCCAGCTGTGCCTGGATGCGGGCGATGTCCTCGTCCGCCTTGGCGAGCCGGGTACGGATCTTCTCGACCACGTTGTCCGGCGCCTTCGCCAGGAACGCTTCGTTGCCGAGCTTCCCGTTCGCCTGCGCCTTCTCCTTCTCCGCCGCCGCGAGGTCCTTGGCCAGCCGCTTGCGCTCCGCCGCCACGTCGATCGTGCCAGACAGGTCGAGCGCGACGGTGGCGCCGGCGACCGGCAGGGAGGCGGTGGCCGAGAAGCCCTCGCCCTCCGGCTGGAGACGCAGCAGCTGGCGGATGGCCGCCTCGTGCGGGGCGAGCGCGGTGCCGGTCAGGTCAAGGCGGGCCGGAACCTTCTGACCGGGCTGGAGACCCTGGTCCGAGCGGAACCGGCGGACCTCGGTGACGACCCGCTGGACCAGCTCGATCTCCTTCTCGGCGGCCTCGTCGCGGAAGCCCGAGTCGACCGGCCAGTCCGCGATGACGACGGACTCCTTGCCGGTGAGCGTGGTCCAGAGCGTCTCGGTGACGAACGGGACGATCGGGTGCAGCAGGCGCAGCATGACGTCCAGAACCTCGCCGAGGACCCGGCCGGAGACCCTGGCCTGCTCGCCGCCCGCGAAGAACGTGGTCTTCGACAGCTCGACGTACCAGTCGAAGACCTCGTCCCACGCGAAGTGGTAGAGGGCGTCGGCGAGCTTCGCGAACTGGTAGTCGTCGTAGTACGCGTCGACCTCGGCGACCGTCTTGTTGAGACGGGAGAGGATCCACCGGTCCGTGGCGGACATCTGCGACGGGTCCGGCAGCGGGCCCTCGACCGTCGCGCCGTTCATCAGCGCGAAGCGGGTCGCGTTCCAGATCTTGTTGGCGAAGTTACGGGACGCCTTGACCCAGTCCTCGCCGATCGGGACGTCGACACCCGGGTTGGCGCCGTTGGCCAGGGTGAAGCGGACGGCGTCGGAGCCGTACTCGTCCATCCAGTCCAGCGGGTTGACCGCGTTGCCGAAGGACTTCGACATCTTCTTGCCGAACTGGTCGCGGACCATGCCGTGCAGGGCGATGGTGTGGAACGGCGGGGTGCCGTCCATCGCGTACAGGCCGAACATCATCATCCGGGCGACCCAGAAGAAGAGGATGTCGTAGCCGGTGACCAGGACGGAGTTCGGGTAGAACTTCGCGAGGCTGTCCGTCTGCTCCGGCCAGCCGAGCGTGGAGAACGGCCACAGGCCGGAGGAGAACCAGGTGTCCAGGACGTCGGTGTCCTGGTGCCAGCCCTCGCCCGTCGGCGGCTGCTCGTCCGGTCCGACGCAGACGACCTCGCCGTTCGGGCCGTACCAGACCGGGATGCGGTGGCCCCACCACAGCTGGCGCGAGATGCACCAGTCGTGCAGGTTGTCGACCCAGTCGAAGTACCGCTTCTCCATCTCCTGCGGGTGGATCTTGACCCGGCCGTCGCGGACCGCGTCACCGGCGGCCTGGGCGAGCGGACCGACCTTGACCCACCACTGCATCGACAGGCGCGGCTCGATGGTGGTCTTGCAGCGCGAGCAGTGGCCGACGGAGTGGACGTACGGACGCTTCTCGGCGACGATCCGGCCCTCGGCGCGCAGCGCGGCGACGATGGCGGAGCGGGCCTCAAGGCGGTCCAGGCCCTGGAAGGGGCCGTGGGCGGTGATGACCGCGCGCTCGTCCATGATCGCGAGGTTGGGCAGGTTGTGGCGTTGGCCGATCTCGAAGTCGTTCGGGTCGTGCGCCGGGGTCACCTTGACGGCGCCCGTGCCGAACTCGGGGTCGACGTGCTCGTCGGCGACGACCGGGATGCGGCGGCCGGTGAGCGGCAGCTCGATCTCGGTGCCGACGAGGTGGCGGTACCGCTCGTCGTCCGGGTGGACGGCGACGGCCGTGTCACCGAGCATCGTCTCGGCGCGGGTCGTGGCGACGACGATCTCCGTGTCCCCTGAGCCGTACCGGATCGAGACGAGCTCGCCGTCGTCGTCCTGGTACTCGACCTCGATGTCCGAGATCGCCGTGAGACAGCGGGGGCACCAGTTGATGATCCGCTCGGCGCGGTAGATCAGCTCGTCGTCGTAGAGCTTCTTGAAGAGGGTCTTGACCGCCTGGGAGAGGCCCTCGTCCATGGTGAAGCGCTCACGGGACCAGGCGACGCCGTCGCCCAGGCGCTTCATCTGGCCGGAGATCTGGCCTCCGGACTCGGCCTTCCACTGCCAGACCCGCTCGACGAACGCCTCGCGGCCGAGGTCGTGGCGGGACTTGCCCTCCTTGGCGAGCTCGCGCTCGACGACGTTCTGGGTCGCGATACCGGCGTGGTCCATGCCCGGCTGCCACAGCGTTTCGTAGCCCTGCATGCGCTTGCGGCGGGTGAGGGCGTCGATCAGCGTGTGCTCGAAGGCGTGGCCCAGGTGGAGCGAACCGGTGACGTTCGGCGGCGGGATGACGATGGTGTACGGCGGCTTGTCGCTCTTCTCGTCCGCCTCGAAGTAACCGCGCTCTACCCAGCGCTCGTACAGCTTCCCCTCTACTTCGGCCGGCGCGTACTGGGTCGGCAGTTCGGGGTTGGCTGCTGGCTGCTGCTGAGTGTTCTCGGTCACGGGGTCAGTTTAGGGGTGCGGCGGGGTGGTCCTGAAACTCGATTGTTCGGTAACGGTGTGCCCCCCGCCGCCCCGGCACGGCGGCGGTTCCGACAGGATGTTCGCTACGCATAAACATCCTGTGAGGGGAACCCTGTCCATGAGCTACAACCAGCCGGGCCCGTACGGCGGTCAGCCCCAGCAGCCCGGGCCGTACGGTCAGCCGGGCCAGCCTGGTCCTTACGGGCAGCAGCCCGGTCCTTACGGCCAGCAGCCGCAGGCGCCCCAGCCCGGTTACGGCTACCCGCAGCAGGCGCCCCAGGGTGTGCCGCCGCAGCAGCCGCCGTACGGCTACCCTCAGCAGCCGCAGCAGCCGGGCCCGTACGGACAGCAGCCTCCGTACGGCGCCCCGCAGGGCCCCGGTGGCTACCCGCCGCCCCCGCCGGCCCCCAAGAAGTCGAAGACCGGCCTGATCATCGGCGGCGCGGTCGTGGCGCTCGCGCTGATCGCCGGCGGCGCGTGGTACTTCACCGCCGGTGGCGGCGGTTCGTCCGTCGCCGACGACGGCCCGCACAAGCTGATCACCCCGGAGACGGTGCTCGGTGAGTACCAGAAGAAGCCCGGCACGGACGGCGCGGGTGACAAGGACTCCCTCAAGGAGGCCAAGCAGAACGGCGTCAAGAACGCCACCAACGTCAGCGCTGCTTACCAGGTGACCGACAAGGCCAACCCGCTCGGCAACAAGCTGATCTCCTTCAGCGGCCTCTACGGCGAGATCGACGACCCGGAGAAGGTGGTCGACAACGTCTTCGCCAGCATCAAGGCGGAGGCCGAGAAGGACAAGGGCAAGGCCGACGAGCCGCAACTGGTCGGCAGCCCGCAGGAGTACAAGCCGACCGAGCTCGACGGCGCGGTCCTCAAGTGCCAGCAGGCGAAGACGGAGGCCGACGCGGCCAACTCCACACCGGCGTTCACCATGACGGTCTGCGTGTGGGCCGACCACAGCACGGTGGGCTTCGTGACGCCGATGGACATGGCCTCCATGGCCGCGGGCAAGGCCGGCAGCATGGAGGACGCCGCCGCCATCACCGCGAAGTTCCGCAAGGAGGTCCGCGTCAAGGCCTGAGCGCCGGACCGGACATGACAGGAGGGGGTCCCGCCGTCCGGCGGGACCCCCTCCTGTCGTTCTCTCGCAACTACACCGACCGACTACGCCGACTTCTCGTGCCGTCCGTCGTTCTTCACGATCCGCGGCACCAGCGTCGGGTTGACGTTGTTGCGCACGACGTCCGCCGTGATGACCACGCGGGCCACGTCCTTGCGGGACGGGACCTCGTACATCACCGACATCAGGACCTCTTCCATGATGGCCCGCAGGCCACGCGCGCCCGTGCCGCGCAGGATCGCCTGGTCGGCGATGGCCTCCAGGGCCGGGCGGTCGAAGTCCAGCTCCACACCGTCGAGTTCGAAGAGGCGCTGGTACTGCTTGACCAGGGCGTTGCGCGGCTCGACGAGGATCTTGAGCAGGGCCTCGCGGTCGAGGTTGTGGACCGAGGTGATGACCGGCAGACGGCCGATGAACTCCGGGATCATCCCGAACTTCACCAGGTCCTCCGGCATGACCTCCTGGAACTGGTCGCTCGCCTCGATCTCGCGCTTGGAGCGGATCGTCGCCCCGAAGCCGATGCCCTTCGCACCCGCCCGCGACTCGATGATCTTCTCCAGGCCGGCGAAGGCGCCGCCCACGATGAAGAGCACGTTCGTCGTGTCGATCTGGATGAACTCCTGGTGCGGGTGCTTCCGTCCGCCCTGCGGCGGCACCGAGGCGGTAGTGCCCTCCAGGATCTTCAGCAGGGCCTGCTGCACGCCCTCGCCGGACACATCACGGGTGATCGACGGGTTTTCGCTCTTACGGGCGACCTTGTCGATCTCGTCGATGTAGATGATCCCGGTCTCGGCCTTCTTGACGTCGTAGTCGGCCGCCTGGATCAGCTTGAGCAGGATGTTCTCGACGTCCTCGCCGACATAGCCGGCCTCCGTCAGCGCCGTCGCGTCGGCGATGGCGAACGGGACGTTGAGCATCCGGGCCAGGGTCTGCGCGAGCAGCGTCTTGCCGGACCCCGTGGGGCCGAGCAGAAGGATGTTGGACTTCGCCAGTTCGATGGCGTCGTCCCGGCCCGCGCCGCCGCCGTTCTCGCCGGCCTGGACGCGCTTGTAGTGGTTGTACACCGCGACCGAGAGGGCCTTCTTCGCGGGCTCCTGCCCGACGACGTACCCCTCGAGGAACTCGTAGATCTCGCGGGGCTTCGGGAGTTCCTCCCACCGCACCTCGCTCGTCTCGGCGAGCTCCTCCTCGATGATCTCGTTGCAGAGGTCGATGCACTCATCGCAGATGTACACACCGGGTCCTGCGATGAGCTTCTTCACCTGCTTCTGGCTCTTTCCGCAGAACGAGCACTTGAGCAGGTCGCCGCCATCACCGATGCGTGCCACGAGGTGCTTCCCCTTCGCCTGGGAGCGCTTGGTTCAGCGACTCCTGGTGCCTCATATTCGACGGTACCTTGCCGGGCCCCCCGTTCGGGCCCCCCTTGGCACGGTTCACATGAACGGGAACGCGCCACGGCGCCATGATTCCCCTCCTGTTCCCCGTGCCAGGGGAAGGTCGAGCGTCAGGCTGCCGCGGCGGCCGTGCTCTTGCGGGTCGAGACGATCTGGTCGACGAGACCGTACGCCAGGGCGTCCTCGGCGGTCAGGATCTTGTCGCGCTCGATGTCGTCGCGGATCTTCTCGATCGGCGTCGAGGAGTGCTTGGCCAGCATCTCTTCCAGCTGGGTGCGCATCCGCAGGATCTCGTTGGCCGCGATCTCCAGGTCGGAGAGCTGCTCGCGACCGGTGCCGCCCGAGGGCTGGTGGATCAGCACGCGGGCGTTCGGCAGCGCCATCCGCTTGCCGGGCGTACCGGCGGCGAGCAGCACGGCCGCGGCGGAGGCCGCCTGGCCCATGCAGACCGTCTGGATGTCCGGCTTCACGAACTGCATCGTGTCGTAGATGGCGGTCAGCGCGGTGAAGGAGCCACCGGGGCTGTTGATGTAGATCGAGATGTCGCGGTCCGGGTCCATCGACTCCAGGCACAGCAGCTGGGCCATGACGTCGTTGGCGGAGGCGTCGTCGATCTGCACGCCGAGGAAGATCACGCGCTCCTCGAAGAGCTTGGCGTACGGGTCGTACTCGCGCACACCCTGCGAGGTGCGCTCGACGAAGCGCGGGACGACGTACCGGTTGTCCACCTGGGGGCCGGTGTAGAGGCCGCTCGCGGAGAAGTTCGGGGGCATCGAGTTCATGGGGTTGTTCACCATCCTGGTGGCGTTCAGCGGGCTTGGCTTCGGTGCGGTAGGGCCTCGGGCGCTCAGGCGCCCGTGCCGCCGCCGCCCGGAACGCCCGAAGCGGCAGAGATGATCTCGTCGATGAGGCCGTACTCCTTGGCCTCCTCCGCGGTGAACCAGCGGTCGCGGTCGCCGTCGCGGATGATCGTCTCGACGGTCTGGCCGGAATGCAGTGCGGTGATCTCGGCCATGCGCCTCTTCGTACGGAGGAGGTACTCGGCCTGGATCTTGATGTCCGAGGCCGTACCGCCGATGCCGGCGGAGCCCTGGTGCATCAGGATGTCGGTGTTCGGCAGCGCGAAGCGCTTGCCGTTGGCGCCGCCGGTGAGCAGGAACTGGCCCATGGAGGCCGCCATGCCCATACCGATGGTGACGACGTCGTTGGGGATGTACTGCATGGTGTCGTAGATGGCCATGCCGGCCGTCACGGAGCCACCGGGGCTGTTGATGTACAGGTAGATGTCCTTGTCCGGGTCGGCGGCAAGGAGCAGCATCTGCGCGGTGATCTTGTTGGCGATCTCGTCGTCGACCTGCTGGCCGAGGAAGATGATGCGCTCGCCGAGCAGCCGGTTGTAGACATGGTCGCCGAGGCCGCCACCGATGGACGGCTCACCCGCGGCGTAAGGCATCAGATTCGTCACGTATCCACCTGCTCGTCTCTGACGGCACCGGCCGTCTCAGCGTCTCTCGTACTGGGGACGGGGTACGACCCTGCCCTCGTATTCATGGACCCTAACGCGCAGGTAGGACAACACCATCCCGCTTCCCGAACTGTTCGCTGGGAGCGCAAGGTAGTTGGGGCGTGACGGGGTCCGCGCGCGTTACGTCCATGGGTATTCGTCGAAGGGCATACGGCCACGGGCCCGGGCGCACCGCAGTGCGACCGGGCCCGTGGACCGGGTTCAGCGCGAGGCTCAGGCCTCGTTCTTCTCCTCGGCGTCGCCGGTGACGGCCTCGACCGCCTCGGCGGCGGCCTCGACCTCGTCCTCGTCGTCCTCGAGGTCGACGGTCTCACCGTTGGTGTCGACGACCTTGGCGGCCTCGACGACGACCGCGAGGGCCTTGCCGCGGGCGACCTCGCCGACGAGCATCGGCACCTGGCCACCCTCGACGACGGCCTGGGCGAACTGGTCGGGGCTCATGCCGGAGGAGGCGGCGCGGCGCATGAGGTGCTCGGTGAGCTCCTCCTGGCTGACGTTGAGCTTCTCCTTGTTGACGAGCTCATCGAGGATGAACTGCGTCTTGATGCCCTTCTCGGCCTGCTCCTTGGTCTCCGCCAGGAACTCTTCCTCGGTCTTGCCCTGGATCTCCAGGTACTTCTCGAGGGTCAGGCCCATCTGGCCGAGCTGGTGGTGCTCCAGGTTGTGCTTGCGGGTGTTGATCTCGTCCTCGAGGAGCTTCTCGGGGATCGGGACCTCCGCCAGCTTCAGCAGCTCGTCGAGGACGCGCTCCTGGGCCTGGGTGGCCTGGTCGAACTGCTTCATGTTCTCGAGGCGCTTGCGGCTGTCGGCCTTGAGCTCGTCGAGGGTGTCGAACTCCGACGCGAGCTGCGCGAAGTCGTCGTCCAGCTCGGGGAGCTCACGGGCGGCGACGGCGGTGACCTTGACGGTGACCTCGGCGTCCTTGCCCTCGGCGGAGCCGCCCTTCAGCTGCGAGGTGAAGGTGGCCTCGCCGCCGGCCTCGAGGCCGGTCACGGCCTCGTCGATGCCGTCGAGGAGCTCGCCGGAACCGATGGTGTACGAGACGCCCTGGGCGACACCGTCGGGCAGGACCTCGCCGTCGACCTTGGCCTCGAGGTCGATGGTGACGACGTCACCCTCGGCGGCGGGGCGCTCGACCGGGTTGGTGGAGGCGAAGCGCTCGCGCAGCTGCTCGACGGACTTCTCGACGTCCTCGTCGGTGACCTCGACCGCGTCGACGGTGACCTCGATGCCGGAGTAGTCCGGGATCTCGATCGTCGGGCGGATGTCGACCTCGGCGGTGAAGGCCAGCAGCTCGCCGTCCTTCAGCTCGGTGATGTCGACCTCGGGCTGACCCAGCGGGTTGACCTCGGCCTCGTTCACGGCCTCGGTGTAGAACTTCGGGAGCGCGTCGTTGACGGCCTCCTCCAGCACCGCACCACGGCCGAACCGCTGGTCGATCACACGAGCCGGGATCTTGCCCTTGCGGAAGCCCTTGACCGTGACCTGCTGGTTGATCTTCTTGTACGCCGCGTCGAGGCTGTCCTTGAGCTCCTCGAAGGGCACCTCGACAGTGAGCCGAACCCGGGTCGGGTTCAGGGTCTCCACGGCGCTCTTCACGGTTCGGTCTCCTTGGTGGCTGATTCTTGGATTCTGCCGATGCCGCTTGGGGCGGTTCCGGCCGATCGGCCCCGGTCAGAGAGACACACGGGCACGCAGCTTGCATAGTAACCGCATGCGGGACGCCGCCTACAACGCGATCTTGTTCTGCGTCCGTCGACGAAGTGGTCGGGGTGGCGGGATTTGAACCCACGGCCTTCCGCTCCCAAAGCGGACGCGCTACCAAGCTGCGCCACACCCCGTCGGTGCGACACGTAGGGTACATGCACGGAGACAGTGCGACGCCCCCGTTTCCGAGGGGCGTGCGGGGACCGCCCATGACCCGCTACGATGCTGTCCGTGCCGCGGCCCACGTGACCTGCGGCGCGACCTGTGCGGGCGTAGCTCAATGGTAGAGCCCTAGTCTTCCAAACTAGCTACGCGGGTTCGATTCCCGTCGCCCGCTCCACATGGCTCAGGGCCAGGTCAGAGGATCATCCTCCAGCCTGGCCCTGATGCGTTTCCGATCTTCTTTCAGTCCTGCGTGCCCGCTGCGTGCCCGTTCCGCTTGGGATCTTGCTTCCGGGCCTGCTCGACGACAGCGCTCACGGCCTGGCCGATCAGCCGCTCTCGCTCGGCCGTCGCGTGCTGATAGATCAGCGCGGCACGGGCGGTGCTGTGGCCCATTCTCGTCATCAGCTCTCGCGTGCTCGCGCCGGTCGCGGCGGCGAGGGTGTTGCCGGTATGGCGAAGATCATGGAAGTGCAGGCCCTTGATGCCGACTTCCTCGCACGCCTTGCGCCAGAGTTTGCCGAAGTGGTTGCGACGGGGCGTCGCCTTCTTGGCACCGACGAAGACCCGGCCGTCGGCGCCCTGCTCGGCGTACACGGCAAGGTGGTTGCTCAGATCGGTGTGGATGACAGCCGGGATGGCCACGGTGCGCTTACCGGCCGCGCTCTTCGGTTCCTTCACCAGCCGCCGCCCGCTGTGGAGTTCGGCCACGTTCCGGCGGACTCGCAGGGTGCCCGCGTCAAGGTCGATGTCCCGGCGCGAGAGTCCGATGAGTTCGCCCCAGCGGAGGCCCGTGAAGGCCGCCAGGAGGACGAGAGCCCGGTATCGGGGCTGGATGGCGCCAGCGAGGGCGTACACCTCCTGAATGGTCGCGGTGGGCCGCTCAGGGGTGGGGGCTGTGCTAGCGCCCTTGACCCGGCAGGGGTTCCGCCGAATCAACCGGTCCTCCACGGCGGTCATGAGCACGGCCCGCATGAGCGCGTACGACTTGGCCACCGAGGAAGCGCCGGCGCCCGCGTCGAGGCGAGCGACCCGCCAGGCTCGCACCGAGGCCGGGCTGATGTCGGCCAGGGCGACGTTCCCGAACGTCGGCTCAAGGTGATTCCGGAGAAGCGACCGGTACAGGTCAGCCGTCGAGGCACTGATGCCCCGTTCCTTGATCCAGGTGGCTGCGTAGGAACCGAAGGGCACCTTCGCGGCATCCGGGTCGGTCCAGTCCCCCGCGCGCAGCTCAGCCTGTCGCTCAGCCAACCAGTCGTCAGCCTCCCGGCTTCGTACGGAAGGTGTGCGGCGCCGGTCGGTCGATGCCGTCAGGAGCCGGATAGCGAGCCTGGTAGCGCCCCGAGGGCAGCTTGCGAACGCGGCCGAAGGACCGCTTCTTGCCCGCCATCAGGCCACGCTCCTCAGACGCCGTGCGGTCGGCTCGATGGTGTTGGCCGCGACGCAGGCCGAAACGGCGCTTTCGGGGATGCGGACGTGTCGGCCGACCTTCACGAAGGTGATGCGACGCTCCTCGATGAGCCGCCGGGGGAACCGGACGGTGGTTCCGAGGAGTTCGGCGACTTGGTCAACGCTCAGCAGTCGGTCCATGGTCACCACTCCCCCGTGATGTCGGTGGCTTCGAGTCCTGCGAGTTCTTCGCGTGCGGTGTCGCGGTTGGTCTTGATGTCGCGGGCGATGGACTGGGCGAGCCAGGACTCACCCGGGGTGTGGCCATGCCCGGCGTAGGTCCAGTGAGCGATCACTAGCGTGGAGCCCTCCGCGTCGTCGGGGTCGGGCAGGCCGCGTTCGCGTCGTTCCTGGTTGGCGCGGTAGTCGGCGCGGGTCTGACGCAGGGCCCCGAGGGTGGTCGAGTAGGCCCGGGACTTGGTGGAGAAGTGACCGCGGAAGCCGAGCATGTGCGACCAGCGGGCCAGCAGCCGGTCCGGATAGTCGGCATCGAGGTCCCAGCAGGCTTCAATCAGGCGCCGGGTATGCGCGGGCAGGTCGAAGCGGGCCAGCTCTCCGAGTTCGCCGATGCGGCGGTCGACGGTGCCGGTCGTCTCGGCGGCCTTGGTGGCGTACTTGGCGACGTAGGCGGCGACGGCCTGTTCGGTCAGCTCCTCATGGCCGAGAGCCCCGATCGGCTGGACATCGACCTGCGTGCCCCAGGTGAGCGTTCGGGAAGGCTGGGCACCAGCCGCAGGCACAGTGACAGCGACACGAGCGGCAGCCGCGCGGATCGAGTCGTCCAGGAGCTCCACCGATGCCCAGGACGGAGGAGCCATGTCGGGCCCGCCCGGACCATCGAGACGGACCACGGCGTGAAAGTGGATCGCTCCGCGCTTCTGGAACTCGGCGACCTTCCCGAAGGACACCCGGCAGGAGTCGGCGAGGGCGCGCTGGGAGAGTCCGGCGCGGGCTGCGATCTCGCGGCGCAGGTAGATCGTGAACCGCTGCCACAACTGGCCCGCGTGGTTGTTCCACAGCACCGCACCCGCGTAGTCGTACCGAGCGGGATCGAGCGCCGTACCGAGGGCCGGATCATTCTCGTCATGCGCGGCGGCGCAGCGGCAGCGACCGGAAGCCGGGCGGTTGTGCACCGGCCCGAACGACGGGGCGGTCAGCGTCGCGAAGACCCGGGGATGGTCCCGGACTGTGGCGGGAACATTCTTCCGCTCGTCGCCGGTGATCCCGGCCCGGATCAGGTGGTACGTGTCCCCCGCGTACGTCCAGGCGCACGACGGGCAGCGCGAGGCCCGCCGGTTGCCGCAGGCGACCCGTAACCGGCCACCGGGCTCATCAGCGGTCGAGTACGAGTAGAGGACGTCCCCGGTGCGGCGGTCGCGGGTGACGGTGGTCCCGGTCAGGTGGATCGGATCGGAGCAGCCGCCTGTCCGCCGGATCTGTTCCTGCCAGCGGTCGAAGCCCGGGGTGGAGGCGACCCGTAGAAGGTCGGCGAGGGTCAGTGGGTCGGTGCCCACAGCCGCCGCCACATCAGCGACAGCGGCCGGGGCGACGGGGAGCCGGGTCACGCGGCCACCGCCACCGGCTGGGCGGTCTCGAAGATCGGCTGGTCCGAGCGCTCCATCGCGGCGGCGCTAACGCCCGGGACAGGGCCGAGCGTGACCAGCGTTGCCGTGCGCATTGCCAGGTGGAACCGCTTCTCCACGGGGAAGCGGGCGACGTGAGCGGCGGTGTGGCCCGGCTTGGCCTCGTCGTCCACCCACAGACGCATGTACCCACTGGCGCATGCGGCCGACCGGTACAGATCCTCCAGCCCCAGCCGGGCGGCCCCTGGACGATCCAGTCACACAGCTTCTGGTCATCCGCCCTGCGGTAGCGGTACGAGGTCGGCATGTCCGAGGCGTAGAGCGCGACGGCTCGTTCCATGTTCGACAGGTCCCGGACCGAGACCGGCGCGGACTCCATGACCATGAGCGTTGCGGGCATGATGGAAGCTCCCTTCACGGGGAGCCGGGGCGGTGACTTGCTTGGCGGTAGGGCGCCGCCCCGGCGCGGCTAACTGGCTTGAGCCAGCTACTGGCTTAAGCCAGTTGAGCATAGGCAATTGCCTGCGTCAAGGCGCTGGCTTAAGCCAGTTGCTATGCTCGTTCTATGACGACGCCCGGAGCCTCATCGCAGCAGCCAGCAAGCAGGCGGATCGCGGAGGATCTGCGCATGGACATCGAGAGCGGACAGCTCTCCCCCGGAGACAAGCTCCCCTCCGAACGCGCCCTCGCCGAGCAGTACGGCGCAGCGCGGAACACCGCCCGCGAGGCTATTCGGATCCTCGCGGAACAGGGACTGGTGACCGCCCGGCAAGGCCGAGGGGTCTTCGTTCGCGAGCCTCAGCGGCTCTTCCGGTTCGGCAGTGACCGCTACTCACTCAAGAACCGCGAGACGGGACTCACGCCCTTCCGGCTCGAAGCGAAGCGGCAGGGCAAGGAAGCGCGCATCGAAGTCGTGAGCATTGAGCGAGAGACCCCGCCGCGCGATGTTGCCGAGCGGCTCAAAGTGCCGGCGGACGAGCCGAGCGTGGTGCACCGGGAGAACCACTACTTCGCCGACGACGAGCCCGTCCAGATCGTGTCGACGTTCCTGCGCTGGGACGAGGCGCAGGGGACGCTCCTGATGCAGCCGAAGACCGGCAAGCACGGGATCTACGGCCGACTCGAAGAGCTGGGGCACGTGATGACCCGTGTTCGAGACGAGATCAGCACCCGTATGCCGACGCCGGAGGAGGCGGCCGTTCTCGATCTCCTCCCGGGGGTACCGGTGCTTGAGGTTCTCCACACCAGCCTGGATCAGGACGGTGTGCCGTTCGAGGTGTCCCGGTACGTGCACCGAGGAGATCAGACCGGCTTGCTGTACGAACTGACCGTCGAGTAACCGAGGAGCCCACATGGGAAGCGCTGTCGTTCGCCCCTTCGAGGAAGCCGACCTTTCTGGCGCTGCATCAGCGCTTGTCGAGGTGCACGCCACGGACGGATATCCCGTCGAAGGTGTGGCCGACCCGGAGGGCTGGGTGCGGTCGGCGAACGTACTGGCTTCGTGGGTTGCCGACATGAGCGGAAAGATCGTCGGGCATGTGTCGCTCATGCGACCGCAGGGTGAGGACGCGGTATCCCTGTGGGTCGAGCAGAGCGGGGACGACGAGGAACACGTAGCAGTGCTGGCCCGGCTCTTCGTACTCCAGGAGGCTCGGAAGCACGCCGTCGGCGAGAAGCTCATGCGGGCCGCGATGGAGTACGCACAGGACCGAGGCATCCGCCTTGTGCTCGATGTCATGACCAAGGACACCGCCGCCATCCGCCTATACGAGCGACTGGGATGGTTCAAGATCGGCGAGGCTTCGCACTCGTACGGCGAGGGCCAGCAGATCGAGGCCATCTGCTTCGCCGCTCCCAGCGCGTAATCACGAGGGGCCTGTTACAGGTTTCTCTACCTCATCAAGGCGGCTCGCTCCGCTCGCCGCGCGCGGCCCCGGCTCCAACGCCGGGGCCCGACGCTCCTGTCTCCGCCCCGCTCCGTGCCCCGGCTCCGCCGGCCGCGCGGCTAGAGCGAGCACACCTGATGCAGTGGACGGTAGCCCGCGGTGGCTGGGCCCGGTCGGCTCCACGGCTTTAGGCAGCCACCATGGGGCGAGCCTCGAAGATCGGGGGCCCACATCGGGCTATTGCGGGCAGGTCCAGAGACTGCCCGAGTCGCGGGAAGCTTACGGGCCCCCGATCTCTCGCCCCATGGCAGCTCCCGCCCAAAGCCGCTCCACCGACCTCTGAGGGTCAGCCGCGCCACCCATGCTGGCGTCAGTCAGCGCAGCCAGTCGTCCTCGCCCCCAGGACCCACCATGATCGGGTCGATTCCGTGTCCGGTCAGATGCCACGACTCGTACTGTGGGTCCGGGCCGACCCAGAGCCCGGCGCCATCCTGGAAGTCGACGACCAATGCGCCACGGTCACGCACGTCGACCGAAGTGACCGACTGTCCGTAAAGCGCCAGGACAGGTGCGAGGCTCACTCCTGTGCCGGGGTCCAGCTCATGCCACTCGCCTGCAGCGTCCCGGAGCAGGAACGGCGTCTCCACTACCAGCTCAGCATCCAGCCGGTATCCCTCGTCCGGATCGAGGGCACACAGGCTCAGCCGCACCTGCTGATCAAATGACATGCGCTCCACCCGTGAGCCGATCAAGGCCACTGGAACCTTCACGCCGCCTCCCACATCCATGGCAAGCCGACAACCCAACGGCTCGACATCGTAGGTGCAGTCACGTTCCCCACGCCGTGCCCCCTGCGTGCCCGATCAGCAGGATACGAGCGGGGAACCACGGGGTAGAGCGGACAGCCGACGGCTCCCCCGCAGGTCACGGCCTCGCAGCTCAGCGGACATCCGCATACGGCGTCTTCCAAACTAGCTACGCGGGTTCGATTCCCGTCGCCCGCTCCAGCCGCCTCCGGCCCGGCCCCTTCCGAGGGACCGGGCCGGAGGCGTTCGACGATCCGCGCTCCTCAGAACTTGATGGAGCTGACGGTCTGCGTTATCGAGTCGAGGAAGCGCTGGATGTCGTCGGCCATGCCGGTCGAGGCGAGGAAGAAGCCGAAGAGCACCGCGACGACGGCCGGGCCGCCCTTGAGGTTTCCGCCGCGGATCAGCACCACCAGGATGATTGCCAACAGCAACACCACAGACAGTGAAATGGCCACAACTGATCACACCCTCGGTCGGTCCCACGTTGCCCACCGGGGGCTCACGTCGCACCGCACCCCCCGCTGCATCCATCGTGCCATCAACCCCCTTGCCCATGCTGGGTCGTGACGAACCGTCGTGGACAAGATCACGCCTGGTGGACGGGGTCCTCCCGGTGCTCGGCCGGGAGGGGAAGCCGAAGAGAGAGATAGAGCACACCCGTACAACCAAGGGCTCTTTGCCCTGATTAGTCGTACATCAGTACCGGGTCAGGGCGCTTTTCCGTCACTCTGTACCGCTTATGTCCCTTATGCGCGAAAGGGTTTGGCCACAGGATCCCCACAGTTAAGGTCCTCGGATGTCCTCCGCTACGCAGCACAGCGCCAGGGCTCCGCTTCCCGAGGGCAAGGGTGCGGGGCCGGTCCCGACGACGCAGGGTCAGGGCGACGCGGCTCCCCGCAGGTCCACCCTTCGCGATCCCTACTTCGACAACGCGAAGTACCTCGCGATCCTGCTGGTCGTCCTGGGGCATGTCTGGCCGACGGTCATCGAAGGCAGCCGGGCCACCCGGGGCATGTACATGTTCGTCTACACGTTCCACATGCCGGTCTTCATCCTCATATCCGGCTACCTCTCCCGCAGCTATACGGGGCGGCCCGACCAGCTGAAACGTCTCCTCACCGGCGTCGCCGTGCCGTACGTCGTCTTCGAGGTGGCGTACACGCTGTTCACCCGGTGGGGGACCGACAGCCACCGGCCCTTCAGCCTGCTGCACCCGACATACCTCATGTGGTTCCTGATAGCCCTGTTCGTCTGGCGTCTGACCACTCCTTTCT
Organism: Streptomyces sp. NPDC015346; assembly: GCF_043078785.1. Classification (NCBI taxonomy): domain Bacteria; kingdom Bacillati; phylum Actinomycetota; class Actinomycetes; order Kitasatosporales; family Streptomycetaceae; genus Streptomyces; species Streptomyces sp. NPDC015346. The sequence goes on along the minus strand of NZ_JBIBTW010000001.1, from coordinate 430,477 downwards.
GGCGCGTCGTGCGGTGGCCGGTGGCGACCTCCCTCGCGATCGCCGGGCTCGCCTCGATCACGCCCGCCATCGGCGGCGCCCTGGACCTGACCCGCGTGCTCCAGCTCCTGCCGTACTTCGTGATGGGGCTCTGCATGAAGCCGGAGTACTTCGCCTTCCTGCGGCGGCGGCCGGTGCGGATCGCTTCCGTGGCGGTGTTCGCCGTATCGGTCCCGCTCTTCTACTGGCTGGCCCCCACCTTCTTCCTGAACTGGTTCTACCGCTCCAGGAGCGTGCAGGAGATGGGCGTCGGAGTGGGCCGCGGTCTGTTCCTGATCGGGCTCCTCTTCCTCTGCACGCTCGTGCTGACGGCGGCGTTCCTCTCCCTGGTCCCCGGAAGCCGGCGCTGGTTCACCGTGCTCGGTGCGGGCACCATCTGCGGCTATGTGCTGCACGGCTTCCTGATCCGGGGCGCCACCTACCTCGGGGTCTTCGAGCACTACCCGTGGCTCAGCACCCCGGTGGGCCGGGTGGCCGTGAGCCTCACCGCCCTCGCCGCGATCACGCTGCTGTGCACTCCGCCGGTGCGCCGGCTGCTGAAGTGGGTGACGGAGCCCGAGATGGCCTGGGCGTTCCGCAAGGAGACGGCGACGGCCGGGCGGGTCTGACCACGAGGACGAGCGAGGCCTGGGCCCGCGTTCGGACCGGCGATCGCCGGCCGGGACGCGGGCTCAGGCCTTTCGGCTGATCAGGAGGAGGGCGCGGTCGTCGTTGACGTCCTTCGCGCAGGCTTCGATCAGGTGCCAGGCCGCGCCCTCGAAGCCCGAGGCGACGTAGCGGTCGGCCTCGCCGGTCAGGCGGTCGATGCCCTCGGCGATGTCCCGGTCCGCGGACTCGACGAGGCCGTCGGTGAAGAGCATCAGCACGTCTCCGGGGAGCAGGGAGCCCTTGACTGGGTGGAATTCCGCGCCGTCGTAGACGCCGAGGAGCGGGCCCTCGCCGCTCTTCTCCTCCCAGCGGCCGCTGCCCGCGTGGAGCTGGAGTGCGGGCAGGTGGCCGGCGGAGAGCAGTTCGTAGTCGCCCGACTCCAGGTCGAGGACGAGGTGGATGGAGGTGGCGAAGCCCTCGTCCCAGTCCTGGCGGAGGAGATAGCCGTTGGCGGCCGGCAGGAAGGCGTGCGGGGGCAGCGAGCCGAGGAGGCCGCCGAAGGCCCCGGAGAGCAGCAGGGCGCGCGAGCCCGCGTCCATGCCCTTGCCGGAGACGTCCGTGAGCAGGACCTCCAGCGTCCGGCCGCCGTTCGTACGGGCCGCGACGACGAAGTCGCCGGAGAAGGACTGGCCGCCGGCCGGGCGCAGTGCCATCTCGCGGTGCCAGCCCTGCGGAAGCCGGGGCAGGGCGCTCTGGACCCGGATGCGTTCGCGCAGGTCGAAGAGCATGGTTCCGCCGCGCCGCCAGGGCACGCCGACCCGGGCCCGGAACTGGGCGATGAGCAGTCCGAAGAGTCCGCAGGCCGCGACCACCAGGACCGTTCCGGGCGTGACGTGGGCCGGGCCCTGCGTGTACGGGCCGAGGACGACGGACTCGACGATCAGGGCGCCGGCGGCCGTCGCGTACAGACCGAGCAGGCTCGCGGGGCGCAGCAGCAGCCCGCCGGCCACGATCGGCAGGACGAGCGCGACGGGCGAGCACCACACGGGATTGGTGAGTGTTCCCCAGGTGATCGCGGGGATGGTGAGGAGCAGACCGGCGAAGGCGACCCAGTCGGAGCCCTCGCCCCGGAAGTAGTCGACACCGGATCTGCGCAGCGCGACGCGGGCCCGGTGTGCGCTCTTGCGCATCCGGGCCGTGTACGAGGCGACACCCGCGCGATCTCCCATTGGGCTGGACCCTATCCATCCGGTCGGACCTCGTGCAGGGGGACCCCTGAGACATTGCGCCGGAAATCGGGTCGCGTCGGTCCGGCGGGCGCTGATATCGATGGCATATGACGATGGAACTTCGGGTGCTCGACCCGGCGGAGTGGGACGACTGGTACGGGACGCTGGAGCTCGCTTTCGGCGGTGTTCCGGAGTCCCCCGAGGAGGCGAAGCTCTGGCGGGAGCTGACGGAGTACGACCGTTCGATCGGTGTATGGGACGGCGAGCGGTGCGTCGGTACGGCCGGCGCGTTCACGTTCCGGCTGTCCGTGCCGGGTGGGGAGATCGTGCCGGCGGCGGGCGTCACGATGGTGAGCGTGGCCGCGACGCACCGGCGGCGCGGGATCCTCACCTCGATGATGCGGCGTCAGCTGGACGACGTGCGGGCGGGGGGTGAGCCGCTGGCCGTTCTGACGGCCTCGGAGCCGGAGATCTACGGACGGTTCGGCTACGGCATCGGGGCGTACGCGACGCGGGCGGTGATCGACACGACCCGGGTGCGGCTCTCGGTGCCGGACGGCACGGACGACGTGGTGCTGCGGCAGGTCGATCCGGCGAAGGCCACGGCGGAGCGCGAGGCGGTCTACGCGCGCCGGGTCCCGGCCCGGCCGGGCATGCCGGTCCGGCAGCCGGGGTGGGAGCGGTTGCCGCTGCTCGATCCGGAGGCGGGGAGGGACGGGGCGTCGCCCCGGCAGTGCGTGCTGGCGGAGCGGGACGGGGAGGTCGTCGGGTACGCGCTGTACGCGGTCAAGCCGGAGTGGTCGTACACCGGGGCGGAGGGCAGCGTGCTGCTGAAGGACCTGGAGGCGCTGGACCCGGTGACGGAGGCGGCGCTGTGGCGGTTCCTCTGCTCCATCGACCTGACCTCGTCCGTCCGGATCCACAGCAGGCCGGTGGACGACGGATGGCAGCACCTGGTGAGCGACATCCGGCGCTGCGCGCCGACCCAGCGGGACGGGCTGCATGTGCGTCTGGTGGACGTGGGCGCGGCCCTTGAGGCGCGGAGGTATCAGGCGCCGGTGGACGTGGTGTTCGAGGTGGCGGACGCGTTCTGTCCGTGGAACGAGGGGCGTTGGCGACTGACGGGGGACGCGGAGGGGGCGGTTTGTACCCGTACGGATGAGGCGGCGGATCTGGCTCTGTCGGTACGGGAGTTGGGGGCGGCGTACCTCGGGGGAACCTCGCTGGTCTCCCTGGCCGCGGCGGGACGGGTGCGGGAACTCCGGGCCGGTGCCTTGGTGGCGGCGTCCGTGGCGCTCGGGTCACCGGTCGCGCCGTGGTTGCCGCACGGGTTCTAGGGGGTGTCTTGCCGATCAGGCCGGATCAGCGAGCGGGGTCTGGTGCATGGGGCGTCCCCAGGCCCGCCAGGGCCGAGGGGACGGATCGCAAGGCGGAGGAGGGAGACAACGCGGTGGGGGCACCTCCCGTGCCCGAAGGGCTACGGGGGAGTTGGCGACCGACGACAACGCGGCGAGGCGCGGTGCCAGGGCACGCGAGCCCGGCATGATCGGCAAGACACCCCCTAGGGGAGTGTCTTGCCGAGGCGGGTTCAGGTCCGCTGGCAGGCCGGGCACCAGAAGAGGTTGCGGGCCGCGAGGTCGGCGGTGCGGATCTCGGTGGTGCAGATGTGGCAGGGCTGGTGGGCCCGGCGGTAGACGTAGACCTCGCCGCCGTGGTCGTCGACGCGCGGGGGGCGGCCCATCGCCTCGGGGGTGTGCTCGGGGCGGACCGTGTCGATGCGGTTGAGGCGGACGCCCTCGCGCATCAGGGCGGTCAGGTCCGTCCAGATCGCCTGCCACTCCCCCGCCGTCAGGTCCCTGCCCGGGCGGTATGGGTCGATGCCGTGGCGGAAGAGGACCTCGGCGCGGTAGACGTTGCCGACGCCCGCGACGACCTTCTGGTCCATGAGCAGGGCCGCGATCGTCGTACGGGACTTCGATATCCGGCGCCAGGCCTTGTCGGCTCCGTCGGCGTGGTCGGCGTCCCGGAGCGGGTCGGGGCCGAGGCGGTCGTGGATCGCCCGCTTCTCGGCGTCCGTGATGAGGGCGCACGTGGTGGGGCCGCGCAGGTCGACGTACGACTCGGGGTTCGCCAGGCGCAGCCGGACGGTGTCGGTGGGCGGGGGCGCCGGGGCGTCGCCGAAGTTCACCTTGCCGAAGAGGCCCAGGTGGATGTGGACCCACTCCCCGCCGAGGCCGCCGAAGCCGAGGAAGAGGTGTTTGCCGTGGGCCTCGGTGGTCTCCAGGACCGTGCCGTCCAGCAGGGCCGCCGAGTCCGCGAACTTGCCCTGCGGGCTGGAGGCACGCACAGGCCGGCCGCCGAACCGTTCCCGGTGGTCGGCGGCCAGACGGTGGATCGTGTGCCCCTCGGGCATCAGGCGGTCGGCTCCTGCGGGTGGTGGGCCGGGATCGGGGGGAGCTCGCCGGTCGTCTCGTAGGCCGAGAGCATGTCGATCCGGCGGGTGTGACGCTCGTCACCGGAGTACGGAGTGCTCAGGAAGATCTCGACGAACTTCGTCGCCTCCTCCTGGGTGTGCATCCGGCCGCCGATGGAGACCACGTTGGCGTTGTTGTGCTCGCGGCCGAGGGCGGCGGTCTGCTCGCTCCAGGCGAGGGCCGCGCGCACCCCCTTCACCTTGTTCGCGGCGATCTGCTCGCCGTTGCCCGAGCCGCCGATGACGATGCCCAGGCTGTCGGGGTCCGCGGCCGTCTTCTCGGCGGCACGCAGGCAGAACGGCGGGTAGTCGTCCAGGGCGTCGTAGATGTGGGGACCGCAGTCGACGGGCTCGTGGCCATGGGCCTTCAGCCACTCGACGAGGTGGTTCTTGAGTTCGAAGCCGGCATGGTCGGAGCCGAGGTACACGCGCATGGTTCCGAGTGTGGCACGACGGGAGCGGGGTATCGGTCAGCGGGGTCGGGACCTTCGTCCGTGCCGGTGGGGGCCTTTCGCCCTTGCGCAACGATCCGGAATCAGGGCTTCCGAAGGACCGGGCACACGGTGTTCAATGCTCGGGCTCGCGATCCGAGCACTCCCCAGACCTAAGGAAGCGTTCATGACCACGCAACCGACCCTTGCGAAGGAAGGCGGCACCACCGGAAACCCCGGTGAATCCCAGCCCTCCGACGGACTCAAGGCCGGTCTCAAGAACCGCCACCTCTCGATGATCGCCATCGGTGGTGTCATCGGTGCCGGCTTGTTCGTCGGCTCCGGTTCCGGCATCGCCGCCGCCGGCCCCGCCATCCTTCTCTCGTACGCGCTCGTCGGCACGATGGTCGTGTTCGTGATGCGGATGCTCGGCGAGATGGCGGCCGCCCGGCCGTCGTCCGGCTCCTTCTCCGCCTACGCGGACCAGGCCCTGGGCCGCTGGGCCGGTTTCACCATCGGCTGGCTGTACTGGTTCTTCTGGGTCGTCGTGCTCGCCGTCGAGGCGACCGCCGGCGCGGTGATCCTGGAGTCCTGGATCCCGGCCGTCCCGCAGTGGGCCTGGGCGCTCATCGTGATGGTGGTGCTGACCGCGACCAACCTCGCCTCCGTCTCCTCGTACGGGGAGTTCGAGTTCTGGTTCGCCGGGATCAAGGTCGTCGCCATCGCCGCCTTCGTCGTCGTCGGCCTCCTCGCCGTCTTCGGGCTGCTGCCGGGTTCCGACAACCCGGGCGCGGGCTTCGCGCACCTCACCGACGCCGGGGGCTTCCTCCCCCTGGGCGCCGGCGCGATCCTCACCGGTGTGCTGATGGTCGTCTTCTCCTTCATGGGCAGCGAGATCGTCACCCTCGCCGCCGGCGAGTCGGAGGACCCGCAGAAGGCCGTCACCAAGGCGACCAACAGCGTGATCTGGCGGATCGGCGTCTTCTACCTCGGCTCGATCTTCGTCGTCCTCACGCTCCTGCCGTGGAACGACAAGTCGATCGTCGAGAAGGGCTCGTACGTCGCCGCGCTCGACTCCATCGGCATCCCGCACGCCGGTCAGGTCATGAACGTCATCGTGCTCACCGCGGTGCTCTCGTGCCTGAACTCGGGCCTCTACACCGCCTCCCGCATGGCCTTCTCGCTCGGCCGGCGCGGCGACGCGCCCGCGTCGTTCGCCCGCGTGAACGCGCGCGGTGTGCCGACGGCCGCGATCCTCGGCTCGGTGGTCTTCGGCTTCGTCGCGGTCTTCTTCAACTACAAGTGGCCCGACACCGTCTTCGCCTTCCTGCTCAACTCCTCGGGTGCCGTGGCGCTCTTCGTCTGGCTGGTCATCTGTGTGACGCAGCTGCGGATGCGCGGCATCATCCTGCGCGAGACGCCCGAGAAGCTGATCGTGCGGATGTGGCTCTTCCCGTACCTGACCTGGGCGACGATCGCGATGATCGTCTTCGTCCTCGGCTACATGCTCTACGACGGCGGCAGCGCGCGGGAGCAGGTCGTGCTGTCCCTGCTGGTGGCGGCGCTGGTGCTGGTGGTCGCGCTGGTCAAGGAGCGGTTCGCGAAGGCCACGCGCGACGAGCAAGCGGTGATCGACCACTGATCGGCCGCTGATCGGCCGCTGATCGGCCGCTGATCAGCCCTTCCGGCCGATGAGCTTCCAGGCGGTCGGCAGCATGCCCATCGCGAGCGCGGCCTTGAGCGCGTCGCCGATCAGGAACGGGGTCAGGCCGGCCGCGACGGCCTGGGGCAGCGACATGCCGGTGGCGAGGGCGAGATACGGCACGCCCACCGCGTAGATGATCAGGGAGCCGAGCGCCATCGTGCCCGCCGTGCGGAGCACGGAGCGGTCGGCTCCCCGGCGCGCGAGGGCGCCGACGACGGTGGCGGCGAGCAGCATGCCGAGGATGTAGCCGAAGGAGGGCATCGCGTAGCCGGAGGTGGCCTGAGCGAACCAGGGCATGCCCGCCACGCCGACGAGGGTGTAGAGGGCGAGGGAGAGGAAGCCGCGGCGGGCGCCGAGCGCCGTGCCGACGAGCAGGGCCGCGAAGGTCTGGCCCGAGACCGGGACCGGGGAGCCGGGGACCGGGACGGCGATCTGCGCGGCGATGCCGGTGAGCGCGGCGCCGCCGACGACGAGCGCGATCTCGCGAGCCCGGCTCGCGGGGACGAGGTCGGCGAGAACCGTTCCCGGGCGGAGGGAACGGACGGGGGCGGCAGCGATGCTCATCGGTACTCCGCGGGGGTGACGGGTGAGGGACAGGTTGACCGTAGTCGAGGAGTGAACGCTCGATCACCATCAGCCGCCCACAAAGCGGGGGTTGGGCACTTCGTCGGGATCGGACAAAGAACGGGCGCCAATCCTCTCGACGCGTGAGACTCGTCACTTGGCACTGTCGCCATGAGGTCCCTTTTGCGTCAGGAGGCGGTCACCGGAGAGACTGTGGGGTCTCCATAAATCCCTTTGCGAATCCAGCGAGAGCACGAGCCCTTCCCATGCACGACGCGCCGCCCGCCACCTCGGCTCCCCTCGCTCCCGAACCGGAGCCGCTCTCCCACGGTCTGAAGCAGCGTCACCTGACGATGCTGGGCCTGGGCGGGGTGATCGGCGCCGGACTCTTCGTCGGCTCGGGCGCGGGCATCGCGGTCGCGGGACCGGGCATCGTCCTGTCGTACCTGATCGCGGGCGCGCTCGCGATGCTGGTCATGCGGATGCTCGGCGAGATGTCGGCGGCGATGCCGGCCTCGGGCGCGTTCTCGGTCCACGCGGAGCGGGCGCTCGGCCGCTGGGCGGGTTTCTCGGTGGGGTGGCTGTACTGGTTCCTGCTGGTCGTCGTCCTCGCGGTGGAGGCGACGGGCGCGGCGCGGATCGCGCACGGCTGGGTCCCGGGGGTGCCGCAGTGGGGCTGGGTACTGATCTTCATGATCGTGTTCACCGCCACCAACCTGGCGGCGGTGAAGAACTTCGGCGAGTTCGAGTTCTGGTTCGCCGCGCTCAAGGTCGGCGCGATCGTGCTGTTCCTGATCCTGGGGGCGCTGGCGGTCGTCGGCTGGCTTCCCGACACGGACCCGGTGGGGATGACGAACCTGACCGGGCAGGGTGGCTTCCTGCCGGCCGGCTGGGAGGGCGTGATCTCCGGTGTCCTCGCCGTCGTCTTCGCCTTCGGCGGCCTCGAGGTCGTGACGATCGCGGCGGCCGAGTCCGACGACCCGGCGCGCAACGTGGCGCGCGCGGTGCGCAGCGCGGTCTGGCGGATCCTCTTCTTCTACGTCGGTTCGATGCTGGTCGTCGTGACCCTGCTGCCCTGGACCTCGATGGAGCCTGGCCAGTCCCCGTACGTGGCCGTCCTGGACTCCCTCGGGGTGCCGTCGGCCGGTCAGATCATGAACATCGTGGTCTTCGTGGCGCTGCTCTCGGCCCTCAACGCGAACCTGTACGGCTCCTCGCGGATGGTCTTCTCGCTCGCGGAGCGCGGGGAGGCGCCGAAGGGGCTGCTGCGGGTCTCGGGCGGCGGAGTGCCGCGCCGGGCCGTACTCGCCTCGGTGGCCTTCGGCTTCGTGTCGGTGCTGCTCAATCTGAAGTGGCCGGATTCGGTCTTCCTCTACATGCTCAACGCGGTCGGCGCCGTCCTGCTCTTCGTCTGGGGCCTGATCGCGGTCTCGCAGCTGAAGCTGCGCCGCCGGATCGAGCGCGAGGCGCCCGAGACGCTGACGCTGAAGATGTGGGGCTTCCCCTGGCTGACGTGGGCGGCGCTTGCCGCCATGGGGGCGGTGCTGGTCCTGATGCTGACCGACGAGGGGGCGCGGCCGCAGGTGTTGTGGTCGGCGGCGGCGACCGGGGCGGTCCTCCTCGTGGCGTGGGTGCGAGAATTGCGCACGAAGCGGAGGTAGTCCTTCACCTTGTGTGAACCTGGTGCCCGTATAGCGGACATCTGTTCCCTGTAAGCGGTGCGCCCGCCCAGACTGTGGCGCGTTCCCCCGTCTGAGCCAATGAACAGGGCGGCCCATGTCCCGGACCACCGCGCCCGCGCCCGTCGACCGCAAGGACGACGCGGCGACTTCCTCGCACGGCCTCTCGCACGGCCTCAAGCAGCGCCATCTCTCGATGATCGCCCTCGGTGGCGTCATCGGCGCCGGCCTCTTCGTCGGCTCCGGAGCCGGCATCGCCGCCGCCGGCCCCTCGATCGTGGTCGCGTACGCCCTATCCGGGCTCCTCGTCATGCTCGTGATGCGCATGCTCGGCGAGATGTCGGCGGCGAACCCGGCCTCCGGCTCCTTCTCCGTCCACGCCGAGCGGGCCATCGGCCCATGGGCCGGCTTCACCGCGGGCTGGTCCTTCTGGTTCCTGCTCTGCGTGGCCGTCGGCCTGGAGGGCATCGGCGCGGCCAAGATCATGACCGGCTGGTTCCCCGGCACCCCGGAGTGGGCCTGGGTGGCCCTCTTCATGGTGGTGTTCTGCGGGACCAACCTGGCGGCCGTGAAGAACTTCGGTGAGTTCGAGTTCTGGTTCGCCGCCCTGAAGGTCGGCGCGATCGTCCTCTTCCTGGGCATCGGCGTGCTCGCCATCGTCGGCGTCCTGCCCGGCACCGACTCCCCCGGCGCCGCCAACCTCACCGGCGACGGCGGGTTCTTCCCCCACGGCTCCGAGGGGCTGATCGTCGGGTTGCTCGCCTCCGTCTTCGCGTACGGCGGTCTGGAGACGGTCACGATCGCCGCGGCCGAGTCCGAGCACCCCGTCAAGGGGGTCGCCACGGCGGTCCGTACGGCGATGTGGCGCATCGCGCTCTTCTACATCGGCTCGATGGCGGTCATCGTCACGCTCGTCCCGTGGGACGACAAGGCGGTCGTCGAGAAGGGCCCGTACGTCGCCACCCTGGACCACCTGGGCATCCCCGCCGCCGGCCAGATCATGAACGTGGTCGTGCTTGTCGCCCTGCTCTCGGCCATGAACGCCAACATCTACGGCGCCTCCCGGATGGCCTGCTCGCTGGTCGCCCGCGAGCAGGGACCGAAGGCGCTGGGCCGGACGTTCGGCGGCGTGCCGCGCACGGCGGTGCTGGTCTCCTCGGTCTTCGGCTTCGTCTGCGTGCTGCTCAGCTACTGGCGGCCCGAGGACGTCTTCATCTGGCTCCTGAACACCATCGGCGCGATCATCCTCGTCGTCTGGTTCTTCATCGCCGTCTCCCAGCTGGTGCTGCGCCGCAGGACCGAGCGCGAGGCGCCCGAGAAGCTGGTCGTGAAGATGTGGGCGTACCCGGTGCTGACCTGGGTGGCGCTGGCCGGCATGGCGGCGATCTTCTTCCTGATGGCCCGCGAGGAGGGCACCCGGGTGCAGCTGTACGCGACGGGCGGCCTCACGGTCGTGCTGGCCGTGATCGGCTTCGCCCTCCAGAAGGTGCGCCAGGGGCGGGCGTCGCAGGACGCCTGACCCGCACGTACGACGAGAGCCCCCGGACCGGTCGGTCCGGGGGCTCTCGCGTTCTCCGGCACGAGACCTAGGGCCAAGGGCTGATCGATTCGGGGCACTGCTGCTGCTACCCTGCACCTGCATATAGGTTGCAATAAGCACCAGCAGCGAGAGGCTCGGCACATGGCGATCTACACCCTTCCGGAACTGCCGTACGACTACGCGGCGCTGGAGCCGGTGATCAACCCGCAGATCATCGAGCTGCACCACGACAAGCACCACGCCGCCTACGTCAAGGGCGCGAACGACACCCTGGAGCAGTTGGAAGAGGCGCGCGACAAGGAGCAGTGGGGCGCGATCAACGGCCTGGAGAAGAACCTGGCCTTCCACCTCTCCGGCCACATCCTGCACTCCATCTACTGGAACAACATGGACAGCCCGAAGGACGGCGGCGGCGGCGAGCCGCTGGCGGCCGACGGCGTCGGTGAGCTCGCCGACGCGATCACCGAGTCCTTCGGCTCGTTCGCCAAGTTCAAGTCCCAGCTGACCAAGGCCTCGGCGACCACCCAGGGTTCCGGCTGGGGCGTCCTCGCGTACGAGCCGATCAGCGGCCGGCTGATCGTCGAGCAGGTCTACGACCACCAGGGCAACGTCGGCCAGGGCTCGATCCCGGTCCTCGTCTTCGACGCCTGGGAGCACGCCTTCTACCTGCAGTACAAGAACCAGAAGGTGGACTTCATCGAGGCCATGTGGCAGGTCGTCAACTGGCAGGACGTGAACAAGCGCTACCAGGCCGCCAAGAGCTCCGTCCCGCTGATCTCCATCTGACCCTTCTCCGCCAGTACCCCTCAGTCGTCCTGCTCGTGATCGTCTTCTCAACCTTCACCGGGCGGGCGGAAGGAGAACCCCCGTGATTGGGGGCACCCCCAGAGGCAGCTCTGGGGGAGAGTCACGGGGGTTCTCCTGTACTACTCGAAGCTCGGCGCCGCCGTCCGCGTGCGCTTGATCTCGTAGAAGCCGGGCGTCGACGCCACGAGCAGCGTGCCGTCCCACAGCCGGGCCGCCGCCTCGCCGCGCGGGGTCGGGGTGACCACGGGACCGAAGAAGGCGACATGGTCGCCGTCCGCGCCCGGGACGGAGATGACCGGCGTGCCCACGTCCTGGCCGACCTTCTCGATGCCCTCCTTGTGGGAGGCGCGCAGCTCGGTGTCGTACGTGTCCTTCTCGGCGTAGTCGGCCAGCTCGGCCGGCAGGCCGACGTCCGCGAGGGCGGCGGAGATCGCCTCGCGGGTGGGGCCCTCGCCGTTGTTGTGGAAGCGGGTGCCGAGCGCCGTGTAGAGCTTGCCGACCACGTCGTCACCGTGCAGCTGCTGGGCCGCGACCACCACGCGGACCGGGCCCCAGGCCTGCGTCTCCAGCATCTCGCGGTACTCGGCCGGGACCTCGTCCAGCTTGTCCTCGTTGAGGACCGCCAGGCTCATCACCTTCCAGCGCACGTCGACCGGGCGCACCTTCTCCACCTCCAGCATCCAGCGGGAGGTCATCCAGGCCCAGGGGCACAGCGGGTCGAACCAGAAGTCGGCGGTGGTCCTGCTCTCGGACATCTCACTCCTCAGGGACGGATCTCTACGCGCCGAAGGGACCAACACCACCGGTCGGCGGCGGCATTCCCCGAGTGCCGCGTGTCAGCCCCACATGGGAGGATCGGTGCTGTTTCTGACGCGCCACGAAGGAGTGACCGTGCCCGGTGAGAACCTGTCCCGCGACGAGGCCCGCGAGCGGGCCGAGCTGCTGTCCGTCGACGGATACGAGGTGGCCCTCGATCTGCGCTCGGCGGTCGGCGAGTCCGGTGAGGGGGCGCGGACGTTCCGCTCGGTGACGACGATCCGCTTCCGGCGTACGGGGACGGGCTCGGCGACCTTCGTGGACCTGGTGGCCCCCGCCGTGACCTCGGTGGAGCTGAACGGGCGGTCGCTGGACCCGGCCGCCGTCTTCGACGGCTCGCGGATCGCGCTCGACGGCCTCGCCGACGACAACGTGCTGGTGGTGGACGCTCAGTGCGCCTACAGCCGGACCGGTGAGGGCATGCACCGCTTCGTCGACCCGGAGGACGGTGAGGTCTACCTCTACACGCAGTACGAGCCGGCCGACGCCCGCCGGGTGTACGCGAACTTCGAGCAGCCCGACCTCAAGGCGCCCTACCGCTTCGCGGTGACGGCGCCGGAGGGCTGGACGGTCTGGTCGAACGGGGTGGGCGAGCGCGGCGAGGACGGGGTGTGGCGCTTCGCGGAGACGGCGCCCATCTCCACGTACATCACCTGTGTCGTCGCGGGGCCGTACCACTACGTCACGGACACCTACAAGCGGACCCTCCAGGACGGGACCCAGCTGGAGATCCCGCTCGGCGCGATGTGCCGCAAGGGGCTCGCGAAGCACTTCGACGCGGACGACGTCTTCCTCGTCACCAAGCAGGGCTTCGACTTCTTCCACGACAACTTCGACTTTCCGTACCCCTTCGGGAAGTACGACCAGGCCTTCGTCCCCGAGTACAACCTCGGCGCGATGGAGAACCCGGGCATGGTGACCTTCCGCGAGGAGTACATCTACCGGGGCAAGGTCACCCAGGCCGCGTACGAGCGGCGGGCCAACGTCATCCTGCACGAGATGGCGCACATGTGGTTCGGCGACCTGGTCACGATGGTGTGGTGGGACGACCTGTGGCTGAAGGAGTCCTTCGCCGACTTCATGGGTTCGTTCTCCCTCGCGGAGGCGACGCGGTTCGCCAACAGCTGGGTGACCTTCGCCAACAACCGCAAGTCGTGGGCCTACCGGGCCGATCAGCTGCCGTCCACGCACCCGATCACGGCCGACATCCGTGACCTGGAGGACGCCAAGCTGAACTTCGACGGCATCACGTACGCCAAGGGCGCCTCGGTGCTGAAGCAGCTGGTGGCGTACGCGGGGCGGGACGCGTTCCTGGAGGGCGCCCGCCGCTACTTCAAGCGCCACGCCTACGGCAACACCCGCCTCGGCGATCTGCTGTCCGTCCTGGAGGAGACCTCCGGGCGCGACATGAAGGCCTGGTCGCGGTCCTGGCTGCAGACCTCCGGCGTGAACGCGCTGACACCGGTGGTGACGTACGGCGGTGAGGGCCGGATCACCGAACTGGCCGTCCTCCAGGACGGCGAGGAGCTGCGTCCGCACCGGGTGAGGGTGGGGCTGTACCGACGGACCGAGGCCGGAGCGCTGGAGCGCTACAGCGTCGAGGAGTTGGACGTCGACGGGCCCCGGACCGTGGCCGCGTACACGGCCGGCGCCGAGGCTCCGGACCTCGTCCTCGTCAACGACGACGACCTGACCTACTGCAAGATCCGCTTCGACGAGGGATCGCTGGCCACGCTGCGCGCCCACCTCGGCGACATCACCGACCCGCTGGCCCGCGCGCTGTGCTGGTCGGCGCTGTGGAACCTCACGCGGGACGGTCTGATGCCGGCCCGGGACTTCGTCTCCGTCGCGCTGCGGTTCGCGGGCCAGGAGACGGAGATCGGCGTGCTGCAGATGGTGCACACCTGGGCGAGGTCGGCGGTCACGCACTACGCGGCGGCCGAGTGGCGCCAGGAGGGCGGCCGGCTGCTCGCCGAGGGCGGGCTGCGCGAGCTGCGCCTCGCGGAGCCGGGCAGCGAGCACCAGCTGACCTGGGCGCGCTTCTTCGCCTCCGTGGCCTCCTCCGACGCCGACCTCCAGCTTCTGGAGGGGCTCCTCGCGGGCACGGCCGCGATCGACGGGCTCGACGTCGACCAGGAGCTGCGCTGGTCGTTCCTGGAGCCGCTGGCCGCGCACGGCCGCGCGGACGAGACCAGGATCGACGAGGAGCTGGCCCGCGACGACACGGCGACCGGCAAGCGCCACCAGGTCCGCTGCCTGGCGGCCCGCCCGTCGGCCGCCGTCAAGGCGCAGGCCTGGGCGCAGGTCGTGGAGTCGGACGCGCTGTCGAACGCGCTGGTGGAGGCGACGATCGCGGGCTTCGCCCAGCCCTCCCAGCGCGAGTTGATCGCGCCGTACACGGAGAAGTACTTCGCGGCGATCGAACGGGTGTGGGCCGAGCGCTCGATCCAGATCGGGATGGACGTCGTACGCGGACTCTTCCCGGGGCTGCAGGACGACGAGCGGACGCTCGCGGCGACGGACGCGTGGCTCGCGGCGCACGAGGACGCGGCGCCGGCGCTGCGCCGTCTCGTGCTGGAGGCGCGGGACGACCTGGCGAGGGCCCTGCGCGGGCAGGCGTGCGACCGTCTCGCGGCGTAGCGGACGGACCGGCTGTCGGCCCCGGTGGTGAGCGGTGCTCGCCGCCGGGGCCGATCGCGTGTGTGCCGGGATTCGGGGGCGGGACAAGGGGGCATGATCGGCACTCGAACGCGCGTACTTTAGGACGAGCTTGTCCCGGAATGTCGACGGCCCTGTAACAGCGGTTAGCGGAGGCCCGGGCGGCGGAAGACCCCCGGCATGAACCACAACACCCCCATCTCCCCCCGCCCCCTCCCCCGTTCCGGCGAAGACCGGCTGCACGAGGCGCTCCACTACGTCCGGCGCCGCGGCACCGTCCCCGCCCAGGGCCCCGAGGCGATGATCACCGGTCTCGCCGCACTCGCCCTTCACCGCTTCTCCTCGGCTCCCCCGCTGCCCGCCCTCGGCCGGATCGACGTCCTGGTGCCCCGCACCCGCCGCCTGCGCTCCACCGGCGGCGTCCGGGTGGTCCGCGCCCAGGACCTCCCCGAGCCGCTGGAGATCGCCGGCGTGCCGGTCGCCCCGGTCGCGCGGGCGCTCGCCGACGCGCTCTCCGGCCTGGACGACGCGGGGGTGGTACGGCGCCTGCTCACCGAGGCCGTCCGCGCGGGCCACTGCGAACCCGGCACGGTGGTACGGGAGTTGAACCGGGGCCGGCTCCTGAACCAGCCCCACGTGGTGGACGCGGTCGACGCGCTGCTCGCCGAGGGCCGGTCGATCGCCGAGGAGCGGCTCTACGAGATGGTGCGGGAGTTCGCGCTCCCGGACCCGCTGTGGAACGTGGACCTGCGGCTGCCGGGCGGCCCGCACCTCGGCGGACTCGACGCCTACTGGCCGGACCAGGCGGTGGCCGTGGAGCTGGACACCCGGGCGCCGAGACAGGACGACGACGCACTGTGGTCGGAGTACACCCGTAAGCGAGAGCACCTGGAGCGGCTCGGCATCACGGTCGTCCACATCACCCCGCGTAAACTGCGCGAGGCGATGGAGCAGCAGGCCACCGTGGTCCGTACGGCGCTGATGGCCGCGACGGACCGGCAGCCGGCCGCCTATGTCGTCGTCCTGCCCCGGTAGTGGCGGCGCTACGGCAGCGGGGCCGCCGGCGGCTGCTGCGCCGGCTCGGGTGCCGACTTGGGTGCCGGCTTCGGTATCGTGCCGCAGAACTCGGCCTCCAGGACGGCCTGGCTGTCGCCCGTCCAGTCGGCGTTGAAGTTCAGGGCGAGCGAGTGCTCACCGTTCCGGGTGGCGACGGCTTCCGAGGTGGAGCCGTGGATGCCTCCGCCGTGGCCCCAGACCTCCTTGCCGCAGCTCAGCTTCTGCCGCATCAGCCCGAGGCCGTACCCCATGCCCGGCAGCTCGGGGCTGACGGTCACGGTGTCCGTCATCTCCCGCAGCTCGGCCTCGGGGAGCAGCCTGCCCTTGAGCAGGGCGCGGTAGAAGGTCTGCAGGTCGTTGGAGTCGGAGATCATCTCGCCCGCCGCGTACGCGAGACTCGGGTTCAGCTCGCTGACGTCGTGGACCGTCGTCGCGTCCGGGTCCATCGAGAGCTTCGAGTACGCCAGTGAACTCGGCTTCGGCATCGTCACGGTGGTGCCGGGCACGGTCGTGGCGCGCAGCTTGAGCGGCTTGATGATCCGGCGCTGCACCTCCTTGCCGTACGGGCGGCCGGTCGCCTTCTCGATCACCATGCCCGCCAGGACGTAGTTGGTGTTGGAGTAGTTCCAGTTCGTCCCGGGGGCGAAGTCCGGCTTGTGGGCCATCGCGATCGCGACGATCTGCTCGGGGGTCCAGGTGTCGTAGCGGTGCTTGAGGAACCCCGGGCCGAAGACCTTCTCCTGGAATCCCGGGTCGGAGGTGAAGCTGTAGACGCCGCTCGTGTGGTTGAGGAGCTGGCGGACGGTCATCTCACGGCCGTCGTGGCCGTTGCCGCGGACCACGCCCGGCAGCCACTTCTCGACGGAGTCGTCGAGGTCGAGGCGGCCCTCGGCCTGGAGCTGGAGGAGGACGGTGGCGACGAAGGTCTTGGTGATGGAGCCGACCCGGTAGCGGTCCTGGCCGCCTCGCTCACCGGCCGTCCCGGTCCAGCCGGACCGGCCGGAGCGGGCCTGGGCGACGGCCCCGGGCACGCCGTCCGCGACGGCGGCGTCGAGGGCCTGCTGGGTGGCGCGGTGGTCGGGCTTCACGGGCGCCGCGAGGGCGGGGGTCGCGAGGGCGGTGGCGGTCAGGCCGGCCACGACGGTGGCGGCGAGGACGGTACGGACGGTGCGGGCGGTGCGTGTCGTACGGACGGTGTGTGTCGTACGGACGGTGTGTGCGGCTGACATGTGCGGGCTCCCCTGGTGTGCGTACTGCGGTCACGGGAGGGGACCCTGGGCCCTGCGGGAGGGTTGAGGACCACGCTGAGGTTGAGCGGTTTTCAGCCGTTCGCCGGATCGGCGAGGCGGGAGCGTCCGACCGGGGGCCGTTCGCGCCACAGATCGAGGCCGATGTCGACGAGTGCGACGCGGGCGAGGTCGGGGACGGCGGCGAGGGGGTGCCAGGCGGCCAGGTCCGTGGAGCCGCCGGTCTCGTTGCGCAGGGAGCCGCCGGTGATCCGGGCCTCGTAGAGGATCCGCAGGCCCTGGAAGTCACCGGGTCCGGCCAGTCGGCGCAGCCAGCCTCTGCGGATGGAGTCGATGCCGAGCAGCGCCGTGGGCTCGCAGACGTACCCGGTCTCCTCCTCGACCTCCCGGACGACGGTGTCGACCGGCTCCTCGCCGTGGTCCATGCCGCCGCCCGGCAGAGTCCACCGTTTGGTTCCGGCGCTGTCCACCCAGCGGGCGAGCAGTATCTCTCCGTCCCGTACGCACACGGCGTAGGCCGCCACCCTCAACTCCTGCTTCATGGAACGAGGTTAGCGGCGAGGTCAGAGCCAGTACGCGGGATACGTCCGGCCGGTGGCCCGGGCGCCCGCGAGGCCGACGGCGACGAGCAGGACGGAGGCGAGGGCGAGCAGGGCGAGGAACGACCAGAACGGCGGATTCTGGAGGGTGACGATCACGGCGGTCGCGGCGGCGGGCGAGTGCGGGGTGCGCGCGAGCATCATGACGCCGAGCGCGAGGCCGCCGGCGAGGGCGGCGGCCCAGAGGCCGGGTCCGGTGAACGGCAGTACGGCGAAACCGGTGAGCGCGGAGAGCAGTTGGCCGCCGACCACGGAGCGGGGCTGGGAGAGCGGCAGGTCGGGCGCCCCGGCGACCAGCGCCATGCTGGCCGCGAGGGGCGGGATGAGCAGGGGCTGGTGGAGCACGGTGCCGACGGCGACGAGGGTGAGGAGCGCGGCGACGCTGACGGCGGTGGCCAGGGCGACCGCACGGGGGTGGGGTCGGGCGGGGGCGGTCGTCATACGGGGTCCTGGGAGAGGGGCGGATTGGCGGGGGAGTAGAGGGGGCTCGACCAGCGCAGGGGGCTGGCGTTCGGCGTCTCGACGCTCCGCTCGATACGGAAGCGGGTGGTGCGGTCGCTCGCCTCCGGTCCGTACGCGATGTGAGCG
This sequence comes from Streptomyces sp. NPDC015346, assembly GCF_043078785.1. Lineage (NCBI taxonomy): Bacteria > Bacillati > Actinomycetota > Actinomycetes > Kitasatosporales > Streptomycetaceae > Streptomyces > Streptomyces sp. NPDC015346. Next base: position 412,458 of record NZ_JBIBTW010000001.1, on the reverse strand, counting down.
CGGCCGGTGAGCTGGAGCGTCGTACCGGAGCTCCAGTCCAGGAAGAGAAGGCCGGCGCGGCCGTCGGACTCCAGGTTGCCGAGGGTCAGGAACATCGAGTTGCCGGGGTAGTCGCGCCAGCTCAGCTCTGTCGGCGAGTCGACGCGGACGAAGCCGGGGTTGCCGCCCCGGTGGCTCGCGTCCGCGCCGTCCGGGGCGACGGTGGCGATGAAGAAGGTGTCGGCGGCGCGGACGAACCGTTCCTGGTCGGGGGTGAGCGCGGTGCCGTGGTGCGGGGCGCCGGGTGGGGTGGTTGGGGTGGTTGGGGTGGTTGGGTCGGGGGCGTACAGCTCGCGCTTCTGCAGGTACTTCGGGCAGTTGGAGAAGACCTGTTCCGCCTCGACGGTGAAGCCGCGGGCGCTGGGGCGGCCGATGCCGTTGAGCCGCATGCGGCGGCGGGTGCGGGGGTCGAGGGCGATCGTTCCCACGGGCGATCCGGCCGGGGCGGGGAGGGACGCCGCCACGGAGATCGCGCGCGGGCCCGTCGCCCGGACGAACCCGGGGGCGCCGGTCAGGAGCGTGCTCCAGACGCGGCCGTCGGCGTCGGCCGCCCCGAGCACCAGCATGGGCTGGAGTTCGAGGAAGGCGGCGGCGACGGGGCGGAGGGTGGGGGTGATGGAGGGGGCGATGTGGTCTGCGAGGGCGCGGACGCCGGCTCTTTCCTGGAGGGCGAGGGAGCCGGGATTGTAGGGGTTCACGGGCTTCTCCGAGGGTGCGGGCTCGTCGGGGCGGGGGTCGGGGCGAGGGCCCTTGGCGCGGGCGGCGCGTTCGTGGGGTGTGCCCACCCGTTCCGCCCCAGCGGAACGTATGCCCACACCGGGGTGGGGAGCCTTAGAAGAAGCCGCAGGTGGGGGCCGATTCCACGGGAGCCTCCGAGGCATCTGGTGCCTCCGGGGTGTAGATCTCCAGGCGGGTGCCGTCCGGGTCGTGGAAGAAGATGCCGGCGGAGGCGGAGCCCTCGCGGTGGGCGACCACGCCCTCGTACGCGAAGGAGACGTCCCGGGCCTTGAGCGCGGCTTCCGCGGCCCTGACCCGCTCGATCGACTCGGCCTCGAAGGCCAGGTGGTGGAGGCCGGCGCGGCCGGAGTCGTAACCCGCCTCCGCCTGCTGCCAGAGGGTGAGGACGAGCTGTCCACCCTGGCCCAGGAGGGCGTAGCGCCGGCCCTCCTCCTTGCCCTCGGCGATCAGGTCGAAGCCGAGGACGTCTCCGTAGAACGTGAGCGAGCGCTCCAGGTCCGTGACGTTGAGGCCGATGTGGCCGGTGCGCAGCGTGCCGATCGCCGTCATGGCGTTTCCCCTCTCGCGGCGGTCCACCCCGAGCGGGGCTAACCAGTTAACTGGACTTTAGAGGTTAGGGATCGAGAGCGTCAACCCGTCACGTACTCTTGAGTGGTTAGACCACGGCAAAGGGGCCCCGCGATGACCGTCACCGACCCTCGTCCGCTCACCGGCGAGCCCGTCTCCCTGGACCTGCTCAACACCCGGTGGATGAAGGACGGCGTCCGTCAGGACCTGCTCACCGACACCGAGGGCCTGACCGTCTGGCTCACCGCCAACGGGCTCGAGGGCCGTTTCGTCGCGGACGCGACCACCCTGCGCCACACCCTCGCCGCCCGGGACGCGCTGCTCGCGCTCGCCGACCGCCCCGGCGATCCCGACGCCGTCACCCGCGTCGACGCCGTCCTCGGCCACGGCCGCATCCGGCCCACCCTCACCGTCGGGGGTCCCGGCGAGGAGCCGGAGTTCGAGGAGGTCGCCTGGGGGCCCGGCTGGACCGCCGCCCGCGACTACCTCACCCTTCTGCGCACCGCCCCCGACCGGATCCGGGCCTGCGCCCACGACGCGTGCATCCTGCACTTCTTCGACACCTCGCGGAACGGCACGCGACGGTGGTGCTCGATGACGACCTGCGGCAACCGGGCCAAGGCCTCACGGCATTACGCCCGTACAAAAGACAACTAACTGGCGGCGGAGGCGAGTCGACTCGTCCCGATCCGTCCCGTTACGCTCCCTGTGGCGCATCGTGCGCGGTGGCGAATGTACGCCATGGCCGTAACCCGTTCCCTGGCAACTCTCCACAAACCCCTGTCTCTTGCGAAAGGCTGAGCGGTCATCCGGTACCGAAATCCGGACCCTCTCTTTTCACAAACAGGGATGTAAATGACCACCCCCGAATCTCAGAGCTCCATACCCGGACGCTCGACCCCCGGGCACAGACGCGCGGCACGCATCGCCGCCGCCGCCGGGCTTGTGACCGCGCTCATCGCGGCCGGTGCTGCTCCGGTCCTGGCCGCCGACGATCCGGCGACCACCACTCCCCCGGTGAAGTCCGCCGACCCCGCCGACAAGCTCGGCGCGACCGACGCCCAGCGCCTGTCCGAGGCCGAGGCGACCGGCGAGAAGAACGTCACCATCCTCGTCGCCACCGCCCCCGGCTCCACCGAGCAGGTCGCCGGCCAGCTCGACGCCGTCCAGGGCGCCTCGGTCGGCAAGCGGGACGACAAGCTCGGCTATGTCCGCGCCACGATCCCGACCGGCAAGGCGGACGCCGCCATCAAGGCGGCGACCAAGCTCTCCTCCGTCCAGTCGATCGACCTCCAGGCCGAGATCAAGCTGGACGACCCGATCCCGGACGCGGGCGTCGCCGGCGCCGTCGAGGGCACGACCGTCACCACGACGTACCCGGCCCCCGGCCAGAACACCCCGGCGAAGAACCCGTACAACCCGTCGCACGAGACGGGCGCGGTCGAGTTCGTCCAGGACCACCCCAAGGCCGACGGCCGCGGCGTGACCATCGGCGTCCTCGACTCCGGTGTCGACCTCGGCCACCCGGCCCTGCAGAAGACCACCACCGGCGAGCGCAAGATCGTCGACTGGGTCACCGCCACCGACCCGCTGACCGAGGGCGACGCCACCTGGCGCGCCCAGATCACCCCGGTCACCGGCCCGGTCTTCACCGCGGCCACGCAGAGCTGGAAGGCGCCCGAGGGCTCCTACCAGTGGAGCCGCTTCAGCGAGTCGATCACCGCGGGCGGTGACCCGGCCGGTGACATCAACCGCGACGGCGACACCACCGACGTCTTCGGGATGCTGTACGACCCGGCCGCCGGCACCGTCCGCGTGGACACCGACCAGAACAACGACTTCACCGACAACACGCCGATGAAGCCGTACAAGGACGGGTACCAGATCGGCTGGTTCGGTACCGACAACCCGGCCACCGAGGTCGTCGAGAAGACCCCGTTCGTCGTCGAGATCCGCAAGGACGTCGCGATGGACCCGCTCGGCGGCAGCTGGGTGGGCCAGAAGCGCGACTTCGTCAACGTCGGTCTCGTCGAGTCCTCGCACGGCACGCACGTCGCCGGCATCACCGCCGCGCACAGCCTCTTCGGCGGCAGGATGAACGGCGCGGCGCCCGGCGCGAAGATCGTCTCCTCGCGCGCGTGCACCTGGACCGGCGGCTGCACCAACACCGCCCTGACCGAGGGCATGACGGACCTCGTCGTCAACCGCGGCGTCGACATCGTCAACATGTCGATCGGCGGCCTGCCCGCGCAGAACGACGGCGACAACGTCCGCGCCCGCCTCTACACCCGTCTGATCGACCAGTACGGCGTCCAGCTGGTCATCTCGGCCGGCAACTCCGGCCCGGGCATCAACACCATCGGCGACCCCGGCCTGGCCGACAAGGTCGTCTCGGTCGGCGCGGCCATCTCCAAGTCGACCTGGGCCGCCAACTACGGCTCGGCCGTCGAGAAGCCGTACGCGATGTTCCCCTTCTCCTCGCGCGGCCCGCGTGAGGACGGCGGCTTCACCCCGACCATCACCGGTCCGGGCTCGGCCGTGAACACCATCCCGACCTGGCAGGCGGGCTCGGGCGTGCCCGAGGCCGGCTACAAGCTGCCCGCCGGTTACGGGATGCTCAACGGCACCTCGATGTCCTCCCCGCAGGTCGCGGGCGCGAGCGCGCTGCTGCTCTCCGCCGCGAAGCAGAAGGGCCTGGAGCTCTCCCCGCTCACCCTGCGGACCGCGCTCACCTCGACCGCCAACCGGATCTCCGGTGTCGCGGCGCACGAGCAGGGCTCCGGTCTGATCGACATCAACGACGCCTGGGACTCGATCAAGGACGGCGCCACGGCGCACGACTACAAGGTCGAGGCCCCGGTCGACACCGTGATCTTCCCGGCCCCGCACACCGGCACCGGTGTGTACGACCGTGAGGGCGGCCTCAAGGTCGGCCAGAAGAAGGTCTACGACGTCACCGTCACGCGCACGAGCGGCCCGAACCGGACCATCGAGCACGAGCTGGACCTGAAGTACAACGACGGCACCTTCAAGATCCTCGGCGACGACGAGATCGACCTGCCGCTGAACAAGCCGGTCACCGTCAAGATCCAGGCCCGGCCCACCACGGCCGGTGTGCACAGCGTCATCCTGGAGGCCGACGACGAGCGCACCGAGGGCGTCGACAAGCAGATCCTGTCGACCGTCGTCGTCGCGAACGACCTGGTCGCGCCCGGTTACGGCTTCTCCGCTTCGGGCTCGGTGCAGCGCAACAGCCACAAGTCGTACTTCGTGACCGTGCCGGAGGGCGCCAAGACCCTGGAGGTCGCCATCGGCGGTCTCAAGGAGAAGAGCCAGACCCGGTTCATCGCGATCCACCCGTACGGCGTGGCCATCGAGTCCACCGCGTCCACCGCGTGCTACCCGCACTACAACCCGGCGAACACCTGCCGTCCGGACCTGCGTTCGTACGCCAACCCGACGCCGGGCGTCTGGGAGATCGAGGTCGAGTCGCGTCGTACCTCGCCCGACCTGGACAACCCGTACAAGCTGGACGTCTCGGTGCTCGGCGCCGACTTCGACCCGGCCGTGCAGACCGTCGCCGAGGCGAAGGTCGGCACCCCGGCCGCCGTCGAGTGGAAGGTCACCAACAAGTTCGCCGCGATCGACGGCAGGCTGAAGGGTGGCTCCCTGGGCTCGGCCAAGGTCGAGACGCCGACCATCCAGCACCACGAGCAGCAGACGAAGACCGTCACCATCGGTGAGGGTGTGGAGCGGCTGGACGTGGCCATCGGCAACACCTCCGACAAGGCCGCCGACCTCGACCTGACCGTTCTCCTGAACGGCAAGCAGGTCGGCCAGGCGGCGGACGGCGACTCGGAGGAGGCCGTCTCGCTGGTCAAGCCGGCCGCCGGTACCTACACGATCGTGATCGACGGCTATTCGGTGCAGGCCGCGGGCGGCACGACCTACGACTACAAGGACGTGTACTTCTCGTCCGCGCTCGGCAGCGTGCGGGTCGACGCCACCAAGCCGGTGCCGCTGGCCAACGGCGCGAGCGCCCAGGTCAGCGCCGAGGTGCTGGTCTCCGGTGCCGCGCCCGAGGGCCGGCAGTTCTTCGGCGAGGTCCAGCTGCTGAACGCGCGCGGTACGGTCGCGGGCTCCGGCAGTGTCGTGATCGGCAAGGTCACACCGTAAGGGCGAGGTCACACCGTGGAAGCACGGTGAAACCCCGCTGAGCGGGTAGGAGGGCGGGCGCCGGAACCGGCGCCCGCCCTTCGTGTGTCGTGACACACGTCCCGCACACGTCCGCCCACGTCCCGACCCTTGGACAATGGATTGGACAAGGCGCCCCGTGACATACGCATCATGGTCTGGCAGCACCCTGCACATACGTACGGAGGAGTCCCCGTGAAGGTCGGAATCGTCGGAGCCACCGGTCAGGTCGGCACAGTCATGCGCAGCATTCTGGCCGAGCGCAACTTCCCGGTCGACGAGCTGCGGCTCTTCGCCTCCGCCCGCTCCGCCGGCACGGTCGTCGACGGGATCACGGTCGAGGACGCCTCCACCGCCGACTACACCGGTCTGGACATCGTGCTCTTCTCGGCCGGTGGCGCCACCTCCAAGGCGCTCGCCGAGAAGGTCGCCTCCCAGGGCGCCGTCGTGATCGACAACTCCTCCGCGTGGCGCCGTGACCCCGAGGTGCCGCTGGTGGTCTCCGAGGTCAACCCGCACGCGATCAAGGACCGCCCCAAGGGGATCATCGCGAACCCGAACTGCACCACGATGGCCGCGATGCCGGTCCTCAAGCCGCTCCACCAGGAGGCCGGCCTGACCGCGATCGTCGCCACCACCTATCAGGCCGTGTCCGGCTCCGGTGTGGCGGGCGTCGCCGAGCTGCGCACCCAGGCGTGCGCGGTGGCCGAGAAGGCCGACCAGCTGGCCTTCGACGGCGAGGCCGTCGAGTTCCCCGAGCCGGGCGTCTACAAGCGTCCGATCGCCTTCAACGTCGTCCCGCTGGCCGGCTCGATCGTCGACGACGGCTCCTTCGAGACCGACGAGGAGCAGAAGCTCCGCAACGAGTCCCGCAAGATCCTGGAGATCCCCGGCCTGAAGGTCTCCGGCACCTGCGTGCGCGTCCCGGTCTTCTCCGGCCACTCGCTCCAGGTGAACGCCCGCTTCGACCGTCCGATCAGCGTGGAGCGCGCCTACGAGCTGCTGAAGGACGCCGAGGGCGTCGAGCTCTCCGAGATCCCGACGCCGCTCCAGGCGGCCGGCAAGGACGCCTCCTACGTGGGCCGCATCCGCGTGGACGAGACGGTGGAGAACGGTCTCGCGCTGTTCCTCTCCAACGACAACCTGCGCAAGGGCGCGGCGCTGAACGCGGTGCAGATCGCCGAGCTGGTGGCGGCGGAGCTACAGGGCTGACGCCGGCGGCCGCGTGACGAGACGAAGGGGCGGTACCGGTCCGGTACCGCCCCTTCGTCGTGCCCGCTCCTCGGCGGCGGCGGACCGCGGAAATGCGCCGTGCGCCGCTGAGGCGCGCCGTGGAAGGATGAGCCAAACGTCACGAAACCGAGGAGTTGACCGGGTGCCTGGCACAAACCTGACCCGTGAAGAGGCGCAGCAGCGGGCGAAGCTGCTGACCGTGGACGCGTACGAGGTCGAACTGGACCTCTCCGGTGCGCAGGAGGGCGGCATCTACCGGTCCGTCACCACCGTCCGCTTCGATTCCGCCAAGGCCGGTGCGGAGACCTTCATCGACCTCGTCGCCCCCGCCGTGCACGAGGCCGTGCTCAACGGGCACGCGCTGGACGTGGCCGCCGTCTTCCGGGACTCGCGGATCGCGCTCAAGCACCTGCGCCAGGGTCCGAACGAGCTGAGGGTCGTCGCCGACTGCGCGTACACCAACACCGGCGAGGGCCTGCACCGGTTCGTCGACCCGGTCGACGACCAGGCCTATCTCTACACGCAGTTCGAGGTGCCGGACGCCCGTCGGGTCTTCGCCTCCTTCGAGCAGCCGGACCTGAAGGCGACCTTCCAGTTCACCGTGAAGGCGCCGAGCGGCTGGACGGTGATCTCCAACTCGCCGACGCCGGAGCCCAAGGACGACGTGTGGGTGTTCGAGCCGACCCCGCGCATCTCGACGTACATCACCGCGCTGATCGCGGGCCCCTACCACTCGGTGCACTCCTCCTACGAGAAGGACGGCCAGTCCGTCCCGCTCGGCATCTACTGCCGTCCCTCGCTGGCCGAGTTCCTCGACGCGGACCACATCTTCGACGTCACGCGCCAGGGCTTCGACTGGTTCCAGGAGAAGTTCGCGTACGACTACCCCTTCGCCAAGTACGACCAGCTGTTCGTCCCCGAGTTCAACGCGGGCGCGATGGAGAACGCGGGCGCGGTGACCATCCGCGACCAGTACGTCTTCCGCTCGAAGGTGACGGACGCGGCGTACGAGCGCCGGGCCGAGACCATCCTGCACGAGCTGGCGCACATGTGGTTCGGCGACCTGGTCACCATGGAGTGGTGGAACGACCTGTGGCTGAACGAGTCGTTCGCGACGTTCACCTCGGTCGCCTGCCAGGCCTCCGTGGCGGGCACCCGCTGGCCGCACGCCTGGACCACCTTCGCGAACGCGGAGAAGACCTGGGCCTACCGTCAGGACCAGCTGCCGTCCACGCACCCGATCATGGCCGAGATCAACGATCTCGAGGACGTGCTGGTCAACTTCGACGGCATCACCTACGCCAAGGGCGCCAGCGTGCTGAAGCAGCTGGTCGCGTACGTCGGCCAGGAGCAGTTCTTCAAGGGCGTGCAGGCGTACTTCAAGGCGCACGCCTTCGGGAACACGCGCCTGTCGGACCTGCTCGGCGCGCTGGAGGAGACCTCCGGCCGTGACCTGAAGGCCTGGTCGAAGGCGTGGCTGGAGACGGCCGGCATCAACATCCTGCGCCCGGAGATCGAGACGGACGCCTCCGGCGCGATCACCTCGTTCGCGGTCAGGCAGGAGGCGCCCGCGCTGCCCGTCGGCGCCAAGGGCGAGTCGATCCTGCGCCCGCACCGGATCGCGATCGGCTTCTACGACCTGGACGAGGCCGGCAAGCTGGTCCGTACGGAGCGGGTCGAGCTGGACGTCACCGCCACCGGGCTGACCTCGGTGCCGCAGCTGGAGGGCAAGGCCCGCCCGGCGGTCGTGCTGCTCAACGACGACGACCTGTCGTACGCCAAGGTCCGGCTCGACGAGGTGTCGCTGAAGAACGTCACCGAGCACCTCGGCGACTTCACCGAGTCGCTGCCGCGCGCGCTGTGCTGGTCCGCCGCCTGGGACATGACCCGCGACGGCGAGCTGGCCACCCGGGACTACCTGGAGCTGGTGCTCTCCGGCATCGGCAAGGAGTCCGACATCGGCGTGGTGCAGTCGCTGCAGGGCCAGGTGAAGGCAGCGCTCGACCTGTACGCGGCGCCCGAGTGGCGCGAGACGGGTCTGACCCGGTGGACGGACGCGACGCTGGCGCACCTGCGGTCGGCCGAGCCGGGCAGCGACCACCAGCTGGCGTGGGCGCGGGCGTTCGCCGCGACCGCGCGGACCCCGCAGCAGCTGGACCTGCTCGCGGCGCTCCTGGAGGGCCGTGAGTCGATCGAGGGCCTGGCCGTCGACACCGAGCTGCGCTGGGCGTTCGTGCAGCGCCTCGCGGCGACCGGTGTCTACGACGAGCCGGAGATCGCGGGCGAGCTGGAGCGGGACCGTACCGCCGCGGGCGAGCGTCACGCGGCCACCGCGCGGGCCGCGCGTCCGACGGAGGCCGCGAAGGCGGAGGCGTGGGCGTCGGTCGTGGAGTCCGACAAGCTGACGAACGCCGTGCAGGCGGCGGTGATCGGCGGCTTCGTCCAGACCGACCAGCGCGAGCTGCTCGCTCCGTACACGGAGAAGTACTTCGCGTCGATCAAGGGCATCGCGGAGACCCGCAGCCACGAGATCGTCCAGCAGATCGTGGTCGGGCTCTACCCGACGATCCAGGTCTCGCAGGAGACGCTGGACGCCACGGACGCCTGGATCGCGGAGAACGAGCCGGCGCCGGCGCTGCGGCGCATGGTGACCGAGTGCCGCGCGGGCGTGGAGCGCGCCCTGAAGGCCCGGGCGGCGGACGCGGCCGCGACCGCCTGACCGGGACACGCATGACCGCGTGACCGCGGGAACGCGTGACCGCGGGACCGCGCGCGAACGCGGGACCGCTTGAACGGCGAAGGGGCACCCTCCCCCGTGGGGTGCCCCTTCGTCGTGTGTGAGGTCCGCCCGGCGGGCGGGCGTCGGCGCGCGGCCGCTCCGCCGGGCGGAAGCTGTGCGTCGGACGGGTCAGCCGCCGAGCGCCTCGTAGCGGGCGCGCAGGTCGGCCGCGCCCTGCTCCGTCAGCGTGCCGTGCAGCCGCATCCGGGCCACGCCGCCGTCGGGGAAGGCGTCGAGGCGGACGTGGGTGACGACGGCCTGGGCGGGGAGCTTGAAGCGGTGGAGGGTGTCGGGCTGGAGCCTGGTCCGGGGGATGATCTCGAACCACTCACCCGTCTCGCCGTTGCGGCCCTGCAGGGCGATCCAGCCGGCCGAGTTGCCCTTGAGGTAGGCGGTGTCGATCTCGACGGCGCGCACGGCGCCCTGGGCGGCGAGCCGGAAGCGGACCCAGTCGTTGGTGCCGCGGACCCGGCGGCGGCGGTTCTCCCAGCCGTCGTCCATCTTGCGGGAGGTGCCGGGCAGGATGATCTGGGTCGGCGAGGAGTAGAACTTGTCCGACGCGTCCTCGTACACCCCTCCGTTGAGTACGGAGACGAGGTCGAGGGTCCCGAGCAGCTCCAGCCATTCGGGGTCGGGCACGACCTCGCCGTGGACGCGGAGGCGGGCGATGCCGCCGTCGGGGTGCTGGCAGAGCCGGATGTGGGTCCAGCGACGCTCCGACGTGATCTCGAAGCCGTTGGCGGCGTGGCCGCGGACGGGGGTGGGCGGGACGAGCTCCTCCCACTTCACGTCGTCGGCGAGGAGCTGCTCGGGGCTGGGCGATCCCTCCACGGCGGCGGCCTGGACGGAGACCCGCTGCGGGTAGTTGCCACGGAAGTGGGCGGTGTCGACGACGATCCCGCGGATGACGCCGGGGGCACCGAGGCGGACGATCGCCCAGTCGTGGTCCTCGGGGGCGGGGAAGACGTTCTCGGCGTCGGCACCCCGGCGACGGCGGGTCTCCCAGCCGTCCATGATCTTGCCCTTGTGGCCGAAGTGCTCCGGGTCGAAGACCGCCCGCTCGCGGACGAGGAGGTTCTCGCGCTCGGCGAAGAACTCGTCGTTGGCGGCCACGACACCGGCGCCGAGACGGCGGTCGGCCAGGTCGACCAGCTCGGTGAAGGGGAAGTCACCGGTGCGGTAGTCGGCGTACGGGTCACCCCCGCCGTACGGGGCGGCGTCGTTGGCGTGCGGGTCCTGGGCCTGTTCCGTGCTCGTCTCGAAGGTCATGCCCCGACTTTCCCGCGTCCGGAGCTCTCGGGTCCATCGAATGTTTTCGATGAACCTTTTCAGTTCTACTAAATGGTCTCGCGGGCTGCGGCGGCCTGTCGGAGCGCCGCGAGGACCCGGGCCACGGCGGGCCCCTCCTCCGCGCCGCGCCGGACCGCCGCGACGACGTGGCGGCGCGGCTGGTCGGCGGAGAGGACCCGCATGACCACGCCTGTGCGGCGTTCGGCGGAGGCCATCCTGGGCACCAGGGCGACGCCCATCCCGGCCTCGACCATGGCGAGGATCGCGGTCCAGCCGGAGGCGCTGTGGGCCTGCTCGGGGACGAACCCGGCGGCCTCGCAGGCGGCGGTGGTGATCTCGGACCACGGGCCGGAGCCGCCGAAGATCCAGGGCTCGGCGGAGAGGTCGGCGAGCCGCAGGCCGGGCGCGTCGGCGAGCGGATGGCCGGTGGGCAGGGCGACATCGAGCGGGTCGGCGAGCAGCGGGACACGGCTGAACTTGGGGTCGCGTACGGAGGGGGCGTGGGCGGCGAGCGAGAGCGCCAGGTCGACCTCGCCGGCGGTGAGCAGTTCGTACGCCTTCGCGGCCTCGGCCTCGCGGACCCGGACGTCGAGTCCGGGGTGGGCGGTGCGCAGCTGCTGCACGGCGGGGACGACGAGGGCGGGCACGGCGGTCGAGAAGGCCGCCACGCGCACCTGGCCCGCCTCGCCGCGCAGATAACCGTCGAGCTCGGCGTCGGCGCGTTCCAGCTGGGCGAAGACCACTTCGGCGTGGCGCAGCACGAGGTGCGCGGCGTCGGTGAGCCGGACCCGGCGGCCCTGCGCCTCCAGGAGTTGGACGCCGAGCTGCTTGGCGAGGTTGGTGAGCTGCTGGGAGACGGCCGAGGGGGTCATGAGCAGGGCCTCCGCGGTCGCGGTGACGGTGCCGCGGTCGCGGAGGGTACGGAGGATCTGGAGTTTCTTGATGTCCCACTCGGTCATGGGGCGCAACCTACCGGGGCGGTCACCGGCCGCGCGCCGAGGCGAGGGCGACCCCGCCGAGGATGAGGACCATGCAGGCGCCGCCGAGGAGGCCGGGTTCCTCGCCGAGGAGGGCGAAGGAGAGCAGGGCCACGCAGACCGGCTGGAGGTAGTAGACGACTCCGGCGCGGGCGGCGCCGATCAGGGTGATGGCCTTGTTCCAGGCGAAGAAGGCGACGGCGGAGGAGAGGACGCCGACGTAGACGAGGGGTCCGACGGTGGCGGTGGAGGGCTCGAAGCCGCCCTGGAGGGCGAGGCTGAGCCCGTACGCCGGGAGCAGCATCAGGGCGCCGAGGACGAAGGTGGTGAAGAGGAAGACGACTCCGCCGAGTTCGGCCGGGCGGCGCTTGAGCAGGGCGCTGTACGAGGCGAAGCTGACGGCCGCCGCCAGCATCCACAGGTCGCCGGCGGCGAGGGAGGTGGGCAGCGCCCCCTTGCCGACCAGGAGCAGCACCCCGGCGCAGGCGATCAGCATCCCGGTCACGCGCCGGGCGCCGAGCCGGGCGCCGCCGAGGCGGGCGAAGAGCGCCATGAGGACCGGGGAGGCGGCCATGATCATGCCCATGTTGCCGGCGGAGGTGGTGAGTCCGGCCTGGTTGACCAGGGTGTTGTAGACGGTCACGCCGAGGAGAGCGGCGAGGGTGGCGAAGCCGAGGTGGCGGCGGACGAGTCGCCGCTGCCGCCAGGTCTCGCGGGCCGCGAAGGGGGCGACGGCGAGGAGGGCGACGATCCAGCGCCAGAACGCCGCCTGGACGGGCGGGACGGAGTCGTGCAGGGCGCGGGCGGCGACGAAGCTTCCGGACCAGACGACCGTGGCGAGGAGCGCGAGGAGAACGCCGAGGCCGGCTCCCCGCGCGAGGTTCTTCGCGGTGGCCGGCTCGTCGGTCGTGCTCGGTTCGGTGCGGACGCGGTCCAGGAGTGCCACGGTGGTCCTTTCGGTTGCGGTGGCCCTACCGTCGCACCACCGGACCCTCAAGGTCCATCGAAAGTTCTTGAGCGTTCTTTTCAGTTGAGCTGAAAGATACGAGCGGCTTCACGGCAGGGGTGCGGGGGGTGCGCGGGGCGCGGGGGGCGCGGGGGCCGCCCAGCTGGCCGAAGAGCGTCGCCCCGAACGCCACCGCCATGCCCACCAGCTGCACCGGGCCCAGCGCCTGACCGAGCGCCGCCCAGCCGATGACGGCCGCGGTGAGCGGGGACAGCGGGCCGAGGAGGGTCACCGAGGAGGCGCTGAGCCGCTCGATCCCGCGGAACCAGAGGAAGTAGGAGACCGCGGTGTTGCCGAAGGCGAGGTAGGCGTAGCCGAGCAGGCTGGTGGAGTCGAGGGCCGGCGGGGCGCCCTCGATCAGGAAGGCGATCGGCAGGATCATGAGGCCGCCCGCGGTGAGCTGCCAGCCGGTCATCGCCAGCGCGCCGACCCCTTCGGGCCGCCCCCAGCGTTTGGTGAAGACGGTACCGGCGGACATCGACAGGGCGGAGAGCAGCCCGGCGACCACACCGACGAGGTCCAGCGCGGCTCCGGCCTTCAGGACCACCAGACTGACGCCGAAGGCGGCCGCGATGGCGGTGAGCAGGGAGCGCGAGGTGGGCCGGTCGCCGAGGAAGAGGGCGGCCAGGCCGACGACGAAGAGCGGGCCCACGGAGGCGACGACGGCGGCGACGCCGCCGGGCAGGCGGTAGGCGGCGAGGAAGAGCAGGGGGAAGAAGGCGCCGATGTTGAGGCCGCCGAGGACCGCCGACTTCCACCACCAGGTGCCCCGCGGCAACTTGCGGGTGACGGCGAGGAGCAGGAGCCCGGCGGGCAGGGCACGCATCAGGCCGGTGAAGAGCGGCCGGTCGGGCGGCAGGAACTCGGTCGTGACGAGGTAGGTGGAGCCCCAGGAGATCGGGGCGAGCGCGGTGAGTGCGACGACGGCGGCCTTACGGGACATGACGGGTCCCCCCTGTTTTTCGCGTGGCGCGGCTTGCTTGGCTGTAAGTAGCTTAGCTCTAAGCTACTTATCCGCAAGTGGGTTTCCATTAAGTGGGTTACGACTGACTGGCTTAACCGTGAGTGGCTTACTCTGGACCGACGTACCGACGTACCGACGTACCGCCGCACCGCCGTACCGCCGTCGAGGCGACCGACCGAGGAGACCGCCGCCATGGAGCGCACCGAAGCCCCCGCTCACGACGCCGTCGACGCCATCACCGACCAGTGGGCGGCCGTCCGCCCCGACCTGGACACGCTCCCGATGGCCGTCTTCGGACGGATCTACCGCCTCGCGAACGCCATGCGCGGCCGCGTGGACAAGGCGTACGCGCCGTACGGCATGGCGCTCGGGGAGTTCGACGTGCTCGCGACGCTGCGGCGCTCGGGTGAGCCGTACACGCTCTCGCCGCGCGAGCTCACCGCGACCCTGATGATCACCACCGGCGGGATGACGGGCCGTCTGGACAAGCTGGAGAAGGCCGGGCTGCTCAGCCGCAGCCCCGACCCGAACGACCGGCGCGGGCTGCGGGTGACGCTCAGCGAACGCGGGCGCGAGCTGGTGGACCAGGCCGTCGCGGCCGGTCTCGCGGAGCAGCGCGAGGCGCTGGAATCAGCGCTCGCCCCCGAGGAGCGGGAGCAGTTGGCCGCCCTGCTGCGCAAGCTGCTCGCCACCACCGTCTAGGCGTCTGGTCGCTCAGGGTCCGGCGCCCGCGCATGCGAGGGCGCCGTACGGTACTCGCGTACCCGTACGGCGCCGTCGAAGAGATTCAGCCGAGGCTGGTGCTCAGACCTGCTGGAAGCCGCTCAGACCTGCTTCTTGGACTTGTCGAGCACCATCACCAGACCGGCGATGACCAGGAACAGCACGATCGGCGCGGCCACGTACAGGCCGAGGGTCTCCACGACACTCAGCTTGGGGGCCGGGTCGTCACCGTCGTCGCGGGTGAGCGCGAGCGCGGGGGACGACATGAGCAGCATCATCAGCGTCGTACCGGCCGCGACAGCACCGGCGCGCAGGGCGTTCTTCTTGTCCACGGTGCAAACGTAGCGAACTCCTAAACCGCCCGCGCGTCCGGGGGTGCCGTACGGGACTCGAAGACGCTCAGCAGTCGGTGCAGGCGCGGCGAGGTGGCCAGCTCCTCCAGGGAGAGCGGCTGCCCGTCCGGGCCGGCCACCGGCAGCCGCCAGTTCGGGTACTGGTCCCAGGTCCCCGGCAGATTCTGCGGGCGCCGGTCCCCTACCGTGTCCGGCAGCCACACCCCGACCATCGTGGCCGGGGTGCGCAGCAGGAAGCGGTGGACGGCCCTGATCTCGGCCTCCTCGTCCCCCGGGCCCTCCGGCAGCAGTCCGAGGCGCTCGAGGTACCCCAGCCACTCCCGCACCTCGGCCGCGTCCCGGCCCTGCTCGCGCTCCAGGTCGCCGGTGAGCAGCCCGAGCCGGTGGCGCAGGGCGACGTGGTCGCCGCTGAGGCGGGCCGCCGTGGAGGGGAGGTCGTGGGTGGTGGCGGTGGCCACGCAGTCGGTGCGCCACTCCTCCGGGATCAGCGGCCGTCCGCCGCCCGCCCAGTCCCGCTCGAACCAGAGGACCGACGTGCCGAGCACCCCGCGCCTCGCCAACCGCTCCCGCACGCCCGGCTCGACGGTGCCGAGGTCCTCGCCGATGACCACGGCGCCCGCCCGGTGGGCCTCCAGGGCGAGGACGGCGAGCATGGCCTCGGAGTCGTAGCGGACGTACGTCCCCTCGGTGGGCTCGCACCCCTCGGGCACCCACCAGAGGCGGAACAGGCCCATCACATGGTCGATCCGCAGCGCGCCCGCGTGGCGCAGCAGCTCCCTGAGGAGGCCGCGGTACGGCGCGTAGCCCGAGGCCGCGAGCGCGTCCGGGCGCCACGGCGGCAGGCCCCAGTCCTGGCCGCGGGCGTTGAAGGCGTCGGGCGGGGCGCCGACCGACATGCCCGCGGCGAAGGCGTCCTGCTGGGCCCAGGCGTCGGAGCCGTCCGGATGGACGCCGACCGCCAGGTCGTGGACGATCCCGACGGCCATCCCGGCGGCCCGCGCCGCCTCGCCGGCCGCGGCCAGCTGCCGGTCCGTCAGCCAGGCCAGCCGGCAGTGGAAGTCGACCCGGGCGGTCAGCTCCTCGTCGGCGCGGACGGCCTCCGCCGCGGAACGGGGGTCGCGCAGCTCCTCGGGCCAGGACCGCCAGTGGTGCCCGTGGCGCTCGGCGAGGGCGCGGTAGGTGGCGTGGTCCTCCAGGGCGCGGCCGCGCTCGGCGAGGAAGTCGCGGTACTCGGCCCGTCTGCCGGGCCCGAGCTCCACGGTCCGTACGAGCTCCAGGGCGCGCCGCTTGACGTCCCACACCGCGTCCCGGTCGATCAGGGCGCCCTTGCGCAGCACCCGTTCGCGCAGCTCCTTGGCGTCGGCGAGGACGGACTCCAGCTCGTCGCGGTACTCGGGGCCCACGAAGCCGTACTCGGGGATGTCCTCGATCCGCAGATGGACGGGGTCCGGGAAGCGGCGCGAGGACGGGCGGTACGGGGAGGGGTCGGTGGGCGCCCCGGGCACGGCCGCGTGCAGCGGGTTGACCTGGATGAACCCGGCGCCGTGCGTCCGCCCCGCCCAGACGGCGAGTTCGCGCAGGTCACCGAGGTCGCCCATGCCCCAGGAGCGGGCGGAGAGCACGGAGTAGAGCTGGACGAGCAGCCCGAAGCTCCGTCCCTCGGGCCGGGGCACGCGCGCGGGGGCGACGATGAGGGTGCTCCGGCCGCCCCGGCCCTCGGGGGCGAGGGCGTCGACCTGGTGGACGCCGAGCGGGAGCCGCTCCCAGTCGGTGTGCTCCCAGTCCGTCTCCTCAAGCACCTCGCCGGACTCGGTCGTGACGCGGAGCCGGGTGCCGGGCGGCAGGCCCTCCGGCGGGCCCATCGGGCCGTCCTGCCAGCACACCAGGGTGGGCGGCAGCACGCGCTCGCGGTCGTCGCGCAGCGCCGCTTCGAGCGAGGCGGCGACCGCCTCCGGCGTGGACGCGTCGACGTCCAGGACGCCGAGCACGGCGACGACCGTGGCGTCGGGCACCTGGACGGTGACGCCCTCGGAGGGTTCGTACGAGGTGGCGACGCCATGGAGGGCGGCGAGGCGGGCCAGGGTCACTTCACACTCCGAGGGCTCCGGGGCCGGGAGGAGCGGCCCGAGGGGGAGTCAGACTCCGGGGGACTCGGTGCCGCCCGCCGTGCCGGGGGCGGTGGGTTCGCTGGTGAGAGGGGCCGCGTAGGTCATGGGCGGCTCGCTGGTGAGGGGCGTGGCGTCGGCGAGCGGGGGTTCGCTGGTCAGCGGTCCCGGGATCAGGACCGGTATCTGTTTGGAGTGAGCGGCGTGGGGGGTGGTCACGGACATGAGGGGCTCCCGTTTCGTCTCGTCTCGGATTCGTCTCGAAAGGTGGGACCAGAGAGACAACGACTGAAGCCCTACCCAGCGCACCCCGTTTTACCGGCCGAAGTTGGTGGAGGAGTGCCACCTCGCCGAAAGGCCGCCGGGCAAAGCAGACACATCGACCACCGGCGTTGACACCTCGGGCGGGCGGGTGGTGGGCTCGTAACCCCCTCGTGACAAAAAGGAGTCCCCCGTGCACCTCGGGCGCAGGAAGCGGACCGCGTCGGCCGTGGCCGCCGCGGTGATCGGCGGTCTCCTGGGCGCCGGCCTCCCCGGCCTCGCCCATGCCGCGCCGGTCTCGCCGGTGACCACCCCCGACGAGCAGCGGGCCGTGCCCTCCGTGTGGCCTCGCCCACAGTCCCTCACGCCCACGGGCTCCCCGGTGCCGCTCGGTGACGAGGTGACGCTCCTCACGGACGCCGACGCCGATCCGTACGCCGTCGCCGCGCTGCGCGAGGTGCTGCGCGCGGCGGGCGTACGGACCGTCCACACGTCCCTGCCGGGCGCCGGGACCGTCGTCCGCGCGGCCGGGCCCCGCGGCTCGGACTCCGAGGACTCGGGGGCGCAGGATGCCCTGCGGGCGCTGCGCGTGCCGGAACGGGCCGATCTCCCGCGAGGCGGCTACCGTCTCGCGACCGGCCGGTTCGAGGGCCGGGACACGGTCGTCCTGGACGGGGTCGGCGAGGACGGCCTCTTCCACGCCGTCCAGACGCTGCGTCAGCTCACGGGCGGGCGGGGCGGGCAGGGAGGCGACGGAGGCCGCGTCCCCGGTGTCCGGATCCGCGACTGGCCCGGCACCGCCGTGCGCGGCCTGACCGAGGGCTTCTACGGCCATCCCTGGACCCGGGAACAGCGGCTGGCCCAGCTCGACTTCATGGGCCGCACCAAGCAGAATCGCTACCTCTACGCGCCCGGTGACGACCCGTACCGCCAGACGCAGTGGCGCGATCCCTACCCGGCCGAGCAGCGCGCCGCCTTCCGCGAGCTCGCGGAGCGGGCGCGTGCCAACCATGTGACGCTCGCCTGGGCGGTGGCGCCCGCCCAGTCGATGTGTCTGGCCTCGGACGACGACGTGAAGGCGCTCATCCGCAAGGTGGACGCGATGTGGGCGCTGGGCGTGCGCTCCTTCCAGCTGCAGTTCCAGGACGTCAGCTACACCGAGTGGCACTGCTCGAAGGACGCGGACACGTTCGGGCGCGGGCCGGAGGCGGCCGCCACCGCCCACGCGCGCGTGGCGAGCGCCGTGGCCCGGCATCTGGCCGAGCGGTACCCGGACGCGCAACCCCTGTCCCTGATGCCGACGGAGTACTACCAGGACGGCGCGACGGAGTACCGCACCGCGCTCGCCGAACGGCTCGACGACCGGGTGCAGGTGGCCTGGACGGGCGTCGGCGTCGTTCCCCGCACGATCACCGGGCGTGAACTGGCCGGCGCCCGCGACGCGCTGCGCCGTCCGCTGGTCACCATGGACAACTACCCGGTCAACGACTACGCCGAGGACCGGCTCTTCCTCGGCCCCTCCATGGGCCGCGAGCCGGCCGTGGCGGCCGGTTCGGCGGCGTTCCTCGCCAACGCCATGGAGCAGGCCGCCGTCTCCCGCATCCCGCTCTTCACGGCGGCGGACTACGCCTGGAACCCGAAGGGTTACCGGCCCCAGGAGTCCTGGCGGGCCGCCGTCGACGAGCTGGCGGGTCCCGATCCGGCGGCCCGCGAGGCGCTGCGCGCCCTAGCCGGCAACGACGCGTCCTCGATCCTGGACCCGGCGGGCGAGTCGGCGTATCTCAAGCCGCTGACGGCCGCGTTCTGGAACAGCCGCACCGCCTCGGACCAGGGCGCCCGGGAGAAGGCGGCGCGCGAGCTGCGGGCCGCGTTCACCGTGATGCGGGAGGCGCCCGGGCGGCTGGCGGCGACGGCGGACGGCACGCTCGACGACGAGGTACGGCCCTGGCTGGAGCAGCTGTCGCGGTACGGCCTCGCGGGCGAGACGGCGGTCGACATGCTGCTCGCCCAGGCGCGCGGCGACGGCGCGGCGGCCTGGCGGGCCCATCTGCGGCTCGAACCGCTGCGGGAGGCGCTGAAGGCGAGCGAGGTGACCGTCGGCAAGGGCGTCCTCGATCCCTTCCTCACGCGCGCGGTGGCGGAGTCGGCGGCCTGGACGGGCGCCGACCGGGGCCGCCGGCAGCCGGTGGACCGCGCCGAGGACTCGTACACGCTCCGGCTCGACCGCTCCCGTCCGGTGGAGACGGTGACCGTGATGACGGAGCCGGGCGCGGGTGGCGCTGGCGGCGCGGGTGGGGCCGGCGGCGCGGACCCGCACGCGCGCGTGGAGGCGTACGTCCCCGGTGAGGGGTGGCGCTCGCTGGGGCCGCTGTCGGCCTCCGGCTGGACGCAGACGGACGCGAAGGGGCTGCGCGCGGAGGCGGTCCGGGTCGTGTGGAGCGGTACGGCCCCCGAGGTGCGGTCCCTGGTGCCGTGGTTCGCGGACGAGCCGCGGGCCGAGCTGGAGCTGGCCCGCGGCGAGACGGACGCCGAGATCGGCGGCCCGGCGCGGCGGGTGGACGTCCGGCTGACGGGGCGGCGCGCGGGCGAGGTGCGCGGGCCGCTGACGGCGCGGGCACCGAAGGGCGTCACCGTGCGGCTGCCGAAGGAGGTCCTGGTGCCGCGCGGCACGCGGACGACGGTGCCGCTCGAGGTGTCGGTCGCGCCGGACGTGGCGGCCGGTTCGTACCGGGTGCCGGTCTCCTTCGCTGGCGAGGAGCGGGTGCTCACGGTCCGCGCCTTCCCCCTCACGGCGGGCCCGGACCTCGCCCGGACGGCGACGGCCTCCTCCTCCGGCGACGAGACCCCCGACTTCCCGGCCGCCTCGGCCGTGGACGGCGACCCGACGACCCGCTGGTCCTCGCCGGCGGAGGACGGCGCCTGGTGGCAGCTGGAGCTCCCGCGACCGGCCCGGATAGGTCAGGTGGTCCTCCACTGGCAGGACGCGTACGCCTCCCGCTACCGCGTCCAGGTCTCCGCCGACGGCCGGACCTGGCGCACGGCGGCGACCGTCGCCGACGGCCGCGGCGGCCGCGAGTCGGTCCGCATGGACGCGGCGGACACCCGCTTCCTGCGGGTGCAGGGCGACAGGCGGGCGACGGAGTACGGCTACTCCCTCTGGTCCGTGGAGACGTACGCGGTCGCCCCACCCCCGAAGCCGGCGACCCCACCGCCCCCGCCCGGGCAGCAGCCCAAGGGCGAGAGCCGACCGGAGGAGTAGCGGAAGGGGCCCCTCCGAACCGGCCGGGGACCAGGCTGTGCGCTCCGAACCGGTCAGGGACCGGGCTGCGCCCTGGGAACCGGTCAGGGACCAGGCTTTGCCCTCCGCACCGGCCGGGAACCAGGCTGCGCCCTCGGAACCGGTCAGGGACCAGGCTTTGCCCTCCGCACCGGCCGGGGGCCCGCCGGAGGCCAGGCCCGTGAAAGCCGGGGCAGGCCCGTGGGGCCACGGCCCGCCCGTGGGCCAGGGCCGGCGCCCCGGAGCCCCCTCCCCGGAGGCCCCTCCCCGGAGGCCCCCCCGGGGCCCCGCCCCGGGCGGCCCCGGGCCGGAGCCCGCGACCGCCCCCCGGCCCCCTACCACGACGGCCCGGATCAGCCCGTCTTCACGGCCCCCGTGGGGGCCGGGGAGACGGCGTCGATCCGGGCCATCACGTCGTCCGCGCCGTACGGCTGGAGGTAGGGCAGCCAGCGCGGGTCGCGGTGGCCGGTTCCGATGATCCGCCAGGCCAGGCCGCTCGGCGGGGCGGGTTGGTGGCGCAGCCGCCAGCCCAGTTCCCGCAGGTGCCGGTCGGCCTTGACGTGGTTGCAGCGGCGGCAGGCCGCCACGACGTTCTCCCAGGCGTGCGTACCCCCGCGGCTGCGCGGAACGACGTGGTCGACGCTGGTTGCGACGCCACCGCAGTACATGCAGCGTCCGCCGTCGCGGGCGAAGAGCGCTCTGCGGGTCAGAGGAACGGGCCCCCGGTAGGGGACCCGTACGAACCGCTTCAGCCGCACCACGCTGGGCGCGGCGATGACGCGGGTCTCGCTGTGCAGGAAGGCGCCGGACTCCTCGAGGCAGAGTGCCTTGTTCTCGAGGACGAGGACGAGCGCGCGGCGGAGCGGTACGACGCCGAGGGGCTCGTACGACGCGTTGAGGACCAGGACATGCGGCACGGATGGCCTCCTAATACGCCGGCGGCGCGTGGCTCGCGCCGGGACGAACTGCTCTCAGTCTCTCCTCATGCCAGGTCGGAGCGCTACCACGTGCCGGTAACGGGCTGGAAGTGTTCTCGACCACACGGAAACCGTCTCCCGGTTCTTCCCCGGGTGAGGTCGGTCTCTCCCTCGAACAGGACAACGGAGTACATCGGATGCCCCGTTAGTGTGGATGGTCCGTGTACGTGGAGGGTCCGCGTACGCCACGCCCGGAGGTTCCCACGTGTCCTGGTCCGCCTTGCCGACCGCCGACGATCCGCAGCCCGTCCCCGTCACCCTGGACGAGGCCGCGGAGAAGGCGACGAACGCCGCGGGCTGGGTGGAGGAGAACTGGTCCACCTGGCTGAACACCGGTCTGAAGATCCTGCTCATCCTGGTCGTCGCGCTGCTGCTGCGGATGGCCATACGCCGTGCCCTGACGAAGCTGATCGAGCGGATGAACCGCTCCGCGCAGGCGGTGGAGGGCACTGCGCTCGGCGGTCTGCTGGTCAACGCCGAGCGACGGCGGCAGCGCTCCGAGGCGATCGGCTCGGTGCTGCGGTCGGTCGCGTCCTTCGTGATCCTGGGCACGGCCGGGCTGATGATCCTGGGTGCCTTCAAGATCGATCTCGCGCCGTTGCTCGCCTCCGCCGGTGTCGCGGGTGTGGCGATCGGCTTCGGCGCCCGGAATCTGGTCACCGACTTCCTCTCCGGTGTCTTCATGATCCTTGAGGACCAGTACGGCGTCGGTGACTCGGTCGACGCGGGGGTGGCCTCGGGCGAGGTGATCGAGGTCGGTCTGCGGGTGACGAAGCTGCGCGGCGACAACGGAGAGATCTGGTACGTCCGCAACGGCGAGATCAAGCGGATCGGGAACCTCAGCCAGGGCTGGGCGACGGCGGCGGTCGACGTCACGGTGCGACCGACGGAGGACCTGGACCGGATCAACGAGATCATCGCCGAGGTCTCGGACGAGATCTCCAAGGTGGAGCCCTGGAACGAGCGCCTGTGGGGCCCGGTGGAGATCCTCGGCCTGAACGAGGTGCTGCTCGACTCCATGACGATCCGCGTCTCGGCCAAGACGATGCCCGGCAAGGCCCTGGGCGTCGAGCGCGAGCTGCGGTGGCGGATCAAGCGCGCCCTGGACGCGGCGGGCATCCGTATCGTCGGCGGCGTCCCGGCCCAGCCGGAGGAGTCCGCGGCGGACCCGACGGCCGGCATGGCGGCTCCCTCGGCGTTCTCCTCGGCGACCTCCCCGCAGTCGGCGGCGGCCACCCCGATCCCGCCGTCGCAGCCGAACCTCTCGAAGTAGCCGCCCGCCGCACGCGGACCCGTTCCGACGCCCCCGCAGGTAACGCTTTGGTTGCCTGCGGGGGCGTTCCGCGTCCGGGGGTATTGACGGCCCGGTGAAGGCCGCCTTACGGTCCTCCCACCCAATAGGAAACTTTCCTAACAGTGCAGTGGTCCTCCACAGTGAACTGAAGCGTGGGAAGACGAAGGGCAGGTGCGTCCGTCATGGCCGGTACGACTCCCGGTACGACTCCGGGGACTCCCGGCACGCCGCGGGTGCTGCGCGCGATGAACGACCGCGCCGCCCTCGATCTGCTCCTGGAGCACGGCCCCCTGTCCCGCACCCGGATCGGCAAGCTCACCGGCTTGTCCAAGCCGACCGCCTCCCAGCTGCTCGCCCGGCTCGAAGCGGCCGGGCTCGTCGTCGCCACCGGCACCACGGCGGGACGGCCGGGACCCAGCGCCCAGCTGTACGCGGTCAACGCCCGGGCCGCCTTCGCCGCCGGTCTCGATGTGACCCCGCACCGGATCCGCGCCGCCGTCGCCGACATCACCGGCCAGGTCGTCGGCGCGTTCGAGCTCCCGACCCCCGGGCGCGCCGCGGAAGGCGTCGTACGGCAGGTCACCACCGCCCTCGACGGCGCCGCCAAGGACGCCGGGATCACCCCGGCCGACGTGCACCGGCTCGTCATCGGCACCCCCGGCGCCTTCGACCCGGCGACCGGCCGGCTGCGGTACGCCTCCCACCTGCCCGGCTGGCACTCCCCCACGCTCCTGGCGGAGCTGGCGGCGGTGCTCCCGATGCCCTTCGAGTACGAGAACGACGTCAACCTCGTCGCCGTCGCCGAGCAGCGCCGGGGCGCGGCCCGCGGCCACCAGGACTTCGTCCTGCTGTGGAACGAGGAGGGCCTCGGCGCCGCCCTCGTCCTGGGCGGCCGGCTCCACCGCGGCTTCACCGGCGGCGCCGGCGAGGTCGGCTTCCTGCCCGTGCCCGGCACCCCGCTCGTACGGCAGGTCACCAAGGCCAACTCCGGCGGCTTCCAGGAGCTCGCCGGCGTCCAGGCCGTGCCCCGGATCGCCCGGGCACTCAGGATCGAGACCGCCGAGCAGCCCTACGTACCGACCGCTTCCCGGCTGCTCGCCCACGCCGCCGCGCACCACGGCGACGACCCGCGGTACGCGGCGCTCCTGGACCGGTACGCCGAGCGCCTCGCGACCGGTCTCGCCTCCCTCGTCGCCGTACTCGACCCCGAGCTCCTCGTCCTGTCCGGCGAGGTGATCGTCGCCGGCGGGGAGCCCCTGCGCGAGCGGGTCCAGTCCGAGCTGGCCGAACTCGCCGCCTCCCGTCCCCGGCTCGTCCTCGGGGACGTGTCCGAGCACCCCGTGCTGCGCGGAGCCCTGGAAAGCGCCCTCGCCGCCACCCGTGACGAGGTCTTCGACACGTCCCGGTAGGACCACCCGTAGCCCCAGCAGTCACCCGCCCCTCCATAGCCCCCTCCGCCACAGGGAGACTTCGCCATGCCCGTACGCCCGCGCAGAGCCGCCGTCGCGCTCGCCGCCACCGCCTCCATAGCGCTCCTCGCCTCGGCCTGTACCGGCTCCGTCGACAACGGCGCGAGCGACGATCCGAACGCGAAGACCACGATCACCTTCTGGCACGGCTGGTCAGCGCCCGCCGAGGTCAAGGCGATCCAGGACAACGTCGCCCGCTTCGAGAAGGCCCACCCGAACATCAAGGTCAAGGTCGTCGGCAACATCAACGACGACAAGCTGAGCCAGGCGCTGCGCGCGGGCGGTTCGAACGGTCCCGACGTGGCCGCCTCCTTCACCACGTCCAACGTCGGCAAGTTCTGCCACTCCGGCGCGCTGGCGGACCTGAAGCCCTTCCTGGAGAAGGACAATGTGGACCTGGACAAGACGTTCTCGAAGGTCCTCCAGGACTACACCCAGTTCGAGGGCAAGCGCTGCTCGCTGCCCCTGCTCTCCGACGCGTACGGGCTCTACTACAACAAGGACGCCTTCAGGGCGGCCGGCCTCGACCCCGACGCCCCGCCGAAGACGTGGTCGCAGTTCCGCGAGGTCGCGAAGAAGCTGACGAAGCCCAAGGGCGACTCGTACGAGCAGCTCGGCTTCATGCCGAACTACCTCGGCTACGAGACCGTCCCCTCCCACTACATGTCGCAGTGGGACCACAGGTACTTCGACGAGAACGGCAAGTCGCTCCTCGCCAGGGACCCGGGCTTCGCCGAGATGCTGACCTACCAGAAGTCGCTGGTCGACAGCCTGGGCGGCTTCGCCAAGCTGGACAGGTACCGCACCACCTTCGGTGACGAGTGGGGCGCCAAGCACCCCTTCCACACCGGCCAGGTCGCCATGCAGCTGGACGGCGAGTGGCGGCTGAACTTCATCGAGGACGCCAAGGTCGACTTCGAGGTCGGCGTCGCGCCGCTCCCGGTCGCCGACGACGAGGTCGCCGAGTACGGCAAGGGCTACCTCTCCGGCACGATCATCGGCCTCGCACCGCAGAGCAGGAAGCAGAACGCGGCCTGGCAGCTGATCAAGTACATGACCATGGACACCGACGCGGTGGTGGAGTTCGCCAACGCCATCGGCAACGTCCCCTCCACCCTCGAAGCCCTGAAGTCGCCGAAGCTGAAGGCCGACGAGCACTTCAAGGTCTTCCTGGACATCGCCCAGCACCCCGAGTCCTCCACCTCCGACGGCGCGGTGAACGGCTCCACGTACCAGGACACCTTCCAGGACTTCGCCCAGAAGTACGAGAAGGGCCAGGTCAAGGACCTGAAGAAGGGCCTTGAGGAGACGGCGGCCCAGATCGACCGCGACATCGCCCAGGCGAAGTAGCCCGCATGACCACGCACACGCTCCGCTCGAAGCGCCGCCGGTCGGCGCTTCGCACGGCGGCCTACATGTCGCCCTGGCTGATCGGCTTCAGCGTCTTCTTCGCGTACCCGCTCGTCTCGACCGTCTACTTCTCGCTGATGAAGTACGACGGCCTCAACCCGCCGACCTGGCGGGGCCTGGACAACTGGACGTACGTCTTCTCCGACCTGCCGAAGTTCTGGCCGGCGATGCAGAACACCCTCTGGCTCGCGGTCGTCATGGTCGCCTGCCGGGTGGTGTTCGGTCTCGGCACCGGCCTGCTCATCACCAAGATCAAGCTGGGCGCCGGAGTCTTCCGTACCCTCTTCTACCTGCCGTACCTGGCGCCGCCGGTGGCCGCGACGCTGGCCTTCGTCTTCCTGCTCAACCCGGGCACGGGACCGGTCAACTCGCTCCTGGAGGCCGTCGGCATCCCCGCCCCCTCCTGGTTCAACGACGCCGCCTGGGCCAAGCCGGCGCTGACCGTCCTCGCGGTGTGGGGCGTCGGGGACCTCATGGTCATCTTCATGGCCGCGCTGCTCGACGTACCCAAGGAGCAGTACGAGGCGGCGGAGCTGGACGGGGCCTCGGCCTGGCAACGCTTCCGCTACGTCACCCTGCCGAACATCTCGCCGATCGTGCTCTTCGCGGTCGTCACCGGCATCATCGGCGCGATGCAGTACTACACCCAGCCGATCGTGGCCGCGAAGGTCGCGTCCGGTGTGATGGGCGGCTCCGGCCAGACCTTCGAGCCCGGTTATCCGGACGACTCGACACTGACGCTGCCGCAGCTGGTCTACAACCTCGGCTTCGGCCGCTTCGACTACGGCGCGGCCTGCGTCGTGGCCCTCGTCCTCTTCGCCCTCTCCATGGCCTGCACCGCGCTCCTGATGCGCAGGCGCGGCGGCCTGATCGGCTCGGGTGACTGAACCATGACCACCACCGTCTCCACCCTCGACGCCACCCCCGACGCCACCCCCGGCCGCCGTGCGGTGAGCCCCGCCGAGAAGCGGGCCCGCCGCAGGTCGCTGCTGCACTGGATCGCCGTGCACTCGCTCGGGATCGCCACGGCCCTCTTCTTCGTCCTGCCGTTCGTCTTCGTCTTCCTGACGTCCCTGATGAGCGACCAGCAGGCGCTGACCCGGGACCTCACCCCGAACACCTGGCACTGGGACAACTACGTCAAGGTCTTCGAGACCCCGGGCTTCCTCACCTGGTGGCGGAACTCCCTGCTCTACGCGGGTCTCGGCACCGCGCTCGTGGTCGTGTCCTCGGTCCCCGTGGCGTACGCCCTGGCGAAGTTCCGCTTCCGCGGGAGGCATCTGTCGCTGCTGCTCGTCATCTCGATGATGATGCTGCCGCCCCAGGTCGTCATCATCCCGATGTACCTGTTCTGGGCCAAGCAGATGGACCTCTCCGGCACGCTGTGGCCGCTGATCGTCCCGATGGCGTTCGGTGACGCCTTCGCCGTCTTCCTGCTGCGCCAGTTCCTGCTGACCATCCCGAACGAGTACATCGAGGCCGCGAGGATCGACGGCTGCGGCGAACTGCGCACCCTCCTCAAGGTCGTGCTCCCGATGGCGAAGCCCGGCATCGCCGCAGTGGCCCTGTTCCAGTTCTTCTATTGCTGGAACGACTACTTCGGGCCGCAGATCTACGCCTCCGAGAACCCCGGCGCCTGGACCCTCAGTTACGGCCTGGAGTCGTTCAAGGGAGCGCACCACACCGACTGGAACCTGACCATGGCCGCGACCGTACTGGTCATGGCCCCTGTGATCCTCGTGTTCTTCTTCGCCCAGAAGGCGTTCGTCGAGGGAGTCACACTGACCGGAGTGAAGGGCTAGCTGACCGATATGAAGCTCGCTGTCGTGGGGGGCGGGTCCACCTACACCCCCGAACTGATCGACGGATTCGCGCGGTTGCGCGACACCCTGCCCCTCACCGAACTCGTCCTCGTCGACCCGGCCGCCGACCGGCTCGACCTGGTCGGCGGGCTCGCCCGGCGGATCTTCGCCAAGCAGGGTCACGACGGGAGGATCGTCACCACCTCCGACCTCGACGCCGGGGTCGAGGGCGCCGACGCGGTCCTGCTGCAGCTGCGGGTCGGCGGGCAGGCCGCGCGCGAGAAGGACGAGAGCTGGCCGCTGGAGTGCGGCTGCGTCGGGCAGGAGACGACCGGCGCCGGCGGCCTCGCCAAGGCGCTGCGGACCGTTCCCGTGGTCCTGGACATCGCCGAACGGGCCCGGCGTGCCAACCCGGACGCCTGGATCATCGACTTCACCAACCCCGTCGGCATCGTGACCCGCGCGCTGCTCCAGGCCGGCCACAAGGCCGTCGGCCTGTGCAACGTGGCCATCGGCTTCCAGCGGAAGTTCGCCGGGCTCCTCGGCGTGGCACCGGCCGACGTCCACCTCGACCACGTCGGGCTCAACCACCTGACCTGGGAGACGGCCGTCCGCCTCGGCGGGCCCGAGGGCGAGAACGTGCTGCCCCGGCTGCTCGCCGAGCACGGCGACGCCATCGCCGACGACCTGCGCATGGAGCGGGCGATCGTGGACCGGCTCGGCGTCGTCCCCTCGTACTACCTGCGCTACTTCTACGCGCACGACGAGGTCGTACGGGAGCTCGGCACCAAGCCCTCGCGGGCGGCCGAGGTCGCCGCCATGGAGAAGGAACTCCTCGAGATGTACGGAGACCCGGCGCTCGACGAGAAGCCGGCACTGCTGGGCAAGCGGGGCGGCGCCTTCTACTCGGAGGCCGCCGTGGACCTGGCCGCCTCCCTGCTGGGCGCCGGGGGGTCGCCGTACCAGGTGGTGAACGCGTACAACAACGGGACGCTGCCCTTCCTCCCGGACGACGCCGTGATCGAGGTGCAGGCGGCGGTGGGTCCGCAGGGCGCCGCGCCGCTGCCGGTGGCCCCGGTCGACCCGCTGTACGCCGGGCTGATCGCGAACGTGACCGCCTACGAGGACCTGGCCCTGGAGGCCGCGCTGCGCGGGGGCCGCGACCGGGTGTTCAAGGCGCTGCTCGCCCACCCGCTGGTCGGGCAGTACGCGTACGCCGAGGGGCTCACGGACCGGCTGATCGCGCACAACCGGGAGCACCTCGCGTGGGCCTGAACCTGAACGGCGCCCTCCTCGCGGTCGACGCCGGGAACAGCAAGACCGACGTCGTGGTCGTCGGCGTGGACGGAAGCCTCCTCGGCGCGGCGCGCGGCGGCGGGTTCCAACCACCGGTGGTCGGTGTGGAGGCGGCGCTCGACGCGCTCGCGGAGACGGTGCGGCGGGCGGCGGCGGAGGCGGGGGTGCCGTTGGCGTTCGCACACGTCTCCGCCTGCCTGGCCAACGCGGATCTCCCGGTGGAGGAGGCGCGGTTGACCGCCGCCCTGGAGGCGAGGGGCTGGAGCCGCTCGGTCCAGGTCCACAACGACACCTTCGCCATCCTGCGCGCCGGGGTCGACGAGCCGCGCGGTGTCGCGGTCGTGTGCGGCGCCGGGATCAACTGCGTCGGCATGCTGCCCGACGGGCGGACCGCTCGCTTCCCGGCGATCGGGAAGATCTCCGGCGACTGGGGTGGCGGGGGCGGACTGGCCGAGGAGGCGCTGTGGTTCGCCGCGCGGGCGGAGGACGGGCGGGGCGAGCCGACCGAGCTCGCCCGCGCGCTGCCCGCGCACTTCGGTCTGGAGACGATGTACGCGCTGATCGAGGCGCTGCACCTGGGGCGGATCCCCTTCGGGCGGCGGCACGAGCTGACGCCCGTGCTGTTCGCGGTCGCGGCGGCCGGCGACCCGGTCGCGCGGGCGCTGGTGGACCGGCAGGCGGAGGAGGTCGTCGCGCTGGCGACGGTCGCGCTCGGGCGGCTCGGGCTGCTCGACGAGGAGGCGCCGGTGCTGCTGGGCGGCAGCGTGCTCGCCGCCCGTCACGCCGGCCTGGACGCGCGGATCGCGGAGCTGCTGGCCCTGAAGGCGCCGAAGGCCGTGGTCGGCGTCGTCACCTCGCCGCCGGTCCTCGGCGCGGCGCTGCTCGCCCTCGACGAGGTGGCGGCGGGCCCGGAGGCGGCGGCCCGGCTGCGCGCCCACTACGCCTGACGGGCCCCATGGGGTCGGGAACGACGGGGAGTTCCAAGGGGCGTTTCCCGGTGCGGGACGCCCCGTTCACCCGTACGTGGTGGAACCGATTCCGGCCGGGCGGCGTATACAAAGTAGGGGTTCGCCTGCGGGGGTTGTGGGGTCATGGGGCACGATAGGCGCAAGATCGCGTCAATCCTGGTGTGCGGGTGGGGCCCCTGAGGTCATACTGCCCTCCGGGCAGTCGTCATCGACCGAGGGGGAGGTCACGTGACATACCCGCCGAACGCGCCCGCGTCGGCGCAGGGCACCGCGCCCGCGCGTGCGGGCACCGGCGTGCCCGCGCAGCCGTCGGTGGCGCCCGCCGCGGCACCGCCCGCCGGGCCCGGCACCTGGGCCGAGGTCCGCGAGCGGCTGCGCCGCGCCGCCACGACCGAACCGGGCCGGCTCCAGATCCTCGGCGCCGTACTCGCCCTGCTGGTCGTCGCGTTCGGCACGGTCACCGCCTTCGAGGTCGCCGACCGGGCCTCCTCGGCCGACGACGTGGTGAGCCGCAGCCAGCCCCTGAGCGCCGACGCCGCCGCCATCTACCGCTCGCTCGCCGACGCCGACACCGCCGCAGCCAGCGCCTTCCTGGCCGGCGCGCAGGAGCCCGCCGACGTCCAGAAGCGGTACGCCGACGACATCGCCACCGCCTCCCGGCTCCTGGTCAAGGCAGCGGCCGGCACGGAGGGTTCGGCCGAGGCCAGCCGCGAGATCACCACGCTGAACGAGCAACTGCCCCGCTACACCGGACTGATCGAGCGGGCCCGGGCCGCCAACCGCCAGGGGCTGCCGCTCGGCGGCGCCTATCTGCGGTACGCGAACCGGACGATGACCACGGAGCTGCTCCCGGCCGCCGAGCGGCTCTACGAAGCGGAGACCGCGCGGCTGAGCCAGGACGACCAGGACGCCCGCGACTGGCCGTTCCTCTCCCTCGCCCTCGGGATACTCGCCCTGGCCGCCCTGGTCTGGGCGCAGCGCCGCGACCGCGCCCGGACGAACCGGGTGTTCAACCAGGGGCTCGTCGCCGCCACGGCCGCCTCCGTGGTCGTCCTGCTCTGGCTCCTCGCCGCCCACGGCGTCGCGCGCGCAGGGCTCGAAGAGGCCCGGGAGCACGGACAGGACTCCCTGCGGGTGCTCACCACCGCCCGGATCAGCTCTCTCAAGGCGCGGGCCAACGAGAACCTGACGCTGGTCGCCCGGGGCGCGGTCCTCACCGACGACGGCAAGAACGACAAGTACGAGACGGACTACGCCACCAGCATGGACGGGCTGATCGACGCGCTCGCCGAGGCCAGGGAGCTGGCCGACGACGACGCCGGTCGCGACCCGCTGGCCGTGGCGGCGGAGCGCACCGCGCAGTGGCAGGAGCGTCACAGGGACGCCCGGGCCAAGGACGACGCGGGCGACTTCGAGGGGGCGCGGCTGCGGGTCGTCGGCCCGAAGGACACCACGGGCCAGTCCTTCGACCAGGTCGACGCGGCCCTGAAGCGGGCGCTGGACCATGAGCAGTCGGAGTTCACCCGCGCCGCCGAGGGCGGCCGGGGCGCGCTGACCGCGCTGCCGCTGGGCGCGGCCGCGCTCGGGGTGCTGGGTGCGGCGGGCGCCGTTCTGGGCATCAACCGCAGGCTGTCGGAGTACCGGTGAGAGGGGGCGGGATGCGAAGCGGCGTCGACGGCGCGGGGATGCACGGCCGCCGTCCGGACGGCCCGGCCGGGCACGGCGGACGTCTCCTCGGCGCAGGCCTCCTCGGCCGCCGGCCGCTGGGGCGGTTGCGCGGCTGGGGCGGGGTCGCGGCGATGGCCGTGGCCTGTGGGCTGACGGCCTCGCTGACCCTGCTGCCGCTCGCCCACGGCGGGCGGGACGACTCCGGCCCGCCGCGGGTGACCGGCCCCGGCGTCGGCACCGGTGTGCAGGTCAAGGCGGACAGCTGCGAGGACCCGGAGGCCTCGCTGCGGCCTTCGGTCGCCGACGGGCCCTCGATCGACGCGATCAAGGCGCGCGGCAAGCTGATCGTCGGGGTCGACCAGAACAGCTTCCGGTGGGGCTACCGCAACCCGGACAAGCGTGTTCTCGAGGGCTTCGACATCGATCTGGCGAAGGCGATCGCCAAGGACATCCTCGGCAGCGAGGACGACATCATCTTCCGGGCCGTCCCGACCAACCAGCGGATCGCGGCCCTGGAGAGCGGCAAGGTCGACCTCGTCGTACGGACGATGACGATCAACTGCAAGCGGATCCAGCAGGTCGCCTTCTCCACCGCCTACTTCCAGGTGGGCCAGCAGGTCCTCGCCCCCAAGGCTTCCACGATCACCGGGTACGACTCGTCCCTGAAGGGGAAGCGGGTCTGCACGGCCGACAGCTCCACGGCCTACGAGGCCCTGGAGAAGAACTCCTTCGGCGCCGTCTTCAAGGACGCGCACGAGGGCACCAAGGACGACAAGGACCTGCTCACCGTCCCCAACCAGCTGGACTGCCTGGCCCGGCTCCAGCTGGGCGAGGTCGACGCCGTCGTCACGGACAACGCGCTGGCGGCCGGCCAGGCCGCCCAGGATCCGGCGGTCGAGCTGAAGGGCGAGCCGTTCACCACCGAGTACTACGGTGTCGCGGCCAAGCTCGGCAACGACGACCTGGTCCGCCGGGTCAACCAGGTCCTCGTCCAGTACCGGCAGGGCGCCTGGACGAAGGCGTACGACAAGTGGCTGAAGGCGGACCTGCCCGGGATATCCGGGCCACCCGCACCGAAGTACAAGTAGAGCGAGAGGTGATCGATGGGCGTCACGGGACCCCCCGGGCCGGTGATGGACCGGGACGAGGTGGACCGTGCGCTGGCGCGGCTCGGCGCGGAGCACAAGGCGATCGAGGACTCGCTCCTCGCACTCCAGGACCACGCGGGCCGCAGGCTGCTCGAAGGGGCCGAGCTGACCGGGACGACCCGGGAGCGCTGGCTGGTCACCGAGTCCACGATCACGCGGCTCTGGACGTACTTCGACGCGTACACCGACGCCTTGAACGACGCCCGTGAGCTGCGGGCGCGCCGGCGCTGGTCGAGCCGCGAGGACCTGGTGGAGCTGACCGAGCGGCTGCGCGGCGAGAGCGTGCAGATCGCGGGCGGCGCCCGGCAGCCGGACGCGTCGGTCACCGGGCCCGCCGTGCTCACCGAACGGTTCACGCTGGAGCGGCTGGTGAGCCGGATGAACGAGCTGTACGCGTCCTCGCTCGACGTGGTCGTGACCGCCGACGCCGTCTGGTCCGCGCTGCCCGCCCGGATAGATCTGCTCGCCGCGGAGCTGGGGCGGACCCGTTCGCTCGCGCACTCCGTCGGCGTACGCCCCGGGGAGCACCCGGCCGGCGACGAACTGGAGACGATCACGGCCGAGCTGACCGCCCTGCGCACCGAGGTCATCAGCGATCCGCTGGCCTTCTGGCAGCCGGCGACGGGCAGTTCGGCGCCCGGCGGCGGACGGCCCGACACCACGCGCTACGACCGGGCGGCCCGCGCCCTGGAGGACATCCGGCGGGAGATCGAGGCCGTCCTCGCGGTCCGCAAGGACTCCGAGGAGCGGCTGCTGCGCGTTCGGGACGTGCTCTCCCGGGCCGACCGGACGCTCGCCGAGGCGCGGGTGGCGCGCGGCGAGGTCCTCGCCAAGATCGCCGCCTCCGAGGTGCCGGCCGTGAGCGGCCCGCCGACCGCGCTGCAGGAGCGGCTCGCGACGGCGGCCGAGCACCGCAGGCACGCCCGGTGGCACCGGCTCTCCCCGCTCCTGGAGTCCCTGGAGCGGGAGGCCGAGGACGAACTGATGCGGGCGCGCGAGTCCTTGACCGCAGTCACCGCGCCGCTGGCGGTCCGCGCCGAGCTGCGCGGCCGGCTCGACGCGTACAAGGCGAAGGTGGCCCGGCTCGGCGCGGCGGAGGACCCGCTGCTGATCGAGCGGTACGACACGGCGCGCCGGATGCTGTGGAGCGCGCCGTGCGACCTGAGGGTCGCCGAGCAGGCGGTGCTGCGCTACCAGCAGGCCGCGGCGGAGGTCCTGTCGGGGCCCAGAGATGCCAGGGGGAGTCAGTGGTGAGCGGGGAGGCAGTGGTGAGCACCTGTCAGCGTCCGTCGTGCGAGGGGTCGTACGAGGACATGGGCGGCGGCGAGCTGTACTGCGACACCTGCGGGCTCGCCCCGGTGGTCGCGCCCGGCGGCCTGCTCGCGTCCACGCCGACCGGGATGGCCGTGCCGGGCAAGGCGGGTGCGGGCTCCAGCTCCTCCCGGTCCGGTTCGCGCGCCTCGTCCCGGTCCAGTTCGCGCTCCTCGCGCTCCTCGACGTCGCGTCGTTCGGTCTCCGGCCGCCTGTCGCGTTCGCTGTCGGGCGGCAGCACCGGCCGTTCGGTCTCCGTGCGCAGCTCCGGCTCCTCGACCGCGCAGTCCGGGCGGAACCGGCTGGGCGCGGGTCTGGTGACGATCCCGGAGGTGCCGCGTCCCGACCCGCGCGCGGCGGTGATGGAGAACCCGGAGGTCCCCGAGCGGAAGCGATTCTGCTCGCGTTCGGACTGCGGGGCTCCGGTGGGCCGTGCCCGGGGCGACCGGCCGGGCCGCACGGAGGGTTTCTGCACCAAGTGCGGGCATCCGTACTCCTTCGTGCCGAAGCTGCGCGGCGGGGACATCGTGCACGGGCAGTACGAAGTCGCCGGGTGTCTCGCGCACGGCGGTCTCGGCTGGATCTATCTCGCCGTCGACCGGGCGGTCTCGGACCGGTGGGTGGTCCTCAAGGGCCTCCTCGACACCGGCGACCAGGACGCGATGGCCGCGGCGATCTCCGAGCGCCGCTTCCTCGCCGAGATCGAGCACTCCAACATCGTCCGGATCTACAACTTCGTCGAGCACCTCGACCAGCGCACCGGCTCCCTCGACGGCTACATCGTCATGGAGTACGTCGGCGGCAAGTCGCTCAAGGAGATCGCCAACGACCGCCGCACGCCGGACGGCCGGCGCGATCCGCTGCCGGTGGAACAGGCCTGCGCGTACGGGATCGAGGCCCTGGAGGCGCTCGGGCACCTGCACAGCAGGAACCTGCTGTACTGCGACTTCAAGGTCGACAACGCGATCCAGACCGAGGACCAGCTCAAGCTCATCGACATGGGTGCGGTCCGGCGGATGGACGACGACGAGTCCGCGATCTACGGGACGGTCGGCTACCAGGCGCCGGAGGTGGCCGAGGTCGGCCCCTCGGTGGCGAGCGACCTCTACACGGTGGCGCGCACGCTGGCCGTCCTGACCTTCGACTTCCAGGGCTACACGAACGTCTTCGTCGACTCGCTGCCCGACCCGGAGCACATCGAGGTCTTCCGGACGTACGAGTCGTTCTACCGTCTCCTGGTCCGCGCGACGGACCCGGACCCGGCCCGCCGGTTCGCCTCCGCGCAGGAGATGGCGGACCAGTTGACGGGCGTCCTGCGCGAGGTCGTCGCCCTCCAGTCGGGCCGCCCGCGCCCGGCGCTGTCCACCCTGTTCGGCACGGAAGTGCGCGTGACGGACACGGAGTTGTTCGCGGAACAGACCGAGGACGTCTCCCTGCTCGGCGCCCGCCGCCCGAGCGGCGGCCGGAAGCGGGGCGGCCGAGCCGCTGTGCCCGGTGCCTTGCCCGGGGCCTTGCCTGGAACCGTGCCGGGGGGCGCTGTGCCGGGGGGCGCTGTGCCGGGGGGCGCTGTGCCGGTGGCCGGTACCGGAGCCGCTGTGCCCGGAGCCGTGCCGGGGGCTGGGCCCGGAGGCGTGCCGGGGGCTGGGCCCGGAGGCGTGCCGGGGGCTGGGCCCGCCGTCCCTGCGGCTGGAGCCCTGCCCGGAGCGGGAGCTTTCCTCAAGCCGCTCGACGGGCGGGCCGCCGCGCTCGCGCTGCCCGTACCGCGGGTGGACCCGGGCGACCCGAACGCCGGTTTCCTCGCCGGCCTGATGGCCTCCGCACCCGCCGAGCTGATCAGCGCCCTGCGCTCCGCGCCCGCGCCCTCCGTGGAACTGCGGCTGCGTGAGCTGCGGGCCCGCCTGGAGATGGGCGACCTGGGCGCCGCGGCGGGCGCGCTCGCCACGCTGGAGGAGCAGTACCCCGAGGACTGGCGGGTCGTCTGGTACCGGGGCGTCAGCTCCCTGGTCACCGGCGACCACGAGAACGCCGCGCTCTCCTTCGACGCGATCTACGACGCCTTCCCGGGCGAGCCCGCGCCCAAGCTGGCCCTCGGCATCTGCGCCGAGGTGCTCGGCCAGCTGGACAACGCCGCCGAGTACTACCGCCTGGTGTGGGCGACCGACCCGAGCTACGTCAGCGCCGCGTTCGGGCTCGCCCGGGTGCGGCTCGCGGCCGGCGACCGCACCGGAGCCGTACGGACCCTGGAGTCCGTACCGGAGGCGTCCATCCACTACACCGCGGCCCGGGTCGCCGCCGTACGGGCGCGGCTGCGGCGGCGAGCGGCGCACGAGCCGCTCGGCGAGGACCTCACGGCGGCCGCGGCCCAGGTATCCGCGCTCCAGGGCTTCGGTCTGGACCCGGTGCGCCGGGAGCGGTTGTCGACGGAGGTCCTCGGCACGGCGCTCGACTGGGTACTCTCCGGAAGTCCCGGAGCGGGGCCCGGCGGCACGCTGCTGCTCGGCAGTGAACTGGACGAGCGCGGACTGCGCTTCGGCCTCGAACGCTCGTACCGGGTGCTCGCCCGGCTCGCTCAGCGGGGCGAGGAGAGGATCGAACTGGTGGAGCGGGCCAACCGTTTCCGCCCCCGGACGTGGGTGTGAGTATGTCCCAGATGCCCCAGCACGACCTCTCCGCCTGCCCGGGCTGCGCGGAACCGCTGGAGACGGGTGACCGCTTCTGTGGCGCGTGCGGATACGACCTGTCGGCCGTACCGGCGGCGGCGCCGGAGCCCGACCGTCCGACCGTGGCGATCGGTACGCCGGTGAGCTGGCCCGAACCGCCGTCGCGCGAGCCGGGCGCGCTCTCCACGTCGACCCAGCACCCGGGCGACCTCCCCGGCACGGACTCGGGCGGCCACGACCTCCCGACGACACCCCCGTACGCCGCCCCCGGCACCCCGCCGCAAGCGCACGAGGCGCATGCCGCGCAGGCGCAGGTGCCCCAGGTGCCCGAGATGCCTGTGGCGCCGCCCGCGCGGGACCTGCCGACGATTCCGGTCCGCACGGACGGGCCGCACGCCGCGGCGACCTCCGGCGACGGACTCGCGGCCCTCGCCGCGGGGACCGCCCCCGCGCCCGCCCCCACCGCCGACGGGGACTTCGCGCTCGCCGCACCCGACCCCCGGGCCGCCGCCGCGCAACCCGCACCCCCACCCGCACCCGCACAGCCGCCGGCCGACCCGCGGACCGCCACGCCGCCCGCCGGGACGAAGCTGTGCGTCGCCTGCCGGGCCGGGCACGTGGACCCCGACGGCTACTGCGAGAACTGCGGGCACGCGCAGCCCCGCGAGCGCGACCACATGGAGCAGGAGCTCTCCACCGTCGCCGCCGTCAGCGACCGCGGCCTGCGCCACCACCGCAACGAGGACGCCTTCGCCGTCTCCGCCACCGCGCTGCCCGACGGCTCCCCCGCCACCCTGGCGATCGTCTGCGACGGCGTCTCCTCGGCGACCCGCCCCGACGAGGCCTCCGCCGCCGCCGCGCACGCGGCCAACCAGTCGCTGCTCGCCGCCCTCCCCCGGGGCACCCACCCGCAGCAGGCCATGCACGAGGCGATCGTCGCGGCGGCCGAGGCGGTCAACGCGCTCGCCGAGGAGCCCGGTCAGGGCGCCATGGAGCACGATCCGCACAGGCACCAGAACGCCCCGGCCTGCACCATCGTCGGCGCGGTCGTCGCCGACGGCCTGCTGATCGTCGGCTGGGTCGGCGACAGCCGGGCGTACTGGGTGCCGGACGACCGCACGTCCCCGCCCGCCCGCCTCACCCAGGACGACTCCTGGGCGGCCCAGATGGTGGCGGCGGGGCTTATGAACGAGGCCGAGGCGTACGCGGACGAGCGCGCCCACGCCATCACCGGCTGGCTCGGCGCCGACGCGTACGAACTGGAGCCGCACACCTCCGCGTTCAAGCCCGACCGCCCCGGTGTGGTCGTGGTCTGCACCGACGGACTCTGGAACTACGCGGAGGCCGCCGACGACATGGCCCGGGTCGTGCCGTCGGACGCCACGGGGCGCCTGTTGCACGGCGCCCAGGTGCTGGTCGGCCACGCCCTGGACGGCGGGGGCCACGACAACGTAACGGTGGCGCTGCTGCCGTTCACCCTCGCGCCGCAAGGGGCAGGATCGGCCTGACCGGCCGCCGACCCCGCCCCCGTCCCGTACGCGCTGTCCCGTACACGCCGTCCCGTACACGCCGTCCCGTACACGCCGTTGTTGTTGTCGAGGAGCCGAATCAGATGGCGAACTTCTCCAAGTCGAACGTGCCGCAGTTCTCGGTGGACGTGTACCAGAACGAGTACCTGCCGGAGGGCGGCCGTGAGGTCAGCGCCATCGTCACGGTCACCTCGACCGGCGGCGGCACCACCGGCGGCGCGGCGCTCACGGAGCCCGGCCACGGCCACGGGCACGGGACCGGGACCGGCGGCAGCGACGCCGCCGTGGTGATCATGGTCGACTGCTCCGGCTCGATGGAGTACCCGCCGACCAAGATGCGGGGCGCCCGGGAGGCCACGGCGGCGGCCATCGACGCCCTGCGCGACGGCACCTCCTTCGCCGTGGTCGCCGGTACGCACGTGGCCGCCGAGGTCTTCCCCGGCAACGGCCGGCTCGCCGTCGCCGGCCCCGCGACCCGCGGCCAGGCCAAGGACGCGCTGCGCCGGCTGACCGCGGGCGGCGGTACGGCGATCGGCACCTGGCTGCGGCTCGCCGACCGGCTCCTCGGCTCCGCCGAGGTGTCGATCCGGCACGGCATCCTGCTCACCGACGGCCGCAACGAGCACGAGTCGCCCGAGGACCTGCGGGCCGCGCTGGACGCCTGCGCGGGCCGTTTCACCTGTGACGCGCGCGGTGTCGGTACGGACTGGGAGGTCAAGGAGGTCACCGGCATCGCCTCCGCGCTGCTCGGCACGGCGGACATCGTGGCCGATCCGACGGGCCTGGCCGCGGACTTCACCACGATGATGGAGAACGCCATGGGCAAGGAGGTGGCGGATGTCGCGCTGCGCCTGTGGACGCCGGTCGGGGTCGAGATCGTCTTCGTGAAGCAGGTGGCGCCGACGGTGGAGGACCTGACCGGGCGCCGCACCGAGGCGGGCCCGCGCGCCGGGGACTATCCGACCGGCTCGTGGGGCGATGAGTCCCGCGACTACCACGTCTGCGTCCGGGTCCCGCAGGCCGGGATCGGCCAGGAGATGCTCGCCGCCCGGGTCTCGCTGATCGTCCCGGACCCGGCGGGAAGCGCCCCGACCACGCTCGGCCAGGGCTTGGTGCGGGCGGTGTGGACGGACGACATGGCGATGTCCACCTCGATCAATCCGCAGGTCGCCCACTACACCGGCCAGGCCGAACTGGCCCAGGTCATCCAGCAGGGACTGGACGCCCGCAAGGCCGGTGACCACGACGGAGCGACCGCCAAACTGGGCCGCGCGGTGCAGCTGGCGGCGGCCTCCGGCAACGCGGACACCGCGAAACTGCTTTCGAAGGTGGTGGACGTCGTCGACGCGGCGACGGGTACTGTGCGGTTGAAGGCGAAGGTCGCGGACGCGGACGAGATGACTCTCGAGACCCGCTCCACCAAGACCGTTCGCGTCAAGAAGTAGCCCGCCGGCCAGGGAGCCGGACGACGAGAGGGGGAAGCACCGACATGCCGACCTGCCCGAACGGACACCAGTCGGTCTCCGACGACTGGTGCGAGGTCTGCGGCCATCGCATGGCCGGGGCGGGTGCGCCGGCGGGTGCCGTACCGCCGCCTCCGCCTCCGCCGCCGCCCGCGTACGGATATCCCGGCCCGGCCGGGTCCGGCCCCGCCCCCGGCGGCTACGACCCGAACGCGACCTCCCAGGCGGAGCTCTGCCCGCAGTGCCGCACCCCGCGCGAGGCCATGGCCCCGTTCTGCGAGGAGTGCCGCTGGAACTTCCGGACGAACACGGCGACCTCGTACGCGCCGGTGGCCCCGCCGTCCGCGCAGCAGAGCCCGCCGCCCGGGCTCAACCTGCCGCCGGGGTTCCAGTCGCCCCCGCCGCCCCCGCCACAGCAGCCGCAGCAGCCGCAGCAGCAGCCGGATCCGTACGAGTACCAGGCCTCGCGGCCCTCGCAGATGAACCGGCCGGCGGAGCCGCTGTCCGCCGACCCCACGCACCACCAGGCGCCGCCGCAGCGCCCGCCGACGCAGCAGGGACCGCCGCCTCAGCAGGCGCAGGGGTTCCCGCAGGGGCCGCCGCCTCCGCCGCCCTCGTTCCTCCAGGGCCCGCCGCAGGCACCGCCACAGCAGCAGCACCAGCAGCAGCCCCAGCAGCATCAGCCGCAGGCGCCCGCCCGCGCGGACGACGACTGGATGCTGCCGCCGCCTTCGCAGCCCCAGCCCCAGCCCCAGCGCCCGCAAGCTCCGCAGGCGCCACAGCAGCAGCCCCAGCAGCAGCAGTACCAGCCGCCGCAGCAGCAACAGCCCCAGCAGCCGCAGGCGCCCATGGGCTGGTCGGCCTTCATCGGCCCGGACCGCGAGTACTTCCTCGCGATGATGCAGCGCAGCGGTCCCGAGGCGACGGGTCTGAACCTGCCCGCGTACTCCCCCGAGCAGCACCTGCCGCTCCAGGGCAACCAGGTCAGCATCGGCCGCCGCCGGCACTCCACCGGCGAGTCGCCCGACATCGATCTGTCCGTGCCGCCGGAGGACCCGGGCGTCTCGCACCAGCACGCCGTGCTGGTGCAGCAGCCGGACGGGTCGTGGGCGGTGGTGGACCAGAACTCCACCAACGGCACCACGATCAACGGCGCCGAGGAGCCGATCCAGCCGTACGTGCCCGTTGCCCTGCAGGACGGCGACCGGGTGCACGTCGGCGCGTGGACGACGATCACGATCCGTCGCGGATAGCGGACACCGCACAACAGATCGGCGGTTCAGCCGCTCGGCAGTGGCCAGGCGTACGGCCCCTCGGGGTCGTCCAGCCAGGCCCACTGCCGCCCGTCGCTCACCGTCACCCCGAAGCGCTCACGCTCCGGCCGCCCCTCGCGCTGCCAGAGCGCGAGCGCTTCGCGCGCGTCCAGGCTCTCCGCGGCCAGCGTGAACAGGAACCTGAACCGGTCGTCCTCGTACGCCGGCCGGGGCAGCCCCATCGGCCGTGGGCGCGGGAAGTGGGCGTTACCGCCGCGCAGGGCGACGAAGTACGCCGGGGTGGGCAGGAACCGCCCCTCCGCGTGGCCCGCGTCGCGCACCCGCAGCCGCACGAGCCCGGTGGACAGCGGAGTCAGGACGAGGGCGTCGCGGCGG
Source organism: Streptomyces sp. NPDC015346 (assembly GCF_043078785.1). Lineage (NCBI taxonomy): Bacteria > Bacillati > Actinomycetota > Actinomycetes > Kitasatosporales > Streptomycetaceae > Streptomyces > Streptomyces sp. NPDC015346. The sequence goes on along the minus strand of NZ_JBIBTW010000001.1, from coordinate 371,308 downwards.
CACTGGGCGAGCCAGGCGTACGGGATCGACGGCAGGGTGCAGGTGGCGATGATCCGGTCGAAGGGCGCGCGCTCCGGGCAGCCGCGGGCACCGTCGCCGGTGATCACGGTGGGCTTGTACCCGGCGGCGGCGAGATGGGCACGGGCGGACTCGGTGATCTCCTCGTCCAGATCGACGGTGGTGACGTGCTCGGCGCCGAGCCGATGGCTGAGCAGAGCGGCGTTGTAACCGGTGCCGGCGCCGATCTCCAGGACGTCCTGGCCGTCCCGTACGTCCAGCGCCTCCAGCATCTCGGCCATGAGGGACGGCTGGCTGGAGGAGGAGACCAGCTCCCCGTCCCGTACGCGGGTGGCCAGCGGCTCGTCCCGGTAGACCCCGCGCAGCCAGCGGGCGCGGCGGGCGGGGTCGGAGTGGCCGGACCAGAGCCGTTCGTAGCCGCCGACCCCGGAGACGTAGAAGTAGGGGACGAAGAGGTGGCGGGGCACCTCGGAGAAGGCCGCGTGCCAGGCCGGGTCGCGCAGCGCGCCGTCCGCCTCGATCTGCCGCACGAGGTCCTGGCGCGCCCGCGCGGCCTCCTCGGCGAAGTCGTCCACGTGTCCGCCCATGCCTCCACTCTCCTGCGCGGCGGTGAGGGAGGCGAGTGGTCCCGGGCGTCCGAGTTCTCGGTGCCGGGGTCTCGGGGTCGGCGGGTTTCCGGGCCTGTGGTCCTAGACCTCCGGTCCTCGGCCGGGTCATCTGAGACGATGGAACGGTGAACGAGATTCCGCGCGGCACGCTTCAGGAGCAGACCTTCTACGAGCAGGTGGGTGGCGAGGAGACCTTCCGGCGGCTCGTCCGCCGCTTCTACCAGGGAGTCGCGGAGGACCCCCTGCTGCGCCCGATGTACCCCGAGGAGGACCTCGGCCCGGCGGAGGAGCGTCTTGTGCTCTTCCTGATGCAGTACTGGGGCGGCCCCCGCACCTACAGCGACCACCGCGGCCACCCCCGCCTGCGCATGCGCCACGCGCCGTTCACCGTCGACAAGGCCGCCCACGACGCCTGGCTGCGCCATATGCGGGACGCCGTGGACGAGCTGGCCCTCGCTCCCGAGCACGAGCGCGAGCTGTGGAACTACCTGACGTACGCGGCGGCGTCGATGGTGAACACCGCGGAGTAGCGCACTCCGGAGTAGCCCACGCCGGAGTAACGCATTCCGGAGTAACGCATTCCGGAGTAACGCATTCCGGAGCCGTGGTCCCGGATAACGGTCACGATCCAGTCAAGGCCCCCTGCAAGCGGTTTCCAGGGCCTGTGCCCTCTGAAAGCATCCGACGAACGTTCGGTGGGCGCTTGGTGGTTCTGGGGGATGGGTGACGGGGTTCGTACTTCTGCGTGTCAGGGCACACCGGCTGCTGCTGGCCGCGGCGCTGCTCGCCGTCCTGCTGACGACCTCCGTGCTCGCCGCCCTCGCCGCCTTCTCCGGCTCCATCGGTGACGCGGCGCTGCGGGGCACCCTGCGGGGCCGTGCCGCGCCCGCCGCCGCGCTGGTGGTCGGCGCGCAGGTCCCGGTGGAGCGGCGGGAGAGCGCCGACGCCGCCGCCCGGGAGGGCGCGCGGCAGGCCTTCGACGGCCTGCCGGTGAGCGTGCGGAAGCTGGAGCGCTCGGGTCCGTACGCGCTGCCACGCGGTCTTCAGGACCCGGCCGCGCGCCTCGGGGAGCCCGACCTCACCCATGTCGCCGCGCTCGACCGCTCGCGTCTCGCCCTCGTCGAGGGCGCCTGGCCGACAGCGCGCGCGGCCGGCGCCGGGACCAGCACCCCCGCCCCCGCCCCCGCCTCCTCCCCAGCCGCCACCGCCACCGCGAAGACCGTCGAGGTCGCCGTACCGGAAGAGGCCGCCAAGCGGCTGCGCGTCCGGCCGGGGACCGTCCTCGATCTGACCGACCGGGCCGGCGGGAAGCCGGTGCGGGCGCGGATCACCGGCGTCTACCGGCCCGCCGACCTCGCCGACCCGTACTGGCAGCTCGACCCGGCCGGCGGGCGCGGGGTGCGGACCGTCGTCTTCACGACGTACGGTCCGCTCCTCGCCGACCCGGCCGTCCTCGGCTCCGGGCAGGTGACCTCGGGCGATACCTCCTGGCTGGCCACCGCCGACTTCACCGGCGTCACCATCGACCGGATGGACGCCCTGCGCGCCTCGGCGACACGGGTGCCGCGGGAGCTCGCCGCCGACACCGCCGCCTTCGGCTCCCTGGCGAGCGCGCGGACCGCGCTGCCGACGGTCCTGGAGCAGACCGAACGCGCCCTGCTCGTCTCCCGGTCCACGCTGATGATCGTGGCCGTGCAGCTGGTGCTGCTCGCCGCGTACGCCCTGCTGCTCGTCGCCCGGCTGCTCAGCTCCGAACGGTCGGGGGAGACCGAACTGCTGCGGGCCCGTGGCGGTTCGCGGCGCCGGATCGCCTCCCTCGCCGCCGTCGAGGCGCTGCTGCTGGCGCTGCCCGCGGCCGTGCTCGCGCCGCTGCTCGCCGGACCGCTGACCCGGCTGCTCGCCGACCGGTCCTCGCTGCGCTCGCTCGGCGTACGGCTCGACGACATCCCGCTCGGCCGGGTCTGGCTGGTCGCGGGGCTCGTCGCCGTGTGCTGCGCGGCCGCCGTCGTGGCCCCGGCGCTGAGCACGGGTGACGGCGGCGCCGTGACCCTGCGGAAGGGGCGGACGGGCGCGCTGCCCGCGCCGGTCAGGGCCGGCGCGGACGTCGGTCTCCTCGTCCTCGCCGCCGTCGCGTACTGGCAACTCGACCGGCAGACCGGGGCGTCGGGGGGCGGGGGCGGCGGCGCGGGCGGCGGCAGCGCGGACGGCGGCGGCGGAGGCGGAGGTGCGCTCAGCGGGGACCGCGCGGGCGACCTCGGCATCGACCCCCTCCTCGTGGCCGCCCCCGCGCTCGCCCTGCTCGCCGGCACCGTACTGACGCTGCGGCTGCTGCCGCCCACGGCCCGGCTCGCCGAGCGGCGTGCCGCCGGCGGGCGCGGGCTGCCGGCCGCGCTCGCGGGCTGGCAGTTCAGCCGTCGGCCGCTGCGCGGGGCCGGTCCGGTGCTGCTGCTGGTTCTCGCGGTCGCCATGGGCATGCTCGCCGTGGGACAGAGCGCCTCCTGGAGCCGTTCGCAGGAGGACCAGGCCGACTTCCGTACGGGAACGGCGGTACGGGTCCTCACCGGCGGCTCGGCCGACCCGGCCCAGGCCGGCCGGTACACCGCTCTGCCCGGCGTCCGCTCGGCGTCCCCCGCGCACCGCGGCACGATGGACCTCGCCGACAACCGGACCGCGACCGTCCTCGCCCTGGACACCCGCCACGCCGCCGACGGCTTCCTCCTCCGCGAGGACCTCGCCGACCGCCCGGGCCCGTCGCTGCTGACGTCCCTCGCGCCCACGCCCGCGCCCGCGTCCGCTCCGCCACCAGGCATCCCGCTGCCCTCCGGAAGCGCGGGCGTGGGACTCGACCTGCGGCGCACGGCGCCGGCCGGCACGCCGACGGCCCAGGTGACGGTCGTACTGGAGGACCGGTACGGCATTCCGTACCGCCAACTCCTCGGGCCACTCCCCTCGGACGGGAAGCCGCACCGGCTCAGCCTCCGCCTCCGGGGCGGCGGTGCCTCGGACGGGCCGCTCAGCCTGACCGGTGTCGAGCTCGACGGCCAGCTCCACGAGACCGGCGAAGGCGGGCGGCAGACTTTCACCGTCGACCGGCTCGTCTCCCTCCGCCAGGACGGCACGGAGCGACCGATCGACAGTGGGCGCGCCTTCGCCGCCTGGACGACCGGCTACCAGCGGACCACGCACGGCGAGCGGCTCGACGCCGTCCCGCTGACCGGTCGCTCCACCCCCACGACGCCGTACACCGTCGGCTTCTCGGCCGGCACGGTGCCCCCGGGGGCGGCGGCGGAGGGCTACGGTCTGCGGGTCACCGCCCCACGCCCCGCCCCGCCCGTGACCCTGCGCGGGGTGGCGACCGACGCGTTCCTCGCGGCGGCCGGGGCGAAGAAGGGCGACCGCGTCGAGGCCTCGTTCGGCGGGCTCGAGGTCCCCGTGACGATCGTGGATACCGTCCGCGAGCTGCCCACCACCGGGCCCACCACCGGGTCCGGCGCACATGCCGTGTCCGCGACCACCCCCGTCGCCGCGCCCGACGACGGGGGCGGGCGCGGCGACGGAGGCGCCCTCCTGGTCGACCTGCGCGCGGTCAACCAGTTCCTCCTATCCCATCCCTCCGACAGCGGCGGGACCCTGGCGCCCACCGAGTGGTGGCTCACCACCGCGCCCGGGAGCGCCGACGACGTCGCACGGACGCTGCGGGCCAGGCCGGACGCCGACCCGGCGCAGGTGCTCGTCCGGGACGAGGCCGCCGCCGAACTGCTCGGGGACCCGCTCGGCGCGGGCCCCAACGCCGCGTTGATGGCGGTGGCGGCCGCCGCGGCGGCGCTCGCGGCGGTCGGCTTCGCGGTCAGCGCGGCCGGCTCCACGCGGGAACGGTCCGCCGAGTTCGGGGTGTTGCGGGCGCTCGGCGCGCCGCGCCGCCAGCTGGCCCGGCTGATCGCCGCCGAGCAGGGCCTGCTGGTCGGCATCGGTCTGCTGGTCGGCGTGGCGCTCGGCGCCGTGTTGACCCGGGCCGTCGTGCCGCTGGTCGTCCTGACCGGTCAGGCGGCCCGGCCCGTCCCTCGCGTCCTGGTCGAACTCCCGCCCGGGCACGTCGCCCTGCTGCTCGCCGGGGTGGCCGCGCTGCCGCTGCTGATCGTGGCCGTGATCGCGCTCCGCCGCACCGACCCGGCCGTGACGCTGCGCCACCAGGGGGACCACTGATGCGCGGACCGCTGAAGCGACCCCTGCGTACACCGGCGAACCCACCGACGAAGGCGACAGAAGAACCACCGGCGAACCCGCCGAAGAACCAGCCGAAGAAGGCGACAGGAAAACCACCGGCGAACCCACCGAGGAAGGCGACCGCCATGCCCGCCAAGCCCGTCCGCGCCGTGGCTCCCTGGGTCCGGACCCGGCTGCGGACCGCGCCGGGGGCGGCCTGGGCCTTCGCGCTCCTCGTACTGGTCACCGCGTTCCTCGGCGCCGCGCTCCCCCGGGCCGTCGACGTGTACGAGACGGAGGGCCTGCGGCACGACCTCGCCACCGCCCCGCCCCGCTTCACCGTCCTCGACATCACCACCCCTCCCCCGCCGCCCAGCCTCGCCCGGGAGGCCCGCGAGGCCGGCATGGGACCCGAGCGGCTGGCGAGGGACCGGGCGGCGCTGGAGAAGCTGCTGCCGGATCCGCTGCGCGTCGACCAGCAGGAGTCGGTGCACGGCGTACGGACCACCCAGCGGGTCATCGGGCTCGACCCGTGGCTGCCCCAGCCGTCCAAGCTGCCGCCGGAGTTCACCCTGGCCGCACCGTCCGGGCTCGCCGAGCACGCGACGGTACGGGAGGGGCGGCTGCCCGTGAAGGCCGACACGGTCAAGGGGACCAGCGAGGCCGCCGTCACCGCCGAGACGGCGAAGTCGCTGCGGCTGAAGGTCGGTTCGGTGGTGCACGTACCGGCCCGGTTCTCCTCGACGCCCCTCGCCGTGAGCATCACCGGCATCGTCGAACCGGTGCGCCCGCAGGGCGGCTACTGGTCCGTCGAACCGCTGCTGCGCACCCCCGCGTACACGCTGAAACCCAGCGGCGACGGCACGCGGTTCTACTGGCAGGCCGCGCTGCTGCTCGCGCCCGCCGGCGGCCCGGTGCTCCTGTCGGGCACCGGCGACCCGGAGCTGTACTGGCAGCTCGCCCCCGCCACCGGCCATCTCACCGCGCCGGACGAGCCCCGGCTGAGCACGGCGGTCGCCTCGCTCTCCAGCGGCCCCGACCTCGTGAAGGTCCGCGAGGCGATCGGCCCGTCCGGCGCGGTCTCCACCGGCCTCGACGCACTCGCGGGCGCCTACCGCTCCCTGCGCGCGGCCATCGCGCCGGTCGTCGCCGTCGCCGCCTTCGGCATCGGCGCGGTCGCCGCCGTCGTGCTCGCGATGACCGGCGGCCTGTTCGCCGCGCGGCGCGCCGCCGAACTGGCGCTGTTGCGGTCCCGCGGCGGCTCGCTCGCCGGCATCGGCGTCCGGCTGCTCGGCGAGACGAGCGTCCTGGCGCTGCCGGCGGCCGGCCTGGGTCTGCTGCTCGCGACCCTCGCGCTGCCCGGCGCCCGCTTGCTGCCCGCCCTGCTGGGGGCGGGAGCGGTCGCGCTCCTCGCCGTATCGGTGCTGCCGCTGCGCGCGCTGTTCCTGCACCGCGGGCCGCTCACGCACGGCGGGCGCGAGGACGTCGTCGGCGCCCGCCCCTCCAAGGGCCGTACGGTCGCCGAACTCACCCAGCTCGCCCTGGCCGTCGGCGCGGTCGTCGCACTGCGCCGGCGGGGCACGACCGATGGCGGGGACCACCTGGTCAGCGCGGCGCCGGTGCTGGTGGCGCTGATCGCCGCGCTGGTTCTCGTACGGCTGTATCCGCTGCCGCTGCGGTGGGCGGCCCGGCCGGCCCGCAGGCTGCGCGGCGCGGTCGGCCATCTGGCGCTCGCCCGGGCCGGGCGGTCCTCGGCGACCGGCACGCTGCCGCTGCTCGCCCTCCTGGTGGCGCTGACGACGGCCGCGTTCGGCGGCTCGGTGCTCGCCGGGGTCGCCGACGCGCGCGACCGGGCGGCGCTCCTGGAGATCGGCGCGGACGCGCGGGTCGTGGGGAACGCCGAGGGGTCGCCGCTGCCGGCCGGCCTGGCACGGGCGGTGAGCGGGACGGCGGGGGTACGGGACGTGACCACGTTCCAGGTCGAGTACGGGACCCCGCTGCCGGTCGGCACGGGCCGTGCGCCGGAGCGGCGCACCGTGCCGCTGATCGGGGTGGAGCCGGAGTCGTACGAGCGGATCGCCCGCCGCACCGGCTTCGGCCCCTTCCCCGCCACGCTCCTGAAGTCCACCGGAACGGGAACGGGCGGCCGGATCGACCCGGACCGGGTCCTTCCGGCCATCGCCTCGCCCCGGGTCGCGGCGCGGCTGGGCACCGAGCCGCAGGCGGTCGTGGCGGCGGCAGGCACCTTCAAGGTACGGATCGTGGCGGTCCGCGCCGCCACCCCCGCGCTCCCCGGCTCCGACTTCCTGCTGGTCAACGGCGCGGACCTGACCGACCGGGCGGACACCGCGCTGCTGGCCTCGGGCCCGTCGCTGGACGGGGGCGCGCTGCGGAGGGCGGTGGCGGCGACGGCCCCGGACTTCTCGGTGGCGCTGCGCACCGAACGGCGCGCCGCGTACGTGGACTCGCCGATGCAGTCGGGCGCCGAGCGGATCTACCTGGCCGCGATCGGCGCGGGCGCCGGCTACGCGGTGCTCGCCGTCCTCCTGTCGCTCCTCCAGACCTCGCCGGAACGGGCCACGCTGCTCGCCCGGCTGCGGACGATGGGCCTGACCCGGCGGCAGGGGCGGCGGCTCCTCGGCCTTGAGGCGATGCCGCAGGCGCTGCTCGCCGCGGTCGGCGGGACCCTCGTCGGCTGGGCGACGATCCTGCTGCTGGCGCCGGGCGTGGATCTGGTCCGGCTGGCCCTGCCGGCGACGCCGGGGACGCCGGGGCTCGACGCACTCGGCGGCGCGCCGCTGCGGGCCGATCCGTGGTCGCTGGGGCTGCCGGCCGTGGGCGTGGTGGCCCTGGCGGGGGCGGCGGCGGCCGTTCAGGCGTGGTGGTCGGGGCGCAGGGGCTCGATCAAGGAACTCAGGGCAGGAGACGCACGATGACGACGACCGACACCTCTGAGGCCGCTGAGGCCTCTGGGACCCCCCACTCCGCCCACTCCGCTCAGACGTCCCTCGGTGAGCTGGAGCGGCGGGCGGCGGCGCGGCGTGACCGGCCCTCGTACGGCCACGACGCCTTGATCGCCTGCGACCGGCTGGTACGGATCTTCACCACGGACGGGGTGGAGGTCCAGGCGCTCCAGGGCCTCGATCTGCTGGTGGCGCAGGGCGAGTTGATGGCCCTGGTCGGGGCGTCGGGCAGCGGCAAGTCGACGCTGATGAACATCCTGGCGGGCCTCGACGTGCCGACGGCGGGCGCGGCGAAGGTGGCGGGCCGCGACCTGCTGGCCATGGACGCGAAGGCGCGGCTGCGGTACCGGCGGGACGTGGTGGGCTTCGTCTGGCAGCAGACGGCGCGGAACCTCCTGCCGTACCTGACGGCCGCCCAGAATGTGGCCCTGCCCATGCAGTTGCGGGGCGGCCGGACGGGCCGTGCGAAGAAGGCGGCGCGGGCGGAGGAGCTGCTGACGATGCTGGACGTCGCGGACTGCCGGGACCGGCGGCCGCACCAGATGTCCGGCGGTCAGCAGCAGCGGGTCGCGATCGCGGTCGCGCTGGCCAACAACCCGTCGGTGCTGCTGGCGGACGAGCCGACCGGCGAACTGGACTCGGCGACGGGCGAGCAGGTCTTCGCGGCCTTCCGCCGGGCCAACGAGGAGCTGGGCACGACGATCGTGATCGTCACCCACGACCAGGCGGTGGCCTCCGAGGTCCGCCGCACGGTCGCCATCCGGGACGGCCGCACATCCTCGGAGGTCCTGCGCCGCACGGAGGTCGACGAGGAGGGGCAGGAGTCCCTGGTGGCCCGCGAGTACGCGATGCTGGACCGGGCGGGCCGGCTGCAGCTCCCGGCGGAGTACACCGAGGCGCTGGGGATGGAGCACCGCGTGATGCTGGAACTGGAGCAGGACCACATCGGGGTGTGGCCGGACGACAAGGAGCGCTGAGGCGCGGCGACCAGGAACCTGGCGGGGGGCGAGGGCGTCCTTCCTGGCAGGGGGTGTGTCCATGTCATCACGGTCACCGTCACAACCGTCAGGGTCGTCCGAGTCGCTGTCGCAGTCGCCGTCCCAGCCGCCTTCGCAGGGCTCGGCGGGGCGGCTGGTCGCGGCCGTCCCGGGGGGCGCCGCGGCGCTGCTGTACGCCTGGGCGGCCTGGTGTTTCGGAGGGCCTTCGTCGCCGTCCACCACGGTCGCGGTCTCGGTCGGCGGAGCCCTGGTCCTGGGCGCGGGCGTGACGTACTTCCTGCTGGTCGACGGCAACACCGGATTCTTCGGGGCGCTCGCCCTGATCGGTGGGCTTCTGCTGACGGTGGCCGTGGCGGACCAGGCCGCCTCCCGCGGGGAGACCGCCACCTGTGTGGTGACGAAGATCCGGGAGGAGCTCCGGAAGTCGGTCGGCGAGGGCGGGGCGGAGAAGACGCTGTATCACCACACGTTGCGCTGTCCCGGCGGCTATCCGTCGTCTCTCGGGGCGGAGGACCGGCGGGTCGCGCCCGAGGGCGGGGAGGTGCGGGTCGCCTACGACGCGGAGCGCCGGGTGGCCCCGGCGGTGGAGGGTTCCAGTTCGCCGTGGCGGCCGGCGCTGCTGGCTCTGCCCCTCCTGGCGCTGGCCACGGCGGGCGCGGCGCGCGGGCGGCGGACGGTCAGCGAGGAGCGCCCGGCGTGACCGTCAGGGACATCGGGGCCGTACGCAGGGCGATCGATCCGTACGGGGTGCGGAGCCGGAGCCAGGGGCCCGAGGCGAACAGGGCCACGGGGATGTCGTACGGGGGCAGGAAGCCGAGGGACTGGGCCGCGTGGACGGCCCGGAGCGGAAGGTCCGTACCGGCGACCGTGCGCGACCAGATCTCGCGGCCGAGCCGGTCCCGCTCCGCGCGCGTGCGCCGCTCCTGCGGCAACTCCTCGTCGCGGGAGCGGAATTCGGCGACCGCCGCGGCGACCGCGCCCCGCAGCTCCCGCGCGCCGGGCACTCCCTCGACCGGCTCCCAGCCGCCCCGCGGCGGCAGCACGCCGGCCCAGGGCGGGCCGGTGACGGTGTCGGGGACGACGGCCTTGCCGGCCGACTCCTCGATGCCCTCCAGGAGCTCGCCGGCCGACACCGTGACGTCCAGCCGTACGTCGTCGACCAGCCGCGCCGTACGGACGGCCAGCACCTCGAACGACGGGGGCCGCCCGAACACGGCGAGCGCGCCGCCTCCCGCCTGCAGGCGGACGGCGGCGGCCCGGTCGTAGTGGATCAGCCGGGTCAGGAAGGCGGCGAGGTCCGCCGCCTCCCTGGCGTCGGCGAAGTGCAGCGGCGCGATCATGCGGCTGACGTCATCCCGTCGTCGACGTACTCCTGGAGGAAGGCCCGCTCCTCGGCGCTGATCCGCCGCGGGCGCTGTGCCTCCATGTCGAAGGGCACGACGATCGTCGAGGCCCGTACGTACGTGACGTCCGGGTCCTTGATCTCGTACGCGATCGTCAGCGACGCCGCGCCTATCTTCGTGACCCACGACTCGATGGTGACCGGCTCGTGCCGGTGCACCAGCGGCCGTACGTAGTCGATCTCGTGCCGGGCCACGACGGACCCGCCCGAGAACGACGGCGAGCCGTTTCCCGGCGCCAGCCGGAACATGAAGTCGATCCGCGCCTCCTCCAGATAGCGGAGGAAGACGACGTTGTTGACGTGCCCGAAGGCGTCCATGTCCGACCAGCGCAGGGGACAGCGGTAGATGTGGCGCACGCTCAGCCTCGGGTCAGCTTCTTGTACGTGGCGCGGTGCGGACGGGCCGCGTCCGGGCCGAGCCGCTCGATCTTGTTCTTCTCGTAGGACTCGAAGTTGCCCTCGAACCAGTACCACTTCGAGTCGCCCTCGTACGCCAGGATGTGCGTGGCCACCCGGTCCAGGAACCAACGGTCGTGGGAGATGACCACGGCCGCGCCGGGGAACTCGAGGAGCGCGTTCTCCAGCGAGGACAGCGTCTCGACGTCGAGGTCGTTGGTGGGCTCGTCGAGGAGCAGCAGGTTGCCGCCCTCCTTGAGCGTGAGCGCCAGGTTCAGGCGGTTGCGCTCACCACCGGAGAGGACACCGGCGGGCTTCTGCTGGTCCGGCCCCTTGAAGCCGAAGGCGCTGACGTACGCGCGCGACGGCATCTCGACCTGGCCGACGTTGATGTAGTCCAGCTCGTCCGAGACGACGGCCCAGAGCGTCTTCTTGGGGTCGATGTTGGCGCGGGTCTGGTCGACGTAGCTGATCTTGACGGTTTCGCCGATCTTGACCGAACCCGAGTCCGGGGCCTCAAGACCCTGGATCATCTTGAACAGCGTGGTCTTGCCGGCACCGTTCGGGCCGATGATGCCGACGATGCCGTTACGGGGCAGGGTGAAGGACAGGTCGTCGACGAGGACCTTGTCGCCGAACGCCTTGGAGAGGTTGTTGACCTCGACGACGACGGAACCCAGACGCGGGCCCGGCGGGATCTGGATCTCCTCGAAGTCCAGCTTCCGCATCTTGTCGGCCTCGGCCGCCATCTCCTCGTAACGGGCGAGGCGCGCCTTGGACTTCGTCTGACGGCCCTTGGCGTTGGAGCGGACCCACTCCAGCTCTTCCTTGAGGCGCTTGGCGCGCTTCTCGTCCTTGCGGCCCTCGACCTTGAGACGGGTGGCCTTCTTCTCCAGGTACGTGGAGTAGTTGCCCTCGTAGGGGATCGCGCGGCCGCGGTCGAGCTCGAGGATCCACTCGGCGACGTTGTTCAGGAAGTACCGGTCGTGCGTGACGGCGACGACAGCGCCCGTGTACTTCGAGAGGTGCTGCTCCAGCCAGTTCACCGACTCGGCGTCGAGGTGGTTGGTGGGCTCGTCGAGGAGGAGCAGGTCCGGGGCCTCGATCAGCAGCTTGCAGAGCGCGACGCGGCGCTTCTCGCCACCGGAGAGGTTGGTGACCGGCCAGTCGCCGGGCGGGCAGCCCAGCGCGTCCATGGCCTGCTCCAGCTGCGCGTCGAGGTCCCAGGCGTTGGCGTGGTCCAGGTCCTCCTGAAGCTTGCCCATCTCGTCCATCAGCGCGTCCGAGTAGTCGGTCGCCATGAGCTCGGCGACCTCGTTGAAGCGCTTGAGCTTGCCCATGATCTCGGCCGCGCCGTCCTGGACGTTCTCCAGAACCGTCTTGGCCTCGTCCAGCTTCGGCTCCTGCATGAGGATGCCGACGCTGTAGCCGGGCGACAGGAAGGCGTCACCGTTGGACGGCTGCTCGAGGCCGGCCATGATCTTGAGGACGGTGGACTTACCGGCACCGTTCGGGCCGACCACACCGATCTTCGCACCGGGCAGGAAGCTCAGCGTCACGTCATCGAGGATGACCTTGTCGCCGTGCGCCTTGCGCGTCTTGCGCATCGTGTAGATGTACTCAGCCAAGAGAAACCGTCCGGCAAAGAGTGAGTGGGCAGATACACCCCATCTTGCCTGACGTCCACCCCGCGACGGAAACCCGTACTTCCCCGGGAACGGCGGCGACCCCGGTACGCGGGGACGCGTACCGGGGTCGTCGTGACAGTGGGTCACCCCATGTCACTCGCCGTTCATTATCTGATCTGTGTTACTGGCCGGCCGCCTTCTTCTTGCGGAGGAGGAAGACCGCGCCGCCGCCGAGGGCCACGAGAGCCAGGGCGATGCCGGCGATCATCGGGGTGGCGTTGGAGCTGCCGGTCTCGGCGAGGTCGCCGCCGCCCGTGGTGGAGCCGGTCGTGGAGCCGGTGGTGGAGCCGCCCGCGGTGGCCGCGGGGGCCGTGGTGGACGGGGAGGGCCCGGTCGACGGGGTCTCCGACGGGAGCGGGCCCGGGGTGGCCGTCTTGCAGTCGAGGACGCCCTTGAAGGTCTTCTCGAAGCCGTTCGGGCCGGTGATCGTGAAGTCGTACGCCTCGTCCTCGGCGAGCGGGACCGTCACGGTCTTGGACTCACCGGCGGCGATCGTGTACTTCATGCCCTTGAGCTCGAAGGCGAAGTCCTCGTCACCCTCGTTGGAGGCCGTGATGTCCAGGCCGCCCTTGGCGCAGTTCTTCTCCGCCGTGACGGCCGGGATCGCGCCCTTCTTGGCCCAGCTCGCCGACGCCTTGGCGTTGACCGTGGAAGTGCTGGTGCCGGCCAGGATCAGGGTCTGGCTCTTGACCTTGGTGGCGACGAAGGCGCGGCCGATCGGCACGGTGGTGTCGGCCTGGACGGTCAGCTCGGCGGAACCGTCGGCGGCGCCGGCCGGAACGTCGAAGTAGACCTGGCCGCCGTTGGCGACGTTGGTGACGACCTTGCCGTCCTTGTCGACCAGCTTGACGCCCTCGGGGGCGCCCGGGGCGAGCGAGACGGCGGCCGAGGCGGCGTTCGTGTTCACCGTGACCGGGCCGAGGCGCTCGCCGGACTTACCGGCGACGGAGGACGGGGAGAGGCTGAGGGAGGCCTTCGGCTCCTCCAGGTTCACCGCCTTCTCCTCGAGGTACTTGGTGAGGGCCTGGGCGTCCTCGTCGACCGGCATCGCGTCCGCGTCGTCCGAGAAGTGCCAGATCGCGGCCTGGGTGGCGGCGGCGGCGGTCTTCTCGGTGAGGTTCTTCGCGCCGGCCTTCTTGGCGAGGGCGGCGAGGTCGTTCACCTGCGGGTAGGAGTTCTGCAGGATCCAGCGGATCTTGCCGGCGTCCTCGTTGTTGTGCAGGGAGGACTGGTCCCAGCCGACCTCCTTGTACTCCTGGCCCTTCAAGGCCTCGGTGTAGAGGTCGATGCAGTAGGTCTGGAGCGTGCCGCCGGGCGTGACCTGCATCTCGAACAGGCCGGCGGCGTACTCGCCCTTGCCCTTGATCTTGACCGTGTCGAAGACGGTGAGCTTGCCCAGCGTGGCGGTCGCGCCGCCCGTGCCCTGCAGACCTTCGTCGGCCGCCGCGGGACCCGCGATGGCTATGGCACCCGCTGCGACGAGGCCAGAGACCACGGTCGCGGCGGCAAGGCGGGCAGCGCCGCGCCTCCGAACAGAAAACATGAATTTCCCCTCCGGGCGAGCTGCTCCGTGTCTTTGGTCAGGACACGTGGGGGGAGCGCTTCGCCAGCAGTCTCACTGACCCAGTTGACTCACGTGACTCGAGTCGCGCGAGTGACTCGCACCGACTCAAGTTCCCCATGAGTACGCGGGAATCCTAGGGATGGGGAAGCACCGAGTGCCCCTTCATACGGTCTGATAACCATTCCGACTCGAAATCGTTATCCCTGGCGCCCGTTTCGGGGAGAAGAGTCGGCCGCGGTATCGACAAATCCCCACAACTCCAGGTCAGAGCACGGGCTCCAGGACCTGCACCGTCTCCGTCACCCCGCCCGGCGTGAGGGAGGACGCGGGCCCGGAATCCTCCGGCCTCGCTGCCGGATCGGTGTCCCACGGGTCGCGGTTCGGGCCCGCGGCGCCGTTCTCCTGGCGTTCCGTCACCCGAGGCTCCCCCTTCACCACCCGCCGGAAAGCCGCCGTCCCGCGGGTGAGGTCGTGTCCCACCGCCAGCGCGTCGATGTCCACGAACGTCTTGCGCAGCCCCTGCCCCTGCCCCTGCCCCTGCCCCTGTCCCTCGCGCTCCTCCTCGCGCACCTTCAACCGGCCGTGCACCACCAGGGGTTCGCCGACCGAGACCGAGGCCGCGAGGTTGGCCCCGAGCGCCCGCCAGGCGAACACCGTGTAGAAACTGGTGTGTCCGTCGACCCAGGTACCGCGCTCCCGGTCCCAGCGGCGCGCCGTCACCGCGAACCGGAACCTGGCCACCCCGCCCGTCGCCGTGTCCCGGTACTCGACGCTCGTCGCGACATTCCCCACCAGCGTCACCATCGTGTCGTTCATGACTCTCCCCCCTTGCCCGGACCCTTGCCCGGACCCTTGCCCGGACGGCCCTTCGGCCTTCGCTCGACTCCATGCTGGACCGGGCCGCCGAAACGCGCCGACGGCTGTGGACAACCGGCCGCTTGGGGAAAACCTCGTCACCCGAACGAGTGCGGCAGAGAGCCCCGAGCCCTCACCTCATCCGCGCGCCCCGCCTCGTACCGCCCCACCGCACACCGCCACCGCCGCCGCCCAGCCGCGTGACCCGCGCGCCCGAGCGGGTCCCGGACACCGTCACGTACTGCTCGCGCACCTCGCGGTACCGCATCAGCTCCGCCGAGATCGGATCGAGCACCCGCGCCCGGCCGCAGGCGGCCGCCGCCTCCCGCAGCCTGCGCTCCGCCTCCTGTCCGTACCGTCGCGCCGGCCCCTTCACCGCGGCCGCGCAGGCCCACTCCACCAGCGGGCCGCCCACGATGCCGCCGATCATGATCAGGACCGGCGGCAGCAGCCCCGGCTCGACCACGCCGACGATCTGGCCGACCAGCCACAGCGCGCCGAAGAACTGCAGGAGCGTCATCAGGACCTGCGCGAGGACGGCGGCCGGCCACCAGGCGGGCCGCGGCGGCCGGGCGGCCGGGTCCCCCATGGTCAGCGTCAGCTCGTCGAGCGCCTCGGGCAGCCCCTCGGCCCCGCGCGCCGCCGCCTCGCGCACCGCCTGCGCCCACGGGGCCGGAAGCCCGCGCGAGGCGTCGTCGGCGACGAGCCGTACCGCCTGCTCCACCCGCTGCCGGGCGGTCAGTTCGTCCTCGGCCGGAGCCTGCAGGCGCGGGTCGGTGGAGCCGTGCTCGCGGATCCGCTCGTACCAGCGGTAGAGGCGTAGCCAGGGGGTGCCGCAGGCGCGGATGGCGCCCCGGCGCCAGACGCGTTCGGCGGCCTCGCCGGCCGCCGTGGCGCCCACGGCGACCGCGAGCCGGGCCGCGAAGGCCTCCCTCGCCCGCTCGCCGAGGCCGGTCTGGCCGTCGGCGACGTACACCGGGCGGAGCCGGGCCGCCGCCGCGTCGACGTCGGCCGACAGCCGGAGCGCGGGCGCGGTCCGCTCCTGGACGAACCGGCCGAGCAGTTCGCGCAGTTCGCCGACGCCCTCGCCGGTGAGGGCGGAGAGGGCCAGGACCGTGGCGCCGGGTTCGCCGTGTTCGCCCAGGGCCACGCCGTCCTCGTCGAGGAGCCGGCGCAGATCGTCCAGGACGAGATCGGCGGCCTCGGCGCCCAGCCGGTCGATCTGGTTGAGGACGACGAAGGTGACCTCGGCGTGGCCGGCCAGCGGCCGCAGATAGCGCTCGTGGAGCGCGGCGTCGGCGTACTTCTCGGGGTCCACGACCCAGATCACGGCGTCGACGAGGGCGAGGATCCGGTCGACCTGGTCGCGGTGGGCGGTGACGGCCGAGTCGTGGTCGGGCAGGTCGATCAGGACGAGTCCCTGCAGGTCCTCGTCGGCCGCGCCGCCCGCCAGCGGCCGGCGGCGCAGCCGGCCGGGGATGGCGAGGCGGTCGAGGAGTCCGGCGGAGCCCTCGGACCAGCTGAGCGCGATGGGGGCGGAGGTGGTGGGGCGGCGCAGGCCGGTCTCGGAGATGGGGACGCCGGCGAGGGCGTTGAAGAGGGTCGACTTGCCGCTGCCGGTGGCGCCGGCGATGGCGACGACGGTGTGACGGGCGGAGAGCCGCTGGCGGGCGGCGGCCTCGTCGAGTACGCGCCCGGCCTCGGCGAGCGTCTCGCTCTCGACGCGCGTACGGGAGAGGCCGACGAGCTCGTGGAGCGCGTCGAGGCGGTAGCGCAGGGAGCCGCCGTACTGCCCGCCCAGGGCGGGGAGGCCGTCCTCCTCCGCGGTCGTCGTGCCCGCCCGGGCGGAGGAAGGTCCGCCCTGACCCTCCTGGCCGTCCTGAGGCTTTCCGCCCGCCCGGTCGGCGGCTCTGCGCGCGATCAGGCCGTCGTCCCAGCGCCCGTTCGCCGAGTCGTTCGCGCCCGGCTCCGTCACCTGGCTGCTCGTGCTGCTGCTCACCGGTCCTCACTTCTCCTTCTGCAGTACGGAGAGCGCGGCGATCAGCTCCGCCTGCGGCTCGGGGGTCACGTCGAGGGCGTCGAGGGGGGCGAGGCAGCGGTCGCGCTCGCCGTGCAGGACGTCGTCGAGGTACGTCAGGAGAAGGTCGCCTCCCTTGTCGCGCAGGCGGAGGGCGCTCTGGGCGCCGAGGAGTTCGGCGAGCCGTTCGCCGGCGCTGCGGGTGCGGCGGCCGCCGAGGAGGGCGGCTGCGAGCAGGGCGGCGACGGTCTCGGGCTCGGGGGCGGCGGTGCGGGCGGGCGCGATGCGGTCGCTGCCGCGTACCTCGTCCTCGGCCAGTTCTTCGAGGACGCGCCGCCAGCGCCGTACCGCCAGTTCGATCCGTTCGTTCGCCTCCGGGTCGGGGCCTCCCCGCGCGGCGAGGAGGGCCGCGGCGGCGGGTTCGCGGCGCCAGGAGTCCCGTACCCGCTCGTCGGCGGCCGCGGCCGCGCACTGCAGGAGGGCGGCGAGGGATTCGACGAGGGCGTCGAGGAGTTCGCCGGCGGTGCTGTCGCGGGGGTAGCCGCGCCAGCGGGTACGGGCGTCACCGGCGAGCACGGCCCCGCGGCCCAGCTGCTGCCGGACGCGCTCGCCCTGCTCCTCGTACGCCGCCTCGACCGCGCCGCCGAGCCGGACGGCGGCGGCGTACTGGGCGGCGACCGCCGCGGCGAGCTCGGGCATCCGGGTGTCGAGGGAGTCGATGACGCCGGTCGCGGTGCGGCCGACGGCCTGCTGGCGGGCGGCGGGGTCCAGGGCGCGGTGGGCGAGCCAGGCGCGCAGCGCGGCGACGGCGGTGTCGGGCAGCAGCCCGCTGCCGCCGCCGGCCGACTCGGGCAGCTCGGGGATGGTGAACCGGGGCACGTCCCCGAGCCCGGCCTTGTGGAGCAGGGCCTCGTACTGGCGGGAGACCTCGCCGATGACCTGGTGGGGGACGCGGTCGAGGACGGTGACGAGGGTGACGTCGTACTCCTTGGCGGTACGGAGCAGGTGCCACGGGATGGCGTCGGCGTACCGCGAGGCGGTCGTGACCATGACCCAGATGTCGGCGGCGCACATCAACTCGGCGGCGAGCAGACGGTTCTCGACGACGAGGGAGTCGATGTCGGGGGCGTCGAGCAGGGCGAGTCCGGGGGCGAGGGCGGTGGAGGTCTCGACGCGGAGCGCGTTGTCCTCGGGGGGCTCGTCGGCGTGGTCGTCGTCCTGGCGGCCCTGGTCGTTCTGGTGTTCCTGGTGGCTCTGGTAGTCCTGGTAGTCCCGGTGGGGCAGCCAGATCCGGGTGAGCTGGGGCAGGACGCGCATACCGGCGAACCAGTGGTGGTCGTCGGGGTGGCAGACGAGCACGGGCGTCCGCGTGGTGGGCCGAAGGACCCCGGCCTCGCTGACACGCCGTCCCACAAGAGAGTTGACCAGCGTGGACTTCCCTGCTCCGGTGGATCCGCCGACGACGGCGAGGAGCGGGGCGTCGGGGTCCTTGAGCCGGGGGACCAGGTAGTCGTCGAGCTGGGCGAGCAGCTCGGATCGGGCCTGACGGGCGCGTGAGGCGCCTGGGAGGGGGAGGGGTAGACGCACGGCGGCGACACAGTCGCGCAGGGCGGAGAGTGCGTCGATGAGCTGAGGCCGTTCGTCCAAGGTCACCACATGCGAAGAATGCCCAATTTTGGAGCCTTTTTGAAGCGTATAGGGGTCCTGCGCGCCGACAGAACGACTGATGACGCGAGCCTCAGGCATAACGAGTGCACAACACCCGGGCCAAGTGGCGCGAAAAGCGCTGCGGGAATCGCACCTGCCTGCGATTATCGTTCCGCTTCACCGAACCTCCACATCGTGCCACGCAGGTGAAGCAGCCAGGCCAAGGCATTCAGAGCCCTATCCTTGACCCGGCAAGGCCACACCCCTCCCACAGAGGGTTCCAGGCCACCAGGCCACCACCCGGCCCCCGTAGCTCAGTGGATAGAGCAGGTGCCTTCTAAGCACTTGGCCGCAGGTTCGAGTCCTGCCGGGGGCGCACAGATGAAGACCCTCCTTCGGGAGGGTCTTTTTGCTGGTCAGGGGCGGTTTCTGGTCGGTGGCGGCGCCTCATGGCGGTCACGGCCCCGGGACGGTCAGGTCGGTCACGAAGTGGGAGAGGCGGTCGAGGGCGACGGCCAGGCGGTCCGGGGGGACCGTGTAGGAGATGCGGACGTGGTCGGGGGCCGCGAAGTCGGTGCCGGGGACTACGGCGACGTCGGCTCGGGCGAGGAGGAGCTCCGCGAAGTCCGCGGCCGATCCGATGGTGCGGTCGCCCGCCGTGAGCCCGTACGTACCGGACACGTCCGCGAAGACGAAGAACGCGCCCCGGGCGTCGCCGTCCACGCGCACGCCGGGCACCTTGTCGAGCCTCTGGAGGACCGCCTGGCGGCGTTCGTCCAGGGCCGTTCTGCGGCGGCTCAGTTCCTCGTCCAGGTCGGCGGTGAGCGCCCCGAGGGCCGCGCGCTGCGACACGGACGACGGTGCCGAGGCGGTGTGGCTCTGGACGGCGGCGACGGCCTTCGCCACGTGGGCGGGGGCGGCGATCCAGCCGATGCGCCAGCCCGTCATGGCGAACGTCTTGGACATGCCGCCGATGGTGAGCGTACGGGCGGCCACGTCGGGCCCCAGGGACGCGACGCTGGTGAAGCTGGTTCCGTACACCCAGTGGTCGCAGATCTCGTCGCTGATGACGGTCAGGTCGTGCTCCGCGGCCACGGCCGCGAGGGCGGCCAGCTCGTCGTGCGTGTAGACCACTCCGGAGGGGTTCGCGGGGCTGTTCAGCAGCAGTACACGGGTGTTCGGGGTGATGGCGCGGCGGACCAGCTCCGGCGTGATCTTCAGGCCGGAGCCGGGCGTCGGGCGCACCTCGACCGGTACGCCGCCGACGAGCGTCACCATGTGCGGGTAGCTCACCCAGTACGGAGCGGGGACGAGCACCTCGTCGCCCGGTTCCAGCAGCACGGTGAAGGCATGGTGCAGCGCCTGTTTGGCGCCGGCGGTGATCACCACGTCGCCGGATTCGTACCGGGTGTGGTGCCGGTTCAGGTAGGCGGCGACGGCCGTGCGGAGTGCGGGGATTCCGGCGGCCGGCGTGTACTTGGTGAAGTCCTCGGCGATCGCCGCGAGCGCGGCCCGGGCGGCCGGCTCGACCGTGGGGAAGGCGGGTTCTCCACTGGTGAGGTTGATGACGTCCACCCCGTCCGCGATGAGCTGCTTGGCGCGTGCGTCCAAGGCCGCCGTCGCGGACGGCGGGAGGTGGGAGGCCCGGCCGGCGAGGCGGATCGCGGTGGTCGTGGAGGTCGTGGAGGTCATGGGTCCTTCTCGTGGTGGGTAGTGCCCGTCGTCGGTGTCGGTGTCGATGTCGGTGCGGACGAACGGGGGTGCTCCTGGCGGGTGTTCGCAGCAGGGGACGCAGGGGCAGTCGGAAAGTCTCGCCGATTCATCGATGATCGTCAATGCGTTTCGTCCGGAGACCGTCCCCTATGGACGGACGGCGGTCCGACCCGTCAGATTGATACGCATGATCGAGCAGCAGCCATCCGCGCCGGCGTGCGGCCCCGAGTCGTGTCGACCCTCCATGACCCCCGAGCGCGCGCTGGATCTGGCGGGAATGTTCAAGGCGCTCGCCGACCCCGTACGCCTGCGCATCGCGAGCATCGTGGCGTGCTGCCCCACCGGGGAGTTGTGCGTGGGCGACATAGCGGCCGAGTTCGACGTCACGGGACCGACCGTGAGTCACCACCTGAAGAAGCTGCGGGAGGCGGGGGTACTGGCGAGTGAGCGCCGCGCCAACGAGATCTACTACCGGATCGCTCCGGAGCGCCTGGGGGCCGCCTTCGGAGAGATGGCCTCACTGGGCATCGTGGACGCCGGCGCGGTGTCGTCCTGACCGACCGGCGCCCGCATCGGCCGGCAGGCGCGCCCCCATACGAGTACGACTGCGGCCCGCCCGGTTCCACCCGGGCGGGCCGTTGCCGTCAGTGAGCCGTCGGGCTCAAGCAGTGGGCGCCTCGGCGCCGTTGCGCGTCAGAGCCAGAGCGGGGCGAGCCAGCCGAGGACCATGGCGCCGGTGAGCAGGTAGGTGACGACGAGGAAGACGATCTTCTTGCGGGCGATGATGAACATTCCGCTGATGGCGCCGATGCTCGTGCCGGCACCGGTGACGAGGAAGGCGAGCGCCGCGCCGGGGCCCATGCCGCCCTGCATGAGGGTGGCGACGAGCGGCAGCGAACCGTCGGAGTTGAGGTAGACCGGGATGCCGATGAGGGCGGCCAGCGGAACGGCCAGGAACGAACCCTCGCCGAGGTAGTCGGTGAGGAAGCTGGTCGGGATGGTCTCGATGAGGAGGTAGCCGAGGCCGGCGAAGGCGAAGAAGAAGAGGGCCAGGCGACGGGCGTTCTTCCAGAGGGTCGCGCCGAACTCGTCCAGCTTCAGCTTGCTCGTCAGGCTCACCTCGGGCTCCGGCGCGACCGGCTTGACCTCGACCCGCTCCAGCAGTGCCACACGGGCCAGGCCGCCACCGCCGGCGGGTACGCCCGCTCCTCCGCCGCGCCGGTCCTCCGCGTCGTCAGTGCCGCAGCAACCGCCCGTCTCCGCCTCGGGGGCCTGCTTCTCGTCCGCCGGGCCGCAGCAGGACACCTCCTCGGCGTCGACGATCCGGGCCTGCCCTTCCAGCCAGCGGGTCTTCTCGATCATGTGCGTGATGCCGCCTGCGATGAGGCCGAGAACGATGGACGCCACGAAGAAGGTGGTCGCGAAGTTGAATCCGAAGAGGCCCGTCGACAGGACGTACTCCTCGGGGCTCGTCAGCGGCGAAGCGACCATGAAAGCCACAACTGGGGCCCACGGGACGCGGGAGACGAGGGCTCCCAGGACGACGGCCGTCGTGCCGCAGGAACAGAACGGCGTCACGACGGAGAGGGTGACGGCGCCGACGATGGCCACCGAGGCCCGCTTCCGCAGCCAGGAGGAGAGCCGGTCCGCCCCCACGTACGTGGTGATCATCGAGGCGACGACCACGCTGATCAGCAGGAAGGGCCAGTTGTGCGCGAACGTGTTCCACACGTCCACGGCGACGCGTCCGAGGACGTCCACGACGGAGTCGATCACGGCGGTTCTCCAACTCATTGACGGCTGTCGATGCGTTGGAGCATGCCGGAACGCATCGATGAGTGTCAATGAGTTCTGGGAACAATCCATCGACGGCCGTCGTTACGTCGGTCATGAGCACCCCAGTCATCCAGCTGTGCTGTCCCCCCGTCCTGACGGGTCCGTTGTCCCAGGCGGACGCCGAGCAGCTGGCCGCCGCGCTGAAGGTCATCGCGGACCCCGCGCGCCTCCGCCTCCTCGGCCTCATCAAGAGCCGGCCGGGCGGCGAGGCCTGCACGTGTCATCTCGTGGAACCGCTCGGGCTGTCCCAGCCGACCGTCTCCCACCACATGAAGGTGCTCTACGACGCGGGGTTCCTCGAGCGCGAGAAGCGCGGCCGGCAGACCTGGTACCGCCTCGCGCCCGGCAGCCTGGGCATCCTGCGCGACGCGCTCGACCCCAACGTCCCGCTGGCCGTCTAGCCCCCCCCTTCTTCTCCAGGCCGCCCTCACCGGACCGACCGTGTACCGACACGGACGGGTGAGGGCGGCCTCTTCGTGCCTCTGAGGCATGTGCGTGCCGCGCGCAGTTGATGCCAGCCGGAAGCTCTTCCACCGCATCCCCGTCGCGAGCAGACTCTTATTCAACAGAGCGGCACACCGCCGCAGGCAAAGCCGAAAGAACGAATTCCACGGCTGACCGAATTACTCACCGACACGCTGTTCCGACTGGGAGACAACCATGTCTGTTTCGCGCCGAATCGCTTCCGCTGCCGCCGCTTTCGCTTTCGGAATCGCCGCCGTCGCCACCGCTGACGCGGTGTCCACGACCGGTCTCCTCCAGAGCGTTCAGAGCGTGCAGAGCGGTGGCGGCGACGGTGCGGGCTGGGACAGCGTGCGGGCCGAGGGCGGCGACGGTGCCGGCTGGGACGCCGCGCCCACCGGTGAGGGTGACGGTGCGGGCTGGGACTCCGTTCTCGCCGACGGCGGCAACGGGGCCGGCTGGGACGTGGCTCCGGCCGAGTCGGGCGACGGCGCGGGCTGGGACTCCGCCGACACCGCCCCGGCGCTCTCCTGACCCTGGTCCCGCGCTCTCCCGACCGCGCGTTCTCATCCTCCGTACAGCCCGCAGGATTTCGCCTGAAGGCGTGAATCACCCTTCGTCTTCCCTCCGGAATACGTCCCTCACCACTTCCCCGGGCGCAGCGCCATCAACGCGTGCCTCACCAAGGGTCACCCCCGGCCCGAATTCCACCGTCCCGAATTATCGCTGAGGAGCGGAAATGGCAACCCAGTCCCCGACATGCTGCGGTCCGACGCCGGAAACGAGCGACGTCGCTCCCGCCACCACGGCCGAGGAGTCCGACAGCTGCTGCGGCAGCGACGTGTCGGTCGGTACGGGCCTCGCCTTCGCCGACGCCGCCGCACAGTTCGGCGGCCACGAGGGGACCTGGCCCTATCTGCACCCGGCGTGGCTCCGGGCGACCGAGACCGCCCTTCCCGAGGCGAAGCCCTGGCACTCCGTCGCCCGCCGAGGCGACGACGCCGTCCTGCTTCCCGGCTTCGTCTTCGACGCGCCGTCGATCGTCGACGCCGACCCCCGCACCTACCTGGGCTGGAAGCCGGCCAGCGGCGAGAGCGCCTGCTGCTCGGTCTCCTCCTGCTGCGACGCCACCACCGACGTCGAGGCGATAGGCGAGGACAAGTTCTTCCCGTCCCTGGTTCTCGGCTCGCCGATCGGCTACCGCAGCGAGGCCGTCGCCACCACCGACGACCCGCTGCTGCTCGCGGACCTGCTCGACGAGGCCGTCCCGGCCGCCCGTGCCGCCGGGATCCGCAGCATCGTCGCGCCCTGGGTCGCCGATCTCCCCGCCAACGAGAGCCTGCTGGTGGCCCTCCAGGCGCACGGCGCCACCGTCTCGTACTGGGGAGAGGAGAACGTCCTCACCCTGGAACACGGCAGTTACGACGCCCACTTCGCCGCCCTGAAGCCCAAGAAGCGGCGCAAGCTCCAGGAGGACCACGCCAAGGCGCTGGCCAGTGGCGTCGAGGTGATCCGCAAGGACGGCGCCGATCTGCTGCCGCACGTGGACCGGATCGCCGAGCTGACCGGCCTCAACCGCCAGAAGTACGACGGCAGTGAGGGCCCCGAGCAGATCAGGGCCCTCCTGCTCGCGATGATCGAAGGCGGGGCGGACGTCCGCGCCTACCTCGGCCACAAGGACGACGAGATCGTGGCGTCCATGGTCACCTTCCGCCAGGGCAGGCGGCTGTTCATCAAGTGGGCCGGCTTCGACTACGACGCCATCGGGGAGCGCAGCGGCCTCTACTTCGAGCTGACCTTCGACCGCCCGCTGCGGGACGCGTACGAGGAGAAGCTCGAAGCCCTCGAGTCTGGCCCCGGCGCCGACCAGGCCAAGCGCCTGCGGGGCTGCCTGCCCCGCGCCGTCCACACCGCCCTGCTCGTCACGGACCCGAAGGTGGCGCCCAAGGCGGCGGAGCTGCAGAGCGCGTTCGGCGCGGCACGGCGGGAGGCGCTGGGGGCGGAGACGGCCGACACGTCGGTCGCGGGCAAGCTGCTGTCCGTCTTCCGCGCCGGCCCCAAGCTGGAGCCGATCAAGCCCGTACAGCCCGAGGGCGGTTGCTGCGGCTGACCGGCCCGCCGACGACGAGGAGCCCGTGGGGCCGGACACACCAGGTGTCCGGCCCCACGGGCCTGTCCGTACGACATCGGTCGTCAGTCCAGCCAGTCCCGCTCTCGTCAGTCCAACCAACCCCGCTGCGCCGCGCGCGCCCCGGCCTCGAAGCGGCTGCGCGCCTCCAGCCGGCTCATGAGGTCGGACATGGTGCGTCGTACGGTGCGCAGCCCGATGCCCAGCTTGCGGGCGGCGATCTCGTCGGTGTTCCCCTGGAAGAGCAGCCGCAGGAGTTCCGCCTCCTGCGGGGTCAGTCCCGCCTCGTTCCTCTCCCGGTCGCGGTCCGTCCCGAACGGGCCGGCCGAGTCCCAGATGTGCTCGAAGAGCGCCGCGAGCGCGGTGATGACCCCGGGCCCGCGCAGCAACGCGGCGCCCTTCTTGGTGTTCTCGGGGTCCACGGGCAGCAGAGCGACCTCACGGTCGAACATCACCATCCGGATGGGCAGCGTCGGGGACGTACGGACCTCGCCTCCCCGCTCGTGGAGCCACTGCGCGTAGTTCAGCGTCGCCTGGTCGTTGCGGACGCTGTCCATGTAGAGCGTGAGGACGCGCACGCCGCGGTCCATCAGGTCCTGGTCCAGCGGCTTGCTGGCCTCCAGACTCGACGCCGATTGAGCGCCTCCCGGCATGAAGGACAGACACTCGCGCTCACAGCGGTGCGCGAGCTCCTCCAGGCGTCCCTGTATCGAGTCGATACCCAGCAGGTACTCCACGTCGTGGCGTTCCCGATGGGACCCGTCGGCGTACTCCTCGACCATGCGCATGACAGCCGCTTGGCCTTCGGCGAGCTGCTGTTGCTGCCGCAGAAGCGCACTCTCCCGCTCCTGGAGCAGGAGGCGCAGCCCCACCTCCGGGCTCACCGCCCGCACGCTTCCCGGGTCCTGCAACGAGCTGCGCAGCAGGCGGAGTTGAGCCAGCCGGTCGAGCGACTCCTTCACCTCGCCCTCCGAGTAGCGCAGCTCGGTGGCGATCTCCGCGGCCCCCCAGTCATGCCGGCGGAGCATCAGTCGGTAGACCGACTCCGTTCTCTCGTCGATCCCCAACACCTCAAGCACGAGGCCCCCCTGTCTCACCATTCGAGATTATTGGTTCCCGTATGAGTAGCGTTCGATATTCGCAGTTCAGAGGGGCGAGCGGCAAGGGCTTACCGGTACGCGTGCGCGTTGGCAGTTTGCTGCCCGCTCAGGGGGGCCAGGCAGGCTCGTGCCACGCACAGGTCATGCCACCCGATGTGCCTTCCCTCGCCGAACAGCGCCTCGGAGACTGGTGATTGCCCGGCGGACCGCCGGATACAGCTTCCCGGGCCGGCCTCTTGTCCCACCATTCCTTGATTTCAGATTTCACCGTTCGGAGCCGGGGGACAGCCATGCCTGCCGCACTTCGGCGGGGGATCGCTTCCGCCGCGTGGCCGGCAGCTCATCGTCGCCGCCGCCATCGACGGACGTCTCGTACCCGCCCTCCAGGAGGACCATCCATGACCGCGTTCCAGGACCCCAGGCTCTCCGCCGAGCAGCTCACCGTCGAGACGCTCGCCACCGTGGACGCCGACGTCGCCGTCCTCGGCTCGAAGAGCTACACCAACCGGGCGATCGCCATCGCCTCGCTCGCCGACGAGCCCACCGAGATCCGCGGCGCCCTGATCTCCGACGACACCGTCTACTTCGCCGAGGCCGTGGCCCGGTTCGGCCACGTCACCACGGAGATCGACCACGCCGCGAACGTCATCCGCGTCACGCCGACCGGCAGGCCCATGAAGGCCCCGGCGGAAGAGATCTACGTCGGAGCCGCCGGCACCCCGCTGCGCTTCCTGATCTCCCTCGCCGGACTCGCCGAAGGCACCACCACCATCACCGGCACGGCCCGCATGCAGGAACGCCCCATGGGCGACCTGCTGTCCGCGCTCGGTCCCCTGGGTGTGGAAGCGGTCGCCGTGCGCGGCAACGGCTCGCCGCCGATCCGCGTCACCGGCGGCACGTTCCGGGGCGGCTCCACCCGGATCAGTGGTGCGGTCAGCAGCCAGTTCACCTCCAGTCTGCTGATCAGCTCGGTCAAGGCCGAGCAGGACACCGAGATCAACCTCGTCGACGACCTGGTCTCCAAGCCGTACGTCGAGATGACCCTCGCCTCCCTCGCCGCCGCCGGCGTCCGCGTCGAGCGGGACGGTTACCACCGCTTCACCGTCCCCGCCGGCCAGTCGTTCACCGGCGGCCGGGTGACCGTCGAACCCGACGCCTCGGGCATGTCCTACGTCCTGGCCGCCGCCGCGGTCCTCGGCGGCCGGGTCACCGTGCCCGGCATCGGACGCGGCTCCCACCAGGGCGACGTGGGTCTGGTCGACGTCCTGGTCCGCATGGGGGCGTACGCCGAGGTCACCGACGACTCCATCACCCTCAAGGGCGGCCCGCTGCGCGGCATCGACGTCGACATGGAGGCCATGCCCGACGTCGTCCCGACGCTCGCCGTCGTCGCCGCGTTCGCCGAGGGACCGACGCGCATCACCAACATCGCCAGCCTGCGCGTCAAGGAGTGCGACCGCATCGCGGCCGTCACGACCGAGCTGCGGAAGATGGGCATCCAGGTCGACGAGTACGACGACGCCATGATCGTCCACGGAGGCACCCCGCACGGCGCGGTCATCGACACCTACGACGACCACCGCATCGCGATGTGCTTCGCCGTCGCCGGCCTGCGCACCGAGGGCGTCGTCATCAACGACCCGGGCTGCGTCGCCAAGTCCTTCCCCACCTTCTGGAAGGTCATCGACTCGCTGCGGGAGAACCGGTGACCGTCCCCTCCGCCCCCGGGGTGCTGCTGGTACTGGACGGCTGGGGCCACGCCCCGGCCTCCCCCGCCAACGCCATCACCCTCGCGCACACGCCCACGCTCGACGCGCTGGCCGCCAAGCACCCGACGACGTACGTCGAGGCGTCGGGCGAGGCGGTCGGCCTCCTCCCGGGCACGGTCGGAAACTCCGAGATCGGCCACATGGTCATCGGCGCCGGCCGACCGCTCGCCTACGACAGCCTCCTCGTCCAGCACGCCATCGACGCGGGCGCACTGCGCCGGCACCAGCCGCTCACCGACACGCTGCGACGCCTCGCGGACGAGGACCGGGCCCTGCATCTGATCGGGCTCGCCTCGGACGGCCAGATCCACGCCCACGTCGAGCACCTCGGGGAACTGCTGGCCATCGCGGCGACGCACCGCGTACCGAGGGTCTGGATCCACGCGATCACGGACGGCCGGGACGTCGCCGACGGAACAGCACCCGACTACCTGCGCCGGATCGAGGAGATCGCCGCCGAGGCCGGGACGGGCCGTATCGCCACCGTCTCCGGCCGCGGGTACGCCCTCGACAAGAGCGGTGACCTCGGCCTGACCCGCCCCGTGACGGAGGCCATCGCCGACGGCGGCGGCCGCCGGGCGGAGAGCGCCGCCGTCGCCGCCGCCCGGGCGCCGCGCGGTGACGTGTGGGTCGAGCCCACCGTCGTCGAGCGCACCGTCGTCGAGCCCACCGTCGTCGCGGACGGGGCGGTCGCGGACCGGGCGGTGGCGGACCGGGCCGTGGCGGACGGTGACGCGATCCTGTTCACCAACTTCCGCAGTGACCGCATCCAGCAGCTGGCCGATCACCTCCTCGACCACCTGGCGGCCACCGGTCGCACGGTCAGTGCCCTGAGTCTCGCGGTCTACGACACGCGCACCCCGATCCCGGCCCTCGTCCAGCGCGCGGACGCCTCCGGCGGCCTCGCCGACGAACTCGAGCGGCACGGCCTTCGCTCCGTACGCATCGCGGAGCAGGAGAAGTTCGAGCACGTCACGTACTACGTCAACGGACGCGACGAGCGCCGCCGGCCCACCGAGGAGCACGTCAAAGTCATCGGTGACGGCCCGCCGGACTACACCGCGCGCCCGGAGATGAACCTCGACAAGGTCACGGACGCCGTCGTCGCGGCGGCGGCCCGCGAGGACGTCGCCCTCGTCATCGCCAACCTGGCGAACATCGACGTCGTCGGCCACACCGGCGACGCCGAAGCGACCGTGCGGGCGACGGAGTTCACCGACCACGCCGTCGACCGGATCCGCGTCGCCGCCCAGGCGGCCGGACGCTGGCTGCTGCTGGTCGGCGACCACGGCAACGCCGAACTCATGGCCAGGCCGGGACCGGACGGCGGCCCGCGCCCGTACGGCGGCCACACCACCAATCCGGTGCCCCTCGTCGTCGTCCCCGCCCCCGGCGCCGTCCTGCCGGAGGAACTGCCCGCCGGCGGCACCCTCGCCGACGTCGCCCCCACCGTCCTCACCTTGCTGGGCCGCCCGTCCGGTCCCGCCATGACCGGGAGGTCCCTGGTATGAGCACATCCCCGTCGTCCGCGACGCTGCCGGAACTGCCGGTGGCCGACGTCCGCTTCGCCGACGCGCTCGCGCCGGAGGCCCGGATCCGTCAGGCCGACCTGGGGCCCGGTCTGTGGGCCATCGAGCGCACCGGCCCGAGCACGCAGGTGCTCTACGTCCACAACCCCACCGACCGGCCGCAGTCCTTCCACCCGGCCGTCGTCTTCGGCGAGGAGGCCACACCGGTGTTCCTGTCGGGCGAGATCACCACCGCGGGCGAGGAGGGGGCGGGCCTGATCGTCCGGCTCGCCGCAAAGGGCGACGTCTGGCTCGCCCGTACGGACAGCACCCACGAGGAGACCGCATGACCGCCATCGAGCAGGCCCGCCCCAGGGTCGCCCTGGTCGGCAACCGCAACGACCATTCCCCCGCCCACCCGCGGCTCGAGGCGTTCGGTCCGCACCTGGACGTCGAACTGGAGTGGATCGCCAGCCAGAACGTCACCAGCGCCGCCGACCTGGCCGGCTACGACGGGATCTGGGTCATCCCCGGATCACCGTACGTCTCCAAGGACGGCGTCCTTACGGCCATCAGGCACGCCCGCGAGACCGGCGTCCCGTACCTGGGCACCTGCGGCGGCTTCCAGCACGCGCTGATCGAGTACATGCGCAACGTGCTGGGCGTCGCCGGCGCGGACGACGTGCAGTACGACCCCGAGACGCCCACGCCGGTGATCATTCCGCTGGTCTGCTGCCTCAAGGGCCAGCAGGCGTCCCTCCACCTCGGCGACGGGACGCGGCTGTCCGGTGTCTACTCGGGGGCGGAGCAGACCACGGAGACGTTCCACTGTCAGTACGGCCTCAACCCGGACTTCGCCGACACCATCGAGCGCAGCGACCTGGTCATCAGCGGCTGGGACTCGGAGGGCGCGCCGCGCGCGGTGGAACTGGCCGACCACCCCTTCTTCATCGGCACGCTCTTCCAGCCCGAGTTGTCCTCGGAGCCCGGGGCGATCCACCCCCTCATCGAGGCGTACACGGACGCCGTCCTGCTCCACGCCGGCGTCGAGCAGCGCGAGCTCGCCCGCACCTGGTGACACCCCTTTCACACCCTTTCGCGGATGCCGGGCACGGCCACCTTCGGCCGTGCCCGGCGTCGGCGAGCCGGCGCGGCCTCAGTGCTGGTGTCCGTCGTCGTGCCCCGGCTGACTGTGTCCGCCTCCGGACTCCGCCATGGCGGGGGCGATGTGGCGAAGTCCCAGGAAGGTCAGGGCGGTCACGACGAGAATCGCCAGGCCCATGAGGCCGAAGATGCGCCGCCAGGGCCTCTTGGCCTCCTTCAGGAAGAAGGCGACGAAGGACAGGACGATGCCCAGCGGTATCAGCACGGCACAGCGTTCCGGGAGGTCCGCGAAGTGCTGCATACCGCCGCTGAGCATGCCGAGGCCGAACGAGAGCATCGTCGAGGTGCCGAGCACGCGCAGGATGCGTGACAGGGGCTGCCTCTCGGTCGCGAGGACGATGTCGTTGAGGACGGTCGCGAGCAGGAAGACCAGGACGCCGGACGCGGCGATCATCGAGTAGCGGGCGGGGGCCATGGGGTGGTGGACGACGGCGCCGCTGATGAGGCCGGCTCCCACGTAGTAGCCGATGTAGCCGAGGTAGCGCCACGGCAGGGAGGCGCCTTCCCGTGTGCGGGCGGAGCGGCGTCGGCTACGGGTCGGCGGGGTCGGGGGCGGGGGTGTCGTGGCGAGAGTGGGCGAGGAGGACAAAGCGGATCCTTCGAGGAAAGTTCGGTGAGGCCTGGGGCTCCCCACGGCACGGGCCGGCTGCCAGGACGCATCGCACGGCATGGCGGAGCCGCCGCTGGTGCACTGGCGGAGACGGCTCAGTGGTGGGGTGAGGTGGTGTGGTGGTGTGCCCGACAGGTCGTCGACCGGTCGTCGACGGGTCGGGCGGCGTGGCGGCCTAGATCCGTAGAACCGCTGAGTCCGGCGAGTGGGCAGGTGCCCGGAGGGCCGTGACAGGTCGAGCGACGCCGGACGCATACGCGTACGGAGGCCGGCGAACGGCCTGGGTCTCGCAGGGGTCGGGCAGCGCAGCGCCCTCGTGGGGCTGGCCGGACACACACTGGTGAGCCGCGTGATCGGGCTCCGGAGCATCCTCGTGGCCGGGGTGCCCCTGGCCGGAGTGCGGGTCGGGCACCTCGTGGCTGTGCCCGGCGGGATCCGGGTCCGAGACGTTCGGGGCCACCGCGGTGATCGGCCCTCCGAGATGGGCGTGGCCCGCGGCGCTCTCCGCGCTGACACCGTGGGTGTACGTCAGGGTGAGCAGCAGCGCGGTCAGCACCCACGTTCGCCACGGGCCCGCCGCACGAGAGCGGGACCGCGGCGCGCTACGGGTCGCCCGGGCCATCACCATGCCGGGGAGCATAGCGGCACAAGGGTGGAGGGGTGAGGGGTGTGCCGGGCCGCGCGTGCGCGGCGGCACACCCCTCCGCCGGGGTGGGTCAGCTCTTGCCGAGCAGGTCCTTCATCTTGGTGATCTCGGCGGTCTGCGAAGTGATGATGGCGTCCGCCATCTCCTTGGCGTCAGGGAAGGCGCCGCCGGTCTTCTCCGTCTCGGCCATGGCCACGGCACCCTCGTGGTGCTTGATCATGAGCTCCATGAAGGCGGTGTCGAACGCCTTGCCCGAGGAGTTCTTCAGCTTGTCCATCTCCTCGGGCGTCATCATCCCGGCCATGCCGTGGGCGGAGTGGTCCGTGGCGTCTTCGGCGGGAACCTGCTCGCCCCAGGCGGTCAGCCACCCGGACAGGGTCTTGATCTCCGGGTCCTGCGCCTTCTTGATCTCCTCCGCCAGCTTCTTCACCTCGGCCGACTCCGCGCGGGAGGGGGCGAGGTCGGCCATCTCCACCGCCTGGCGGTGGTGGGGGATCATCCCCTTGGCGAACGCGACGTCGGCCGCGTTGTGCTGCCCCTGCGCGGCCGGGGCCGAGGCACTCGGCGACTTCGAGGCGTGGCCGTCGTGCCCGGCCGGGCTGTCGCCGTTCGAGCCGCAGGCGGCGAGGACGAGGGCGGCCGTACCGGCGGCCGCGACGGCGGCGCCGCGGCGGACGAGGGAACGGTGTCGGTGGGTGTTCATGGTGGTGCGACTCCTTGATGCGCCGCCCGAGCGGGCGGGCGCCGATGCGGAATGAGGATGTGCCGGAGCGCGGCATCCTTCGCCGGCGAATGCCGGGGCAAGGAAGTGCCGTGCGGGCGGTCCTATATCCGCAGGAGTTGCAGCTCAGCGAGGTCGGGCGGCGCCCGCCCGCTCTCCGGGGCCCCCGCGGCGCCGCCGGACGGCGCCACAGGTACGGGTCCGGCGTCGAGGGCCGCGGCCGGGACGGGGGGCGCGTACGGAGCGCCGACACCCGCCGCCGCGCACGTGGTGTCCGCGTGATCCGCGTGGCCCGTACCGCCGTCGGTGTGCGAGCAGTCGCCCGTCCTCTGCGGGGCGGCTTCTTCGTGGGCCGTCGCCATGACGTGGCCACCGGCAGCCGCCGTCGCCGTCGCTGTCGCCGTCGCCATGACGTGGCCACCCGCAGCCGCCGTCGCCTGCACCTTCGCTGTCGCCGTCGCCGCCGCCTTCGCGGGAGCCGGGCCCGGCCCCAGGCCGTGCATCGCCAGCACACCGGCCAGCACCGCCAGCACCAGCAGCACGAAGCCGCGCCCGGCCGGGCGGCGGCTCGACGGCTGCGTCGTGCTGGTCACGCGGTCATCGTACGATCCGGCCCCGCGCGCCGTTTCCGCCCGGGGCCGTCAGGCATCGCCGACGCATCGGTCCACACCGTCCGACGTCCACGCACTCGTGTGCTCAGCGGGCCGGCGCGGTGAGGGCCAGGATGTCCGGGTGCTCCAGATGGACCGTGCGGTCGCAGAGTCGTTCGACCTGGGCCGGGTCGTGGGAGACGAGGAGGACGGTGCGGTTGCCGCGGAGGGAGGCCACCGACTCCTCGACCGTGTCCCGGCTCCGCTCGTCCAGGGCGCTGGTGGGTTCGTCCAGCAGGAGGGCGGCCGGCTCCAGGGCCAGGGCGCGGGCGAGGCAGAGCCGTTGGCGCTGTCCGGCGGAGAGCGTCTGGGCCGGCGTGTCGAGGCGGTTGCGGACCTCGTTCCACAGGCCGGCCTCCTTCAGGGCCTGTTCCACACGGTCCCGCAGGTCCTCCCGGGACGCGCGCACGAGGTGCCGGAGGCCGAAGAGGGCGTTGTCCAGGATGCTTCCGCCGAAGACCACGGGCGTCTGCGGCACCAGGACGACCGTGCTCCTCAGGCCGGAGTCGCCCCTGCCGTAGCGGATGGGGCGTCCCAGCACCTCCAGGTGGCCGTCCCGGGTGAGACCGTGGGGCAGCAGGTCGACCAGGGCGCGCAGCACCGTGGACTTGCCGGCGCCGGAGGGGCCGCACAGGCCGGTGGTCGATCCTCCTGCCAGGTCGAAGGTGACCGGGCCCACCAGCGTCTTCTTGCCGTCGAGGACCCGCAGGTCGCGGACGGATATCACGTGGTCCATCGTGCTCCTTCGAAGCGGTTGCGCAGGGCCACCGCCAGGCTGAGAAGTGCTGCGGTGATGACGACCAGGACGAGCGCGCTGCCCCATGCCTGGGAGACCGCCTCCGGGGCGCCCGAGTCCTGGGAGAGGGTGAAGATGTGCGTGGGCAGCGCCTGCACCGGGGAGTCGACGATCCCTGTCGGCACGGCGGGCGCCCCGAAGAACACCGTGGCGGTGAAGATCAGCGGCGCCGTCTCGCCCGCCGCCCGGGCCAGGCCGAGCAGCAGACCGGTGAGGGTCGCGGGCCAGGTGTAGGGGATGACCACGGAGCGGATGTACTGCGCGCGGGAGAGGCCGAGCGCCAGGGCGCTCTCGGTGAGTTCGCCCGGCATGCTCCGGATGCGTCCCGCCGTGGTCAGGGCGATGACCGGTACGACCACGGGAACCAGGACGATCGCCCCGGCCAGCCAGGACCTGCCCCATCCCATGGCGGTGCAGAAGAGTACGTATCCGGCGAGGCCCAGCAGGATGGTCGGTGTTCCGCCGACGACCACGGTCAGGGTCTCCAGGACCCGTGCCGTCTTCGCCGAGGCGCGGGTGCCGATGACGACACCCGCCCCGTAACCCAGGGGCAGAGCGATCAGGGCCGTGGTGGCCAGCAGGAGGAGTGTGCCGATGATCTGCTCGCTCACTCCGCCGCCGGCCGCTCCGGCGGCGGAGGAGAACCAGAAGGCCGGGTTGAGCGCGGCGCCGCCTCGCGTCACGAGGACGGCGAGCATCCCGAGGAGAAGAGCTCCCGGCAGCAGCAGCGCGCTCAGCCGAAGCAGCGTCGCGACCCGGTCACGCGCCCTGCGCATCCGGGGCGCGGCCCGGTGGACGCGCACGCCGCCCTTCACGGCACGGGCCGAGGTTCCGCGGGTGCCCCAGACCGTGGCCGCGGCCACCAGGGCGAGCAGGATGATGCCCAGACCGCACAGCGCGGCGAAGTGGGGACCGGAGGTTCCGGCGAGCATCGGTTCGGGGCCGGCCAGTTTGGTGGTCAGGGTCTGACCGGGGCGCAGCAGGGAGGAGAAGAAGTCTCCGACCGAGTCGGGAAGCCGTCCGTCGGCCCGTCCCACGACGAGGAAGACAGCGATCGCCTCGCCGAGGCCCCGGGCCAGGCCGAGCAGGACACCGGCGCGCATACCCGATCGGGCCCGGGGCAGGACAGCCGACTTGACGACCTCACGGCGGGTCAGGCCGAGGGCGTAGGCGGCTTCCCGGTAGCGGTCGGGCACGGCGGCCAGGGCGTCCACGCTGACCGCCACGATCGTCGGCATGATCATCACGGCGAGGACGAGGCCGGCGGCGAGCAGGCTGTCGCCGCCGGGTACGTCGCCGAGGCCCGCGACGAACGGCCGGATCACCATGATGCCGATGAGGCCGTAGACGATGGAGGGGACGGCCGCCAGCAGTTCGATGCTCAGCCGCAGGTGCCGGGCCAGTCGGGGCGGCAGGTACTCCGACAGCGCGATGGCCGCGGCCCAGCCGACCGGAACGGCCAGCGCCAGCGCGAGGACGCAGACGACGACCGAACCGTAGATCATGGCCAACGCGCCGAAGGCGCCGTTCACGGAACTCCACGTCGGGTCGCCGATCAGCGTGAGCCAGTCGACGTCACCGCTCGCGATCCCTGTGGCGAGGTATCCGATCAGTACGAGAAGGGTGAGGACCACCGAGAACGTCCCGGTGTACACCCATCCCCAGACCCATCTCCCGCGCCTCGGGCGGCCGCCCGAGGCGGGCGGCCGCGGCGCGGTGGGCCCGGGCGCCTCCGGAGGGCGCTCCAAGGTGAGGCTCACGGTCACAGCCCCATCTGCTCGCGGGTCAGGTAGCCGTGTGCGGGCAGCAGCTTCTGGCCTTCCGGCGAGAGGATGTAGTCGATGAACGTCTTGGCGGTGCCCTGCGGCTCACCGTCGGTGATCATGAACAGCGGCCGTGTCATCGGGTACGTGTTGGAGGCCACGTTCTCCGGAGTCGGGGCGATGCCGTCGAGCTTCACGGCTACCAGCTCCTGGTGGCCCGCGATGAAGCCGGTCGACAGCGGGGCGATGGAACCGGGGGTGGACTTCAGCTTGTTACGGGTCTCGAGGTTGCCGCCGACGACGGCGTAGTTGCCGGACTGCGGGGGCGGCGGGGGCTCCTCGTCGCCGTAGACGTACTTGTCGAGCACCTCACGCGTGCCGCGCCCGGGCTCCTTGTCGTAGACGAAGACCTTCATGTCGGGGCCGCCGACCTCGGACCAATTGGTGATCTTCCCCTCGAAGAGCCCCTTCAGCTGCTCCTTGGTGAGGCTGTCGACACCGCCGTCGGCCACCTCCTTGGTGACGATGATGCCGACCGCGTCCGCGCCGATCTGCGTCGGGACGAAGTCCGTGTCCGGGTGGGCCTTCCGGTCCTTGTCGGAGAGGGGCTTCGAACTCAGCGCCACCTCGATCTGGCCCGCGCTGAGCTGGGAGATACCGCCGGCCGAACCGCCCTGGGTGGCCACGGTGATGTTCAGGTTCCGGGCTTTGAGGGCCTCGGCGGCGTCCGACGCGACCGGGGCGACGGTGGTCGATCCGCTGGCCTGCAGGGCGCCCGAGTCGGCGCTGGCGGCGCCGGCGCAGCCCGAGAGGAGGGCGGCGAGGAGCAGGGCGGCGGAGGCGGCGGCGTAACCCCGCTGCCTCCTCCTGCCGGCGAGGAGGGAGGTCGCCTTGGGTGATGAGATGCTCATGACAGACGTGACAGACATGGCGGTGCCTTTGCTGGTGGACGGCAGATTGACCAAGGGTGGAGGGCAGGTGAACCGCCCTGACGGTGATGCAGTCTGGTCACCAGGAGGGGCGGCGGAGAAGGACTTCCGGGTGGCAGCAACTGTGTGCGGCACCCACCTGCCTCGCATGCCGTTTCAGCGGGGAGCGAGTCCGGGGTCCGAGTCCGAGTCCGAGTCCGGGTCGGGATCCGGGTCGGAGTCCGGGTCGGCGGGCGCTACGCCCGTTCGAAGAGCAGGGAGTTGAGCAGCGCGGCGCGGTCTCTGTGGACCGAGTACCAGATCCACGTGCCGCGCTTCCGCTTCGTCACCAGACCGGCGTCCGAGAGCACCTTCAGGTGGTAGCTGATCGTCGGCTGCTGCCGTGCGAGCGGGGCGGTCAGATCGCAGACACACGCTTCGCCGTCAGGAGCGGCCAGGAGCATGCTGAGCATCTGCAGCCGGGTCGGATCCGCGACGGCCTTCAATATCCTGGCCAGCGCCTCCGCCTCGCCCCTCGGCATCGGCTCCACGCCCAGGGGCGGCCCGCAGTCGGCGTCGTCCCTGTCCACGAAGGGAAGCGCCGACCGGGCTCCGGGAGGAAGTGCGGAAGACATGGGTCCACCCTAGAAAATCCCTGGTGGACAGGGGAAATGACAATCGGCCAAAGCCGCTGTCTCCACCGCCTGTTCGCCTGCCGTTCAGATTCCGTTCAGCGAGGCGGGGCGGTGGAGGGGCGGTGGGGCGGGCTACGCCGTACGGGCGTCGGCGAGGGCGGCGAGGTAGCGCTCGGCGTCCAGGGCCGCGGCGCAGCCCGTGCCGGCCGCCGTGATCGCCTGGCGGTAGGTGTGGTCGACGACATCGCCGGCGGCGAAGACGCCGGCCACGTTCGTACGGGTGGAGGGGGCGTCGACCTTGAGGTAGCCGTCGTCGTCGAGGTCGAGCTGGCCCTTGACGAGGTCGGTGCGCGGGTCGTGGCCGATGGCGACGAACAGGCCGGTGGCGGGGAGTTCGGACACGGCGCCGGTGACGGTGTCGCGGAGGCTGAGTCCGGCGAGCTTGCCGTCCTGCTCGCGGATCCCGGCGACCTCGCTGTTCCAGGCGAAGGTGATCTTCGGGTCGGCGAAGGCGCGCTCCTGCATGGCCTTGGAGGCGCGCAGGGTGTCTCGACGGTGGACGATGGTGACCGACTTGGCGAAGCGGGAGAGGAAGGTCGCCTCCTCCATCGCGGTGTCGCCGCCGCCGACCACGACGATGTCGTGGTCGCGGAAGAAGAAGCCGTCGCAGGTCGCGCAGTACGAGACGCCTCGGCCGGACAGTTCGTCCTCGTGCTCCAGGCCGAGCTTGCGGTGCTGCGAACCGGTCGCCACGATCACGGCCTTGGCGCGGTGGACCGTGCCGGCGGTGTCGGTGACCGTCTTGACGTCGTCGCTGAAGTCGACGGCGACGATGTCGTCGGGGATCAGCTCGGCGCCGAAGCGCTCCGCCTGGGCGCGCATGTTGTCCATCAGGTCCGGGCCCATGATGCCGTCGCGGAAGCCCGGGAAGTTCTCCACCTCGGTGGTCTGGATCAGTGCGCCGCCGGCGGTCACCGACCCTTCGAAGACCAGTGGCTTCAGCGACGCCCGCGCCGTGTAGAGAGCGGCCGTGTAGCCGGCCGGGCCGGAGCCGATGACGATGACGTCGCGGATCTCGTCCGCGCCCTCGTTCACAGACTCGTTCACGGCGGCCTCGCCCACGGCCTCGTTCACGGACTCGTCCACGGCCTCGTTCTCGGTGGTCACTTCGCAGCCTCCGGGGCGATCTCTTCGATGAGTGTCCGGACGAGCTTCTCGATCTCGTCGCGGATGGGGCGGACGGCCGCGACACCCTGGCCGGCCGGGTCTTCCAGCTTCCAGTCCAGGTAGCGCTTGCCGGGGAAGACGGGGCAGGTGTCGCCGCAGCCCATGGTGATGCAGACGTCCGACGCCCTCACCGCGTCCACGGTCAGGATCTTGGGTGTCTCGGCGGACATGTCGATGCCGACCTCGCGCATCGCCTCGACGGCCGCCGGGTTCACGGAGTCGGCGGGAGCGGATCCCGCCGAGCGGACCTCGACGCGGTCTCCGGCCAGGTGGGCCAGCCACGCGGCGGCCATCTGGGACCGGCCGGCGTTGTGGACACAGACGAACAGCACAGAGGGCTTGTCGGACATCGAGGTCTCGCTTGCTTCGATTCGAGGTCGGATTCGGACCCGATGGGCATCAGCATCCGGTGGTGTCAGCCACCACTGATGTGAGAGTATCAGTCCATGATGACGTCAGTCGACACTGAACTGATCCGGGTACTGGCCGACCCGCTGAGGCTCCAGATCGTGACCCTGCTCGCCCGCGAGACGCTGTGCACCACCCACCTCGTCGAGGAGACCGGCGCACGGCAGACCAACCTCTCCAACCACCTGAGAGTGCTGCGCGAGGCCGGGGTCGTGGAGACCGAGCCCTGCGGCCGCTTCACCTACTACAAGCTGCGCCCGGACGTCATCGCGCAGCTTGCCGACCAGTTCGCCGCGCTGGCCGCCACCGCGCGCACCGCCGCAGAGAACAAGAGGGCCTGTCCGTGACCCACACCGAAACACCCGCGACGACCACCCAGGAAGCATCGGTCGTCGCGAAGCTTTCGACGCTCGACCGTTTCCTCGCCGTCTGGATCCTCATCGCCATGGGCCTCGGGCTCGGACTCGGGCGACTGATCCCGGGCCTGAACGACGCCCTGGCGAAGATCGAGATCGGCGGCATCTCGCTCCCCATCGCGGTCGGCCTGCTGGTCATGATGTACCCGGTCCTCGCGAAGGTCCGTTACGACAGGCTCGACGCCGTCACCGGCGACCGGAGGCTCATGCTCTCCTCGCTGGTCGTGAACTGGGTCCTCGGCCCCGCCGTGATGTTCGCCCTCGCGTGGATCTTCCTCCCGGACCTGCCCGAGTACCGCACCGGCCTCATCATCGTCGGCCTCGCCCGCTGCATCGCCATGGTCATCATCTGGAACGACCTCGCCTGCGGCGACCGCGAAGCGGCGGCCGTCCTGGTCGCCCTGAACTCCGTCTTCCAGGTCATCGCCTTCGGCCTGCTCGGCTGGCTCTACCTCGACCTGCTCCCCGGCTGGCTCGGCCTCGGCGAGGGCGAGACCCTCGACATCTCCATGTGGAAGATCGCCCTCAACGTCGTCATCTTCCTCGGCGTACCCCTGGTGGCCGGCTTCCTGACCCGCCGCGTCGGCGAGCAGAAGCTCGGCCGTGAGACGTACGAGGCGAAGTTCCTGCCGAAGATCGGCCCCTGGGCGCTCTACGGCCTGCTGTTCACGATCGTCATCCTCTTCGCCCTCCAGGGAAAGACGATCACCTCGCAGCCGCTGGACGTCGCGCGCATCGCCCTGCCGCTGCTCGTCTACTTCGCGGTCATGTGGTTCGGCACCTTCGTGCTCGGCAAGGCGATCGGCCTGAACTACGAGCGCACGACGACGCTCGCGTTCACGGCCGCCGGCAACAACTTCGAGCTCGCGATCGCGGTCGCCATCGCCACCTTCGGCGTCACGTCCGGGCAGGCGCTCTCCGGCGTCGTCGGCCCGCTCATCGAGGTCCCGGTCCTGGTCGCCCTCGTCTACGTGTCGCTGGCCTGGCGGCGGAAGTTCGCCACCGCCTCATGAGACCCGACACGGACGTGGTGGTGATCGGCGGCGGCCAGGCCGGGCTCGCCGCCGGTTACCACCTGCGCCGCCTCGGCGTGGACTTCGTCATCCTCGACGCGCGGTCCACGCCGGGCGGCGCCTGGCGGCACACCTGGGACTCGCTGCACCTGTTCTCCCCGGCCGCGTACTCGTCCCTGCCCGGTCGCCTCATGCCCCCGCAGCCCGGCAAGACGTATCCCGACGCCGCCCACGTCGTCTCGTACCTGACGGAGTACGAGCAGCGCTACGAACTGCCGATCCGGCGCCCCGTCCGCGTCGAAGGCGTCCACCGCCACGGACCGCTGCTGCGCGTGAGCACCGACGCCGGCACCTGGCACGCCCGCGCCGTCGTCAGCGCCACGGGCACCTGGTGGCGGCCGTTCCTGCCCGCGGTGCCCGGGCGTGACCGCTTCACCGGCCCGCAGCCGCACACCGTCGCGTACCGCCGGCCGGAGGACTTCGCCGGGCTGCGCGTGATCGTCGTCGGCGGCGGGAACTCCGGCGCCCAGATCGCCGCCGACCTCGCCCACGACTCCGACCTCACCTGGGTCACCCAGCGCCCCGCCCGCTTCCTCGCCGACGACATCGACGGCCGGGCGCTCTTCGACGCCGCCACCGCCCGCCGCCGCGCGCTCGACGAGGGCCGCACCGACACCGGCGGAGTCGCCTCCCTCGGCGACATCGTCGCCGTACCGCCCGTACGCAAGGCGCGCGACGCCGGACTGCTCAAAGCCCAGCCGATGTTCAGCCGCCTCACCGCGACGGGTGTCGAATGGGCCGACGGTACGCGGGCGGACGCGGACGCGATCATCTGGTGCACCGGCTTCCGCCCCGCCCTCTCCCACCTCGCGCCCCTCGGCCTGCGCGGGCCCCGTGGCCGCATCCCCACCACCGGCACCCGGGCTACGGACGAACCACGCCTCCACCTGCTCGGCTACGGCGACTGGACCGGCCCCGCCTCCGCCACGCTCATCGGCGTCGGCCGCCCGGCCCGCGACGCCGCTCGCGAGATCGCCGCCCTGCTGAAGGAGACGTAGGCCCGGGTAAGGGAGACATAGGCCCGGGCAGGACGGTGCCACGCCCGGTTCATGCCTCCGGCCCGGGCTTCCGCCCTGCCTCCCGCGCTGACCAGAATCCTTGGCAGCCGCCCAGCGCGAGTGCGGGCAGAGACAGGGGAGTGGTCACGTGAGCAGGGTCGAACGAGGCGTTTCCCGGCGTGGCTTCGTCCACTCGGCCGTCATCGGCGGTGTGGGCGTGGGGCTGCCGGTCCTGGGCACGGCCCCGGCCTCCGCCGCCTCCGCCGGGGGCGCGCCCGCCACCTCCTCCGCCGCCGCCGAGGCCGCGCCCGCCGCCTCCGTCCCCACCGCCGGGACCGCGCCCTCCACCCCGTCGCCCCACGACTTCACGGAACAGTCCGCCGCGCTCAGCCCGGACCGGACCGTCCACACCGCCTGCCAGTTCTGCAACTCCAACTGCCGGCTCGCGGTGGACCTCAAGGCCGGCCGGGTCATCGGGGTCCGCGGCGAGACCGCGGACCCGGTCCAGTCCGGCGGCCTGTGCGTCAAGGCGGAGATGATGCCCGAGCTGGTCTACAACGACCAGCGTCTGACCACCCCGCTCCGACGCGTCTCGGGCAGGAAGGGCTCCCCGGACTCCCGCTTCGAACCGATCAGTTGGGACGAGGCTCTGGAGACGATCGCCCGTAAGTTTCTCGCGCTGCGGGACGCCGGCCAGGCCCACACCATCGCCAACCGCACCACCGGTCGCATGTTGCGCGGCAGCGGTTCCCTCGTCGCCCGCGTCTTCGCCCTGCTGGGCAGCCCCAACAACACCGACGTCGGTCCGGTGTGCAACGACGCCGGCGCGGGCGCCCTCGCCGCGACCTTCGGTCTCGGCAACTTCACCAACGGCTACGGCATCGACGGCGCCACCGGCCAGGAGGACCTCGGCTCCGCCCGCTACCTGCTCCTGCTCGGCACCAACCAGGCCGAGACCCACCCGGTGACGTACGAGCACATCCTGCGCGAGCGGGAGAAGACGGGCGCCAAGCTCACCGTCGTCGATCCGCGGCTCACGCCCACCGGGGCGCAGGCGGACCGGTGGGTCGCACCGAAGCCGCACACCGACTACGCCCTCGTCCTCGGCATGCTCCACCACATCGTCACCACGGGCCGCCACGACCAGGAGTTCGTCGACCGCTGGGTGCTCGGCTTCGACGAACTGCGCGACCATCTGATCCGGCACCGCTACACCGCCGAGTGGGCGTCCGACGTGACCGGTGTCCCGGCGAAGACGATCACCGCCATCGCGGAGGAGTACGCCGCCGCCAAGCCCGCCGCGATCTACTGCAACGCCGGCATCTCCCACCAGTTGGGCGCCTTCGACACCTACCGCGCCCTGACGTTCCTCGCCGCGGTGACCGGCAACATCGGTGTGCCGGGCGGCGGATGCAACTTCATGCACAACACCTGGCCGGGCGATCTGCACCTCCCGCCGCTGGAGGCGGAGGTACCCGACCGGCGCCAGGCGCTTCCGGTCGGACCCGACTACTTCGCCGAGTCGATCCTCACCGGCCGCCCGTACCGCCTGCGGGCGATCGTCAGCCAGGGCAATCCGCTGGTCTCGTCGGCCAACACCCACCGCGTACGCGAGGCCTTCGAGAAGCTCGAGTTCTTCGTCTACACCGGTCTGTTCATGGAGGAGCCCGCCTACTACGCCGACATCATCCTGCCCGTCTGCAGCGGACTGGAGATGGAGGGCGTCTACATGCGCCGGGACGACCGTGCGATCCGATGGCAGGACCAGGTCGTGCCGCGCGTCGGTGAAGCGCGCACGGACCCGGAGATCTGGATCGGGCTCGCCCATGCGCTGGCCCGCCTCGACACCGAGCGGCCGGCCTCCGACTGGCGGGAGGCCTTCCCGGAGGAGTGGCTCGACTACCGGGCCCTGTGGGCGGAGTTCGTGCGGCACACCCCGGGCATGGGCGGCATGACCGAGGAGCGGATGCGGCGCCGTGCCGAGCCCCTGCGCTGGCCCTGCCCGAGCACGGACCATCCCGGGGTCAGCACCCTCTATCTGGACCACCCGTCCTGGTACGAGGCGGCCGAGGCCCTGGACGCGGACAACAAGGGCAAACGGTTCCTCACCCCGTCCGGCAAGGTCGAGATCTACACCCGGGAGCTCCAGAACAGACTGGCACCGACCGGCCACGGCGCCCTGCCGGTCTTCTACACGCACCCCGAGGTCACCGGAGACCACCCGACGGTGCGCCTCAAGTCCGGCTTCGTCACCAGCCCGGTGAACCCGCAGGCGGTCACGCACCCCGCGTCGATCGGCCCGCGTCGCGGCCGGGCGCCGCACGCGGCCTACCCCCTGATGGGGATGACCGGGCGCCCGAGCGTCGTCCACTTCGCCGAGATCACCCACTGGACCCGTACCGGCAAGCAGTTGAACGGTGTCCGGCTGATCCAGATCCACCCCCGCACCGCCCGCGCGAGCGGCATCGCGGACGGAGACGCCGTACGCGTGGAGAGCCCACGCGGATCGGTGACGGGCACCGCCCTGCTGTGGGACGGCATCCGGGAGGACACGATCTTCGTGCCGAACACCTTCGGCCCTGCCCAGCAGGTGGGAGACGTCTTCGGCGCCCCGCGCTACGAACCGGCGAACGTCCTCCCGGACGACGGCCACTACGACAACCTCTCCGGACAGCAGGCGTTCAAGTGCTTCGCCTGCCGGGTGGTGAAGGACAGCCGCGGCTGAGCGGTCGGCCCGCGGTCACCTCGGCGAGCGGCAACGGGCGGCAACGGGCGGGCGTGAGCGGCGAGTTACGCGATACGGTACGGGCCGGGGCTGCCGGGTCCGGGGAGGCGTACGGGGATGTTGGAGCAGGCGTTGGTCGCGCTCGCGAGTGCGGGTGGGGCCGCTGTGGTGCAGGCGGCCGGGACGGATGCGTGGGCCGGGCTGCGGCAGGCGGTGGCGCGGTGGTTCGGGCGAGGGGACGAGCAGGTTCAGCGGGCCGAGCTGGAGCGGCTGGACCGTACCGCCGCGGAGCTCGCGGCCGCGCGGGAGGACGGCGAGGCGGCCGCCGAGGAAGCGCGCGCCCGGCTCGACGCGGTGTGGCGGTTCCTCATCCAGGACCTGCTGGAGCGGCTGCCGGACGAGGAACGGGACAGCGCGGCCGAGGCGATGCGCGAGCTGCTGCGGCGGCACGCGCCGCCCGGTG
The DNA here is from genome assembly GCF_043078785.1 of Streptomyces sp. NPDC015346. Classification (NCBI taxonomy): domain Bacteria; kingdom Bacillati; phylum Actinomycetota; class Actinomycetes; order Kitasatosporales; family Streptomycetaceae; genus Streptomyces; species Streptomyces sp. NPDC015346. The sequence continues at coordinate 327,230 of NZ_JBIBTW010000001.1, read as the reverse complement.
GCGTCGCGGCGGGCACGGGCGGGATCGCGGTGCGGGGCGACATGCGGATCCAGGCCGACCGGGGATCGGTCGCGGCCGGCGTCGTGAACGGGGATGTGAACCTCTCCGCCCCTCCAGCGCCGGATCCGACCCAGGGCTGAACGGACCGGCACCGGCTGACACAGGCCCACAGCGCACCGCCCGTGGCGACGGCGACGACGGTGACGGCGACGACGGCCCCTCCCAGGGCCGCACCGTCCGTGCCGACCACGGCAGTGTGGCCTTCGACCGCGCCGAGCAGGTGCATTTCCACGTCCCACCGGCGGCGGACGGGGACTCCCCCGACCTGGTGGTCCACGCGTACCGGACCGGCGACATCATCTATCAGCAGGCCGGCCCGCCGCGTTCGGAGCGGGCCGCGCCCGCGCTCGCCGTCCTCATGGGTGTCGTGCTCGCCGCCATCCTGGCCTGGGACGGCGCGCAGCTGGGCTCTCAGGCCGTGGACCGGTGGGCCGCCGCGGCCTGTCTCGTCCTGGGCGCCGTGGGCGGCGTCGTCCTCCGGCGGGGTCGCGCCCCGCGCCGGACCCACGACCGGCCCCCGTCCGCCGGAGCGCTGCGCAAGTCGGCCTCGTCGCTGGCCCGTGCCCTCGCCGAGCAGTACGCGCGGGAGGAGGCCGCTGCCCGCGTGCACGACCCCGGTCCGCTGCCGGTGCGCTGGACAGCGGCTCCGCGCGGCATCGGCGACCATGCCGCGAACCTCGCGGACGCCGGGTGGCCGGCGCCCCGGCTCGACGGCTCCTTCTCCGACGTCGTCCGGCTGTACGAGGGTCTGCCGCACGGCCGCCTCGTGGTCCTCGGGGACGCGGGTGCCGGAAAGTCGGTACTCGTCCTCCACCTGGCCGCGGGTCTGCTGGCACGGCGCGGGGAAGGCGATCCGGTGCCCGTCGTGTTCCCGATCTCGTCCTGGGACCCCCGGGAGGGGACGCCGCTGTGGTGGTGGGCGGCCGGACGGCTGGCCCAGACGCACGCCGGGATCCTGGCCGGGGAAGGCTCCGGCGCCTCGGCCGCCCGCAACACCGCTCACCGCCTCATCACGTCCGGCCGCGTCCTGCCCATCCTGGACGGCTTCGACGAACTCCCCGCCGCCACCCGGGCGCAGGCCCTCACCCAGCTGTCCAGGAGCCTGCTGCCCGACGGCCGTTTCGTCCTCACCAGCCGCACCGCCGAGTTCACCGCCGCGGTGAACACCGCCGGAGTGCGGCTGCCCAAGACGGCGGCCGTCCAGCTCCAGCCGCTGGACCTGGCCGACCTGCGCGCCTACCTGCCGCGCACCAGCCGTGAGCGGGACGACTCCACCACGAAGTGGGACCAGGTCCTCGACCGGCTCGCCACCCCGCACGCGCCGCCCGACTCCCCGGCGCGGCGTCTGCGCGAGGTCCTGCGCACCCCTCTCATGGTCTCCCTCGCCCGGGCCGTCTACAGCGACACCACCGCCCGCCCCGAAGGCCTCCTCGAGCGGCGCGATCTCGCCACCCGGGACGCGGTGGAGCGGCATCTGCTGAGCGCCTTCGTCGACGCCGCCTACCAGCCGGACCCGGCGGCGGTTCCGGGCCGTCGCGAGCGTTGGACGTCCGCTCGCGCCCGCCGGTACCTGGCCCGGCTCGCCCGCGGCCCAGGGCAGGACATCGCCTGGTGGCGCCTCGACGAGCAGGTGCCGTGGATGTTCCGTACCGTGGTCGTCTCCCTCCCCCTGGGGCTGCTCCTCGCGGCGGCGGTCGCCGCCACCGCCCTGCCGGCGCCGGGAGAGCCGGCCGTCCCCGAACTCGGCCTCCGAGCGGGTTTTCTGGCACTGGTCGCGGCCGTGTGCGCCGGGGCGCTCGACTGGATCGCCGAGCACGGAAGCCGTGCCGATCGCCCGCAGCGCCTGCGCTCACCTCACCACGACGTGCTCGACGCCCTGCGATATCAGCCGGTGGAAGCCGTACTCTCCGTACTGCTGCCGGTGGGTGCGCTCGCCGTCTGGATCCGGGCCGTCGCGTCCGGCAACGGCGTCGCCATCCTCTTCGCCTCCTTCCTGCTGCCCGTCCCTCTCCTGGCGGTCTCACGCGCACTCACCGGCGTCCGCGCGGACGCCGACCTCCGGGCGGGCGACCCGGTCACCCTGCTGCGCCAGGACCGCCGTACGGCACTGGTCCTCGCACCGCTCTCCTTTCCCCTCACGCGGGCCATGCTCTCCGCGCAGCGGGTCCTCCCCGTCCCGGTCGTCACCACCCTCCTGTTCTGGGGTTTCGGGCGCGGAGAGGACGCCGTCACCCCTTGGCGCTGGGCGGTCGTGTGCGGCGCGCTGGCGCTGTGGTGGTGTCTGTGGAGCTGCGCCGTGTCGGCGTGGGGCCGGTACACGGTGGCGCGCTGGTGGCTCGCCTCGACGGGACGCCTTCCCCTGCGGCTCACCGGGTTCCTCGCGGACGCGCACCGCCGCGGTGTGCTGCGGCAGACCGGCGGCGTCTACCGCTTCCGGCACATCGAACTGCGGCGCAGCCTCGCGGCGGAGGCCGATCCGCAAGACGCACGGCAGACGCGGGACCCGCGGACCGCGCAGGACGCGGGAGGACGTACGGGCCGGGCCGGGCGGCTGGTCGCAGGAGCACTGGCCGCGTCGGCGGGCCTGACCGCCGTGGTCCTCCTGGCCGGCTCGATCTTCACGGCCCCCGGTGCGATGGGACCGCTCCGTACCCTCGCCCCGGCCTGCGCGCTGCTCCCTCTGTCGTCGGTACGTCCGCTGATGGAGCACCCGGCGGTGGGCGACGGCGGGCGGCCGCCCATCGACATCTTCTCCGACGCCCGGGGCTTCCTCGATGACGGCTTCAGCGCGCCGAGACGCGCCGACGACCGCCGTGCCCGTGCGCGCAGCTCCTGCGTGATGACGGAGCGGTCCGCGCTGCGGCCCGACACGGAGGTCACGTTGACCGTGGCCCTCGCCGCCGGAGCGGGGATGGTCAAGGGCGCCCAGCGGGCGCAGGACGAGGTGGAGTATCCGGGGCCGTCCGGCACCCGGGTGCGGCGTTCGGGCGACGACTGGTTCTTCGCCGCCGGTACGGAATGGGCCTCGTCCCCCGACCCGCGGTCGCTCCGCGCCGATCAGGACGTCCCCGTCGGCTGGGCCCGCGGCCGCGTCGGCAACGCGCTGGTCGCCGTGGACGTGGCGCTGGAGTTCGGCACCGAACGGCAGGCGTGGCAGGCCGCGGAGACGCTCGTACGAGAGGTCCTCGACCGCATCCGTCGCACCTACGGTCTCGCCGCCGGGCCGGTCCCCCGGGGGGCACCCCTCACGCGCGTCCCGGACAGCCGGATCTCCGACGACTCGCGCTTCGGGGCCTTCGACAGGGAACGCACGGGCGGGCTCGCCGGCGCGTCTGGAAGGAGGGCCCAGTCGGCCGGCTAGCCGGCTTCCGCGTCAGCCTCCGACCAACGGGAAGTCAGAAGAGGCGGGACGCCTCGACTCCCAGCCATACGGCTCCGAGGCCGGCCGCCAGGCTGCCCGCCACGTTGGCCGCCGCGTAGGCCCTCGCCCCGGCCTCGTACAGCTTCGACGTCTCGTAGGAGAAGGTGGAGTACGTCGTCAGCGCGCCGCACAGGCCGGTGCCGAGCAGGAGGTGTGCCTGGGCGGAGGCGACTCCGGTCAGCAGGCCGAGGGTGAGACAGCCGGCCACGTTCACCGTGAACGTGCCCCAGGGGAAGACGGAGTCGTGCCTGGCCTGGACGGCGCGGTCGGTGAGGTACCGCAGCGGTGCGCCGATCGCCGCGCCGGCGAGGACGAGCAGCCAGTTCAAGCCTGCCGCTCCCGGCCGGCGTATCTGATGACCTCGCAGTCGTCGAGGATCACCAGACCCTCGGTCACCAGCGCGTCGAGCTGCGGCAGGAACTCCCGGATCCGCTCCTCCGTGTCCACGACCACGATCGCGATCGGCAGGTCCTCGCTCAGCGAGAGCAGCCGTGAGGTGTGGATGAGGGAGGAGGCGCCGAATCCCTCGACGCCGCGGAAGACGGAGGCCCCGGCGAGCCCCGCCTCGTGCGCCCGGTGGACGATCTCGGAGTACAGCGGCCGGTGGTGCCAGATGTCACTCTCCCCGACGAGGATCGTCACCCGCAGGGCCCTGCCCGCCAGTCTGGTCATCGCGTTCTCCGTCTCCGAGCGGCGCGGGTCGCCGCGCTCGCGCCCCAGACCGCGGCCAGTGCCGCCGCCGGCGTCACCCCCATGTATGCCACGCCGCGGGCCGTCTCACCGGCGCTCAACAGGCTCTGCGTGTCGAGGGCGTACGTCGAGAAGGTGGTGAAGCCGCCGAGGACGCCGGTGCCGAGGAAGGGGCGTACGAGCGGGTGCGGCGCGGCGGCGACCTCGGTGACCAGGACCATCAGGACGCCGATGGCGGCGCAGCCGGACACGTTCACGAGGAGGACGGTCCAGGGGAAGGCGCCGGTGGGGGTGGGCCAGGCCAGGGACGCGCCGTAGCGGGCGGCCGCGCCGAGGGCGCCGCCCGCGGCGACGGCCCCGATCACCGGCGTCTGACCGCGAAGACTCACCCGGCAAGGTTAGTGCGCGGGGGCGTGCGGCCCCGGCCTGCGGCCGGCGTCAGGAGGTCAGCGTGTCCAGGAGGTCCGTCGCCCAGCCCGCGTCGTAGCGGTCGAGCCGCGGGAAGCCGCCGTTGTAGAGGTCTCCGGTGAAGACGTAGGTCGCGCCCGGGTTGTGTTCCGCGTATCCGCCGGGGGCGAAGAAGTGCGGGCTGCCCTGGATCCGCGGGCCCTGCGCCTCGTGCCACTGCTCGTACACCTCGCGCCGCCCCGCGCCCCGCGCGAGCGCCGCCTCCAGCGCCCCGGCGTCGACGTCGGGACAGCTCTCGGCGATGTCGAGGATGACGGAGTGGATCGCTATGCAGCGGTGCTCCGTGTAGAAGGCGCGCCGCAGTCCGGCGTCGAGCTGGTCGGAGCCGCGCAGCCCGCCGACCTCGGGCGCCTTGGCGGCCTGGACGGCTTCGAGGGCGGGCAGGACGCTCGACGGGTACTCCCAGGCGGGGGCGTCCCACAGGCGCCAGCCCAGTTCGGGGCGGTGCGCGCCGAGCATGACGATCTCGGCGTCGACGATGTGCTTGGGCGTGGGCTGCCGGTTGAACAGCTCCAGCGGGAAGGCCCGGTGGTCGATCAGGACCTCCTGGCCGCGCTCGGCGGCGGTGGCCCGCAGGGTGTGCAGGGCGAGCGAGGCCCAGGGGCAGCCGATGTCCGACCAGGCGGTGACGACGGGCGCGGGCGCTGTCTCTTCTCGTGCGGGTACGGGTGCGGGTGCGGGTGTCATGGGGTGAGCGTGGGCGTCCGGGAGCGGCGCGTCCAGCCCGCGCGGCAGACTTCGTCACCACGGCGAAGGCTTTCCGGATAAGTTTCCGTTTCTACTCCGGGTCGTGCACTATGGGGAGGACGGACATCCTGGGGCGGCTTGGAGTGTTGTGTCATGCAGTTCGGAATCTTCACCGTCGGGGACAGGACCACCGATCCCACCGACGGCACCACGCCGGGCGAGTACGAGCGGATCAAGGCGATGGTCACCATCGCCCGTAAGGCGGAGGAGGTCGGGCTCGACGTCTTCGCGACCGGCGAGCACCACAACCCGCCGTTCGTCCCGTCCTCGCCCACCACGCTCCTCGGGCACATCGCGGCCCGGACCGAGCGGCTCATCCTCTCCACGTCCACGACGCTGATCACCACCAACGACCCGGTGAAGATCGCCGAGGACTACGCGATGCTCCAGCATCTCGCCGACGGCCGGGTGGACCTGATGATGGGCCGGGGCAACACCGGCCCTGTCTACCCGTGGTTCGGGCAGGACATCCGCCAGGGCATCCCGCTCGCGATCGAGAACTACGCACTCCTGCACAGGCTGTGGCGGGAGGACGTGGTGAACTGGGAGGGCCGCTTCCGCACGGCGCTCCAGGGGTTCACCTCGACACCGCGTCCACTGGACGGCGTGCCGCCGTTCGTCTGGCACGGCTCGATCCGCTCCCCCGAGATCGCCGAGCAGGCCGCGTACTACGGCGACGGATTCTTCGCCAACCACATCTTCTGGCCGAAGGAGCACACGGCGAAGATGGTCGGCCTCTACCGCCGGCGGTACGCGCACTACGGCCACGGCACGCCCGAGCAGGCCATCGTCGGCCTCGGCGGTCATGTCTTCATGCGCAAGAACTCCCAGGACGCGGTACGGGAGTTCCGGCCGTACTTCGACAACGCGCCGGTCTATGGACATGGCCCGTCCCTGGAGGAGTACACGCGCGAGACGCCGCTCACCGTCGGCTCCCCGCAGGAGGTGATCGAACGGACGATGTCCTTCCGGGAGTACGTCGGCGACTACCAGCGGCAGTTGTTCCTGGTGGACAGCGGCGGCCTGCCGCTGAAGACGGTCCTGGAGCAGCTCGATCTGCTCGGCGAGGAGGTCGTCCCCGTGCTGCGCAAGGAGATGGAGAGCCTGCGGCCGGCCGGGGTTCCGGCGGGTCCGACGCACGCGGCTCGGGTGGCGCTGCGTGACGCGGAAGTGGAAGCGGGCGCGGAAGAGGGCGCGGAAGCGGAAGGCGCGGGGCGCTCCGCCACGTAAGCGAGGCGAACGAGGCGAACGAGACGAGCGAGGCGGCACGGGCGCGGTCCCTGGCCTGGGGCATTAACCGGGGGCCGGCCCGTGCCGCCTCGTCCTGCGATGGTCGGGCCGCCCCGCACCTCGGTCAAAGAGGGGCGGCCGAGTCTGTCAGATCACTGACGCGGGGTGTGAACTCCCGGCGGCGGCTCGGTGGCCTGTTCCCTGCCCCTGGTGGTCCGGCCACACCTCACCCCCCGTCCGGCCTGTGCCCGGCCCCCCGGACGGCGCTCCCCGAGGCACCGACGGTGGTCCGGCCACCATCGGGCGGCCCAGACGGGTGCCGGGTACACCTCGTGCGGGGGGCTCCGGGACGAGACGGTGGAGGGGCAGCTGGAGGGAGCTGCAAAACCGTAGGCAGGAGTGTCGTGAGTCCATCCGTCGCAACCACACGCAGGACCGTTCTCGATCCGCTGGGATTCCCGCACCGCACCGGACACGGACCGCTTTCCGCGCCGTACCGGAACGCGGTGGCCGACGATGTCTACGACGAGCTCTGTGCCACGCTCTTCTCGGGGTTTCCCCGGCGCGATCAGCGTCTGAAGGCGGAGCAGTATCTCCGGGGGCTGCTGACCGCACAGGGCCGCAAGTCCATTCGTAACATCGCCGCGCAGATCGGCGGGGCGGCCGCCGAGCAGAGTCTGCACCACTTCATCTCCAGCTCGACCTGGGACTGGCGGCCCATGCGGGCCGCGCTCGCCAGGTTCCTGGAGCAGAACAGCTGCCCGCAGGCGTGGGTGGTCCGGTCGATGCCGATACCGAAGGCCGGCGAGCATTCGGTGGGCGTGGACCGGCGCTTCGACCCCGAGCGGGGTCAGGTCTTCCGTGGCCAGCAGGCCTTCGGGGTGTGGTTCGCCGCCGAGGAGCTGAGCGTGCCGGTCAACTGGCGGCTGTTCCTGCCCGATCCGTGGGTGAAGGACCGGACGCGGCGCGACCGGGCGGAGGTGCCGGAGGGGGCGGGCGAGGAGACGCTGGAGGAGTGCGCGGTGGCGGCCGCGCTCGACACCGCGCGCTGGCAGGACGTCACCCGCAAGCCGCTGCTGCTCGACATCCGCGGCGGGGCGGGGCGGGCGGCGCTGAACCGGCTGGCCGGGGCGGGGGTTCCCGTCGTGGCGCGGATCGGCGCGACCTGCCGGCTGGCGGTCGCGGACCGGGCGCTGCCCGGCTTCGGCGCCGGGCCGCTGCCCGCGCAGCAGATCCTGGAGTCGCTCAAGGGCCTGCGCAGACCCGTGGGTTGGCTGGACACGGCGGCCGGCGCGCGGACGTCGCGCACGTCGCTGGCGACGGTGGTACGGGTCGCGCTGCCGGCCCCCGCCGGGGAACGGATGCGTCCGCTGCTGCTGCTCGGCGAGTGGGACGACCCCCGGCGGCCCCCCGCCCGGCTGTGGATCACCGACCTGACCGGGTCGACGGTCGGCTCCCTGCTGCGCCTGACGAAGCTCGCCCGGCGGGTGGAGCGCGACTTCACCCAGGTCGGAGAGGGCGCGGGCCTACGGGACTTCGTGGGCCGCTCCTTCCGCGGCTGGCACCGCCACATCACCCTCGCCTCGGCCGCCCACGCGGCGACCGTCCTGGCGACGGACTGGGACGCGGCCTACGGCTCGACGGGCTGAACGGGCCCGCGGCGGCCGGCGCCGGAGCCCTGCTGCCCGCGCCCCCCGGCGACGGGCCGGCCGCCCCCGCCGCTCACCCCGGGGGCGGCGAGGGGCGGGTGGGGTCGGTGGTGCGTTGGCGGGAGAGGATGGTGCGGGTGCGTTGGAGGCGGAGGGCCAGTTGGACCTCCAGGACCTGGCCCGGTTTCTGCCACTCCGCGCCGAGGAGTTCGCCGATCCGTTCCAGGCGGCGCGAGACCGTGTTGGGGTGGACGTGCAACTCCTCCGCCGCGTTCGTCGGGCTGCCGCCCGAGGCGAAGTACGCCTCCAGGGTGCGGGTCAGATCGGTGAACCGCTCCGCGTCGTAGTCCAGTACGGGACCGATCGCCGACTCGATGAAGCCGTCCACGTCGTGGTCGTCCGAGAGCAGCAGCCCCAGGAACCCCAGGTCCTCCACGGAGGCCGCCGAGCCGGCGCCGCCGAGCGCGCTCATCGCGTCCAGGCAGCGCATGGCCTCCAGATACATCCGCCCCGCGCTGTCCGGGCCGCAGCCCGGGCCCGCCGCGCCGACCGACACCGGGTGGCCGAGCAGCGGCGCGAGCTCACCGGAGACCGCCTTCGCCGCGGCCGAGGCGTCGAGCCCGGGCAGCAGCAGGACGATGCAGCCGCCCTGCACGGTCTTCAGGCCGGACATCCGGTACACGTACGAGGACGCCCACACCACCGCCCGCCCCTGCTCCCCGCCCTCCGGCCGGGCCACCACCAGGACGTGCGGCTTGCCCAGGTCGATGCCGAGGCGCCGGGCCCGCTGCACGATCTGCTGCGGGGCGTGCTGCGGGTCGGCGAGCAGGTCGTCGAGGAGCTCGTCGCGGACGGGCCCCTCGGCGACGGCCGTGGAGCGCTGCATCAGCAGCAGGAAGGCGACGGACTGGGCGGCCAGTTCGAGCAGCCGCTCGTCCTCGCCGGTCAGCCCGGTCGCGGGGCGGATCACCAGGACGCCCAGGTCCTCGGAGCCGGCGATGACCGGCGCCACCCACGTGTTGTCGCCGGTCACGACCGGCCGGCGGCCGGCGTGCGCGTCCAGCGAGGCCTTCGCCACGGCCTCCTCGTCGAGGCCCGTGATCTCCCCGCCGGAGGCGAGGCTGCGCCCCCCGGGGTCGCGGATCATGACGGTCCCGTCGAGCGCGTCACCCGCCGCCTTGGCCACGTTGCACAGGTCCCCGCCCGCCAGCACGAGGTTCATGATCCGGCTGTGGGCCTCGCTGACGTGCCGCATCCGGGTGAGGCTGGAGCGGGCCCGTGAGCTGTCCAGCTCCAGTTCGGTCACCTCCGCCCGGGTCTGGTCCAGAAGCCCGGCCTTCTCGATGGCGACCGCCGCCAGGTCGGCCAGCGAGGACATCAGCCCGATCTCGTCGGGCGTGTAGTGGCGGACCCTGCGGTCGGCCCCGTACAGCGCGCCGACGGTCGAGTCGCCGCTGCGCAGGGGGACGGCCATGATGGCGTGCAGCCCCTCGGCCCGCACGACCTCGTCGACCGCCCGCGCGTGCGGGAAACGGTCGTCCTCCAGGTAGTCGGCGGTCCAGGCCGGCTCGCCGTGGGTGTGTGCCTCGCCTCCGAGGCCGTGCCCGTCGAGGAGCCGCAGACCGTTGGTCAGTCCGGTGTGGGAGCCCTCGGTGGTGTGGACGACGGAGGAGCCGTCGGTGCCGCGCAGGCTGACGTACGCCATGTCGAAGTCGAGCAGCCGTTTGGCGCGGCGGGTGATGACCCGCAGCAGGCTGTCGAGGTCGTACGGGAAGGTCAGGTCCCGTGCGGTGTCGACGAGGGCGGCGAGTCCGGCCTCGCGCTGCTCGCGGCGGTCGAAGGAGGAGCTGATGTCGGCGGCGAGCTGAACGGCCCGTTCGAGCCGCGCCAGTTCGCCCGGCGACGCGCCCGCCCCTCGCGCCTCCCTGAGCAGTGCTTCGTAGCGGCCCGGTGGGGCCTGTTGAGCGAGCAGCTCGAGGACCGCGAGCGCGTCGGTGCCCCCGCCTCCGTCCGCGCCGTGCTGGGACATTGCCTCAACCCCCGTTGTTGAGAGAAACCGGGCGCCGCTGAGGGAGCCCGTACCGCTGGCCGAAACTAATTCGGCCCCCGAGAGAGGGTCAACGGTGACCTCGGCCACTTCGTTCCCGGCCGGTGGCCGGGGCGTGACGGGGTGCCAAGATCACCACAGAATGGCGTGAACGGTGTCGCGGGGCCACCTTGCCGGAGCCGCCGAACGCCCGGTCGCGTCGGAAGGCGCCTCGACAGGGAGCCGATGGCTCGTCAGAGAGCCATCGTCACGGGTGGAATCGCGGGCAGAGGCGTCAGAACGTCGTCGGCGCGGCGTCCGAGGCCGTCGTGCGCAGGACGATCCGGCTGCCGTGGGGGCCGTGCGTCTCGATGCGGCGGTGGACCTCGGCGGCCTCGCTCAGCGGGCGGACCTCGACCTCGCGCGGGTACAGCAGCCCGGCGGCGAGCAGTCGGTTGACGGTCTGGGCGGCCTCGGCCAGTTCGGCGGTCGAGGCGTGGGAGATGACGAATCCGGCGATCGTGCCGTCCTTCATGTAGAGCTGCCCGGCCGGCAGGACGGGGCGGGTGCGGGCGCCCGCGAGGAGCACGATCCGGCCGCGCCGGGCCAGCACGTCCACGCTGTGGGCGAGGTCGTTGGTGCCCGAGGCGTCCAGATAGGCGTCGACGCCGTCCGGTGCCGCCTTCCCGATCAGCTCGTGCACCTCGGGGTCGGTGTAGTCGAAGACCTCGGCGGCGCCCAGCGAGGAGACGTACGAGGCGTCCCGCTGCCGGGCCGTGGCGATGACCCGGGCCCCGGCGCGGGCGGCGAGGACGACCATGGCGCTGCCGACGTTGCCGGCCGCGCCCGCGACCACCACCGTCTCGCCGGCCCGTACCCGGCCGTGGGTGAAGAGCCCGAGGTACGCGGTGGCCGCCGGGTGGACGACGGCCACCGCGGTCTCGGGGTCGACGCCCGGCGGGAGCGGGTAGAGCCGGTCGGACGCGACGACGGCCTGTTCGGCGGCGGCGCCCTGACGCCCCTCGTGGCCCAGGCTGTTGCTCCACACCAGGTCGCCCACCGCGAAGCCGTGGACGCCCGCTCCGGTCCGCGCGACGCGGCCGACGAGATCCCGCCCGATCACGAAAGGAAAAGGCAGCGGCGTGCGGAACATACCGGAACGGACGAACGTGTCGACCGGATTGACCGTCGTGGCCAGGACGTCGACAAGAACGTCCGTGGGCCCCGGGCGCGGTGCGTCCAGTTCTCCGTATCGAATCGCGTCCGGCGGTCCGAGCTGTTCGATGTAGGCAGCGCGCATGCACGGGATACTGACAGGCCGGACGCGTTCTTTCGCCCGTGCGCCGCATGGTGTGTCAACTCGACCGCGAGCACGGGGGATTACCGGTCACACGGCTCACGCACCGGACTTGACGGACCCTGAATCACATCGTTGACCACCCCTTGAAGGCTCAGCAGTATCCCGTTCCGAGAACGGCGAAATAACGCCCATTCTCGCCCGCCCTTCATCACCCCGCGCGTTTTCGCGGGAGCGGCTCGAATTCGCCTTGCCGATCACTGTCGATCTCGGCATTTCTACCGACGAAAGCCTGGGGACATGCTGCTGCAGCGCATTGGAAACCGTGGAATCCGGCTGGGTACGCTGTTCGAGCGAGCGGCGTCCCGGCACCCGGCGAACGTGGTGATCCTCGATCACGACCTCGACATCGCGCCCGGGACCGGACGGCGCACGACGGTCGCGGAACTCGCCGACCTGATCGACGACTTCGCCTCCCGGCTGTGGGCGGCGAAGGTGCGCCCCGGCGAGCGGGTCGTCGTCTACAAGTCCGACGGCTTCGACATCACGCTGCTGTCCTGTGCCATCGCCCGCATCGGGGCCGTACCGGTGCTGCTCTCCCCGAAGCTGGACGGCGCGACCGCCGCGGAGCTGGTGCGCCGCACGGAACGGCCCTTCCTCCTCACGGACGCGGCGAAGCTGGAGAAGGAGCTGCCGGCCGAGGTCTTCGACCTGGCCGGAACCGTACTGCTGGCCTCCGGCAGCCATGAGCGCGCCACGGAGCTGGCCGGCCTGGCGGGCGTGGCACGCGTCCCCGCGGTGACCATGCCGCCCGAGCACCCGACGCTGATCACCCACACCTCGGGCACGACGGGCACCCCGAAGCTGGCCGTGCACACCGGCCGTACGCTTCAGGCCCGTTACCGGCCGCAGGTCTCCGCGATCGCGCCGCTGATCCGGGGCCGCGAGACCATCGCCATGCACGTGTCGTTCGTGCACTCGCGGCTCTTCACCGCGCTCGCGATCTCCCTCTTCCGCGGCTTCCCGATGATCGTGCTCGCCGACCCGGACCCCAAGCGGGCCGCGGACCTGTTCGCCCGGTTCAGGCCCGGCATTCTGGAGGCCCACCCCAACTCCTTCATGGAGTGGGAGGAGTTGGCCGACGACCCGCGCGGCCCGCTGTCGAACGTCAAGCTGTTCTCGTCCACCTTCGACGCGATCCACCCGCGGACCGTGCACACGCTGCTGCGCGCGACGAAGCGGCGGGCGCCGCTCTTCGGCCAGCTGTACGGGCAGAGCGAGGTCGGCCCGGCGGTGGTGCGCGCCTTCACCCGGCGCCGCTCGCTGGAGGACGACGGGCGCTGCGTCGGCCGCCCCTTCCCCGGCATGACGGACGTCCGGGTGGTGAGCCGGGACGGCAGGGATCCCTCGCCGGAGAACCCGGGCTACATCGAGGTGCGCAGCGACGGCCGGATCGTCACCTACCTCGGTGAGCGGGAGCGGTACGACCAGCAGGTGTCGGCCGACGGCTGGTGGCGAATGGGCGACGTCGGCTACCGCACCAGGTGGGGCTGTGTGCACCTGCTCGACCGGGAGGTCGACCTGATCGAGGGCTTCGGCTCCACGCTCGCCGCCGAGGACACCCTCTTCGGGAAGCTGGCGGAGCTGGCCGAGGTCATCATCATCCCCGGCCCGGACGGCCGGGCCGTCCCGGTGGTCTGCACGAAGGACGACCGCCCGCTGGACCCGGCGGCGTGGAAGACGGCGACGGCGACGCTGCCGCCGATGGCGGAGCCGGTGCAGTGGCGGCTCGGCGAGCTGCCGCAGACCGCCACCACCAAGATCAAGCGGCTTGAGCTGGCCCGGCTGCTCGCCGCCGGCCCGACGCCCACGAGCGGGGAGCAGGCGTGACCGACGACCACACACGAGCAGGCATGACCCACGACCGGCGAGCCGGCATGACCGACGACCGGCGAGCCGGCCTGGACGACCACACACGCGCGGGTGACAGCGACCACCGGGGAGCCGACATGAGCGACACGCACGCCGAGGTCTGCATCGTCGGCGCCGGGCCGCGCGGCCTGTCCGTCCTGGAGCGGATCTGCGCCAACGAGCGCCTCACGCCGACCCACCGGACCCTCACCGTGCATGTCGTCGACCCGGCCGCGCCGGGCCCGGGCGCGGTGTGGCGGACCGAGCAGTCGCGGCACCTGCTGATGAACACGGTCGCCTCGCAGGTGACCATGTACACCGACGACAGCGCCCGGATCGAGGGGCCGATCGAGCCCGGTCCCAGCCTGTACGCGTGGGCCCAGGAACTCCTGGCGCTGACGGACGCGGGCGGGTCCGCCGACGTGTACGACGCCGGGACGCTGGAGGAGGCGCGCCGGCTCGGCCCCGACTCGTACCCCTCGCGCGCCTTCTACGGCCGCTATCTGCACGACTGCTTCCGCCGGGTCGTGGCCCGCGCGCCGGGCCACGTCACGGTCCGCGTGCACCGCTCGCGGGCGGTGGCGATGGCCGACACCCACGGGGTGCCCGGCGGCCCGCAGGGGGTCCGTCTGGAGGACGGCACCCGGCTCAACCACCTCGACGGGGTGGTGCTCGCCCAGGGTCACGTGCCGGCCCGGCTGACGTCCCGTGAGGCGCGTACGGCGAGCCTGTCCCGCATCCACAATCTCCGCTACATCACCCCGGCCAACCCGGCGGACCTGGACCTGAGCGGCATCGAGCCGGGGCAGCACGTGCTGCTGCGCGGCCTCGGGCTCAACTTCTTCGACCACATGGCGCTGTTCACGGCCGGCCGGGGCGGCGTCTTCGAGCGGCGCGACGGACGGCTGGTGTACCGCGCCTCGGGGCGGGAGCCGAAGCTCTTCGCGTCCTCGCGGCGCGGGGTGCCGTACCACGCGCGCGGCGACAACCAGAAGGGCGCCTACGGGCGTCACCTGCCGCGCCTGCTGACCCCGGAGTTCATCGCCCGGCTGCGGGCCCGCTCCGTCGACGGCGAGCGGGTGAACTTCGCGCAGGACCTGTGGCCGCTGATCTCCCGGGAGGTGGAGAGCGTCTACTACGGCACGCTCCTCGACTCCCTGGGGCGCGGCGACGAGCGCGAGGAGTTCACCGCCCGGTACCTGGCGACGGGCGAGGAGTCCGACCGTACGGAGCTGGTGGCCTCGTACGGGATCGAGGAGCCGCGCCGCTGGGACTGGGAGAAGCTCTCCAGGCCGTACGGGGAGCGGGAGTTCACGAGCAGGGACGACTTCCGGGCGTGGCTGCTGCGCCATCTGGAGCGGGATGTGGCGGAGGCGCGGGCCGGCAATGTGCGGGGTCCGCTCAAGGCCGCTCTCGACGTGCTGCGGGACCTGCGCAACGAGGTCCGGCTCGCCGTCGACCACGGCGGCCTGGAGGGCAATTCGCACCGGGACGACCTGGAGGGGTGGTACACCCCGCTCAACGGCTTCCTGTCGATCGGCCCGCCGGCCTCCCGCATCGAGGAGATGATCGCGCTGATCGAGGCGGGTGTCCTGGAGGTCACCGGGCCCGGCACGCAGATCCGCCTCGACGCGGCGGCGCCGTCGTTCGTCGCCGCGTCGGAGTCCGTGCCGGGGCCGCCGGTACGGGCGTCGGTGCTGATCGAGGCGCGGCTGCCGGAGCCGGACCTGCGGCGCACCGAGGACCCGCTGATGCTGCACCTCCTGAACACCGACCAGGCGACGCCGTACCGGATCGCCGGTTCCTGCGGGACGAGTTACGAGACCGGGGGCCTGGCCGTCACCGAGCGGCCGTACCGGGTGGTGGACGGCCGAGGCCGACCGCACCCGCGCCGGTTCGCGTACGGCGTGCCCACCGAGTCGGTGCACTGGGTGACCGCGGCCGGGATCAGGCCGGGCGTCGACTCGGTGACGCTGGGCGACTCGGACGCGATCGCGCGGGCCCTGTGCGCGCTGCCGCCGACGGCCCAGGTGCCGGCCGGAGTGCGGCCGGTGACGGAGGGCGCGGCGGAGGCGGGGAGCTCGATGGAGGGCTCCGGTGCGCGGTTCGCCGGGGTGATCGTGTGACGCGCCCGTGGGAGGACGCGGGGCTCCTGTCGCCCGTACGGGCCGGGACACCGGTGGAGGCGGCGGTCGGCGACCGGGCCTGGCTGCAGGCCATGCTGGACGCCGAGGCCGCCCTGGTCCGGGCCCAGGCGCGGCTCGGCACGGTCCCGGAGGCGGCGGCCCGAGCCGTCTCCAACGCGGCGCGTGCGGAGCGCCTGGACCTGCGCGCCCTGGCCCTCGCGGCTCGCGAGACCGCGAACCCGGTGGTCGGCCTGGTGCAGGCGCTGACCCGGGTGGTGGCGGCGGAGGACCCGGCGGCCGCGGAGTACGTCCACCGGGGGTCGACGAGCCAGGACATCTTCGACACCGGCGCGATGCTCGTCGCGGACCGGGCGCTGCGGCTGATCCGCGCGGACCTGTCCCGTACGGCGGTCGCGCTGGCCGGACTCGCGGAGCGCCACCGCGACACCCTGATCGCCGGCCGCACCCTGACCCTCCACGCAGTCCCGACCACCTTCGGCCTCAAGACCGCCGGCTGGCGCGCGCTGCTCCTGGACGCGGACGACCGCCTCGCCCGCGTCCAGGAGACCCTCCCGGTCTCCCTGGGCGGCGCGGCGGGAACCCTCGCGGGCTACGTCGAGTACGCGCGCCTGGCGGCGGGGGCGGGGGGCGCTGAGGGGGCGGGCGGCCGTGGCGGTGTCCCGTCGGCCGGCGAGGCGCCGGGGGCGTCCACTCCCGGCGGACCCGGCCGGGACGCGCCGGGCGGCGACGCTCTCGCGGTCGGCCGTGCCGGTGCCACGGCGGCCGACGAGGCGCCGGGGGCGTCCGCTCCCGGCGGGCCGGACCACGACGCGCCGGGCGCCGATCGGGCGTTCGACGTGGCCGGGTACAGCGAGCGGCTGCTCGAGGTCTTCGCCGAGGAGGCCGGGTTGCGGGGAGCGGCGCCGCTGCCCTGGCACGCTCTGCGCGCGCCCGTCGCCGATCTCGCGTTCGCGCTCGCGTTCGCGGCCGGGGCGCTCGGGAAGATCGCCGTCGACGTGCAGTCGCTCGCGCGGACCGAGGTCGGGGAGGTCGCCGAGCCCTCGGGCGGGTCCGGGCGCGGGGCGTCGTCGGCGATGCCGCACAAGCGGAACCCGGTCCTCGCGACCCTGATCCGGTCCGCCGCCCTCCAGGTGCCCGCCCTCGCGGGCGCCTTGGGGCAGTGTCTGGTGACCGAGGACGAGCGCTCGGGCGGCGTGTGGCACGCCGAGTGGCAGCTGCTGCGCGAGTGCCTGCGGCTGACCGGCGGCGCCGCGCACACCGCCGTCGAGCTGGCCGAAGGCCTTCAGGTGCGGGCGGAGCGGATGCGGGAGAACCTGGCGCTCACCGGCAGCCAGGTCGTCTCCGAGCGGATCGCGGCCGTGCTCGCGCCCCGGCTCGGGAAGGCCGCCGCGAAGGAGCTCCTTACGTGGGCGTCGGTGACGGCGGACCGCGACGGCCGCCCGCTCCCCGACGTCCTCGCCGAGGCCCCGGAGCTCGCCGGGGTCATGGACGCCGCCGAGGTGGCCTCCCTCTGCGACCCGGCCGCCTACACGGGCGCGGCCGGCCCGCTGGTGGACCGGGCGTTGAAGGGCACGCCGTGAGCGTGACGGACCGGGACGGGCACGAGCACGGGCACGAGCACGAGCACGAGGACGGGCACAGGCACGGCGACGGACGCGAGAACCAGCCCGGACGCCGTCGCCGGCGCGGGCGGTGGATCGAGGCGTGGGACCCGGAGGACGTCCGGTTCTGGGAGGGCGGGGGCAAGCGCATCGCACGGCGCAACCTCGCGCTCTCCGTCGCCTCCGAGCACATCGGCTTCTCCGTCTGGTCCATGTGGTCGGTGCTCGTCCTGTTCATGTCGCCCCGCATCGGGCTACCCTTCACGCCCGGCGAGAAGTTCCTGCTCGTCGTCACTCCGACGCTGGTGGGAGCGGTGCTGAGACTCCCGTACAGCCACGCGGTCACGCGGTTCGGCGGCCGGAACTGGACGGTCTTCGCCACCGCCGTGCTGCTCGTCCCCGCCGGCGGCGCGGCGTACTTCACGCAGCGGCCCGGCACGCCCCTGTGGGTCTTCCTCGTCATCGGCGCGCTCGGCGGGGTCGGCGGCGGCAACTTCGCCTCGTCGATGACGAACATCACCGCCTTCTTCCCGCAGCGCCACCAGGGCTGGGCCCTCGGGCTCAACGCGGGCGGCGGCAATCTCGGGGTGGCCGTCGTGCAGCTCCTCGGACTCCTTGTGATCGCCACGGCCGGCGACACGCACCCCTCCTACGTCGCCGCGTGCTACCTGCCGCTGATCGTCGCCGTCTCGCTCCTGGCGGCGCTGCGGATGGACAACCTGGCGCCGGTACGCGGCGAGAAGGGCGCCCGGCGCGGCGCCCAGCGCGAGGCCCTGGGCGTCGCGCACACCTGGTGGATCTCGCTGCTCTACATCGGCACGTTCGGCTCGTTCATCGGGTACGGGTTCGCCTTCGGCCTGGTCCTCCAGACCCAGTTCGGCTCCACACCGCTCCAGGCCGCCTCGTACACGTTCCTCGGCCCGCTCCTCGGTTCGCTCGCCCGCCCCTTCGGCGGGCGGCTCGCGGACCGGTGGGGCGGGGCGCGGGTCACCGCGTGGACGTTCGTGGGGATGGCGGCGGGGACGGTGGGGCTGCTGCTCGCCTCGCGGGACGGCTCGTTCGCCCTGTTCGTGGCCGGTTTCACGGTGCTGTTCCTGCTCACCGGTATCGGCAACGGCTCCACGTACAAGATGATCCCGGCCGTCTTCGCCGAGCGGGCCGGCCGCGAGGTCACCGCGGGCGGGGACGCGACCCTGGCCTTCGCCCGCGCGCGCCGCCTCTCGGGCGCCGTGATCGGCATCGCCGGCGCCGTGGGCGCGCTCGGCGGGGTCGCGGTGAACCTCGCCTTCCGGGCGGCGTACGGTTCCGAGGGCGGCAGCGGCACGCCCGCCTTCCTGGCGTTCCTCGGCTTCTACGCGCTGTGTGTGGCGGTGACCTGGACGGTGTATCTGCGACCGGTACGGACGGGGCGGCAGCCGGAGCCGCGGGCGGTACGGCGTGGGGTCACCCGTGTCTGAGCCCTTGCCCGAGTTCATGTCCGAGCCTCTGCCCGAGCCCCTGCCTGTGTCCGGATCCGGGTCCGGGGCCGGGTCCGCCGGTCCGCCCCGTACCGTCCACACCCACTGCCCCTACTGCGCGCTGCAATGCGGCACGCGGCTCGGCCACGCCCTCGGCGAGGTCACCGTCACCCCCTCCGCGTTCCCCGTCAACCAGGGCGGCCTGTGCCAGAAGGGGTGGACCGCGCCCGAGGTCCTTTCGGCGGCCGACCGGCTGCGCGCGCCCCTGGTGCGCGGGGCGGACGGCAGGCTCGCCCCCGTCGGCTGGGACGCCGCCCTGGACCTGGTGGCCGGGCGGTTGCGGGAGATCCGGCGCGCGCACGGACCGGACGCGGTCGGGGTGTTCGGCGGCGGCGGGCTGACCAACGAGAAGGCGTACCTCCTCGGCAAGTTCGCCCGGCTCGCGCTGCGGACCAGCCGGATCGACTACAACGGCCGCTTCTGCATGTCCTCGGCAGCCGCCGCCTCCAACGCCGCCTTCGGCGTCGACCGTGGCCTGCCCTTCCCGGTGACGGACCTGGGCCGGGCGGACGTGGTTCTGCTGGCCGGGGCGAACCCGGCCGAGACGATGCCGCCGCTGATGCGGCACCTGGACCGGGCCGCGCTGATCGTGCTGGACCCGCGCCGCACCCCGACCGCCGAGCGTGCGGCGCTGCATCTGCGGCCCGCGCCGGGCACCGATCTCGCGCTGGCGCTGGGCCTGTTGCAGCTGACGGTGCTCGACGGGCGGCTCGACCACGCCTTCGTACGGGAGCGCACGAACGG
Source organism: Streptomyces sp. NPDC015346 (assembly GCF_043078785.1). NCBI lineage: Bacteria > Bacillati > Actinomycetota > Actinomycetes > Kitasatosporales > Streptomycetaceae > Streptomyces > Streptomyces sp. NPDC015346. Next base: position 307,722 of record NZ_JBIBTW010000001.1, on the reverse strand, counting down.
CTTCGAGGCGGCCTGGCAGCGGGCGCTGCCCTGGACGCCGGAGCGGACCGAGCGGGTGACGGGGGTGCCGGTCGCGGCCCAGCGGGAGGCGGTGCGGCTGCTCGCCGACGCGCGCCGGGCGTACGTCCTGACGGGGCGCGGTGCCGAACAGCACAGCAAGGGCGCCGACACGGTCTCCGCGTTCGTGAACCTGGCGCTCGCGCTCGGGCTCCCCGGCCGGGACGGCAGCGGTTACGGCTGCCTCACCGGTCAGGGGAACGGCCAGGGCGGGCGCGAACTGGGGCAGAAGGCCGACCAGCTGCCCGGCTACCGGATGATCGACGACCCGGCGGCCCGCGAGCATGTCGCCGGGGTGTGGGGTGTGGAGGCGGCCGCGCTGCCGGGCGCCGGGCCGAGCGCGTACGAGCTGCTCGACTCGCTGGGGACGCCCCGCGGCCCGCGCGCGCTCCTGGTCTTCGGCTCGAACCCGGTCGTCTCCGCGCCGAACGCGGGCCATGTCACCGAGCGTCTCGCGGCGCTCGATCTGCTCGTCGTGGCGGACTTCGTGCCCTCGGAGACGGCCCGGATGGCGGACGTGGTCCTTCCGGTCGCCCAATGGGCGGAGGAGGAGGGCACGTTGACGAGCCTGGAGGGCCGGGTGCTGCGCCGGCGGGCGCTGCTCGCCCCGCCGCCGGGGGTGCGCGGCGATCTGGAGGTGCTGCGCGGGCTGGCCGTACGGCTCGGTGAACCGGCCGAGCGGTATCCCGTCGAGCCCCGGGAGGTCTTCGAGGAGCTGCGGCGGGCCACGGCGGGCGGCCGGGCGGACTACTCCGGGGTGAGCTACGAGCGCCTCGACGCGGGTGAGGCGCTGCACTGGCCGTGCCCGGCGGTGCCGGCGGGGCCGGCGCACCCGGGGACGCCGAGGCTCTTCCTCGACGGCTTCGCGCACCCGGACGGTCGGGCCCGTTTCGTACCGGTCGAGCATCGTGACGCGGCGGAACTCCCGGGCGGGGCACTTCCCTTGTACGCGACGACGGGCCGGGTCCTGGCCCACTACCAGTCCGGCGCCCAGACCCGTAGGGTGCCCGGTCTGACGGCGGTGGAGCCGGAGCCGTTCGTGGAGATCCACCCCGACGCGGCCCGGCGGGCCGGTGTCACGGCGGGCGGGCTCGCCCGGGTGGTGTCGGCGCGAGGAGCGGTGGTGGCGCGGGTGCGTCTGGTGGAGAGCCTGCGGACGGACACGGTGTTCCTGCCGTTCCACTTCCCGGGCGACGGGCGGGCGAACCTGCTGACGAGCGGGGCGCTCGACCCGCGCAGCGGGATGCCGGAGTTCAAGGTGAGTGCGGTACGGGTCGAACCGGTGGACGCGGTCCCCGGCGGGGCGGTGGGTGTGTGAAGCGGATCCTCGTCGTCGGCAACGGCCTGGCCGCGCACCGGCTGACCGCGCGCCTGGCCGCCCTCGGCCACGAAGGACCGGTGACCGTCCTGGGCGCCGAGCCGCACCCCGCGTACCAGCGCACGCTGCTGGGCTCGGTGCTCGGCGGGGGCGTGCCGGCGAGCGCGCTGACGCTGTCGGCGCCGCCGCCCGAGGTCGAGGTGCGGACGGGCGTCCGGGTCGTCGCGATCGACCGGCCGCGCCGGATGGTGCGGTGCGCGGACGGGACGCGGTACGGCTACGACACGCTGGTCCTGGCGACCGGGGCGCGGCCGACCGGTGACGTGCACACCCTGGCCGACGCCGCCCGGCCGGTGCGGGGGCGGGTGGCCGTGGTGGGCGGAGGCGTCCTCGGCGTGGAGACGGCGACGGCGCTGCGACGGCGCGGGCACCGGGTGGTCCTGGCGCACGGCGGCCCGTACCCGATGCACCGCCATCTGGACGAGGTGGCGGGCCAGTTGGTGGCGGCCCGCCTGGAGTCCTGGGGCATCGAGCTGCGCATGGGCGCGTACGTCCCGGCGTCGGACGGGTCGGGCGCGTCCGGTACGTCCGGCGCGGCGGGCACGTCCGGCACGTCCGGCACGTCCGGCACGGCGGGCACGTCCGGTACGTCCGGCACGCTCGGCACATCCGGCGCACTCGGAGCGCTCGGCGCCGACACGGTCCTGCGGTGCACCGGCACCGTGCCGGAGACGGCGGCGGCCCGCGAGGCGGGCCTGGCGGTGCGGCACGCGTCGGGGAGCATCGTGGTGGACGACCGTCTCCGGACGAGCGATCCCGCGATCCGGGCGATCGGCGCCTGCGCGGGCGCGCCGGACCTGGCGGGCGCCCTGGCGCAGGCGGAGACCCTGGCCACGCTCCTCACGGGCGGCGACGCCCGGTACGCACCGGTGCCGCAGGTCCTGCGCCCGAGGGTCCCGGGCCTGGACATCGCCTCGCTCGGCGCGTCGGTGCCGTCGGGCGGGTCCGACGAGGTGGTGACCTTCTCCGACCCGGCGCGCGGCCGGTACGCCAGGCTCGAGATCCGGGACGACCGAATATCCCGGGCCGTGCTCGTCGGCCTCCCCGAAGGCATAGCGGCCGTGACCCAGCTGAGCGACACGGGACGGCCCGTGCCCGGGGACCGGCTCGCCCTGCTCCTCGGGGGCCGGACGAAGGCTCCCGGGGACGACCCGGCGGCGATGGCCGACGAAGCCGTCCTCTGCCACTGCAACAACGTCAGCAAGGGGACGGTCGTGCGGGCCTGGCAGGACGGCGCCCGGGAGCTCGCGGCCCTGGCCGCGACGACCCGCGCGACCACCGGTTGCGGCGGCTGCACGGCGGCGATCCGCGCGGTGTGCGCGTCGCTCCCGATCCCGGAGGAGGTCGCATGAGCCCCGGTCGGCGGACGCTCGTCGTCGTCGGATACGGGCCCGTCGGGCACCGGCTGGTCGCCGAGGTACGGGCCTTGGACCGGACCGACAGTTGGCGGATCGTCGTGCTCGGCGAGGAGCCGCGGGGCGCGTACGACCGGATCGCGCTCTCCTCCCTCGTCTCCGGCCGTACGCCGGCCGACCTCGCGCTGCCCGCCCCCGGCTCCCTCGTCGACGTGCGGCTCTCCACGACGGTGACCGGGATCGACCGGGACCGGCGGACCGTGCGGTGCGCCGACGGGACACGGCACGCGTACGACGCCCTGGTCCTGGCCACCGGCTCGCGGCCGTTCGTGCCGCCCGTCCCGGGGCACGACCTGCCGCACTGCCTCACGTACCGCACGGTCGAGGACATCGAGGCGCTCCGGGCCGCCGCCCGCCCCGGCGCGCCGGGCGTCGTCGTCGGCGGCGGGCTGCTCGGTCTGGAGGCCGCCGACGCGCTGCGGCGGCTCGGTATGCGTCCCCATGTGGTCGAGGCGGCCCCCCGTCTGATGCCGCTTCAGGTGGACACGGGCGGCGGCCGGCTCCTCGCCTCGCTGGTGCGGGGGCTCGGCGTCGAGGTGCACTGCGGGGCGACGACCGTCTCCGTCGACGCGGACCGGGTCCGGCTCGCGGACGGTACGGAGATCGAGGCCGGGCTCGTCGTCTTCTCCGCGGGGATACGGCCCCGGGACGAACTGGCGGCGGACGCGGGCCTGGCGACCGGTGAGCGGGGCGGGTTCCTCGTCGACGACGGCCTGCGCACGGACGACGGGCGGATCTGGGCGGTCGGCGAGTGCGCGGCCGTCGAGGGCCGCTGCCACGGTCTGCTCGCCCCCGGTTACCGTATGGCCGCCGCCGTGGCCCGGAGCCTCATGGGCCTCGCCCCCACCCCGTTCGGCGACACCGGGCAGCCTACCCGGCTGAAGCTGCTCGGCATCGACGTCTCCGGGTTCGGTGACATCCACGCCCGCACGGAGGGGGCGATCGAGTTCAGCGAGGCCGACCGGGCGGGCGGCCGCTACCGCAAGCTGGTCCTGGGCGCGGACGGCCACACGCTGCTCGGCCGCGTGGAGGTCGGCACGGCTCCCGCCGGTTCCTGAACGGGCCGCGGAAGGGGCCGAGGACGCGCGGTCCCCGGCCCCCTCGCGACTCAGCGGGCGACGAACGGCCTCCTGGACCGTACCGGTCATGCGACGGGCACGCCCTCGGCCGACGCGCCCTCCGCCGGCACGTCCTCGGCCGGGGCGCTCTTCAGCAGGCCGCCGAGGAGGGACGCGACGATCCGCGGCCCGCTCTGGGTGAGCACGGACTCGGCGTGGAACTGCATCGACGCGAAGTGCGGTCCGCGCAGGGCGTGCACCTCGCCGGTCTCCGGGTCGCGGCTGACCTCGACGGTGCCGAGCTCCGGGTGGTGGAGGCGGTCGCTGTCGCTTCGGGCCGCGAAGGTGTTGTAGAAGCCGACCCGTTCGCGGCTGCCGAAGAGGTCGATCTCCTTCTGCACGCCCTGGTTGGGCACGTCGCGGCGGGCGAGTTCCAGGCCGAGGCGCAGGCTGAGGACCTGGTGGCTGAGGCAGACCGCGAGGAACGGCCGGCGCTCGCGCAGCAGTGTGGAGACCGCCTCCCGCAGGTGCGCGATCTTGGGGTGTCCCGCCTCGCGGGGGTCGCCAGGACCTGGGCCCATGATGACGAGGTCGTAGCCCTCGAGGGCGTAATCCTCGTCGAAGCGGCGGACCGTCACCTCCGGCCCCATGGCGCGTACCTGCTGTCCGATCATCGAGGTGAAGGTGTCCTCGGCGTCGACGATGAGGACGCGCTGTCCGGCGAGGACGGGGTCGGGTACCGGCCGGCCTCGGCCGGACTCCTCCGCGAGCCAGAAGTCGGCGATGGTGGCGTTGCGCCGCTCCAGCGCCTCCCGGACGCGCGGGTGGGCGCGGAAGCGGGCGGCGCCGTGGTCCTGGAGGGCGGAGAGCAGCCCGGCGGCCTTGGCGCGGGTCTCGGCGACCTCCGACTCCGGGTCGGAGTGGCGTACCAGCGTGGCGCCGACTCCGATCCCGACCCGGCCGGCGGCGTCGATCTCGGCGGTACGGATGAGGATGGCCGAGTCCATGGCCCGGCCTCCGAGGGCGTCGCGGCCGATGAGGGCGGCGATCCCGCTGTAGTAACGGCGGCCGTGGGGTTCGTACTTTGCGATGACGCGGGCCGCGCTCTCCAGCGGCGAACCGGTCACGGTCGGGGCGAACAGCGTCTCGCGCAGGATCTCGCGCGGGTCGCGGTCGGTCTGGCCCTCGATGAAGTACTCGGTGTGGGCGAGCCGGGCCATCTCCTTGAGGTAGGGGCCGACGACCCGGCCGCCGTCCTCGCAGATCCGGGCCATCATCTTCAGCTCCTCGTCGACGACCATGTACAGCTCGTCGGCCTCCTTGCGGTCGGCGAGGAAGTCGAGGACGCCGTGGAGGGTGGGGCCGGAGGCGGGGTAGCGGTAGGTGCCGCTGATCGGGTTCATCACGGCGGTGCCGTCGGCGAGGCTGACGTGCCGCTCGGGGGACGCGCCGACGAAGGTGCGCTCCCCGGTGTGGATGACGAAGGTCCAGTACGCGCCCGTCTCGCGCTCCAGGAGCCGCTTGAAGAAGGTCAGCGCGCTGCCGGGTCCGTAGTCGGTGATCTCGGCCGTGAAGGAGCGGCGGATGACGAAGTTGGCGCCCTCGCCGGTGCCGATCTCGTCGGCGACGATCCGGCGCACGATCTCGGCGTAGGCGGTGTCGTCGACGTCGAAGCGGCCCTCGGCGAGGGTGATCGGGACGTCGGGGATCGCGGCCAGGACGGTGTCGAGGGGGACGGTGGTCTGCTCGGTGACGCTCATCGCGATGAGCGGGGCGCCGTCGTCGGTACGGTCGAAGCCGCGCTCGCCGATCTGGCGGTACGGGACGACGGCGAGGACCTCGTGCCGGCTGGCGGTGCCCGGGTCCTCGCGCAGCGGGAGGTCGGCGAGGGTCGCGGGCAGCGAGATGTCGCCGGTCAGCAGGTCGAGGGCGCCGGGCCCGGTGGTCTCGGGCCGGTGCAGCACGGCGAAGGCGGGCGGGTTCGGGCCGAGGATACGGCTCAGCAGGTCCTGGGGCTCAGCCTGGGCCTGGGACTGCGGCTCACCCTGCGTCTGCGCCTGGGCCTGGGACTGCGGCTCACCCCGGGCGGGAGCCTCGGCCTGGGACTGCGGCTCACCCCGGGCGGGAGCCTCGGGCTCGGGCTCGGGGGCCGTGCGCCGGGCGGGGAACGCGGTCACCCCAGCACCTCCTTGGCGGTGGTGACGACGGCGCAGCGCTTGGCGGCGTAGTCGACGGCCGACCAGTGCTCGGCCTCGGTGAAGTCGCCGAGGGCGTCGGCGACGAGGAAGGTCTCGATGTCGTTCGTGAACGCCTCGACCGCGCTGGCGAGGACGCCGACGTGGGCGTACACCCCGCAGATGATCAGCTGGTCGCGGCCGTGGAACCGCATCCGCTCCAGCAGGTCGGTCTTGAAGAAGGCGCTGTAGCGCCACTTGGTGAGCAGCCAGTCCCCGGAGGCGGGGGCGAGTGGCTCCACGACCTCCCGGTCGGCGGGGTCGACGCGCATGCCCGGACCCCAGAAGTCGGCGAGCAGACCGCGCTGCTCGGGCGTCATGCCGCCGGGCTGCGCGGTGTACGCCACCGGGATGCCGCGGTCGGCGCAACGGTCGCGGAGCAGGGCGGCATTGGCGATGATCTCCTCGCGCAGCGGCGTGGGGAAGGGCGCCAGGAAGTAGCGCTGCATGTCGTGGACGAGCAGGACCGCTCGGTCCGGGTCCACGGACCAGTGCGGGGTGGCGGGCGGCAGCGCGCCGGCCGTCGGCAACGGATAGGCCTCGATGGGCGGTATCCCGGCCATGACGTCCTCTCGGGTACGGAAGGGGATGAGGGGTTCCGGTGCGGGGCGGGCGCTACGCGCCGAGCGAGGCGCCGCCGTCGACCGTGAGGTCGTGCAGGGTGATGTGGGAGGCCTGGTCGGACAGGAGGAAGACGACGGCGTCGGCGATGTCGGTGGGCAGCGCCAGCTTCTTCAGCGGGATGCCGACGCGGAACGCCTCGGGGCGGCCCTCGATGGTCCCCTTGGGACCGGACTCGTCGTGCCACATCGAGGACAGCATCGGGGTGTCCGTGGAGCCGGGGGCGACCAGGTTGCAGCGGATGCCGTACCGCGCGACCTCGAGCCCCAGCGACTTGGTGAAGAGGGAGGCGGCGGCCTTGGAGGCGGCGTACGCGGCCATCTCGCTGCGCGGGGTGTTGGCGGCGTTGGAGGCGACGGTGACGAGGGCTCCGGAGCCGCGCGGGATCATCCGGTCGACGACGGCGCGGGAGACCTGGAAGACGCCGGTGGCGTTGACGGCGAAGGTGGCCGCCCAGTCCTCGTCGGTGAAGGTGCGGACGGGGCCGAGGCGCAGGACGCCGGCCGCGTTGACGAGGTGGTCGATCGGGCCGAGGCGGCGCTCGACCTCGTCGACGAGGGCGGTGACCTGAGCGCTGTCGGTGACGTCGGCGGGGAACGCCTCGACGGGCAGGCCCTCGGCGGCGAACGCGGCCACCCGCTGCTTGAGCGTGACCTCGTCGCGGTCGACGGCGGCGACGGTGGCACCGCGATCGGCGAGCGCGCGGACCACGGCGGCGCCGATCCCGCCCGCGGCGCCGGTGACGAGGGCGATCTTGTCCTGCATGACGGTTCCTCCCTGGAAGCGTGTGGGGCCGGGCGGACGGGGTCAGGCGCGCCAGGCCGAGATGACCGTGACGGCCTGGCCGGGGTTGAGCCGCGGGTCGCAGAGGCTGGTGTAGTGCTCGCCGCAGCGGCCGGCCCACTGCTCGCCGAGCACGCACTCGGTGACGTCGTCGGGGGTGGTCTCCAGGTGCACGCCGCCCGCGATGCCGCCGGAGGAGCGCACGGCGAGCTGGAACTCGGAGATCTCCCGCTCGACGGTCGTCGTGTAGCGGGTCTTGAGGCCGCCGGGCGCGGCCACGGTGTTGCCGTGCATGGGGTCCGTCAGCCAGATGACCGGGTGGCCGGCGGCGCGGACGGCCTCGACGAGCGGCGGCAGCTTCCGGGCGACCTTCTCGGCGCCCATGCGGGCGATGAGGGTGAGCCGGCCGGGCTCGCGGGCCGGGTCGAGGAGCTCGCAGAGGGTGAGCAGCTCCTCGGGGGTCATGCCGGGGCCGACCTTGCAGGCGACCGGGTTGACGACCTCGGCGAGGAGGGCGACGTGGGCGCCGTCGGTCTGGCGGGTGCGTTCGCCGATCCACGGGAAGTGGGTGGAGGCGAGCAGCAGCCGGCCCTCGTCGTCGCGGCGCAGCATCGGCACCTCGTAGTCGAGGAGCAGGGCCTCGTGGCTGGTCCAGACGGGCGGGTCGATGACCGGGCGGCCGACGGGCTTGCGCCAGCCGAGGTGGCCCATGATGTCGTTGGCGGCCATGTAGCCGGTGAGCAGGCGCAGCGGGTCGGGGCGGCGGGACTCCGGGTCGGGCTCGGGTCCGTTGACCATGTGGCCCCGGTAGACGGGGAGTTCGAGCTCGCCGACCTTCTCGGTGTCGTTCGAACGGGGCTTGCCGAACTGGCCGGCTATGCGGCCCACGCGGATCACCGGCTTGTGGGTGATCATCTTCATGGCGCCGGCGAGCAGGTCGAGGACGGCGGCCTTGCGGGCGACGTGCTGGGCCGTGGACTCGTCGGGGTCCTCGGAGCAGTCGCCGGACTGGACGACGACGGCCTCGCCCGCGGCCACCCTGGCGAGCAGGGTGCGCAGGGTGTGCACGTCCTGGGGGCTGACCAGGGCGGGGCGGACGCTCAGTTCCTCCCGTACGCGTTCCACCTGGGAGGCGTCTTCCCACACGGGCTGTTGCAGAGCCGGCCTTTGCCGGATGTCGAGCAGAGTGTTGTCCACAGGGGGTCTCTCTCCTAAGACGACAGGACGACGTGCGGCGGCATTCTTCGTGGCAGAGATCCACTCGGCGGGAAGAGCGGGGAAGAGCGGGGGAAGAGCGGGCGGACGACGGGCCGGCCGGCGGATCACCGAACCGGCGTCGGAGGCGTCCCAGGCATCCGACGTTCCAAGGCGTCCGAGGCGTCCGCGGCGTCCGCGGCGTCCGAGGCGTCCGAGGCGTCCGAGGTGTCCGAGGTGTCCGACGTGTCGTCGGCAGGGCCGGCCGGCCCGGAATTCGTTCGAATCATCCGCCGTGTGCGGCGGCCCGGCCAATGACGCGGGCCGCACTCCGTCAAGTGGGCGGAGAATCCATCAGGTCGGTTCGGTTTCCGTTCACACGACTTCCATCTGGGCCATCATTCCCATCGCCGCGTGGTCGAGCATGTGACAGTGGTAGAGATATTTCCCCCGATAGCTGTCGAATGTCGCCTGGAACTTCACCGTCTCGCCGGGCATGACGCGGATCGTGTCCTTGAGTCCTGCCTCGGCCGGGCCGGGCGGATTTCCGTTCCGCTCCAATACGCGGAACTGCACCAGGTGAATATGGAAGTTGTGCGGGATGGCCTGATTGCTGTTGGTGACCGTCCAGATTTCCGAGCCGCCCCAGGGGACGGTGTTGTCGATGCGATGGTGGTCGTAGACCTTTCCGTCCATATAGCCCTGCGGATGCGGCCGCCCGTCCTCGTCCATGCTCATGACGACGGTCCGCCGGCCCGTGACGGCGGGCAGCGCGGGGAGGGTGCGCAGGGTGGCGGGCACGGAGCTGGAATCGGTGGCGGTCTTCACCACGTCGAAGCGGAGCACCTTGCCGGTCAGTTCGGCCGGTCCCGGACCCTCGGTGTTCTCCAGAACCAGCTGGGTGCCGACCGGGTAGCGGGAGAAGTCGATGACGACCTCGGCGCGTTCACCGGGCGAGAGGGAGACGGTGTCGGTGGAGAAGGGTTTCTCCAGCAGACCGCCGTCGGACCCGATCTGCGTGAACGGCGAGCCGTCCTGCAGACGCAGGGTGAAGAACCGCAGATTGGTGGAGTTGAGCAGCCGGAAGCGGTACTTCCGGGCGGCCACCTGGAGGTAGGGCCAGGCCTTGCCGTTGGCGAGGATGGTGGAGCGGCCCATGAAGTCGTCCATGGCGTAGACGAGTTGCCCGGCCGCGTCGAGGTTCGCCTCGCGGAGCATGATCGGCACGTCGTACGAGCCGGAGGGCAGCGGGAGCGCCTTCTCCTGGGCGTCGGTGAGCAGGTAGAACGCGGACAGGCCGCGGTAGACGTGCTCGGACTCCATGTGGTGGGCGTGGTCGTGCAGCCAGAGCGGGGCGTGTGCCTGCTGGTTGGGATAGTGGTACGTACGGACGCCGCCGGGGGCGATCGTGGCCATCGGGTCGCCGTCGTGCTGGGGGGCGACGTGCCCGCCGTGCAGGTGGATCGAGGCCGGCATGTCCAGCTTGTTGTACTGGTTGACGACGACCGGGCGGCCGGAGGTGGCCCGGATGAGGCCCGGGAAGCCGCCGTTGAAGGTGAAGACCTCGGTGAGCTTGCCGGGCACGATCTCCTTGGTGTTCCTGCGTATCGAGATGTTGTAGGTGTCCACGCCGTTGGCGGTGGAGCTGGGCGCGATGACCTGGGGAAGCGGCATCGCCTGGGTGAAGAACGCGACGGCGGTCGCGTCGGCCGCGGAGGCCGACGCCGCGCCGAGCAGCGGGGTCAGGGCCGCACCGGTGGCCACCGTGCCGCCTGTCGCCAGGGCGGCACCGATGAACCGTCGTCTGGAAAGCATGGGGATTCCCCTCGTCATGGGCGCACCCTGTGCGCGCCCCGATCTCCGTGCTGTCGGTGTGGGGGGAGTTCGTGGGGGGAGCTTGCGGGGGCCACCGCCGCCGGTCACGCGGCGGGGCTCGTGGGGCTCGGCCCCTGGGTCGCGGGGCTCATGGAGCCTCGCCCGCCGGTCACGCGGCGGGGCCGGGCATGCGCGGGGCCGGCCCCGAGAGGGGGCCGGCCCGGCGCTGCGTCGTTCCTGGTGCGGTGCGGGAGGTGGCGTCAGTCCTTCTCGACGACGACCTTGATCTTGCCGAGGGTCTCGGTGATGTCCCGGGTCATCTTCTCCGTCCAGTCGGCGATGAACTTCCGCTTGTCGGCCTCGTCCATGTCCTTGGTGATCTGGTGGATTCCGGGCGAGGCGTATCCCATACGGAACGTCTGGGAAAGCGTGGCACCGTCCTCCGCGGGCTCGATCAGGAAGGACCAGGTGAGCTCCTGCGGTTCACCGGTCTTCGAGTGGATCTTCCAGCGGAACGCGCGGCCGGGGGTGGTCTCCACGACTTCCGACTTCGTGTGCCAGATTCCGCGGATGAGCGGGGCCCAGGACACGACGTCGTCGCTGCGGAAGTTCTCTCCCTCGAAGATGGAGCCGACCTGTCCGGGCTCTCCGGACAGCCACGTGCCGTCCTGGAGTTCCGAGCTCCACTCGGAATGCCGTTTCATGTCGCTGACGATCGAGTAGATCTTGTCGGCGGAGGCCGCGATGTGAATCTCGGCGCCCAGCTCGAAAAGGGGGCGGGAGTCCAGAATCGACGTTGTCATGCCTGGATCGTGCCGATCCCACGCTGCTGTGCTCAAAGGTTCGGGTGTGAATCCGTCAGGTCACCGTGACACCGCTTCCACCGGACCGGCCGAGGATGCCGAAGTGACCTGACTGAGTACGCCGAAGCGCATTGGCCGAGGCCAGGAGCGTACGGCACCCTCACACCGTCGTCACTCTTCGACGTGCCGTCTTTCGCCATTCGCATACCCGGGGAGTTTTGTTTATGGACCGGTCGGGAGTTGGACATGAGCCGCCACATATGCCACGGAGACGTACGGTCGTCGCGGCCGCCGCAGCGGTGGCGACCGCGGTGACCGTGCCCGGCGCGGCGGCGGCCGGCACCGGGTCCGCCCGGGGGGCGGCCACGTCCCCCGAGGAGACCACCGGTGTCGTCACCCGCGTCGGCGGCGGCCTGATCAGGGGCGAGCGGACCGGCGGCCTGTCCGTCTTCCGCGGGGTGCCCTACGCCGCTCCCCCGGTCGGCGCGCTGCGCTACCGCTCGCCGCGCCCGGTCACCCCGTGGAGCGGGGTGCGGGACGCGACCGCGTTCGCGCCCGTCTCGTACCAGTCGTATCTGCCGGGCTCCAGCGAGGACAGCCTGTACGCGAACGTCTGGACGCCGGACACCGGCGGCTCCCGGCCCGTCGTCGTCTACATCCACGGCGGCGGCTGGTTCCTGGGCGCCGGCAGCGAGCCGGACTTCGACGGCGCGCGCCCCGCCGCACACGGCGACATGGTCGTCGTCACCTTCAACTACCGTCTCGGCGCGCTGGGCTGGGGTCTGCACGAGGACCTGCTCGACGAGCGCACCGGCGGGTACTCCAACTGGGGCCTGCAGGACCAGGTGGCGCTGCTGCACTGGGTGCGCCGCAACGCGGCGGCCTTCGGCGGCGATCCGGCGAACATCACCCTCGTCGGCACCTCGGCCGGCGGCTCCTCGACCTGGCAGCTCGGGCTCCTCCCCGAGCTGCGCGGGACCGTGCGGCGGATCGTCCCGATCAGCGTCAAGCACGTGTGGGAGCCCGCCAGTTCGATGAGCCGGGAGGACTCCCACCGGGTCTTCGAACTGGTCGCCCGCAAGCTCGGCACCACCGTCCGGGGCCTGCGGACCGTCCCGGCGGACCGGCTGAAGGAGACCTGGGAGAAGATCTTCTCGGGCAGCCCCACCGACCGCGAGGTCACCACCTGGCGGGAGTACCAGGGCCCGGTCGTCGACGACCGCTGGATGCTCGGCCACGACTTCGAGCTGCCCACCCCGGACCTTCCCACCCTGACGATCTACGGCCGGACCGAGGGCACCTTCTTCACCACGGGCCCCGGCTACCCCTTCCCCGGCCCCCACCCCACCGACGACGAGAGCCTGCGCACCGCCGTCCGGGCGGTGCTCCACAAGGGCGCGGTCCATGTCGCCGACACCGAGGTGGACGCGGCGATCTCCGCGTACCGCCGGGCCGCCGCCATCGACGGGCTGCCGCAGGACCCGGTGTCGATCTGGGGCGCGATATGGGGCGACAGCCTCTTCCGCTACCAGATCACCCGGCTCGCCGAACGGCAGGCGCGGGAGCGGCCCGGGGTGCCGAGCTATCTGATGGAGTTCGCGCACCCGGTCGCCCCGCCGCTGACCGGCACCCCGCACGAGGCCACCTCCAAGTTCCTCTTCGGCACCTACGGCTCCGCCGTCAACGCCCCGCACTACGGCGACGGCCCCCTGGAGCGGCTGGTCTCGGACACCTTCATCGACCTGATCGCCTCCTTCGCGCGCGGCGGGGCACCGAGCAGCCCGAACGCGCCGACGGTTCCCCGGTTCTCACCGGACCGGCCCTCCACGCTGATCCTCGGTGGGGAGCGGGTTGCCGAGATCGGCGAGCGCTCGGCGCTGCGCCAGCTCGCGTACTGGGACACCGCCGGCTGGGTGCCGGCCCCGAAGCCGACGACGGCCCCGGCCCGGCTCTCGGCCGAGGCCCGGAAGCCCGCGCCCGCCCCCCGCGCCTGACTCCGTACACCCCGCTGATCATTCGAGAAAGGACCTGAGGCGCCATGTGCGGACTCACCGGCTGGGTCGCCTACGACCGTGACCTGACGCTCGGCGGCGACACCGCCGATGCCATGACCCGGACCCTGGAGTGCCGGGGCCCGGACGACGGCGGCATCTGGCTCACCCGCCACGCCGCCCTCGGCCACCGCCGGCTCTCCATCATCGACCTGGAGAACGGCCGGCAGCCCATGCACGCCGTCCCCGGCGACGACGGGCAGCCCGTCCTCGTCTACACCGGTGAGGTCTACAACTTCCGCGAGCTGAAGGCGGAACTCGCCGAGCTCGGCCACACCTTCCGTACCGCCTCCGACACCGAGGTGGTGCTGCATGCCTACCTGGAGTGGGGCGAGGAGTTCGCCGAGCGGCTCAACGGCATGTACGCGCTCGCCATCTGGGACCCGCGCACCGAGGAACTCCTCCTGGTCCGCGACCGGATGGGCGTCAAGCCGCTCTACTACTACCCCACCGCCGACGGCGTCCTCTTCGGCTCCGAGCCGAAGTCGATCCTCGCCCACCCGGAGGCGGAGGCCGTCGTCGACGCCGAGGGTCTCGCGGAGATCTTCGCCATCATCAACACCCCAGGCCACGCCGTCTTCAAGGGCATGCGGGAGGTGGTCCCCGGCACGTCCGTCCGCTTCTCGCGCGCGGGCACGGAGACCCGGACGTACTGGACACTCCAGGCGCGCCCTCACACCGACGACCTCGACACCACCATCGCCACCGTCCGCGAACTCCTCGAGGACATCGTCGAGCGGCAGCTCATCGCCGATGTGAAGGTCGGCACGCTGCTCTCCGGCGGCCTCGACTCCAGCGCCGTGACCGCGCTCGCCGCCAAGGTGCTGCGCGAGCAGGGCTCCGACGAGCGGATCACCGCCTTCTCGGTCGACTTCAAGGACCACGGCGAGACCTTCCGCGACAACGGCATCTGGATGGACCCGGACACCCCCTACGCCGTCGACGTGGCGAAGCACTCCGGCGCCGAGCACGTCATCGTGGAGCTGGACAACACGGACATCCTCGACGAGGACGTCCGGGCCGCCGTGCTGCGCGCCCAGGACCTGCCGGTCTCCACCGGGGACATGGAGCACTCGCTGTACCACCTGTGCAAGGCGCTCAAGGAGCGCGTCACGGTGGCGCTCTCGGGCGAGGCGGCCGACGAGATCTTCGGCGGCTACAACTGGTTCTTCGACGAGGAGGCCGTGAACGGGGACACCTTCCCCTGGTACGACGCCTGGCGGCGGCTCGGCGGCCTGGACACGATCAAGGAGATCGGGCTCTGGGACCGGCTCTCCCTGGAGGAGTACGTCAAGCGGCGCTACGCCGAGTCCCTGGAGGCGGTGCCGCGCCTGGCCGGCGACTCCCCGCACGAGGAGCGGATGAAGGAGCTGACCTGGCTCAACATCACGCACTGGGAGAAGTTCCTGCTGGACCGCAAGGACCGGATCTCGATGTCCACCAGCCTGGAGGTCCGCGTCCCGTTCACCGACCACCGGCTCGTCGAGTACGTCTACAACGTGCCGTGGGAGATGAAGAACTTCGACGGCCGGGAGAAGAGCCTGCTGCGCGCGGCCTCCGCGCACGTGCTGCCCCAGTCGGTGCTCGACCGCAAGAAGAGCCCGTACCCCTCCACGCAGGACGTCGAGTACGTCACCGCGCTGCGCGCCAAGGTCGAGGAGCTGCTCGCCGAGGACGCGCCGGTGCTGCGGCTCGTCCCGCGCGAGGGGATCCAGAAGCTCCTCGACAAGCCGCTGGAGGAGTACGCGGCGCTCGGCGGGCTCTGGGGGACCCGGGCGGTGATGGAGCGGCTGGTGGAGTTCAACGCCTGGGCGCTCGCGTACGAGGTGCGCATCGAGCTCTGACCTGCGTGTTCGCCCCACTGCGGCGTCGTGCGCGGCCTTCGGGCCGTGCGCGGCGCCGCGGACGCATGTGTACGACCCGTCCCACCGGCACCGCCCGCGCCACCCGCACGACCCGTACGGACCGCGCCACCCGCACCGCCTGTTCCAACCGCATCACAGCTGGGAGCTGGTCACCATGACCCACAGCAGTCGTCACCGCGCCGCACGCCGGCCGACGTACCTCTCGCCGCGCGCCCGCACCGTCGTCCTGGAGTTCCTGATAACGGCCGGGATCCTCTTCCTGATCGTCACCACCTCCCGCTGGCTCTTCGCTCCGGACGCGCCGCTCGGATCGGTCCTGAAGGGGCGGGCGGCGTTCGTCGCGCTCGGGATCTTCTTCGGCGTCGTGAACACGGTGATCATCCATTACTCGATGTCCCGCAAGACGGCGGGGCACATGAACCCCTCGGTGAGCATCGGGCTGTGGCTGCTGCGGGTCTTCCCCGGTCGGGACGTACTGCCGTTCTGCCTGGCGCAGATGACCGGGGCCGTGGCCGGCGTGGGGCTTGCCCGGCTGGTGTGGGGCGCGTCCGTGGGGCTGCCCCAGGTCGGCTGGGCGGCGGTGGCGCCGCAGCCCGGCTGGGGGTTCTGGGGTGTGCTGGTCGCCGAGACGGTGGGGCAGCTGATCTGTATGACGCTGGTGGCCGCCCTGCTGCTCAGGCCGCGCTGGGAGTGGCTGATCCCGGGCGTGGTCGGGCTGTGCATCAGCGGTTTCATCATGATCCTCGGCCCGGTCTCGGGCGGATCGGTCAACCCGGCGCGGCAGTTCGGGCCGGCGCTGTGGGCGGGGAACTTCGGCTTTCTCGCGGCGTATCTGATCGGTCCGGTCCTCGGCGCGGCGCTCGCGGCCGCCCTCGCGGCGGCCCTGAGGGCGCCGACCCCACCCGTATCGCTGGACCCCTCCGAACCGCCTGCGGCGGAGGAGGCGACGGGCCGCCAGGGGACGGTCTGCCCGGACACCATCCCTCCCGAACTGCTGCGGGACGACGACCCGCACCGCATCTGACCGAGCAACAGCACGCATCAGAACCAGAGCCGCGATTCAAGGAGATCTCATGCTGGGAACGTACGGCCTGCCCGTGACGGTCGAGACCGATCCGGAGTGGCAGAGCGACCGCCTCGACCTCGACGCCTATCTGGCCCGGATCGGCTTCACCGGCCCGCGCACCCCCACCGCGGACACCCTCCACCGCGTGGTGCGCGGCCACATGTCCACGATCACCTTCGAGAACGTCGACATCGCGCTGGGGCGTCGGGTCTCGCTCGATCTGGACCGGATCCAGGAGAAGTTGGTACGGGCGGGGCGCGGCGGCTACTGCTACGAGAACAACCTGCTGCTCGCCGCCGCCCTGGACAGGCTCGGCTTCCCCGTGACCCGCCTGCTCTCCCGCATCCGGCAGGGCGAGAGCCGCCGCCGCTTCCGTACGCACACGGTCCTGCTGGTCCGGGCCGACGACCGGGTGTGGCTGGCCGACGCCGGGTACGGCTACAGCGGGCTGATGGAGGCGCTGCCGCTGGAGGACGGCGCGACCTCGGCGGTCGCCGACTGGACCTGGCGCCTGGTGGCGCAGGGCCCCGACTGGGTGGTGGAGATCCCGGACGGGGACGGCGGCTGGTTCAGCATGTACTCCTTCCGTCAGGAGCCGCAGTTCCGGGTCGACTTCGAGGCGGCGCACTACCTCTCCTCCACCCGCCCGGGCTCACCGTTCGTCGGTCAGCTCGTCGCGCAGAAGGAGACGGAGAAGGAGCGCCGGCTGCTGCGGGACAAGTCACTGGAGATCCAGTACGCGGACGGGCGCGTCGAGCGGCGCGAGCTGAGCGCGGCGGAGACGGTGTGCGCGCTCGACGAGCTGTTCGGAATCGAACTGAACGACGAGGACGAGCGGGCCCTGCTGCGGTTCTTCGCCGGAAAGTGACATCCGGGGGCCGGACTTGACGGACTTTCCCCGGGCCCGTGGAGCGCCGCCCTCCCGTTCGGAGAAGGTCGCGGCGGACCCAATTCCCCGTATTCCCATGCCAAGGAGCAGGTCTCTCATGACCAACGTCGCTGTCATCTACTACTCGTCGACCGGCAATGTGCACGCGCTGGCGACCGCCGCCGCGACCGCCGCGGAGAAGGCCGGTGCGGAGGTGCGGCTGCGGAAGGTGGCGGAGCTGGCCCCGCAGTCGGTGATCGACACGAAGGCGGAGTGGGCCGAGCACGTCCAGGCCACCCGTGACATCGAGATCGCCACGCCGGAGGACCTGGAGTGGGCCGATGTCGTGCTGATCGGGACGCCGACCCGCTTCGGCCTGCCGGCCGCGCAGATCAAGCAGTTCATCGACACCACCGGTGGCCTGTGGGCGCAGGGCAAGCTCGTCAACAAGGTCGCCTCGGCGTTCACCTCGACCGCGAGCGCCCACGGCGGCCAGGAGTCGACGCTGCTCGCGCTGAACAACACCTTCTACCACTGGGGTGCCATCATCGTGACGCCCGGCTACGCGGACCCGGTCCAGTTCGCCCCGGCGAACGGCAACCCGTACGGCACCAGCAGCGTCTCGGCCAACGAGGCGAACAACGTGGCCGGTGAGAACCTCGCCGCGATCGAGTTCCAGACCCGCCGCGCCGTCGAGATCGCCACGGCGCTGAAGAAGGGCCTCGCCGCCGTCTGACGGCCGCGACACGAGAGGAGGGGCGGGACGCTTCGGGCGTCCCGCCCCTCCTCTTTCGCCGTTCTGTCTCGTGGGTCTCCCGGGTCTCCCGGGTCAGACCGCCGATCCGGCCGGTACGAGTCGGGTCCTGGCGGAGGTCTGGCGGCCGAACGCGGGGCGGGCCACGTCCCGTACGGTCAGGATCGAGCGCTGGAGCCGGCGAAGGCGCGCGGAGGGCTCCATGCCCGTCTCCTTCTTCAGACCATTGCGCAGCCGTTGATAGACCTCCAGGGCCTCGTCCTGCCGGCCGCAGCGCAGCAGCGCGACCATGAACTGGCCGTGCAGGGGCTCGTTGGTGCGGTACTGGGCGACGAGTTCGGCGAGGTCGGAGATCATCTCGAAGTGGCGGCCGAGCCGCAGCTGGGCCTCGACCCACTGGTCGAGGGCGCTCAGCCGGGAGGCCTCCAGGCGCTCGATCTCCGTGCGCAGGTGGGGGCCGGCCGCGACGCCCGCGTAGGGGTCGCCGTGCCAGAGGGCGAGCGCCTCCTGGAGGCGGCGCGCCGCGCGCTGCAGGTCCCCGGCCTCCATGGCGCGGTAGCCGGCTCCGGCGGCCCGCTCGAACTGCCACGCGTCGTTGGAGCCGCCGCCGGTGTCGAGCCGGTAGCCGCCGGGGAGCGAGACGAGCACGGCCTCCGCGGTGTGGCGTTCCAGCCAGGCGGCGCCCGGATCCGGGGGCCCGGCGCCGCGCAGCGCCGTGGTGATCAGGGCGCGTAGATCGAGGATATGGGACTGGAGTTCGACTCGGGCGCCGCGTGGCGCTCCGGACGGCCACAGCTCCTCCATCAGGACGGTCAGGGGCACCACTTGGTCCGCATGGGCCGCGAGCAGCGCGAGCAGTTGCCGCGGCGCCGCGGCCGTCGGCGTGATCGACACCCCGTTCTCGCGTACCGACAGTCCCCCCAGGATGCGGACGTCCACTTTGCCCCCTCAGTGTCTGTGCGCGGCATGGCCTTGGACGATTAGAAAAGAGACCGCGGGGCATGTCAATAAGAAACCGCAAGGTACGGAATCTCCTGGCACAAGAGCCGGGAAATATGCCCGACTTGAGATGATCTGCCGTCATCAACGTTCCGTGAACGGCACAGAGAAGCGTACCCGCGGATCCAGGATCTGGACTCGCGGGTACGCTTTGTCAGGTCGATTTCAGACGAAGCGGGGGCGGCGCGTTCACGCCCTCCACATAAAACCGTCCCGCAGGTTTGGTTTTGAGCTCCATGTCGGCCCGGGGAGAGACTTTCGACGGGCCCCTGTCAGCCGGCGGCCGCCTCCGCCGCCTCCAGAGCCCTGGCGCCCCGTCCGGGCTCCATGTCGAGCATCGCGAGCACGGCGGGCACGGCGATGCTGGGCAGGACGTGGCGGTAGAGCGCCGAGGCCCACCGGTCCATCTCGGACCGGTTGTTGCCGAGCGCCTGGGTCATCAGGTTCAGGCCGGCGTAGGCGCCGACGACGAGCGGGGCCACCTCCTGCGGGTTGGCGTGCGGCAGCAGTTCGCCGCACTCCTTCGCCTCGTTGAGCACCCGCAGGTTGAGTTCGGTCCACTCCCGGTAGGGGCCGCTGCGGTTGAGCTCGTGGCCGCCCTGGTCCAGGGTGAGCCGCACGCTGCCGCGCAGCAGCCCGTCGTGGGTCAGCCGGTGCGCGAACACCATGCCGATGTCCACGAACTCCTGCATCTTGGAGATCTGGGGCATCGGCGTCGGGGCGGTCGAGACCTGCGCGTCGATCACCGCGTGCGCGAGGTCCTCCTTGGAGTCGAAGTGGAAGTAGAGCGCGCCCTTGGTGACTTGGGCCAGCTGGAGGATGTCGGTGAGTTTCGCGGCCTCGTAACCACGCTCGTCGAAGACGGTCGCGGCCGCTTCCAAGATCGCCTGGCGCGTCCGAATCGCGCGATCCTGCTTCGCCATTGGGGGTCACGTCCCTCTCATAGCCCGATGCCCCACGGGGCTCTCGCGCTCGCTCCGTGCTCGCTCGCACTTCACGGTCGAAAACAGCAAGTATGGACGGATACGTGCAGTGCACACAAGACATCGCACGCAGGCCGTTCGGCCGGGCGTCATCCGGTTCACACCATCGTGAAGCCGCCGTCCACCGGCATGATCGCACCGGTGACGAACGACGCTCGGTCACTGCAGAGCCAGGCCGCGGCCTCGGCGATCTCCTCGGGCTCGGCGGTGCGCGGCTGAGGCGTGGCGGCGTGCAGCGCCTCCTCCATCCCGGGCACGGCGGCGAACCACTCGGTCACCACCTCGGTCCTGGTGGTGCCCGGCGCCACGGCGTTGACGCGGATGCCCCGGGCCGCGTACTCGGCGGCGGCGGCCCTGGTCAGTCCGATGACGGCGTGCTTGGCGGCGACGTACGGGGCGGCGACCGGAGTGGCGATCAGCCCGCCGACGCTGCTGGTGTTGACGATGGCGCCGCCGCCGGTCGGCAGCATCGCGGCGATCTCGTCGCGCAGGCAGTTCCAGACACCGCGGACGTTGACGTCCATGATGCGGTCGTAGAGCTCGTCGTCCATCTCGTGCAGGGGCTCGCGGCCCGCGCCCCACCCGGCGTTGTTGAACGCCAGGTCGAGCCGTCCGTACGACTCCACGGCATGCGCCACGGCTGCGGCGGTGTCCGCGCGGCGGGTCATGTCCGCCACCACGTACTCGGCCTGCGCGCCCTGCTCCCGCAGGTCGGCCACCAGGGCCTTCAGCTTGTCCTCGCGGCGGGCGGTGAGAACCACCCGGGCGCCTTCGCGGGCGAAGACCCGGGCGGCCGCCGCCCCGATTCCGCTGCTGGCGCCGGTGATCAGGGCGACCTTGTCGGTCAGCAGGCGGTGGTCGGCATTCATGGGACGGTCGTCTCCCTAGGCGGTCGGATGGATGACACCTGATCGTGAGGCGTCGATGTCGTCGGACTGGCCGGACTCGTCGGTCTGGCCGGACTCGTCGGTCTCATCGGGCTCGGCCGGCTCGGCTGGCTCTTCGTGGTCTCAGCCGTTCCAGACGCGGCCGGCCGCGGCCTCGGCGTCGAGGGTGCGCAGCAGGGGCTCGTCGATCTCGTCGAGCGACGTCACCAGGTGGCGGACGCCCGCTCGTCGCATCAGCTCGCCCTGGAAGCCGTGCGCGAAGTCGCTCGGGTGGCCGATGAAGGGGACGCCGAGCTCCTTGGCGGCTTCGGCGACGCGTGCGACGTCGTCGATGAACAGGGCCTGGTCGTGACGGAGTCCGAAAACCTCCGTGGTGATCTCGTGCAGACCGGGGCGGAAGTCGTTGGTGCAGACGTAGCCCGGGCCGTCGAAGAGGTGGGCCAGCTCCCCCAGGTGCCGGTCGAAGTGGCGCTTGTCGAGGCCGCCGTAGCAGACCGTCGTGAGCCCGAGCCCGCGCAGCCGGTGCAGCAGTTCGGCGGCACCGTCAAGCAGCCGCAACGGGTGCTCGGCCAGCTGGGCTTCACGCTCTTCGAAGTAGGCGGCCAGCACAGCGTCGGGACTTCCGTCGAGTCCGGCGGCGGCGCCGAGGGCCTTGGCCGCGACGAGCTGGGGCTGGGAGAAGATCGCCCGCTCCACCTCGGCGTCGTAACGCCCACCCCGGCTGGTGATGAACCGGTGGATCGCCGGACTGAACGTGTCGTTCAGCAGCACGCCGTCGATGTTGACGGCGGCGAGGGATATCTGGCGCAGGTGTTCCACGGAGTCTCCAAGGGGCAGCCGGTCGGCGAGCCGGGGCACATCGGGTCGAATCGCGTGAAGGGTGACGCGTCCGCCCGAACCGGCGTCTCGGGTGCCCGAGAAACAAACCTGGAGGTACAGATTTCCGGCAGCTGGAAGATACCCGAAGCCACCCCCGTCGTGAACCCTGGGGTCTCACGAGTCGGACATCTTCCGTTCTGACAGGCGTGGTTGACCGAGACGCGCGACCGATCGGGCGCCACCCCGCCCCCTGCCGACCTGACAGAACCGTACGGAGCGACTTGCGAAACCAACCCACGGGTTCGTAATTTCCGCCCTGCCCCGCCGCCCGAATCTCCTTAGCAGGCCCCTAATCGAGGGATCTCATGCTGCAGACGCCCGCTCCGACCGACATCGCGGCCACCGATGCCCGCGTCCGGCTCACCACGACGGCTCCGCGTGAGTACGTCCACCGGGCCGCGCTCGCCGAGGTCTTCCTGGCCGCCGACTGGTCCCGTACGGACGAGGCTCACTTCACGCTCAACGCCCAGTGGCCGCGGGGCCACTCCTTCTTCGGCCCGGTCGGCGGAACGCACTACGACCCGATGCTGACCGCCGAAACGATCCGCCAGGTGGGGGCGCTGCTCGCCCACGCCGGCTTCGACG
Organism: Streptomyces sp. NPDC015346; assembly: GCF_043078785.1. Lineage (NCBI taxonomy): Bacteria > Bacillati > Actinomycetota > Actinomycetes > Kitasatosporales > Streptomycetaceae > Streptomyces > Streptomyces sp. NPDC015346. Next base: position 285,427 of record NZ_JBIBTW010000001.1, on the reverse strand, counting down.
TGCCCTTGGGCCATCAGTTCCTCATGTGGGAGCTCAACTACCGCGTACTCCCCGCGCGGTTGCCCGTCGGCGACGCGCCGGCCGAGCTGCGCCTCGACGTCACCTGCTCCGACATCCGCCGCCGCGCCGGCCGGCTGGCGGGGCTGCGCTACGAGGTCGTGCTCAGCGAGAACGGCCGGGCGGTCGCCTCCGGTGACGCCCGGTACACCTGCACCAGCCCCGAGGTCTACCGCAGGCTGCGCGCCGACCGCCTCGCCGAGCCTCCGGCCGCCCCGGCACCGCCCACCGCACCCGTGGTGCCGGGCCGCGTCGGGCGGCGCGACGACTTCGACGTGGTGCTCACCCCCACCGAGCGGGACGACCGCTGGCGGCTGCGGGTCGACACCCGCCACCCGATCCTCTTCGACCACCCCGGCGACCACATACCGGGGATGGTCCTGCTGGAGGCGGCCCGCCAGGCCGTGCACACCCTCGCACCGGAGGGCCGGGCGGTCCTGCCGGTGGCGATGGACGCGACCTTCCACCGGTACGCCGAGTTCGACAGCCCCTGCTGGATCGAGATGGAGTCGGCCGTCGGCTACCCCGGCAGCGCCGAGCGGCTGATCCGGGTCACGGGCCGGCAGGACGCGGAGATCCTCTTCACCTCGATCACGAGCGTGGCGGACCTGCCCGCCGTATAGCTCTCTTCAAGTCGGTGACGTCAGTTCAGCTCACGTCAGGGTGGCGGCGATCAGCAGCCCGAAGGCGGCGGTGATCAGCACCGTACGGACCAGGTGGAAGCCGTTCCACCGATTCTCGAAGGCCGCCCGGACGGCGGCCGGGGGCTCCCCCGTGGCCTCCGAGGCGGCCAGCGCGTTGTTGAGCGGAATGTTGCCGCCCACGGTGACCAGGTGGTTGAGGACCGCGCAGACGAGACCGGCCAGAACCAGCCACTTCTGGGTGTCGCCGCGCCCCTCGACCGGCACGAAGTACGCGGCGAGGGGGAAGGCCACGACCCCCAGGAACACCACGAGGAACAACGCCCTGGGCACGTACTCGTTGATCCGCCGCATCGCGTCCACGAACGCGGCGTCGTCGAGCCGGGCGAGCGCGGGCATGATCCCGGTCAGGAAGATCAGCATGAAGCCGGCGTAGAGACCGGTGGAACCGACGGCGAGCGCGAGCAGCAGGGTGGCCATGGGCTCATGATGGCGGGCCGTGGGCCGTGCGCGCACGGGTTGTGGATCAACCGCTGTACGGATCGATCCCCCATTCCGGCACACGCGACCCGCGTGGCATGGACTCGCCATCCTTCTCAACAGGGGTTGTCACCGTGTGGAGTCACGTGCGTACATGGAGTGGCACACCGATCGGGCGGGGGTGGTCAGCGGTGGCAGAGACTGCGGGCTCCGTGATGCTCGCCCGATCGGCGATGAACCGCGCCGTGGCCGAGGCGCAGCGACCGCCTGGGCGGCCGGTGCGTGGCACGCGCCGTATCAGCGCGGCGCTGGCCGGGCTCGCGGCCTCGACCCGGCATGAGTTGCTGACCTTCGACGATCCGGCCGCCTCCGCGGGCCGGGCGATCCCCGAGCCGTTCCTGGAGCTGGCGGAAGCGTGTATGCGGGCCGCGGTGGAAAGGGCCCCGGAGGTCAGACGGATCGTGCCGCGCCACGCCCTCCCTCACGTGGCGGACGCGGTCCGCGAGCCGGGCCGGGCCCGCCTCGCGGAGTCGATCCCGTTCAAGATGATCCTCGTCGACCGCATGGTGGCGGCGGTCCCGCTCGATCTGGAGCTGCTCTACAACGGGCTGTTGCTCATCCGCGACCAGGTCGTCGTCCAGGCCCTGGTCCGGGCGCACCACACGAGCTGGGACGCGGCCGAGGAGCTGACCGGCGCCGCCGCCCCGCCGCCGCGTGAACTCCCCGCGCAGCTGCGGCCCGTGCTCGAAGCGCTCCTCGCCGGGCTGACGGACGAGACCGCCGCCGCCCGTCTCGGCATGTCGAGCCGCACCTACAGCCGGCGGGTCGGCGAGCTGATGCACGCCCTCGGCACGACGAGCCGCTTCCGCGCGGGTGCGGAAGCGGCTCGAAGGGGCTGGCTGTGAGGCCGGGCACTGCCACGGGCCACCGGGACGCCGGGCCACCGGGCTACGGGACCACGAACCACGAACCACGGACCACGGACCACGGACCACGTGGCCACCAAGGCATGCGCCACGGGCCACCGGTGCACGGGCGCTACGAAACGATGTCCTTGCGGGCGAAGCCCCGGAAGGCGAGCGCGAACAGGATCAGCGCGTACGTCACCGAGACCGCCGCGCCCCTGGCCATCCCGCCCCACTCCAGCTGCGGCTGGAGGGCGTCCGCCCAGGCGAACTGCCAGTGCGCGGGCAGGAAGTCGCGCCAGGAGCCGAGCGCCGTGACGGCGTCCAGGACGTTGCCGATGATCGTCAGGCCGACCGCCCCTCCGACGGCGCCCAGCGGGGCGTCGGTCCGGGTGGAGAGCCAGAAGGCCAGTCCGGCGGTGACCAGTTGGGAGACGAAGATGAAGGCGACGGCGAGCGCGAGCCGGGGCACGGTCTCGGCGGCGGGCAGGGCTCCGCCGGTGGGCAGTTTCAGCGGCCCCCAGCCGTAGGCGACCGCGCCCGCCGCGAGCGCCACCAGCGGCAGCAGCACCATGGCGGCCGCGCTGAAGCCGAGCGCCACGGCCAGCTTGGACCACAGCAGCCGGGCCCGGGGCACGGGCGCGGCAAGCAGATAGCGCAGCGAGGACCAGCTCGCCTCGGAGGCCACGGTGTCCCCGCAGAAGAGAGCCACCGGCACCACGAGGAGGAACCCGGCCGAGACGAAGAGACAGGTCGCGGCGAAGTTCGCCGCCGACGCGGTCGCCGTGTCCATCAACGTGATCCGGCCGTTTCGGTCGCCGTCCGGGCCGCCACCGATGGCGAAGGCGACGATCAGGACGAAGGGCAGCGCCGCGAGCACCGCGCCCATGACCAGGGTGCGGCGCCGCTTGAGCTGCCGCAGCGCCTCGACGCGCAGCGGCAGGGTGTGCCGTGCCCGGTAGCCGGGGGCGCTGTCCCTCAGTTCCGCGGTCGCGCTCATGCGGATCCTCCTCCGATCAGGGTGAGGAACGCGTCCTCCAGGCGCCGGTGCGGGCCCACACCGGTCACGGGTACGTCCAGGCGGACGAGTTCGCCGATGAGAGCGGTCGCGTCGGCGCCGTCGAGGCGGACCAGGAGTCCGCCCTCGGTCCGCTGCGCCGAGCCGATCCCCGGCAGTGCGCCGATCTTCTCGACGAGCGGGTCGGGGACGCTCTCCCCGAGCGTGACCAGCAGGGCGTCGCCCGCGCCCGTGATCTCGGCGACCGGTCCGGCCTGGACCAGCTGTCCGCGGTCCATGACGACGAGGTGGGTGCAGGACTGTTCGACCTCCGAGAGGAGGTGGCTGGAGACGATGACGGTCCGGCCCCCGGCGGCGTACCGGATCATCACGTCCCGCATCTCGCGGATCTGTGGCGGGTCGAGGCCGTTGGTCGGTTCGTCGAGGATGAGCAGGTCCGGGAGGCCGAGCATGGCCTGGGCGATGGCGAGCCGCTGCCGCATGCCCTGGGAGTACGTCCGGACCGCGCGGGCGAGCGCGTCGCCGAGGCCGGCGATCGCGAGCGCTTCCTCGATGTGGGCGTCCTCGGCCGGGCGGCCGGTGGCCTTCCAGTACAGCTCCAGGTTGTCCCGCCCGGAGAGGTGCGGCAGGAAGCCCGCGCCCTCGACGAAGGCGCCGACCCGGGAGAGGACCGGGGCGCCGGGACGGACGGCCTGCCCGAAGACCCGGATCTCCCCGCCGTCGGGGGTGATCAGGCCCATGAGCATGCGCAGGGTGGTGGTCTTCCCGGCCCCGTTGGGTCCGAGCAGACCGAGGACCTGGCCCTGTTCGACCCGGAAGGAGAGGTCCCGTACGGCATATCGGTCCGAGGACGCGGCGTACTTCTTCGTCAGTCCGGTGATCTGCAAGGGTACGGCGGCGAGTGCCGGGTCCGGGGCGGGCGCGGCGGCCCGGCGGCGCGCCGTGAGCAGCAGCGCGGCGGCGACGAGGGCGCCCGTGAGGGGCAGTCCCCACACCCACCAGGGCATGGCGGCGGCCTGGGTGGTGACGGCGGGCGCGGTCGGCACGGCGAGTCCGCTCTCGACGGCGACGGTGTAGGCGGCGGGTGCCACCGGGGAGGCGTAACCGAGGTCGGTGGCGGAGAGCACGAGCCGTAGCCGGTGTCCGGCCTCGACCTCGTGGTCGATCGCGGGCAGGGTCAGTTCGACGGACTTCCCGGCCTTGGCGCCCTCGATCCGGACGGGGGCGACGAGCTGGGCGGGCAGCACCTGCTGCCGTCCGTCGGGCCCGACGTCGTACACCTTGGCGAAGAGGACGGCGGAGCCGTCGGGGCTGTCGGAGGTCACCTTGACGCGGACGGTCGGCGAGCCGGTGATCCGGAGCGGTTCGGCCTGCGGCGCGGCCTCGAACGCGGCGTACTGGCCGGGGAAGTCGAGGGAGAGGCCGACGCCGAGGGAGGAGAGCTGGGAGAGTCCGCCGCCGACGCCGGGGACGGCGGAGATGGCGGGCGGGTTGGCCCCGGCGGGGTTGGCGAAGGACTGGGGGCGGGCGGGGCCAAGGGCGAGGGTGCGCCGGTCCTCGCCGGCGAGGCCGGGGTAGCGGTCGGCGCTCGCGCCGCGCAGCTGCGCCTGCCCGTCGGTGGAGTCCACTCCCCCGGCGCGGCTGACCCGGAACGCGGGCCCGGTGTCGACGCCCTCGTCCCGCTTGAGGTGGCGGTCGAACCAGTCGCCGATACGTGCCTCGACCCGGTCGGTCTCCCGGTTGCCGCCGTCGTGGCCGCCCGCGATCCAGTCGACGGCGACGGGCGCGCCGCCGGCGCCGATGGTCCGCGCCATGGCGTCGGCGTGCGCGAGCGGGAAGAGGGAGTCGGTCTGCCCCTGCACGATGAGGGTCGGGACCTTGACGCGGTCGCCGACGGCGGAGGGGCTGCGGGCTTCGAGGAGGGTACGGGCGGCGGCGTCGGGCTTTCCGGTGACGGCGACGCGCTGGTAGAGGGTGCAGAGTTCGGCGGTGAAGCGCCCGCACCCGTCGGCCTTCCCCGGCTCGATGCCTGCGGGGGCGCCTGCGGGGGCGCCTGCGGGGACGCCTGCGGAGAAGAAGATGCCGGCCCAGAGCTTCTTGAAGACGCCTTCGGGGAACAGCGCGTCGGCGAGGTTCCAGTAGGTGATCTGCGGGGCGATCGCGTCGACGCGGCTGTCGTGACCGGCGGCGAGCAGGGCGGCGGCGCCGCCGTAGGAGGCCCCGGTGACGCCGACGCGCGGGTCGCCGTCCTTGTCGAGCTGGACCTCGGGGCGCTTCGCGAGCCAGTCGATCAGCTTCTGTACGTCCTTCCCCTCGTGGTCGGGGTCGTTGAGTCCGATCTGCCCGGTGGAGGCGCCGAATCCGCGCGCGGACCAGGTCAGCACGGCGTATCCGTCGCGGGCGAGTCTCTCGGCCTGGGCCCGGACGTCGTCCTTGGAGCCGCCGAAGCCGTGCCCGAGGAGGACGGCGGGCCGGCGGCCGCCGCCGCCGTCGGTGAAGTAGGAGGTGTCGATCCGCGCCCCGGGCATGTCGAGCACCTGGTCCGCGCGGTGCACGGGCGGCGGTTCGTCCGTGGCGACGGCGGTCCAGGTGCCGGCGCCCGCGAGCACGGCGAGGGCGGCGGTGACCGCGGCCCACCGGGGAAGTCGGAATGGCATGCTCCCGAGCCTAGGCGCCCGAGCTGTGGACCACGGCTGCCCAGGGACGGAGGTCCCGCACCTCCCGCAGGCGTACGCGGTACGTTCCCGTACACCAGACGCGGTACATGCGTCCCGAACCGGAGGGACCGGGATGGAGATCAGGCGGGCGACGACGGTGGCGGAGTTGCTGGCGGCGGAGCGTCTCTACGACAACCCGCCGCGGGCCGCGTGGGCGGAGAGGTTTCTGGCGGCGCCGGGCCATCTGATGCTGATCGCGTACGCGGAGGACGGCTTCCCCGCGGGTCTGGTCTCCGGGATCGAGATGCTCCACCCCGACAAGGGCGTGGAGATGTGCCTGTACGAGCTGTCGGTGGACGAGGCGTACCGACGGCGGGGCGTCGGGCGGGCGTTGACCGAGGCTCTGATGGCCGAGGCGCGGGCGCGCGGATGCTACGACGTGTGGGTCGGGGTGGACACGGACAACGGGCCGGCCCTCGCGACGTACCGGTCGGCGGGAGCGCGCGACGAGGGTGTGTTCACCATGCTGACGTGGGAGTTCGACGTGAAGGACCGGTGAGGGGACCTGACGGCCTCTTGTACGTCACATGTCAACGCGGGACCCTTTGGCGCACCACGCACTCGTACTTGCCGGTAACCCGGACAACGAAAGGTTCAGGTGCCCCACCACATGACCCGAATATCCCGCCGCGTCGGAGCGCTCGTCCCCATCCTCGCGCTCGCCGCCGGCCTGCAGTTCGCCGTCTCCCCCACCGCCCAGGGCGCCCCCGTCGGTGACCTCCGGCTCGCCCCCGACTCGCTCGCCATCGCGAACAGCTGGATCGTCGTCCTCAAGGACGGCTCGACGCACGCCACCGACCTCGGTGTCACCCCCGGACACGTGTACCGCACGGCGCTCAAGGGCTTCTCGGCCACGATGTCCCAGGCGAAGGCCGCCTCGCTGGCCGCCGACCCCCGGGTGGCGTACGTCGAGCAGAACGCGACCGTCCGCGTCGCCGAGACCCAGCCCGGCGCGACCTGGGGCCTGGACCGGGTCGACCAGCGGGACCTGCCGCTGTCGACGACGTACACGTACAACAGGACGGCCTCCAACGTCACCGCTTACATCATCGACACCGGCATCCGCACCTCCCACAGCGACTTCGGCGGCCGGGCCACGGTCGGCACGGACACGGTCGGCGACGGCCAGAACGGCCAGGACTGCCAGGGCCACGGCACGCATGTGGCGGGCACGGTCGGCGGCGCGAAGTACGGCGTCGCCAAGGCCGCGAAGCTGGTGGCGGTACGGGTCCTGAACTGCACCGGGTCCGGTACCACCGCCGGGGTCATCGCCGGCGTGGACTGGGTGACGGCCAACGCGGCCAAGCCGGCCGTGGCCAACATGAGCCTGGGCGGCGGCGCGAACACCTCGCTGGACGACGCGGTGAAGCGCTCCATCGCGTCCGGCGTCAGCTACGCGGTCGCGGCGGGCAACGGCAACATCCTGGGCTGGCCCGCGAACGCGTGCAACTACTCCCCGGCACGCGTCCCGGCGGCGATCACGGTCGGCGCGACCGACTCGGCCGACAAGCGGGCGTCGTTCTCCAACTACGGCACGTGCGTGGACCTCTTCGCCCCGGGCGTCTCCATCACCTCGGCGTGGAAGGACAACGACACGGCGACGAAGACCATCTCGGGCACGTCGATGGCGGCCCCGCACACGGCGGGCGTGGCCGCGCTCTACCTGTCGGCGAACCCGACGGCGACCCCGGCGCAGGTCCGCGACGCCCTGGTGAACAACGCCACGAACGGCAAGGTCCAGGACCCGAGGACGGGCTCCCCGAACAAGCTCCTGTACTCGATCTTCTAGCCCCGTCAGGCCACCAGCTGCCCGAGGAGCCCCGCACCAGCCGGGTACGCCCGCTCCTCGGGCAGCTTCGCCCGCGCCTCCTCGATCCGCCCCTGCCGTACGAGCCCATGGACCTCATGCGCGAGCGGAGTGACGTCCCTGATCCCGACGATCCACTCGTCCGCGTACCGCCGGGACGCCTCCCCCGCGAGCCCGAGCTGAAGCGACCGGTACGGCAGCGCACCGAGCCGCAGATCCCGCTCGGGATCCCACTGCACCCGCGCCGGCGCCTGCCGCAACTCCCGCTTCCAGGCGGCCTGGTCGGCATGGAAGCCGCGCACGTAGTGCGAGAGGCAGGCGTTCCGCAGCGCCCATTCGAAGCCCTCACGGCTGATCTCGACCGCGAGAACCGTCTGCTGCCCCTCCTTCAGCCCCCACCCGCAGCGGTACATCATCCACAGGAACGACGGCTTGACCCACGTCATCCGCCCCCGCCTCCAAGCCCCCGGAAACAGACATGCCCCCAGCCTGCGTCGCCGGCCCGCTGTGGGCCACTTTTTTACGGGGCGGCTCGGTGGTCCCCCACGGTCGCGGGGGAGCGCGCGTAGAGCTTCGATGCGACGGTGCCGGCGGGGACGATGAGGATCATCAGTGCACCGCAGCCGACGAGGATGGCGGGGGCGCTGGTCCGGTCGAGGAGGAAGCCTCCGAGCGCCGCTCCAAGGGGCGAGGCCGTCAGGAGTACGGCGCTCCGTGCGGCCAGAACCGTGGTGAGCGACTCGGCGGGCGCGCGGTCCTGGATCAGGGTGAAGGACAGTGCGGAGTAGGGGCCGTAGACGAGTCCGGCGAAGGCGAAGCCGATCAGGGACGGGAGGGCTGTGTGCGTGATGGCGAAGGGGAGCATCCCGATGCCGTGACCCGCGATGATGCCGAGCATGGCCGGCCACAGGGGAAGCTGTCGGGCCGCGCCCAACGCGAGAGCGCCGATGACGGCTCCGATCCCGAAGGCGGCCCAATAGGCACCGAGCAGCGCCGCGTCGGCATCAAGGTTCTCGGAGACGAACAGGGGAAGGGCGACTTCGACGGGGCCGAAGGCGAGGTTGAACACCCAGGTGACGACGAGCAGGCCGAGGAGTTCCGGCTGACGCCGCAGAATGCTCAGCCCCTGCCGTGTGCCGCCGGCCACCGCCCCGGACTCCGGTGACCGGGGCAGGGTGATGCGGCCGGCCTGGAAGGCGAGCACGGCGAACGTGGCAGCGTCCAAGCCGATGATCCATACCGGGGACACCACTCCCACGAGCAGGCCCGCGAGAGCCGGGCCCGCGATCATCGCGCTCCACAGACTGGTGCTGAGCACACTGTTGGCCGCCAGACGCTGGTCGTCGGGAAGCAGAGGAGCGAACAGGGCATGCTTGCCGGCCTTGCCCCAGGCGTGGAGCAGTGAGGAGGCACTCAGGAGACCGACGTACACGGCCGGTGTGAGCACTCCCGCCACGTGCGCGAGCGGTACCGCGCCCAGGAGCACGGCCCGTAGCGTGGAGTCGGTGACCAGGAGCCGCTGCGCGGGAAGCCTCCGCATCCATCGGCCCAGGACCAGTGCGCCCAGGGCGCCGGGCAGGACGTAGGCGGCGACAGCGATGCCGGCCAGCGCGCCTTGGCCGCCCTCGGGCCCCAGAGCGAGCGCGAGCCACACGACGGCGACGACGGTCATGCCGTCGCCCAGGTCGGACAACGCGAAGACGGGCATCAGCCGCCGAAAGGTGCGGTCGGCGAACAGAGAGCGGTAGGGGCCGGGCAGCCGGCGCCCCGGTGCTGCTGAGAACATGCGGACCACAGTCGTCCTTCAAGCACGCTTGAAGTCAAGGACGGATCGGGGAGAGGGGCGGGCATGCGATATCTGCCCATCGGTGAGATCGCGGACCAAGCCCGCGTGCGCGCTTCAGCGCTGCGCTACTGGGAGGAGCGCGGTCTCCTGCCCGGCGCGCGCCGCGAAGGCGGACGCCGCATGTGGCCCGCGACCACCGTCCGCCGGGTCGCCTTGATCAAGATGGCGCAGCGAGCCGGGTTCACCCTCACCGAGATCACGCACCTGCTGGCCGGCGCCACCACACCGTCCGCCACCCGCCAGTGGCGGGACATGGCCACGCGCAAGTTGCCCGAACTCGACCGACACATCGCACAGACCCAGGCCCTGCGGCAGGCGGTCGCGGACTGCTTGGAATGCGGCTGCATGAACTTCGATCAATGCGTACTGCTCGACACCACCGACGCGGCACCCTGACCGACAGGCGCTCACGACGGCCTTGCACCCTTGCACCCTTGCCCCCTTGCACCCGCCGCGCAGCATGAACCCCCGGCCGGTGAGGGTGGCCGGGGGTCAACCGCATGCGGGGCTGCGTCAGTGGTTGCGGGGGAAGCCCAGGTCCACGCCCGCCGGGGAGTCCGACGGGTCCGGCCAGCGGGTGGTGACGACCTTGCCGCGGGTGTAGAAGTGGACGCCGTCGTTGCCGTAGATGTGGTGGTCGCCGAAGAGCGAGTCCTTCCAGCCGCCGAAGGAGTGGTAGCCGACCGGGACCGGGATCGGCACGTTCACGCCGACCATGCCCGCCTCGATCTCCATCTGGAAGCGGCGGGCCGCGCCGCCGTCGCGGGTGAAGATCGCGGTGCCGTTGCCGAACGGCGAGGCGTTGATGAGGGCGACACCCTCGTCGTACGTCTCCGTGCGCAGCACGCACAGGACCGGGCCGAAGATCTCGTCCTGGTACGCCTTCGCCGAGGTCGGCACCCGGTCCAGGAGGGAGAGGCCGATCCAGTGGCCGTTCTCGTAGCCGTCGACCGTGTAGTCCGTGCCGTCGAGGACGACCTCGCAGCCCTCGGCCGCCGCGCCCTTCACGTACGAGGCGACCTTGTCGCGGTGGGCGGCCGTGATCAGCGGGCCCATCTCGGAGGTCGGGTCGTCGCCGGGGCCGATCTTGATCTTCTCGGCGCGCTCGCGGATCTTCTCCACCAGCTCGTCCGCGATGGAGCCGACCGCGACGACCGCCGAGATCGCCATGCAGCGCTCGCCGGCCGAGCCGTACGCCGCCGAGACCGCCGCGTCCGCCGCCGCGTCCAGGTCCGCGTCCGGCAGCACCAGCATGTGGTTCTTGGCCCCGCCGAGCGCCTGGACACGCTTGCCGTTGGCGGAGGCGGTGGCGTGGATGTGGCGGGCGATCGGGGTCGAGCCGACGAAGGAGATCGCCGAGACGTCGGGGTGCTCCAGGAGCCGGTCGACGGCCACCTTGTCACCGTGCAGGACGTTGAAGACGCCGTCCGGCAGCCCGGCCTCGGCGAGCAGCTCGGCGATCTTCAGCGAGGCGGAGGGGTCCTTCTCGCTCGGCTTGAGAATGAAGGTGTTGCCGCACGCGATGGCGATCGGGAACATCCACATCGGCACCATGGCCGGGAAGTTGAACGGCGTGATGCCGGCGACGACGCCGACCGGCTGGCGGATCGCGGCCACGTCCACCCGGTTCGACACCTGGGTGGACAGCTCGCCCTTCAGCTGGGTGGTGATGCCGCAGGCCAGGTCGACGATCTCCAGACCGCGGGCGACCTCGCCCAGCGCGTCCGAGTGGACCTTGCCGTGCTCGGCGGTGATCAGTTCGGCGATCGCGTCGCGGTTGGCGTCGAGCAGCGCGCGGAACTTGAACAGGATCGTGGTGCGCTGCGCCAGCGACGCCGTGCCCCACGTCTCGTACGCGGTCTTCGCGGCGGCGACGGCCGCGTCGACCTCCTCCACCGAGGCGAGGGCCACCCGCGTGGTCACGGCACCGGTGGCCGGGTCGGTGACCGGGCCCCAGTTGCCCGACGTGCCCTCGACGGTCTTGCCACCGATCCAGTGGTTGACGGTCTTCGTCATGACGACATGCTCCTTCTGGCTGTTACAGGTGGCGGCGTCGGGCGGTGACGTGCCGGTCGTACTCCTCCCGGGCCTTGACCGCCGACGAGCGGGTCGAGGTCTCGGCCACGGGCACATCCCACCACGCCTGGGCCGGGGGCGCGCCCGACACTGTGTCTGCCGTTTCGGTCTCCACGTAGACACATGTGGGAACGGTCGACGAGCGGGCGTCCGCGAGGGCTTCTCGCAGGTCACGTACGGTACGGGCGGTCAGGACCCGCATCCCGAGGGAGGCCGCGTTGGCGGCCAGGTCGACGGGGAGCGGCGCTCCGGTGAAGGTGCCGTCGGGGGCGCGGTGGCGGTAGGCGGTGCCGTACCGCTCACCGCCGACCGTCTCGGAGAGCCCTCCGATGGAGGCGTACCCGTGGTTCTGCAGGATCACCACCTTGATCGGCAGCCCCTCCTGGACGGCGGTGACGATTTCGGTGGGGTTCATCAGATACGTACCGTCGCCGACGAGCGCCCAGACCGGCCGCCCCGGCGCGGCGAGCGCGACCCCGATCGCGGCCGGGATCTCGTATCCCATGCAGGAGTAGCCGTACTCGACGTGGTACTGGTCCGAGGACCGGGTCCGCCAGAGCTTGTGGAGGTCGCCGGGGAGCGATCCGGCCGCGTTGATCAGGATGTCGCTCGCGTCGACCAGAGTGTCGAGTACGCCGAGCACCTGGGGCTGGGTGGGGCGGGCGTCCTCGTCGGGCGCGGCGTAGGCGGCGTCGGTCCGCTCCTGCCAGTCGGCCTTGGACCGCGACCAGGAGAAGCCGCGTTCCGCGCCGTATCCGTCGGCGGCGTACCCGTCGAGCGCCTCCGTCAGCGCGGTGAGGCCCTCCCGGGCGTCGGCGACGAGCGGCAGCGCGCCCAGTTTGTGGGCGTCGAAACCGGCGATGTTCAGGTTCACGAACCGGACGCCCTCGGGGAAGAGGGTGCCGGAGGCGGTGGTGAAGTCGGTGTAGCGGGTGCCGACGCCGATCACGAGATCGCTGGTGGCGGCGAGCGCGTCGGCGGTGGCCGTGCCCGTGTGGCCGATGCCTCCGACGTCGCAGGAGTGGTCGTACGGCAGGACTCCCTTGCCGGCCTGCGTGGACGCGACGGGGATACGGGCCCGCTCGGCGAGCGTGCGGAGCGCGTCCTCGGCGCCGCTGTACCTCACCCCGCCGCCCGCGACGATCAGCGGGCGGGCGGCGGCCCTCACCGCCCGTACCGCCGCGTCCAGTTCGGCCGTGTCGGGCCGCGGCCTGCGCACCCGCCAGACCCGCTCGCGGAAGAACTCGTCCGGCCATTCGTACGCCTGCGCCTGCGTGTCCTGCGGCAGGGCGAGCGTGACCGCCCCGGTCTCGACGGGGTCGGTGAGGACCCGCATCGCCGCGAGCGCGGCGGGGATCAGCGCCTCGGGGCGGGTGATCCGGTCGAAGTACCGGGAGACCGGCCGCAGGCAGTCGTTGACGGACACCTCACCCGCGTACGGAACCTCCAGCTGCTGGAGCACCGGGTCGGCGGGCCGGGTCGCGAAGGTGTCGCCGGGCAGGAGCAGCACGGGCAGGTGGTTGATCGTGGCGAGGGCGGCGCCGGTGACCAGATTGGTCGCGCCCGGGCCGATGGAGGTGGTGACGGCGTGCGCGGAGAGCCGGTTCGACTGGCGCGCGTAACCGACGGCCGCGTGGACCATGGCCTGTTCGTTGCGCCCCTGGTGGTACGGCATCTCGTCGGCGTACTCGACGAGCGCCTGGCCGATCCCGGCGACGTTGCCGTGGCCGAAGATGCCCCAGGTCGCGCCGATCAACCGGCGGCGGGCTCCGTCGCGTTCGGTGTACTGGGCGGCGAGGAACCGCACCAGCGCCTGGGCGACCGTCAGCCGGGTCATCGGTAGACCTCCGTGTGGTCGGGGTGGAAGCAGATCTTCCACTCGCGCTCCGGTCCTGGCCCCGCCATCACGTTCAGGTAGTACATGGCGTGGCCCGGCTGGGCGATCGAGGGACCGTGCCAGCCGTCGGGCACGAGGACGGCGTCACCGGTGCGGACCTCCGCGAGGAGATCGGCGCCGCCGGGGCGGGAGGGCGAGATCCGCTGGTAGCCGAGGCCGGCGTCCTGGATCTCGTAGTAGTAGATCTCCTCCAGTTCCGACTCCACGCCCGGGCGGTGCTCGTCGTGCTTGTGGGGCGGGTAGGAGGACCAGTTGCCGCCGGGGGTGATCACCTCGACGGCGATCAGCCGGTCGCAGTCGAAGACGTCGGCGGCGGCGAAGTTGCGCACCTGCCGGGCCTGGTCGCCGCTGCCGCGGGCCTCGACGGGTACCTCCGGCGCGGGGCCGTAGCGAGCGGGGAGTCGTCGCTCGCACTTCGCTCCTGCCAAAGCGAAGCGGCCTCCCGCACCGGAGGCGATCTGGGCCCGGGCGTCGCGGGGCACGTACGCGAAGTCGGTCACTCCGCCGAACGCGCTCTCGCGGCCCAGGAGTTGGAACGAAATCGCTTCGCCGTCGATCTGAACCGTACAGCCGCCGGTGAGCGGAAGCACGATCCATTCGGTGTCCCCGGAGTCCAGGATGTGGGTGTCGCCCGGGCGGAGTTCGAGGACGCGCAGGGCCGAGTGCCTCAAGGCGGCCCGGTCGGGGTCGACATGGAGGGCGTACGGCCCGTGGGAGGCGGTCCCAACGGGCAGGTGCAGGGAGTTCATGGTCGGTGACTTACCCCTTCTTACAGCAGACCCGCCGCCGTATCGACGGCTCCGGCCACATCCCCGTCGGGCGGATAGAGCAGGGAGCGTCCGACGACCAGGCCCCGGACGGTGGGCAGGCGCAGCGCGCCGCGCCATTTCTCGTACGCCAGGTCCTGCGCGGCCGGGCCGGTGCCCGGGTCTCCGCCGAGGAGGACGGCGGGCAGTGTGGTGGTCGCCAGGACGCGGGCCATGTCGTCGGGGTGCTCCGTGACCGGGACCTTGAGCCAGGTGTAGGCGGAGGTGCCGCCGAGACCGGAGGCGACGGCGAGGGAGGTGATGACGGCTTCGGCGGAGAGGTCGTTGTGGAGATGGCCTTCGGCGTCGCGGCGGCAGTGGAAGGGCTCGACGAAGAGGGGCAGCCGCAGGCCCGCCATCTCGTCGACGGCGCGGGCGGCGGAGTGGAGGGTGGCGAGGGAGCCGGGGTCGTCGGGGTCGATCCGCAGCAGGAGTTTGCCGGCGTCGAAGCCGAGCCGGGCGAGGTCCTGGGGGCGGTGGCCGGTGAAGCGGTCGTCGAGCTCGAACGCGGCCCCGGCGAGTCCGCCGCGGTTCAGGGAGCCGACGGCGAGGCGGTCGTCGAGGGCGCCGAGGAGGAGCAGGTCGTCGAGGATGTCGGCGGAGGCGAGGACTCCGTCGACGCCGGGCCGGGACAGCGCCAGGCAGAGCCGGCCGAGCAGGTCGGCGCGGTTGGCCATGGCGTACGGCCGGTCGCCGACCCCGAGCGCCCCGCGGGCGGGATGGTCGGCGGCGATGATCAGGAGCCGGTCGCGCTCCCGGAACAGCGGCCGGGTCCGTCGCCTCGCGGCGGCTTCGGCGACGGCCTCGGGGTGGTGCGCGCGAATCCGTACGAGCCGTTCGACGTCGATGGGGATGTCGGTGGGGATGGGGCTGTCGGTGGGCTTCGTGCGGCGGGGGTGCCGTGGCCCGGCCTGGGCGCCGGACCGCAGGTGCGGTCGAGGCGCCGCGGCTCGGGTGTACGGGACGGGGGGCGGCGCGGCTTCCGGCGGCCGCGCGGCCCCGGTGTCCCCGGTATCCGGGGAGGAGGAGCCCGCCGCCGCCAGGTCCTCGTCGGGGACGAAGTCGTCGGTGACGTCGGTCGTGTCGTCGTGGGGCGTGTCGTCGTGGGTCGTGTCGTCGTGGGTCGTGTCGTCGTGGGTCGTGTCGTCGTCGGTCATGGGGTGCGCTCCGGGATCGAGCCGGTGCCTTGGGCGAGGGCCAGGTCGATCTCGTCCGCGTACGGCATCGCGGGCGAGCAGGCGAGGCGGCCGGCGACGATGGCACCGGCGGCGTTCGCGGCGCGGATCGTACGGTCCAGGTCCCACCCGGCGAGCAGCCCGTGGCACAGCGCCCCGCCGAACGCGTCGCCGGCGCCGAGGCCGTTGACCACCTCCACGGGCAGCGGCTCCGCCTCCGCGCTCTCGCCGTCGGCGCTCAACGCGAGCACACCCTTGGGGCCCTGTTTGACGACCGCGAGCCGGACCCCGCCGGCGAGCAGCGCGCGGGCGGCGGCGTACGGCTCCCGCTCGCCGGTGGCGATCTCGCACTCGTCGAGGTTGCCGACGGCGACCGTGGCGTGGGCCAGGGCGGCCCGGTAGAGCGGAGGGGCCTCGCCGGGGTCGGCCCAGAGCATGGGGCGCCAGTCCAGGTCGAGGACGGTGAGGCCCTCGCGGCCGCGCTCCCGCAGCGCCCCGAGCGTCGACGTCCGGCTGGGCTCGGCGCTCAGCCCCGTCCCCGTCACCCAGAACGCGCGCGCCGCGCGGATCGCCGCCAGGTCCAGCTCGTGCGGATGGATCTCCAGGTCGGGGGCGCGGGGCTGCCGGTAGAAGTAGAGGGGGAAGTCGTCGGGCGGGAAGATCTCGCAGAAGGTGACGGGGGTCGGGTACTCCTCGACGGCGGAGACCCACCGGTCGTCGACGCCGAACGCCCGCAGCTCCTGGTGCAGATAGGCGCCGAAGGGGTCGGCGCCGGTGCGGGTGACGACGGCCGTACGGCGGCCGAGCCGCGCCGCCGCCACGGCCACGTTCGAGGGGGAACCGCCCAGGAACTTCCCGAAGCTCTCGACCCGGGGCAGGGCCACCCCGACCTGGAGCGGGTACAGATCCACGCCGATGCGCCCCATCGTGATCAGGTCGTACGGCTCCGTCCCCGGCTCCGTCTCCATGCACGTCACCTCTCGCCCGGCTCGCGTCGGCCCCGGACCCAGGTCTATCCGTCCGTCCCGAACCCTGTCAACGCTATGTCCTTACATTCGGACGAGCGTCTTGACGCGTCGATCCGGGCCCGGCCAAGGTGGCCGCATGACGAAGCCGTCGCCTCTGTCCCGTATCCGTATCGGCTCCGCCCCGGACTCCTGGGGAGTCTGGTTCGCCGACGATCCCCGGCAGGTCCCCTGGCAGCGCTTCCTCGACGAGGTCGCCGGGGCCGGCTACGAGTGGATCGAGCTCGGACCGTACGGCTATCTGCCCACCGATCCGGCCGTCCTGGCCGAGGAGACCGGCCGGCGCGGCCTGAAGGTCTCCGCCGGGACCGTCTTCACCGGGCTGCACCACGGCCCGGCGGTGTGGGAGAAGACCTGGGCCCATGTCGCCGACAACGCCGCCCTGGCCCAGGCCATGGGGGCGGAGCACCTGGTCGTCATCCCCTCCTTCTGGCGGGACGACAAGACCGGCGCGGTCCTGGAGGACCGCACCCTCACCGCCGAACAGTGGCGCGATCTCACCGGTCTGACCGAGCGCCTGGGCCGTGAGGTGCGCGAGCGCTACGGGCTGCGGATCGTCGTCCACCCGCACGCGGACACACATGTCGACAGCGAGGAGAACGTCGCCCGCTTCCTGGACGCCACCGATCCGGAGCTGGTCTCCCTCTGCCTGGACACCGGGCACTACGCCTACTGCGGCGGCGACAGCGTCAAGCTGATCGAGACCTACGGCGAGCGGATCGGCTATCTCCACCTCAAGCAGGTCGACCCCGAGATCCTGGCCGGGGTCGTCGCCGACGAGGTGCCGTTCGGTCCCGCCGTCGCACGGGGCGTGATGTGCGAACCGCCCTCCGGTGTCCCCGCCCTGGAACCGGTCCTGGCGGCGGCTCAGGCCTTGGGTGTGGAGCTGTTCGCCATCGTCGAGCAGGACATGTACCCGTGCGCCCCGGACCGGCCGTACCCGATCGCGGTCCGCACCCGCCGCTTCCTCCGCTCCTGCGGGGCCTAGGCGTCTCGACGTACTGTCACACCGGGGGGATCGTGCGTCACTTACGTCACATCCGTCCCCCTGTCGTCACACATGTCTCCATTACGCGGGCTTTCTGTCACAGCCGATCGACAGCCGCTCTCCTGTCGTCACTGAGCGTCGTTCAACGGGCACAGGCTCAGTGATCGCCAGCGCTCGTCCCCGCAGCTCCCCCGAACGGCACCCCCGCCGCCGCTGCGAGGCGCGCAGGGAGGTGCCCCACATGACGGACAGAAGGCTCTGGTCGTACAAGGACATTGCCGCCCACATCAAGGTGCAGCCGGACACGGTCCGCTCCTACCGGAAGCACGGTCTCCTTCCGGCGCCCGACCACGTCGAGTCGGGCAAGCCCTACTGGTACGCGGACACGATCCGCGCCTGGGTGGCCAACCGGCCGGGCAACCGGAGCCGCCGGGACTGACCTCCCCGCCGGCCCCAAGCCCCCCAGCCACCCAGCCCCCCGGGCCCCGCGTCTCCCCCTGGCGCGGGGCCCTCCGTGTGCCCGAGGGGCGGCCGGCGGCGGCCGAAAGCTTCAGGCCCAGGGGTGAATGACCGTCACGCCCGATCCGGGCGTCGACCCCATCGCCGCCAGCGCGGCCGGGGCCGCCGCCAGCGGGATGGTGGAGGTGACGAGCCGGTCGGGGCGCAGGCTGCCGGCGCGGACCATCTCCATCATCGGACCGTAGGCGTGGGCGGCCATGCCGTGGCTGCCGAGGATCTCCAGTTCCAGGCCGATCACCCGGGCCATCGGCACGACGGGGTCACCGGCGGCCGTCGGCAGCAGTCCGACCTGGACGTGCCGTCCCCTGCTCCGCAGGCTCTCCACGGAGGCGGCGCAGGTGAGCGGGGACCCCAGGGCGTCGATCGAGAGGTGGGCTCCGCCGCCGGTCAACTCCCGCACGGCGCCCGCCGTCCCGCCCGGCGTCCCGGCCAGGACGGAGGCGTCGACGCACGCCGCCGCCCCGAAGGCCCTGGCCAGCTCCAGGGCGCGCGGCGCCACGTCGACGGCGACCACACGCGCCCCGCAGGCCGCCGCGATCATCACGGCCGAGAGTCCGACGCCCCCGCACCCGTGCACCGCCACCCACTCGCCCGCCGCCACCCGCCCCTGGGCGACGACCGCCCGGAACGCGGTCGCGAACCGGCAGCCGAGCCCGGCCGCCGTGGCGTACGACAACTCGTCCGGCACCGCCACCAGGTTCACGTCCGCGTGCTCCAGGGCCACGTACTCGGCGAAGGACCCCCAGTGGGTGAAGCCGGGCTGGGTCTGCCGCTCGCACACCTGCTGGTCGCCGGCCGCGCAGGACGGACAGCTTCCGCAGGCGCAGACGAACGGCACCGTGACCCGGTCGCCGGTCTTCCACCGGCCCACGTCCGCGCCCACCGCCTCCACCACACCGGCCAGTTCGTGCCCGGGCACGTGCGGCAGCGCGATGTCGGGGTCGTGTCCCATCCAGCCGTGCCAGTCGCTGCGGCAGAGCCCGGTCGCCTCGACCCGGACGACCACGCCGTGGGCGGAGGGGGTGGGGTCCGGGACCTCCCGTATCTCCGCGTCCTGTCCGTACCGCTCGAACACCACCGCTTTCATGCCCCGCCCTCCACCGCCGTACCTCTGTCCGGCCTTCGAACCTAACTCCCGACCGGCTCCTTGTCCCGGTCGTCACCACGACTCCGAGCCCGTGACCGGCTCCGTGGGCAGCGTCTTCCCACGCCCGCGCCCGCCCGTGCCCGTACCGGCGCTCCTTCCCTCCCGCACCTTCAGCGCCATGAGCGGGAAGGCGAGGACGGAGAGCATCCCGGCGCCCACGAGCGCCGCCGCCTCGCCCGCCGTCAGCGCCTTGTCGTCGACCCCCATCGTGGCGATCGCGACGACGAGCGGCAGGGCCGTGGAGCCGTAGAGCACCAGCGCGCCCCGGTCCCGGCGCCCGAGGTCGCGCGGGGCCAGGAACCAGATCGGCCCGCCGCGCACCACCAGGAACAGCGCCAGGAAGAGGGGCAGGAGCAGCAGCGTACGACCGCCGTCGAGCAGCGAGGCCAGATCGAACTCGATCCCCGTGACCACGAAGAAGACCGGCACCAGGAAGCCGAAACCGACCGCCTCCACCTTCTCCAGGATCGCCGGCCCGGACTCCGGCGCGGCGCCCGTCAGGACCAGCCGGGTGATCAGGCCGGCCGCGAAGGCGCCGAGCAGCATGTCGAGACCGAGGGCCTGCGAGGCGCCCAGCATCACGGCGAGCAGCAGGAAGACGAAGCGGACGGCGAACTGGCCGCTGCTGTGCAGCGTCTTGGCCACGATGCGCGAGAACCACGGCGGGCGCGGCCGCAGCGCCCAGAGGACCGCCCCGGCCGTCAGCACCGCGAAGACCGCGAGCAGCGCCGCCGACCGTCCGGGGCCGCGCCCGCTCAGCAGCAGCGCCATCGCGATGATCGGACCGAACTCCCCCACCGCGCCGAAGGCCATCACCACGGACCCGAACCGGCCGCGCAGCTCGCCCGCGTCCCGCAGCACGGGCAGCACGGTGCCGAGGGCGGTGCTGGTCAGGGCGGTGCCGAGGTAGACGCCGGTGCCGAAGTCTCCGCTCGCCAGCAGCACGCCGATCCCGAGCCCGGCCGCCAGCGCCGCCACCCACGCCCACACCGAGCGCCTGAGGGTGTCCCCCCGGACCTTGCCGAACTCGATCTCGTACCCGGCGAGGAAGATCAGCATGGCCAGGCCCAGCTCCGAGAGGCCGTCGATCAGTTCGTCCGGGTGCGCCCAGCCGAGGACGTCGGGGCCGATGAGGATGCCGAGCAGAATCTCGAAGATGACGAGGGGTACGGGGAGCCGGCGCCCCGTCCCGTAGGCCAGCAGCGGCGCCAGGACGGCGATCGACATGATCAGAATCAGAGTCCCCGATTGCGACATATCGGGTGTTTATCAGCAAAGGGAGCTGAGATGCTGGACGCGGCGCGGCCGGGGCCCCAGTGGAATTCATACCCCCTAGGGGTATAGTCTGTGCTTCAGTACGAACCTGAACCAGCACCACCCTCGAAGAGGAGACCGTCATGAGCGCCGAGACGAAGACCGAACTCCCCCAGGTCACCGGCAGCTGCTGCTCGTCGACCGGCTCGTGCCAGGACAGCGCGGCCGAGGCCCAGGCGGACGGCGTCACCACCGTCTACCAGGTCAAGGGCATGACCTGCGGACACTGCGAGGGCGCGGTCACCAGCGAGATCTCCGAGATCGCGGGCGTCTCCTCCGTCAAGGCCGTGGCGGCCACCGGCCAGGTCACCGTGGTCTCCCAGGCCCCGCTCGACGAGGCCGCGGTCCGCGCCGCCGTCGACGAGGCCGGTTACGAACTGGTCGGCCAGATCTGAGCCTGCCTCCGGCATACCCGGCAGGGCCGTACCGTTACGACGGTACGGCCCTGCTCTCTTTTGGAACCGGAACCGCACATGACCTCCTCCAGCTCCACCGCCACCCCGGCGCCCGTCCTCACCACCGAGCTGACCATCGGCGGGATGACCTGCGCCTCCTGCGCGGCCCGCGTCGAGAAGAAGCTCAACCGGATGGACGGCGTCACGGCGACCGTCAACTACGCGACGGAGAAGGCGCGGATCGAGCACGCGGCCGAAGTGGGGATCGACGACCTGATCGCGACGGTCGTCAAGACCGGCTACACCGCCGAGAAGCCCCCGCCACCGGAACCCGAGCCGCTTCCGGCGCCTCCCGAGCCCCAGCCCGAGCCGGAGCCGCAAGGGGAACACGAGCGCGAGCAGGACCACGAGCCGCCGGCCCCGGAGCCGACCCGAGAACCGGCCCCGGAGCCGACACGGCAACCGTCCGAGCGGGATCCGAAGCTCGACTCCCTACGTCAGCGCCTGACCGTCTCCGCCGTCCTCTCCGCCCCCGTCGTCCTCCTCGCGATGGTCCCCGCCCTCCAGTTCGACGCCTGGCAGTGGCTCTCGCTCACCCTCGCCGCCCCCGTCGTGATCTGGGGCGGACTGCCCTTCCACCGCGCCGCCTGGGCCAATCTCCGGCACGGGGCGGCCACCATGGACACCCTCGTCTCGATCGGCACTCTGGCCGCCTTCGGCTGGTCGCTGTGGGCCCTGTTCCTCGGCAGCGCCGGCATGCCCGGCATGCGCCACGGCTTCGATCTCACCGCCGGCCGCACCGACGGCGCCTCCACGATCTACCTGGAGGTGGCGGCCGGTGTCGTCACCTTCATCCTCCTCGGCCGCTACCTGGAGGCCCGCGCCAAGCGGAAGGCCGGCTCCGCGCTGCGCGCGCTGATGGAGCTGGGCGCCAAGGACGTGGCGGTGCTACGGGGAGGGGCGGAGGTACGGATCCCGGTGGCCGCGCTGCGGACCGGCGACCTCTTCGTCGTACGGCCCGGCGAGAAGATCGCCACCGACGGCACCGTCACCGACGGGGTCTCCGCCGTCGACGCCGCCCTGCTCACCGGCGAGTCGCTACCGGTCGACGTGACGGCCGGGGACGCCGTGACGGGCGGCTGCGTCAACACCTCCGGACGTCTCGTCGTCCGCGCCACCCGGGTCGGCGCGGACACCCAGCTCGCGCGGATGGCGAAGCTGGTCGAGGACGCGCAGAACGGCAAGGCGCGGGTCCAGCGCCTCGCCGACCGGATCTCCGCCGTCTTCGTACCCGTGGTGCTGCTCATCGCCCTCGGCACCCTGGTGACCTGGCTGCTCGTGACGGACGACGCGACGGCCGCGTTCACCGCCGCCGTCGCCGTACTGATCATCGCCTGTCCCTGCGCCCTCGGCCTCGCCACTCCGACCGCCCTCATGGTCGGCACGGGCCGCGGCGCGCAGCTCGGCATCCTGATCAAGGGCCCGGAGGTCCTGGAGTCCACCCGCCGCGTCGACACCGTCGTCCTCGACAAGACGGGCACGGTCACCACCGGCCGGATGGCGCTACGGAAGGTGTACGCGTACGAGGGTGAGGACGAGGCCGAGCTGCTGCGGCTTGCCGGTGCCCTGGAGCACGCCTCCGAGCATCCGGTGGCCCAGGCGGTCGCGGCCGGCGCCGCCGAGCGGCTCGGGCTGCCGGTGGCGGAGCTCCCCGTGCCGACGTCCTTCGAGAGCGTGCCGGGCCTCGGCGTGCGCGGCTCGGTCGACGGCCACCGGGTCCTGGTCGGCCGCCCGGCGCTGCTCAAGGCCGAAGGGATCCAGACGGAGGGGATCGAGGCGGAGGGGAACGAGGCGGAGGGGAACGCGGCTGAGCCGGGGGCCGTGTTCGTCGCCTGGGACGGGCGGGTCCGCGGGTTCCTGACGGTCGCCGACGCGGTCAAGGAGACCAGCGCCGAGGCGGTCGCCCGGCTGCGGGCCCTCGGCCTGACACCGGTCCTGCTGACCGGCGACGGGCGGGCCGTGGCCGAGACGGTGGCGGCCGAGGTCGGCATCGACGCGGACCGGGTCTTCGCCGAGGTGCTGCCGCAGGAGAAGGTCGACGTGGTGAGGCGGCTGCAGGCGGAGGGCCGGACGGTCGCGATGGTCGGCGACGGCGTGAACGACGCGGCCGCGCTCGCCACCGCCGATCTGGGCCTGGCCATGGGCACCGGCACGGACGCCGCCATCGAGGCGGGCGATCTGACCCTGGTGCGCGGGGACCTTCGGGTCGCGGCGGACGCCATCCGGCTCTCCCGCCGGACGCTGGCGACGATCAAGGGCAACCTCGGCTGGGCCTTCGGCTACAACCTCGCCGCTCTTCCGCTCGCCGCCGCGGGACTCCTCAACCCGATGATCGCGGGCCTGGCCATGGCCTTTTCGTCCGTTTTCGTCGTGACCAACAGCCTGCGGCTTCGGCGATTCACCTGAATTCACCTACACGTGACGCACAAGACCTTCACAAAGAGACCTAGATCACAGATATTTGGGGGTAACCATTCGGGCCGTTCGCGAGTCTAAGTGGGCGATGCCAAGAACGTCTTGGGGGACGTTCATGGGATGTCTTGGGGGACGTCCCAGGCAAGCGTTGGCCGGGGCACGTGCACCGGGGAGCTTTGAGCGGCCCTCCCGTACGTACGTACCCCGGCAGACCGCGTAGCCCACTGAGCTTCTGCTGACACGGCAGACGCCCGGCCCGGATCCCGTGGGGGGAATCCGCACCGGGGATATGGGAAGCGCCCCGCTCGCCGACCCGTGGGGGGATCGGAAGCGGGGCGCTTTTCTTTGGCTCAGCGTCGGTGCGGCGAGCCGCAGCGGCTCCTCAGCGGCCGGCGGCTGCTCAGCGGCTCTCGACCGGGACGAAGTCGCGCAGGACCTCGCCGGTGTAGATCTGGCGCGGGCGGCCGATGCGGGAACCCGGCTCCTTGATCATCTCGTGCCACTGGGCGATCCAGCCCGGGAGGCGGCCGAGCGCGAAGAGCACGGTGAACATCTCGGTCGGGAAGCCCATCGCGCGGTAGATCAGACCCGTGTAGAAGTCCACGTTCGGGTAGAGGTTGCGCGAGACGAAGTAGTCGTCGGAGAGCGCGTGCTCCTCCAGCTTGAGCGCGATGTCCAGCAGCTCGTCGGACTTGCCGAGGGCGGAGAGGACGTCGTGCGCGGCGGCCTTGATGATCTTGGCGCGCGGGTCGAAGGACTTGTACACCCGGTGGCCGAAGCCCATCAGGCGGACGCCGTCCTCCTTGTTCTTCACCTTGTTGATGAAGGAGTCGACGTCGCCGCCGTTGGCCTTGATGCCTTCCAGCATCTCCAGGACCGACTGGTTGGCGCCACCGTGCAGGGGGCCCCACAGGGCCGAGATGCCGGCGGAGATCGAGGCGAACATGTTCGCCTGCGAGGAGCCGACCAGGCGCACGGTGGAGGTCGAACAGTTCTGCTCGTGGTCCGCGTGCAGGATCAGCAGCTTGTCGAGCGCGGAGACCACGACCGGGTCGAGCTCGTACTCCTGCGCCGGGACCGAGAAGGTCATGCGCAGGAAGTTCTCGACGTACCCGAGGTCGTTGCGCGGGTAGACGAAGGGGTGACCGATCGACTTCTTGTAGGCGTACGCCGCGATCGTCGGCAGCTTGGCGAGCAGCCGGATCGTGGAGAGGTGACGCTGCGTCTCGTCGAACGGGTTGTGGCTGTCCTGGTAGAACGTGGACAGCGCGGAGACCACCGAGGAGAGCATCGCCATCGGGTGGGCGTCACGCGGGAAGCCGTCGAAGAAGCGCTTGACGTCCTCGTGCAGCAGCGTGTGCTGGGTGATCTCGTTCTTGAAGGTGGAGAGCTCGTCGACCTTCGGAAGCTCACCGTTGATCAGCAGGTACGCCACCTCGAGGAAGGTGGACCGCTCGGCCAGCTGCTCGATGGGGTAACCGCGGTACCGCAGAATGCCCTGCTCGCCGTCCAGGTAGGTGATGGCGGATTTATAGGCGGCGGTGTTGCCGTATCCGCTGTCCAGGGTGACCAGACCGGTCTGGGCTCGGAGCTTCCCGATGTCGAAGCCCTTGTCGCCGACGGTGCTCTCGACCACCGGGTAGGTGTATTCACCGTCCGCGTACCGCAGTACTACAGAGTTGTCGCTCACGTCATCCCTCACCGACGTAGTGCCTCTTCTTCGAGGTGCCCTGACTGTCTCTACCATCCCCCATTTGGCTCAGGAGAGTGCACTCGGGGTCGACCATTGGGCCATTTGGCGGCACTCAGTGCCGCCAACCTGCTCATCTTGCCCCCTTCGCCCCGCTTCCGGAAGTCCGGGGTGGTCTTTCACACGCCCGAGTGCCCGCCGAGTCCCGCGAGCCGATGGGCCAGCGAGGTGAACCGTCTGCCCGCCGAGACCGTACGGACCGCCTGGGCGATCGCCTTGCGGGAGCCGACCAGGACCACCAGCTTCCGGGCCCGGGTGACGGCCGTGTAGAGCAGGTTCCGCTGGAGCATCATCCAGGCGCTGTTGGTGACGGGGATCACGACCGCCGGGTACTCACTGCCCTGCGAGCGGTGGATGGTCACCGCGTAGGCGTGGGCCAGTTCGTCCAGCTCGTCGAAGTCGTACGGCACCTCCTCGTCCTCGTCGGTCCGTACGGTCAGCCGCTGTTCGACGGTGTCCAGCGAGGTCACGACGCCGACCGTGCCGTTGAAGACGCCGTTGGCGCCCTTCTCGTAGTTGTTCCTGATCTGGGTCACCTTGTCGCCGACACGGAAGACGCGGCCGCCGAACCGCTTCTCCGGGACGTCGGGGCGGGCGGGGGTGACGGCCTGCTGAAGGAGCCCGTTGAGCGCGCCGGCGCCCGCCGGACCCCGGTGCATGGGGGCCAGGACCTGGACGTCCCGGCGTGGATCGAGGCCGAACTTGGCGGGAATCCGCCGCGCCGCGACCTCGACGGTGACCCGGGCCGCGTCCTCCGTCTCGTCCTCCGCGAAGAGGAAGAAGTCCGGCAGACCGGTGGTCACGGGCGCGAGGCCCGCGTTGATCCGGTGGGCGTTGGTGACCACCCCCGACTGCTGCGCCTGCCGGAAGATCCGGGTCAGCCGGACGGCCGGCACCGGGCTGTCCGGGGCCAGCAGGTCGCCGAGCACCTCCCCCGCCCCGACCGAGGGCAGCTGGTCCACGTCCCCGACCAGGAGCAGGTGGGCACCCGGTGCCACGGCCTTCACCAGCTTGTTGGCGAGCAGCAGATCGAGCATGGAGGCCTCGTCCACGACGACCAGGTCGGCCTCCAGGGGCCGGTCCCGGTCGTACGCCGCGTCCCCGCCCGGCTTGAGCTCCAGGAGACGGTGCACGGTGGACGCCTCGGCGCCCGTCAGCTCCGCCAGCCGCTTCGCGGCCCGGCCGGTGGGCGCGGCGAGCACCACCTTGGCCTTCTTGGCCCGGGCCAGCTCCACGATCGAGCGGACCGTGAACGACTTCCCGCAGCCCGGCCCGCCGGTCAGCACGGCGACCTTGCGGGTCAGCGCGAGCCGCACGGCCTCCTCCTGCTCGGGTGCGAGCGTCGCCCCGGTCCGGTCGGCGAGCCAGGCGAGGGCCTTGTCCCAGGCGACGTCCCGGAAGGCCGGCATCCGGTCCTCGTCCGTACGCAGGAGACGGGTGAGCTGAGCGGCCAGAGAGAGCTCGGCGCGGTGGAACGGGACCAGATAGACGGCCGTCACCGGCTGCCCCTCGGGGCCGGGGACACGCTCCCGTACGACGCCCTCGGGGTCCTCCGCGAGCGCGGCGAGGCACTCGATGACCAGGCCCGTGTCGACCTGGAGGAGCTTGACCGCGTCGGCGATCAGCCGCTCCTCGGGCAGGTAGCAGTGCCCCTGGTCGGTGGACTGCGAGAGCGCGTACTGGAGCCCGGCCTTGACCCGGTCGGGGCTGTCGTGCGGGATGCCGACGGCCTGGGCGATCTTGTCGGCGGTGAGGAAGCCGATGCCCCAGACGTCGGCGGCGAGGCGGTAGGGCTGGTTCCGCACGACGGAGATCGAGGCGTCGCCGTACTTCTTGTAGATCCGCACGGCGATGGAGGTGGAGACGCCGACGCCCTGGAGGAAGACCATCACCTCCTTGATCGCCTTCTGCTCCTCCCAGGCCGCCCCGATCAGCCGCGTCCGCTTCGGCCCGAGCCCGGGGACCTCGACGAGCCGCTTCGGCTCCCGCTCGATGACGTCGAGGGTGTCGGTGCCGAAGTGCTCGACGATCCGCTCGGCGATCCTGGGGCCGATGCCCTTGATGAGGCCGGAGCCGAGGTAGCGGCGGATGCCCTGGATGGTGGCGGGCAGGACGGTGGTGTAGTTCTCGACGGTGAACTGCTTTCCGTACTGCGGGTGGGATCCCCAACGCCCCTCCATCCGCAGCGACTCCCCGGGCTGCGCCCCGAGCAACGATCCGACGACGGTGAGCAGTTCCCCGCCACCCCGCCCGGTGTCGACCCGGGCCACGGTGTAGCCGGTCTCCTCGTTGGCATACGTGATCCGCTCGAGAACACCTTCGACGACTGCCTGACCCTGGTTGGACATGCACCGAAGGTAGCGAAGGGGTCGGACACGGTGCGGGGCCTGTGGATAACGTCGCGGGGCTCGGGCGCGAAGCCGGTTCGCCTCGACGTGCCGGGGCACGTGCGGGACCGTAGCGTTTCCGGCATGAGTGACGAGAGTTCCTTCCAGCAGGACGTACTGCGTGAACTCGGCGACGACCGGCTTCAGGAGATCGCCGAGGTGCTCGGGACGGACGCGGCCGGGGCCCAGGACGTCGTCGGAAGCTCGGTGGCCGCGCTGTCCGGTGAGTTGCGGCAGGCGGCGGCCGAGCCCGCGAGCGCCGACGAGGTGCGCCAGGCCGTCGACGAGGTGACGACGTTCGAGCCTCCCCTCCAGGGCGTGGCGGCGTTCGGAGGTCTGGTGGGCGGTGGGCTCATGGCCGGAGTCCTCCGGAAGCTGGCGAGGCCGGCGGCGGACGCCGTCGCGAGGAAGACGGGGCTGCCGTCGGCGACGGTGAGCCGGGCGGTGGAGATGCTGGTGCCGGCGGTCCTGGCGGTGCTCACCAGGCGGGCGACCACCAAGAACGGCGGCGGTCTCGGGGACGTACTGGGCGGAGGCCCGAAGAGGTAGGACGGTCCGGGGCACCCGCACACGTGCCCCGGCCCCTCTCCGACCTCACTGCCCAAGGCACCCCGCACACGTGCCCCGGCCCGTTGCCCGCCTCCCGGCCCAAGGCGCCCGCACAAGCGCCCTGGGCAGGAGCCCCCTCACACCGTCAGATAGCGCGCCACCGTCTCCTCCAGGACCTCCACCCCCTCCCTCGCCCACAGTTCGTCGTTGAAGAGCTCCACCTCGATCGACCCCGTGTACCCCGCCGCGTCCACCAGGTCGCACCAGGCCCGCAGGTCGATCGCGCCGTCGCCCAGCTGGCCCCGGCCGTTGAGGACTCCGGCCGGGAGGGGGGTGGTCCAGTCGGCGAGTTGGAAGCTGTGGATGCGGCCTGCCGCGCCCGCGCGGGACACCGCTGCCGGGGCGCGGTCGTCCCACCAGATGTGGTATGTGTCGACGACCACGCCGACCTGCGAGGACGGGAAGCGCTCCGCGATCTCCAGGGCCTGGTCGAGGGTGGAGACCGCGCAGCGGTCCGAGGCGTACATCGGGTGCAAGGGCTCGATCGCCAGCCGTACGCCCCGCTCGGCCGCGTACGGCGCGAGTTCGGCGATCGAGTCGGTGATGCGGGCGCGGGCCGCCGCCAGGTCGCGGCTGCCCGGGGCGAGGCCGCCGGAGACCAGGACGAGGGTGTCGGTGCCGAGGGCCGCCGCCTCGTCGATCGCGGCGCGGTTGTCGTCCAGGGAGGACGCCGTGGTGAAGAAGCCGCCCCGGCACAGGGTGGTGACGGTGAGGCCGGCGTCGCGGACCAGCTTGGCCGTGGCCTCGATCCCGTACTCCTGGACCGGTTCGCGCCACAGGCCGATGGCCGGGACGCCGAGCCGTACGCACTGCTCCACCAGCTCCGGCAGGGAGAGCTGCTTCACCGTCATCTGGTTGATGCTGAAACGGGAGAGAGGGTTCACCGGGGGACTCCGTACACCGTGAGCAGGGACCTCATCCGGGACTCGGCGAGCTCCGGGTCGGGGAACAGGTCCAGCCCGTCGGCCAGTTCGTACGCCCGCGCCAGGTGCGGCAGCGAACGCGCCGACTGCAGGCCGCCGACCATCGCGAAGTGATCCTGGTGGCCGGCCAGCCAGGCGAGCAGGACGACACCCGTCTTGTAGAAGCGCGTCGGGGGCTGGAAGAGGTGGCGGGACAGCTCCACCGTCGGGTCGAGGATCTCCCGGAAGCCCTTGACGTCACCCGTGTCCAGGGTCCGGACCGCCTGGGCCGCCAGCGGGCCCAGCGGGTCGAAGATGCCGAGCAGGGCGTGGCTGAACCCCTGGTCGTCCCCGGCGATCAGCTCCGGATAGTTGAAGTCGTCGCCCGTGTAGCAGCGCACGCCCTCGGGGAGGCGGCGGCGCAGGTCGATCTCGCGCTGGGCGTCGAGGAGCGAGACCTTGATGCCGTCGACCTTGTCGGGGTGGGCCGCGATCACGTCGAGGAAGACGGAGGTGGCCGCGTCCAGGTCCGTGGAGCCCCAGTAGCCCTCAAGGGCCGGGTCGAACATCGGGCCGAGCCAGTGCAGGATCACCGGCTCGGACGCCTGGCGCAGCAGATGCGCGTACGTGTCGAGATAGTCGTCGGGGCTCTCGGCGGCGGCCGCGAGGGCGCGGGACGCCATGAGGATGGCCTGGGAGCCGGTCCCCTCGACGAGGGCGAGCTGCTCCTCGTACGCCTCACGGACCCTCACCAGGGAAGCAGGCCCCGAGAGCTGGTCGGTGCCGACGCCGCAGGCGATGCGGCCGCCGACGGCCTTGGCCTCGGCCGCCGAGCGGCGGATCAGTTCGGCCGCTCCGTCCCAGTCCAGGCCCATTCCGCGCTGCGCGGTGTCCATGGCCTCGGCGACCCCGAGGCCGTGCGACCAGAGGTGGCGGCGGAAGGCGAGGGTCGCGTCCCAGTCCACGGCGGCGGGCGAGTCGGGGGTGGTGTCGGCGTACGGGTCGGCGACGACGTGGGCGGCGGAGAAGACCGTACGGGAGGTGAGAGCGGTGCTCTCGGAGGGCTCAGGGGCCGGTGCGGGGCGCGGGGTGTACTCCCGTACCCCTCCCCCGGCGTTCGGCAGGCGGATCACAGCGCGATCTCCGGAACCTCCAGGCGGCGACCCTCGGCCGAGGAGCGCAGCCCCAGCTCGGCCAGCTGCACACCGCGCGCGCCCGCGAGCAGGTCCCAGTGGTACGGCTCGTCGAGGACGACGTGCCGGAGGAAGAGCTCCCACTGCGCCTTGAAGCCGTTGTCGAACTCGGCGTTGTCCGGCACCTCCTGCCACTGGTCGCGGAAGGACTCGGCGACCGGGATGTCCGGGTTCCAGACGGGCTTGGGGGTCGCCGAGCGGTGCTGGACGCGGCAGCCGCGCAGCCCGGCGACGGCGGAGCCGTGGGTGCCGTCGACCTGGAACTCGACCAGCTCGTCGCGGTGGACGCGGACCGCCCAGGAGGAGTTGATCTGGGCGACGATCCCGCCCTCCAGCTGGAAGATGCCGTACGCGGCGTCGTCGGCGGTGGCGCCGTACGGCTTGCCGTGCTCGTCCCAGCGCTGCGGGATGTGGGTGGCGACCTGGGCGGTGACGCCGGTGACCCGGCCGAAGAGCTCGTGGAGGACGTACTCCCAGTGCGGGAACATGTCGACGACGATGCCGCCGCCGTCCTCGGCGCGGTAGTTCCAGCTGGGGCGCTGGGCGTCCTGCCAGTCGCCCTCGAAGACCCAGTAGCCGAACTCGCCGCGCACGGAAAGGATCTGGCCGAAGAAGCCGCCGTCGATGAGGCGCTTCAGCTTCAGCAGCCCCGGCAGGAAGATCTTGTCCTGGACGACGCCGTGCTTGATGCCGGCGGCCTCGGCGAGGCGGGCGAGTTCCAGGGCGCCTTCGAGGTCGGTGGCGGTGGGCTTCTCGGTGTAGACGTGCTTGCCGGCGGCGATGGCCTTCTTGATCGCCTCGACGCGGGCGGAGGTGACCTGGGCGTCGAAGTAGAGGTCGATCGTCTCGTCGGCGAGGACGGCGTCGAGGTCGGTGGACCACTCGGTGAGGCCGTGGCGCTCGGCGAGGGCGCGCAGGGCGTGCTCGCGGCGGCCGACGAGGACCGGCTCGGGCCAGAGGGTCTCGCCGTTGCCGAGGTCGAGGCCGCCCTGGTCGCGCAGGGCGAGGATCGAGCGGACGAGGTGCTGGCGGTATCCCATCCGTCCGGTGACGCCGTTCATGGCGATGCGGACTGTCCTGCGTGTCACGAAGTTCCCTCCATGGGCGATGCGCGCCTCTGACAGGGATGACAGAAAGCGCTTTCTACTGGGAATGACGCTAGCCTGCCGACAACACCCCGGACAAGGGGGCGGCCCGACTCACCCGGAGGTACGCGATGACAGTCACGCTGGCGGATGTGGCCGCGCGGGCCCGGGTCTCCCCGGCGACGGTCTCGCGCGTCCTGAACGGCAACTACCCCGTCGCCGCGACCACGCGGGAGCGGGTGCTGCGGGCGGTCGACGAGCTGGACTATGTACTGAACGGGCCCGCGAGCTCGCTCGCCGCGGCCACCTCCGACCTGGTCGGCATCCTCGTCAACGACATCGCCGACCCCTTCTTCGGGATCATGGCGGGCGCGGCGCAGAGCGCGATAGGCGAGGGCGCGTCGGGGCGGGCGGGCGGCGAGAAACTGGCCGTGGTCTGCAACACGGGCGGCTCGCCCGAACGCGAGCTGACGTATCTCACGCTGCTGCAGCGCCAGCGGGCGGCCGCGGTGATCCTCACCGGCGGTTCGCTGGAGGACGAGGAGCACATGGCGGCGGTCGCGGCCAAGCTCACGAAGCTGGCGGACGCGGGCACGCGGGTCGTGCTGTGCGGACGGCCTCCGGTGCCGGGGGACGCGAGCGTCGCGGCGCTCACCTTCGACAACCGGTCGGGGGCGCGGCGGCTCACCGAGCACCTGCTCGCGCTCGGGCACCGGCGGATCGGTTACGCGGCGGGTCCTGCGGACCGGACGACGACCCGGCACCGGCTGGAGGGGCACCGGGAGGCGATGGCCGCGGCGGGTCTGGCCGAGGGCCAGGAGAATCTGACGGTGCACGGCGCGTACGACCGGGGGGCGGGGTACGACGCGACGCTGGAGCTGCTGCGCAGGGAGCCGTCGCTGACGGCGATCGTGGCGGCGAACGACACGGTCGCGCTCGGCGCGTGCGCGGCGCTGCGGGACCGGGGGCTGAGCATTCCGGGGGACGTGTCGGTGGCGGGCTTCGACGACCTGCCGTTCTCGGTCGACGCGGTGCCCGCCCTGACGACGGTACGCCTCCCGCTCCACGAGGCGGGCGCCCGCGCGGGCCGCCTGGCGATGTCGACGGAGGAGGCCCCGCCAGGGCGCGTGACGACGATCCCGGCGGAACTGATGGTGCGGGACTCGACGGCGCCCCCGCGCGCCTGACGCCCTTTCCGGGGGGACATCACGCGGGTCGCGCCGGGACCTCCTGGCCCCCGACCCGGGCTGAAGCCAGAGTTCCGAGTGTGGGCCGGGGGCCGGATGTCTCGGAGGCCAGGGGAGGCCGCTCAGCGGCACCGCCGCCGGGGTGGGTTCACGGTCGACCGGGACCAAGTCCAGGAACGTGGACGGGCTCCTTCTCACGGGGCGCGTGGACGTCGGGACCCGCACGATACGACGCACGCCTCCCGCCCCCGCCCCCGATCGGCAGCGACGTCAGTGCCACGCCGCCGACCAGCAGCGCCGCCGCGCACCAGCGCAGGGGGGTGACGGTCTCGTCCAGGATCAGGGCCGCCGAGGACATTCCGAAGACCGGTACCAGGAGGGAGAAGGGGGCGACCGACGAGGCCGGATAGCGGCGCAGCAGCAGGCCCCAGGCGCCGAAGCCGAAGACGGTCGTGATCCAGGCGACGTAGACGATGACGCCCACGCCGGTCCAGTCGAGCCCCCGGAGCGCCGCCAGGTCCCGCTCCGGCCCCTCCAGGGCGAACGACAGGGCGAGCAGCGGCAGTACGGGGACGGCGCTGACCCACACCATGAAGTTGAGGGCGTCGGGCGGGGAGGCCTTGCGGGTCAGGACGTTGGAGACGCCCCAGCAGGCCGCCGCCGCCACGCAGAGCACGAAGCCGGCGAGCGGGCCGGAGGCGCCTTCGTCGACCGCCGCGACGGCGATGCCGGCGAGCGCCACCGCCATGCCGGCGGTCTTCACCCTCCCGGGCCGTTCCCCGAGCGCGACGAAGGCGAACAGGGCCGTGAAGACGGCCTGGATCTGCAGGATCAGGGAGGAGAGCCCGGCCGGTGCGCCCAGGTCCATGCCGGTGAAGAGCAGGCCGAACTTGGCGACGCCGAGGACGAGACCGACGGCCACGATCCACTTCCAGGCCACCGTGGGACGGCCGACGAGGAAGACGGCGGGGAGGGCGGCGGCGAGGAAGCGGAGGGCGGAGAAGAGCAGGGGCGGGAAGTGGTCGAGGCCGATCTCGATCACGACGAAGTTGACCCCCCAGACCGCGGCGACGAGCGCGGCGAGGGCGATGTGGGCGGGGCGCATGCGAGCGAGCATCTCGCCCGCGAACCGTGTAGCACCAGCGCGGATTTCTTCATGATGGGATGAAGCAACGCTTCATCCATCCCATCCCCTCCCATCCCATCCTTTCTGAGGAGTGCGCCGTGCTCGATCTCGGACGCCTGCGGGCCCTCCACGCCGTCGCCGTCCACGGCACGGTGGCCGCGGCGGCCGCCGCCCTCGGCTACACCCCGTCCGCCGTCTCCCAGCAGATCGCCAAGCTGGAGCGGGAGACCCGCACGACGCTGCTCGAACGCCGGGGACGCGGGGTCCGGCTCACCGACGAGGCCCATCAACTCGCCGCGACGGCAGAGAAGTTGCTGTCCATCGTCGAGGAGGCGGAGGTACGACTCGAGGAGCGGCGCGGGCTGCCGGCCGGGCGCCTGGCGATCGGCTGCTTCGCGAGCGCGGCGCGCGGACTCATGCCCCGGGTGCTCGCCGAACTGGCCCGGCGTCACCCCTCCCTCGACGCCCGGCTCACCGAAGTGGACCCGCACGTCTCGAACGAGCTGGTCTCGCGCGGCGTGATCGATCTGGCCGTCGCGCACGACTGGGACATCGCACCGATGGCGACCCCGCCGGGCGTGGAACAGGCCGTCATCGGCGACGACCTGTGCGACATCCTCGTCCCGCGCGACCACCCGCTCTCCGGACGGGCGTCGGTACGGCGGGAGGAGCTGGCGGACGAGCGGTGGATCTCCCAGCCGCCGGGCACGGTGTGCCACGACTGGCTGATACGGACCCTGCGGGCGACCGGGTACGAGCCGCACATCGTCCATCAGGCGGAGGAGAACCCCACGCAGGTCGCCCTGGTCGCGGCCGGTCTCGGCATCGCGCTCGTGCCACGCCTGGGCCGTGGGGCGCTGCCTCCCGAGGTGACGCCGGTCCGTCTGGACCCGGTGCCGATGCGCCGGCTGCGCGCCCTGTGGCGTACGGGAGCGGCCCGGCGGCCCTCGATCACGGAGACCGTCCGCACGCTTCAGGAGCTGTGGCCCTCGGTGGCGGCGGCGAGCTGACAGCCCGTCCGCCGTCTCCCGGCGCGACGCGGATCCTGCCAGATGCTTGACCTGGCAGTTACTTTCGGGCTATCCGTGGCACCTTGGAAGTTTCCTTCAACCCTTCCTTCAACCCTTCCTTCAACCTTTCCTTCAACCTTGCACGGCCGGAAGGAGCATCAGTGCACCACCGCGCCACCTCCCGACGCACCCTCCTCACCGTCACCGCCGCCGCAGCCGCGGCGGCCGTCACCGGCGTCCACACCCCCGCTCGCGCCCTCGGCGAGGACGACACCACGCCCGCGGCCCGCGACGAGAAGCTCCGGCGGCTCATCGCCGGCATGTCCCTGGAAGAGAAGGTCGGCCAGCTCTTCGTCATGCGGGTGTACGGCCACTCCGCCACCGCCCCCGACCAGGCCGACATCGACGCCAACCTCAAGGAGATCGGCGTCCGCACCGCCGCCGAGCTCGTCGAGCGCTACCACGTCGGCGGGATCATCTACTTCTCCTGGGCGCACAACACCCGCGACCCGCGGCAGATCGCCGAGCTCTCCAACGGCATCCAGCGGGCCGGCCTTGCCCAGCCGACCCCGCTCCCCCTGCTCATCTCCACCGACCAGGAGCACGGCATCGTCTGCCGGGTCGGCAAGCCCGCCACCCTGGTCCCCGGCGCCATGGCGCTCGGCGCGGGCGGCTCGCACGCCGACACCCGTAAGGCCGCGCAGATCGCGGGCATCGAACTGGCCGCCGTCGGCATCCGGCAGAACTACGCGCCGGTCGCCGACGTCAACGTCAACCCCGCCAACCCGGTCATCGGCGTCCGCTCCTTCGGCTCCGACCCGCAGGCCGTCGCCGCCCTGGTCGCGGCCCAGGTCAAGGGCTACCAGGGGGCGGGGGTCGCCGCCACGTCCAAGCACTTCCCCGGGCACGGCGACACCGCCGTCGACAGCCACTACGGCCTGCCGACCATCACCCACACCCGCGCGCAGTGGGCCGAACTGGACGCTCCGCCGTTCCGGTCGGCCATCGCCGCCGGCATCGACTCGATCATGACCGCGCACATCGTCGTCCCCGCGCTCGACCCGAGCGAGGATCCGGCGACCCTCTCCCACCCCATCCTGACCGGCATCCTGCGCGAGCAACTCGGTTACGACGGTGTGGTGGTGACCGACTCGCTCGGCATGGAGGGGGTGCGGACGAAGTACGGCGACGAGCGCGTGCCCGTCCTCGCGCTCAAGGCCGGCGTCGACCAGCTGCTCAACCCGCCGAAGCTCGACGTCGCCTGGAAGGCCGTGCTCAGGGCGGTCGCGGACGGCGAACTCACCGAGGCCCGGCTCGACGAATCGATCCTGCGGATCCTGCGCCTCAAGACGAAGCTGGGGCTCTTCAAGGAGCCGTACGTGAGCGCCTCCGGCGTGAACCGTACGGTCGGCGGCGCCGCGCACCTGGCCCACGCCGACCGGATCGCCGAGGCGACCACGACGCTGCTCCTCAACGAGGGCGGGCTGCTGCCCCTGTCCCGCCGCAGCCACGGTGACGTCCTCGTCGTGGGCGCCGACCCCGCCTCGCCCTCCGGCA
This sequence comes from Streptomyces sp. NPDC015346, assembly GCF_043078785.1. Lineage (NCBI taxonomy): Bacteria > Bacillati > Actinomycetota > Actinomycetes > Kitasatosporales > Streptomycetaceae > Streptomyces > Streptomyces sp. NPDC015346. The sequence goes on along the minus strand of NZ_JBIBTW010000001.1, from coordinate 249,333 downwards.
CGACGGGGCCGCCGACCACGACCCTCGCGACGGCCTTCACCGAACTGGGCTTCACCGCCACGGCCTTGTCCACCGGGATCACCCCGACGGCGGCGAAGATCGAGCAGGCGGTGGCCGCCGCGGCCGGCAAGGACGTCGTCGTCGTCGGCACCTACAACGTCTCGGCGACCAGCCCGCAGCGCACGCTCGTGGCGCGGCTGGTGGCGACCGGGGTGCCCGTCGTCACGATCGCGATCCGCAACCCGTACGACATCGCCCAGCTGAGCGGGCAGCGGGCGACCGTCGCCGCGTACTCCTGGACCGACGTCGAACTCCGGGCGGCGGTCCGGGTGATCGCGGGCGCGGCGCGGCCCAAGGGCCGGCTGCCGGTCCCCGTACAGCGGGCGGACGATCCGGCGCGGGTGCTGTACCCCGTCGGTCACGGCCTGTCGTACGCCTGAAAGCCGGGAGCGGGGAGGGGCGGTGCCCCCTCCCCGCTCCCGTCGGGTCACGGACGGACGCCGTGCTCCCGCTTCAGCTCGTCGTCGGCCGCCTTGTCGAGGCGGGCGTCGAAGCGGGCCAGCGGCTGCGCGGCCGCCGCCGTCGGGGCGTCGACCCCGGCCCAGGCGAGGATGCGGGCCGTGGCCTTGGCGCGCTCGGTCTCGACGAGACCCGCGACGTTGGCGCCGTGGTTGGCGCCGGGGGCCGTGTAGACGTAGCTGTCACGGGCGCCCTTGCCGAGGCGGAACGGTTCGGCGCCCCACGGGTCGTTGCCGCCGTACACGAAGAGCATCTGGTGCGCGTTCTTGCGGACCCAGTCGTCGACGTCCCGCATGACCCACGGCTTGAACGTCGTCGGGATCTCGCGCGGCACGAAGTTCCGGGCGGGCTGGTAGCCGTACCGGGACAGGCCGTCGAGGTGCGGCTGCCTGATGCTGGGCGAGCCGAGTTCGGTCGCCGCCTGGTAGTAGTACGGGGTGTACGGCTCCAGGCCCTGGTCGGTGTAGAACGACCAGCCGGAGTAGGCGTCGATGGTCTCGTAGACCTCGTCGTCGCTGGCGGTCCTCGCGTCCGGGACGGAGCCGCAGACGTCCTCGCCGTAGTACTGCCAGAAGCCCCAGACGAAGTCGAGGACGACGGCCTCGTAGGCCTTGTCGAGGGAGCCGACCGTGTTGAAGGTGGCGCCCTCGGCGTCGGCCCACTCCTTGTACTTCTTCTGCAGCGGCTCGCGGCGGATCAGGGCCTCGCGCTGGAGCGCGTTGAGCCGGTCGCGGCACTCCTTGGTCCCGACGGTCTCGAAGAACCGGTCGTAGGCCGAGTCCTCCCGGTTGACCACGTCGTTGGGGGCCACGTACGCGACGACGCCGTCCATGTCGTTCGGGTAGAAGCGCTCGTAGTACGTCGCCGTCATGCCGCCCTTGGAGGCTCCGGTGGAGAGCCACTTCTGGCCGTAGACCTTCTTGAGGGCGGTGAAGATGCGGTGCTGGTCGCTGGCGGCCTGCCAGATGTCCAGCTTGCTCCAGTCGGCGGGCTGCGGCCGGGACGGCGTGAAGAACCGGTACTCCATGGAGACCTGGTTGCCGTCGATGATCCGGGTGGGCTCACGGCGGCTGGGGTTGGTGCTCAGTCCGTAGCCGCTGGTGTGGAAGACGGTCGGACGGTCGGTGTCCTTGTGGAGGACGGAGAGCCGCTGCTTGAACGTGCCCGCCCAGGGGCGGCGGTGGTCGACCGGCTGGGTGTACTCCAGGAGGAAGAAGCGGTAGCCGGCGTACGGCTTCTCCTCGATCAGGCTCATCCCGGGGATCGCCAGGATGCGGTCCTTGATGTCGGTGCTGTCTGCGGTGGCGGACGTACGGTCGACCGACGTACCGCCGAACGTGCCGGTGGCCGGCTCCGCGGCGGTGGCCGCGCCGGACGCACCGACGGTGCTTATGAGCACCGTGAGCGACGCCAGCCATCTCAGCGACTTGCGCATTGACCCTCCCCTTGATTCACAACGGTGTCGCGAACCTAGCGGGGCAACGTGCGTGCCGCCAGACCTGCTTGGGCCTTACCTCCGGGATTTCCTCCGCATCAGCACAGGATCCAGCCGGTCGAGCCGCTGCGGCCGGCGACGGTGCCCGTGGCGCGGACGCAGCGGTTGAGGGCGTGGACGGTGACCGGGCCCGCCTGGCGGGTGAAGCGGCCGGAGTCGACGGCGGGCCGGCCGCCGCGGGGCTGGAGGGAGACGGACATCTGCCGCCGGGCGCCGGGGTTCTTGGCGACGGTGACGGCGCAGACGTACTGGCGGCTCTTGTAGAGGCGCAGTTCTCCGGTGGCGAAGGCGAGCGTCTTGGTGGGGCGGCCGGCGCAGAGGGAGGCGGCGTCGGCGCCGGCGACGCCGGGACCCGCGAGGGTCAGGGCGCCGACGGCGAGCACCATCGTGAGCAGGTGCGCGAGCAGCCGCCCGGAGCCCGCGCCCGCCTGTTTCGTCCCGTCGACCATCTGGTTCCCCTCCCGCCTCGGTGCCGTACATGCGTACGACGCACGGGAGGCGCGAGCGGTTGCCTTCACCGTCGGCTCAGAGGGCCTTCGCCGGCTCCTCCTCGCCGATGAACGTCCGCCACAGCCGGGCGTACCGCCCGTCCAGAGCGAGGAGTTCGTCGTGGGTGCCGTCCTCCGCCACCCGGCCGTCGGCCATGACGACCACCCGGTCCGCGCGGGCGGCCGTGGTGAGGCGGTGGGCGACGACCAGCGTCGTACGGCGGCCCGCGAGGCGGTCGGTGGCCTGGTTGACCTGGGCCTCGGTGGCCAGGTCGAGGGCGGCGGTCGCCTCGTCGAGGAGCAGGATGTCCGGGTCGACGAGTTCGGCGCGGGCCAGGGCGATCAGCTGGCGCTGACCGGCGGAGAGGTTGCGGCCGCGCTCGGCGACCTCGTGGAGGTAGCCGCCGTCCAGGGTCGCGATCATGTCGTGCGCGCCGACCGCGCGGGCCGCCGCCTCGACCTCGGCGTCGGTCGCGTCCGGCCGGCCGTAGGCGATGGCGTCGCGGACCGTCCCGGCGAAGAGGTACGCCTCCTGGGGCACGACCCCGAGGCGGTGGCGGTACGCGGTGAGGTCCAGGTCCCGCAGGTCGGTGCCGTCCACCGTGACCCGGCCGCTCGTCGGGTCGTAGAACCGCGCGACCAGCTTGACCAGGGTGGACTTCCCGGCGCCGGTCTCGCCGACGAAGGCGACGGTCTGTCCGGCCGGGATGCGCAGGTCGATGCCGGTGAGGGCCGCCTCGCCGCTCCCGGTCCCGTCTCCGCTCCCGGTTCCGCCCGCGCTCCCGGTCACGTCCGCACTCCCGGTCGCATCCGCGCTCCCGGTTCCGGCCGCGTCGACCCTTCCGTATCCGAAGGACACGTCCTCGAAGGCGATCTCGCCGCGCAGCGACGGCACGTCGAGGGGCTTGTCGGCCTCGGCCGTCGAGATCGGCTCGTCGAGGAGCTCCTGCATCCGCTTGAGCGAGACGGCGGCCTGCTGGTAGCCGTCGAAGACCTGCGAGAGCTGCTGCACGGGTGCGAAGAAGAGGTCGATGTAGAGGAGGTAGGCGACGAGCGCGCCCGTGGTCAGGGTGCCGGCCTCGATGCGCTGCGCACCGACGATCATGACGGCCGCGGCGGCGACGGAGGACAGCAGGGTGACGAAGGGGAAGTAGATCGAGATCAGCCACTGGCCGCGGACGCGGGCCTCGCGGTACTCCTCGCTGCGCGCCGCGAACCGGGCCGCGCTCGCGCGCTCGCGGCGGAAGGCCTGGACGATGCGGAGCCCGGAGACCGACTCCTGGAGGTCGCCGTTGACGACGCTGATCCGTTCACGGGCCAGCTCGTACGCCTTCACGCTGGAGCGGCGGAAGAAGTACGTGGCGACGGCGAGGACGGGGAGGGTCGCGAAGACGACCAGGGCGAGCTGGAGGTCGAGCACGAGCAGCGCGACCATGATCCCGAAGAAGGTCACGACGGAGACGAAGGCGGTGACCAGGCCCGTCTGGAGGAAGGTGGACAGGGCGTCCACGTCCGTCGTCATCCGGGTCATGATCCGGCCGGTCAGCTCGCGCTCGTAGTAGTCGAGGCCGAGCCGCTGGAGCTGGGCGAAGATCTTCAGGCGGAGCGCGTAGAGGACCCGCTCGCCGGTGCGGCCGGTCATCCGGATCTCGGCGGTCTGCGCGATCCACTGCACGAGGACGGTGGCCAGGGCGAGGGCGGAGGCGGCCCAGACGGCGCCGATGGCGAGCTGGTTGACGCCCTCGTCGATGCCGTGGCGGATCAGGACGGGCAGCAGCAGGCCCATGCCGGTGTCGACGGCGACCAGGCCGAGGCTGATGAGCAGCGGGACGCCGAAGCCGCGCAGCAGGCGGCGCAGTCCTCCCCGGTTTCCTCCGGCGCGGGAGGCCGCGTCCCGGTCGTCGTCGGGGGCGACGGCGCGGGCCTCGTCGATGTCGGGGGTGTCGGTGGCGGGCGGGAGCGCCTCGACGGCGGCGAGGAGTTCGGGGGTGGCCCCGGGCGCCTGGGACTCCTCGGCGGTCTCCTCCCGTACCCACAGGGTGGGGGTGATGCCGCGCTCGGCGTCGAACTCGGCGTCGAGTTCGGCGCGCAGGGTGCGGTCCTCGGGGAGTTCCGTCGCCACGGTGTGTCCGGGCGAGACGCCGCCGAGTTCGTCGGGGTCGGTGAGCAGCTGCCGGTAGAGCGGGGAGCGCCGCTCCAGCTCCTCGTGGGTGCCGATGTCGGAGAGCCGGCCGTCGTCGAGGACCGCGATCCGGTCGGCGAGGTTGAGGGTGGAGCGGCGGTGGGCGATGAGGAGGGTGGTGCGGCCGGCCATCACGGAGGCGAGGGCCTCGTGGATCTCGTGCTCGACGCGGGCGTCCACGGCGGAGGTGGCGTCGTCCAGGAGGAGGAGCCGGGGGTCGGTGAGGATGGCGCGGGCGAGCGCGATGCGCTGGCGCTGGCCGCCGGAGAGGGTGAGGCCGTGCTCGCCGACCTTGGTGTCGTACCCCTCGGGCAGGTCGGTGATGAAACGGTCCGCCTGGGCGGCGCGCGCGGCGGTCTCGATCTGCTCCTGGGTCGCCTCCGGGTGGCCGTACGCGATGTTGGCTCGGACGGTGTCGGAGAAGAGGAAGCTGTCCTCCGGGACGAGCCCGATGGCGGCGCGCAGGGAGTCCAGGGTCAGCTCGCGGACGTCGTGGCCGCCGACGAGGACGGCGCCGTGGGTGACGTCGTAGAAGCGCGGCAGGAGGAGCGAGACGGTGGACTTGCCGCTGCCGGAGGCGCCGACGACGGCGACGGTCTCGCCGGAGCGGATCTCCAGGGAGAAGCCGTCGAGGACCGGGCGGCCGTCCTCGTACGCGAAGCTCACGTCGTCGAACTCGACGGTGGCCTCGGCGTCGGCGGGCAGCTCCTTCGTGCCGTCCTTGATCACGGGCTCGGTGTCGATGAGCTCCAGGACGCGGTCGACGCCGGCGCGGGCCTGCTGGCCGACGGTGAGGACCATGGCGAGCATCCGGACCGGGCCGACGAGCGAGGCGAGGTAGGCGGAGAAGGCGACGAAGGTGCCCAGCGTGATCTGGCCGCGGGTGGCGAGCCAGCCGCCGAGGGCGAGGACGGCGACCTGGCCGAGGGCGGGGACGGCCTGGAGGGCGGGGGTGTAGCGGGAGTTGAGCCGGATGGTGCGCAGCCGCCCGGCGAAGAGCCTGCGGCTGGCCTCGCGGATCTTCCCGGTCTCCTGGTCCTCCTGCCCGAAGCCCTTGACGACCCGCACGCCGGTCACGGCCCCGTCGACGACACCGGCGACGGTGCCGGCCTGCTGCTGGGCGTACCAGGTGGCGGGGTGGAGGCGGGTGCGGCTGCGCTTGGCGATGAACCACAGGGCGGGGGCGACGGCGAGGGCGACGAGGGTGAGGGGGATCGACAGCCAGGCCATGACGGCGAGCGAGATCAGGAAGAGCAGGACGTTCCCGATGGTCATCGGGAGCATGAAGAGCAGGCCCTGGATGAGCTGAAGGTCGCTGGTCGCCCGTCCGACGACCTGCCCGGTGGACAGCTCGTCCTGCCGCCGGCCGTCGAGCCGGGTGATGGTGCCGTACATCTCGGTACGGAGGTCGTGCTGGACGTCGAGGGCGAGACGTCCGCCGTAGAACCGGCGGATGTAGGTCAGGACGTAGACGACGACGGCGGCGGCGATGAGGAGGCCGGTCCAGACGGCGAGGGACCGGGTCCGGGCGGTGACGACGTCGTCGATGATCACCTTGGTGATGAGCGGGACGAGGGCGAGCACGGCCATGCCGGCGAGCGAGGACCCGAGCGCGAGCACGACGTTCTTCTTGTACCGCCACGCGTAACCGGCCAGCCTGCGGGCCCAGCCCTCTTGCTTCGGATCCGCCGCCGCCACGTGGTGCCTCCCGTTCGTCCTGCTCTACCGGAAGGCCCAACGCGGCTGAGGTGCGATTTCATCCCGCCGCAATGAAGTGGGGACTTTGGTCCTAGGCCCTAGAGGTGGGTCGGTTCGAACATGCGCAGGAGGGCCGGGAGGACGACGACCGAGGGGCCGGGGGTGGAGAGGGCCTTCGCCAGGTCGGCCGTCAGGGACTCCGGGGTCGTGCGGACGGCCGGGACGCCGAAGGATTCGGCCAGGGCGACGAAGTCGGGGCGGGCGAGTTCGGTGGCCGTGGCCTCGCCGAAGGCGTCCGTCATGTACTCGCGCAGGATGCCGTAGCCGCCGTCGTCGACGATCAGCCAGGTGACGTCGGATCCGTACTGCTTCGCCGTCGCCAGCTCGGCGATCGAGTACATCGCGCCGCCGTCGCCGGAGACCGCGAGGACCGGCCGCGTCGGGTCGGCCGCCGCCGCGCCGAGGGCGGCGGGGAAGCCGTAGCCGAGGCCGCCGGCGCCCTGGGCGGAGTGCATGGTGTTCGGGTGGCGGGGGTCGAAGGCAGACCAGGCCCAGTAGGCGAGGATCGTCATGTCCCAGAAGCTGGGGGACGTGTCCGGCAGGGCCTCGCGGACCGAGGCGACGATCCGCTGCTCCAGGCCCAGGTCCTGGGCCGCGATCCGCTCGCGGACCTTCGTCAGGACCGCCGCGACCCGCTCGGGGGCCGTCGGGTCCTCCCGTACCGCCACCGTTTCGAGCAGCGCGGACAGCGCCAGGCGGGCGTCGGCGTGGATGCCGAGGGCCGGGTGGTTGGACTCCAGTTTGCCGGCGTCGGCCTCGATCTGGATCACCCGGCCGCGCGGGGCGAAGGTGTGGTAGTTCGAGGACAGCTCGCCGAGGCCGGAGCCGACGACGAGGAGGACGTCGGCGTCCTCCAGGAAGTCGGTGGTGTGCCGGTCCTCCAGCCAGGACTGGAGCGAGAGCGGGTGCTCCCAGGGGAAGGCGCCCTTGCCGCCGAAGGTCGTCACGACCGGGGCCTGGATCCGCTCGGCGAGCGCGCGGAGCTTGCCCGAGGCGTCGGAGCGGACGACGCCGCCGCCCGCGATGATCGCGGGCCGCTCGGCGTTCGCGAGGAGGTGCGCCGCGACGGCGGTCAGCTCGGGGCGCGGGACGACCTCCTCCGGGGTCGCGTCCATCGCCGTGACGACGGGGAGCGTCGTCTCGGCCAGGAGCACGTCCTGCGGGATCTCGACCCAGACCGGCCCGTGCGGGGCGGTCAGCGCCGACTCCCAGGCGGCGGCGAGGGCGGACGGGATCTGGGAGTGCGTACGGACGGTGTGGACGGACTTCACGATGTCCCGGAACGACGCCTGCTGGTCGCGGAGTTCGTGCAGATAGCCGTGGCGCCCGCCGCCGAGCCCGGCCACCGGGACCTGGCTGCCGATCGCGAGGACGGGGGCGGAGGCGGCGGCCGCCTCCTGGAGCGCGGCGAGGGACATCAGGGCGCCGGGGCCGGTGGAGAGGAGCAGCGGGGCCGCCTCGCCGGTGATCCGGCCGTACGCGTCGGCGGCGAAGCCCGCGTTGTTCTCGACGCGCAGCCCGACGTACGTGAGGGAGGACCGGCGCAGCGCGTCGAACATACCGAGCGCGTGCTGCCCGGGCAGGCCGAAGACGGTGGTCGCGCCGAGCCCGGAGAGGGTCTCGACGACGAGGTCGCCACCGTTGCGCCCGGCGGGCGGATTGAGGGCGGCCTCGATCTGCGCGGCGGTCGGCCGCAGCACCAGGTCGTGGTCGTGCGTCATGGGGGTCCCCCTCGCGAGTGGCGTGTTCTGTCGGTACGGCCCGGCGGTCGAATGGTGCCCCATCCGGCATGGTGACCCGGCGGCGGGTGGCGCCCACCGGGTCCTGCGGGTCGGCGGCGGGCGGCCACCCCTTCCTCTGCGGCCTGGAGGCGAGTGCGGCCACCTGGCCCTGCGGGCCGGACGGTGCTGCCACCCACCCGGCCCGCCGGCGGGTGGCGACCACCCCGTCCTGCGGCGGGACGGTGGGTATCACCGGGCCGCTGAAGCCCTCGGCGGCGAGTGGGAGGCCCAACCGACCCTGCGGGCCGGCGCCCGGCGCCCAGCGGCGGGCGCCCGGCGGCGGGCTCCCGGCCCAGCGGTCCGAGCAGCGCGCGAGCACGCTCGCCGGGCCGGCCGGGCCGGGTCGGCGACCGTCGGCCGCCCGGTCGGCGGGCGCGGCCGCCGACCGGGCACGCGGCGGGGGCCTACTTCGCGGCCTGCTCCGCGCCCGCGGCGCGGTTCGCCGCGATCTGGCGGGACATGATCGTCGTCAGCTCGTACGCCGTGTGGGAGGCGGCGACGGCGGTGATCTCGGCGTGGTCGTAGGCCGGGGCGACCTCCACCACGTCGGCCGAGACCAGGTTGCAGGAGGACAGGCCGCGCAGGATCTCCAGGAGCTCGCGGGAGGTCATGCCGCCCGCCTCCGGGGTGCCGGTGCCGGGCGCGTGGGCCGGGTCGAGGCAGTCGATGTCGATGGAGATGTAGAGCGGGCGGTTCCCGATGCGCTGGCGCAGCTGGTCGGCGACCTCGTCGGCGCCGCGGCGGTAGATGTCGGCCGAGGTGACGATGCCGAAGCCCATCTTCTCGTCGTCGGTGAGGTCCTGCTTGCCGTAGAGCGGGCCGCGGGTTCCGACGTGGGAGAGCGCCTCGGTGTCGAGGATGCCCTCCTCGACGGCCCGGCGGAACGGGGTGCCGTGCGTGTACTCGGCGCCGAAGTACGTGTCCCACGTGTCGAGGTGCGCGTCGAAGTGGAGCAGCGCGACCGGCCCGTGCTTCTTGGCGACGGAGCGCAGCAGCGGCAGCGCGATGGTGTGGTCGCCACCGAGGGTCATCATCCGCGCGCCGGTACCGAGCAGCTCGTCGGCCGCGGCCTCGACGGTCTCGACGGCCTCGTTGATGTTGAACGGGTTGGCGGCCAGGTCACCGGCGTCGGCGACCTGCGCGAGGGCGAACGGCGAGGCGTCCTGCGCCGGGTTGTACGGGCGGAGCAGGCGGGACGCCTCGCGGATCGCGTTGCCGCCGAAGCGGGCGCCGGGGCGGTAGGAGACACCGCTGTCGAAGGGGACGCCGACCACGGCGACGTCGGCGGTGCCGACCTCGTCGAGTCGCGGCAGGCGGGCGAACGTCGCGGGACCGGCGTACCGCGGGATGCGGGACGAGTCGGTCGGGCCGCGGAAGGCGCTCTGGTCGCTGCTGCTCATGGTCGGGTCCTCCTGGGTGCTTCGAGTGGGGTGTCCGGACGGGTCGCTTCCGGTACTTCGGCGGCCTGTCGTCCGGCGGAGTGTCCAGTGACTGATTCGCGGGGACATCCGCCCGTACCCACGCCACTGGATGGCACGACAGTAGGTGGCCCGAAGGGGACACTGAAGGGTACGTTTCATCCACTGTTCATGCTCAAATTGTACGAAGGATCCATGCTCATGCCCGCGCGGGAACCCACGTCCGCCCCAGCGGCCCCTCCCGCCCCGCCGGTCTCGTTGGCGGCGCTGCTCGGGCGGCGCGATCTCGGGCTGCGGCTGCTCGCCGGGTCGGAGGACGCCTCCGTGCACTGGGTGCACACCTCCGAGATGGCCGACCCCTATCCGTACCTGCTCGGCGGCGAGCTGCTGATGACGGCGGGCGTGCAGCTCAGCGACCCGGCGCACTACGTCGAGCGGGTGGTGGAGGCGGGGGCGGCGGCGCTCGGTTTCGGTGTCACGCCGGTGTACGACACGGTGCCGGCGGCGCTCGTCGAGGCCTGCGAGCGGTTCGGGCTGCCGCTGCTCGAAGTCCCGCCGCACACGCCGTTCACGGCGGTGGCGCGGGCGGTCTGGCGGCTGATGGCCGAGGCCCGCCACCAGGAGCTGCGCCGGGTGACCGAGGCCCAGCAGTCACTGGCGACGGCGGCCGCCCGGCCGGACCCCGTACCGGCGGTGCTCGGTGCGCTGGCGTCCCGGCTCGGTGGGCGGGCGGCGCTGTTCGCGGCGGACGGGACGGAGTACGCGGCGGCGGGGCGGGCGGTCCCGCCGGAGGCGTCCCGCGCACTGCGGGACCTGGCCGGAGTGGTGGGCCCGCGCCCGGGCGGACCGGCCTCGGCGAGCGGCGACGGCGGCGGGCTGCGGCTCGCCGCGTACGCGCTCGGCGGCGGCGAGGGTCTCGCGCTCGGGGTGGCGGCCGAGCGGCGGGAGAGCGCCGACCACACGATCGCCGGGGTGGCGGTCGTCCTGCTGTCGCTGCTGACCGCCCCGCACCGGGGCGCCGACGTCTCGGCGCGGGACGCGGCCCTGGTCCGGCTCCTGCTCGGCACACCCCCGGCCGAGGCGGCGCCCGCGCTCGACCCCGGCCCCTGGACGGTGGTCCACGCCCGAGGCGGCGACGGCACCCCGCTGGCCGCGTCGGCCCTGGCCACGGCCCTGGGCACTCCCCTCGTCGACGCGCCGGCCGAGGGAGGGGGAGCGGGAGCGGGAGCGGTACGGCTCCTGCTGCCGGCCGGTCGGGAGGCCGAACCCCAGCCGGGCTGGACCCTCGGCGCCAGCGCCCCCGTCGAGGCCCGCGACCTCGCCGCCGCCGACGCCCAGGCCGCCCGGGCGCTACGCCGGGCCGAGGCGACCCGCGCCCCCCTGGCCCGCCACCGCCCCGCCGGGTTCGGCGGCCTCATGGACCCGGAGGAGGCGGCCGCGTACGCCCGCACGCTCCTCGCGCCCCTCTCCGAGCCGCTGACCGAGACCCTGCGCGCCTGGCTCTCCCTGCACGGCAACTGGGACCGGACGGCGGTGGCCCTGGACATCCACCGCAACACCGTCCGCCAGCGCATCGCCCGCTGCGCCGCGCTCCTGGACAGGGACCTGGACGACGCGGACGTACGGATGGAGCTGTGGTTCGCCCTCGGCGCTCTGTGAGCCGAAGTCCGTCCGCGGCTTCCCTCTACACGACGTCGCCGGCGGCCACGGCCAACCGCGCGCCCCGGCTCCGTGCGACACGGTGCACCTCGCGCAGGGACTCGGCCAGACGGGCGACGACATAGCGGAGCTGCTCGGGGGTCGCCGAGCGGTCACTCAGCAGGTCCTCGACATGGCCGAGGAGATCGGCGGCCATGCCAAGCTGCACGCTCTCGACGTTGTCGGCGACGCGGGAGACGTAACCTTCGCCGTCACCGATCAGATAACAGGGCTTCCCCTCGGCGCCGGTCCAGGGCAGCAGACGGGCGGATTCCGTGGTGGGCCGGATCACGCCGCGACCTCCCTTCCATGGATGACGCGGGGGCCGATGTCGATGCCGTGCACGGCGAGCCAGAGGGCACGACGGCGGCGTCGCCGACTCCGCGCCTCGTCCTGACGGCGCGCATGGCGTCCGCTCGGCGGAGGCCATGCGCGCCGCAGCAGCCGCAGCAGCGGGTCGATCATCCGGGCGATACGGTGCAACACGTCGTCAGCTCCCGCGTAGTTGATGAACTGCGCTCTGTAGTGATTCCCTCACAGCGTGAGACCAGCAGGGCTACCCTGACCAGGGGGTTCGGTGTGACGGAGCGTTTGTCACAAGGGAGTTGACGATGACCAACGTCTACGGCGAGTGGCTGAAGGCCCAACGCGAGGCCGTCGGCCTCACCCAACAGGAGCTGGCGGACCGCACGATCATGACCCGCTCGCACATCGCCCACATCGAGGCGGGGCGCCGAGTTCCCTCGCAGGAGGACGCCCGCAGACTGGACAGGGCGCTGGGCACTGGGAATGTGCTGCAGAGTTTCCTGCCGCAGGACGACGACACGATCGCCGACTACTTCGAGCCCGCACGTCAACTCGAACAACAGGCCGCGATGATCAGGGAGTTCGCCTCCGCCTTCGTGCCCGGCATCCTCCAGACGCCGAGGTACGCGAGCGCGGTTCTGGGCACGACCTTCCCTCCCAGGAGTGACGAAGAACGTGACAGGCACGTTGTCACACGGATCGAGCGATCCAAGGTCCTAGCAGATCCCGTGATGCCCGTAGTGTGGGCGCTGCTGGACGAAATGGTGCTGCGACGACCGGTCGGCGGCCGAGAGGTCATGGTTGAGCAGATCACGCACATCATCCAACTGGTGGAGAGCAGGCGTGTACGCGTGTATATCCTCCCCGCGAGCCTCGGCATCCATCCGCTCATGCAGGGCATGCTGACGCTGATGTGGTTCGAGGACCAGCCACCGGCCGCGTACAGCGAAGGCGTCTCAGTCGGCAAGCTGCACGACTCCCCGTCCGTGGTCCAGCGACTACAGGGCGCCTACGATCTGGCGCTGGGCGACGCACTGCCCTCCCAAGAGTCACTGGCCCTCATGCGGGCGATCGCGAAGGAACACGGAAACCATGAGTGAGCACACCATCTCGAACGCCTCCACGTTGAGCGGCTGGCGCAAGTCGTCGTACAGCGGGAACGAGTCTGGAAGTTGCGTCGAGGTTCTGCACGGCTACACGTCCGGCGTTCCGGTTCGCGACTCGAAGAAGCCTCACGGTCCCGCTCTCGTCTTCGCGGCGGCCGGCTGGGCCGCGTTCATCGCGGGCCTCAAGGCCGGGCAGTAGACCTCCGCCCCCTTTGACCGGTGCGATGCCCACCCGTAGCGTTTGAGCGAAGCCAGAACTGCCTGCGGGGCCACTCATGAGCACCAACCCAGACACGCGGAAGTCGGCGCGGTCCGCCCTCGGCATCGTCGCGGCCATCGCCTGCCTCCTCTCCGTACCCCTGACCGCCTGCGGATCGGGCGCCCCGGAGCCCGCGCGGCAGAACAGCCCCGGCGCTCCCGTCTCGCTCGTCGTCGATGCCCGCGCCGTGGGCGAGAGCCTGGAGAGCCAGGCCGCAGCTCAGCAAGCGGCGGCGCAGAAGGCGGCGAAGGCCAAGGCGACCATGGAGAAGAGCCGAGGTCTCTGCACCACCGACCCCGCCGACCGGTCGAACTGTCGAAATCCGGGCGGCAGGATCGACCCCAAGGGCGGGGACCTGGATGGAGACGGCGTGTTCGAGGACCACGAACCCGTCGGGCCCGGCTACCGGGATCCCCGGGCGTACGACGGGGGCAGGACGTCGGGCGAGACGCAGTGCGAGTGGCTTCGTTCGCAGGGGATTACCTGCTGAGCAGACGGCCTCTCAGGGCCAGAGCTTGTTCACGGCGGTCTTCGTCGTGGTGCGGAAGGCGGTCAGCGGGGCGTCCTCGAAGTCGCCCATCTGACCCCAGCGGACGAGGGTGACGGTGCGGCCGTCGCGGCCGACGGAGAAGAGGTGGATGTCGGTGCTGCCGATCTGCGGGTCGGCGGTGTCCAGGCTGTAGACCCAGGCGCCCTCCTCGACGGCCAGCTTGCCGTGGTAGGCGCTGACGGCGTGCAGGCCCGGGTTCTGCTGCTCCAGCAGGGGGCCGCAGCCGGCGAGGGCCTTGCGAAGGGTGTCGACCAGCTTCACGGCGTCGGCCTCGGTGCGGGCGACGGTGGTGATCTGGACGCCGTTGGTGTCGAGCTCGGTGGTGAACTCGCGGTAGCGGGTGTTCTGCGCCGGGATCTTGTACGGGGCGCAGAGGGCGCCGCCGTTCTCCGGGATGCCGGTGAAGACCTGGGTCGCGGTCCACGGCGTCGACGACGGCGGCATCTGGGAGGCGGCGAGGAAGGCGGGCTGGGCAGCGGCCTGCGCCGGGGCCGTGGCGAGGGCCGCGAGGCCCAGGGCGGCAGCGGCGGCGGTGGCGAGTGCGGTACGGAGCTTGTTCATGGTGGTGGATCCCCCGTCGGGTCGTTCGGTCAGTGCTTCCATCAGCGTCGGGCCCCCGCCCGCCCCGGGCAACGGCGACGCGCCCACCCTCCGTCCCGGAACCATTCCACCCCCGCTGACGTGCAAGGACGTGAAGGGGTGGGACGCAGGGTCGAGGGGGATGGAATGCCGAAGGACGCCGCCGTCGAGGAGTTCGCGCGGCTCGTGCGCGCGCTGAAGGCGCGGGACGGGCGCAGTTACGAGGCGCTGGGCCGGCGCCTGAGCGTCAGCGCGTCCACCCTCCACCGCTACTGCTCGGGCGCGACCGTCCCGGAGGAGTTCGCCGTGGTCGACCGCCTCGCCCTGCTGTGCGGGGCGGACGAGGAGGAGCGGCGCGCCCTGGAGGTGGCCTGGAGCCGCGCGGACCGCACCCGTCGCCCTCCGGTGCCGGAGCCCGGCACGGAGCCCGAGTCCGGCCCGGAACCGGAACCGGAACCGGAACGGCAGCCGGCGCCGACGCCGGAGCCCGAGCCGGCCCCCGAGCCTGCGTCCGATCCCGAGCCCGACCCCGATCCCGAGCTCGAACCCGTGCACGCGCGCGTGCCGGGCCTCCCGTCCGAGCGGCGGAGGCGCCGGTGGGGGTGGGTGGGCCTGGTCGGCGGGACGCTGGCGGTCGTCGGGGCGGTGACGCTCGGAGCCGTACTCCTGCCTGGGAAGACCCGGGAGCGGGCCGCCGAACCACCGGCGCCGCTGACGTGGACGGTCGCCTCGCACATCTGGAAGAACGGGTGCGGGCACACCTACCTCGTGGAGCGGACGGCCCCTCCCCCGCCGGAGTCGGCCGACGCGCGGAGCTGGGCGGCGGCGCAGGGGGCCGTGGACGGCGGGGAGACGCTGGTGCGGGTGTCGGTGCAGGGGAAGGGCGCGGCGGCGGTGGTGCTCCAGGCGCTGCACGTGCGGGTGGTGGAGCGGGGCGCGCCGCTGCCGTGGACCGCGTACCGGATGGGCGGCGGGTGCGGCGGGGCGGTGACGCCGCGCCGTTTCGAGGTGGACCTGGACCGGCCGCGGCCGGTGGCGCGGGCGCTGGACGGGTACGACGCCTCCGGGGAGGAGGGCCGGACGCTCCCGGCGGTCTCCTTCCCGTACGCGGTCAGCGCCGCCGAGCCGGAGGAGCTGCTGGTCTCGGCGGGGGCGGCGGGGTGCGACTGCCGCTGGTACCTGGAGCTGGAGTGGAGCTCGGAGGGGCGCCGGGGCACGGTCCGGATCGGGGACGAGGACGGCGCACCCTTCCGGACGAGCGGTCTGCGGGGCCGCCCGGTGTGGGAGTACGACCCCGTCGGCCTCCGCTGGGTCCGCGGCGAGGTGCCCGAGGCTTGAGCGGACGTGAGCGGACGTGATGTGGGCAACCATGGGGCCCCGAGATCTGGACAGCGGCGCGAACCGATGGGTAACTTGACTGAGCAAGCGCTTAGGCATAGTGCGTGTGCGTCAGGTACTTGCGTCAGGTAGTCAGGACCAGGACAGGACTCCAAGGAGGCGGCTCGTGCGCCGTACGGTATTCAACGAGGACCACGAGGCGTTCCGGGAGACCATCCGCGCCTTCATCGAGGCCGAGGTCGTCCCGGTCTACGACGAGTGGTTCGCCGCGGGCCAGGCGCCGCGCGACTTCTACTACAAGCTCGGCGAGCTGGGCGTCTTCGGCATCAACGTCCCCGAGGAGTTCGGCGGCGCGGGCCTGGACACGCACAAGTTCGAGGCCGTCCTCTACGAGGAGACGTCCCGCGCGGGCGTGAACTTCGGCGGTTCCGGCGTGCATGTGCTGCTCGCCCTGCCGTACATCAAGATGCTCGCCACCGACGAGCAGAAGAAGCGCTACCTCCCGAAGTTCGTCTCCGGTGAGGAGATGTGGGCGCTGGCGATGACCGAGCCGGGCACCGGCTCCGACGTCGCGGGCATGAAGACCACCGCCAAGCTCTCCGAGGACGGCACGCACTACGTCCTCAACGGCGCCAAGACCTTCATCACCGGCGGTGTGCACGCCGACCGGGTGATCGTCTGCGCCCGCACCTCCGCGCCGACGGCCGAGGACCGCCGCTCCGGCATCTCCCTCTTCGCCGTGGACACCAAGTCCGAGGGCTACTCCATCGGCCGCAAGCTGGACAAGCTCGGCCTGCGCACCTCCGACACCGCCGAGCTGGCGTTCGTCGACGTGAAGGTGCCGGTCGAGGACCTGCTCGGCGAGGAGAACAAGGGCTTCTACTACCTCGGCCACAACCTCGCCTCCGAGCGCTGGGGCATCGCCTTCGGCGCCTACGCGCAGGCCAAGGCCGCCGTCCGCTTCGCCCAGCAGTACGTGCAGGAGCGCACCGTCTTCGGCAAGCCGGTCGCCCACTTCCAGAACACCAAGTTCGAGCTGGCCGCCTGCCAGGCCGAGGTCGACGCCGCCGAGGCCGTCGCCGACCGCGCCCTGGAGGCCCTGGACGCGGGCGAGCTGACGCCGGCCGAGGCCGCCAGCGCGAAGCTCTTCTGCACCGAGGTCGCCCACCGGGTCATCGACCGCTGCCTCCAGCTGCACGGCGGCTACGGCTACATGAACGAGTACCCGATCGCCCGCCTGTACGCCGACAACCGCGTGAACCGCATCTACGGCGGCACCAGCGAGATCATGAAGACGATCATCGCGAAGTCGATGGGCCTGTAGTCCAGGTGACCGACGCGCTCGACGAACTGCTCGATCTGCTCGACCTGGAGCAGATCGAGCAGGACTTCTTCCGGGGCGTGTCCCGCTCGGCCCTGGTCCCCCGCGTCTTCGGCGGCCAGGTTGCCGCCCAGGCGCTGGTGGCGGCCGGGCGGACCGTCCCCGAGGACCGGCTCGCGCACTCCCTGCACGCGTACTTCCTGCGTGCGGGGGATCCGGGCGCGCCGATCGTGTACCAGGTCGACCGGATCCGGGACGGCCGCTCCTTCACGACCCGGCGGGTCGTCGCCGTCCAGCACGGCCAGCCGATCTTTCACCTCTCCGCGTCCTTCCAGACGTACGAGGAGGGGCTGGAGCACCAGGACGACATGCCGGCCGCGCCGGATCCGGAGACGCTGCCGACGGCCGCCGAGATGCTGCCCCGGCACCTTCCGGAGGGTGTGGCCCGGCGGCTGATCGAGGCGCGGGCGGCGGTGGATCTGCGGTACGCGGACGTGCCGCCGTGGGGCAGCGTCGGGGAGCCCCGCGAGGCGCGCTCGCAGGTGTGGTTCCGTACGAACGGCAAGCTGGCCGACGATCCCCTGCTGCACGTCTGCCTGGCGACGTACGTCTCCGACATGACGCTGCTCGACTCGGTGCTCCTCGCCCACGGGCGGGGCGGCTGGGCGGTCGGGGACGTGGTCGGGGCGTCCCTGGACCACGCGATGTGGTTCCACCGGCCGTTCCGCGCCGACGAATGGCTGCTGTACGACCAGGAGTCCCCGTCCGCCTCGGGCGGCCGGGGCCTGGGCCAGGCCCGCATCTACACGCGGGACGGGAAGCTGGCGATCTCCGTCATCCAGGAGGGCGTCGTCCGCGTCCCGCGGCGCTGATCGTCAGTCGGTCAGGCCCGCCGCGTCGAGGACGTAGGCCGTCAGCGGCTCGTAGGAGCGGGGGTCGATGACGTGGTCGTCGAGGGGGATCGTGACCTGCATCGTGCCCTCCGCCTCGCCGATGAAGAGGGCCGGGTCGTTGCAGTCCGCGTAGCCCATCGAGTCGATTCCCCGCTGGCCCGCCCGGCCCGCCCAGCCGTGGTCCGCCACCACCAGGTCCGGGCGGCCGGCCTCGCCCAGCGCGTCCAGGATCGCGTTCATGGGCTCCGGCGAGTGCGTGTGCCAGAGGCTCGCGCCCCGTTCGAAGACGGCCACGTCCGCGAACTGCACGACGTACCCCTCGTCGGCGATGAGCCCGCCCGGGATCCGTACGATCTCGCACCCCGCCGCCCGCAGCCCGGCGGCCACGCGGCTGTGGGCGTCGATCAGCGCGCCGGGGTGGCCGGTCGCGAAGAGCACGCGCTCCTTGCCGGCGGCGGCCTTGCGCAGGCGTGCGGCCATCCGGTCGAGGGCGTCGACGGTCAGTTCGGGGTCGATGGTGTCCTGTCCGGACCGGTGGGCGGGGTCGTCGTTCACGCCGCACCGCTCGGCCATCACGGCGAGCACGTCCTGCTCGTCCGTCCAGCGGTCGCCGAGTTCCAGACCCAGCCAGTAGTGCCGGTCGCCGTTGGCGAGCCTGCGGTAGTGGGAGAGGTTGTTGTCGCGCGGGGTGGCGACGTCGCCCGCGATCCGGGTGCGGACGAGGTGCTCGACGAGGGCGGGGCGGCTGAGTATCGGCATGGTGCTCATTGTGCCGTCCCATGCCGCCGGGGTCCGTCCGTCTCGCACACCGGACGGTCGGCGGCGCCGCCTCACACGCCCTCACAAGCCCCTCAGCCACGCCCCTCACAAGCGCCATTTGTACTTGCCGCCGCCGACCCATCTCACTTGCGCGGGGTCATCGAGATCGACGTGATTCCAGCCGGCCTGACGCGCCAGCCTGATCACGTCCATCATGTCGTGGGCGACGCCCAGTGTTTCCCCGCCGGACTGGACCGGACGGAACGGTGGATCGCCGGGCACGACCCCCAGGACGACGACCGGCCTCCGTACGTCCTCACTCATGCCTCCAGCATGAGCCCGCGGCCGGACGCACGCACGTGCTCCGGCCCCGTCCCGTAAGACCCCGTCAGCCCCCGTCCGACCCCGTCAGACCCCGTCACACCCCGTCGGCCGCCGCCGCGAAGGCGCCCCGGGCGAGGCGGTGGAGGAGGTCGGCCATCGCGGTGCGGCCCGGGAGGGAGCCCGCGGGGGCGAGGTGCGGGGTCGAGTTCAGCAGGCCGAAGACCGCGTGGACGGCGGCTCGCGCGTCCGACTCGGCGAGGGCGGGATAGGTCTCCCGTACGGTCTCCACCCACAGCTCGACGTACTGCCGCTGCAGCTGGCGTACCAGCTTCCGGTCACTCTCCCGGAGGCGGTCCAGCTCGCGGTCGTGGAGGGTGATGAGCGGACGGTCGTCGAGCGCGAAGTCGATGTGGCCCTCGATGAGCGAGTCGAGCAGCGCCTCGGGCGGGGCCGAGTCCCGTTCACGCTCCCTCGCGCAGCGCTTGCCGCCGGTCAGCAGCCGCTCGCTGATCCCGACGAGGAGCTCCGCGAGCATCGCGTCCTTCCCGGGGAAGTGTCGGTAGAGACCCGGTCCGCTGATCCCGACCGCCGCTCCTATCTCGTCGACGCCCACCCCGTGGAACCCGCGCTCGGCGAAGAGGCGGGCGGCCTCCTTGAGGATCTGCTCGCGTCGCGTGGGGGTGTCGGCCCTGGCGGTGGTGGTCATGGAGACGATTCTAGACAATGCGGTTAGCGGTCGTTAACCTGACGACATACGTTAACGCTCATTAACCGAGCAAGGGAGCTCAGTCGATGCAGCAGGCACCTGTGCTGACGAGCGCGGCAGATCCCGCGTCGCCGGCCTGGCAGGCCAACGAGGCGGCCCACCACGAGCTGGTCGGGACCCTCCGGGCCAAGCTCGCCGCGGCCGCGCTCGGCGGCGGCGAGAAGGCCCGCGCCCGGCACACCGCGCGCGGCAAGCTGCTGCCCCGGGACCGTGTGGACACCCTCCTCGACCCGGGGTCGCCCTTCCTGGAGCTGGCCCCGCTGGCGGCGAACGGGATGTACGGCGACCAGGCACCGGCCGCCGGAGTCATCGCCGGCATCGGCCGGGTCTCCGGCCGCGAGTGCGTGATCGTCGCCAACGACGCGACCGTCAAGGGCGGCACGTACTACCCGATGACCGTGAAGAAGCACCTGCGGGCGCAGGAGGTGGCGCTGGAGAATCGTCTCCCCTGCCTCTACCTCGTCGACTCGGGCGGCGCCTTCCTGCCCCTGCAGGACGAGGTCTTCCCGGACCGCGACCACTTCGGCCGGATCTTCTACAACCAGGCCCGGATGTCCGGCGCCCGCATCCCGCAGATCGCGGCCGTCCTCGGCTCCTGCACCGCCGGCGGCGCGTACGTCCCGGCCATGAGCGACGAGGCCGTGATCGTACGGAACCAGGGAACGATCTTCCTGGGCGGGCCGCCGCTGGTGAAGGCCGCGACCGGTGAGGTCGTCACGGCCGAGGAGCTGGGCGGCGGCGAGGTGCACTCCCGTACGTCCGGAGTCACAGACCATCTCGCCGAGGACGACGCCCACGCCCTGCGCATCGTCCGCAACATCGTCTCCACGCTCCCCGAGCGCGGCCCGCTCCCCTGGTCGGTCGAGCCGGTCGAGGAGCCGAAGGTGGACCCGGCGGGTCTTTACGGCGCGGTGCCGGTCGACTCCCGCACGCCGTACGACGTCCGCGAGGTCATCGCCCGGATCACCGACGCCTCCCGCTTCCAGGAGTTCAAGGCGGAGTACGGCCAGACGCTCGTCACCGGCTTCGCCCGGATCCACGGACACCCGGTCGGGATCGTCGCCAACAACGGCATCCTCTTCTCCGAGTCCGCCCAGAAGGGCGCGCACTTCATCGAGCTGTGCGACCAGCGCGGCATCCCGCTGCTCTTCCTGCAGAACATCTCCGGCTTCATGGTCGGCCGCGACTACGAAGCGGGCGGCATCGCCAAGCACGGCGCCAAGATGGTGACGGCCGTGGCCTGCACGCGCGTGCCGAAGCTGACGGTGGTCGTCGGCGGCTCGTACGGCGCGGGCAACTACTCGATGTGCGGCCGGGCCTACTCCCCCCGCTTCCTGTGGATGTGGCCCAACGCCAAGATCTCGGTGATGGGCGGCGAGCAGGCCGCGTCCGTGCTCGCGACGGTCAAGCGCGACCAGCTCGGGGACGACTGGAGCGCGGAGGACGAGGAAGAGTTCAAGGCCCCGATCCGCGCGCAGTACGAGACCCAGGGCAACGCCTACTACGCGACCGCCCGGCTGTGGGACGACGGGGTCATCGACCCCCTGGACACCCGACAGGTGGTGGGTCTCGCGCTCACCGCCTGCGCCAACGCCCCGATCGGCGACCCCGCCTTCGGCGTCTTCCGGATGTGAGTGACAGATGACCATGTTCGACACCGTCCTCGTCGCCAACCGCGGCGAGATCGCCGTCCGCGTCATCCGTACGCTGCGCGCGCTCGGCGTCCGCTCGGTCGCCGTCTTCAGCGACGCGGACGCGGACGCCCGTCATGTACGGGAGGCCGACACGGCGGTACGGCTCGGCCCCGCGCCCGCCTCCGAGTCCTACCTCTCCGTGGAGCGGCTCATCGAGGCCGCCCGGCAGACCGGCGCCCAGGCCGTCCACCCGGGATACGGCTTCCTCGCCGAGAACGCCGCCTTCGCGCGGGCGTGCGCGGAGGCGGGTCTCGTCTTCATCGGGCCCCCGGCCTCGGCGATCTCGCTGATGGGCGACAAGATCCGGGCGAAGGAGACCGTGCAGGCGGCGGGCGTCCCGGTCGTGCCGGGCGCCGCCGACCCCGACCTTGAGGCCGCGGCCCGCGAGCTCGGCGCGCCCGTGCTGCTGAAGCCCTCGGCGGGCGGCGGCGGCAAGGGCATGCGCCTGGTGCGCGACCTGTCGGCACTGGAGGAGGAGATCGCGGCGGCGCGGCGCGAGGCGCGGTCCTCCTTCGGCGACGACACGCTGCTGGTGGAGCGGTGGATCGACCGGCCGCGCCACATCGAGATCCAGGTGCTCGCGGACTCCCACGGGAACGTGATCCACCTCGGCGAGCGCGAGTGCTCGCTCCAGCGACGCCACCAGAAGATCATCGAGGAGGCGCCGAGCGTCCTGCTGACGCCGGAGATCCGCGAGCGGATGGGCGCGGCGGCGGTGGAGGCGGCCCGCTCCTGCGGCTATGTCGGCGCGGGCACGGTGGAGTTCATCGTCCCGGGCGTCGACCCGTCCTCGTACTACTTCATGGAGATGAACACCCGCCTCCAGGTGGAGCACCCGGTGACCGAGCTGATCACCGGCGTCGACCTGGTCGAGTGGCAGCTGCGGGTGGCGGCGGGCGAGCCGCTGTCCTTCGGGCAGGCGGACGTCCGTCTCGACGGCTGGGCGATCGAGGCCCGGATCTGCGCGGAGGACCCTTCCCGCGGCTTCCTGCCGTCCGGCGGCACGGTCCTGTCGCTGCGCGAGCCGCAGGGCGACGGCGTCCGCACGGACTCCGGCCTGAGCGAGGGCACGGAGGTCGGCAGCCTGTACGACCCGATGCTCTCCAAGGTCATCGTGCACGCGAAGGACCGGTCCACGGCGCTGCGCAAGCTGCGCGCGGCCCTCGCGGACACGGTCACCCTCGGCGTACCGACCAACGCGGGCTTCCTGCGCCGTCTGCTGGCCCACCCGTCGGTGGTCGCGGGCGACCTGGACACCGGTCTGGTGGAGCGCGAGGCGGAGAGCCTGGTCCCCAAGTCCGTACCGGACGAGGTCTACGCGGCGGCCGCGGCGGTCCGCCTCGCGGGCCTGGCCCCCACGCCCCGGAACGGCTGGACCGACCCCTTCTCCGTGCCGAGCGGCTGGCGTCTGGGCGGCGAACCGGCACCGCTCCTCTTCCCGCTGCGGGTGTCGGGGCTCGACCCCGTCACGGTGCCCGCGCCCGCCGGCGCGACCGTCACGGACACATCGGTCACCGACACGTCGGTCACCGTCACGGTCGACGGCGTCAGCCACCGCTTCCACCGGGCCGGCGCCTGGCTCGGCCGTGACGGGGACTCCTGGCACGTCCAGGACCACGACCCCGTCGCCACCGCCCTCAGCGGCGCCGCGCACTCCGGTGCCGACGCGCTCGCCGCCCCCATGCCCGGGACCGTCACCGTCGTGAAGGTCGGGGTCGGGGACGAGGTGGAGGCCGGCCAGAGTCTGCTCGTCGTCGAGGCGATGAAGATGGAGCACGTCATCTCCGCCCCGCACGCCGGCACCGTCACCGAGCTGGACGTCACGCCCGGCGCCACCGTCGCCATGGAC
This sequence comes from Streptomyces sp. NPDC015346, assembly GCF_043078785.1. Taxonomy (NCBI): domain Bacteria; kingdom Bacillati; phylum Actinomycetota; class Actinomycetes; order Kitasatosporales; family Streptomycetaceae; genus Streptomyces; species Streptomyces sp. NPDC015346. The sequence goes on along the minus strand of NZ_JBIBTW010000001.1, from coordinate 226,250 downwards.
CAGGTCCTCGCCGTGGTGACCCCGAGGGAGGAGGACAAGTGAACCTGCCCATGACCGTGCCCGCGCCCGGGCTGCCCGCCCGCGTCCGGATCCACGAGGTCGGGCCGCGCGACGGGCTCCAGAACGAGAAGACAGTCGTACCGACCGCCGTGAAGGCGGAGTTCATCCGGCGGCTCGCCGACGCGGGGCTCTCCACGGTCGAGGCGACCAGCTTCGTCCACCCCAAGTGGGTGCCCCAACTGGCCGACGCCGAGGAGCTGTTCCCGCTCCTGCGGGGCATCCCGGCCCGGCTTCCCGTCCTCGTCCCGAACGAACGCGGCCTGGACCGTGCGCTGGCCCTCGGCGCCCGCGAGATCGCGGTCTTCGCCTCCGCCACCGAGTCCTTCGCCAAGGCCAATCTCAACCGGACGGTCGACGAGGCCCTCGCGATGTTCGCGCCGACCGTCACCCGCGCCATAGAGCAGGGGCTGAAGGTCCGCGGCTATCTCTCGATGTGCTTCGGCGACCCGTGGGAGGGCGCGGTCCCGATCGACCAGGTCGTCCGGGTCACCAAGGCGCTCGCCGACATGGGATGCGACGAGCTGAGCCTCGGCGACACCATCGGCGTCGCCACCCCCGGCCATGTCGAGGCGCTGCTGACGGCGCTCAACGAGGCGGGGGTCCCCACCTCCCGCCTCGCCGTCCACTTCCACGACACCTACGGCCAGGCCCTGTCCAACACGCTCGCCGCGCTGCGGCACGGCGTCACCACCGTCGACGCCTCCGCCGGGGGCCTCGGGGGCTGCCCGTACGCGAAGAGCGCGACCGGCAATCTCGCCACCGAGGATCTGGTCTGGATGCTCGACGGCCTCGGCATCGAGACCGGGGTCGACCTGGCCGCCCTCACCGCCACGAGCGTGTGGATGGCCGGACAACTGGGCCGCCCGAGCCCTTCCCGTACCGTCCGCGCGCTCGCCGCGAACTCTCACAAGGAGTGACGAAACCCATGTCCCTCGACCACCGGCTCTCCGAAGAGCACGAGGAACTCCGCCGCACCGTCGAGGAGTTCGCCCACGACGTCGTCGCCCCCAAGATCGGCGACTATTACGAGCGTCACGAGTTCCCGTACGAGATCGTCCGCGAGATGGGCCGCATGGGCCTGTTCGGGCTGCCGTTCCCCGAGGAGTACGGCGGGATGGGCGGCGACTACCTCGCCCTCGGCATCGCCCTGGAGGAGCTGGCCCGGGTCGACTCCTCCGTGGCCATCACCCTGGAGGCGGGCGTCTCGCTCGGAGCGATGCCGGTCTACCGCTTCGGCACCGAGGAGCAGAAGCAGGAGTGGCTGCCCCGGATGTGCTCCGGCGAGATCCTGGGCGCGTTCGGCCTGACGGAGCCGGGTGCCGGGTCGGACGCGGGCGGCACCCGCACCACGGCCGTGCGCGACGGCGACGACTGGGTCATCAACGGCTCGAAGTGCTTCATCACCAACTCCGGTACGGACATCACGGGCCTGGTCACGGTCACCGCCGTCACCGGCCGCAAGGCCGACGGCCGGCCGCTGATCTCCTCGATCATCGTCCCCTCCGGCACCCCCGGCTTCACGGTGGCCGCGCCCTACTCCAAGGTCGGCTGGAACGCCTCGGACACCCGCGAGCTCTCCTTCGACGACGTACGCGTCCCGGCCGCCAACCTGCTGGGCGAGGAGGGCCGCGGCTACGCGCAGTTCCTCCGGATCCTGGACGAGGGGCGGATCGCGATCTCGGCGCTTGCGACCGGACTGGCGCAGGGCTGTGTCGACGAGTCGGTGAAGTACGCGAAGGAACGTCACGCCTTCGGCCGGCCGATCGGCGACAACCAGGCGATCCAGTTCAAGATCGCGGACATGGAGATGCGGGCGCACATGGCCCGGATCGGCTGGCGCGACGCGGCCTCCCGGCTGGTGCTCGGCGAGCCGTTCAAGAAGGAGGCGGCGCTGGCGAAGCTGTACTCCTCCACCGTGGCGGTGGACAACGCCCGCGAGGCGACCCAGATCCACGGCGGGTACGGCTTCATGAACGAGTACCCGGTGGCCCGGATGTGGCGCGACTCCAAGATCCTGGAGATCGGCGAGGGCACGAGCGAGGTCCAGCGCATGCTGATCGCGAGGGAGCTGGGCCTCTCGGCCTGACGGGCCTGTCCGCCGCGTGGCGCCCTGACCGATCGCCCGCCACCCCGACACCTGGGGTGGCGGGCGATGCTCTTTCGACGCCCGAGGCCGCGCCGTGCGATCGCCACCCGCTACGGGGACTCTTCGACGCGTCCTGCGGCCGCCGGCGACCGGCGACCGTAGTGTCGAGGGGTATGTGTTCCCGAGGAGGCTTCTGATGCGCAGCGTGACCTACTCGATGGGCGTCTCCCTCGACGGCTACATCGTCGGGCCGGACGGCGACTTCAACTGGACGGCGCCCGACGAGGAGGTCTTCCGCTTCTGGATCGACGAGATCCGCGGGGTCGACGTCCACCTGTTGGGACGACGGCTGTACGAGACGATGCTGTACTGGGAGACCGCCGACCAGGATCCGACGCTCGACGACTCGATGCGCGAGTGGACGGCGCTCTGGAAGCCGCTCCCCAAGGTGGTGTTCTCCACCACGCTGTCGACCGTGCAGGGCCACGCCCGCCTGGCCTCCGGCGGCCTGGCGGAGGAGATCGAGCGGTTGCGGGGCGAGCCGGGGGAGGGCGAGATCGCGATCGGCGGCGCCACCCTGGCCGCCGAGGCGGCCGAGCTGGATCTGATCGACGAGTACCGGGCCGTGGTCTACCCGGTGCTGGTCGGCGGCGGCATCCCGTTCTTCCCCCGGCGCGAGCGCCGGGTCGATCTCGAACTCGTCGAGACCCGCACCTTCGGCTCAGGAGTCGTCTACCTCCGCCACCGCGTGACGCGCCGGGCCTCGCGCTAGGAGGTGCCGAGGGCTCGGTGTCGCGCCCCGTGGCTTCGCGTCTACCATGATCCGCTCCTGTCCCTCCAAGAGAGCGGCTTCAATGCGTACTTCGCGTATATCCCGAAGAATGGCGACACTGTTGTCGACGGTAGGGCTCCTTTTCTCCGGCCTCACGGCGGCGGCCTCGCCGGCCGCGGCGGCGGAGCCGTGCCCCGCCGAACGCCTGTGCCTGTACTCAGGAACGGGCCTCGAAGGCCTCAAGTTCGTGGCGGGCAGCACACAGACCTGCTTCTGGCTCGGCCGGTACGGCCTGGGCGAGGAGTCCGCGGGAATCAACTCGTACGTCAACAACCTCCCCGTCACGGCGCAGGTCTATCAGTTCGACACGACGGGCCTCAGCTCCGCCGACCACATCCTGCGCGGCAGCATCCGGTCCGGAGGAGCCAGCAGCAACACCGGCGCCTCGGACCCCGCCTCCCCCTGGCACCGGCTGGACAAGGTGTGCACGGGCGGCGCGGATCCCATGACGTCCCCGGCCTTCACCTTCGGGGCGGAGTACGACGCCGATCCGTTGCGCTACGCGGACGTCCCGGGCACGAAGCTCGAGTTCGAGGCCACGCAGGGGCAGGCCTCGTACCTGTGGACCCGCAACGTGTCGGTCGGCAACGTCGCGGCACTGGGTGACCACAAGAACATCGGTGTCACCGGCGCGATCCGCTGCATGTACGCGGACGGGCGCGCGCTTCCCACCGACAAGGAGACGGGAGCGTACTGGGCGGCGAACCTCGTGCCGCCCGGTGAGACGGCCCTGGCGCCTTCGGTGCGGTGGACGTTCGTCGCGCCGACGACGGACCGCTACCGGTGCCGCGTCTCGGTGCTCGGGTACGCGACCTGGATCGGCGCCGGGAATTCGGTGGCCATGCAGGTCGCCGCGGGCGCGGAGCTGTCCCGAGCCGTGTACGGCGACACGGCCGGGTGGACCCAGGCCGAGTCCGTGGAACCGCCCGCCCTCACGCCGGGGACCACGAAGGGCTTCCTCGATCACGTGTACACCCCGCGGGGGACGGACCGGATCGCGATCGTCCTGGACGCCAACATGACCAGCTGCAACAACGACAAGGACGGCATCGCGCCCAACTACGGGATCGACAAGTGCGCCGGCGAGAACGACCCGACCGCGCACTCCACGGACGCCTCCACCTGGATCGAGGCACAGCCCGTCAGGGCCGACGGTTCCGCCTGCGGCGTCCCGCTGAAGAGCGCCGTGGCGCGCTGGAACATCACCGAGCGTAAGCACCACCAGACCGCGACGAACACCCTGTACCTCACCACCGCCCAGCTCGGCGCGTGCGACAGGGTCCGCGTCACCCTGAAGGTGACGAACCACGCCGGCAACCGCCTGCAGGTGCACACCGGTTACGCGTCACAGCGCATCGCCAAGACACACGGCTCGGCCTTCACGTACTAGCGGTAGGCCCGGATCCTCCACGGCGACCGGTCGGGCCGGGTACGGAAACGTCCCGTCCCGGCCGGACAGCCCGACCTAGACCTTCGGGGCCGGCTTCCACTCCCGCGCCAGGAGCCCGAGCAGCACCTCGTCGAGGAACTCGCCCATCACCCAGGCCGAGGAGCGCAGCACGCCCTCGCGGACGAAGCCGTTGCGCTCGGCGGAGCGCAGCATCGCGTGATTGTCGGCCAGCGTCTCGATCTGCAGCCGGTGCAAGCCGCGCACGACGAAACCGTAGTGACACAGGACCGCGACCACGTCGGTGCCGTAACCCTTGCCGCGCGAGGCGGGCAGCAGTCCCAGGCCGATGTGCGCGGACCGGCTGTGGTTGTCGATGCCCCACAGCGTCGCGGTGCCGATCAGCGTGCCGCCGTCCAGCTCCACCACGGAGAAGGGGACGTGCCCCTGCTCCTTGTCGTCCACGACGAGCCGCGGGTCCTTCGAGCCGGGCGTGATCGGCCGCCACGGCCCGCCTTCGGCCCGCGAGGCGTTGGCCACGTCGTCGTAGAGCTCGGTCCGAAGAATCGGAATGTCGTCCTCGTGCCGAGCCCTGAGCCCGACCTTGGCGCCTCTAAGCATGCGAGCTTCCTATCGGGCCGGGCTCGACGACGGCAATCCAATTAAGGCTCAGCCCAGGCGCCCCTCGACCGTCGCGGCCACGAACGCGGCAAACGCGTCCGGCGTGGCCAGGAAGGCGGGTCCCTCGGGGTTCTTGGAGTCCCGGACGGCGACATGGGCGGCGAGGTCGGCGACCTCGACGCAGTCGCCGCCCGTGTCGCCGCTGTACGAGGACTTACGCCAGGCGGCGGCGCCGAGCGGGGCGCACTCGACACAGTTGCCGCCCGTGTCGCCGCTGTACGAGGACTTACGCCAGCTCGCGCCCGTCAGGTTCTGGTTGGTCCCCATAACACTCCTCCATTACGCGGGCGATCAGTGCGGCCGAGTCGTCCACGGAGAGGGCGGCGGCCTGAAGGTGATCGTAACGGAGCGAACCCTCCCTGATAGCTGTCGGATTGGCCGTCATGTGCCCCTGGACGAAGTCCTCCGTGTAGACGATGTCGGGGTCGTCCTCGAAGCGCAGCAGAGTGAACTCTCCCATCAACCCCGGGTGCGCTCCCGCCTCGAACGGCAGGATCTGGATCTTCAACCACTCCCTCTCCTGCATCGCCAACAAGTGGGCGAGTTGCTTCCGCATGACGGCCCGGCCGCCGATCTCCTGGCGCAGCACCGCCTCGCTCATCACCACCCAGACCAAGGGAGGTGTCTCCCGATCCAGGATCCGCTGGCGCTCGATTCGGGCAGCGACCTTGGCGTCGACGTCGTCCTCGGTCCGGGCGCCCAGGACCGCTCGCGCATAGTCGGGCGTCTGAAGAAGGCCGTAGACCAGTTGCGGCTGGAACGTGGAGACATAGGCCGCCTTCGCCTCCATCTCCGCGTACGGCTGGAACCAGTTCGGCAGTTGGCTCCGCAGAACCAGCCCCACCAGCCGCGTGAACACCCCGCCCGTCATCAGCGCCGCGTCCAACTGCTCCGAGAACCGCCGCGTCGGAACCTTCTTCGCAGTCTCGATCTGGCCGATCAGCGAAGCCGTACAGAAGACGATGTCGCCCAACTGGCCCTGATTGAGGCCCGCCTCCTCCCTCAACCGCCGGAGCTCCGCTCCGTAGTAGTCCAGCGGCGAGGCGCTGGGATCCAGGCTCCGGATGTTGACCACGACGAGGTCACCCCCAAGTTACGCATCACTGCGCTCATTTCGGTCCGTAGCCGAGCGTAACCACCCCACTCCGCTCCGGTGGCGTGAATCCCGCAATCCCACCCCTACGATCCACGGAAAGTGAGGTTAGGCTACCCTTCCTTCGACTTGCCCACCTGCACGGAAAGCGACTTCGCCATGCCCAGCACCGCCCGAGCCACGGCCACCCACCTCACCCGTCGCGGCCTTCTCGCCGCGGGCGGCGCGCTCGGGATCGGCGCCGCTCTCGCCGCCTGTGGCAGCGAGACGCAGGGCGGTTCCTCCGCCGGCGCGTCCGAGAAGGGCGGCCCGTGGAAGTTCACCGACGACCGGGGGACGGTCGTCGAGGCGAAGTCCACCCCGAAGAACATCGTCGCCTTCACCGGCACCGCCGCCGCCCTGAAGGACTTCGGCATCGAGGTCAAGGGCGTCTTCGGCCCGACCTACGTGGAGGACCCGAAGACCAAGGAGAAGAAGCCGGACGTCCAGGCCGGTGACCTCGACATCGCGAAGGTCAAGGTCATCGGGAACGTCTGGGGAGAGTTCAAGATCGAGGAGTACCTCAAGCTCAACCCGGACGTCCTCATCACGGACATGTGGGAGAAGAACGACCTCTGGTACGTCCCGGCCGAGCAGAAGGACAAGATCCTCAAGATCGCCCCGAGCGTCGCCCTCTGGGCCGCCGACAGGTCGATGCCGGCCGTGCTCCAGCGCCACGCCGACCTCGCCGCCTCTCTCGGCGCCGATGTGAAGACCAAGCAGATCCTCGCCGACAAGGCCCGCTTCGAGGCGGCCGCCGAGCGCGTCCGTCAGGCCGCCAAGGGCAAGAAGGACATCAAGGTCCTGATCGGTTCCGGCTCTCCCGACCTCTTCTACGTCTCCACGCCGGTCCGGCCGACCGACACGCTCTACTTCAAGGAGCTGGGCGTCAACCTGGTCGTCCCCACCAAGCTGGACCAGGGCGGCTGGTTCGAGGGGCTGAGCTGGGAGAACGTCGACAAGTACCAGGCCGACGTCATCATGCTCGACAACCGCACTTCCGCCCTGCAGCCGGAGGCCCTGAAGGCCAAGCCGACGTGGGCCGCGCTGCCCGCCGTCAAGGCGGGTCAGGTCATCCCGCGGGTGACCGAGCCGATCTACTCGTACGCCAAGTGCGCCCCGCTCCTGGAGGACCTGGCCAAGGCCCTGGAGAACGCGAAGAAGGTGTCCTGACCCGATGACGACCGCCGCCGAGACCGCCCCGTTCCAGTTCTTCTCCCTCCGGGTCGACCGGACGCGGCGGCTCGGTCCGTCCCTGGTCCGGGTCACGTTCACGGGTGAGGACCTGAAGTCCTTCGCCTCCGGGGGCCGCGACCAGTCGCTCTCCCTCTTTCTCCCGCACCCCGGCCAGGACGCGCCCGTCCTGCCGCCGCTGGACGACCCGGACATGTACGCGATCCTCGGCGCCTGGCGGGCGATGCCCGCCGACGAGCGCGCGGTGATGCGTTCGTACACCGTCCGGGAGCAGCGCACCGAGCCGCGCCCCGAGGTCGACATCGACTTCGCGCTGCACGCGGACGGCGGGCCCGCCTGCCGCTGGGCGCAGCGCGCCGAGCCGGGCGACAAGGTGGTCGTACTCGGTCCGGCGGTCGCCGCCAACACCGGTGTCCGCTTCCAGTTGCCGGCCGACGCCGATTCCGTACTGATCTGGGCGGACGAGACGGCGCTGCCGGCCGCCGCCGCGATTCTCGAGTGGCTGCCGGCCCGGATCCGGGCGCGGGTCTACCTCGAAGTCCCGTACTCCGGCGACCGCGCGGAGCTCGCGACCGAGGCCGACGCCACGATCACCTGGCTCGTACGGGAGGAGGGCGCGCCCCGCGCCGTGGACGCGGTGCGCGGCGCCGAGCTGCCCGGTGAGGCGCCGTACGTCTGGCTGGCGGGCGAGTCCGGATCCGTGAAAGCGCTGCGCCGGCACTTCGTGAACGAACGCCGGCTCGACCGGCGGCGCGTGACGTTCGTCGGCTACTGGCGCAGGGGTCTGTCCGAGGACGCCCTGCGCGAGGCGCCGGAGGACGAGGCGTGACGGAGGCGCCCCCGGCTCCATGAGCAGGCGGGCTCCCCGGAGTACGGTCCTCCGGGGAGCCCGTCAACGCCGCGTCATCACCCCGTCATCGCCCCCGTCATCACCCCGCGGGCCACGGAACCTGTGGTGAGCGGTAGTAGTCGATCCCGAGCGCCTCGAACCTCGGGCCCTGCGCCGCGAGCCGTACCTTGTACGTCTCCCAGTCGTGCGTGGCCGCCGGGGACCAGCCCAGCTCCGCCACGCCCGGCAGGCGCGGGAAGGCCATCTGGTCGATGTGGGCGTTCTCGGAGACGGTCTCCGTCCACAGCGGCGCCTCGACGCCCTTGACGGCTTCGGCGGGCGCGCCCGGCAGGTAGGCGGCCGGGTTCCAGTCGTAGGACCGCTGGACCTCGACGTATCCCGCCCAGGCCAGGCCCAGCTTGGTCTCCTTGGTGTACTTCATGTCGAGGTAGACCCGGTCGGCGGGCGACAGGATCAGCCCGGTGCCGTTCCGCGCGGCGGCCGCGACCTGCTCCTTCTCCGCCGGGCTCGTCCGGTCCAGGCCCCAGTACTGCGCGAGCGCGCCCTTCGCCGGCGTGGCCCCGGTCAGCTGGTGCCAGCCGACGACGGTCTTGCCGTACTTCGCGACGATCGGCTGGACCTTGTCCATGAAGGCGACGTAGTCCTCGTGGGTGGTGGAGTGCGCCTCGTCGCCGCCGATGTGGAGGTACTTGCCGGGGGTGAGCTCGGCGATCTCCCGGATCACGTCGTCCACGAAGTCGTACGTGATCGGCTTCGGCACGCACAGCGAGCTGAAGCCGACGCTCGTACCGGTGTAGAGCGGCGGGGCGACGCCGTCGCAGTTCAGCTCGGCGTAGGAGGCGAGGGCGGCGTTGGTGTGGCCGGGGAGGTCGATCTCGGGGACGACCTCCTGGTGGCGGGAGGCGGCGTAGCGGACGATCTCCCGGTAGTCGTCCTTGGTGTAGTAGCCGCCGGGTCCGCCGCCGACCTGGGTGGAGCCGCCGTAGGTGGCCAGGCGCGGCCAGGAGTCGATCGCGATGCGCCAGCCCTGGTCGTCGGAGAGGTGCAGGTGCAGCTTGTTGACCTTGTAGAGGGCGAGCTGGTCGATGTAGCGCTTGACCTGGTCGACGGTGAAGAAGTGGCGGGAGACGTCGAGCATGGCGCCCCGGTAGGCGTAGCGCGGGGTGTCGGAGATGGAGCCGCCCGCGACCTTCCAGGGGCCGGGCTGCACGGTGTCCTTCTCGACGGCGGCGGGGAGCTGCTGGCGCAGGGTCTGGACGCCGCGGAAGAGCCCGGTGGGCCGGTGGGCGGTGAGGGTGATGCCGCCGCGGCCCGACTGGAGCCGGTAGCCCTCGTCGCCGAGCGCCCGGTCGCCGGGGCTGAGGCGGAGCAGGATGCCGCCGCGGGCCTCGTCCTCGTCGACGACGGGCAGCGGGTGGCCGGTGGAGGGGCGGAGCAGTCCGGCGAGGTAGTCGCCGACCGCGCGGGACTCGCGGGAGTCCACGTCGACGCGGATGCGGGTGGCGGCGGTGATCGCGTACGGGGATCCGCCGGGGGTCACGGAGGCGGGGGCTGGGACGATCTGGCCGAGGGGCCGGACGTCGGGTGCGGCGCTCCCGTCGGCGGTGGTGGCGGTGGCGGCGGTGGTGCGGGCGGTGGGGGCTGCCGCGGCGCAGGAGATGCCTGCCGCCGTGACCAGCAGCAGGGCACCGAGAACACGCGGGAACGTTCTGCGCTGTCTCACGGGCATGGTCCCTTTCGACGGGCTTCGCGACTCCGGTCACTCCGGCTCATGCGACTCCGGTTATGCGTATCCGAACAGTCACCATGCGTACCGTGCACCCCTCCTGCGGTCAAGGTGTAGACCAATTCGGCCCTACAGAGTGGCGATCATGGAGCGGTCTGCCCGATTCCGGGCAGAAATCTTGCGCAGACCCCCGGGTACCCCTCAGTATTCACGGGTGCTCGAACGCCGCCCGTCGCATGACGACCTCATCGACCACCTGGTGCGCAGCACCGCGCTCCAGCGCGGTGAGGCCGCCCGGGTGATTCTCGACGTGCTGGCGTACTTCGACGAGTCGACCGAGGACTTCGTCCGCCGCCGCCACCGCGAACTGCAGTCCGGCGGAGCCGTCAACGCCGAGATCTTCGAACGCATCGCGGCCGAGCTGCCGTACCGCGCCGTGGCGCCGCCGGAGCTCTCGCTCCGGCAGCTGCGACGCATCGTCTACGGCTGAGCGGCCGAGCACACCCACTGACTTGGAGGGGTTACACCTTTATGTGCGGAATTGTCGGTTACATCGGAAAGCGCGACGTGGCCCCGCTGCTCCTTGAGGGGCTGCAGCGGCTGGAGTACCGGGGGTACGACTCCGCCGGCATCGTCATCACCAGCCCGAAGGCCGCCGGCCTGAAGATGGTCAAGGCCAAGGGCCGGGTCCGTGACCTGGAGGCCCGTGTCCCCAAGCGCTTCACCGGCACCACCGGCATCGCCCACACCCGCTGGGCCACCCACGGCGCGCCCAGCGACATCAACTCGCACCCGCACCTGGACCCCGAGAACAAGGTCGCGGTCGTCCACAACGGCATCGTCGACAACGCGCAGGAGCTGCGCGCGAAGCTGGAGGCGGACGGCGTCGTCTTCGCGTCCGAGACCGACACCGAGGTCATCACGCACCTCATCGCCCGTTCCCAGGCCACCTCCCTGGAGGAGAAGGTCCGCGAGGCGCTCAAGGTCATCGAGGGCACCTACGGCATCGCCGTGATGCACGCCGACTTCAACGACCGCATCGTGGTGGCCCGCAACGGCTCCCCGGTCGTCCTCGGCATCGGTGAGAAGGAGATGTTCGTCGCCTCCGACGTCGCCGCCCTGATCGCCCACACCCGCCAGGTCGTCACCCTCGACGACGGCGAGATGGCCACGCTCAAGGCCGACGACTTCCGCACGTACACGACCTCGGGCGCCTCGACGACGGCCACCCCCGAGACCGTGGAGTGGGAGGCCGCCTCCTACGACATGGGCGGCCACGACACGTACATGCACAAGGAGATCTCCGAGCAGCCCGACGCGGTCGACCGCGTGCTGCGCGGCCGGATCGACGACCGCTTCTCCACCGTCCACCTCGGCGGCCTGAACCTGGACGCCCGCGAGGCCCGCACCATCCGCCGGATCAAGATCCTCGGCTGCGGCACCTCGTACCACGCCGGTCTCATCGGCGCCGGTCTCATCGAGTCCATGGCCCGCATCCCCGCCGACGCCGAGCCGGCCTCGGAGTTCCGCTACCGCAACCCGGTCGTGGACCCCGACACCCTCTACATCGCCGTCTCCCAGTCCGGTGAGACGTACGACGTGCTGGCCGCCGTCCAGGAGCTCAAGCGCAAGGGCGCCCGCGTCCTCGGCGTCGTCAACGTCGTCGGCTCGGCGATCGCCCGCGAGGCCGACGGCGGCGTGTACGTCCACGCCGGCCCGGAGGTCTGCGTCGTCTCCACCAAGTGCTTCACCAACACGGTCGTCGCCTTCGCGCTGCTCGCCCTGCACCTCGGCCGCATCCGCGACCTGTCGGTGACCGACGGCAAGCGGATCATCGAGGGGCTGCGCAAGCTGCCCGCGCAGATCAGCGAGATCCTCGAGACCGAGGAAGAGATCAAGAAGATCGCCGAGGCGTACGCCGGCGCCCAGTCGATGATGTTCATCGGCCGCGTGCGGGGCTACCCCGTGGCCCTGGAGGCCTCCCTGAAGCTCAAGGAGATCTCGTACATCCACGCGGAGGCCTACCCGGCCTCCGAGCTGAAGCACGGCCCCCTCGCGCTGATCGAGCCGGCCCTGCCGACGGTCGCCATCGTCCCCAACGACGACCTGCTGGAGAAGAACCGCGCCGCCCTGGAGGAGATCAAGGCCCGCAGCGGCCGCATCCTCGCGGTCGCCCACCAGCCGCAGGAGAAGGCCGACCACACCATCGTCGTGCCGAAGAACGAGGACGAGCTGGACCCGATCCTGATGGGCATCCCGCTCCAGCTCCTCGCCTACCACACGGCGCTCGCCATGGGCCGCGACATCGACAAGCCGCGCAACCTGGCCAAGTCCGTCACGGTCGAGTAGCACCCTCCGGGCCTGTCCCCCGGAGACTCGACCCGACACAGAAGCGGTCCCCGCGCACGGCGTGCGCGGGGACCGCTTCTTTCTGTGGGTGTCAGCCCGTGGCAGGGGCGCCTCGGCGGGTGGCGCGGCCGAGGGAGGTGGGCCAGTGGGCCACCGCCGCCGTCGCGCCGTACCAGGCGGCGAGGCCGGCGACCGCGGCGAGCCAGCCGCCCGCCTTGGCGAGACCGCCGTGGTCCGCGAAGGTGCCTATGCCGAGCAGCAGCAGCGCCACGAACAGCACTCCGTACACGCCCTGTCCGAAGAGACCGCTGCCCTTCGCCGCCATCGTCAGCGTGAGCGCCAGCAGCGCCCACAGCAGCAGGAACAGGCCGGCCGCCTCGGCCGACGCGTCACCGCCGACCCCGGTGCCCCAGGTGAACCAGAAGGCGCCGAGCGCCGAATAGGCCGTGCCCGTACCGCCGTCGCCCGCGCGCAGGGCGAGGAGGCCGACCAGGAAGAGCGCCACTCCGCCGACCCAGGTGGCGAGGGCTGCGGCGTCCGACGCCGCGACGTTGTCGATCACGCCGGTGCTGCCGATGCCGAAGGCCAGCAAGGTCAGTCCGAGCGCGAGGTGGCCGAGAGTGGAAGTGGTGTTTCCCGCGGCGACTTCGTTGTCCACGGCGGGCTCCCTTCAGATGTGCGGTGTTGCCGCTGAGCTGCTTGTTCCGGTGACCTTTATCTACCCTTCACAAGCACACAAATCACCTCGCGATGGCGTGATTTATCGCGAGACAAAGGGAGTTGACGAGGCTTCGGGAGGAGCTACGGGACCGGTTGCGGGTCTGGCTACGGGATGACGACGACCGGACGCTGCGCCCGCTTCGCGAGCCGTCCGGCGACCGAGCCGAAGATGCGGCCGACGATGCCGTGCGTGGAGCCGACCACGATCGCGTCGGCCGAGTACTCGCGGCCGACCTCCTCCAGTTCATGACAGATGTCGCCGCCGCGCTCCACGAGGATCCAGGGCACCTCGGCGAGGTAGTCCGCGCAGGCCAGCTCCAGGCCCAGCACCTCGGTGCGGTGGTCCGGGACGTCGACGAAGACCGGCGGCTCGCAGCCCGCCCAGACGGTGGTGGGCAGCCGGTTGGCGACATGCACGATGATCAGCCCGGAACCGGAACGGCGGGCCATGCCGATGGCGTACGCGAGGGCTCGCTCGCTGGACGTCGAGCCGTCGAAGCCGACGACCACCCCGTGCCGGAAGGCGGGATCACAGGAGTGACGTGGCTGTTCGGCCGCGAGGGGGTCGACCGTGGAGTCGGCGACGCGCTTGCGGTCCGCGGGTTCGGAGAATTCGTGACCGGCCATCGGTGTCTCGGCGAAGAAGATCCTCGTGGGAAGGAGCGGGGGACGAACAACGGTTGGCGGTGGAGTTGTGTCCGGGAATCATCTTCCCAACCCCATACCCCCAAGGGTACGGCGACACTCCTCTCCTGCCCAGAGCCTGCCGTGCCGCACACGCCGCTCGCGCGGCGTTCAAGGGAGCATGCACGAGCCCGTCCCGTTATGGCAATGCCGGTTGTGCCCTACAGCCGTCCGTACGGGGGCCGAACGGACGCCTCCCCCAGTGACCGGAACGTTCCGCTCCTCGTTCCCACAGGTCCACTCCGCCGTCGCAGGGAGCCCGCCCGTGCCCGCACCATCGGCCACCTCCGCCCACACCCCCGCCCACACCCCCGCCCACATCTCCACCCGCGCCTCCGACCGCCCCGCCGGGCCCGCTCCGTCGCGCGGGCGGCGCCGCGCCCCCGGCCGGTGGTCGACGGTGGAGTCCGCGGGGGGTGCGGGAGGTACGGGAGGTCCGGCCGCGGAGTCGGCCGGTGAGGTCGTCCGCTGGGCGGTGTTCTGCTGCGTCCTCGTCCCCGTCGTCCTCCTCGTCTACGGGACCTCGCTGGGCGGGGCCGCGGGCACGGCCCTCGGACTCGTCGCGGTGACGGCGGTCTGCCGGGTGCTGCTGCGCCGCTCGGAGCGCGGCCTGCGCGCGGAGGCCTCGGGACGTCACGGCCGGCACGCCCACGGAGCCCGCAACCACCGCTCCGACTGACCCGACCTGACAAACTCGTCCCCGGACCGGCCCCCAACCGACGCTGTCCGAAGTGGCCGGACAGTGTCGGACCTGACAGACCCCCCGTGGAGTTGACGGGTTCGCACACCCACACCCGTAGCTTTTCAGCCAACTTCCACTTACCGGCGAGTCCTTGGCGGAATGCCCCCTCAACCCCCCTGCCACCAGGCATGAAAGCCCCGCGAGGGTCGCTCACACCCTACGGGGACGGGCCATGCGCGCACGGCGCACTTCCCTGCGCGGCTCCCGAGTGGAACGCTTCGTGATCGAATGCTTCGCGCCAAGTTGCCTTGTCGACAATGTGCCGGATGGAGAACTTGTCACGCCGGCGCCACGGAACGCAGTAGATTCGATCATGGGTATCGAAGGCTGGGGTCTCGTGCAAAACCGAGGGGAAACGTGCAGGAGCGACAGGACCAGGGAGACGCGAACACCGAGGGGGGCTTAGCGTCATGAGCCAGGACTCCGCCGCACCGGAGGCCGCACGGAAGCTGTCCGGGCGCCGCCGTCGGGAAGTCGTCGCGGTGCTGCTGTTCAGCGGCGGCCCCATCTTCGAGAGCTCCATCCCGCTCTCCGTGTTCGGAATCGACCGGCAGGACGCCGGAGTGCCCCGCTACCGGCTGCTCGTGTGCGCCGGCGAGGACGGTCCGCTGCGGACCACCGGGGGGCTCGAACTGACCGCGCCGTACGGCCTGGACGCGATAAGCCGGGCCGGCACCGTCGTCGTACCGGCCTGGCGGTCGATCACCTCGCCGCCGCCGCCGGAGGCGCTCGACGCGCTGCGCCGGGCGCACGAGGAGGGGGCCAGGATCGTCGGGCTGTGCACCGGGGCCTTCGTCCTGGCCGCCGCCGGACTTCTTGACGGCCGGCCGGCGACCACGCACTGGATGTACGCGCCGACGCTCGCCAAGCGCTATCCGTCGGTCCACGTGGACCCGCGGGAGCTCTTCGTCGACGACGGGGACGTGCTGACCTCGGCCGGCACCGCGGCCGGAATCGATCTCTGTCTGCACATCGTGCGGACCGACCACGGCGCGGAGGCCGCGGGCGCGCTGGCGCGCCGGCTGGTCGTCCCGCCGCGGCGCAGCGGCGGCCAGGAGCGCTATCTCGACAGGTCTTTACCTGAGGAGATCGGCGCCGACCCGCTCGCGGAGGTCGTCGCCTGGGCGCTGGAGCACCTTCACGAGCAGTTCGACGTGGAGACGCTCGCGGCCCGCGCGTACATGTCACGGCGCACGTTCGACCGCCGGTTCCGCTCGCTGACGGGGTCCGCCCCGCTCCAGTGGCTGATCACCCAGCGGGTGCTGCAGGCGCAGCGGCTGCTCGAGACCTCCGACTACTCGGTCGACGAGGTCGCGGGACGCTGCGGCTTCCGCTCCCCGGTGGCGCTGCGCGGCCATTTCCGGCGCCAGCTCGGCTCCTCGCCGGCCGCCTACCGGGCGGCCTACCGGGCCCGGCGCCCGCAGTCCGAGACGTCGACGTCGGTGCTCGACCCGGTCGTGCCCGCCCAGGTGTCGTCGGGCGGACGGCGCCCGCCGGGACCGATGGAGGCGGGCAAGCCGCAATCGGACATGTACGCGTCCGGCCGCGCGGCCCTGCCGGGCCAGCGGAGCGCTCCATAGACCGCGCGCCACAAGCCGCGCACCACACGACGGGCGCCCGGGGACACCACCCCGGGCGCCCGTCGCCGTTCCCCCCGCCCCGCGCACCGACTCCGATCACCCACCGAACCCATAAGGTAGGACGCATGAACGATCGCATGGTGTGGATCGACTGCGAGATGACCGGGCTCTCGCTGACGGACGACGCACTCATCGAGGTGGCCGCGCTGGTCACCGACTCGGAACTGAACGTGCTCGGCGAAGGGGTGGACATCGTGATCCGCCCGCCGGACGCGGCGCTGGAGACCATGCCCGAGATCGTGCGCCGGATGCACACGTCCTCCGGCCTCCTCGACGCCCTCGCCGACGGCACCACCCTCGCCGACGCCGAGGCGCAGGTCCTCGCCTACGTACGCGAGCACGTGAAGGAGCCCCTCAAGGCACCCCTGTGCGGGAACTCGGTCTCCACCGACCGCGGCTTCCTCGCGCGGGACATGCCGGCTCTGGAGCGCCATCTGCACTACCGGATCGTCGATGTCTCCTCGGTCAAGGAGCTGGCCCGCCGCTGGTACCCGAGGGCGTACTTCAACAGTCCGGAGAAGAGCGGCAACCACCGCGCGCTCGCCGACATCCGTGAGTCCATCGCCGAGCTGCGCTACTACCGCGAGGCGATCTTCGTCCCGCAGCCCGGCCCGGACTCGGAGACCGCCAAGCAGATCGCCGCGCGCCACGTCCTGCCCGTGGAATGACCCCGGGCTCGCGCCCGCCGTGGACCCGCCGTCAATGCGGGCGCGAGCACCCCCCGGGACCCTGTAGACTTCTTCTCGGCCGGTCGGGGAAACCTTCGGGAAAACCGCCGGTCATGGTGGGTGTAGCTCAGCTGGTAGAGCACCTGGTTGTGGTCCAGGATGCCGCGGGTTCGAGTCCCGTCACTCACCCTTGTAGGTCAAGGCCCCGGTTCTTCGGAACCGGGGCCTTGTCGCATGTGGGGGCCGTACGAAGGGGGCAACCGATCCCGGACCGGCGGCGACTGTGAGGTACGCAACGTCTCTCTTCCTCACAGGAGGACTCGTGCAGCACCCGCAGCTCCCCCGCACCGCCCTGGCCGCGCTGACGGCCGCCGCCGTCCTCGCCGGCGTCGGGCTCGCCCTCACCACCACGACCGGCACCGCGAACGCCACCGCCGCGAACGTCACCGCCGCCGCCCGGCAGGCCGAGCGGCTCGACCGGGGCGTGGTCAGCGTCCACACCGGGACCGGCAACCTGGTGAGCTGGCGCTGGCTGGCCACCGACCCGGACACCGTCGCCTTCAACGTGTACCGGGCCGGTACGAAGGTGAACGCCGCCCCGGTCACCGCCTCCACCAACTACTTCCACGCCGGGGCCCCGAGCCACGCCGACTACACCGTCCGCGCCGTCGTCGGCGGGGTGGAGCAGGGCGACTCGGTGCACGCCGTCCAGTTCCGCGCCGGCTACAAGGACGTGCCGCTCACTCCCCCGGCCGGCGGCACCACCCCCGACGGGGTGGCGTACACCTACGAGGCCAACGACGCGTCCGTCGGCGACCTCGACGGCGACGGGGCGCTGGACTTCGTCCTCAAGTGGCAGCCGACCAACGCCAAGGACAACGCGCAGTCCGGATACACCGGCAACACGATCGTCGACGGGATCCGGCTCGACGGCACCCGGCTGTGGCGGATCGACCTCGGTCGCAACATCCGCTCGGGCGCGCACTACACGCAGTTCCAGGTGTACGACTACGACGGCGACGGCCGGGCCGAGGTGGCCATGAAGACCGCCGACGGGACGGTGGACGGGCGCGGCACGGTCATCGGCAGCGCCTCGGCCGACCACCGCAACAGCGGCGGGTACGTCCTGGCGGGCCCGGAGTACCTCACCATGTTCGACGGCCGCACCGGCGCCGCGCTCGGCACCACCGGGTACGTCCCGGCCCGGGGCACCGTCTCCTCCTGGGGTGACAACTACGGCAACCGGGCCGACCGCTTCCTGGCCGGGACCGCGTACCTGGACGGCGCCCGGCCCTCGCTCATCATGGCGCGCGGTTACTACACGCGGTCGGTGATCGCCGCGTGGGACTGGCGCGGCGGCGCGTTCACGCGGCGCTGGACCTTCGACTCGTCGAGCTCCACCAACGCCGGCAAGGGGTTCGACGGTCAGGGGTCGCACAGCCTGTCCGTGGGCGATGTCGACGGCGACGGCAGGGACGAGGTCGTGTACGGGTCGATGGCCGTGGACGACGACGGCGACGGCCTGTGGACGACGAGGACCGGTCACGGCGACGCCCAGCACCTCGGCGACCTCGACCCGGGGACGGCGGGCCTGGAGTACTTCAAGGTGTCCGAGTCGGCCTCCCAGCCGTCCCAGCTCTACATCGACCCGGCGACGGGCACGGTCCGCTGGCAGCTCGCCGCCTGCTGCGACAACGGGCGCGGGGTCGCGGGCGACATCTGGGCGGGCAACGACGGCGCCGAGGTGTGGTCGGCCTCCGACACCTCGGTACGGGACGAGGCGGGCGCCGCCAAGGGCCGCGAGCCCTCGTCCGCGAACTTCCTGAACTGGTGGGACGGCGACACCACCCGTGAGCTCCTCGACGGCACCCGGATCGACAAGTACGGCACGTCGGGCGAGACCCGTCTGCTGACCGGCGCCTCGGTCGCCTCCAACAACGGGACGAAGGCGACCCCGGCACTCTCCGGTGACATCCTCGGCGACTGGCGCGAGGAGGTCGTGTGGCGCACGGCGGACAACCGCGCGCTGCGGATCTACTCGACGCCGTACGAGACGGGCACGCGGATCACCACCCTGCTGCACGACACCATGTACCGCACGGGCCTCGCCTGGCAGAACACCGCCTACAACCAGCCCCCGCACCCGAGCTTCCACCTGGGCGCGGGCATGAGGCCCGCGCCCAGGCCGCTCGTCACGACGCCGTAGCGCGGCAGGTGATGCCGGTCGGGGGCGGATTCGCCCCCGACCAGGTGCCGTTGAAGCCGAAGGTGGCCGAACCGCCCACCGGTATCGCCGCGTTGTACGAGAGGGGCGAGGCCGTCGCCTCCGCGGCGGACTGGGTCACCGTGGCGTTCCAGGCCTGGGTGACGCGCTGGCCGGCCCCGTACGTCCAGCGGAGCGTCCAGCCGTTCAGCGGGGCGGTTCCCGTGTTGCGGACGGTGACCTGGGCGGTGAAGCCCGTCGTCCACTGGTTCTGGACGGTGTGGGTGGCCGCGCAGGCGCCGCTCGGCTGCGGCTCCGGCGGCGGTTCGGTGCCGCCGCCGGTCCCGGTCGTGTCGCCGTAGACGATGCCCCGCCCGTTGGTGGAGACGTACACCCGTCCGTAGATCCGCGGGTCGCCGGTGATGGCCGCGCCCGTCCAGCCCCACTGGTGGGCGTCGTCGTTGACCCGGACCCAGCTCGCGCCCGCGTCCGTGGAGCGGAAGATGCCGCGTACGCCGCCGATCTTCGCGCTGCTGTAGAGGGCCGGGTACGTGGCGCCGGGCGCCGCCTTGCCGAAGCCGATGGTGTCGGCCTGCTCGACCCCGGCGACGCGGGTGAAGCTCGCGCCCCCGTCGGTGGAGCGCCACAGGCCGTACGTGGCGTCGGGCGCGCCGCCCGCGAGCCAGATGTCGCCGGCCGCGCCCGGGGCCGCCTTGAAGCGGACGTTGCCCTTGGCCGGGAGGCCTGTCGCCTTCGCGGTGAAGGAGAGACCGCCGTCCTTGCTGACGTAGAAGGTGCCGGACGTGAAGCCGTAGAACGTCCTCGGGTCCACCCGGTCCGATTCGACGACCGCTCCCGCCGGGATCCCGGTCGACGCCGTCCAGGCGCTCCCCGCCCCGGTCCCGGTGTGGACGCCCGTACCGTCCGGGCTCCAGACGTAGCGGCTGCCGTCGGCCGCCGCCGCGACCGTGCCGCCGCCCGTGACGCCCGCCGGGTCCACGCCCGGCGACCAGGTGGCGCCGTTGTCGGACGAGAAGGCGATGTGCGGGCCGCTGTCCGCACTGCCCGCCCGCACCACCCGCGCGGGGGCGGCCTCCGCGAAGTCCAGGCTGGTGGTGCTGGTGAAGTTCGGCGAGGTGAACATCATCGAGGGGACCTTGGTGAGGTCGGTGTGGCGGAATCCGCCGATGTCGCCGAGCGCGCTGAGCAGCGGCGCCCCGGACGGCGGGGAGGCGAGGTCGTTGACCGCCGTCTCCTCCAGGCCCTGGACCATCGGCCTGATGGTGAAGGTGCCGCCGGTGTCCCACTGCCGGAGGTTCTCGGTGCCGTAGACCGTCGCGCCCGTGCCGTACATCATCCGGTCCGAGTCGAAGGGGTCGATCTCCAGGGCCTCCGTCATCCACCCCAGTTTCGGGGTCTGTTCGGGCGGCGCGGGGTTCGCGCCCCAGGTCAGCCACGGCACGGAGGAGACGTCCATGGTGTAGCGGTTGGTGCGGCTGGGGTACGAGGTGTAGTCCCAGGCCTTGGTCCAGGTGCCGCCGCTGTCCGTGGAGCGGAAGATCTGGGTGTCGGGCCACCAGGCGCTGTAGCCGGCGACCATGACGGTGCCGGGCCGCTGCCGGTCGACGGTCAGGCCGCTGAAGCCGTAGAAGGTGTCCGCCTCGGCGACGGGGCTGATGTCCGTCCACGCGCCGGTGGCCGTCGCGTACCGCCAGACCCGGCCCTTGCCGCCGTCGTACGGGCCGCCCTTGTCGCTGTACGCGAGGTAGAGGTGGCCGTTCTCGGCGTCGAGCACGCCCTTGTGGGCGAGGTGCCCGGTGGGCTGGCCGGGCAACCGGGTCCAGGTGGCCCCCGCGTCCGTGGAGCGGTAGACGGCGTTCTCCTTGTCGGCGACACCGACGTAGATGGTCCGGGTCGCCGCGCCGGGGGTGCCCGTGGACTCGTCGAAGGTGACCCAGACGATCCCCTGGTTGTCGGAGCCGTAGCCGCTGGTGTCCGACGGGTCCTGCTGGTAGTTCCCGGGGTTGGGGAAGGCGGTGACCTGCGACCAGGTGGCGCCGGAGTCGGTGGAGCGCCACAGGCCCTTGCCGCTGGGCGCGCCCAGGTACAGCACGCTGTTCCTGTGCGGGTCGATCGCGAGCCGCTCGCCCATGCCCCGGCCGGGCATGTTGCCGCCGAGCTTGAAGGGCAGGTCGGCCTTCCGCCAGGTGGCGCCCCGGTCGGCGGAGCGCAGCACGGCGCCGTTGCCCGGGTCCCAGTCGTTCGTGTACGTCCCGACGGCCGCGTAGACGCGGTCGGGGTCGACGGAGTCGGAGGCGAGGCCGATGACGCCGGTGTGGCCCCAGTGGTCCCAGTCGACCGCGTCGAGGAGCGGAGTCCAGGTCTTGGTGGACTGCTCCCAGCGGTAGGCGCCGCCGATGTCGGTGCGGGCGTAGGCGAGGTTCTTCTCGGTCCGGTTGAAGACGATGCCGGGGACGAAGCCGCCGCCGTCGATCCGGGCGTTCTTCCAGCTGTACGGGTCGGCGGCCCGGGTTCCGGCGGGTTCGGCGGCCCGGGTTCGGGGCGTTTCGGCCGGTTCGGCGGCGACGGCGGTGGTCGGTGGTATCGCGCCCGTGAGCAGTCCGGCGGCCAGGGCGAGCCCGGCCAGCAGTTGTCGTCCTGTGCGCATGGGGGTCCCCTCGAAGCGGGTATAGGAGGCATGGGAGCGCTCCCACTATTGAGTGGACGTCAGAACACGGTCAAGACACGTACGCAGTCGAAGACGTTCGACGGAGCGTGGACGCTCACCCGTTCGGCGGCCGTGCCGGGCTTCCCCGAAAGCCGCGCGCTAGCGTCGCCCCATGTCCGCGATCTCCACATTTATCCACCCCGGGCGCGGTGAGGCCAGATGGGAGTCCTGCGTGACCACCCGGAACTGGCCCTCTTCCTCTGCCTCGCGGCCGGCTATCTCGTCGGCAGGCTCCGCGTCGGACCGATCACCCTCGGCGGCATCTGCGGCACGCTGATCGTCTCGCTGCTGATGGGCGCCTGGGCGAAGGTCACCGTCTCCGACGACGTCAAGACGATCTTCTTCGCGCTCTTCATCTTCTCGCTCGGCTACATGGCCGGACCCCAGTTCTTCGCCAACCTCAACCGCAGGAGCCTGCGCTTCTTCACCCTCTGCCTCATCGAGCTGGTGAGCGTCGTCGGCATCGCGTACGGCCTCGCCAAGGCCTTCGACCTGGACGTCGGCACCGCCTCGGGCATCCTGGCGGGCGCCGCCACGGAGTCGGCGGTCGTCGGTACGGCCACCGAGGCCATCGGCAAGCTGCGCGATCTGACGCCGGAACAGATCACGCAGTACCAGGGGCATGTGGCGACCGCGTACACCGTCTGCTACCTCTTCGGCCTCATCACCATCGTGATCTACACGAGCCAGATCATGCCGATGCTGCTGCGCATCAACCTCAGGGACGCCTCGCGCGAGCTGTGGGAGCGGATGCGCGGCGCCGGCGGCGGCCTGGAGTCCGACGAGCGGGAGGCGCTGCCCGGCATGGTCGGGCGGACCTTCCTGGTCACCCACGCCGACGGCCGCCGCGTCCTGGATCTGGAGCTCGCGCTGGGCGGCCGGGTCACCGTCGAGGCGGTCAAGCGGGGCAGCAAGGTCCTCACCCCGCCCCCGCCGGACTTCGAGCTGACCCTCTCCGACCTCGTCCTCATGGTCGGGCGGCGGGCCAACATCATCGAGGCGGGGCGGGTGATCGGCCCAGAGACGCCGGCCGTCCCGGGCCTCGACACCCCGCTCGCGACCGCCCAGGTCGCGCTCACCGACAAGGTCGGCGAAGGCCGGACCATCGACTCCCTCCTGAAGGAGCACCCGGAGTTCGCCTCCGGCGGCGTGTACGTCACCGATGTGCTCCGCAACGAGCAGGATCTGCCGGCCACTCCCGAGACGGTCGTGCACCGCGGCGACGTCCTCACCCTGGTCGGCGCCCGCTCGGGCCTCGGGAAGCTGGTGTCGAAGATCGGCGCCGTGGTCAAGAACGACGCCACCGACTTCATCTACCTCGGCCTCGGCATCGCGGCCGGCTCGCTGCTCGGCCAGCTCGTGGTGGAGTTCGGCGGCGTCCCGATGTCGCTCGGCACCGGCGGCGGCTGTCTGATCTCCGGGCTGCTCTTCGGCTGGTTCCGCTCCCGGAGGCAGACCTTCGGGGCGTTCCCGCCGCAGGCCGCCTCCACGCTCAAGGACATGGGCCTGGCGATCTTCATCGCCTGTACGGGGCTGGTGTCCGGTCCGCAGGCCTGGCCGCTGCTCAAGGAGTACGGAGCGCTGCTGCCGTTCGCCGGGATCGCGATGGTGCTCGTCCCCGCGACCCTCTCGCTGATCGTCGGCGTCAAGCTGCTGAACATCGAGAAACCGGTGCTGATCGGCGCCATCGCGGGCCAGCAGTGCTCGACCCCCGCCATCACCTCGGTCACCCAGGTGGCCCAGAGCTCGGTCCCCATGCTCGGTTACACGATCACGTACACGCTCTCCAACTTCCTGCTCCCGCTGACCGGCCCGTTCCTCGTCGGCGTGCTGGGGGCGTGAGAGAGCCGGGGTGCCGTCATCGTCCTTCTCCACCTCCGACGCAGTGAGGATCCCGCCATGCCCAAGACGACGTTCACCCGCGAGGAGATCCACTCCTTCGCCCAGCTCTCGCCGTTCGAGCTGAAGGACAAGTTCATCGCGATCGCCCGGGCCGGCCAGGCCGGAAAGCCCGGCCAGAAGGAGAAGTCGCAGACGCAGATGCTCAACGCGGGCCGCGGAAACCCGAACTGGGTCGCCACCGGCCCCCGTGAGGCCTTCCACGCGCTCGGCTACTTCGCCCTGGCGGAGTCCCGCCGCGTCTGGACCGCCGACAACCTCGGCGGCATGCCCGAGAAGCGCGGAGCGGGCGAGCGCTTCGACACCTTCGTACGGCAGCACCCGGACCTGCCGGGCGTCGACCTGCTGGCGAAGTGCGTCGCGTACGCGGTCGGGCGCTTCGGCTTCGACAAGGACGCGTTCGTGCACGAGCTGACGGACAGCTCGATCGGCGACAACTACCCGGTGCCGGACCGGATGCTGACCCACACCGAGCAGATCGTGCGCGGGTACCTGAACGACGAGCTGTTCGACGGGAAGCCGCCGGCCGGGACCATGTCGCTGTTCGCCACCGAGGGCGGCACCGCGGCGATGTGCTACATCTTCGACTCCCTGATGAAGAACGGGATCCTGAGGAAGGGCGACCGGATCGCCCTGATGGTGCCGGTCTTCACGCCGTACATCGAGATCCCCGAGCTCGACACGTACGAGTTCGACGTGGTGCGGGTGGAGGCGAGCCTCTTCGCCGAGACGGGCGTGCGCGAGTGGCGCTACCCGGCCGAGGAGGTCGCCAAGCTGGAGGACCCGTCGATCAGACTGCTCTGCCTGGTCAACCCCTCCAACCCGCCGTCGCTCGCGCTGGGCGAACGGGTGGCGCACCAGATCCGGGACATCGTCGCGACGAGGAACCCGAACCTGCTGATCGTGACGGACGACGTGTACGGCACGTTCGTGCCCGGCTTCCGCTCCCTCGCGGCCGATCTGCCGGGAAACACGCTGCTCGTGTACTCGTACTCGAAGCACTACGGCGCCACGGGCTGGCGGCTCGGAGTCATCGGCCTGAACGACGACAACGTCATCGACCGGATGATCGCCGGACTGCCGCGGGAGGAGAAGGACCGGCTGAACAAGCGGTACGGGACGCTGTCGCTGGAGCCGGAGAAGATCCGGTTCATCGACCGGCTGGTCGCGGACTCCCGCCAGGTGGCGCTCAACCACACGGCCGGGCTCTCGCTGCCCCAACAGGTCATGATGGCCGTCTTCTCCCTCTTCGACCTGCTGGAGGAGGGACAGGCGTACAAGGAGAGGATCCGCGGGATCGTGACCCAGCGCCTCGAACTCCTCCTCGAAGGCGCCCAGATGAAGATCTCGAAGGATCCGAAACGCGCCGGGTACTACATCGAGCTCGATCTGCTGGCGGAGGCCGAGCGGGTGCACGGGAAGGACTTCGCGGACTTCCTGCAGCAGAACTACGAGCCGGTGGACCCGCTGTTCCGGCTCGCGGAGCAGACCAGCGTGGTGCTCCTGAACGGCGGGGGCTTCGACGGCCCGCAGTGGTCGGTACGGGTGTCCCTCGCGAACCTGGACGACGTGGACTACCTGAAGATCGGCCACCATCTGCGGGCGATCTTCGACGACTACGCGGCGGAGTGGAGGGCCTCGAAGGTCTGAGGCGGGAGCGGGAGCGGGAGCGCGCCCCGGACGGGGGTGGGGTTCCGTCCGGGGCGCGCGGTGTGGGGGGAGCGGGGCGCGGCCTATCGGTAGGCGGAGAACGCCTTGGTGAAGGCCAGCGGCTGCTGGAGGATCGAGGAGCAGGTGGCGTCGGCGTGGTTCACCGCGCCGGCCGCGCACTGCTTGTCGCGGGTGGAGGACCACATCGACAGCCATCCGATGCCCTTGGACTTCGCGAAGCCGACCAGCTCGGTGGCGTCGTCGACCCGGAAGACCTCGGTCGTCACGTCGTTGACGCCGATCATCGGGGTGACCGCGACGGCCTTCCACGCGGCCGCGTCGGAGAGGCCGAGGACACCCTTGAGCTGGGCCTGGGTGGCGGTCGCGGCCTGGATCGCGTACTGGCCCATGTCGCCGCTGTAGGCCGGCCCGTAGTCCATCGCCATGATGTTGACGGCGTCGACGCGGACGCCGTTCTTCTTCGCGTCGGCGAGCAGGTCCACTCCCGGCTGGGTCAGGCCCTCGGGCATGACCGGCAGCGTGAAGGAGACGTTCAGGCCGGGGTGCGACTTCTGCAGCTGCGCGATGGCCTGCGAGCGGCGGGTGTTGGCGGCCGTGTCCGGCAGGGCCGCGCCCTCGACGTCGAAGTCGACCTTGGTCAGCCCGTACTGGTCGACGACCTTGCCGTAGGCGGCGGCGAGGGCGGCGGAGGTCGGGCAGTTCAGGGCCAGTTCGTGGCCTGCGGCGCCGCCGAAGGAGACCCGGACGTCGCCGCCCCTGGCACGCAGGGCGCCGATCTGGGACGCCACCTTGTCGCTCCCGAGGTCGGTGACCCCGCCCCACAGCGGGGCGCAGGCGCCGCCGGAGGTGATGAAGGCGAGGTTGAACTCCTTCACCCCGGTGGCGTCCGCGGTCGCGAGCAGGTCGTACGACGGGTAGAGCGAGGTGTCGACATAGGGCGCGAACGCGGCGACGGCGCCCGGGGCGCCGGTGGGCGTGCCGGTGGGCTTCGGGGAGGGGGTCGCGGTGGCGGTCGGCTTCGCGGTGGGCGTCGCGGAGGCCGACGGGGTGGCCGTCGCCGGGGCCGTGGCGGTGGGCTGTCCGGTGGGGCGGCCGCTGGGCGTGGGGGTGGCGCCGCCGACGGAACAGGTGGCCTTGTCGATCCGGCAGTTGGCCGGGTCGCCCGCCTCGCCGGTCGACGAGGTCACGAAGCCGACGGTGACGGACTGGCCGGGGGCGAGCTCCTTGTTCCAGCTCGCGGGCTTCACGGTGACGTGCTGTCCGGAGACGGTGTGCTCGCCGTTCCACAGGGACCCGATCCTCGTCCCCGCGGGCAGGTCGAACTCCAGCGTCCAGCCCCCCGACTGGACGCTGGAGGTTTCGTTGGTGACCACGTACTGAGCCGTGTAGCCACCGTTCCAGGAGCTCGTCCTGGTGTACGCGGCACCCACCGCCGCGGCCTGGGCGGTGCCGGTGAGCGCGAAGGCCGCGCCGCCGATCACCGCCGCGGCGACGATCACGCCGACGACCTTCGTCCTGGCGCTCGCTCTGCGCCGGTGCGAACTGGTGCCCATCGCGTGCCTGCCTCTGTGTGCCGGGAGTGGTGCGGGGGTGCGGCAGCACGCTAGCGATCCTGAACCGGACAAATGACCTGGAGGGGACGGCGTTGAGGATTCTTAGGGTCCGCTTAAGGAAGCCATCGGGAGGGCGAAAGGTTCGGGACTCCGAAGAGCCCCCGAGCGCCCCCGAGAGCCACTTCGGGACTCGCCTCGGGACTCGGGGGCGCTCGGGGGCCCCGGGAGCCGTCCGGGCTACGACTCGACGCCGCGCCGGGAGCCGGTCGCACCCCGCCTGCGGCGCACCACGCGATGGCCGCGCCGGCCTCCCGTACCGCCGGAGCGGCGGGCGTCGAGCCCGATCCAGACGCGGACCTCCGTACCGCCGAGGACCGAGTGGCCGATGCGGACGTCGCCGCCCGTGGCCTCGGCCATCCGGCGCACGATGTCGAGGCCGAGCCCGGTGGAGCCGTCGCGCCGGCCGCTGTTGCCCCGGGCCAGCGCGGCGGCCGGGTCGGTGATGCCGGGCCCGGCGTCGGAGACAAGGACGATGACGGCGTCCTCGCCGTTGTGGACGTCGACGGAGAAGGCCGTGCCCTCGGGGGTGTGGCGGAAGACGTTGCCGAGCAACGCGTCGAGCGCGGCGACCAGTTCGGGCCGGGCGACCGGGATGCGTACCGGACGCTCGATGCCCGCCACCCGTACCTTGCGGCCCTCGTCCTCGGCGAGCGCGGACCAGAAGTCCATCCGCTCCCGTACGACCTCGGAGGCGTCGCAGCCCGCGCCGGGACCGGTCGCCTGGGTCTGGGGCTTGGCGTCCCTGGCCGTACGGATGATGATGTCGACCTCGCGCTCCAGCTGCTCGACGGCGGCCCGGGTCTGCTCGGCGGCCGGACCGGAGCCGAGCGAGGCCGCGTTGAGCCGGAGCACGGTCAGCGGGGTGCGCAGCCGGTGCGAGAGGTCGGCGGCCAGTTCGCGCTCGTTGGCCAGGAGCTGGACGACCTGGTCGGCCATGGAGTTGAAGGCGACCGCCGCGGACTTCAGCTCCGGCGGCCCCTCCTCGGGGACGCGCGCGCCGAGCCTGCCCTCGCCCAGGTCGTGGGCGGCGCCCGCGAGCCGCTGGGCGGGCCGGACCATGCGGACGCCGAGGCGGTCGGCGACGGCGACGGAGCCGACGATCAGGGCGATGCCGACTCCGGCGAGGACCAGCCAGGCGGTGGCGACACCGTTGGTGACCTCGCCCTCGGGGACGAAGAGTTCGACGACGGCGACCTGTCCGGAGCTGAGCGCGGTGGGCTGGAGCAGGACGAAGCCGCCCGGCACCTCGGCGATGGTGGCCCGCCCCAGGCGCCGGGTGGTCCGCAGGTCCTCCGCGCCGGCCCGGCGGGTGCCGATCTCCAGCGCCTGCCCGCCCGGCTCGTCGGCGGCCGGGACGTGGACGGCGATCCGCCCGGCCGCCCCGTCCTCGGTGGTGGCCACCGCCCGGTCGAGCTCCTCGCGGTCGGTCGTGATGGCGAGGACGGGCGCGAGCCCGGCGGCGCGCCGCTCGGCGTTGGAGAAGGCCCGGTCGCGCGCCATCTCCTTGACGACGAGTCCCAGGGGTACGGCGAAGGCGATGACGACCATGGCGGTGACGGCGAGCGACACCTTGACGAGGGCCCATCTCACCGCTGGGTCCCCCGGGGCGTCTGGGGCGGCTGGGGCGTCTCCTGGGGCTCGCGCGGCGGCTCCAGCTTCACGCCCACCCCGCGCAGGGTGTGCAGATAGCGGGGCCGGGCGGCCGTTTCGCCCAACTTCCGCCGCAGCCACGACAAATGTACGTCGATGGTCTGGTCGTCCCCGTAGGACTGCTGCCACACCTCGGCGAGCAGCTCCTTGCGGGGGACGACCACCCCGGGCCGCCCGGCGAGGAAGGCCAGCAGGTCGAACTCCCGGCGGGTCAGATCGAGTGCGGCCCCGTCGAGCTCCGCCTGGCGCCGCAGCGGGTCGATCGAGAGACCGCCCACCTGGATCACCCGCGACGGCGGCGCCTCGCCGGCGGCGGCCCGCGAGCGCCGGAGCACGGCGGCCATCCGGGCCGACAGGTGCTCCACCGAGAAGGGCTTGGTCAGATAGTCGTCCGCCCCGTCGTTGAGGAGCCGGACGATCTCGGTCTCGTCGTCCCGCGCGGTCGCGATGATCACCGGTACGTCGGTGATGCCGCGCAGCATCTTCAGCGCCTCGGACCCGTCCAGATCGGGCAGTCCGAGGTCCAGGACGACCACGTCGAAACGGAAATGGGCGACCTCGCGCAGCGCCTCCAGGGCCGTGCCGACGCTCCGTACGGTGTGGGAGGCGTCGGTCAGATGCCGGATGAGGGCCGAGCGCACGAACTGGTCGTCCTCGACCACGAGCACACTTGCCATGGGCCGCACCGTACGCCATACGGGGGAAACCGAAGCAAGGTCCACCCCGCCCTCCGCCGGCGCACGCCGTGGTGCACTATGGCCCGGATGCGTAGAGGACTAGTTCACGCCATGGCGTGGTCGCTCGCCACCGGCGCGGCGGTCACTCTCTCGTGGTGGGGTGTGCACACGGTGCTGGCCGGTACGGTCTACGACCCGCCGCGCGCGCTGCCCATTCCGGCCGGCGGCGGCGAGGGGACGGCCGTCAACGGCGGCGACCCGTCGGCCTCCGCGGCCCCGCGCCCGAGCGGCTCCGCCACCCCTTCGCCGACGCCCTCCGCGTCGAGGACGACCGGCGCTCCCCCGAGGACCCCGTCCGCCACCCCGTCCCGCCCACCCGCCACCACCCGGCAGCCGGACGGCGCGGGAGACGCCGGCGACGCCGGCGGGAAGAGCACGGTCAAGAGCTACGCCGTCGACGGCGGCCGGGTCGTCTTCGACCTGGGCGAGACCTCCGCCGAACTGGTCTCGGCGACCCCGGCCTCCGGCTGGCAGATGCAGGTGTGGAAGCAGCCGACCTGGATCCGGGTCACCTTCACCCGGGACGGCCGCGAGCTGTCGGTCTTCTGCGTGTGGCACGACACCGCGCCCCGGGTGGAGATCGACGAACGCTGAGGAGCCGCCGCCTACCGGAAAGCGGACGCGGGCGGTACGGGTGAGGGCCGGGCGCCGGCGTCGTCGACCGGGGCCGCGCCCCCGGTGAAGTCGGCGAGCGCCTTGCCGTGCTCCACGCGCCCGGGGTGCGGGTCGGTCGCCACCCGGCGGGTCAGCTCGGCGACCGGCAGCTCCCGGTCGGAGGCGAGCAGCACGGCGTTGCCGAAGCGGCGCCCGCGCAGCACGGTGGGGTCGGCGGTCAGCGCCAGTTCGGGGAAGACGGTCGCGGCGGTCGCGATCTGGCCGCGCAGATGGGCCAGCGGCGGCCCGTCGGCGAGGTTGACGGCGTAGAGCCCGCCGGGCCTCAGCGCCCGGCGGACCTCGGCGAGGAACTCCGTACTCGTCAGATGGGCGGGGGTGCGGGCGCCGCTGAACACATCGGCGATGATCAGGTCCGCCCAGCCGTCCTGCACCTTGGCGAGTCCGGCCCGGGCGTCGGTGGAGCGGACGCGGACGCGGGCGCCGGAGTCGAGGGGGAGTTCCCGGCGGACGAGCTGGACCAGCGGGCCGTCGAGCTCCACGATCTGCTGGGTGGAGCGGGGCCGGGTGGCGGCGATGTAGCGGGCGAGCGTGAAGGCTCCGCCGCCGAGGTGGACGGCCTGGAGGGGCCGGTTCGGCGGGGCGGCGAGGTCGGCGATGTGGCCGAGGCGCCGCTGGTACTCGAAGGAGAGATGGGCCGGGTCGTCGAGATCGACGTGCGACTGCGGGGCGCCGTCGATCAGCAGCGTCCAGCCGCGCGGGCGCTCGGGGTCGGGTATGAGCTCCGCGAGCCCGCCGTCGACGGTCTCGACGACGGCGGCGGACGCCGCCCGTTCACGCTGTCTGTTCCTGGCCACGAGCCCATTATCGGCGCTCGCACGAATGCCCCGCCCGATAAGCGTGACGGGGTGGGGAGAGGAGGGAGTCGCCGATCCCGGGGTCCTAGCGACAGCCGTCGGCCGCCTCGATCAGGCGGGCCGCCTGGCCGAGGGCCTCGCGCAGCACCGCCGGGTCGGTGACCGCGCCCGTGTCGCCGGGCGGCAGCAGCCAGCCCGCCGGGCGGGGCGCGTCACCGGCGGGCTCGGGAAGCGCCGGCAGTTCGGGGATGCGCAGGCCTCGCCCCGAGGTCTGCGTACAGGCGCTGCCCGGCATGTCCCAGCCCTCCGCCGTGCCGGGCGGGACGAGGAATCCGAGGGTGTCGCAGGCGCCGTCGTGCAGCACCGGGCCGACCAGGGGGGCGCCGCCGCGGCGCAGGATGTCGACGGCCTCCAGGCCCTGTCGGACGGGCACGGTCACCAGGTCGCAGGCTTCGCCGTGCGGGGCGCTGGCGTCCGGGGTGGGTGCGTGCCGTGCGGTCGACTGCGATCCGATCTCCAACAAAGGAAACCCCTCCTCGCTCCTGAGAGAAGACACGTTCCGTCTCTCCACATGGTTCAACGCCCGTGCGCGTCAACGGCTACGGCGGCACGCCGCCGCAAAGGATGGCAGTTCATGGCAGATCGCGCGCGAGATATCCGTTTTGTAGCCAAACTCTGCGTACGCGCGCGGTCACAGCAGGTACGTTCTTGCTCCGCCGGAACTCCGGCAGCACAGGAGAGGGCTCGGCCATGGCGATGTCACGGGCAGTTCCCAATCTCGCCTTCCGCCGGCTCCGCGGACAGCTCTCGCCGGCGGAGTTCGCCGCCGCGGTCCGCCGGGCGGCGCGGGAGATCGGCGAGCAGGTGGCCTGCGACGCCCGCTACATCGGACGCGTGGAGGCGGGCGAGATCCGCTGCCCCAACTACGCGTACGAACGGGTGTTCCTGCACATGTTCCCCGGTCTCGGCCTGGCGGACCTGGGCTTCTCGGCACGGGAGGCGGTACGCGGCCGACGGCCCGCCGCCACGGCCGGAGCCCCGCCCCCGACCGCCATCACGACCCGGAACGATGAGGAGAGCGACGTGCTGCGTCGCGCATTCATGACGAGCGGCACCGCCACCGTGGCGGCCGCCTCGCTGGGACTCGGCGGCACCGCCGTCGCGATCCCCGCCCCTCGGGGCACCCACAGGATCGGCGAGCCCGAGATCCGGGCCGTCGAGGAGGCCGTACGGCAGATCCGGTTGCTCGACGACCGGCACGGCGCCGACGGGCTCTACAGGTCGGCCGCCCAGCCGCTGCGGGCGGCGTACGCCCTGCTCGACGCGGGCGTCGCGACCCGCCGCTCCACCGAGGACCGGCTGCACGCGGGCGCCGGCGAGCTGGCCATCTCCGTCGGCTGGCTCGCGCACGACTCGGGCCGTCTCGACGACGCCCGCTCGCACTACGCGGAGGCCCTCGCCACCGCGCGCGTGGCCGGTGATCCGGCCCTGGAGGCGCACGCCTTCTGCAACACCTCGTTCCTGGCCAGGGACGCCGGCCGGTACCGGGAGGCGGTCCGCGCCGCCCAGGCGGGGCTGCGGGCCGCGCAGCCGCTCGCCTCCGCCCGGCTGCTCTCGCTGCTCTCGCTGCGCGAGGCGGGCGCCTGGGCCGGGCTCGGCGACCGGGCCGCCTGCGAGCAGGCCCTCGGCCGGGCGCACACCCACTTCGGGCGGGGCCCCGGCGACAGCGACCCGGAGTGGATGAGCTTCTTCGGGGAGCCGGAGCTGGAGGCCCTGGAGGCGCAGTGCTGGTCGGCGCTCGGGGAGTGGGGCCGCGCGGCCCGGCACGCCCACCGCGCGACCGTCCTGCAGAACCCCCACTTCGCCCGCAACCTCGCCCTCTACCGCGCCCAGCTGGCGGGCGACCTGGCCCACGCAGGCCGCCGGGACGAGGCCGCGGTGGAGGCCCGCCGGGTGGTCGACTCGCTGACCGACGTTCAGTCGAGCCGCGTCCGCCGTATGCTCACCGAAACCCGCCGACTGCTGTCCACCCCCTGAGGGGGCCCCGGACTCCTCGCGGGCTCGCGCGGTGTGGCCGCCCCTACTCCCCGCCCCTACTCCAGGTGGCCGGTGTCGTTCCAGCGTTCCAGGGCCGGGGCGCCGTAGGCCCAGCCCAGGACCGAGAGGCTCGTCGGGTCGAGGCGGATGCGGGCGCCGAAGGAGAGGTCCTCGCCCAGCCAGCGCGCCGCGATCGACCGCAGGATGTGACCGTGCGCGAAGACCAGCACGTCACGCTCCGCCGAGCGCGCCCACTCCACGACCTCGTCGGCCCGCGCCGAGACCTGCGCCAGGCTCTCGCCCTCCGGCACGGCGTCGCGCCACAGCAGCCAGCCGGGCCGCAGCTCCTGGATCTGGGCCGGGGTCAGGCCTTCGTACGCCCCGTAGTCCCACTCCATCAGCGTGTCCCACTCCCGCGCCCGCTCGCCGAAGCCGGCGATGTCGCAGGTCTCACGCGCGCGTGCCAGCGGGCTGGTGCGTATCTCCAGGTCCGCGAGGCCGCTCCAGGGCGCCCGGTGCAGCCGCTCGCCGAGCAGCTTGGCGCCGCGCCGGCCCTCGTCGAGGAGAGGGATGTCCGTCCTGCCGGTGTGACGGCCGAGCAGCGACCATTCCGTCTGGCCGTGCCGGGCCAGCAGGATGCGCGGTGCCATGAAGGCTCCCTGGGTGTTCATGAGGGCGATCGGATCTACGTATCGACGTGCACTCCCATCATCGCCCACCTGAATGCGCGGCAACGCGCGGGCAACCCCCGCCCTCCTCCCGACGTCCCCCAGTCCGAGACCGAGGGGGAACACACGTATGACCGAGAGAGCCGCCCACGCCGGGCGCGCGCCGCGGTGGTGGGTCGAGCTGCTGCTGATCGCCGTGGTCTACGCCGCCTACTCCGGCGGCCGGCTGCTCGCCCGCGGTGACGTGGCGACCGCCGTCGACCACGGCCTTGCCATCCTCCGCCTGGAGAAATCCCTCGGTCTGAACGCCGAGCACCCGCTCAACCGGCTCTTCACCGACACGCCCGCCCTCGGGATCCCCGCCGACTTCGCGTACGCCTCCCTGCACTACCTGGTCACCCCGGCCGTCCTCGTCTGGCTCTTCCGCCGCCGCCCCGGCCACTACCGGGCCGCCCGCACCTGGCTGATGGTCTCCACCCTGCTGGGCCTCGTCGGCTTCACGCTGCTGCCCACCTGCCCGCCCCGGCTCCTGGACGCCGGCCACGGCTTCGTCGACACGATGGCGCAGTTCAGCTCGTACGGCTGGTGGGGCGCGGAGGCCAGTGCGCCGCGCGGCATGGGGGCGATGACCAACCAGTACGCGGCGATGCCGAGCCTGCACGTCGGCTGGGCGCTGTGGTGCGGGGTGATGCTCTGGCGGTACGGGCGTACGCCGCTGCTGAAGGCGGTCGGCGTCGCCTACCCCCTCCTCACCACGGTGGTCGTCATGGGCACGGCGAACCACTACTTCCTCGACGCGGTCGCCGGGGCGGCCGTGATGGGCCTCGGGCTGCTGCTCACCGGGCCCGCGACCCGGCTCGCGGACCGGCTCCCGGACCGGCTCGCGGACCGGCTTCCGGCCCGGTCGCGCCGGCCCTTCACGGGGAACCGGACACCGATTGTCGGTGGCGGATGGGAGACTTCCGCGGGTGAGCGAATCCCTGGGCAGCGGAGCTCCTCCGCCTCCGCAGACGACACTCCGGCACCGGCTCGCTGAGCTGCGCGGACCGGCCGTCGCGCCGCACCCGCTGGACGCGCGGGCACTGGCGGCGCTGGCCGCCAACCCCGGCTGCCGGCGGCGTGCGCTGCTCGACGGCGCCGGGGTCGACAAGACGGCGCTGGCGTCGAAGCTCGGCTCGCCGGCGGCCTTCGGCCAGTCCCAGTTCGCGTTCATGCGGGGCAACGCCTTCGAGGCGAAGGTGAAGGCGGACGGCGGACGGGAGCTGCTGCGGCTGCTCGGCATCGACGAGCCGGGCACGGTACGGGTGCCGGAGCTGGCGGCGGCCGGGCCCGAGGGCCGGGTGGCGCGCACCGCGCTCGCGCTGCGCGAGGCGACCGAGGCCGGGACGTGGGCGCTGCTCGACCACCCCCTGCTGAGCCTGGAGGTGGCGGGCTCCCCCGCGCATCTGGAGCCGGACGCCGTCGTGGTGCACCCCGACGGGCGGTGGACAGTCGTGGAGATCAAGTCCTTCCCGATGATCGACGGCGCGGCGGACGCCTCCAAGGTGGGTGCGGCGGCCCGCCAGGCGGCGGTGTACGTGCTGGCCCTGGAGCGGATCGCGGCCCTGACCCGGGGCGCGGAGGTGGCGCACTCGGTGCTCCTGGTCTGTCCGAAGGACTTCTCCAACCTGCCCACGGCCTCGGTGGTCGACGTCCGCAAGCAGCTGTCCGTGACCCGCCGGCAGCTGTCCCGGCTGACCCGGATCGAGGAGATCGCCGCCGCGCTGCCGGACGGGGTCACCTTCGACGTGGAGGGGTGTTCGGCGCGGGAACTGGCGGCGGCGGTGGAGTCGGTTCCGCACGCCTACGCACCGGAGTGCCTGTCCGCCTGCGAGCTGGCCTTCCACTGCCGGGAGCGGGCCCGGGGCGCGGGCGCCGTGGAGGCGCTCGGCCGGTCGGTCCGCGGCGAGCTGGGCGGTCTGACCACGGTGGGGGACGTCCTGGCGGCGGCCCGCGGTGAGGCGGGCGACCCGGACGATCCGACGGTGGAGGCCCTGCGCCGGGCGGCGGCCCTCCGGGCGGAGGCGCTCGCATGTCGCTGATCTCCACCCTCGCCCGGCTGGAGGCCGTCGAGTCGGGGCGGGCGCAGCCGCTGGCCACGGTCCGGCACCGGCATCTGTCCGACCGGCCCCTCGTGCTCGTACCGTTGACGACCGCCGGTGAGGCGGGTGCGCCGCTCGGGGCGCTGGTCGGGACGGATCCCGAGGAGCCGCGGCTCCTCGTGGTGGCGCAGCCGCGCGACCGGGATCTGCGGTTCGCGTTCCTCGCCGACCTGGCCGAGGAGGTCCTTCCGTACATCGACTCGTTCACCGACGTCGTCGAGGCGGCGGAGCGGAATGAGACGGATCCGGAGACCGGCAAGAAGGTCAAGGTCGAGGTCGACCTGTGCGCGGACGCTCCGCAGCTGATCGTGCCGAGCCGGGCCGGCGTCGAGTACGTACGGCTCCTGGGGCGCTCGATGCGCTTTCGGCGGACGGCGGAGCAGGATCCGGAGACGCCGTTCCCCGCGCCGCCGCGCGTGCCGCTGCTCGGGCGCTGGCTGACGCACTTCGGGGAGCGGGCGCGGGTGCCGGGCTCCTCGCTGCTGCTGTCGGCGACGGATCTGCTGAACCGGCACTGGGCGACCGGCCAGTCCTCCCTGGAGGACCAGCACCTGGGCGCGCTCCTCGCCTGGATCGATCCCCCGGAGGGGGAGTCGGGGGCCGAGGCGGCGCTGCGGGCCGAGCTGGGCCGGGACCGCGAGGGGCAGTTGCTCTGCCCGCCGGCCGGTCCGGCGACGGATCCGGCCTTCGACAACCGGCTGCTGGCGCCCGCGATCGAGCGTTTCGACCGGGCCCGGCAGGCCTTGGCCTCGGCCGAGGACGGCGAGAGCGCGGACGAGCGGCTCGGCGAACTGCACCGGGCCGAGCGGGAGATCCGCCGCCTGATCCTCTCGCAGCTCCAGCCGACCTGGGACGCGGTGTGGCGGTCGGTCGAGCTGCTGCGGGAGCTGCCGGCCGGGGCGCGGGTGGCGGACCGCTGGACGCGGGACCGCTGGTCGTTCACCGGTCACCGCGACCGGATCGTGGCGGGCGAACCGCCGCAGCCGCGCCGCGACGACGCCGTGACCGCGGCGCAGAAGCTGGCGGCCCGCGAGTCCGCGCAGGGCCAGTTGGAGGCGCAGGAGGCGCTCGACGACCCGCTGGTGCTCGCCGGGCGGCGGCTCGCGGGCGAGGCGTTCGTCGCCGAGGTGGTGGAGGTGGCGATGGCCTGGTCGGAGTCGAAGCGGCCCTCGCCGCGCCCGCTGCTGACGGTCCGCACCGACGACCGGCCGCACCTGGGCGAGGGGACGAAGGTGTACCGCTCGCTGGAGGGCAAGCCGCAGACGGCCGAGTTCGTACGGTCGGAGGAGGACGGCTCGCTCGTGCTGCGGATCACCGACCGGATGGGACGGTCCAAGGAGCCCGCGCCGGGATCCGTGCCGGAGAAGGGCGAGTGGATCGCCTGGACGCTGTTCGAGCACGACCAGCGGGTGGGCGCGAAGCTGCCGGACCGGGAGGAGACGCCCTGGACGCACGGCGGACCCCCACGCTCCGACGCCGCCGACGCCGAACTGCCCGATGCCGTGACCCCGGAGGACCTGCTGTGAGCTTCGATCCCGGAGCGGAGGCCGCCCGCGCGACGGCCGGCATCCTGGCCGACACCCTGCACGGGGACGCCCGTGGGGTCGTCGTCGACTCCCCGCCGGGCGCGGGCAAGTCGACGCTCGTGGTGCGCGCGGCGCTGGAACTGGCGGCGGCGGGACGGCCGTTGATGGTGGTCGCGCAGACGAACGCACAGGTGGACGACCTGGTGCTGCGGCTCGCGGAGAAGGAGCCGGACCTTCCGGTGGGGCGGCTGCACTCCAACGACAGCGATCCGTACGACAAGGCGCTCGACGTCCTGGAGAACGTACGGAAGTCGTCGAAGGCGGGGGATCTCGCCGGGCTCGACGTGGTCATCTCGACGGCCGCGAAGTGGGCGCACGTGAAGAACGTGGAGCCGTGGGAGCACGCGATCGTGGACGAGGCGTACCAGATGCGCTCGGACGCCCTGCTCGCGGTGGCGGGGCTCTTCGAGCGGGCGCTGTTCGTGGGCGACCCGGGGCAGTTGGACCCCTTCTCGGTGGTCGGCGCGGAGCAGTGGGCGGGGCTCTCCTACGACCCGTCGGCGAGCGCGGTCTCGACGCTGCTCGCCCACAACCCGGAGCTGCCCCAGCACCGGCTTCCGGTGTCCTGGCGGCTTCCGGCGTCGGCGGCGCCACTGGTGTCCGACGCGTTCTACCCGTACACCCGCTTCCGCAGCGGCACCGGCCACGGCGACCGGCGCCTGACCTTCGGGGTGGCGTCGGACGGCTCCGGCCCCGACCGGGTCCTGGACGAGGCGGCCGAGTCCGGCTGGGGCCTGCTGGAACTGCCGGCCCGGCACACCCCGCGCACCGACCCGGAGGCGGTACGGGCGGTGGCGCTGGTGGTCCGCCGGCTGCTGGACCGGGGCGGCGCCGCGGTCTCCGAGCGCGGCCCCGACCCCGTGCCGCTGACGCCCGACCGGATCGCGGTCGGCACGGCCCACCGCGACCAGGCGGCGGCGGTACGGGCCGCGCTGGCGGAGCTGGGGGTCGCGGGCGTGACCGTGGACACCGCGAACCGCCTCCAGGGCCGCGAGTACGACGTGACGGTGGTCCTCCACCCCCTGTCCGGCCGCCCGGACGCCACGGCCTTCCACCTGGAGACGGGCCGCCTGTGCGTGCTGGCCTCCCGTCACCGCCACGCCTGCGTCGTGGTCTGCCGCGCGGGCGTGGCGGACCTCCTTGACGAACATCCGTCGACGGAGCCCGTCCAGCTGGGGGTCACGGTCAAGTTCCCCGACGGCTGGGAGGCGAACCACGCGGTCCTCTCCCACCTGGCGGAGCACCGGGTGGCGTGGACGCCGTGACGTCCTGACCCGTTCGTCAGGAGGTCGCGGGCGACGGGGTGGCGGAGGCGGCCGCGGCCAGGGCGAGCAGTTCGTCCACCGACCACTGGTCGTCGACGTGTTCGCCGTACTTCGCCGCCACGATCCGGCCGTCGGCCCCGATCAGGAAGTCGGCGGGCAGGCCGAACCGTCCGCCCCGGGGGCGGAGCACCGGCGGCTTCTCGCGGCCGCGCAGCATGCCCCAGGTGCCGACGAGGACGGCCCGGAGCATCGGCCACCACGCCCGGGGCACGAGCAGCGCCCGGGGCGCCGACTCCACCCCGAACGCGGTGTAGAGCAGCTTGTCGGGGTCGGCGACGACCGGGAACGGCAGGCCGTCCAGGTGCGGGCGCAGCTCCTCGGGCGGCGAGTGGAAGACCACGACCTCCCGCACGCCGGCCGCCTCGATCTCCTCGTACCGCCGTACCACCGACCGCAGGTGCAGATGGCAGACGGGGCAGCCGGCGAAGCGCCGGAACTGCAGATGGATCAGGCGCGTGGGATCGGGGTCGGGGACGGCGACGGGCGGGCCGAGGAGCGGGGCGAGCGTCTGGACGGGGGCTGAGGAGCCCGGCTTCAGCAACCCTCGGGGCATGCGCATGGAGCACCTCTCATGTAGGCGTACGGCGTACTCCTAACAGCGTAGGCGTATGTCGTACGCTGTCAACCGTCATGCCACGACCCCGTTCACTCACCCAGGACCAACTGGCCGCCGCCGCCCTCGCCGTCATCGACCGCGACGGGCTCGCCGGCCTCTCGATGCGCGCCGTCGCCAAGGAACTCGGCATGAGCACGATGGGGCTCTACCGGTACGTCGCCGACCGCGACGAGCTGGAGGGGCTGGTCGTCGAGCGCGTCCTGAGCACCGTCGACCCCACCCCGCCCGCCACGGACGCGCCCTGGCGGGACCGGATCGAGGTCATGGTCCGGCGGCTCCGCGACAGCGTCAGCGCCCACCCGGCGGCCGTCCCGCTGACCATGACCCACCGGCACCGGCTGCCCGGCCTGCTGCGCTGGTCGGAGTCGATGCTCGGGCTGCTCGCCGAGGCGGGCATCGAGGGCGAGCGGCGGGTCGTCGCCCTGCGCGGCCTGATCAGCTACGTCGTCGGGGCGATCCAGCTCGAACACCTGGGGTCGCTCTCCGGCCCCGGGACCGTGGTCATCTCCGAACTGCCACCGGACCGCTTCCCGTACATGGCGGAGGCCGGCCGTCACGCGCGCGGGATCGACGCCGACCGGGAGTTCTTCGGCGGGCTCGCGGTGTATCTGCGCGGCCTCGGCGACTGATTCTCCGTCGGCCTTCCCGCCCTCTTGCGCGAGGCGGGAGAATGGAAGGCGGCGGCCCGGGTCTCCGGGCCGTGCGCGTGCGCGTGCGAGGAGGAGAAGGACGATGGCGGAATCCGCGGAGCGGAACGGGCAGCGGCGGCTCCGGCCCGCACCGCTGATCTTCGAGCCTGCCGAAGCGGCCGCCGACCCCGAGCACTTCTTCGACCTGGAGTCGATCGAGGATCCGCGCGAGCTGCTGTCCCGGGCGACCGAGCTGACGCTCGCCTTCCGGGCGGCGACGGACCGGGCGATCGAGTTCCAGGCGATCGCGGCGGCGCAGCTCGCCGACCCCCGCCGCTTCGACCGGCTGACGCCCGCCGACGTCGCCGACCGGGCGGAGTGGACCGAGGACTACGCCCGCAAGATGATCGAGTTCGGCCGCGACCTGATCCGCTCGGGCGGCCGCCCACCGGAGGAGTGAGCCACGGGCGGCCGGACCGGACCGCGCCCGACCGGACCCGACCGCGCCGGACCGGACCGCGCCGCGCCGAACCGGGCCCGACCGCGCCGGACCGCGCGGAGAGTGCGCTGGGAACGCGCCGGGTCGTGAGCCCCGTGCGCCCCCCGGTCGGACACCCTTCCCCCACCCATATGGCATATGCCGGGGCGAAAGATACTCCTCCCGTACCCGCCCTGTCCGGGTTTCCGTCAACTCTCTGAAACGGAACGGTGACTGCCGGTAGATCTTGTCCCATGAGCGCATGGCTGCGAGACGAGACCCCCCTGAGCCCCGCCCAGAGCGACACCGACGAGCGGCGGACCGACCGGCCCGACATCTTCCGGTTCCTCCGGGACCGGGACGAGGGGCGGCACCAGGCCGCCCGGGTCACGGCGGCCGGGGCCGGCTGGCTCGCCTCCGCCGCCGCGTATCCGCGCTCCACGCTCGCGCTCTGGGAATCCCGCCCGACCGCCCCCGCCGTACTCCCCTGCGGAACCGTCTTCGACGTCGTGAACGTCGACACGATCTTCGGGCGCCGGATGCTCGACCGGCTCTGGTCGGAAGGCCCCGGCTCCGGACCCGTCGCCCTCCACCGGGGCCGGATGCTGCTCTTCGCCGCCCCCGGGACGGCGCAGCGGTTACCGTCCCTGCTCGACTGGGAGGAGTGGAGCGACGCCGTCCCGCCGCCGCTCTGCCACGGCACCGGCGACGCCGTGACCATCCCCCCGCTCGCCCCGAGCGAACCGACCGGCGCCCGCTGGGTCGTCGCCCCCGACACCCGTCACCCCTGGCTCCCCGGGCCGGAGGTCATGCTCTGGGCCTGCGTCCGGGCGGTCCGGGCCGCCTCCGCCGCCGACGTGCGGATATCGATTTTTCCTCCCGCCGATCAGGATGCTAAGGTCTACGACGTCAGCAGGCGCCGCTAGCTCAGTTGGTTAGAGCAGCTGACTCTTAATCAGCGGGTCCGGGGTTCGAGTCCCTGGCGGCGCACAGACGGAGAAAGCCCCTCGCGGAAGCGAGGGGCTTTTTCGTGCGTCAGGGACCCACGCCGCACGCCCTCCACCGTCAGCCCTCCACCGTCACCTTCACCGTCCACGCGCCCGCGCGCGTCCGGTCCGCCACCTCCACCCGGGTGCCCTCGCCCGGCACCGTGAACGTCTCCCCGACCCGCAGCGGAGCGTCCGCGAGCGGCGGGTACACCGAGCGGTCCCAGCAGGCCTCGGTACGGGGGTGGGTGTCCACGACCTCGACCGGCCCCTCCCCGGACGCCGCCTCGTTGCGTACGCGGTAGATCAGCACACCCTCCGTACAGGTGTCCCGGTCGTTGCCGGTCGAGCCGCGTGCCTCGATCGCCAGCGCCGTGCCGTGCCCCGTCCGGACGACCGCCAGGCGGGTGCCGACCGTGCCGCCGGGCACCGGCGCCGCCGCCAGCGACTCCAGGCTGAGCAGGTGGGTGCCCGCGCCCTGGACACAGCTCACCTGGGCGCGCTCCAGCCAGCCCAGCTTCCACTTGTGCCAGCCGAAGAGGTCCGGGGCGAGGCCGAACTGGCTGCCCATGACGTCCCAGTCCCCCACATGGGTGTCCCAGTCCCCCTTGCCGTCCGTCGGCCGGTGGTAGAGGTCCGGCAGGTCGAAGACGTGGCCGGTCTCGTGGGCGAGGACGTTGCGGTCCGGCG
Source organism: Streptomyces sp. NPDC015346 (assembly GCF_043078785.1). Lineage (NCBI taxonomy): Bacteria > Bacillati > Actinomycetota > Actinomycetes > Kitasatosporales > Streptomycetaceae > Streptomyces > Streptomyces sp. NPDC015346. Next base: position 184,373 of record NZ_JBIBTW010000001.1, on the reverse strand, counting down.
GGTGCCGTTCGAAGACGGTGACGACGCGCCTGATCTCCGTACCGTCCACCGTCAGCGGACGCTCCAGGTTGACGACCTTCGTGGCGTCGGAGTCCACGCCCGGCGCGTCCGGGTCGGCCACGAGGTAGACGATGTCGTACCGGGAGAAGTCGACCTCGTCGTCCACCGCCGCCAGCGCGTCGCGCAGGTACGCGGTGCGCTTCGCGGCGTCCCAGTCGCGCTGTATGGCGTACGCGGTGGAGGAGCGCGGCATGCGGGTCCACTCGCGGAGGGGGTGCGGGCGCAGCGTGAAACGGCCGTAGGAGGCGCGCCGGAAGAAGTCGCTCGTGCCGGGGAAGTGGTCGGCGGTCAGCTCCTCGGGCGTGGTCAGCGGGGTGGAGTCCGGGAAGGACAGGAAGATCATGGCCGCGTCGAGGGAGCGGCGGGGCTGCGGGTAGGAGCCGTTCCAGGTGTCCAGGCCCAGGGAGTGGTGGGCGGCGGTACGGGGCAGGGCGCAGGGGCCCGCCGAGGGGGCGCCCACGGCGGGGCCCGCCACGAGCCCGGTCGCGGCGAGCGCCACGAGGGAGGTGAAGGCCGCCGCTCCGGCGCGGAGCCGGGCGAGATCCACCCCACCGCCGGCCCCACTGCCGACTCCCCCGCCGACCCCACCACCGACTCCGCCGGCGGCTCCACCGCCGACTCCCCCGGCCACTCCCTCGGGTGTCTGCTGACCCCTCACGTAGACCTCCGGCTCCGGAATGCGGGACACCTCACCCACCTTGTGGTGATTTGCGGTGTTTCGCACTTTTCCGCTGCCCCAGTCGGGTGAGCGGGCGACACGGGGTCGACGCGACACGAGCCCTCGATGGCTCACGGAACGTCACAATCGGTCAGGCCCCCGTCGTCCCGCGTCAGACCCGCGCAGAAACGATCGGGCAGGGTGGGCGGCGGGACGGCTGAGCGCGTCCGCAGGGCGGGATGACGCCCACGGAGCTGGAACGGCCCCCGGGCCTGCCTCTATGATCGGCACACTTTCCTTGGCCGACCCCATCCCGACCACGTCTGTACGGCCCAACTGCACTACGGGAGCGAGCGGTGAGCGGAACCCCCGAAGGACCGGTGCACACGCAGCTCTCGTCAGCGCGGGAGCACGCGCCCCCGGTCACGGAGCGTCATCACGACCACCATCCGGTCGACGAGGAGCGCCCCACCGTCGACCGGTGCGCCACGGAGATGCGCGACTACCGCGCCGCCTTCCGCGCCGCCCAGCTGGCCATGGCCGTCGTCGACCAGGACGGCCTCGTCGTCTCCGCCAACGACGCGCTCGGCACCCTCTTCGGCACCGAGGCCGCCGCCCTGCGGGAGCAGGCCGCCGCCGACCTCGTCGACCTCGCCTCCGACGGCCGCACCTGGCACGCGTACCGCGAGGTGCTGCGCGGCCGCCGCTCCCGCTTCCGCTGCACGCGCCGCCTCAAGCACCCCGACGGGCGCTCGCTCTGGGCGGAGGTCACCGTCTCCCCGGTCCCGGACAGCCGCCGGGTGCTGCTCGCGATCGCCGACATCAGCGACCGCCGCGAACTGCAGGCGCGCCTTCGCCATCTCCAGATGCACGACCCGGTGACCCGGCTGCCCAACCGCACGCTCTTCTTCGAGCGGCTCTCGGCGGCCCTGGAAACGGCTTCCCAGGACGACGAGACGCCGGAGAGCGGATCGTCGTACGAGTCGTACGAGTCGTACGGGCATGGCGGAACAGGGCGGATCGGTCTCTGCTACCTCGACCTCGACGGCTTCAAGGCGGTCAACGACACCCTGGGGCACCGGGTCGGCGACCGGCTTCTCGCCGCCGTGGCCGCCCGGTTGACCGAGTGCGCGGACAGCGACGGGTACACCAGGAGCGGCGGGCATCTGGTGGCGCGGCTCGGCGGCGACGAGTTCGCGATCCTGGTCGAGGAGTCCACGGGGACGGAACAGCTCGCGGACCTGGCCCAGTCGGTGCTGTGCGCGCTCCAGCGGCCCTTCGACCTGGCCGGGCAGCGGCTCTCGGTGTCCGCGTCGATCGGGGTGGTCGAGCGGGGCGCCCGCGGCACGACGGCGACCGGACTGATGCAGGCCGCCGACACCACGCTGTACTGGGCGAAGGCGGACGGCAAGGCCCGCTGGACGCTGTTCGACCCGGAGCGCAACGCGCACCGGATGACCCGGCAGGCGCTCTCCTCGACGCTGCGACCGGCGGTGGAGCGCGGGGAGTTCGCGCTGGAGTACCAGCCGCTGGTGGGGATGGCGGACGGGGCGGTGCGCGGGGTGGAGGCGCTGGTGCGCTGGAACCATCCGCAGTTCGGGACGCTGGCGCCGAATCGGTTCGTCGGCATCGCCGAGGAGGACGGCTCGATCGTCGAGCTCGGCCGGTGGGTACTGCGGACGGCGTGCCGCCAGGCCCGGCAGTGGCAGCAGGACCATCCGCGCAGGCGGCCGCTGTTCGTGAGCGTCAACGTGGCGGTACGGCAGGTCTGGGACTCGGATCTGGTGGCGGACGTCGCGGGGATCCTGGCCGAGACCGGTCTCGCCCCGCACCTGCTCCAGCTGGAGCTGACCGAGTCCGCGGTGATGGGCTCGGCGGGCCGCCCGCTCCAGGCGCTCCAGGCGCTGAGCGACATGGGTGTGCAGATCGCGATCGACGACTTCGGTACGGGCTACTCGAACCTGGCCTATCTGAGCCGGCTGCCGGTGTCGGTCCTGAAGCTGGACGGATCGTTCGTCCGCGGCTTCCAGGACGAGGCGCACGCCAACCCGGCGGACGAGCTGATCGTGGAGGCCCTGGTCCAGCTGGCCCACCGGCTGGGTCTCACGGTCACCGCCGAGTGCGTGGAGACCTCGGGCCAGGCGACCCGCCTGCGCCGCATCGGCTGCGACACGGGCCAGGGCTGGCTCTACTCCCGCGCGGTGGCCCCGGACCGTATCGCCGAACTCCTCGGCGCCGCGCCCCTGCTCGTCTGAGGCGACCGGCCCGCCCGAGGCGGCCGGAGACGTGGAACCGCCCCCGGCCGGAGGGACATCCGGGCGGGGGCGGTGGTCACTGAGGGGTGCCGGCGAGGGTCAGCAGGCGCCCTGGTCCTTCCAGACTCCCCATTCGCCGGTCGTGCCCGGCTCCTCGTTCTGGGTCCACCACTGGGCCTTCCAGGTGCGGCCCTTGTGGGAGACGAGCGAGCCGCCGGTGTAGACCGTGCCGGCCACGTACGCCGGGGAGGTGCAGCCGGTCGGCGCGGTGGGGGTCGGCGTGGGCGTCGGGGTGCGGGTCGGCGTGGGGGTCGGGGTCGGCGTGGGCGTGGGGGTGGTGGGGGGTGTCGTCGGGGAGGTCGGGGAGGAACCGACCGCCGTCACGATGTCGTTGAAGAGCGTCGCGTTGGCGTCCAGGCCGAGGAGCGAGTACATCATCGCGCCCGCGAGGCCGCGCTGGTGGCCGTAGTCGGCGCGGGCCTGGATGGTCCGCTTGTCGAGGCCGGTGAAGAACTCGCCGTCCTTGTAGAAGTACGCCGACTTCGCCTGGTCGTCCCAGAACGTCGTGGCCGCGTTGTCGACGATGCCGCCGAGCTCCTTGTAGTGCGCGATGCCCGCCTGCTGGCTGACCGGGCGGGCCGCCGAGGCGCCGGTGGCCGGCTGCGCGAGGCCGTTCGCGGTTCCGGCCGGGACGCCCTTCCAGCCGCGGTAGTAGAACTCGTAGCCGAGCGTCAGCTTGTTCGCCGGGAAGCCGCCCGCGATGCCGTAGGCCGGCTTGCCGTCGATCCAGGAGTCGATGGCGTTGTCGATCGAGTACTTCTCGGTGCCCGGCTTGATCGGGTCGGTCGGGTCGTTGGCGCCGGAGTACAGCGGCGACTGGTGGTACGTCGGCCCGTCGCCGTCCCAGGCGCCGTGCATGTCGTACGTCATGATGTTGGCGTAGTCGAGGTACGCGCCGATCTTGTCCGTCTCGATGTGCTTGATCTTGTCCTGGCCGGCCGGCAGGGCCGCGGTCAGCAGGTACTTCTTGCCGCCGTTCGCCGCCCCGTACGCGTCGAGCTGCTTGCGGAATTCGGCGAGGAGCAGGGTGAAGTTGGCCTTGTCCTCGGGGCCGTAGTGGTTGCCGAGGTGGCCGTCGGGCGAGCCCGGGTACTCCCAGTCGATGTCGATGCCGTCGAAGATGCCGGCCGCCGTGCCCGGACCGCCGTAGCCGCCCTCGACCGGCAGGTCGCCGGCGATGTACTGCTTGACGCAGGACGCCACGAACTTCTTGCGGCTCGCGTCCGTCTTCGCCGCGTCGTGGAAGTACTTCGAGTACGTCCAGCCGCCGAGCGAGATGTTGATCTTCAGGTGGGGGTGCTTCGCCTTCAGCTCCTTGAACTGGTTGAAGACGCCCACGATCGGCTGGTCCCACTTGTCGGCCACGCCGTCGACGCTGTCCGCGGCCGAGAAGGAGCGCTGGTAGTCGGCGTACGAATCGCCCGCGCCGTCACCGGCGTTGGGGTTGGCGTCGTCTCCGGCCGCCTTGTTGGCCTCGAAACAGGTGAGTTCGGTCGGGTGGATGTTGCCGAACGAGTAGTTGATGATGTCGAGCTTGCCCGCGATGCCCCGGGTGTCGAGGTGCTTGGGGTAGAAGGCGTTCCCGTACACGCTCCACTGGTCGTAGTACGCGATCTTCACGCCGCCGGTCGAGGGGGCGGCGGCGGTGTCGGCCGCCTGGGCGGAGCCGAGCCCGACGGTCGCGGCGAGCGCGCCGGCGGCGAGGGCCGAGCTGAGCAGCGCGGCGAGAAGGGGTTTGCGGGGGTGCACGAGCGGCCTCCGAGGGGATGACGCGGTACGGGAGATGGTGCAGTGATAGCCCCCGCGCGAACAGCGCGTCAATGGTCTGAACCAGATTGAGGACTAGACCAATTCGGGAAGGAAAGCCCTTGTCAGAAGCGTGCGACGGAAAGCGGAACCGCCCGCCACCACAGGTGACGAGCGGTTTAAGGTTCACTTAATGATCTTCCACGAGGTGGTTCGGGAATGAACCAACCCGCCCACGGCAGCCAGGTTTTCACACCGCCGGAACGCCCGCGTCCGGCAGGCCGTACGCGTCCGCGATCAGGTCGTAGCTGCGCAGCCGGACGTCGCCGCCGTGCGCGTTCGCCGTGATCATCAGCTCGTCGGCGCCGGTCCTCTTGCGCAGATCGTCCAGACCTGTCCGCACCTCGTCGGCCGTGCCGTGGATGACGTTGGAGAGCCAGCCGCTCACGAAGTCCCGCTCCGTCGGGCTGAAGGCGTACGCCTCCGCCTCCTCCGGCGTCGGGATCAGGCCCGGCCGGCCCGTGCGCAGGCGCAGCATCGAGAGGGCGCCCGTGAGGACCTGGCGCCGCGCCTCCTTCGGGTCGTCGTGGGCGAGGGCGGAGACGCCGATCAGCGCGTACGGCGCGTCGAGGACCTCCGAGGGCCGGAAGGAGTCCCGGTAGAGGTCGAGGGCGGGCAGCGTGTTCTGCGCGGAGAAGTGGTGGGCGAAGGCGAAGGGCAGACCGAGCGTGCCGGCGAGGCGGGCGCTGAAGCCGGAGGAGCCGAGCAGCCAGATCGGCGGACGCCCCTTCGGGCCCTGCACCGGTCCGGGGACGGCGTGGATCCGGGCGTAGGGGTGCCCGTCGGGGAAGTCGTCGTCCAGGAATCGGGTCAGCTCGGCGAGCTGCTGCGGGAAGTCGTCCGCACCCTCGCCCGGCGTCCGCGTGCGGCGCAGGGCGGCGGCCGTGGCCCCGTCCGTACCGGGTGCGCGGCCGAGTCCGAGGTCGACCCGGCCCGGGGCGAACGCCTCCAGGGTGCCGAACTGCTCGGCGATCACCAGCGGGGCGTGGTTGGGCAGCATGACCCCGCCCGAGCCGAGCCGGATGCGGCGGGTGTGCGCGGCGAGATGGGCCAGGATCACGGCCGGCGAGGAGGAGGCGACACCGGGCATGGAGTGGTGTTCGGCCACCCAGTGGCGGTGGTAGCCGCGCCGCTCGGCGAGCCTGCTGATCTCGACACTGGTGGCCAGCGCCTCACCCGCGGTCCGCCCGCTGCCGACGGTCACCAGGTCCAGTAGGGACAGCGGCACGGGTGAGTCCCCGTGTGCCGTGCCCCGAATCGCGTCGCTCACCGTTGACGACCTTCCGCGCGAAGACATAGATACGACCGAGAGAACAGGAGGCTGTCTCCGCTTATTCCGGAAGGTCACAGGAATGGCCGGTGCCGCTTCGGGTAGCCGGGCGCCCATGGCTCGAACAGCTCGCCCGAGATGGACAGAACAGACAACCCGCCGCACACTGCTCCTCGGCGCCGCCGGGGCGGCCGTCGCGGCGACCGCCGGGACCGCCGGCTGCGCCCGCGTCGCCTCGGGCGACACCCTGGGCCGCCTCAGATCCCAGCGGACGGTCCGCCTCGGCATCGCGGGCGAGGTGCCCTACGGCTACGTCGACGACCAGGGCGCCTTCACCGGCGAGGCCCCCGAGCTCGCCCGGGTCGTCTTCCAGCGGCTCGGCATCGAGAGCGTGCAGCCCGTCGCCACCGACTTCGGCTCCCTCATACCCGGCCTCAACTCCCAGCAGTTCGACGTCGTCTCGGCCGGGATGTACATCAACAAGGAGCGCTGCGCGCAGGTCATCTTCGCCGACCCCGAATACCAGATGCTCGACTCCTTCGTCGTCCGCAAGGGCAACCCGAAGAACCTGCGCTCGTACGAGGACGTCGTCCGCGCCAAGGCCCGCCTCGCGACCGGCGGCGGATGGGCCCAGCTCGGCCACGCCGTGGGCGCCGGCTACCCGGAGAAGGACATCGTGGTCCTCCAGGACCAGGTGGCCGGTCTGAACGCGGTCGAGTCCGGCCGCGTCGACGTCTTCGCCGCCACCGCCATCACCGCCCGCTCGGTCGTCCACAAGTCCACCAGGGCCGAGGCCGTCGAACCCTTCGCCGCCGTCGTCGACGGCGAGAAGAAGATCGACGGCGGCGCCTTCGCCTTCCGCCCCACCGACACCGCCCTGCGGGACGCCTTCAACACCGAGCTGCACCGGATGAGGAAAAGCGGCGAACTCTTCCGGATCATGCGGCGCTTCGGCTTCACCGAGGCCGAGATGACCACCCTGACCGCCGAGGAGCTGTGCCGATGACCGCGGGACTCTGGCAGAACTGGGTCCTGCCCGGCATCTGGATCACCCTCCAGCTCCTCATCGCCTCCGCCGCGCTCGGCGCCCTCGTCGCCTTCACCGTCGGCACGGCCCGTACCCACCGCTCCCGCGCCGTCCGCTTCCTCGCCGGGCTCTACACCGAGGTCTTCCGCGGCACCTCCGCGCTGATCCTGATGTTCTGGCTCTTCTTCGTCCTGCCGCCGCTGGTCGGCTGGCAGCTCGTCCCGATGTGGGCGGCGATCCTCGCGCTCGGACTCTCCTACGGGGCCTACGGCGCCGAGATCGTGCGCGGCGGCCTGAACGCCGTACCGAAGACGCAGCGCGAGGCGGGCATCGCGCTCAGCCTCACGCCCTGGCAGCGGCTGCGCATGGTGCTGCTCCCCCAGGCCGTGCCCGAGATGATCCCCTCCTTCTGCAATCTGCTGGTCGAGCTGCTCAAGGGCACCGCCCTGGTCTCGCTGCTCGGCGTCGGCGACGTGTCCTTCGCCGCCTATCTGGTGCGGCTCGCGACCCAGGAGAGCGGCACGATCTACACGGTCACCCTGCTCGTGTACTTCGTGATCGCGCTGGTCATCACCCGCTCGATGAAGGCGCTGGAACGACGGACCAAGGCGAATCTGGGGGTGGTGGCCAAGTGAACTGGGACTGGTCCGCGGTGGTGGACTTCCTGCCGCGCTTCTGGGACGGACTCCTCGTCACCCTTCAGGTGCTGGTGCTCGGCTCCCTGCTCTCCTTCACGCTGGGCCTGGTGTGGGCGCTGGGCTTCCGGGCCCCGAGCCGCCTCGTCCGGTGGCCGGTGCACGCCGTCACCGAGTTCGTCCGCACCACCCCGCTGCTCGTGCAGCTCTTCTTCCTCTTCTTCGTCCTGCCGGAGTGGGGCGTGCAGTTCTCGGCCCTGACCACCGGCACGCTCGCGATCGGCCTGCACTACTCGACGTACACCGCCCAGGTCTACCGGGCCGGCATCGACGCCGTACCGGCCGGGCAGTGGGAGGCGGCGACCGCGCTCAGCCTGCCGCGCCACCGCACCTGGCTGACGGTGATCCTGCCGCAGGCCCTGCGGCGGATCGCGCCCGCGCTCGGCAACTACGTCATCGCGATGCTGAAGGACACGCCCCTGCTGGCCGGAATCAGTGTGCTGGAGCTGCTGCAGCAGTCCCGTCTGGAGAGCGCCGCCACCTTCCAGTACACCGAGCCGCTCACGGTGGTCGGCGTGGCCTTTGTCCTGATCGCGTATCCCGCTTCCCTGCTCGTCCGTTCCCTGGAGCGCCGCCTTGTCTGAAGAACTGATCCGATTCGAGAACGTCACCAAGCGCTTCGGGGACAACACCGTCCTCGACGATCTCTGCTTCTCGGTGCGCGCGGGGCAGCACGTCACCCTGATCGGACCCTCCGGTTCCGGCAAGACGACGATCCTGCGGCTCCTGATGACCTTGGAGAAGCCGGACGCGGGGACCATCCGCGTCAACGGCGGAAAGCTGCACCCGGCCGACGAGAAGCACCGGCGCGAGGTCCGCAAGAAGATCGGCATGGTCTTCCAGCACTTCAACCTCTTCCCTCACATGTCCGTGCTGCGCAACATCACCGAGGCGCCGGTACGGGTCCTCGGGAAGAGCCGGGAGGAGGCCGAGGCGCGCGGGCGCGAGCTGCTCGACATGGTCGGCCTGGCCGACAAGTACGAGGCCAGACCGGCACAGCTCTCCGGCGGCCAGCAGCAGCGGGTGGCGATCGCGCGGGCGCTGGCGATGGAACCGAAGGTGCTCCTGCTCGACGAGGTGACGTCGGCGCTCGACCCGGAGCTGGTCGCGGGCGTGCTCGATCTGCTGCGGGAGATCGCCAGGACCACGGACATCACCATGATCTGTGTGACGCACGAGATGAACTTCGCCCGGGACATCTCCGACGACGTACTGATGTTCGACGGGGGACGGGTGATCGAGTCCGGTTCTCCCGAAAAAATCTTCTCGGATCCGGAGCACGAGCGGACACGCGAGTTCCTCGGCGCGGTGCTCTGACCTGAGACTCTGTCGAACAGGTGTGACTCTGGCATATGCCAGGGTGGTGCGCCCCAGCGTACGGCGCTGGGGCGCCGCATCATTCTCGCCAACAGCCGCCCCGTAAACGGCTCTTGAAGGCTATCGTGGTACGGAAGCTTGCGGTCACAACCTGGTAGGGGGAAACCGTGGCGCTGAAGCCCGAGCCCACCGCGCCGTTCCACTCGGTGCAATACGCCCTGCGCGTCCTCGAGACGGTCTCGCGGCACGGTGGCGGGGTGACAGATGTCCAGATCGCGCGTGAGACCGGTCTGCCCGTCGCCCACCTGTCGTCCCTGCTCCTGATGCTCCGCCGCGAGGGGTACGTCGAGCAGGTCGCCGACGGCGCCTATGTGATCGGCGACTCCCTGGTCCTCCTCGGCTCCGGCATGACGCGCCGCGAGGCGCTGGAGGGCAAGCTCCAGGAGACCCTGACCGAGCTGCGCGACTCCGTGGGCGCCGCGGTCTACATCAGCCGGTACATCGACGGCGAGGTCAAGATCACCCAGTTCGCCGACGGGCCGCGCACCCCCAAGGTCAACGAGTGGGTGGACTTCCGCTCCGCCGCCCACGCCAGCGCGGTCGGCAAGTGCCTGCTGACCCAGCTGGACCAGAACGGCCGCCGGGACCACCTCTCGCGCCACAAGATCGCCCGGCTCACCTCCCGGACGATCACCAACGAGAAGGTGCTCTTCTCCAAGCTGGACAGCCAGCCGCCCACCGTGCCCGTGCTCGACCTGCAGGAGTACGCCGTGGGCACGGTCTGCGCGGCGGTGCCGCTGACGGCCGGCGCGGCCGTGGGCTGCCTGGCGCTCTCCCTGCCCATCGAGCACGCCCACCGGCTGCGCTCGGCGGCGGACACCCTGAACCGACGGGCGGCTCCGGTGGTGCTGTCGCTGGCCATCTGAGCCGGGCCGCCGGTCCGGACTGGGGCGGGGCTGGGCCGGCTGGGCGGGGAAACTGCCTGGTCAGAGCCCTGGGCGAGGCGTGCGCCGGGGTGGTCACGAGCACCCCTGGGGACCAGGTAGTATTTTCTCTGTCAGCAGGCGCCGCTAGCTCAGTTGGTTAGAGCAGCTGACTCTTAATCAGCGGGTCCGGGGTTCGAGTCCCTGGCGGCGCACAGACGGAAGAAGCCCCTCGCGCAGGCGGGGGGCTTCTTCGTGCTTCCCGGACGGCTTCCCGGGACCGGTCCGTCAGGCCCGCAGATAGGTGAGGACCGCGAGGACCCGGCGGTGGGTGTCCTCGGCCGGCGGCAGGTTCAGCTTCCCCAGGATGTTGCCGATGTGCTTGCCCACGGCGGCCTCGGTGACCACCAGCCGGCGGGCGATCTCCCCGTTCGAGTGCCCCTCGGCGACCAGCCCGAGCACCTCCCGCTCACGCGGGGTGAGCGCCTCCAGCGGATCGCGGTGGCGGCGCAGGAGCTGGCGTACGACCTCGGGGTCCACGACCGTGCCGCCGTCCGCGACCCGGGTCAGGGCGTCCAGGAACTCCTCGACCTGGCCGACCCGGTCCTTGAGGAGGTAGCCCACCCCGGTGCCGTCGCCCGCGTCCAGGAGATCGGCGGCGTAGGTGCGCTGCACGTACTGGCTCAGGACGAGGACCGGCAGCCGGGGGCGGTCGGCGCGCAGGGCGACGGCGGCGCGCAGCCCCTCGTCCTGGAAGCCGGGCGGCATCCGCACATCGGTGACGACGATGTCCGGGTCGTGCTCCTCGACGGCGGCCCGCAGGGCGTCCGCGTCACCGACCGCCGCGACGACCTCGTGGCCGAAACGCGCCAGGAGCCCGATCAGCCCTTCGCGGAGGAGGACGCTGTCCTCGGCGAGGACGACACGGAGGGGGCGGGCAGCGGTCGGCACGGAATCTCCACTCGTAGGACGGTCGGCCCGCCCATGGGGCTGATGATCGTCAGTGTGCCATCGAGGACGGCGATCCGGTCGGCGAGCCCGGTCAGACCGGAGCCGGCGGCCGGGTCGGCGCCGCCCCGGCCGTTGTCGTACACCTCGATCCGCAGCGTCCCGCTCTCCCACCGGGCGGTGATCCGGGCCTCGGTGGCGCCGCTGTGCTTGCCGATGTTGGCGAGGGCCTCGCAGACGACGAAGTAGCCGGCGCTCTCCACGGGGGTGGGGAGCCTCGGCAGGTCGACGTCGGTGACGACGGGGACGGCGGAGCGGTCGGCGGCGTCGGCGAGCGCGGCACCGAGGCCGTAGTCGGCGAGGACCTGCGGATGGATGCCGTGGATGAGTTCCCGCAGCTCGGTCAGGACCCGGCCGGCCTCCTGATGGGCCTTGGCCAGCTGCTCGGCGAGCGGCCCGGGCGGGGCGTCGAGCCGGGCGAGGCCCAGGGTCATGGTGAGGGCGACCAGGCGTTGCTGGGCACCGTCGTGGAGGTCGCGCTCGATCCGGCGGCGCTCGGCCTCGAAGGCGTCGACCAGCCGGGCGCGGGAGGCCGTCACCTCGCCGATCCGGTCCCGCAGCTCGGCCTCGCGCGGGGCGAGGAGGGCCCGGGCGAGTGCGGCGCGGGCACCCGCGAGGGCGGCGAGGGGGTGGAGGAGCACGAGGAGCAGGACGACGCCGAGGGCGGTGGCCGCGAAGGCCGCCGGATACGTCGTGACCAGCGGCCCCTTGGCGACCCGCACCTCCTCGCCGTCCAGGGCGAGCTGGACGGGCGCGGCCATCAGAAGAGCGGGCAGACCGAGGGCGAGTGCGAGCACGATCAGGTCGAGCGGCCACAGGACGGTGGCGTGCAGCACGGCGTACGCGAGCTCCCGCCAGGTGGCCTGTTCCCGGACCCGTACGCGGAGCCAGGCGGCCAGGCCGGGGGCGTCGGGGACGCGGTGCGGGTCGGCGGCGGGGTCCAGCTCGACGAGCCGGAGCCGGCGGCGCTCGACGCCGCCGAGGGCGACTCCGGCGAGGAGCAGGAGCGGGAGCCCGACGAGGACGAACGAGAACACGAGGAGCAGAAGCAGTACGAGGAGGGCGGGGGCGCCGGTGACGACCCCGCTCGCCAGATATCCGGCGGACCGCCAGGGCCAGGCGGTACGGAGGTATCGGCGCCGGGTCAGGGCCTGCCAGGGGGTTCGCGGCTGCATGCGCCTCACGGTAGGCGGCGGTGGGCGGCCGGGCCATGGTGGTGAGGGGCGTCCGGGAGGTAGGGCTGGGCCTACCCCCGGACGCGGGACGCCGGGCGTCGAGTGTCCCTCACGGGTGGTCAGGGTCCTGATGGACGAGGGGCCTTCAGACCGGTTCGGCGGAGGCGGCCTTCACCAGAGCCGTGACCTTCACAGGCTCCGTGTCGGCCGCGCTGTGGCGTTCGGCCCAGGAGTCCAGGGCCGTACGGCAGGCGTGGTCGAGATGGTGCAGGCCTGAGGTGTCCAGCTCGACCGGGCGGTCCTGGGGCAGCGCCTCCAGGCTGTCGAGGATCTTCGGCAGCCGCAGGAAGGTCGCGTTGCCCGACAGGCGTGCCTGGATGGGGCCCGCCCCCTTGTCGATGACCTCCAGTTTGATGTGCGAGGTCTCCCACGCGGTCTTGATCACGGACAGGGCCAGACCGATCAGCACACCCTCGAACATGTTGACCACGACGATCGCCACGGCGGTGACCACCAGGATCAGCGCCTCGCCCCGGTGCGCCCGCCAGAGCGAGACGACCCCTCGCAAGGGGATCAGCTTCCAGCCCGCGTGGACCAGGATTCCCGCGAGCGCGGGCAGCGGGATCAGCGCGAGCGCCGCCGGGAGCAGCGCCGCGAACAGCAGCAGCCACACGCCGTGCAGGACCCGGGACGCCTTGGTCCTGGCGCCCGCCGCCACGTTGGCGGAGCTGCGCACGATGACCGCGGTCATCGGCAGCGCGCCGAGCACACCGCAGAGCGCGTTGCCCGCGCCCTGCGCCATGAGCTCCTTGTCGTACCGCGTGCGCGGACCGTCGTGCAGACGGTCGACGGCGGCGGCGCTGAACAGGCTCTCGGCGGAGGCGATCAGGGTGAAGGCGAGGATCGTGCCGATGAGGGCCGGGGAGGCCAGGCCGCCGAGGGCGTCGGCGCCGGGCAGCTGGATGGAGTCGAGCAGGCCGTTCACCTCGACGGTGGCCACCGGCAGGCTGAACGCCCAGGTGACCACCGTCGCGACGAAGACGGCGGCGAGCGCGCCCGGCACGGTGCGGGCCTTCTTCGGCAGCTTCGTCCACCCCACCATCAGGGCGATGGTGCCCGCGCCGATCGCCAGGGACGCCAGGGCTCCGGGGCTGCCGATCGCGTCGACGGCGGCCCCGGGCAGCCCCAGTATCTTGTCGACGCCGGAGGCGGGGGCCTTCAGGCCGGCCGCCGCGTACAGCTGGCCGGCGATGATCACCAGCCCGATGCCGGCGAGCATTCCCTCGACGACGGAGACGGAGATCGCGCGGAACCAGCGCCCCAGCTTCAGGGCGCCCATGAGGAGCTGGAGCACTCCGGCGGCCAGCACGATCACGCCGAGGGCGGGGAGACCGAACTCGGTGACCGCCTCGAAGACCAGCACGGTCAGGCCGGCGGCCGGGCCGGACACCTGAAGGCTGCTGCCCGGCATCAGACCGGTGACGATGCCGCCGACGATGCCGGTGACCAGGCCGAGTTCGGCGGGGACGCCGGAGGCGACGGCGACACCCACGCACAGCGGCAGGGCCACCAGGAAGACGACGAGCGAGGCGGCGAAGTCCTGGCGTATGTAGGGGAATTTGCTCATAGGGCCCTCCCTCACAGCGCTTCGAAGGTGTCGGTGTCCGCGCGGTGTTCGCGCACGGCACCGGTGTGGACCTCGTAGTACCAGCCGTGCAGCCGGAGCCGGCCGGAGTCCAGCCGCTTCTCGACGCAGGGGTAGGAGCGCAGCCGCTGCAGCTGCGCCAGGACGTGGTTCTGCACGGCCTCCGCGACGGTCGGGTCGGCCGGGTCGGAGCACTTGGGCTGCTCGGCGGCGTGCGCGAGCCAGTCCCGTACGGCCGGAACGGCGTCCAGGTCGTCGCCGCGCACCACCGCGCCCACGGCGCCGCAGTGCGAGTGGCCGCAGACCACGATGTGCTCGACGCCGAGGACCTCCACGGCGTACTCGATGGTGGCCGCCTCTCCGGTGGGGGTGCCGGAGCCGTACGGCGGGACGATGTTGCCCGCGGTGCGCAGCTCGAAGAGCTGGCCGGGCCGGGCGCCGGTGATCAGGGCGGGTACGACCCTGGAGTCGGCGCAGGTGATGAAGAGGACCTCGGGGGACTGGCCTTCGGCCAGCTTGGCGAACTCCTCAGGGCGCTGTCCGAACGTGCGGGCGTTGTCGATGAGGGGCTGCATGGCGTGGTGATTCCTCCTGGCGCGTCGTGGGGACGCGTCGGCATGTGCGGGGCAGTGGTGATGCGTGGGGGGGGGACGTGGGGGGCTGCTCCACCGATCAGCAGCGGAACACCTGGAGCGCGGCCGGAGCGTGTGCTCTCGAGGGTCTCGGCATGTGGGGGTGCGGGGAGCCGGAGGCGGCCGGTTCGGGCGCCACGGAGGTGTGGTGCGCCGGCGACGGCCGCTCGGATATCCCGGGGTTGTCGGCGATGCGCGACCGGTCACGGGTGCGCAGGGGGCCGGTCGGATCGCCTGGCCGGCCGGCGTCGTGACAGGTGACGATCTGGCCGCGCGACGCCTCGCTCTCGGGCGCGGCGACGGGCTGAGCCTTGGCCACGGCATGACGCGCCGTATGCGCATATGCGAAGGACGCCGTGGCCGCGAGGAGTTGGCAGGCGACCAGGACGGCGGCGAGCAGCACGAACGCGGGCCGGGCCGTCGCACCTCGGCGCATGCGCCTCCCTCTCGCGGTTCGCAACGTCTTGCGCAGACCAACAGTTGGTCAACGACCGGTCAAGGATGACGATAACTCGGCAAAGTCGTTTGCAGGGTTAACCGAACGTTACGAGCCGAAGAGCGCCCGAAAACCTAGCTTCGTCGGCGTGGCAGCGCGCCGCCCGCGACGACGGCGGAGGAACCGGAGGCCGGCAGAGGACGCCCGTGGGCGGCGTACTCCGCGCGCAGGGCCGACACGGCCCGCGGGGTGAGGCGCTCGTACGGGGCTCCCGGCGCCGGTCGCCACCACACCGGGTCCTCGCAGAGGAACGACTCCCGGCGCAGGGCCACCCGGTGGACCTTGTTCGTCGCCGTCAGCGGAAGCTCGGGCATGACGCGGACGAAGCGCGGAGGCATCTTCGTGCCGAGGTCCCGCTGGGCGGAGAGGAAGTCCTGGAAGGCCTCGGGGTCGAACACCGCGCCCTCGCGCAGCGCGAGCGCCGTCATCACCTGGTCCCCCGCGACCGGGTCGGGTATCGCGTAGACGGCGACGCCCGCCGCGCGCTCCCAGCGGGAGAGGATCCGCTCGATCACGGCCGCCGCGAGGTTCTCGCTGTCCACCCGCAGCCGGTCGTCCGTGCGCCCCGCGAAGTACAGGAAACCCGCCGCGTCCCGGTAGAAGAGGTCACCGGTCCAGTACCAGCCGCCCCGGAGCCGGGCCGCGTCCGCCTCGGGGTTGCGCCAGTACCCCTCGAAGGGGCTGCGGCCGCGGTTGACCAGTTCGCCGATGGCCGCCTCGGCGTTGAGCAGCGCCCCGGAGGGCGAGAAGACCGCCGGCTCGCACTCCCGGCCGGTCGCCGCGTCCACCACCGCGAGATCGTCCCCGGGCGCCGCCCGCCCGACCGCCCCGGTCGGCGTGTCCGGTGTCCGCCGGATCGCCGCGCCGCCCTCCGAGGAGCCGTACCCCTCCACGAGCCGCACCCCGAACCGCGCCTCGAACCGGGCCGCGTCCACCGCCCCCGCCTCCGTACCGAAGCCGAGGCGCAGTCGGTGCGCCCGGTCGTCGGGACCTTCCGGGGTGGCCAGGAGGTACTGGACCGCCCGGCCGACATAGGTGAAGTAGGTCGCGCCGAACTCCCGTACGTCCGGCAGGAACCGGGAGGCGGAGAACCGGGCCCGCAGCGCCACCCCCGCGCCCGCCACGAGCGCCGGCGCCCAGTCCGCGATCACCGCGTTGCCGTGGAACATCGGCATGCAGATGTAGTGGACGTCATCGGGCCCCAGTCCGAAGTGGGTGACGAGCGAGCCGCCCGCCGCCGCGAGCCGGCCCTGGGTGCAGACGGCCGCCTTGGGCGCGCCCGTAGAGCCCGAGGTGAAGTAGAGCAGCATCCGGCTGTCGGGGCGCACGGGCCGGACGGTGGCCTCGCCGGGTTTCGCGGCGCGGTAGGGGGCGAGCAGCTCCCGGTAGGCGTCGGTGTCGGTCACCAGGACCCGTACGCCCGGCAGGGGGAGCCCGTCGAGCAGGGGAAGGTGGGCGAGTTGGGTGACCAGGACACGGCAGTCGGTGTGGACGATGTCGCGGGCCAGTTCGGCGCCGCGCCGGGTGGGGTTGATCCCGGCGACGGCGGCCCCCGAGAGGGCCGCCGCGCTGAGCCAGAGGGGGAACTCCGGCGTGTTGTCGAGGAGCACCCCGAGGTGCGGCTCGGCACCTCGGGGCAGCAGATCGACGAGCAGCGCTGCCCGCGCTGCGGCTTCCGCGGCGACCTGATGGTGGGTGAGGGTGGCCTCCCGGCTCCTCAGCCCGATCCGGCGATCGCCCCACTGACGCTGCACGAGCTCCGCCACGGTCATACGTCGGACGGTAACTGACTGTCCGTCAGGACTGAACGGTCAGAACGAACAGTCAGAACTCAACGTCCGAGCAGGCGTAGAAGGCGTTCGCGGTGTCCGCGATCGTCCAGACCGCCAGGATCAGATGCTTGCCGGTCTTGCCCGCCGGGATGGTCCCGGAGTGCGAGAGCGTGGCCGGCGGCTGCTGGCTGTTGTACGGGACGGTCAGGAAGGGCTGGGAGTCGAGGGCCGCCCGGGTGAGCGGCTTGGTCCGGTCCCAGCCGTTCTTGGTGATGTAGTACCGGAAGTCGGTGGTGCGGTGACGGGCGGTGAACTGCCAGCGGAAGCTGTAGCTCTGGCCTGCCGTGACCCTGGTGGCGGGCCAGTTGCCACCTCGCGGGTCGTCGAGCTGGGCGAAGTGGGCGAGGCCGGCGGAGCAGATCCTGCCGTCGGCGGGACCGGCGGAGGGGAAGCCCTTGGGGCCCTCGACCGACTGCGGCTCCCACTGGATGGAGCCGCAGTTGGTCACGGTGCCGTTGGCGCAGAGCTTCTGCCGGCTGATCGGGGAATCGGTGTAGCCGTGGCTACTGGCGCTGCTCGTGGCGAAGAGGGAGGCGCCGGCGACGCCGAGCGCCACCGCCGCCATGCCTATCTTTTTGCGCATGCTGTCGCTCCAGGTGAACGTGGGGGAGTTCTGGGCCGTGCTGCACGCGTGCGGTGGGTGGTGCGTGTGCGGTGGGTGTGGTGCGTGTGCGGTGGTGTGGTGCGTGTGCGGTAGTGCCTATTCAGGTCTAGACCAAGTACCAAAGTATTGACGGAAGTTGAACCTGTCCATACCACTCACGCGCCTTCCCCGGGCCCGGAGCGACCGGTGTAGAACGCCACCGTCAGGTCCTTGACCAGCGACTTGCGCTCGTAGTCGTCCAGCTCGACCAGACCACGCGTGGTCAGCCGGTGGACCACGTCGTCCACGGCGTCCACGACCGCCGTCAGGACGCTGTCCCGGTGCTTGGCGTCGATCGCGGCGATCCGTCGGCGCCGCATCACCGCCGCGATCTCGGGGGCGTACTCGATACGGGTCGGCTGCGCCGAGAACACGTCGATCCCCACCGGCGCGCACTCCGCGGAGAGCATCCGGGTCAGGGCCTCGCCGACCGCCTCGGCGTCGCGCAGGGTCGGGGCGTCCTCGTGGAAGGCGTCGGCCGGAAGCTGGGAGAGGACCCGGGCCATGGCCGCCTCCACCTGTTCGCGCAGGTACTCCTCGTGGCCTTCGACCCCGAGCGCGGCGCGGACGGTGTCCCGGATGCGCCAGACGACGAGGACGACGACCTGGAGCGCGGTGCCCTTGGCGTCCACCGCGGAGAGCGGTTCGCTGCGCCAGTGCCGGAGGCGGACGTCGACCCGGCGGCGCAGGAGGAGGGGGCTGACCCAGAGGAGACCGGTGCGGCGGACGGTGCCGCGGTAGTCGCCGAAGAGGGTGAGGACCCAGGCGTAGCCGACGCGGCCGCGGCCGAGACCGCCGAAGAAGAAGAGGATGGCCAGGACCCCGAGGGCGAGCAGCGCCCACTGCCCGAGGTGGATGCCGTGGTACGGGCGCGGGGGCAGCCGGAGCATGTGGGCGACCGACTCGGGCACGGCCCCGGCCCACCACACGACGGCCGCGCACGCGGCGATCGCCAGGAGCCCGCCGACGACTCCGATCCACCCGGGCAGGACGGCGGCGGGCCGCTCGACGAGTTGGGGGTCGGCGGTGGGGGCGGGGCGGGAGGGGGCGGCGGGCCGGGCGGGGGCGGGGATGACCGCCTTGAGGGGCGCGAGGGTGGGGGTCGTGGTGGCGGCTCCCACGACGGGGCCGGCCATGGAGACGGTGGCGGGTCCGTCGTCGGCGACGCGGTCGGCCGACTCGGGCTCGTCCCGGAAGAGCAGGTGCACGGGGATCGACCCGGTCGTATCGGTCCCGATCACCGTCTTCCGCCGGACCCCTGCCGGAGCCGCACCCGCGCCGGGCGTGGAACCGGCCGTGGCTGTCCCGGCACGGGGGCTTCCGCCGGCCGGGGCTGTACCGCCGCCGGACTCCGAACCGGCCGGGGCCGACCCGCTGCCGGGCGCTCCCCCTGCCGAAGCCGCACCGGTATCGATCCCGGAGTGGGAATGGCCCGAAGCCGCCGCCGTGCCGTCAACTGACCCGGCGGGGGCGGTACCGAGGCCGACGCCTCCGCCTGTCGGAGCCGTACCAGGGCCGGAGCCTCCGCCTGCCGGATCCACACCGGAGCCCGAGTCCGAGCCTGGACGGGGACCACCGGCTCCCGGAGCCGCCGGGGTCGTCGCCGTGCCGGGCTCCGGACCGGCCGGAGCCGACCCGGTGCGGGGAGCCCCGCCAAGTCTGGGGCCTCCGCCCGTACCCGCGCCGGGATCCGCACCGCCACCGGCCGCCGATGCGACACCCGAGCCGGCGGGGGCCGTACCGGGGCCCCCGACTGCCGGAGCCGTAGCCGCGCCGGGCGTCGAACCGACCGGGCCCGTTGCCGCGCCGGGCTTCAGGCCTGCCGGAGCCGACCCGGTGGAGGGATCCGCTCCGAGGCGGGGGGCTCCGCCTGCCGGAGCCGTAGCCCCGCCGGGCGTTGAACCGGCCGGGGCCGTACCCAGGCCGGCGCCACCGGCCGCCGATGCGACACCCGAGCCGGCGGGGGCCGTACCGGGGCCTCCGACTGCCGGAGCCGTAGCCGCGCCGGGCGTCGAACCGACCGGGCCCGTTGCCGCGCCGGGCTTCAGGCCGGCCGGGGCCGACGCGGTGGAGGGATCCACGCCGAGGCGGGGGGCTACGCCTGCCGGAGCCGTAGCCGCGCCAGGCGTCGAGCCGGCCGGGGCCGACGCGGTGCGGGGATCCGCGCCGAGGCCAGGGACTCCCGCCGGGGCCGCACCCGCGCCGGGCGTCGAACCAGCGGCGGCCGTACCGGGAGGGGGACTACCGGCTCCCGGAGCCGTGCCCGGGCCAGGTGCCGAACCCGCCGGGGCCGTCGCCGTGCCGGGCTCCGCACCGGCCGAAGCCGACCCGGTGCGGGGGTCCCCGCCGAGGCCGGGGGCTCCGCCTACCGGAGGCGCATCCGGCCCGGGGGCCGAGCCGACCGTGCCGGGGTCCGGCCCGACCCGGGTCGATCCGGGTCCGGCGTCCGCGCCGGGGCGGGGGGCTCCACCTGCCGGAGGCGCACCCGCGCCAGGCGTCGAACCTGCCAGGGCCGTCGTCGTGTCGGGGTCCGGCCCGACCCGGGTCGATCCGGGTCCGGCGTCCGCGCCGGGGCGGGGGGCTCCGCCCGCCGGAGCCTGGCCGGTACCGGGCTCCGAACCAACCGAAACCGCCCCCGTGCCCGGCTCCGCACCGGCCGAAGCCGTGCCCGTGGCGGGTTCCCCGCCCGACGGAGTTGGTCTCGCGGTGGGCTCCACACCCACCGTGCCCGCCTCCGAGGCGGGCTGCGGCTCCTGGGCCGGGGGCACCTGGCCGGTCTCGCCGGCCGGCGAGACCTCCGGTCGCGCCTCGCCGGAGACGGCGGCCGGACCCGCGACCACGTCGGCGGACGGGGGCGCAACGGGCCCCGGCCCCGGCTGCGCGTCAGCACCCGGAGTCGCAACGGGCCCCGCCCCCGGCTGCGCGTCGGCGCCCGGAGGCGGGACCGGGCTCGGGGGGCGCGGCCTTGTCGGGCGGGGTTCGGAGGTCAGGCGTCTGGCCGTGCGGGCCGCGTCGCGTGTGGCCGCCGCGCCGGATTCCCCTGGGATCGGGCCCAGCGGGTTCGGGGTCGATCGGGTCATTCGGTCCACCTCATGATCTCGGGGTCATCGGAACAAGCGCCGCCAGGTCTCCGGGCCGGGGTAGCCGTCGGCCGCGCCGCCCCGCCACCCCTGCGCCCGCTGGAACGCCTCGACATTGCGACGGTCCGCCTCCGACCAGCGCGGACCGGGACCCGACAGGTAGTGCTTGCCGTAGCCCCGCTTCACCAGCTGTTTGCCCAGCTTCTCCACATATGCGTTGGAGCGGCCCGGACGGAAGTAGCCACGCCCGGGGAACCCCGGCGCATTCGCGCTCGGGCCGCTCGAACCACTCGAACCGCCGATGCTCCTGCCCTGGCCGGCCACCAGCAGCCGCCAGGTGTGCGGGCCCGGCAGCCCGTCCGCCTCCTTGCCCTTCCAGCCCTGCGCCCGCTGGAACGCCTGGGTCGCCCGGCGGTCCGCCTCGCTCCAGCGCGGCCCGGGCCCCTGGCTGTAGTACGTCTTGCCGCCGCGCTGGATGAGCAGCTTCCCGAGCCGGGTCACGTGCGCGTTGTTCGCGCCGGGCCCGAACTTCGACGCGCCCGGAAAAGCGACCGGGGCCGACGAACCTCCCCCGGCGCCGCCACCAGCGCTCACGATCCCCTTGTAGCGGTAGGCCGTATAGCGGTCGGAGTGCGTCCAGTACGCCAGCGGCGTCGCCTGCTTGCGCGTGCGCGGCTTGGCCTGTTCGTACGCGATGTACGACGTGTGGGTGTAGTCCGTCCAGCCGCCGAAGATCGTGACGTGCGAACCCTTGCTCGGGTCGGCCTGGTTGTGGAAGAGCAGGATGTCGCCGGGCTGGAGCTCGCTGCGGTCGATCCGCTCGCCGAAGCGGTCGAGGCTGCCGGTCCACTCGTTGCCGCGCAGGTTCCACGCCATCGAGATGTAGCCGGAGCAGTCCTGGCGGTATCCGTCCGACCAGTACTTCCCCATGGAGTACGGGACCTGGGCGCGCACCCACCGCTTGGCGCGGTTGATGATCTCGGCGCGAGTCGTCTTCCGCAGGGATGCCACGGTGATCTGACTGTTCGTCGGGGTGGCGCCGGGGGTCGGTGCTCCGTGCAGCGGGCCGGTGCCGCCCTGCGGCGTGTCCGGACCGGGAGCCGCGGACTCCGACAAGCCCGACAACTCCGAGAGCTCCGAGAGCTCCGAGAGCTCCACCGTGCTCGCCAGGTCCGTGACGTCCGCCGGGGTGACGGGGAGCCGTGCGTCCGGCGGACGGGCGAAGGCGCTCGGCCCTCCCCCGCCCAGGACCACTCCCGCCGCCGTCACCAGGACCAGCGCGCGGCGCGCTCCGTGCGCCGCCGGGTGACCGCCTGCCCGTACGGGCAGGCCAAGGGCATGATCGCGCCGCTGCTGGGCGCAGCCCGCGCAGCCGCAGTCGGCCGCGGGCTCGAACTCCTCGAAGACCGGCACACTCATGCGATTCCCCTCCACACTCGTCAAGATCTTTTGGCGCTGTAGTGGGCGTCAGTGTCTCAACTGTCTGGACAAATCGCATTTTGACGGATCGAAGCTAAGAAAGGACCATCCGACAGGCCGGAAGCGACCACCAATGGTCGGGAGCACCCGTCGGCGTCCGGTAGAGTTATGCAGGTCAGCAGGCGCCGCTAGCTCAGTTGGTTAGAGCAGCTGACTCTTAATCAGCGGGTCCGGGGTTCGAGTCCCTGGCGGCGCACGCAGAGTCGAGGCCCCCTCACCATCGGTGAGGGGGCCTCGGTCGTGCGGGCTCAGCGGGTACCGGTCAGATAGGCGGAGACGACCACGTTCGCCGTGTACGTACCGGTCGTGCGGTCGAAGGCGCCGCCGCAGGTGATCAGGCGGAGCTCGGCGCGGTCAGGCACCCGCTGTCCGTACACCTTCCGCGCGTCGAACCGCTCCCGCGGGAAGACCTGGACGTCGTCGACGGTGAACTCGGCGACCGAGCCGTCCGCGCGGGTGACCCGGACGGTGGCGCCCGGGCGGACGGAGCTCAGGCCGTAGAAGACGGCGGGCCGGGTCTCGGTGTCGACGTGCCCGACGAAGAGCGCGGCGCCCTCGGCTCCCGGCCGCGTGCCGGTACGGAACCAGCCGACCGAGTGGGGCATCTCGTACGGCGGCGGGTCCACCGCTCCCGTACGGTCGAGGCCGCGCCCGACCACTGGCGCCGTGACGCCGAGCGAGGGGATCTCCACCCGGCGGGGCTCCGCGGGCTTCAGGGGCCGGTGCGCCGGGGGCAGCGGGACGCCGAGGGGGCGGCCGACGGCGGCGATGTCGCCGTGGGCCGGCGCCGAGCTGCCGCCGGGGCCGTCGGTGATCTCCCGGCCCCAGAGCCACAGCGCCAGGAGCAGGACCGCCCAGGCCACACCGGTCGTCATCCGTCCGGTGCCCGCCGGACGGGTTCCAGGGCCGCGTCCGGGTCCGGGTCCGGAGGGCATGGTCAGTCAGCGCCCGGGGCGGAGTCGGTCCGGCCGCGGCGCGCGCTGCGGAAGGCGACGGCCACCGCGGCGACGGCGGCCATCCCCAGGCCGACGAGGGTGTACGGGGTGCCGAGGCCGCTCTCGCTCGCGGTCTGGGCGACGCCGGGTGCCACCGGTCCCGCCGGTACGGCCATGGCCGCGCCGCCGCCCCCGGCCCGGACCGGGGCGAACGGGGTCGGGTGATGCGAGGGCTTGTGATGCGTCGGCGGCGGCTTGTGATGCGTCGGCTCCGGCTTGTGGTGCGGGACCCGGATCGTGGCGACGCCCTTGTGGTCGTGACCGTCGCAGGTCACGCCCACCTTGTACGTACCCTCGCCGAGCCCCGGCTTGATCCTGGTGGTGCCGAACAGCGGGAAGTCGCCCCCGTCACGGCCGGTGAGCTCGGCCTCGGCGGCGAACGCCTTGGACGTGGCCGCGCCCCTCGTGCCCTTGCAGCCCTGGACGCGGATGTCGACATGCGCTCCCGGCTTGGCGGTGGACGGCGTGACGGTGACCTTCACCCCGTCGTGGGCGGACGCGGTACCGGCCGTGGGTGCCAGTACCAGCAGGGCCGCCGCCCCTGCGGCACGAAGAGCAATGGGACCTGAACGCATCGTGACCTCCTGATAGTGGCAGGGTCACCCGGTTCCGGTCGTTTCGCATCCGCAGGGGCGCCGCAGCACGCCGGTCGGGTCAGACCCGGTCCACGATGTCGGCGATCGAGTCGACGATCTTGGAGGGGCGGAACGGGTAGCGGTCCACCTCCGCCATGCCTGTCAGGCCGGTGAGCACCAGGAAGGTCTGCATGCCCGCCTCGAGTCCGGCGAGGATGTCCGTGTCCATCCGGTCGCCGATCATGGCGCTCGACTCCGAGTGGGCGCCGATCGCGTTGAGCCCGGTGCGCATCATCAGCGGGTTCGGCTTGCCCGCGAAGTACGGGTCCTTGCCGGTGGCCTTCGTGATCAGCGCGGCGACGGAGCCGGTGGCCGGGAGCGGGCCCTCGAGGGAGGGGCCGGTCTCGTCCGGGTTGGTGCAGATGAACCGGGCGCCGGCGTTGATCAGCCGGACCGCCTTGGTCATGGCCTCGAAGGAGTACGTCCTGGTCTCACCGAGGACCACGTAGTCGGGGGCGTGGTCGGTCAGGACGTAACCGATGTCGTGCAGCGCGGTGGTCAGTCCCGCCTCGCCGATGACGTACGCCGTGCCGCCGGGGCGCTGGTCGTCGAGGAACTGGGCGGTCGCGAGCGCCGAGGTCCAGATGTTCTCCACCGGCACGTCCAGGCCCATGCGGGCGAGGCGCGCGTGCAGGTCGCGGGCCGTGTACATCGAGTTGTTCGTGAGGACCAGGAACGGCTTCCCGGTCTCCCGCAGCTTCTTGATGAAGGCGTCCGCGCCGGGGATCGGGACACCCTCGTGGATGAGGACGCCGTCCATGTCGGTGAGCCAGGATTCGATCGGCTTGCGCTCTGCCATGTGCGGGGACTCCTGCCGTACAAACAACGTGCGGTGTGCTGGGGGGCGCCGCGACAGCGCTGTGGCGACGCCCCCACCCTAATCAGGAAGTGGTGACCTTGACCCCGTCGATCACCCAGTACCAGTTGTTGGACCCCGTGTAGCGGAAGCGGAAGCTGACGCTTGAGGCGCCGGTGGGGACGGCGACGGTGAGGGACTGGGGCTGGGAGACGACGTCGGCGGTGTAGCTCTTGACGAGGGTCGGCGTGCCCGCGTTGAAGGAGACGAGCACCTGGGCGCTCTGGCTGCCCTCCTGGCGGTAGAAGGTGGTGAAGTCGAGGATGACCCGCGACGCGCCCGAGACGCTGTACGCCGGGGTGACCAGGGTCGAGTCGTACGTACCGGAGAAGGTCTTGTCGGCCCACTCGTCGGAGTCGGCGACGGCGAAGACGCCGCGGGAGCGGATGTTCAGCTCGCGGGACTGGTCGCGCTGGGTGCGGGACCAGAACTCGTCGGTGGCGAAGGCCCAGCCGCGCCACTCGGTCACGCCGCCGGTGCCCATGGCGTTGTTGATGACGGACCAGCCGCTGGGCGCGGTGTGGGTGAAGCCGAGGACGCCGGCGGGGATGCCGGTCTCGTCGACGCGGCCGGAGAGCGAGCCGTACAGCGCGTCGAACGGGTCGGTGGAGCGCTGCTGGATCGGCTTGCCGTCCAGGCCCCAGGAGGGGTCGGGTGTGATGCCGAGCTGGTGGAAGACGGTGGCGGCGACGTCGACGAGGCGGGTGTCGATGGGGCGGGCGCCGGCGGCGATGCCCGGGCCCTGGGCGAGGACGAAGGTGCGGCGCTCCTCGATGGAGGAGCCGCCGTGGCCGCCGGCGTCGACATGGCCGTGGTCGGTGGTGACGATGACCGTCCAGCGCTCGGTGGCGTAGGAGGGGCGCGCCTTGATGGCCGTCCACAACCGGCCGACGTACGTGTCCTGGACGCCGATGACGTCGAGGTACGCCTGGCTCCCCGCACCGGAGTTGTGGCCGACGATGTCGGACTGGCCGAAGTAGACGAACAGGACGTCCGGGTTCTGGTTCCGCAGGATGGATTCGGCCTCGTCGGCGATGGTGGCGTCGTGGGCCACGTAGCCGTCGCGGTCGCCGTCGAGGACGAGCTTGGCGTCGGCGCCGGTGGTGACGGTGCCCTGGGTGTCCAGCGGCTTCCAGTCGACGGCGGCATACGTGGACAGCTCGGGCCGGACCTGCGCGAGGCGGGCGAGGAAGCCGGGGTACCGGGTGTAGTTCTTGCCGGTGAAGGTGTTGTCCTTCACGCCGTGCTTGTCGGGCCAGACGCCGGTGGAGATGGTGGACCAGCCGGGGCCGGAGGAGGTCGCGGCCATCGGGTTGGCGTACAGCAGGGAAAGGCCGTAGGTCCCGTTCGCCATCATCGCCTTGAGGTGCGGCGCCTTGGCGGCGTCGATCCTGTCGTACCGCAGGCCGTCCATCCCTATGACGAGCACCTTGTCCTTGCTCGTGCCGTTGGGGAGCGTGGGGGCGGCGGTGGTGGCGTGGGCGGCGGGGGCGGCGATCGCGCCCGTGGCGGCGAGGGCCGCGGTGGCACCGGTGGCGGCGAGCACGGTGCGGCGGGACATGCCGGGGGTCGGCATCTCGGATCCTCCGTGGAAGGGTGAGAAAGTGCGGGGCGGGGGGACGCCAACGCCCCTGACTGCTCAGGGGCGTTGACCCTTGGTCCGTACCCGTTATGTTTCCGCGACACTTCCGGCTCGCGCCAGAGCCGTGCGGTGAACTCTTGGAAGCGCGCGGTTAGCTTCCGGTGGCGGTCTTCCACGCGTCGATGTACGTCTTGAGGTTCTTGTCGATGTCGGCCCAGTCCGGCTCGAAGATCTCGACGCCCTCCATCAGCCTGGCCAGCTCGATGGCGTTGGCGTCGGTGGCCTTGACGTCCTTGCGGGCGGGGAAGCCGCCGCCGATCTCGCTGACCTGGCGCTGGGCCTGCTCGCCGAGCATGAAGTCGAGCAGCTTCTTGCCGTTCTCGCTGTGCGGGGCCTTGTTCACGAGTCCGGCGGCGTACGGCAGGGCGAAGGTGGTCGGCTTGCCGCCGTCCTTGGCCGGGAACCAGATGGCGAGGTTCGGCATGGACCTGGACTGGGCGAAGTTCATCTGGACGTCGCCGTTGGCGACGAGGATCTCGCCCTTGTCGACCTTGGGGGCGAGCTTGGAGGTGGAGGAGGACGGGCCGACGTTGTTGGCCTGGAGCTTCTTCAGGTACTCCATGGCCGGCTCCTGGCCGCCGAAGTCGTGCATCGCCTTGATGACCACGGCCGTGCCGTCGCCCGCGACGCCGGGGGTGGAGTACTGCAGCCTGTTCTTGTACTTCGCGTCGAGGAGCTCCTCCCAGGTCTTGGGGGCCTGGGGCAGCTCCTTCTTGTTGTGGATGAAGCCGAAGTAGTTGTTGACGACCGAGGTCCACTTGCCGTCGCCGGCCTTGTCGCCCCCGCCGACCTGGTCGGAGCCCTTCGGCTCGTACGACTGGAGCAGCCCCTTGGAGTCGGCCTGCTGGATGAAGGGCGGCAGGGTGACGATGACGTCGGCCTGTGTGTTGTTCTTCTCGCGGACGGCGCGCTGGACCATCTCGCCGGAGCCGCCCTCGACGTACTTGACCTTGATGCCGGTCTGCTTCTCGAAGTCAGCGAAGACCCTGTCGTACCAGCCGTCGCCCTTCTCACCCTTGAGGCCGTCGGCGCTGTAGACGGTGACGATCTTCTCGTCGGAGGCGGCGGAGGAGCCGCCGCAGGCGGTGAGGGAGGCGGCGAGGGCGAGGCTGCCGGTGACGGCGGCGATCGGCTTGAGGTGCTGGGACATCGTGCGCATGACGTCGTTCTCTCCTTGGGGATTCGCTGGGGGTTCAGCGGAAGGAAGCCTTGGTGCGGATACGGGAGACGGCGAGCAGGACGAGCAGGGTCGCGGCCATGAGGACCACGGCGAGCGCCGAGCCGGTGAAGAGGGAGCCGCGGTCCGTGGCGGTGAAGATGAGCACCGGCAGCGGCATCCAGTCCGGCGGGTAGAGCATCATCGTGGCGCTCAACTCGCCCATGGACAGGGCGAAGCAGAGCCCGGCGGACGCGTTCAGGGACGGCAGCAGGAGCGGCAACTTCACCCGCAGCAGGACGTACGACGGGCGGGCGCCGAGGCTGGCCGCCGCCTGCTCGTACATCGGGTCCAGACGGAGAATGGCGGCCGAGACCGACTGGTAGGCGAACGCCGTGACAAGAACGGTGTGCGCGAGGATCACGATCCAGCGCGTGCCGTTCAGGAGCACGGGCGGCTGCGAGAAGGCGACCAGCACGGCGAGGCCGACGACCACCGAGGGCACCGCGACCGGCAGCATGAACAGCGCGTCGAGGAGCCTGCGGCCCCGCCTGCGCATCGCCGCGGCGGCGAGCGCCGCCCAGGTGCCGAGGGCCAGCGCGAGGAGGCTCGCGGTGACGGCGGTGACCAGGCTGGTGGTGAGTGCCTGGAGGGATTCGCCGCGCACGGCCGCCGTGTAGTGCTCGGCGGTGGGCCCGGAGGGGAAGGCGCCGGACCAGTTCGTGGAGAACGAGGCGGCCAGGATGACGAGGAGGGGCACGGCGAAGAGCGGCACGAAGAGGACCGCGAAGCCGGCCCACGCCGTCCACCTGCCCGTACGGCTATGCACCAGCACGACGGCTCACCACCCGGTAGAGGCCGTAGAGGCCCACGGAGATCACGACGTTGACGACGGCGACCACGCAGGCGGCGGCGTAGTCGGACTCGAGGATGGCCTTGCCGTAGACGAGCATCGGGAGGGTCGTCACGCCCTTGGCGCCGGTGAACAGGACGATCCCGAACTCGTTGAGGCACATGACGAGGACGAGGCTGCCGCCGGCGGCGAGGGCGGGCAGCGCCTCGGGCAGGATCACCTGCCGGACGATGCGCGGCGGCCTGGCGCCGAGCGAGGACGCCGCCTCCAGTTGCGCGGTCTCCATCTGGGAGAAGGCGGCGAGGAGGGGGCGCATGACGAAGGGCGTGAAGTACGTGATCTCCGCGAGGAGGACGCCCCAGGGGGTGGTCAGGAACTGGAAGGGGCCGGTGGGGGCGCCGGTGACGTCCGTCCAGACTCCGTTGGCCATGCCGACCGTGCCGTAGAGGAACAGCAGGGCGAGCGTGATCAGGAAGGACGGGAAGGAGAGGAAGACGTCGATGAACTTCGACACGGCCTTCCCGCCGGGGAAGGGCACGAACGCGATGACGAGCGCGAGCACGAACCCGAGGACGAGACAGCCGGCGGTGGCGGCGACGGCGAGCCACACGGTGGTGAGGAGCGCTTCGCGGAACGCCACGGAGGAGAAGACGTCGGCGTACGCGCCGGGGGCGAGGGACTCCTGGACGACGAGGGCGAGGGGGTAGAGGAAGACGACCGCGAGCACGGCGACGGGCGGAAGGGCCCAGAGCCACACGGGCGTGGACCGTCGCACTCGTTGGGAACCCGTTGTGGGCATACGTTCCGCAGGGGCGGAACGGGTGGGCACAACCCCACGGCCCCGCTCAGCCTTCATGACCGGCTCCGCAGGACTAGCCATCGGTCACCCCGGCCCCCAGCAGCACCGCGTCCTCGGGGGTGAAGTGCAGTGTGACCTCGTCGCCGAGCGCCGGGGTCTCCCGCAGCTCCCGCACGTCCGCCTTCACGCGGTGGCCGTCCCCCACCTCCACGTACAGCCGGTGCGTCGACCCCCGCCACTGCACCTCGGCGATACGGCCCCGCAGCGCGTTCGGGCCGTCGCCGAGGCCCACGAGGTGCGGGCGGACGCACAGCGTGGCGCTCGCGCCCGGCGCCGCGTCGGCGACGGGGACGGGGACCTTGAGCGTGACGCCCCCGAAGGCGACCCCGTCCGCCCCCACCGTCACCGGCAGCAGGTTCGCGTTGCCGACGAACGACGCCGTGAACTCCGTACGCGGACGGCGGTAGAGGTCCTGGGGCGTGCCGCAGTCCTGGAGCCGGGCCTTGTCCATGACCGCGATCCGGTCGGCGAGGGTCAGCGCCTCGACCTGGTCGTGGGTGACGTACAGGATGGAGACGTCGGGCAACTCCCGATGCAGACGGGCCAGTTCCGCCAGCATCCCCGAGCGCAGCTGCGCGTCGAGCGCGGACAGCGGCTCGTCGAGCAGCAGGACGTTCGGCCGGATCGCGAGCGCCCGGGCGATGGCGACCCGCTGCTGCTGTCCGCCGGACAACTCGCGCGGGTACCGCTTGGCGTAGGCGGCCATCCCGGTCATCTCCAGGGCCTCGGCCACCCGCCCGGGGATCTCGGCCTTGGCCACCTTCTGTGCCTTCAGGCCGAATTCGACATTGGCCTCGACCCGCATGTGCGGGAAGAGGGCGTACTGCTGGACGACCATGCCGATCCCCCGCCGGTACGGCGGAAGGCCCGTGACGTCGCGGTCGCCGATGAAGACGCGGCCGGAGACGGGCTGGACGAAGCCCGCGACGGCCCGCAGCGCGGTCGTCTTCCCGGAGCCGGAGGGCCCGAGCAGCGCCATGACCTCGCCCGGCTCGACGGTGAGGTCGAGCGCGTCCAGGACGGTGTGCCGACCGTACGCGACGGTGACGGCGTCGAAGCGGATGCCGCTGGTCATGCGCCGGACTCCCCGAGCAGCGGCTCCCCGAACGGCGACTCCTCGAGCAGCGACTCCTCAAGCAGCGCGGGCAGTTCGGCGACCGACGCCAGCACGTGCGTGGCGCCGTGGCCCGTCAGCCCGCCCTCGTCGTGGGCACCGGTCAGTACGCCCGCCACGATCCCGGCCCCGGCCCGGACGCCGCTGAGCATGTCGTACGAGGTGTCGCCCGCGACCACGACCTGCCGGACGTCGTCCACGGCGCCCGTACGGAGGAAGGCGCCGAGGACCATGTCGGGGTAGGGGCGACCCCGGCCGCCCGCGTCCGCCGGGCAGAGGGTCAGTTCGACCAGGTCGTGCCAGCCGAGCGCGTCGAGGATGGCGTCCTGGGTGACGCGGGCGAACCCGGTGGTGAGGACGACGGTCCTGCCCTGGGCCTTCAGCTCGGCGATCGCCTCGGCCGCGCCCGGTATGGGGGCGATCCGGCCACCGGCGACCAGTTCGCCGTACGCCTCCTCGAAGGCGAGGTTGGCCTGCTGGGCGCGGTTCTCGTCGCCGCCGAAGAGGTGGCGGAAGACGGAGATCTTGGACTCGCCCATGGTGGCGCGGACGTAGTCGATCATCGTGGCGGGGTCCTCGCCGAGGCGCTCGGCGGCGGCGGTGAAGGCCTGCTCGACGAGGCCGCCGTCGGCGACGGTGGTGCCGGCCATGTCCAGGACGACGAGGTTGTGCTGCTGCCGCTTCTGCTGATTCTGCGGCTTCTGCTGCTTCTGCTGCTGCTTGTTCACGGTTGTCACCAGCCCAGTTCGTTCGCGGTCGTCTCGGCTATGGCGGGCGAGCAGGTCATGCCGCGTCCGCCGGGTCCCGTCACCAGCCACACGCCGTCGCGGACCCGCTGCCGGTGCACGACCCGGCCGGTGTCGGTGCACTGCGCGTACACCCCGGCCCAGCGGCGCCGGATCTTCGGCAGCGGGCGGCCGAGGAACGACTCGACGACGCGGGTGAGGTGCTCGTAGGGGTCCTCGACCGTGTCGAAGGCGAAGGGGTGCTCGTACTCGTGGGTGTCGCCGATGGTCAGCCCGCCGTCGAGCCGCTGCACCATCAGGAGCTGCATCTTGTGGGCGGCGGCGGTCGGGTCCTGCGCCTGCCCGGCGTTGAGCGCGTCGAGCGCCTCGGAGGCGTACGCCGGGTAGTAGCGGAAGGAGTCGGCGTCGGCGACGGAGGTGGTGAGCGGTTCGCCCAGTGGGGCGGTCTGCATCATCTGCAGCCGGACCCGGCGGACCGGGATCTCGCCGGCGATCTCGCGGACGAGGCCGGAGAGCGCGGCGCCGGTGCAGAGGACGACGGCGTCCCCGGTGTGGGTCTCGCCGCGGTCGTCGCGTACCGCGTGCTCGCCGACCACGTCCCGCACCTCGCGCTCCGGCAGGAAGGTGTACTTCCCTGTGGCGAGCAGCGCCTCCCGCAGGGCGAGTTGGGCGGTGCGCGGCTCGACGGCCGCGTCCCGCTCGCAGAACAGAGCGGCGTTGAACTCCCCGCGCAGGGCCGGGTTGACGTGCCGGGCCTCGTCGGCGGTCAGCAGCTTGTAGCCGCGGGCGGCGGCGTCGGGACGGGCCAGGGCCGCCTCGGCGACGGCAAGTTCGAGCGCGTTGCGTACGGGGGTGAGGGAGCCGATCGCCCGGAAGCCGAGGCGGGGGACGCGGGCGCCGACGCCCTCCCAGAGTTCACGGGCGCGCAGCGCTGTGTCCAGCTCCTCCCCGCCGGCGCGGCCGCTCACCCATATCTGGCCGAAGTTGCGGAGCGAGGCCCCGCGCGCCTCGGCCTCACGCTCGATGTGTACGACCTCGTGGCCGCGTTCCACTGCGTGCCAGGCGTGCATGGTTCCCACCACGCCGGCTCCTACGACGATCACCTTCATGACCGTCACGCTCCTGGGGGCGGGTGGCCCGGACGGATCCGGCGGGCAACGAGACGGTGAACGGCCCGACAAGGATGGCCTAGACCCGTTATCTTCTCGTGATCCTTTTCGTGATCTGCGTCCGGGCCATGGGGAGTTCAGGCCCGCGCGCCCAGGTGGGCGGTGAAGCTGAAGCGGTCGCCGCGGTAGAGGGTGCGGACGCGTTCCAGGGGGTGGCCGGCGGTGTCCCGGGAGAGGCGGTGGATCAGCAGCATCGGCAGGGCCGGCGGGGTGCCGATGAGGAGGGCCTCGCGCGGGGTGGCGAGCACGGTCTCGATCCGCTCGTCGGCGTCGCCGAACGCGATGCCCAGCTTGTCGTGGAGATAGGCGTAGAAGGAGGAGTCGGGGTCGAAGTCGCTGTCGAGGCGGGGGATGCGGGCCTCGGAGACGTACGTGCTCTCCAGGCCGACGCGCTCGTCGTCGGCGAGGAGCACGCGCTCCATGTGCCAGACGCTCTCACCGCGCCGGACCCCGATCTCGGGCGCGAGGGCGTCGGGGCAGGGGAAGCGGTCGAGCGAGATGAGGGTACGTCCGGGCCGCCGGCCCTGGCGGCGCACGCCCTCGGTGTAACTGGCGAGGGAGAGCGGCTGCTCCAGCTTCGGCCCGGCGACGACCGTGCCCCGCCCCTGGCGGCGCAGCCGCCCTTCGAGCAGCAGCTCGCGGAGCGCCTGCCGGACGGTCTCCCGGGAGACCTCGTACCGCAGGGCGAGATCCCGCTCGGTGGGCAGGAGGCCGCCCTCGCCCAACTCGTCTATGAGCGAGGCGACTTTCGCCTTCACGGCGTAGTACTTCGGGATGCGGCCGTGCTCCGGGATGCCGGAGCGGACGGGGGCGCCGGGTGCCTGGTCGTTCGGGTAGTCCACTCGGCGATGCTGCCAGACGCGAATGAACGGGGAGGTGTACGGAGGGTGGCCTGGCGGGGGTCGGGTGTCGGGGGTCGGGGGCAGGCGGGAGGCCTTGGGGCGGGTCAGGGGCGGGGGCGACCGCCGCCGCGGTGGGACAGCCTGCGGCAGGTAACGATCATCAGCGCGGCGCCGGCGAGGAGGAGGGCACCGGCGACGGGGGCGAGAGTGGCGGTGACCGACTCGTCGCCGGTCTGGGCGAGTTCAGGGCGCTGGGAGGTGGGCGGCAGGCCGGTGTCGCCCCGTGGCGGAACAATCGATCCGGGCGGCGTCGCCCCCTCGGTCTCCTTCTCCGCGTCCGGGGCCGTCTCCTTGCCGACGTCCGTGTCCGGGCGCTCTTCCAGGTCCAGGTCCTGGTCCTGGTCCGGGTTGCCGGAACTGTCGGGGCCGATCGTGAGGCGGTAGTCGCCGGACTCGCCGACCCAGTCGCCGTCGTCGCCCCGGCGCTGAACGACCGCCGCGCCGGCGACCACCTCGTTCGGAGCGGTGTCGGCGCGGAAGGCGAGGCGGAGGGGGACGGTGAGCGTGGCGCGCGCCGGAACCTCGAAGCCCGGGAAGCCGGTGAAGACGCCGACGTTCTCGTCCTCCTCGGTCTCTTCGAAGGGGACGGGCAGCCAGCGGCGGGCCTCGGGGTCGTAGAAGTCGAGCCGGATCTGCGCGGGTCGGAGCACGTGGTCGCGGTCGGCGAGGGCGAGGACCGGATGGATGCCGCGGCAGGGCTGGGCGGTGGTGTTGGTGAGGTCGACGGCGAAGGAGCGGGGGGCGCCGCCGGGGACGTACGCGGTGGGGCCGCCGTGGATCCGAGTGTCGATGGGGAAGTCGGGGTCGGTCGCCTTGCCACAGGTGGGGGGCTTGGCCCCGCGTTCGGCGCCGGGCCGGGAGGCGGGGTGGGGGCTCGGCCCCGGCCCCATGGCGGCGGAAGCGGCGGCGGAGGCAGCAGGGGAAGCGGCGGCGGCCGGGGGGCAGGCGAGTGCGAGGACGGCGGTTCCGGCCGTGGTCGCCGTGGTCGCCGCGGTCGCACCGAGGGCGAGGGCGTCGCGCAGTCGCGTGGGTCGTCGCATGGGCGGGTGCCTTTGCTGCTCGCGGGCGTACGGGACGGCCGCGACGCTTCCACGGGGATCCGCCCGGGCCGGGGAGCGACGCGGCGGCCACCCTCGAACGGCCCGTACGACCGCCCGATCAGCCTATTTTCCGAAGATCGGAGCGAGGATGAGCTGGGCCGCGCCCTCCGCGACGGCGTACGGGGTGACGGCCACTCCCGCCGCGAGGCCGAGTCCTGCGAGCACTTCGCGCGTACCGCGGGCGAACTCCTCGGGGGCGGCGAGGACGGCCCGGCCGCCGAGGACGACACGGTCGATGTCGAGGAGCCGTACGAGATTGGCGGCGCCGGTGCCGAGGATGCGCGCCGCCTCGGGAAGGTCGCCGCGGGCGACGGCCGCCAGGCACAGGACCTCCAGGCAGCCGCGCCCCCCGCAGCCGCAGGGAGGTCCGTCGAGCTGAACGGTCTGGTGCCCGAACTCCCCCGCCCCCGTCCTGGCCCCTCGGTGCAGGGCGCCGCCGAGGACGAGACCGGAGCCGAGGCCCGTACCGAGGTGGAGATAGGCGAACGAGTCGGGGGCGGGGGCGCGGAGGGCGAGTCCGAGGGCGGCGGCGTTGGTGTCCTTGTCGAGCTCGACGGGCAGACCGAGCCGCCGCACGAGCTCGTCCCGCAGCGGCACCCCCTCCCACTCCGGATGGCCGGTGACCCGCCCGGGAGTCCCGCTGAGGTGATCGAGCGGCCCGGGCATCGCGACCCCGACCCCGAGGAGGGCGGGGTCGGGGCCCTGGGCGGGGGCCGGGGCGGGGGCCGGGGCGGGGGCTGTGGCGGGGCCCGGGGCGGGAGCAGGGGCCGGGGCGGGAGCCGGGCTCGGGGCCCCCACCACCGTCTCCCGCGACGCCATCGTCTCCCCCGCCACCACCGCTGCCGCCGCCCCCGCCCCCGTCCCGGCCGCCGACCGCAGGGCCTCGACCTCCGCCTCGATCGCGTCGAGCACCACGTCCACGCCCGCCCCCAGGTCGAGCGAGGTGCGCCGCCTGGCGACCCGTACGCCCGCGAGGTCCACGAGGACCGCCGTCAGCTCGTCGCGGTCCAGGTGCACGCCGACCGCGTACGCCGCCGACGGCACCAGTCGCAGGACCGTACGGGGCTTGCCACCGGTGGACGCGCGGTGGCCGGCCTCCCGGGCCAGCCCCTCCCCCCGCAGCCTGGCCGTGATCTTGCTGACCGCCTGCGGGGTGAGGCCGGTCCGCTCCGCCAGCTCCAGACGGCTGATCCCGTCCTCGCCCGCCGTACGCAGCAGATCGAGCACGAGCGCCGCGTTGTGGCTGCGCAGGGCCGGCAGGTTCACCCCGCCCGCTCCCCCGACCACTCCCGATCCCGCTCCCCCGGCCCCGGCTCCCACCACACCCCGTACACCCCGTGCATCCCCTACATCCCTCACACGCCTGTTCACGAGGCCATTGTCCCCCTCGCTTGCACTTTGGCAACAGCGTTGCTTAAGTGGTTCCATGACTGGCACCGACCCCGCCCCCCTCCGCGTCGGACTCGTCGGCTACGGCCTCGCGGGCTCCGTCTTCCACGCCCCGCTGATCAGCGCCACCGAGGGCCTCGTCCTCGACACGGTCACGACCGGAAACCCGGAGCGCCAGGCGCAGGCCCGCGCCGCGTACCCGGGGGTCCGGGTGGCGGCGTCGCCCGACGAGCTGTGGGCGCGGGCGGACGAGCTGGATCTGATCGTCGCCGCCTCCCCGAACAAGACGCACGTCCCGGTCGCCACCGCCGCGCTCGAGGCAGGTCTCCCCGTCGTCGTGGACAAGCCGGTCGCCGGGACCGCCGCCGAGGCGCGCGCGCTCGCCGCCCTCGCCGAGGAGCGGGGCCTGCTCCTCTCCGTCTTCCAGAACCGCCGCTGGGACAACGACTTCCGCACTCTCCGCGCCCTCCTCGCGGACGGCGCGCTCGGAGACGTCCAGCGCTTCGAGTCCCGGTTCGAGCGCTGGCGCCCGCAGCTCAAGGGCGGCTGGCGCGAGTCCGGCGCACCGGAGGAGATCGGCGGCCTGCTGTACGACCTTGGCAGCCACGTCGTCGACCAGGCGCTCGTCCTGTTCGGCCCCGCCGTGCGCGTCTACGCGGAATCGGACGTCCGCCGCCCGGGCGCGGAGGCCGACGACGACACGTTCCTCGCGATCACGCACGCGAACGGCGTCCGCTCGCACCTCTACGTGAGCGCCACCACCGCCCAGCTCGGCCCCCGCTTCCGCGTCCTCGGCTCCCGGGCGGGATACGTGAAGTACGGCCTCGACCCTCAGGAGGCCGCCCTGCGCGAGGGGCTGCGTCCGGCACCGGGGACGCCGTGGGGCGTGGAGCCGGAGTCGATGTGGGGCGCCCTCGGCGCCGGCGAGTCCCCGCTCACCGGCGGCGGTACGCCGGTCGAGACCCTGCCGGGCGACTACCCGGCGTACTACGCGGGCGTCGCCGCCGCCCTGCGCGGCGCCGGCGAGAACCCGGTCACCGCCCACGAGGCGGCGGCCGCGCTCGACGTCCTGGAGGCGGCGAAGCGCTCCGCCCGCGAGGGAATCACGGTGACGCTGTGAGCGAGGTCGCCACGCTGGAGGCCCAGGAGCGGAAGCTGACCCTCCCCCGCTTCACGTACGACGACGCCTGGACGCTCGGCGGCATTCTCGTCGGCCTTGCGCGCGGGCGCCGCGCGCCCGTCGCGATCGACATCCGGCGCGGCGCGCAGCAGCTCTTCCACTGCGCGCTGCCGGGGTCGAGCGCGGACAACGACGCGTGGATCGACCGCAAGCGGCGGGTCGTCGAGCGGTACGGCGAGAGCTCGTTCCTCGTCGGCGCCCGCTTCCGGGCCAAGGGCACGACGTTCGAGCAGTCCTCGCGCCTCGACCCCGACCGGTACGCCGCGCACGGCGGTTCGTTCCCGATCGCGGTCGAGGGCGCGGGGGTGATCGGCTCGGTCACCGTGTCGGGGCTGCCGCAGGCCGAGGACCACGCGATGGTGGTCGAAGCGCTGACGCGACTGCTCGGCGACCTGCCCCGATAGCCGGAGTTACGGCTACGGCTAGGGCTACGGCTACGCGTCCTTGAGCTCCTGGCGCTGGCGCCCGAGCCCCTCGATCTCCAGCTCCACGACGTCACCGGCGCGCAGGTACGGCTTCGGCTCCGGCTGCCCCATCGCGACGCCCCCCGGCGTACCGGTGTTGATGATGTCGCCGGGGTACAGGGTCATGAACTGGCTGACGTACCGTACGACCTCCGCGACCGGGAAGATCTGGTCGGAGGTGTTCCCGTCCTGCTTCAGCTCGCCGTTGACCCAGAGCTTGAGCGAGAGCGCCTGCGGGTCGGGCACCTCGTCGGCGGTGACCAGCCACGGGCCGAGCGGGTTGAAGGTCTCGCAGTTCTTGCCCTTGTCCCAAGTGCCGCCGCGCTCGATCTGGAACTCGCGCTCGGAGACGTCGTGGGCGACCGCGTAGCCGGCGATGTGGGCGAGGGCCTGCTCGTCGGACTCCAGGTAGCGGGCGGTACGGCCGATGACGATGGCCAGCTCGACCTCCCAGTCCGTCTTGGTGCTGCGGCGCGGTACGAGCACGGTGTCGTCGGGGCCCACGACGGTGTCGGCGGCTTTGAGGAACACGACCGGTTCGGCCGGGGTGGCCTGGCCGGTCTCGGCGGCGTGGCCGTGGTAGTTCAGCCCGATGCACACGACCTTGCCGATCCGGCCGACCGGCGGCCCGATCCGCAGCCCGGTCGCGTCGAGGGCGGGCAGCACACCGGCGGCGAGGGCGCCCCGTATCCGGTCGAGTGCGGACGCGTCGGCGAGCAGGCCGCCGTCGACGTCGTCGACCAGGGCGGACAGGTCGCGCAGGGTTCCGTCCTGGTCGAGCAGGGCGGGACGCTCGGCACCCGCCGGACCGACTCGCAGCAGCTTCATGGTCTTCTCCCTGTGGTCGAGGTGGGCCCGGGGGGCGGGCCCTGGTGAGCCCCGGCCGATGGAGTGCGGCCATCGGATGGATCGGAGGGTTGGTCGATCCTCCAAGAGATACGACCACTCGGCAAGACCCCGTTCACACCCTGGACCCTTACCGATTGGTAGCTCAGAGCAGCAGGGCGCGCTCGACGACGGTCCAGGTGGTGCTGGTGACGATGTAGAGCGCGGCGGCGAGCGGTACCACGGCGACGGTGACGAGCGTCCCGTACGCGAGCAGGGGCATGACCTTCGCGAGGGTCGCGGCGCCCGGTCCCTCAGGCAGGGTCGCCGCCGTCTCGGCCATCTGCCGCTTGGTGCGGCGGTGGCTGTACGCGGCCACGGCGGCGACGAACGCGAAGAGCGCGACGTACACGAGTCCGGCGGGGCCGAAGGGGCCGCCGTCGGTGAGCGCGTCGGTCCAGCGGTCGCCGAGCGGGGCGGCGAAGAGGCTGTGCCCGGCCATCCGGTCACCGGCGAACAGGTGGTACATGAGCAGGAACGCCGGCAGCTGAAGCAGACTCGGCAGGATCCCCTGGAGCGGCGAGACGTTCTCGCGGGCGTGGAGCGCGCCGATCTCCGCGCGCAGCCGCTCGGGGTTCTTGCCGTGCTTCTCGCGCAGCGCGGCGAGCTGCGGGGCGATGCGGGTACGGGCCTTCTGGCCGCGGAGGGCGGCCCGCGAGAGGGGGTGGATGGCGAGCCGGACGAGCGCGGTGAAGAGCACGATCGCGGCGGCGGTCGCGGTGGTGGCGAACAGCGGCTGGAGCAGGTCGGCGAGGCGCTCGACCAGGGTGGCGAAAACGGACATGGGAGCCCTCCGAGGGGTCTCGTCGTGCCGGAAGACGTACGGGTCGGCAGGACGGAACCGCGCGGGGTGGTGTCTCTCGTACCCGCTACGCGGCCGTCGGGAGGGGACGGCCGGGCGCTCGGGGCCGGCTGCGGCCGGCGGCGTCGGGATCGCGCTGCGGCAGGAAGGCGGTGCGTCGCTCGCGGTCGCGCAGGGCGGTCCGTACCCGCGTCGGGGGTACGGAGGCGGGCGCCGCGGCACCGACGAGGGCGGAGACGACGACGGCCGCGGCGAGGGCGACGGCGGCGAAGACGCGGGAGCCGTCGTCGGTGACGGCGAGCAGGAAGAGGAGCGAGGTGAGGAGCGGGGTGAGGAGCGGGGTGAGCGCCCCGAGCACGCGCGGGATCAGATCCCTGACCATCGAGGCCCCCCCTTCCATGTCTTCCAGTCGTTATACCCGATCGTGCTTCAGGCGTGATCATTCTTCCGGAGGAGCTTCGCCCAGACGATGAGCCGGTAGGCGGAGCTGAACTCCGGGGTGCAGGTGGTCAGGGTCAGGTAGGAACCGGGGGCGGAGTAGCCGTAGGAGGGCTTGACGAGGGAGCGGGGGACGGGCTTGATGACGCCGATGTCGCGCGGGGCGGTCTGGGGCAGCACCTGATCGACGCGGTAGACGTACTCCCCCTGCCGGGTCCGGACGGTGATCTCGTCGCCCGCCCGGAGCCGGTTGATGTACCGGAAGGGCTCGCCGTGGGTGTTGCGGTGCCCGGCGAGCGCGAAGTTGCCGGCGCGTCCGGGGGCGGCGGTGCCGGGGTAGTGACCGACGTACCCCTTGTCGAGGACGGACCGCTTGGCGATGCCGCGGGCGATGGGGGCGGTGAGGCCGATACGGGGGATGCGGAGGACGGCGTAGGTGCCGCGGGAGGGGACGGCCGGGGCTTCGGGGACGGCCTCGGGCTCGGACCGGGCCTCCGGCACCGGCACCGGCACTGGCTCCGGCTCTTGCGTCGCCCCTTGAGTCGGCTCTTGAGTTGGCTCGGTCGCGGACCGAGAGGGGGTCTCTGGTGATCCCTCCCACTCCCGCCACTCCTCCTCCAGGACACGAACCTGTTCGGTGGCCTGCGCGCGGGCCTGCTGGTTGGTCCACCAGAGCTGGTGGACGACGAGGAGAAGGAGGACGACACCGCAGGTGACGACGGTCTCGGCGCACGCCCAGAGGACGCGGGCGGGCACACTGCGCACCCCGCCCGTCTGGACGACGACCGGCACCGAGCCCCGCACCCTGTCCCGCACGCGGGGCACGATAAGCGCTGACGCGCCAACTCTCCAGGGCCGTACAGCAGTACGGTGGTCGGCATGCGCCCCGACACACCTGCCGACCACACCACCGAAGCCGAGCGCCTGCTGCGTACCGCCGCGCAGTACCCCGAGGACCAGGAGCCGCTGCTCCTCCAGGCCGCGGCCCACCTGGAGCTTTCGGGCGACCGGCCCAGGGCGACGCAGTTGTACGACACGCTCCTGTCCGCCACCCCTTCGCGGCCGCACCTGATCCGGGCGCTGAAGGCGGCGAACCTGTGGGAGTACGGCCACGAGGCCGAGGCGCGGGCGATCATCGAGGGCGTCCGGGCTTCGGGGCCGCTCGACGCGGCGCCGTGGGAGATCGTGGCGGAGACCCTGGAATCCCATGACGAGCTGGAGTCGTCGGAGGAGATCTTCTCGGAGGCGGCCCGGCTCCTGATGCGCTCGGTGAAGGACGTACGGGAGGTCCCGCACCCGACCAGGTCGCTGCTGACCAGCCGCCACCGGGTCCGCCGGATGCTGGCGCTCCCGCACGACGACTGGGACACCCTGGCGGACAGCCTCCACACGGCGGACGTCCCCCTGGACGAGCTGCACGACCCGAAGCGCCTGTGGTCCCTCGGCTCCTCGGACCCGGCGGAACTCCAGGCCGAGATCACCCGGCTCCGCAGCGAACTGGGCTCGTACCGCACGGCCCTCTCCCGCCCCTTCCCGGTGGCGGTCCTCCACTGGCCGGAAGCGGAACTGGACGAACTCCTGGCGTCGTACCCGGAACTCGAATCCGAGTACCCCACCTACCGCGCCCACCTCACGGACATCGAGGCCTCCCTCCGCGAACTCGCCCAGGCCGGCACCCCCAACCTCGGCATCGTCCCGGCCACGGTCCCCTCCTACGAGGCCTTCGCCGCCTCCGAATCCTCCTCCCCCGCAAACGCGGACCTCCTCCCCCAATACGCCACCACCCTCGCAGCCCGCGGCCGCGCGACACCCTGGCCCCCGGCCCGGGGCGCGGCGTGCTGGTGCGGCTCGGGGAGGACGTACGGGGAGTGCCACGGCGGCGGCCAGGCGTGAGCCGCACCGGAACAGCGAAACGAGTGCTCCCCAGAGCAGCCCCACAATCCGACAAATATTGCGCCGCCGGGAACTCAACCCTCGCCTAATGAGTCATGACTGGTGCCATCTCGTCCCGCTCGTCAAGAGGAGCATGAGTTGACCCTGTTCGACCCGTCAGCAGTGGCATCGCCTGGTGTCTACGAAGACCCCGAACTGATGCTGGTACGGCAGTACTGGCTGGAGATAGACCCCCAGGGAAACCGCTTCGCCCGCGTGCTGCGCAACACCATCGATCAACTGCTCGACGGAGAGCACACAGGTCGGTTCGACTGGAACGAACTACACAAGACCGAAAAGACACATGCGGGCACACTGGTCGAAATCAACCTCTTGCGGGAATTCGATCTCAAAAGCGGGGAAGACATGGACTACCTGATCGAAGGGATCGAGGTCGACTGCAAGTACTCGCAAAAGCTTTTCGGCTGGATGATTCCGCCAGAGGCTCTGGATGAGATCTGCCTTGTTGTGTGGGCGGACGACTGGAAGAGCACATGGCGGGCGGGGCTACTCCGCGCGAATCGCGCCAAACTCACCACGAGTGGGACGGTCACGAAAAAGGGGAACCGTGACGGCAAATTCCAGCTGACGCGGAAGGACCACAATCTCGTCCACTGGCTTTGGGAAGGTGACCAGCCGCTTGAGGAGAACCTCCTGCTGCACCTCAACAAGGAGACGCAGGCAGCAATCCTCGGCGCCGGTGCAGGATCGAAGCGCAGCCCAGGCCAGGCCAAGGTCAACGAGTTGTTCCGCCGGGTACAGAAGCGCAGAGTCAACCGCACGGTAGTCAGGACGCTCGCCCAGCAGAAGGACTACATGAAGCGGGTGCGCTACAACGGAGGCGCACGCGAGAAACTCCGTGGTGAAGGCATCCTGATCTGCGGGGACTACCCCAACCACCAGCTCGTGGCGGCTACGCTTGGCCTGCCCATACCGCGGGAAGGCGAAAACGTCAGCGTTCGCGTCGTCGAGGCCAAG
The DNA here is from genome assembly GCF_043078785.1 of Streptomyces sp. NPDC015346. NCBI lineage: Bacteria > Bacillati > Actinomycetota > Actinomycetes > Kitasatosporales > Streptomycetaceae > Streptomyces > Streptomyces sp. NPDC015346. The sequence continues at coordinate 142,217 of NZ_JBIBTW010000001.1, read as the reverse complement.
CCGCATCACGGTGATCGCCCTCGGGTGCTGCTTGATGGCCGGTACTGGGTGGAGGCCGATCCGGAAGATGCCGTCGAGCGGGCCCCTCTACTCCCGGAGACGAAGAAGGTCCTGTTTACGGATTAGTCTCTTCTCAGAAGGAGGAGACCGTGCAGGAGCAAGACACGTGGACAGCACCAGCAGGGTCCTGGGCGTCCTCGGCTGCGCGTCGTCGCAATATGCAGGCGATCCGCAGCCGCGACACCAAGCCCGAACAGCTGATCCGGCGTCTGCTGCACGCTCAAGGGCTGCGGTACCGCGTCGCAGCCAAGCCGCTGCCTGGCCTTCGCCGGACGGCAGACATCGTCTTCCGGCCGGTAAAGCTCGCCGTGTTCATCGACGGCTGCTACTGGCACGGATGCCCCGAGCACTACGTTCCGCCGAAGACCAACCCCGGCTACTGGTCAGACAAGGTAGCCCGGAACATGGCGCGCGACCGGGACACGGACGAGCGCCTAGTGGAGGCCGGCTGGACTGTGCTCCGGTTCTGGGAGCACGAGGCGTCAGCGGAATGCGCTGCCCGCATCGCAGCCGAGGTGGAGAAGCGTCGTGCCCTTGCGCAAGGCAAGGGCACGACGTGATCAGAGCTGCTTCGCGTCACGCTCCCGTGCAGCCTTCAGGACTTCCATAATCGACTTACCGACCGCGGTGGCGACCGGCGGCGGGAACGCGTTGCCGACCTGGCGGTACTGCGCGGTCTTGCCGCCGTCGAGAATCCAGCCCCTGGGGAAGCCCTGGATGATGGCCGCCTGCTCCACCGTGAGCATCGGCCCGTCGGGCCCGAAGAGGTCACGGCCTTCTGACTTCTTCTCTTTGCATGTCAGGGTGTCGTTGGCAACGCCAAGCCCAGAGACGCCCAGCTGCTTCCACGCTGCCTTAGCCCGGCTCGGCCCCAGATCCGCTCCACCGTGCTTCTTGGAGCCGCCCACGAGGGTGGGGGCGATACCGCCGCCCTTGCCCTTGAGCTCGCGATCACGTTGGGCGGCCCTCTCGCGCCAGCGATTGAGCGCATCGCGAGCTTGCTGCCCGTAGGGCCCGTCGAAGTACTCCTTGTACCGATCCTCCATGGTGCCGTCGAGCGCCTTGGCTACACTCACGGGCTCCTCGTGCGTCGGCGTCGGCCACTCGTACTTCACGTCCTTCAGGACGTCGTTACGAATTGCGACAAGAATCGCCCGCGGGCGGAGCTGCGGAACGCCGAAGTCGCTGGCCTCCAGCACACCCCACTTGCACACGGTGTACCCCAGCCCCCGAACGCTGGCCAGGTTCCCATCCTCTTCGCGGTAGGTACCGCCTTCAAGCTGGGCGATGATCCAGTCCCGGTAGTCGGAAAACTTCGGGTCCATGATTCCGCGGACGTTCTCGATCATGACCGCGCGGGGATTCAACTGCTCAACCAGCTCAAGCATTCGCGGGAAGAGGTCACGCTCGTCATCCCTGCCGAGCTGCTTGCCCGCGTGAGAGAACGGCGGGCATGGGACACCGCCGGCCAGGAGGTCCAGCCCGTCCCTCTTCAGCAGCTGCCCGCTCTTGACCAGATCGGCATCCGGATCGAACTGCTTGACGTCCTTGTGCAGCAGGTCACAGTGCTGCTTCTCCCACCTCCAGGACGCCTGGGCCTCGATGTTCAGCCGGAGCGTCTCAGCCGCGTGCTTGTCGATCTCGACGAGGGCGAGGTGCTTAAAGCCCGCCATATGCAGGCCGATGGCCTGCCCGCCGGCTCCAGCACAGATCTCAATCGAGGTGAACCCTGACTCAGTGCTGGTCATGCACCCTCCTTCGAACACGTACCCCGCTGGCGCCTTGTGCCACCAGTCATCACAGAGGGTGACAGACCCCACTGACAACGCCCCATTAGTGTGCGGCATCCCGAGCTGCCCCAAGACACGCCACACACGAGACGAACATTTATACGATGTCCGCCATGCCGAGAATCTCGTGGGTCCGGGATGAGCTGCTGCTTGCGTGCGCGCTCGTCGTAGAGAACGACTGGCGCGAGTTGCGCCAAGGCGACCCGCGCGTACTGGAACTGTCCGATCTGCTGCGCTCGCTCCCACTCCATGGAGACGCGTCCGTAGACCCGCGGTTCCGGTCGCCGAACAGTGTCAGCCGCAAGACCACTGACATCGCCACCGCGCACCCCGCGCACACGGGCGGCATGACGAAGGGCGGCGCCCCCACCCAGAAAATCGTCAGTGACTTTCTGGAGCAACCTCAGGACATGCTGGCAGCCGCTGATGCGCTGCGCGCCGGAATCGCCAGCGGTGAGCTTCATCTCATCCCTCCCCAACCAGATGAGCCTGGTGACGACGGAGACGAGTGGAGCGCACGCGAAGGGCGCCTCCTGATCCGCTTGGCCCTCTACCGGGAGCGGGACCGCGGGCTGCGCGACCGCAAGCTCAGGCAGGTCCGGAACCTGGGGCAGCCCCTCCGGTGCGAAGTCTGCACCTTCGACTTCGGCGAGACGTACGGAGAACTGGGCATGGGGTACGTGGAGGTGCACCACATCACTCCTCTCCACGCGACGGGCCCGCGCAAGACCCAGCTCGACGGCCTCTCCCTCCTGTGCGCCAACTGCCACCGCATGTGCCACAGAAGCTACGCAGGGGCATCCTGGCGCACACCTGCTGCCGTCCGCGAGGAAATGGGTTCTGCCAGAGGTCACGCCGCCTCTCCTGCCTCGTAGAGCTGCTGCGCGCGGATCAGGGCATCATCCGGATCACTTCCCTGAAGCGCCAGCCAGACGAGAAGATCTGCGATCAGCGTGGCGGCAGCCTCCTGATTGACACGAGAGCGAGGGGCCGCCGCAGTCGGACCGCGTGCCCCAAGCAGTTCCCGGTAGCTCTCAAGGACCGTATACGCCCGCTGGGCGCGAGCGCCCACCGCGTTGGCGACGAGGGAAAGTTCGCACCAGATGAACTTGCCTGTCCTGGTGGGCAGTACACCCCAGTCGGCCGACATAGACGCCAGGAGATGCAGCCCTCGGCCGCACTCCTCATCACAGTCGGCCTGTCGGCTGCCCCTTGGAATAACAGGGCTCTTGTCGTGAAGTTCTACGCGAAGCCGACCGCTGCGCGGCTCAAGCACGAGGGTCGCCGGCGCGCCTTCGCCTACGTGCTTCATGACGTTCGTTGCAAGTTCGGTCGCGACGAGCTCAATCTCATCAGCCGCACTCGACACGCCCCACTGTCCAAGCGTCGAGCGGATCGCCTTGCGCAGCAGCCGCAGTTCGCTGGGCACCGCCTCGAAGGGCAGGACACAGCGAAGACTGGCTCCGCCGCCTTCTCTGAATGTCATAGCGAGACTCCCTCCCTGGCCACGACGGCCCTGCGCCCACCGCATCCGTACGGCGACGCTGCGTGACCTGACGACTGTGAGTATGCCAGTGAGAATTCTCTTCATGTAACTTCTCAAGAGACTCGATCGGGTGAATCGGGTGGCCTGAACGGCATTGCTGCATAGCCTGATTGACGCCCGAAGTCGGGCAGGGAAGGACATCGTCTTGTCATCGAGGACAACAACCCGCCGCCGCCAACTCGGCGCAACCATGCGCAAGCTCCGCGCCCGCTCCGGCATGACGCTGGAGGAAGCCGGGCGGCTTGTCGGCGTCTCCAAGGCGACAGTGAGCCGGTACGAAACCCAGGCGGGCCCAGTGAAGTGGCCAATCGTGGACGCTCTGTGTCGCGAGTACGGTGCCAGCGATGCTGAGCGGACCGCCGTCGTGGGGCTGGCCAAAGGCGCCAAACAGCAGGGGTGGTGGAGTTCCTTCGCCGACTCCATCCCCGAGAGCATGAACCTGCTGCTCACGCTCGAAGACGAGGCAGTCCGCGAAGACCACTTCTCCTGTGTCTACATTCCGGGGCTCCTGCAGACGCGGGACTACAGCATCGGCTTGCAGAAGGCGAACGAACTGCGTCTCGAGCAAACGGAGATCGAGCGGCTGGTCGACATCCGCATGAAACGCCAGGAGATCCTCACCAGGCCCAACCCTCCACACCTGTGGGCTGTTCTGGACGAGTCGGTTCTGCGCCGGGTCGTCGGCTCCCCAGAGATCATGAAGCATCAGCTCGACCGCCTCCTCGAAGCCAACGAGACAGCGCAGGTCACCCTGCAAGTGCTGCCCTTCTCCAAGGGCGCGCACGCCGCAGCGCTGGGCAGCTTCGTGATCCTCGGTGGTGCCGAGCCTTCTCTCGACGTCGTCTACGTCGACCTGCACACCGGCTCGCTCTTCATGGAGACAGAAGAGGAACTGAACCGATACAGACTTGCGTTCGAGTACCTGCGCGCACAAGCGTTGGACATGGAAGCCTCGTCATCCCTGATCCACCGCATTCGCAAGGAGCTGTAGTGCCCGCATTCCAGCCGCACATTCGCCAGCACGATTGGTTCAAGTCGTCCTACAGCGGGGGAAATACCACTGAATGTGTGGAGTGCGCGTGGGCTGAAGGCGGAGCACTCGTACGGGACTCGAAGCGGCCTGAGGGTCCTGTCGTGGCGGTGGGGGCGACGGCGTGGCAGGTGTTCGTGGCGGGCGTGGTGTGAACGTCGTTGGCTGGGCACTCCACGTGATGGAGGCGGAGCTCAGGGATGTGCTGCCTCGGCGGTGGGCCCACTCGAAGGGCGTCGCCGAGCGCGCGGCCGAGCTTGGGCCGGCCGTGGGTGAGGATTCCGACCTGTTGCGGGCGGCCGCACTGCTCCATGACGTGGGGTACGCGCCCCGGCTCGCGGTGACCGGGTTCCACCCACTCGACGGCGCCCGGTTTCTTCGTGACGAGCACGGCGCTGATGAACGGCTCGTACGGTTGGTTGCGAACCACTCGTTCGCGTTGCTGGAGGCCGAGGAACGCGGGCTGCGGCAGGAGCTGGCGGAAGAGTTCCCGCTGCTGGAGGAGCCAATGCTGGTCGACGCGCTGGTCTACTGCGACATGACGACCACGCCCGACGGCCGCCGGACCACCGCGCAGGAACGCGTCGCGGAGATCGTCGGACGCTATGGGGCCGAGAGCATCGTCGGGCGGTTCATCCGTCAGGCGGCGCCGGACATTCTTGCCGCCGTGAGGCGGGTGGAGGCGGCGCTGGCGGCTCAGCCGAGGTAGGGGTAGGTGCCGGCGAGGTAGTCGCCGATCTGCTGGCGCATGCTCGGGTGGATGTCGTACTGGTCGAGGTCGGCCGGCCGGACGAAGCGGACGCCGTCAGCCTCGTCGTTGATGGTGGGCTCACCTCCGACGGGGCGGCCGATGTAAGTGTTCTCGTACTGCTGGCGGATCTCGCCGTCGGTGTAGGCGACGATGTGGTGCGGGTTGGTGTAGACGCCGAGGAAGCCGGTGATCTCCGCGATGATGCCGGTCTCCTCCAGGCATTCCCGTACGGCGCACTGAGCGGCGGTCTCGCCGATGTCCTGGGCACCACCCGGGAGAGCCCACTGGCCAGTGTCGCGGCGGCGCTGGAGCAGGATCGCGCCGCTGTCGTCCACGACGAGCAGATTGCTGGCGGGGATGAGGGTGTTCGCCTTCGGTGCGGCGGGGTCGTTGTAGTACTCAGTCCTGCCCATGTGCGGCGGTCCCCTCCTGGTCGGGTGTCCAGGGCCGTGCGCCGGCCCAGACGGCTGAGAAGCTATGAGCGTAGTTGTCGAACCAACCGCCGGCCTCGGCTCTCCTGAGGTGGAGCAGAGGGTTGGCGCTGGCCGGCTGGCCCCACACGTGCGGGTTGACGAGCAGGTTGTCGTCGTAGCGGAACAGCGACGTGTAGAGGGTGGTGTCGTGCAGCCGCACCTCACATCCGGCCTCAGCCAGCAAGGGGCGGTAGTACGTGAGGGACGCGCGGATCTTGGCAGCCAGAGTGTCGCCGATTCCCTCTTCCCGGCCGCGGGTGACGACCGCCTGGCCCTCCGGGTCGCCGAAGCACAGACGCACCCGGACGCCGTCGGCGGCGCGCTCGGTGAGCATCCTGGCGACTTGCGGGTTGGACTGCGCCAAGAAGGTGCCGGAGAAGACGAGGACGCCGATCTCCTCCCGGGCTTCCCGCAGCAGGGAGATCCACATGTCCCGCGGAACACTCGCTCGGTTCTGGTAGGTCCCGACAAGCTCCGTACCCCACCCTCTGCCGGACGTCGCCGCCCGCTGCGGCGGGGAAGGCCAAAGGAACGTCTCCTCAACCCGAAGATGACGCGCGACCCTGAAACGGTGCCGGGGGTGAGGAACGCGCCCGCCCAGCCACCGACTTACCGTCTTGGGATCCACCTCGCAGACTTCCGCCAGCGATTCGGGTAAGACGCCGCGCTGGGCGAGTACGGAGTGCAGTCGCTCGTTCACAGAGTCCATCGAAGCGGCGCCCGGCGTGATCACGCAAGGACGAGAGGGGACGTTCTCGCGGGTGCCCTGTGGAACCAGGTACCTACCCTGGCCGCATGGAGCTCATCATCCTGTGGGACATCGACCACACCCTCATCGAGAACGCGGGGGTGAGCAAGGAGATCTACGCGTCCGCCTTCTCGGCACTCGCGGGACGCCAGCCCACGGGGCCGGCGCGGACAGAGGGGCGCACGGATCGCCTGATCATGCGCGACATGTTCCTGCGGGACGGTCTGCCCGAGCCCGACTGGCCCGCTGTCGAGGCCGCCCTCGCCCACGCCGGGGAGGAGCGCCTCAACGATCTCCGGCTACGGGGGACCGCTCTGCCAGGCGTACGCGAGGCGCTCAAGGCGGTGTTGGTGCATGGCAATTGGGTGTCCTCGGTCCTGACCGGCAACATCGCCGCCAACGCCCGCGTGAAGCTGTCCGCCTTCGGTCTCGATCCCCTGCTGGACCTGTCCGTGGGCGCCTACGGCGCGGACGCGGAGCTCCGTCCCGACCTCGTGGCGGTCGCCCGCGAGCGAGCCCGGCGGCGCTACGACGTGCCGGCCAACGTGCCCACCGTGCTGGTGGGGGATACACCGCGGGACGTCGAAGCCGCCCTCGCCACGGACTCCGGCATCATCGCGGTCGCCTCGGGCATCCACAGCGCCGAGGAGCTGGCCGCCGCCGGCGCCTCCGTGGTACTGCCAGATCTATCGGACACCGCACACCTTCTCGGGATCCTGGAGACCTTCGCGGCGCACGGAAAACGTCCCAGGACGTCCTTGGAGTGTCCCTAGACGCGGTGACGGGGTCCCCGGACGCTCGGCCACTATCAGGGCTCCCATCAGGCAACCAGCCCAAGGAGCCACGTGATCGGGGAAGTCACCGGGATCCGGAAGATCCGGATGCTGTACCTCCAGCTGCTGTACCGCTGCAACTTCGCATGCGACCACTGCTTCCACGGAAAAAGACTCCAGCACGCCGACGCCTTCACCGCGGAGCAAGCCATCAACCTCATCACGCTCATGCGCGAGCAGTACGGCACCGAGGCCGTCACCCTGCTCGGCGGGGAGCCGTTCGTCTACAAGGAGCTTGCCCAGGTCGTCCGACAGGCGAAGGAGGAACTGGGCCTGCAGATCGAGATCTGCAGCAACGGGTACCGGATCGAGCGCCGTCTGCCCGAGATCGCTCCGCACCTGGACCTGTTGAGGGTCTCACTGGAGGGCGTCGGTTCGACCAACGACCGAATCCGCAGGTCCGGCAGCTACCAGGGAGCGCTCAGCGCTCTCAACCTCGCGCGGGAACTCGGCGTAAGGACGGGCGTGACTATGACCGTGACGTCGCGAAACGTCGACGAGGTGCTGCCGCTGGCCCGCATCCTTGAGAAGTTTGGCGTCCAGCAGCTCAAGCTGCACCACCTGCGGGCGGTAGGCAACGCTGCGAACCATCCGGAACTGCTGGTCACCGACCCTACCGCCTACGGCAGGCTCCGCGAGGAGATCCAGACGGCCGAACTGTCCATCGAGGTCATCGTCGACGAGGACCTGTCCGAGCACGGCGCCCCGGAGGTCTGCGCGGCGGCCGACGGCCCGGGCGAGATCGAACGGATCGAGGCCGACCCGCGCGGCGCGCTCACCATGTCGTGCAAGGCCGTCGGTAAGGACTCGCACGCCTTCTGGTACGAGAAGACTGCCAACCGCATCGTCCACCGGCCCTCCGCCACGGACGAGCTCACGCTCGTCGTGCCGGACGTGGTGTACTCCCGTGCCTGACCAACCGCTGTTCGAGAGCCTCGAAGGCTTACGGGGGACCGGTAAGTCGACGATCGCGCCGATGCTGGCCGAGGCCCGCCAGGCCGTCCTCGTCCCCACCGTGCCGCCCTACTTCCAGCCCCTGCGGCACGAGGTGGACAGGCGGAGGAATGCCGAGGCGCGGATGTGCTTCTACCTCTCCGCGCTGTTCACCGCGGCCGACGAGATACGGCGCTACCTGACGGCCGGCGTGCCGGTCGTCGTGGAGAGCTATTTCGCCCGCTGCCTGGCCAACCACCGTGCCCTCGGGGCCGGCCTGGGCATCACACTGCCGTCCGACCTGCCCCGGCCCGTCACCTACCACCTCGTCTGCTCCGACGACGAGCGCCAACGGCGCCTCGCCTCAAGGGACAAGCCGGTCTCCCACTGGGACGTGCTCGTCGAGACCGCCACGGACCGGGTGACCGATGCCTACGCCCTCTTCCCGATGCACCGCGTGGACACCACGGACCTCACCCCAGGCGAGGTCCTCCGGGCGATCATCGCCACCGACACGCAAGGAGCACACTCCCGTGCGGACACAGAGCCTCTGGGAGCACACCCTCACCTTCTTCCCTCAGTTCCTCGCCACGCTGAGGGAGCGGGTCGCCCCTGACGCCACCGTCGCGGTCGTCGGCGCGAGCGACGGAAAGTTCGTTTTGCCGCTCGCCGCTTCCGGATACCGCGTCGTCGCCATCGAACGCGACGCACTCGCCCTGCACGGTGGCGAGGTCCGTCTCCCGGGTGACAATCACGCCCGCGTGAGGGGCCTGCTCGACCGGCTCAAACTCGAAGAACTCCACGATCGGGTACGGGTCGTAGAGGAGGACTTCCTTCAAGGCGAGCCTCTGAGCATCCCGTGCCACGCAGTCTGGACGAGCTGTTCATGGCACTACAGTGCCAACCACCACCGGCCGCTCGCCGAGTTCGTCGATCGCATGCAGCGTCTGGTCCGTCCGGGCGGGCTGTTCGGCGCGGAGTTCATGATGCCCGTCGAGAAACGACACCACCTGGTCGAGCACTACACCTCCCCCGAACGCCTGCGGCAGCACTTCTTCGGCGACTGGGACGTGTTGCTCACGCTGCGCACGAACGAATTCACCGAGCGGGCACACATCGGCCAGCTCCAGGACCACACCCACCGCATGGGCCTGTTCCTCGCGGCCCGAACGTCCACCCTCCCCCGCTGACACGGAAAGAAGGACTCATGAAGCACGAGTACGAGGCGAAGTTCCTGGACGTCGACGTCGCCGGCCTTCAGGCCAAGCTCACCGCCCTCGGCGCCGTTCGGGCGTTCCCGCGTACCCTTCTCACCCGCAAGATCTTCGAGAACGACGCTCTCGAGGGCGGTGCGTGGCTCCGTCTGCGGGACGAGGGGACCCGCTCGACGCTCACGCTCAAGCAGGTCACCGACGCCACGACGATCGACGGCACGACCGAGATCGAGACCGAGGTCAGCGACGTGCACGCCATGGCCGACATCCTCCGTCAGGTCGGCCTGACCGAGGTCCGCTACCAGGAGAACTACCGCGAGGAGTGGCGCCTGGGTGAGGTTGCCTTCGACTTCGACACGTGGCCCGACCTCCCCACTTTCCTGGAGATCGAGGGCCCCGACGAGGCGTCGGTTCGGCAGGCGGCGGCCCTGCTCGAACTCGACTACTCCGAAGCCCGCTTCGGCAGCGTCGATGAGATCTACAAGAGCGAGGCGGGCCGCGACATCCTCGCTGAGCCCACCCTCCTCTTCACGGACGCGACCGGATGAAGACAGCACCCTGACCAGCGTCAATGACCTGGCCTTCACTGGAAGTTCACGATTCCGCCTCGCCTCGCTCTCATACGTGGCAGCATCAGGGCCTTCTCCGTTACCGGAAAGCCTTGGGGGCTTGTTGTGCGTGCGGGAGAGATACGTCGCTGTCGGAGAGTGCTGATCGCGTCGGCTGTGGCCGTTGGGGCGCTCGTGGGGTGTGGTGGGGGTGGTGGCGGCGATGATGCGAAGCCCGCCGCGGGCACGTCGGTGAGAGCGGCAACGAGTGCGGCGCCGACGGCGGGAGGCGTGCTCAAGCTGGTTGACGACGAGGAGAGCGCGCAAGGCGCGCGGCTTGTCGTCGCCGTGCTCGCCAACGACACCGCGACCGAGGGCGCGGGTGGGGAGGAGAAGCCGCTCACGAGCGTCCTGGAAGAGAGTGAATACGAGCTGACCGTCGACTCCAGGCCCCGTCACGGCAGTGCCGAAGTCGACGGCGTCACCGTCCTGTACACGCCCGAGGCCGGGTACAGCGGTGAGGACGAGTTCGTCTACCGGGTGAAGCCGAAGGACCCGGGTACGGCGGGTGGCACCGCCGTCGTACGCATCACGGTCACCGCGCCCAGCCCCACACCGACCCCCACCCCGAAACCCACTCGGGCCAAGAAGGCAACGCCTCCCGCCGTCTCCTACGAGAACTGCGATGCCGCCCGCGCCGCCGGCGCCGCCCCCGTGCACGAGGGTGATCCCGGGTACGGGCGGCACCTCGACCGGGATGGGGACGGGGTCGGGTGTGAGTCCTCTTCTGGAGGCTCCGGGTCCGGGTCCGGGTCTGGTTCTGGGTCCGGAGGGTCGGCCAGTGGGGGTGGTGGCAGTACGTACTACGAGAACTGCTCCGCCGCCCGCGCCGCCGGCGCCGCCCCCGTGCGCCAGGGTGACCCCGGGTACGGGCGGCACCTCGACCGGGACGGGGACGGGGTCGGGTGTGAGGGCTGAAGTTAGGCTCGGGGTAAGAGAAGACGAAAAGCACAGGAAGGCCACCCCATGCCCCGCATTCCCTCCCCCGCCATAGCCGCCGCCGGGCTCGTCGGCGGGTACGCCGTCGCCCGGTGGACCAAGAAGCGGCCGCTCGGGGGTGTCGTGCTCGCCGCCGCCGGTGGGGTGGCCGTGCGGGAGTGGCGGCAGGACGTCGGGGGGAAGGGGGCCGCCGGGCTCGCGGCGGCGTATGTCGCCGCGTTCGCCGGGTCGCATCCGCTCGCCAAGAAGGTCGGGGCCTGGCCCGCGGTGTTCACCGTCGCCGGGGCCATGGCCGGGGCCTCCTGGGCCGTCACGCGGCACAAGGGCTGAGGACTTTTCGGGAGCGGGAGCGGGAGCGTTGAACGCTCCCGGGTCGGCGCGCGTACTACCCAGCACCTCCCCGCCGCGCACGGCACGGGCCCCCTACCACCCCCGCCGTGCGCGGTCCACCGGCGCTGGGTGGCTGAGCCGGAACTCAGCCGCCCAGCGCACACCCCGGCGGCAAAGCCGCCCACTCTCAGCCGCCCAGCGCACACCCCGGCGGCGAAGCCGCCCGCCCTCAGCCGCCCAGCGCGTGGCTCACCGTGTAGATCGCCAGGCCCGCCAGCGCGCCCACCACCGTGCCGTTGATCCTGATGAACTGCAGGTCCCGGCCGATGTTCGCCTCGATCTTCTTCGAGGTCTGGTTCGCGTCCCAGCCCGCCACCGTGTCGCTGATCAGGGACGTGATCTCGTTCCGGTACGTCGTCACCACGTACGACGCCGCGTCCTCCACCCAGCCCTCCACCTTCGACTGCAGCCGGCCGTCCGTCACCAGGCGGCCGCCCAGCGAGATCAGCGAAGCCCTCGCCCGCAGGCGCAGCTGGCTGTGGTCGTCCTCCGCCGCCGCGATGATCAGGCCGCGGACCGACGACCACGCCGACGCGATGATGTCCTGGATCTCCGGACGGGCCAGCAGCTCCCCCTTCAGGCGCTCCACCCGCGCCCGCGTGTCCGTGTCCCCCTGCAGGTCGGCCGCGAAGTCCGTCAGGAAGCGGTCGATCGCGCCACGCGCCGGGTGCGCCGGCATGTCCCGCATCTCCGTCACGAAGCGGAGCAGCTCCTTGTAGACCCGCTCGCCCACCCGACGGTCCACGAAACGCGGCGTCCAGCCCGGCGCCCCGCCCTGTACCGCGTCCATCACCGAGTCCGCGTGGAAGACCAGCCAGTCGTGCGCCCGCGCGCAGACCAGGTCCACGGCCCGGTGGTGCGCCCCGTCCGCGACGATCCTCTCCAAGGTCTTGCCGATGCCCGGCGCCACCTCCGCCGCCTCCGCCCGCCGGGTGATCGCCTCCCCCACGACCGCCTGGACGTCGGAGTCCCGCAGCACCGTCAGCGCGCCCCGCAACGCCGTGGCGAGCTCCCCGGTGACTCGGTCCGCGTGCGCCGGTTCGGCGAGCCACGCCCCGAGCCGGCCCGCGATCCCCAGCGCGTGCAGCCGTCCCCGTACGACATCCGCCGACAGGAAGTTCTCGCCGACGAACGACCCAAGGGTGGTCCCCAGCTGGTCCTTCTTCGTCGGGATGATCGCGGTGTGCGGGATCGGCAGACCGAGCGGTCGCCGGAACAGCGCCGTCACCGCGAACCAGTCCGCCAGCGCGCCCACCATGCCGGCCTCGGCCGCCGCTGCCACATAGCCGGCCCAGGCGCCGAGACCCGCCTTCTCCGCCCACGTCGCCAGGACGTACACGACGGCGACGGCGATCAGCAGGCCCGTCGCGAAGGTCTTCATGCGCCGCACGCCGCGCTGGCGCTCCGCGTCCGCCGCCGTGTACGAGAACGCCACAAGAGGGGTCCTGCCCCCGGCCCCCTCGCCCCGGGGCGGTGCCACCCTCGTGCCCGCGCCGCCCGGCCGCCCCGCGCCCCCGCCGCCCGACCGCCCCGCGCCCCCGCCGCCAGGCGGCGGCAAGTCCTCGCCCCTCGTGTCGCTCATCACCTGACCTCCCTACCTCAGGGACTCCCCGCCCGCGCGCCGAGTTCCCGTTCCCCGTACATCTTCGCGATCACGGCCTCGATGTCCGGCTCCCGCACCGACAGGTCCACCAGCGGATACGCCTCCGCCACCGCCGCCACCACCGGGGCCGCCGAGGCGGAGGACGGGAAGGCGAGGATCTGCCGCGGGCCTTCGGACCGTACGTGACGGGCCCCCGGCACCTCGATCGGCGGCAGTTCACGCTCCAGGTCCACCATCAGCAGCCGCTCGCTCTCCCCCGCCTCGTGCAGCCCCCCGAGCGGCCCGTCGTACATCAGCCGCCCGTGGTCGATCACCATCACCCGCTTGCAGAGCTGCTCGATGTCGGTCAGGTCGTGGGTCGTGAGCAGCACCGTCGTGCCCCGCGTGGCGTTGAGCTCCCGCAGGAACTCCCGTACCCGCGCCTTGGACACCACGTCGAGGCCGATCGTCGGCTCGTCCAGGTACAGCACGTCCGGGTCGTGCAGCAGCGCCGCCGCGATGTCCCCGCGCATCCGCTGGCCGAGGGAGAGCTGGCGTACGGGAACGTCCAGCAGCTCGCCGAGCTCCAGCAGCTCCACGCACCGGGCCAGGTTCGCGGCGAAGCGGTCGTCCGGGATCCGGTACATCCGGTGCACCAGGCGGTACGAGTCCTTCAGCGGCAGGTCCCACCACAGCGTCGTCCGCTGCCCGAACACCACCCCGATCCGCTGCGCGAGCCGGGTCCGCTCCCGCGACGGATCGATTCCGGCCACTCGCAGCCTTCCCCCGCTCGGCGTGAGGATGCCCGTCAGCATCTTGATCGTGGTCGACTTGCCGGCGCCGTTCGGGCCGATGTAACCGACCATCTCACCGCGCTCGACGCCGAAACTGATCCCGTCGACCGCCCGGACCTCCGTCTTCTCCCTCCGTACGAGTCCGGCCTTCCGGCGCACCGAGAAGACCTTCTCGACGTTCTCCAGCTCGATGAAGGCCCCACTGACGGTCTCACCGACGGTCATGCTCAACTCCCTGTCGATCGGTACGAACGAAGTCCCGCCCGCCACGCCAGCCACGCCAGTACGCAGCACACCGCCGCGACCAGCGGCGACGCGAACACGGTCCAGACCGGCAGGCCCGCCGGGGCCGGCCGCCCGAGGATGTACAGCGCCGGCACCCAGTTCACGAACGCCAGCGGCACCACGTAGACGACGCCCCGCACCAGGTCCTGCGCGAAGACCGACGGCGGGTACTGCAGCAGCGTGTTCCCGCCGTACGTGAAGGAGCTGGTGACCTCCGCCGCGTCCTGCGCCCAGAACAGCGCCGACGCGCCGATCACCATCACCGCCGAGAAGATCAGCGCGCCGCACACCAGCATCACCGGCAGCAGCAGCACCTTCACCACCGTCCACTCCACGTCGAGCAGCACCATCCCCCAGACCAGGACCAGTACGCCCTGCAACACCCGGCCCAGGCGCCGCAGCGCGAACTGGTCCGCCGCCACCTGCGCGAGCACCGGCACCGGGCGCAGCAGGAAGGTGTCGAGCGAGCCCAGACGCACCCGTCTGCCCATCCGCTGCAGCGAACCCATCGTCAGATCGGCGAGACCGAACGACGTGCTGGTGGTGCCGTACAGGAACGCGACCTCGGGGAACGAGAAGCCGCCGAGCCCCCGCACCTGACCGAACATCAGCAGGATGACGACGAAGTCGAAGAAGGTGACGGTGAAGCTGGAGAAGAGGGTGAGCGCGAAGGAGGCGCGGTACGTCATCGTCGACCGGATCCACATGCCCGCGACCATCCGGTACGTACGCCAGGACTCGCCGAGGAGTGACCCTCGGGTGCCCGTGGCGAACCCCTCGACCGTCCCGTCGACCGGCCCCTGAACCGGCCCCCCAACCAGGCCCACGCCCAGGCCCACGCCCGGGCCCACGCCCGGGCCCACGCCCGGGCCCACGCCCGGGCCCACGCCCGGCCCCTCGACCTGGACCGGCCCTCCCGCCACCGGGACCTCAGCCACCCTGCACCACCACCTTCCGCGTCGCCAGCGTCTGCGCCACCCGCCCCGCCGCCAGCAGCACCGCCGCCCAGCAGCCCTGGAAAGCGAACGCCCCGACCAGCCCCCACCCCTGGTACCTCTCCAGGTACACATCCGCCGGCACCTGCAGCATCGACGCCCACGGCAGCACCCGCGCCACCTCCCCCAGCGCGCCCGGGAAGACGTTGAGCGGCAGCAGCATCCCGGAGAAGAACAGCCCGCCCAGCCAGGCCACCTGCGCCACGCCCTGACCGTCAAGGAGCCAGAACGCGCTCATCGCGACCAGGTACCAGATCGAGAAGCTGACGACCGAGCCGAGCACCACCGCCACCAGGAACGCCGGCCAGGTCGACGGCCGCGACGGCAGGGTGAAGTCGAAGGCCACCGCCCCGACCGTCATCGGCACCACCCCACGGCCGAGCAGCTGGAACGCGGCCCGGCCCAGATTGTCCGAGAACCACCAGGTCTGGAGGTCGGCCGGGCGGTAGAGATCGACCGCGATGTCACCCGTCCGGATCCGCTCCATCACCTCTTCCTGGAACCCGCCGCCCATCAGCCCGCAGACGGCGATCAGCGCCTGACCGATCCACACATAGGCGAGCGCGTCCGCCTGTTCGTACCCGCCCAGACGCGGCCGCTCGTCCCACAGGGCGATATAGGTGTAGGACAGGATGAAGCCGAAGACGGTGTTGGTGAACACCCCCGCGGCGGTGGCCATGCGGTACGTGGCATGGCGCCGGAACCCACCCGCGGCAACAGTCATGTAGAGCCGCAGCATCCCGCCCCCCCTCCGGTCGACACCAAAGCCCTCGACCTTAGTGGGACTCGTACCGCCATCGCGAGTGGATTTCGAGTCGCAATCGTGGCTTCTGCCCCATTACGTGCAGTATGGGGGTTTCCATGCCCCCTTCATCCGGTACGGGAGCTCCGCCCATGAGCGCCATGAGCGACGGCCAGCCACCGCGGCCCGGCTGGGAGCCGAGGGACCCCACCCTCCCCGCCACGCCGCCCACCCCCGCCACACCGACCAGCCCCGCCAGGCCGCCCGCCCCCTCCACGACCGGGAAGCGGCCCAGGCGACGCGCACGCGTCCTGCGGTGGCTGCTCGGCACGTTCCTGCTCGCCGCCCTGCTCCTGACCGGCGGATTCCTCGCCGGATACCTCCTGGTCGACATCCCGCCCGCCAACGCCACCGCGACCGCGCAGACCAACGTGTACCTCTACCAGGACGGCACCCAGATCGCCCGCGACGGCGAGGTCGACCGCGAGAACATCCGGCTCGCGCGCGTCCCCGCCCCCGTCCAGCACGCCGTCCTCGCCGCCGAGGACCGGGACTTCTACTCCGACCGGGCCGTCGACCCCAAGGCCATGGTCCGCGCCGCCTGGAACACCGTCACCGGCAAGGGCAAGCAGTCCGGCTCCACCATCACCCAGCAGTACGTCAAGAACTACTACCTCGCCCAGGAACAGACCATCACCCGCAAGGTGAAGGAGTTCTTCATCGCGATCAAACTCAACCGCGAGAAGAGCAAGGACGAGATCTTCGAGGGATACCTCAACACCAGCTACTTCGGCCGCAACGCCTACGGCATCCAGGCCGCCGCCCGCGCCTACTACGGCAAGGACGCCGGCGAACTCGACTTCACCCAGGGCGCGTACCTCGCCTCGCTGCTCAACGCGCCCAGCGCCTACGACGTGGCCACCCGCCCCGAGAACCGCACCAGGGCCGTCGCCCGCTGGCACTACGTCCTGGACGGCATGGTCAAGGAGAAGTGGCTCTCCCGCGCCGACCGGGCCGCCGCCCGCTTCCCCACCCCCGACCCCGCCCGCCCCTCTACCGGACTCTCCGGACAGCGCGGCTACATCGTGCAGGCCGTCGAGCAGTACCTGACCAGCAACGGAATCCTCGACGACAAGACCCTGGCCGGCGGCGGCCACCGGATCACCACCACCCTGGAGAAGACCAAACAGGACGCCTTCGTCGCCGCCGTCGAGAACCAGGTGATGTCGCAGCTCGACCCGGCACGCAACCCGGTCGACCGCTTCGTACGGGTCGGAGGCGCGGCGATCGACCCGGCGACCGGCCGCGTCCTCGCCCTCTACGGCGGCGTCGACTACACCAAGCAGTACGTCAACAACGCCACCCGACGCGACTACCAGGTCGGCTCCACCTTCAAGCCCTTCGTCCTCACCGCCGCCGTCGAGAGCGCCGCCCACACCCAGGAGGGCGAGCCGATCACCCCGAACACCTACTACGACGGCAGCAACAAACGCCCGGTGCAGGGCTGGAACGGCGCCGTCTACGACCCGGCCAACGAGGACGACCTGTCCTACGGCGACATCTCCGTCCGCAACGCCACCGACAACTCCGTCAACACGGTGTACGCGCAGATGGCGGTGGACGTCGGCCCCGCCAAGGTCAAGGAGACCGCCATCGCGCTGGGCCTGCCCGCGAACACCCCCGACCTCAACGCCTCCCCCTCCATCGCCCTGGGCCCCGCCACCGCCAGCGTCCTCGACATGGCCGAGGCGTACGCCACACTCGCCAACCACGGCCGGCACGGCACGTACACCCTCGTCGACACGATCAGCAAGGACGGCGAGGAGCTGACCCTGCCGACCACGGAGAGCAGACAGGTGGTCCGGCGGGAGGCCGCCGACACGGTGACGTCCGTCCTGCGCGGTGTGGTGGAGAGCGGTACGGGTACGGCGGCCCTCTCCGCGGGCCGGCCGGCCGCGGGCAAGACGGGCACGGCGGAGGACGACAAGGCGGCCTGGTTCGCCGGATACACCCCTGACCTGGCCACGGTGGTCGCGATGATGGGCCAGGACCCGGACACGGGCGAACAGAAGCCGCTCTACGGAGCACTCGGCCAGCCCCGGATCAACGGCGGCGGGACGCCGGCGGAGATCTGGGCCCAGTTCACCCGGGAGGCGCTCGCGGGCACGGAGGCGCGGGAGTTCGAACTCCAACTGCCGGAGGGGATGGAGGAGTCGTTCGACGCCATGGACCCGTCGCTCCCCGACGCACCCGGAGAAAGGGGAGAAGAGGAAAGGGCAGAAGGAGACCGCTGGTGACCTGGTGACCTGCTGACCTCAGTGGCCGGACGTCAGTGGCCGGACGTCGCCTTAAGCCCGACCACCGCCACCAGCAGCAGACAGACGAAGAAGATCCGGGCGGCCGTCGCCGGCTCACCGAGCACCACCATGCCGAGCACCGCCGCACCGGCCGCGCCGATGCCGACCCAGACGCCGTACGCCGTACCGATCGGCAGCGTCTTGGCGGCGTGCGACAGCAGCAGCATGGAGGCGACGATCCCGGCGCCCGTGAAGACACTGGGCCAGAGGCGGGTGAAGCCGTCGGTGTACTTCATGCCGATCGACCAGCCGACCTCGAGCAGACCGGCGATGATGAGAAGAACCCAGGCCATGACGACGACACCTCCGCGAGACGGATCAACAGGGGTGCGTCGTCTTTGCCTACCACCGCAGTGGGCCCGGTACGGCGCGT
This sequence comes from Streptomyces sp. NPDC015346, assembly GCF_043078785.1. Taxonomy (NCBI): domain Bacteria; kingdom Bacillati; phylum Actinomycetota; class Actinomycetes; order Kitasatosporales; family Streptomycetaceae; genus Streptomyces; species Streptomyces sp. NPDC015346. Next base: position 123,774 of record NZ_JBIBTW010000001.1, on the reverse strand, counting down.
CTCGTCGGGTGTCTCCAGGCTAGCAAAGGGCAGCGAAAAGACCTGGTGACACCGGTCACCAGGTCTTCTCGTCCACGTACTACACGTACTACACGTACTAGAGGTACAGGCCGGTGGTGTCCTTGGAGCCCTCGAACCGGTCCGCGGCCACCGCGTGCAGGTCACGCTCCCGCATCAGGACGTACGCGACACCCCGCACCTCGACCTCCGCCCGGTCCTCGGGGTCGTACAGAACCCGGTCGCCGGTCTCGACGGTACGGACGTTCTGACCGACCGCGACGACCTCGGCCCAGGCCAGCCGACGGCCGACGGCGGCGGTCGCCGGAATCAGGATGCCGCCGCCCGAACGCCGCTCCCCCTCGGGCGAATCGGTCCGGACCAGGACACGGTCGTGGAGCATCCGGATGGGCAGCTTGTCGTGGGTGTTCTCGCTCACGACTCGAACCTACCTGCCCGGGCGTGTCGCCCGTACCCGGGAGGGGTCATCCCTTGCGCTTGCGGGCCGAGACCGCGATCAGCCCGACGACGGCCACCGCGACGAGCGCCACCGGGATCACCCGCTCCAGACGCGGCGCGCCGTCCTCGTGCGTGAAGCGGGCCTTCACGTCGGACACGGTCCGGTTGACGGCGACGAAGGCGCGCCCGGCGGTGTGGTCGACCGTGGAGGCGACCCTCGCCTTCGCGTCGCCGATGATCGTCTTGGGGTGTACCCGAATGCCGATCTCGTCGAGAGTGACGGCGAGCTGCTCGCGCCGGCGGACGATGTCCGCCTCGATCTGCGCAGGGGTCCTGGCGTCCGACACCGCGCTGCCTCCGTAGTCGTAATCGGTCGTTGACGTTCAGTCTCTCAGCTTCGCGGTCCGCAGGTGGTCCCCGACCCCCATTAGGCTCTTCTGGCGTACGCCTACATCCTTCGAGGAGAGCCATGAGCGAGCGACTTCAGCCCGGTGACACCGCCCCCGCCTTCACTCTGCCCGACGCGGACGGCAACGAGGTCTCGCTCGCCGACCACAAGGGCCGCAAGGTCATCGTCTACTTCTACCCGGCGGCGCTGACCCCGGGCTGCACGAAGCAGGCCTGCGACTTCACGGACAACCTGGACGTACTGGCTGGCGCCGGCTACGACGTGATCGGCGTGTCGCCGGACAAGCCGGAGAAGCTGGCGAAGTTCCGCGAGAAGGAGTCGCTGAAGGTCACGCTGGTCGGGGACCCGTCGAAGGAGGTCCTGGAGGCGTACGGCGCGTTCGGCGAGAAGAAGCTGTACGGCAAGACGGTGACGGGCGTGATCCGCTCGACGGTCATCGTCGACGAGGAGGGCAAGGTCGAGCGCGCCCTCTACAACGTGAAGGCGACGGGCCACGTCGCCAAGATCATCAAGGACCTGGGCATCTGATCCGCCGTCCCGACCGGAACGGCCCGCACTGCTTTTCGTAAGCGGTGCGGGCCGTTCCGCATTTCGGATGTGACCGTCCGATATTCGGCTCGTTACTCCGTGCGAGGCCACGAACAGGTGGCCGGGGCGGAGGGGAAGCGGGATGCCGGAGAGTCCGTAGCTGGGGGTGGACACGGCGCACTTCGAGCGGGAGGGGGCGCGGTGGACGCGGGAGGTCCTGGCCGAGGCCGTGGCCGCTTCGACGAACGTGTGCGAGGTTCTGCGACGCCTGGGTCTTGAGGTCGTCGGCGGTCAGCACACGCACATCAGCCGGCGGATCAAGGCGTACGGGCTCGACACATCGCATTTCCGGCCGCCGTCCCGGGCAGGTGAGCGGCGCCGACGGTCGCCCCGGGCCGTCCTAACCGAGCAAGTACCGAGCCAGGCTCGGCGCATCCCAAGCGATCGCCTGAAGCGGGCCATGAGCGAGCTGGGAGTGAGCGAGCGCTGCGCGCTCTGCGGGACCGAGGCGACCTGGCTCGGGTACCCGCTCCCCCTTGAGGTCGACCACATCGACGGCAACTGGCGCGACAACCGGATCGAGAACCTGCGGTTCCTCTGCCCCAACTGCCACTCCACGACAGACACCTACCGCGGACGCGGGAAAGGGCGCCGGTCATGAGCGAGAGGGTCCATCGACGTGGCTGTCGCAGGGGCGGACCTCGACCGACGACCACTGAACTCGCAGAAGCCGTGGCTGCTTCCGTTTCGTTGGCGGAGACGCTCCGACACCTGGGCAGACCTGAAAGTTCAGGTCAGAGGGCGTCCCTGAAGCAGTGGATCGCGGAGGACCGCCTCTCGACAGCGCACTTCCTGGGGCAAGGCCATCAGCGAGGCAGGCCCGGCCCCACCCCACTGCGGAAGGCCGTGGATCTGCTGGTGAAGCACGACGGCACGTATCGGACGAAGAGCACGCTCCTGCGCCGCGCCCTCTTCGAGATCGGCGTGCCGGAGGAGTGCGCGATGTGCGGCACAGGCCCCGCGTGGCGCGGAAGGCCCATGACCCTCGAAATCGACCACATCAACGGCGACTGGAGCGACGACCGCGCCGAGAACCTGCGGTTGCTGTGCCCCAACTGTCACGCAGTCACCAGTACCTGGTGCCGTGGAGGACGTCGACGTACCCATCAGGCGAGCGGGGGGTGACCGCTACCATGGCCGTACACGCGGCCGTGTTGTAACTGGCAGCCAAGCGGCGCTTAGAACGCCGTGGGAGAAATCCCGTGTGGGTTCGAGTCCCACCGGCCGCACACACGCAGAGGGCCGCCCAGTGCTGGGCGGCCCTCTCATGTTTAACCCAGCAGCTCCCGCACCACCGGGACCAGGGCCCTGAAGGCCTTCCCCCGGTGGCTGATCGCGTTCTTCTCCTGCGGGGAGAGCTCGGCGCACGTCACCTCGTAACCCTCCGGCTGGAGGATCGGGTCGTAGCCGAAGCCGTTCGTGCCCGACGGGGTGTGGCGGAGGGTGCCCCGCATGCGGCCCTCGACGACGCGTTCCGTGCCGTCGGGGAGGGCGAGGGCGGCCGCGCAGGCGAAGTGGGCCGCGCGGTGGGGGGTGTCGATGTCGGCGAGTTGGGCCAGGAGGAGCTCCAGGTTCGCGCGGTCGTCGCCGTGGGTGCCGGACCAGCGGGCCGAGAAGATGCCGGGGGCGCCGCCGAGGACGTCGACGCAGAGGCCGGAGTCGTCGGCGACGGCCGGGAGGCCGGTCGCCCGGGCGAGGGCGTGGGCCTTGAGGAGGGCGTTCTCGGCGAAGGTGACGCCGGTCTCCTTGACGTCGGGGATCTCCGGGTACGCGTCCGCGCCGACAAGGTCGTGGGGCAGGCCTGCGTCGGCGAGGATCGCGCGGAGTTCGGTGATCTTTCCGGCGTTGCGGGTGGCGAGGATCAGACGGGTCATGGGCCGATTATCCGTGGTCGGACGCGGCGGCCAGGGGCGGCCCGAGCCGGCCGGGGTCAGCCGGGGGTGCAGACCTTGCCGATTTCGGTGGCGGCGTCGGTGATCGGCTTGATGTCCGGGGTGGTGTCGCCTCCCTTGACGGCCGTACGGACGGATTCGACGCCCTTGGTGAGGTCGTCGACGGCCTTGGAGAGGTCGGCGTTGTCCGTGGTGTCCTGGAGTTTGTCGAGTTCGGTGGAGATGTCGTTCAGGGCCTCGTTGAGCTGCGTCGGGTCGTTGGAGGCGTTGGAGGCGGCCTGCTGGAGCCGGTCGACGCTGGTGGCTATGGCGTCGGCGGTGGCGACGCAGTCCATCGCCTTGTCGAGGGCTCCGCAGCCGACGAGGGTGGTGAGTGCGGCGGCCGTGGCCACGGCGAGTGCGAGACGGCGCTTCAAGGTGGGGTCCTCCCCTGGTGTACGGAACGGGCGCACGGTTCGGACCGTGCGCCCGTGTTCACGAAGACGCGGTGAAGCCGCGCGAGGTTCTCAGAGTGTGCCTTCGAGGGCCTTGCGCTGGATGTCGGCGAGTTCGGCGCAGCCGCCGGAGGCCAGGTCGAGGAGTGCGTTGAGCTCCTTGCGGTCGAAGGGCTCGGCCTCGGCGGTGCCCTGGACCTCGACGAAGCGGCCGTCGCCGGTGCAGACGACGTTCATGTCGGTCTCGGCGCGGACGTCCTCCTCGTAGCAGAGGTCGAGGAGGGGGACGCCGTCGACGATGCCGACGGAGACGGCGGCGACGGTGCCGGTGAGGGGCTTGCGGCCGACTTTGACGAGTTTCTTGGCCTGGGCCCAGGCGACGGCGTCGGCGAGGGCGACGTACGCGCCGGTGATGGCGGCGGTGCGGGTGCCGCCGTCGGCCTGGAGGACGTCGCAGTCGAGGACGATGGTGTTCTCGCCGAGCGCCTTGTAGTCGATGACGGCGCGCAGGGAGCGGCCGATGAGGCGGGAGATCTCGTGGGTGCGGCCGCCGATCTTGCCGCGGACGGATTCGCGGTCGCCGCGGGTGTTGGTGGAGCGCGGCAGCATCGAGTACTCGCCGGTGACCCAGCCCTCTCCGCTGCCCTTGCGCCAGCGCGGGACGCCTTCGGTGACGGAGGCGGTGCAGAAGACCTTGGTGTCGCCGAAGGAGACGAGGACGGAGCCCTCGGCGTGCTTGCTCCATCCGCGTTCGATGGTGACGGGGCGGAGCTGTTCGGGGGTACGGCCGTCGATACGAGACATGTGTCGAGCCTATCCGTACATGCCGTACATGAAGGAGGGCCCGTTCCGCTGCCGGAACGGGCCCTTCCTCGGGTGAGCGGGTGGCTAGCGGTGGCTAGTGGCTCACATCATGTCTTCGATGTCGGCGGCGATCGGGTCGGCGTCCGTGCCGATGACGACCTGGATCGCGGTGCCCATCTTCACGACGCCGTGGGCGCCGGCGGCCTTGAGCGCGGCTTCGTCCACCTTGGTGGGGTCGACGACCTCGGTGCGGAGGCGGGTGATGCAGCCTTCGATCTCTTCGATGTTGTCGATGCCGCCGAGCCCGGCGACGATCTTCTCAGCCTTGCTGGCCATGTGTTTCTCCCTGTCCGTTCCGTTTGGAGAACGTGAGTCTCGACGCACCGGAGGTCCGCTTCGTCACGGTAACCCACGGTTGGCCCAGCTTCGCGAGCGGACGTCCTGGTTCTGTCGAAGGATGACGATCACCGGCGCCCTGCCCTCAGCGGGCTCCGGGGAGCCTACCGCAACTGGTCTACACCAGTGTGCAACGCGAGCCGGACCCGGCTTGTTCCGGGGCAGGGAGGAAGCCGATGAGTAGCGACAGCGCCGCCGCCGCGCCGCGCAAGAGCCGGCGGAGCAGCCTCTTCCAAGGGCTCCAGAAGGTGGGTCGCAGCCTTCAGCTCCCCGTCGCCGTGCTGCCGGCGGCCGGTCTGCTGGTCAGTCTGGGCAATCTCTTCTCCGCGTACCTGCACGGCGCCTTCTGGGACAAGACGTCCGCGGTGCTGCTCAAGGGCGGCACGGCCATCCTGGACGGCTCCTTCGGTCTGCCCCTGCTCTTCTGCATCGGTGTCGCGATCGGCTTCGCCAAGAAGGCGGACGGCTCCACGGCGCTCGCCGCGGTGGTCGGCTTCCTCGTCTACTTCAACGTCCTGGAGGCCTTCCCGCGCGAGGGCACGGTGACGGCGGACGTGCCGGAGGGTGTGCCGCAGAACCCGGGGGTGCTCGGCGGCATCCTGATCGGTCTGCTCACGGCGGTCGTGTGGCAGCGCTTCCACCGGACGAAGCTGGTCGACTGGCTGGGCTTCTTCAACGGCCGCCGTCTCGTCCCGATCATGATGGCGTTCCTCTGCGTGGTGCTGGGTGTGCTGTTCGGGCTGCTGTGGGAGCCGGTGGGCGACGCCCTGACCTGGTTCGCCAAGCAGCTGATCAACCTCGGGGCGTGGGGCGCGGCGATCTTCGGTGTCGCCAACCGGCTTCTGATCCCGATCGGGATGCACCAGTTCCTGAACACGTTCTTCTGGTTCCAGGCGGGTGAGTTCACCAAGCCGGACGGCACCGTCGTCCAGGGCGACCTGACCCGCTTCTTCGCCGAGGACCCGACGGCGGGCCAGTTCATGTCGGGCTTCTTCCCGATCATGATGTTCGGTCTTCCGGCCGCCGCGCTGGCCATCGCGCACACCGCTCGCCCGGAGCGGCGCAAGGAGGTGACGGGTCTGATGATCTCCGTCGCCCTCACGTCGTTCGTCACCGGCGTGACCGAGCCGCTGGAGTTCTCCTTCATGTTCGCCGCGCCGCTGCTGTACGGCGTGCACGCGCTGCTGACGGGTGCGTCGATGGCGATCACCTGGGCGCTGGGGGTGCACGCGGGCTTCAGCTTCTCGGCCGGCCTCATCGACTACGTCGTCAACTGGCACCTCGGCACCAAGCCCTGGCTGATCATTCCGATCGGCCTCGGCTTCGCCGTCGTCTATTACGTGGTCTTCCGCTTCGCGATCACGAAGTTCGACATCCCGACGCCGGGGCGGGAGCCGAAGGAGGTCGAGGAGGAGATGGAGCGGGACATCACGAAGCCGTAAGCCGTCGTAAGCCGCCGTAAGCCGAGAAGGCCGGCACCGGCCCCTGGACCGCACGGTCCGGGGGCCTTTCGCGTGCGCGCGCCCGGCACGCGTTCACATTCCGCTATGGCACGGGCACGGAGAATTCGCAGGTTCCTTATCTAAGTCTCACGTGCTAAAACTGGTCTACACCACTCATTGGTGTAGACCACGCGGTCCAGACCACCGCGTTCCCTGACGCCGCCGTCACCCCCTTTTTCCTGTCCTCCGGCGGCGCCGTGCCCACTGGAGGAAGTTGTGTCCACGGCTAACGCCGCTCCCGCGGCGGAGAAGAAGAAGGGCGCGGGCGCCATGGCTGTCATGCAGCGCATCGGCCGCAGCCTCATGCTGCCGGTCGCGGTGCTGCCCGCCGCCGCGCTCCTGGTGCGTTTCGGTCAGCCCGACATGCTCGGCAGGGAGTCGTTCCCGACCTTCATCACCAAGATCGCCGGCTACATGGCCGCCGGTGGCGGCGCGCTGCTCGACAACATGGCGCTGCTCTTCGCCGTCGGCATCGCGATCGGCTTCGCCAAGAAGTCCGACGGCTCCACCGCGCTGGCCGCCGTCGCCGGCTACCTGGTCTTCAAGGCCGTGCTCGGCACCTTCACGGACAGCAGCCTGCCCAAGAAGGAAGCCATCGTCGACGGCAAGATCGCCATGGTGGAGCAGGCGGTCGACGCCAAGGTGCTCGGCGGTGTGGTCATGGGCATCATCGTGGCGCTGCTCTACCAGCGCTTCTACCGCACCAAGCTGCCCGACTGGGCGGGCTTCTTCGGCGGCCGCCGTCTCGTCCCGATCCTCTCCGCCTTCGCCGGCCTCCTCGCCGGCATCGTGTTCGGCCTGATCTGGCCGTGGCTCGGCTCGGGTCTGCACTGGTTCGGTGAGAGCCTGGTCGACTCCGGCGCCGTCGGCGCCGGCATCTTCGGTGTCGCCAACCGCGCCCTGATCCCGGTCGGCATGCACCACCTGCTGAACTCGTTCCCGTGGTTCCAGGCCGGCTCGTACGAGGGCAAGAGCGGCGACATCGCCCGCTTCCTCGCCGGTGACCCGACCGCCGGACAGTTCATGACCGGCTTCTTCCCGATCATGATGTTCGCCCTCCCGGCGGCCTGCCTCGCGATCGTCCACTGCGCCCGCCCGGAGCGCCGCAAGGTCGTCGGCGGCATGATGTTCTCCCTCGCGCTGACCTCCTTCGTCACCGGCGTGACCGAGCCCATCGAGTTCACGTTCATGTTCATCGCGCCGGTGCTCTACGCGATCCACGCGGTCCTGACCGGTGTCTCCATGGCGCTGACCTGGGCGCTGGGCATGCGGGACGGCTTCGGCTTCTCCGCGGGCGCGGTCGACTTCACGCTGAACCTGGGCATCGCGTCCAACCCGTGGGGCCTGGCGCTTGTCGGCCTCTGCTTCGCGGCGGTCTACTACGTGGTCTTCCGCTTCGCGATCACCAAGTTCAACCTTCCGACGCCGGGCCGCGAGTCCGACGAGGAGCTGGCCGAGCTGCAGAAGGCCGAGGCGAAGTAGCCCGTACGCCGTGACGGCTGAAGCCCCTGTCCTCCATGGAGGGCAGGGGCTTCAGCCGTACGTCCTCAGATCTCGTAGACCGCGCCCGGCCGGGCCAGTTCCGCGGGGCCGTCGTAGACCGCGCGCGCGTCCGCGAGGTTCTTGGCCCCGTCCGTCCACGGCGGGATGTGGGTCAGGACCAGGCGGCCGACCCGGGAGCGGGCCGCCTCGGCGCCCGCCTCGCGGCCGTTGAGGTGGAGGGCCGGGATGTCCTCCTTGCCGTGGGTGAAGGAGGCCTCGCACAGGAACAGGTCGGTGCCGACCGCCAGTTCGTGCAGCGCGTCGCAGGCGCCCGTGTCGCCGGAGTACGTGAGCGAACGGCCGCCGTGCTCGATCCGGATGCCGTACGCCTCCACCGGATGGCAGACCTTCTCCGTACGGACGGAGAACGGGCCGACCTGGAAGGAGCCCGGCTTCAGCGTCTGGAAGTCGAAGACCTCGCTCATCGCCTTGTCCGAGGGCGAGTCCGCGTAGGCCGTGGTCAGACGCTGCTCCGCGCCCTCGGGGGCGAAGACCGGGATCGCGTCGCAACGGCCGCCCTCGTGGCGGTAGTAGCGCGCGACGAAATATCCGCACATGTCGATGCAGTGATCTGCGTGGAGGTGGCTGAGGAAGATGGCGTCGAGGTCGTACAGACCGATGTGGCGCTGCAGCTCGCCCAGGGCGCCGTTGCCCATGTCGAGGAGCAGCCGGAAGCCGTCGGCCTCTACGAGGTAGCTCGAACAGGCCGAATCCGCGGACGGGAACGACCCTGAGCAGCCGACGACGGTGAGCTTCATGGAGCGTGAACCTCCGTGGAAGGGTGTCCGTGGACGGTGCGGGACAGACGCTGGGGAGTCGCTGAAGGGGTCCTGAGGGGCCCTGGGGGGTCCTGAGGGGAGGTCGTGCGATCTGTCGAGCGTAAGGCGCGGGGGGCTCCGTCGCTCCTCCGCATCGGCCCGTTGTGGGCGAACTCACGGGCTCTGTCACCGGTTCGGATGGACCTGGGGCGGGTGGGCGCGGGGTGCGGCCCGCCGGTAACGTCATGGGGTATGGACACGTCGTGGTGGCCGGCCCTGCTCGCGGTCGTGGTGCTCGCGCTGGTCGTCGCGCTCGCGGACGGCCGGGGGCGCTCGTCCCGGCGGCCCGGGGGGCGGACGCGGCCGCCCGGACGGCCCACCGCCCCGGGACGGACACCGGCGCGGACTCCGGGCCGGATGCCGGCGCGGATCCCCCGGTCGGGCGAGATCTGGTGGGCGGACGTGCCCTACGAGGACGGTCCGGGCTCCAAGGACCGGCCGTGCCTGGTCCTGTCGCTGCGGGGTGACCGCGCGCTGGTCGCCAAGATCACCAGCAAGTACCACGACGAGCGGCCCGGGGTGATCGCGCTGCCGCCGGGTTCCGTGGGGGACGCGCACGGACGGCCGAGCTTCCTGGAGACGGACGAGTTGCGCGAGGTCCCGGTGTGGGAGTTCCGCCGGAGAGTGGGAACGGCGGACCCGGTCGTATGGGACCAGGTCCGCCATCTGTCGTAGAACCCCCGAAAGGGGCCGGGCCGCGGGCTACGCCCAGAGCTGGCCCTGGAGTGTCTCGATGGCCTCTTCCGTGGTGGCCGCCGTGTAGACGCCGGTCGACAGATACTTCCAGCCGCCGTCCGCGACGACGAAGACGATGTCCGCGCTCTCGCCCGCCTTCACCGCCTTGTTGCCGACCCCGATCGCCGCGTGCAGCGCCGCACCCGTCGAGACGCCCGCGAAGATCCCCTCCTGCTGGAGGAGTTCCCGGGTACGGGTCACGGCGTCGGCCGAGCCGACCGAGAAGCGGGTGGTGAGGACCGAGGCGTCGTACAGCTCGGGGACAAAGCCCTCGTCCAGGTTCCGCAGTCCGTACACCAGGTCGTCGTACCGCGGCTCGGCGGCGACGATCTTGATGTCCGGCTTGTGCTCGCGCAGGTAGCGGCCGACGCCCATGAGCGTGCCCGTGGTGCCCAGGCCCGCCACGAAGTGGGTGATCGAGGGCAGGTCGGCCAGGATCTCGGGGCCGGTGGTGGCGTAGTGGGCGCCCGCGTTGTCCGGGTTGCCGTACTGGTAGAGCATCACCCACGTGGGGTTCTCGGCCGCCAGCTCCTTGGCGACCCGTACCGCCGTGTTCGACCCGCCCGCCGCCGGGGACGAGATGATCTCCGCGCCCCACATGGCGAGCAGCTGGCGGCGCTCCTCGCTGGTGTTCTCCGGCATCACGCAGACGATGTTGTAGCCCTTGAGCCGGGCGGCCATGGCCAGCGAGATGCCGGTGTTGCCGCTGGTGGGCTCCAGGATCGTGCAGCCGGGGGTGAGCCGGCCGTCCTTCTCCGCCTGCTCGATCATGTGGAGCGCGGGCCGGTCCTTGACGGAGCCGGTGGGGTTGCGGTCCTCCAGCTTCGCCCAGATCCGGACGTCGTCCGAGGGCGAGAGCCGGGGCAGGCGGACCAGGGGCGTGTTGCCGACCGCCGCCAGCGGGGAGTCGTAACGCATCTGGATCAGACCATGCCGCCGGCGACGGCCGGCAGGATCGTGACGCTGTCGCCGTCGGAGAGCTCGGTGTCGATGCCGTTCAGGAAGCGCACGTCCTCGTCGTTGAGGTACACGTTGACGAAGCGGCGCAGCTTGCCGCCGTCCACGATGCGGGCCTCGATCCCGGGGTGGCGCGTCTCCAGGTCGGTGAAGAGCTTGGCGAGGGTCTCCCCGCTGCCCTCGACGGCCTTCTGGCCGTCGGTGTAGGTGCGGAGGATGGTCGGGATGCGGACCTCGATGGCCATGGCGTGGGCTCCTGTCGGGAGTGGCGTGGTGGGCGCGCGGCGGGGGCCCCCGCGCGAGGGGGGTCGTGCTGGGAGGTGCGCTCGGGCGGTTGATCGCTGCTGGGGTGTTTCGGTGCTTCGGTGCTTCGATCGGTGCTCAGAGCGCAGCGCGGGACGTACACATCGCGCTGGCGAGGCGGCACAGGTCGACGTGCAGACGGGCTACGAGCAGGGGTGTGCCCGGCGTCTGTTCGCTCACGTCGTGGGAAACCATGCGGTCATCGTATCGATTCCCGGTCCGGGTTCCGGAATGTGATCTCACATGACGGACAGATCGTGCTCGACAGGCGGACCGGGCAGGTGGACGACGGTCGGTGTACCGGTCGTCGGATGCGGAATGACCTCGGCCGCGACACCGTGGACGGTCGTCGGCAGGGCCGGGGCGAGAACCGCTTCGGGCGGCCCTGCGGCGACGCCTCGGCCCCCTCCGGTGGCCGTCATTCGGGCCAGGCGGATCCGCGGATGGTCTCGACGAAGTCGCCGGGGCGGAAGCCGGGGACGAAGTGCCGCAGGACGTCCGCCTTCACGTTGCCGAACGTCGTCGCCGGCCGGGGCGCGATCCCCTCCGTGAAGGCCTGGAGGATCCGGCGCTTGAAGTCGGGGCGCGGGTGCAGGGCGACGATCGCGGCCCGGTCCTCGGGCGCGACGGCGGCCGGGTCCTCGTAGCCGATGCCCAGCACGTCGTACTCCACGCCCGCCGTCACCAGCGCCACCTCGGGCTCCATGAACTCCGGGACACCGGGGGTGGTGTGCAGGGCGATGGCGGTCCAGACCCGGCGTACGGCGTCCTCGTCGACCCCGTGGGAGCGCAGGAAGCGGGCGGCCTCCTCGGCGCCGTCGACCTCGAAGCGGCGGCCGCTGTCCCGGTGGGCCTCGCCGAGGCCGAGGTCGTGGAACATGGCGCCGACGTAGAGCAGTTCGGGGTCGAAGGCGAGGCCGCGGGCGCGGCCCTGGAGGGCGCCGAAGAGGTACACGCGGCGGGAGTGGTGGTAGACGAGCTCGCTCGTGGTGTCGCGGACGAGCGCGGTGGCGGCGGTGGCGAGCGGGCTGTCGGGGATCAGGGTCATCGGGTCCATGGGGCAAGCCTCCCGGCCGGGCCCCGGGCCTCGCCATGTCCGTACGGACAGGCACCCCACAGAATGGGACACGTGACGGAACAGACGACGGAACACATGACGGGCCACATGATTCGGTCCGTGGTGGTGCTGGCTTTCGACGGTGTCCGGCTGCTCGACGTCTCCGCTCCGCTGGAGGTGTTCACCACGGCCGGATCGGGTTACGAGGTGCGGGTGTGCACGCCCGACGGGCGGGACGTGCGCACCTCGGCCGGGCTGCGGATCGGCGCCGACTGCGCCCCGGAGCAGGTGGGCGGCGCGGACACGCTGATCGTGCCGGGCGCGGTCGACGTGGACCGGTTCGTGACGGCGCCGGGGATGGTCGCTCTGGTCGCGGAGCTCGCGGGGCGGTCGCGGCGGGTGGCGTCGGTGTGCACGGGGGCGTTCGCGCTGGCGGCGGCCGGGCTGCTCGACGGGCGGCGGGCGACGACGCACTGGGAGCACGCGGCGGAGCTGGCCCGCCGCCATCCGGAGGTGGAGGTGACGCCCGACGCGATCCATGTGCGCGACGGGGAGGTATTCACCTCGGCGGGGGTGACGGCCGGGATCGACCTGTGTCTGGCCCTGGTGGAGGAGGACCACGGGCCGGCGGCGGCGCGTGCGGTCGCCCGTGACCTGGTGGTGTTCCTGCAGCGGCCGGGCGGGCAGTCGCAGTTCTCGGCCGCCTCGCGCACTCCCCCGACGGTCCATCCGGTGGTCCGGCCGCTGCTCGACGCGGTGGCGGCGGATCCGGGGGCCGACCACAGCGGGCCGGCGCTCGCGCGGCGGGCGGGGGTGAGCGCCCGGCATCTGGCCCGGCTGTTCCGGGAGCAGATCGGGGCGACGCCGGCCGCCTATGTGGAGCGGGTACGGGTGGAGGCGGCCCGGCTCCTGCTGGAGGGCGGGGCGAGCGTCACGGGCGCGGCGGCGCGCAGCGGCCTGGGCAGCGACGAGAGCCTGCGCAGGGCGTTCGCCCGGCATGTCGGGGTGACACCCTCCGCGTACCTCGCCCGCTTCCGTACGAGCGCGGGTGCCGCGGGCGCTCAGGCCTCCACGTAGGCCTCGACGACCTGGACCTCTTCCTCGGTGACGACGCCCTCGACGATGCTGAAGGAGCGGAACTGGAAGGGTCCCGCGCCGTCGGTGTCGGCCGTGGAGACCAGGACGTAGTGGGCGGCGGGCTCGTTCGCGTACGAGATGTCCGTACGGGAGGGGTAGGCCTCGGTCGCCGTGTGCGAGTGGTAGATGATCACGGGCTCCTCGTCCCGGTCGTCCATCTCGCGGTACAGCTTCAGCAGGTCGGCCGAGTCGAACTCGTAGAACGTGGGCGAGCGCGCGGCGTTCAGCATGGGGATGAACCGCTCGGGGCGGCCGCTGCCCACCGGGCCCGCGACCACGCCGCAGGCCTCGTCGGGGTGGTCCGCGCGGGAGTGTTCGACGATCTGGTCGTACAGGGCCCGTGTGATGGTCAGCATGTCCGACAGGATAGACAGACGGGCCGCCCTGTACCGAGGAGTGGTACGGGACGGCCCGAATGCTGGACAGAGGCTCTTTACGAGCGCTTGGCGAAGGCCGCGCCCTCGGGGTTGCGGGACTTCAGCACCAGGTAGGCGACGCCCAGGACGAGGCCCCAGACCGGCGCGCAGTACAGGGCGGTGCGGGCGCCCTCGTCGATGCCCATCATCACGATGACCATGCCGATGAAGAGGAGCGCGAACCAGCTGGTGTACGGGGCTCCGGGGGCCTTGAAGGTGGACTCGGGGAGCTCGCCGCGGTTCGCCTTGGCGCGGTAGCGGATCTGGCAGACCAGGATCATGATCCACGCCCACATGCCGGAGATGGTCGCGAAGGAGACGACGTACTCGAAGGCCTTGCCCGGGGCGACGTAGTTGATCCAGACGCCGACGAGCATCAGCGCGGCCGAGAAGGTCAGGCCGAGCAGCGGGGTGCCGTTCTTGGTGAGCCGGGTGAAGACCTTCGGGCCCTGGCCGTTGAGCGCGAGGTCGCGCAGCATGCGGCCGGTGGAGTACATGCCCGAGTTGCAGGAGGACAGGGCCGCGGTCAGCACCACGAAGTTGACGATGGCGGCGCCGACGCCGAGGCCCATCTGCTCGAAGGCGGCGACGAACGGCGAGATGCCCGGCTTGAAGTGCGTCCACGGGACGACCGACAGGATCATGATCAGCGCGCCGACGTAGAAGACGGCGATGCGCCACGGCACGGTGTTGATCGCCTTGGGCAGGACCGTCTTCGGGTCCTTGGACTCGCCGGCGGTGACGCCGACCAGCTCGACCGCGAGGAAGGCGAACATGACGATCTGGAGGGTCATCAGCGTGTTGCCGATGCCGGTGGGGAAGAAGCCGCCCTGGTCCCACAGGTGGGTCACGGAGGCGGTGTCGCCGGCGTCGGAGAAGCCGATGGTGAGGATGCCGGCGCAGATCAGGATCATGCCGATGATGGCGGTGACCTTGACCATGGAGAACCAGAACTCCAGCTCACCGAAGAGCTTCACGGAGATCAGGTTGGCGCCGTAGAGGATGACGGTGAAGACCAGCGCCGAGATCCATTGCGGGATGTTCCACCAGTACGTCATGTAGGTGGCGGCGGCCGTGACCTCGGTAATGCCGGTGACGACCCAGAAGAGCCAGTACGTCCAGCCGGTCACGAAGCCCCAGAAGGGGCCGATGAACTCACGGGCGTACTCCGCGAAGGAGCCCGACACCGGGCGGTACATGAGCAGCTCGCCCAGGGCGCGCATGATGAAGAAGATGACCAGGCCCGCGATGGCGTAGGCGAGGATCAGGCTGGGGCCGGCCTTGGCGATGGCCTTGCCGGCGCCGAGGAAGAGGCCGGTGCCGATGGCGCCGCCGATCGCGATCATCTGGATCTGCCGGGCGCCGAGGCCACGCTGGTAGCCCTCGCCGCCGCCCACGGCCCCGTCGGTGCCGTCGTATTCCTTGTCGACCTGCACTGAGGTCATGGTGGTGCGCCTTTCTCCATGCTGATCCGCGCCGACTGCGTCTGCCGCGGATCAGGTCCTGATCCCCCCGGATGTGGATGGAGTGCCACCGGCGGTCAGCCGGCCGAAGCGCCCCCGGGAACAGGGGTGGCGTCCCCGGGCGGTCGTGAAGATTTATCACGGGGGAAACAGTGATCGGGGGGCGCGAATGTGGCGCACACCACAGGAAGAAGCGGGCAAAGGGGACTCAACACGGCAAGGCAGAAGAGTTTGGTGACGTATTCGTTATGCGGATTTGAGTGTCCGCTGAGCGAACGAGACGTCTCCCGCCGGTGGCCCTACGGCATCAGCGTCTCGACGAGGGATTCCTGGAGCGCGCCGAGCCAGAGGTACGCCATCACCATCGGCTTGCGGGGGTCGGAGTCCGGCAGCCGGTACAGCTCGCCGTTCTCGTCCTCGTCGGTGACCTCCAGGCGGGTCCCGATCGTCAGCCGCAGGTCGTTGAGCGCGCCGAGCCAGGCCCGGGACTCGTCGGCGGTGAGCTTGAGGACCACCTCGCCCTCGCCGGGCGAGGACGGCGTCTCCGCGGAGTCCAGGGCGTCCGCGGAGTCCAGCGTGTCCAGCGCGTCCAGGGAGCGGATCACCGTGAGGGCGTCCTCCCGCTTGCGGGCCCGCAGGTCGTTCTCGGTGAAGCGGCGGAAGTCGGCCGCCGCGGCCCGCAGCTCCTCGTCCTCGTCGCCGTACGCGTCGGGGAAGAGCCGCTTGAGCGCCGGGTCGCTGGGCGCCTCGCTCGGCCCCTCGGCGAAGAGCGCGGCCAGCGGGTCCTCGCCCTCGACGGGCTCGTCACCCGGCCCGATCAGCTCCAGGAGCTGGACGGCGAGGGAGCGGAGGATGGAGACCTCGACCTCGTCGAGCGCCACGGCCGCGCCGCCGCCCGGCAGCGCCTCGAAGTGCCCGGCCATCAGCCGCGGTCCTGCGACAGCGTCGCCCACAGGCCGTAGCCGTGCATCGCCTGCACGTCCCGTTCCATCTCCTCGCGCGTGCCGCTGGAGACCACCGCGCGGCCCTTGTGGTGCACGTCGAGCATCAGCTTGTGCGCCTTGTCCTTGGAGTAACCGAAGTACGCCTGGAAGACGTAGGTCACATAGCTCATCAGATTGACCGGATCGTTGTGCACGAGGGTCACCCAGGGCACATCCGGTTCGACGACCGCCTGGTTCTCCTCGGCCGATTCCGTACGTTCGATCTCAATTGGCGCGACGCTCACTCAGCCCATGCTGCCACCCGGAGCGGCCCGTCGCACAAACGGGGCGCACGCGCGGCGATAGAAATCGTCACTCTGACGAGTATTCGGGGTAGCATCGCTGACATGAACGCTGCGGACCTTGGGCTGCCGGTGGACGTGCCGTCGACCGCGCTCTTCACCGACCAGTACGAGCTGACCATGCTGCAGGCGGCCCTCAGGGCCGGTACGGCGGACCGGCGCTCCGTCTTCGAGGTCTTCACCCGCCGACTGCCCGAGGGGCGGCGCTACGGCGTGGTGGCGGGCGTCGGGCGGGTCCTGGACGCGGTCGAGAACTTCCGCTTCGACCCGGGCGTCCTCGGCTTCCTGCGCGAGCGGGAGATCGTCGACGAGCCGACGCTCCAGTGGCTGGCGGGCTACCGCTTCTCGGGGGACATCTGGGGCTACCCCGAGGGCGAGGTGTACTTCCCCGGCTCCCCGATCCTGCGGGTCGAGGGCTCCTTCGCCGAGTGCGTGCTCCTGGAGACCGTGATCCTGTCGATCCTCAACCACGACTCGGCCATCGCGGCGGCGGCCTCCCGGATGTCGGCCGCGGCCGGCGGCCGGCGGCTGATCGAGATGGGCGCCCGGCGCACCCACGAGCTGGCGGCCGTCGCCTCCGCGCGGGCCGCGTACGTCGGCGGCTTCGACTCCACCTCGGACCTCGCGTCCGGCTTCCGCTACGGCATCCCGACCGTCGGCACCTCGGCGCACGCGTTCACCCTGCTGCACGACAGCGAGCGGGACGCGTTCCGCGCCCAGGTCGACTCGCTGGGCAGCGGTACGACGCTGCTGGTCGACACCTATGACGTGACCGAGGCCGTCCGCACCGCCGTCGAGGTGGCTGGCAAGGACCTCGGGGCGGTCCGGATCGACTCCGGGGACCTGCTGCTCGTGGCGCACCGGGTGCGGCAGCAGCTCGACGAGCTGGGCGCGAAGGGCACCAAGATCGTCGTCACCTCGGACCTGGACGAGTACGCCATCGCCTCCCTGGCGGCGGCGCCGGTCGACGCGTACGGGGTGGGGACGCAGCTGGTGACCGGCAGCGGGCACCCGACCTGCTCGATGGTCTACAAGCTGGTCGCCCGCGCCCGGTCGGCCGACCCGAAGGCGCCGCTGTCCCCGGTGGCCAAGAAGTCGGTGGGCGGCAAGGCGTCGGTCGGGGGCCGCAAGTGGGCGGCCCGGCGGACCGACGAGGACGGCGTGGCGGAGGCGGAGGTCGTGGGCACGGGCCCGGTGCCGCCGGAGCTCGTCGACCGTCAGCTCCTGGTGGAGCTGGTCAAGGGCGGCGACGTGGTGGCCCGGGAGCCCCTGGAGGCGGCGCGGGAGCGGCACATCGCGGCTCGGGCGGGGCTACCGATGTCGGCGATGCAGCTGTCGCGCGGTGAGCCGGTGCTGCCGACGGAGTACGTGTGAGGGGACGCATGAGGAGCATGTGCGCGGAGCACACGCACGGAGTATCCGTAACGCCGTGAAAGGCCCCCTCCCGAAGGGAGGGGGAAGTCTCTAGGCTCGATGCCATCCCCGAGCGACCGTACCCGCCGCCCGATTCCAGCCCACCGAAGGACACCCGCCATGCACCGCGCATTGATCGTCGTCGACGTTCAGAACGACTTCTGCGAGGGCGGCAGCCTCGCGGTGACGGGGGGCGCGGACGTCGCCGCCGCCATCACCGACCTGGTCGGCGAGACGGCGGGCGCCGCCTATCAGCACGTCGTGGCCACCCGCGACCACCACGTCGACCCGGGCGAACACTTCGCGCCGGAGGGACAGGCGCCGGACTACGTCACCTCCTGGCCCGTGCACTGCGTCGCCGGCACCGAGGGCGTCGGCTTCCACCCGAACTTCGCCCCCGCCGTCGCCTGCGGGGCGATCGAGGCCGTCTTCGACAAGGGCGCGTACGAAGCGGCGTACAGCGGCTTCGAGGGGCGGGACGAGAACGGCGTGACGCTGGCGGAGTGGCTGCGGGAGCGGGACGTGAGCGAGGTCGACGTGGTCGGCATCGCGACGGACCACTGCGTACGGGCGACGGCCCTGGACGCGGCCCGCGAGGGGTTCCGTACGAAGGTCCTGCTCGACCTGACCGCCGGGGTGTCCCAGGCGACCACCGAGAAGGCCCTGGAGGAGCTGCGGGCGGCCGGCGTCGAGCTCACCGGCAAGCCCGTGGTGGTCTAGGGCGACAAGACACCCCCTGGGCCGTCCACCTGGGCGACGGCGCGGCCGCCTGCGCGACGCGTCGGCCCTACGCTGCGGGGCGGGGCAGCGCGCGGACCGGGTGCCAGAGCTCCTGGCCCGTGACCGGGGTCGATCTCCACAGGAGGCCGTCCGGGTGGTGGAGGACGGCGGTGATCTCGTCCGGGGTGGGCGGCTCCGCGTTGCCCCGGAGGTACACCGCCCGCAGACCCAGGTTCCGCAGCCGGGTCAGGGCACGCGCCCGGTTGGCGGCATGGACCAGGAAGCGGACCGTGGCGCCGTCGCCCGCCGGGCTCGGCAGCCCTATCGCGACGACCACACTGCCACCGGGCAACTTGCAGAAACCTCCACCGGGCATGCCGGAACCACTCCCCCTGTGAGCTTGCTGTCAATAAGGACTCGGTCAGACGCACCTAAACACGATCGGCCGCCGCCCGCTAGAGGGCGACGGCCGATCATGCTCTGACCTGCGACGATGCAAACTACTTCGTCGACGGACCCACCTGGACAGTGATCGTCCGGCCGTTCTTCGGCTCCTTGACGACCACGATCTTGGTGTTGGTGTCAGTTACCTGGACACCGGCGCGCTCGGTCTCCTTGAACCAGTACGTGCCCTTGCGGTCGTCGAAGACCGGGTTGCCGGCCTGCGACCTGATCCACACCGGGACGTCCGCCTTGTGCAGCTGGAAGGCGTCGGTCCGGTAGGTGCCGAAGGGGGCGTCGTGGGACTGGATGCGGTTGCGCATCAGGGTCCCGTCGGTCCACTTCAGCGGCGTCGGGTGCGCGTCGACCGGCAGGATGAGGCCCTGGCCCGGGTGGACGGCCGTGTTGTTGTCCTTCTGCGAGGTGTCCCACAGCCAGACGAGCAGCCCGTTCTGGTACGGGTAGTGCTCGACCCAGCTCGCCTTGTCACCCGAGAAACCGAAGTTGTACGGGCCGACCTTCAGGGTCGCGTCGTAGGAGACGTACTGGCGGTTCTCCGCGAGGTAGTACTGCTCGTACTCCTTCGTGAAGCCCTTGCCGATCCGCGAGAAGCCCTTGGCCGTCCAGCCGTTGTCGCCGTTCTCGGCGTTGTCCGAGAAGACGGTGGCGCCGTCGGCGGTCAGCGTGATGGCGTCGGCCGCGAAGCCCTTGCCGCCCGCGCCGCCGTCCGTCTGGTAGCGGAAGCGGAGGTCGAACTTCTTGCCGGCGTAGGCGTCCAGGCCGTACACGAGGTTCTTGTACGCGCCGGAGACGTCGGTCAGCGCCGGGGCGCCGCTCGCGTCGCGCGGCAGCGGCTTGCCGTCGGCCGTGCCGTCGAGCGCGGTCCAGTTGGCGCCGCCGTCCGTCGACACCTCGGTGTAGAGGTAGTCGTAGTCCAGCTCGATGTCGTACCAGCCCTTGAGTTCGAGGGTGGCCTTCGACGTGCCGGTGAGGTCGACGGAGCGGGTCAGGGTGTTCTTGAGGTCGTCACCCATGTCGCTCCACCACTGCGTGGCGCCCTCGGCGGGCGCGACGACATCGGTGGTGACCTTCTTCTTCGGCAGCTCGACGACGAGCGCCTGCGGGTTCTCGGTGTTGTACTCGGCCACGCCCAGCTTGTGGGTGGACTTCGTACCGCGCTGCTCGTCGCTCACCTTGGTGTAGTTGAGCCAGCCGAGCTGCAGCTTGTCCCAGGCGGTCATGTCGCCGGGCAGGTCGCCGATGGAGTCCTTGCCCTGGCCGAGCCAGGAGCCGGAGGACATCAGGGACCAGAAGCCGGTCGAGTTCTCGGCGCCCGGCTTGCCGGAGGTGTCGTACAGGTCCGGCAGACCGAGGTCGTGACCGTACTCGTGGGCGAAGACGCCGAGGCCGCCGTTCTCCGGCTGCATCGTGTAGTCGCCGACCCAGATGCCGGTGTCGCCGATCTGCGTGCCGCCGGCCTTGTTGTGCGCCGGGCCGGTCTTGCCCGCGTTGGTGCCGTACGCGTACCAGCGGTGGGCCCACAGAGCGTCGCCGCCCTGCGCTCCGCCGCCCGCCGACTCGTCCTCGCCCGCGTGGACGATCTGGAAGTGGTCGATGTAGCCGTCGGCCTCGTTGAAGTTGCCGTCGGCGTCGAAGTCGTAGCGGTCCCACTGGTCGTACTGCGCCATGTCGGCCTTGATCTGGGCGTCGGTGCGCCCCTTGGCCTTCTGGTCGGCGACCCACGCGGTGACACCGTCGCGGACGGCGTCCCACACGTTGGCGCAGTTGCTGTTGCCGCAGTAGTTCGAGCCGTAACGGGCCTCGTTGTACTCGACCTTGACCCAGTCCGAGACGCCGCCCTCGACCGAGTACCGGCCGGAGGAGGTCTTCTCCATGTAGGTCTTCAGCGACTGCTTGGGCTGGCCGGTCTTCGGGTCCTTGCCGGTGCCGAAGTACAGGTCCTGGAAGTGCTGCTGGTCGTAGTCCTTCTGCCAGGCCGTGGAGTTGTCCTTCGTACGGTCCGGCTCGGCTATCTGGTTGTGCAGCGGACCGGGCGTGCCGCCGTACTTCGGCTTCAGCTCGTCCGTGTCGTCGTCGGCGCGGTTCACAAGAGTGGTGTTGTCCACCTTGTCGCCGAACTCGACGAGGATCGTGAAGATCTTGTCCGTCTTCTCACGGCCCAGCTCGACGTACTTCTTGCTGTCGAGCTTGACGACCTGGGAACCCCCGCGGCGCTCGACCTTGGTCTCGCCGCTCAGCACCTGCTCGAGAGCGGCCTTGCGCTGCTGCTCCTGCTGCTTGCTGTACGGCCCCTCGAGGTCGTGGTCGACCGCCGTCTTGTCGGCGTGGTCATGGCCGTGGCCGTGGCTGTGGCCGTGGTCCGCCGGATCATGGCGCTCGATGCCGGCCGGTGCGCCCGGCCCCTTGTCCTCGGCCCATGCGCTGGTGAAGGTCGAGGCGGTGGCGGCGGTGGCCGCGAGCGCCACGACGACTGCGGACGCTCTGATCGCCCGTCGTCTGTTGGTCACTTGAAGTTGTCCTCCCCGGCGCCCGCCGCCCACGGACCGGAGGTGGGGTGTCCGCGGCGGGGTCGCGCGTCACAAGTGACGACATTCGACCGGAGTTACCAGAGAAAAGACAGACCTTGACTTGAACAGACCAACTGCACTATGCAGGAGCGCGTTTCCGATAGTCGGACGCCACGGGATCGCCATCCGAACGGCCAACCGGCGCACCGGCCGCGCGGATTGGCCGACTTGATGAATCCATGCGCCCCCCATGCACCGGTACCGTGGGTTAGGTCACGCTTACCACCGGCTCCGCTCGGGCATCCACCGTCGTAGAGTCCGATCGACCCGATGCTTCGAGGACGGTACCCCTCATGCCGCGTCCGAACGCCGCACAGCTCGCCTACGGTTCGGCCACCGTCGTCTTCGCGACCGTCGCTCTGCTGCTGTTGTCCCGCACGACCACGACCCTCGGCGTCGCCGTCGTCTGCGTCGCGGGCCTGCTCCTCGGACTCCTCGTCGCCGTGACCATGCCGGCGCGCGGGAAGGCGGAGCCCCCCGCCGTGGCACACCTCCCCCAGAACGACGCGAACCGGGCACCGGCCGTCCGCGTGGGTGCGGGGGCCGATACCCGGATCGGTTCCTGACGGAGCTGGGGCTCGACGCCCCGGGCGTCACTGCGGCACGGACACCACCACGGTCTTGGCGGCCTTGTCGTGCAGTCCCTGCTTGTAGGGCTTGTCGACCATGATCAGGATGAGGATCAGCAGCGGCCACAGGCAGGCGCAGCAGATCAGCGTGGGCAGCCACAGCACCACGGCGCGCATCAGCGAGGCGCTCATCGGCGGCGTGGAGCCGTCGTTGAGCATCGCGACCCGCAGCTTCATCAACTTCTTGCCCAGCGTCTGACCGTCCTTGGCCGTCATCACGGTGTCGTACGCGAGGTACGCGACGATCGTGATGAGCTGGAAGACCAGCTGGCTGCCGCCGTTGTAGCTGTTGAGCGTGTCGCCGAAGTCGTTGTCGCCGTCCGTCGCCCGGGTGTAGATGTCGAACGGGATGCCGATGATCGCGAGCGGCACGACGATGATCAGCCAGTCGATGATCCTCGCGACGATGCGCCGCCCGGTCTCGGCGAGCGGCGGCATCCCGGCCAGCGGATCGGTGCCGCCGTAGCCGCCGCCGTAACCCCCGTACGGCGGAGGGGGAGGCGCGCTGTCGTACGGCGAGCCGTACGGGCCTCCCGGCGGCGGCCCGCCCGGCGGAGGGCCACCCGGAGGGGGACCCTCGGGCGGCGGGCCGCCGGGGGGCGTAGTGCCGTACGGAGACCCCGCCGACGGCGGCGTGGGGTCCTGCGGCTTCTTGAGGAACGGATCATCGTCCTCGGGCGGCTGGCCGGGCGTCGGCTGGTCGTTGCTCATGGGGGCAGTGCACCGCGCGGGGCACCACCCCGCAACGATTCGCCGCCCGTTCGGGGGACCGCCGTACGGGGCCGTCGTACGGCGGCCCCGTACGGGGAAGGGCTAGCCGGCCACGAAGGTGTGCGCCGCCTTGTCGTGCCAGCACTGCCGCCAGGGGCGGTCGAAGAGGCACCAGAGCACATTGAGGACGCCGAGGACGAGCAGTCCGAGGACGCTGTAGACCAGCCAGCGGCGCAGGGCCGCGCCGAAGGCCGGCGGTTCGTGCGCCTCGATGTCCCGCACCTCCAGACCGCACAGCTTCTTGCCCAGCGTGCGGCCCCACTTGGCGGTCGGCACCGCTTCGTACAGCACCCCGAGGACGAGGAGGGCGGCGAGCGCGATACCGAAGTGGAGGGAGGTGGTGCCGTCCAGGAGCCAGACCTGAACGGTGAGGCCGGACTGCTTGGCCGCCTCGATCTTGCCGTCGATGTGGTCGAGCGCCTGGGTGACGAAGGGGAAGGACACCGCGCCGGTGACCGAGCCGAGCACCAGGGTGTCGATGAGCCGGGCGAGGAGCCGCTTGCCGAGCCCGGCCGGGCGGGCGGACGCCTGCGCGCGGGCGGCCTGGAGGAAGGGGTCCTCGACGGGCGGCTTCCAGGGCAGGACCGGCTGCTCGGGCTCGGCGGCGGCAGCGGGCTGCTGCGCCTGGGCGAGCTGGTGCACCTGCTGGGGCCACGAAGGCGCGCCGCCGCCGGGGCCGGTGGTGACGGGACCAGGGGTGGGACCAAGGGAGGAAGCAGGGGCGGAGGCAGGGGCGGAGGCGGGCTGCTGGGCCTGGGCGGGTGCCTGAGGCTGGACGGGTACGTGGGGCCGCGGGGCGGCCTGCGGCCCCTGGGGTGCCTGAGCGGGCGCCGACGTCCGAGCGGCCGGCGCGGCCGCAGACGCCTGAGCTGCCTGGGGGTCGCGCGGGCTCTCCGGGGGGAGGGCGCGGATGGTCATCGTGCCCTCGGGCGCCGGCGCGGACGCTCGCGCCGCCTCCGGCCGCACCTGCCGTACGCCGGGCAGCGCGCCGCCCGTCGGGTCGGCGGCCGCCCCCGGAGCGGACGTCCGGGCGGCCGGGGTCACCGGCATCCCGCCGAGCCGCGCCGAGGACGAGCTGGCCGCGGACCGGGGGTCGGCGGCCACCCGGGGGTCCCGCGCGGGCGCCTGGGCCCGCGGCGGTTCGCCGCCGGCCGGGGCGCCGGGCCCGGGGTGCGCCTGCTCCGTCTCCGGCGCACCCCAGGAGACCTTCCGGTCCCGGTCGCCGCCGAAGCCGGTCTGCCGGGAGACGTCCGCCTGCCAGGCCGAGGCCGGCTCGGGTTCGGGCCGCGTCTCGGCGGCCGGCTCCTCGTCCAGGAAGACCGGACCGGTCTCCTCCACGGCCGGCACCGCGGCGGCGGCCGGGGCCGTGGCGACGGGCGCGGGCGAGGGGTTCGGGGCGAGCGCCGGACCTGCCGGCATCGCCGCGAACGGCGCCGCCGGCAGGGACTCGCCGTCCTTGGGCGCGGGCCGGCTCGTCCCGGGCACCCAGGCGCCCCCGTTCCAGTACCGGATGTATCCGGGAATGGACGGGTCCGGGTAGTACCCGGCCTGCGGTACCTCTCCGCCGCCTCCAGGAGGAGTAGCCACTGCCCCGACTCCGTTCCGTCACAACGCTTGTCTCAGGGAGGACAGTAACGAAGAACGCCGCTCCGGGAACAAGGAGGCCGACAGAAACCCGCCTTCGAGCGACATACCCACAAAACCTGCCACTCACCGTCACGCTCAGGCCGACGATCCTGCGGAATCCGGTCCGGAGGTGCTCGGGGGAACTCCACGGAAAAACTTTCCCGAAGTCGCGTCATGGCCGGCGCCGAGCGCGCTCTCTCCCTGTGCGGGCCCACCCGGGGCCCCGTACACGCGAAGGAGCGGGACCGTGCAGAACACCGAGAACACCGTCGTGGAGCGGGAGCTGGAGCTGACGCTGGTGCTCTCCCCCGAGCGCAGCATCCCCGTCCCGGCCCGGCTCGCCTACCGCACCGACGACCCGTACGCCGTCCACATCACCTTCCACGTCGGCTCGGACCACCCCGTCAACTGGACGTTCGCGCGCGAGCTGCTCGTCGAGGGGGTCTTCCGGCCGTGCGGCCACGGCGACGTCCGCATCTGGCCGACCAAGGTCGAGGGCCGAAACGTGGTCCTGATGGCGCTCTCCTCCCCCGACGGCGACGCGCTGCTCGAAGCGCCCTCCGCGCAGGTGTCCGCCTGGCTGGAGCGGACCCTGCGCGCCGTCCCGCCGGGCACCGAGTCCGAGCAGCTCGGCATCGACGACGGGCTCGCCGAGCTCCTGGCCACCACGGCGGTGACCGACGAACTGTGGCTGGGTGACCCCTGGCCGTCTGACGAGTCGCAGGACGGTGAGATGTGACGACCCGCCGCGGAGGTTCAGAAGAGCTTTCCTGGGTTCAGGATCCCCAGCGGGTCGAAGGTCCGCTTGATGCCCCGCTGCAGCTCCACGCCGACCGGCCCCAACTCCCGCGCCAGCCACTCCTTCTTCAGCACGCCCACCCCGTGCTCGCCGGTGATCGTGCCGCCCAGCGCGAGACCGAGCGCCATGATCTCGTCGAAGGACTCCCGCGCCCGCCGGGACTCGTCCTCGTCGGTGTGGTCGAAGCAGACGACGGGATGGGTGTTGCCGTCGCCCGCGTGCGCGCAGACGCCGATGGTCAGGCCGTACTTCTCGGCGATGGCGGACGTGCCGTCGAGCATCGCGGCGAGCTTCGTGCGCGGCACGCACACGTCGTCGATCATCGTCGCGGACTTGATCGTCTCCAGGGCGGTCAGGGACAGCCGGCGCGCCTGGAGGAGGAGTTCGGACTCGGCGGCGTCCTCGGCGGGTACGACCTCGGTGGCCCCGGCCGCGACGCACAGCTCCCCGACGGCGGCCAGATCGGCGGCCGGGTCAGGGGTGTCGAAGGCACACAGGAGCAGTGCTTCGGTGGTGTTCGGCAGCCCCATGTTCGCCAGCGTGTTGACCGCTTGGACGGTGGTGCGGTCCATCAGTTCGAGCAGCGACGGGGTGTGGCCGCGCTCCATGATCGCGCAGACGGCCTCGCAGGCGGCGGCCGCGGAGGGGAACTCGGCGGCGAGCGCGAGCTGTACGGGCGGGCGCGGCCGGAGCGCGAGGGTCGCCCCGACGACGATGCCGAGACTGCCTTCCGAACCGACGAAGAGCCGGGTCAAATCATATCCGGCGACCCCCTTGGCGGTGCGGCGGCCGGTGGAGAGCAGCCGGCCGTCGGCGAGGACGACGTCCAGACCGAGGACGTACTCCGCCGTCACTCCGTACTTCACACAGCACAGACCGCCGGACGCGGTGCCGATGTTCCCGCCGATGGTGCACATCTCCCAGCTGGAGGGGTCCGGCGGGTAGTACAGGCCGTGCTCCTCGACGGCCCGGGACAGGACGGCGTTGATCACGCCCGGCTCGACGACGGCGATCCGGTCGACCGGGTTGATCTCCAGGATGCGGTCCATCTTCACCAGCGACAGCACGACGCAGCCCTCGGAGGCGTTGGCTCCCCCGGACAGGCCGGTGCGCGCGCCCTGCGGGACGACCGGGACCCGCAGCGCGGTCGCGGTGCGCATGACGTGCTGGACCTGCTCGACGGTGCGCGGCAGCACGACGGCGGCGGGAGCGCCGGCCGCGCAGAAGCTCGCCATGTCGTGGGCATAGGAGGCGGTGACGTCCGGGTCGGTGATCAGGGCCTCGGCGGGCAGACCCGCGCGCAGTGCCTCGTGGAGCCGCGTCAGAAGATCGTCCATGCGTCCAGCGTGGCACCCGGGGCCATCGGTGTGAACCCGCCCGGCGTTCGGCTTCGCCGAGCGGAGTGGACGCTTCGTGTGCTCTTCGTACTGCCGCACAGTGAGCGCCATGAAGACGGAGAACGTGTCGAGGACGGTCCTCGCGGCCGGGGTCGGCGCGGTGTTCGCGGCGACGGCTCTGCTGTACGCCCCCGAGTTCGCCCCCGGCCTGTTCGACGACGGGCCGGCGCCCGCGCCGGGACCCGCCGCGCGGGCGGTGCTGGCGGCGAACGCGGGCACCCAGGCGTCGCTGCCCGATCTGACCGCGCTGATCAGTGACCGGGAGACCTGGCTGAAGAAGCATCCGGCCGACGACGCGTCATGGGCGGTGCTGGGGGCGGCGTACACGGAGCGGGGCGCGCGGCTCGGCGACGTCACGTACTACCCGCGGGCCGAACGGGCCCTGCGCCGCTCGCTGGAGGTGCTGCCGGCCGCGCGCGGGAACCTCGACGCGCAGCTGGGCCTCGGCGCGCTGGCCAACGCCCGGGGCGACTGGAAGACGGCGCGGACCTGGGCCGAGGCGGTCACGAAGAAGGACCCGAAGCGCTGGTCGGCGTACCCGGTGCTGATCGACGCGTACAACGGGCTCGGGCAGTACACGTCGGCCCGCAAGGCGATGGCCTCGCTGGAGGAGCTGCACTCGGGCGGGGCGGTCAGCGCGCGGGCGGCGCAGACCTACCGCGACCGCGGCTGGCGCGAGGACGCGTGGGCGGCGGCAACGGACGCGGTGGCCCAGGCGGACTCGCCCGCGGAGAAGGCGGCGGCGCTCGGCCGGCTCGGTGACCTGGCCTGGGAGCGGGGCGAGCCGGAGGAGGCGGTGGCGCAGTACGGGACGGCGCTGGGGCTCGTACCGGACCACGGTCCGTCGCTGGCCGGGCGGGCGCGGGCGCAGGCGGCGCTCGGCCGCACGGTCGAGGCGCTCCGCGACTACCGGGCGGCGCTGGAGCGGCTCCCGCTGCCGGAGTACCTCCTGGAGGCGGGCGAGCTGTACGAGTCGCTGGGCCTGGACGAGGAGGCGGAGTCCCGGTACGAACTGCTGCGGACGAGGACGTGGACGGACAGCCCGTACGGCGAGGTCGTCCTGGGGCTGTTCGAGGCCGACCACGGCGACGCGGAGGCGGCGGTGCGGCGGCTGAAGGACGAGTGGGAGCGCGGGCACCGGTCGGTGCGGGTGGCGGACGCGCTGGGCTGGGCGCTCTTGCGGGCCGGGGAGCCGGAGGAGGCGCTGGAGTACGCGAAGAAGGCGACCGACGAGGGGCTGCGGAGCGCGCTCTTCTCGTACCACCGGGGCGAGATCGAGCGGGCGTTGGGGGAGTACGGCCCGGCCCGTCGCCATCTGGCGGAGGCCCTGCGGATCAACCCGCGTTTCTCGCCGCTCCTCGCACCGAGGGCCGAGGCGGCGGTGGCGTCCCTCGGGGAGCCGCCGGACGAGCTCCCGAAGGAGCTGCGCCCGGCCGACGGCGGGGGCGGGGGCGAGGGCGGGGAGGCCCCGGCGCCCCGGGAGACCCCCGAGGCGCCGAGACCGTAGCCGTAGCCCTAGCCGCTACAGGTTGCCGCGCTTCTCCTGCTCGCGCTCGATCGCCTCGAAGAGGGCCTTGAAGTTGCCCTTGCCGAAGCCCATGGAGCCGTGGCGCTCGATCATCTCGAAGAAGACGGTCGGGCGGTCCTGGACCGGCTTGGTGAAGATCTGCAGCAGGTAGCCGTCCTCGTCGCGGTCGACGAGGATCTTCAGCTCGCGCAGGGTCTCGATGGGCACCCGGGTCTCGCCGGCCCACTCACCGAGGGTGTCGTAGTACGAGTCCGGCGTGTCGAGGAACTGGACGCCGTTGGCCCGCATGGAGCGGACGGTGGCGACGATGTCGTTGGTGGCGAGGGCGATGTGCTGGACGCCCGCGCCGCCGTAGAACTCCAGGTACTCGTCGATCTGCGACTTCTTCTTCGCGATCGCCGGCTCGTTGATCGGGAACTTCACCTTGAGGGTGCCGTCCGCGACCACCTTGGACATCAGCGCCGAGTACTCGGTCGCGATGTCGTCGCCCACGAACTCCTTCATGTTCGTGAAGCCCATGACCTTGTTGTAGAAGGCCACCCACTCGTTCATCCTGCCGAGCTCGACGTTGCCCACGCAGTGGTCGATGGCCTGGAAGGTGCGCTTGGCCGGCGGCTCGACGATCGGGTCGGCGGCGACGAAGCCCGGCAGGTACGGGCCGTCGTAGCCGGAGCGCTCGACGAGGGTGTGGCGGGTCTTGCCGTACGTGGCGATGGCGGCGAGGACGACAACCCCGTGGTCGTCCTTGAGCTCGTACGGCTCGGTGATGCCGGTGGCGCCGTGTTCGACGGCGTAGGCGTACGCGGCGCGCGCGTCGGGCACCTCGATCGCCAGGTCGATCACGCCGTCGCCGTGCTCGGCGACGTGGTCGGCGAGGAAGCGGCCCCAGTCGGTGGAGGCCTTGATGACGGAGGTGAACACGAAGCGGGCGGCGCCGTTCGTCAGGACGTAACTGGCGGTCTCGCGGCTGCCGTTCTCCGGTCCGGAGTACGCGACGAGCTTCATGCCGAAGGCCGTGGAGTAGTAGTGCGCGGCCTGCTTGGCGTTGCCGACGGCGAAGACGACCGCGTCCATTCCCTTCACGGGGAAGGGGTCGGCCTGCCGCGCCGTGGAGGGGGTCTGCTGGATGGTCTCAGTCATGGGGGCAGAGTCCCGCCGATCGGCAAGCTGCGCAATAGTTCGCCGGGCGACTGGGCAATATGCTCAGCGACCGGCCAGTAGAGCCGTTCGACTTGTACATCATGACCATGGGGAGACCGCTATGGCGATCGATCATCTGGACGGGCGTCTGATCGTGCTGCTCGCGCGGGAGCCGCGCATCGGAGTCCTGGAGGCCTCGCGACGCCTCGGCGTCGCGCGCGGCACGGTCCAGGCCCGGCTCGACCGTCTCCAGTCGAACGGCGTGATCCGGGGCTTCGGCCCGCAGGTGGACCCGGCCGCCCTCGGCTACCCGGTGACCGCCTTCGCGACCCTGGAGATCAAGCAGGGCCAGGGGCAGGACGTACGGGCCCACCTGGCGACCGTGCCCGAGGTCCTGGAGCTGCACACGACGACCGGCCACGGCGACATGCTCTGCCGCCTGGTCGCCCGCTCCAACGCCGACCTCCAGCGGGTGATCGACCGGGTCGTCGGCTTCGAGGGCATCGTCCGGGCCTCGACGGCGATCGTCATGGAGAACCCCGTGCCGCTGCGGATCATCCCCCTGGTGGAACAGGCGGCGGACGACGCGGACTGAGGTCCGGGGGGCGGGGGCGGGGGCGGGGATTGCGGGGGCCGGCGGGGAGAGGCTCCGACGACGGGGTTCCGGGTCGGCCGCCGACCGGGCTCAGCAGCTCGGGATCTGCTCTTCGCTCCCCCGCTCCAGCGCCTTGAGGGACGACACCGCGTCACCGAGCGTGGAGACCGGGATCAGCCGCATGCCCCGCGGCAGCTCGGCCTCCGCCTGGGAGCACTCCGCCTTCGGTACGAGGAAGACGCTCGCGCCGTCCCGTCCGGCGGCCTGGGTCTTCAGGGAGACCCCGCCGACCGCGCCGACCGTACCGTCGGGCTCGATCGTCCCCGTCCCGGCGATGGTCCTGCCGCCCGTCAGATCCCCGCCCGCTCCGTCGCCGGCGAGCTTGTCGACGATCCCGAGGGAGAAGAGGAACCCGGCGCTCGGCCCGCCGATGTCGGCGAGGTGGAGGGTGACCTTGATCTTCTTCGGGTCCAGCTTGAGATACCGGAGGGCGGCCAGGGTGGCCGCGTCCTGCGACTCCTTCATCTGGCCGAGGTTGTGCTTCTCCACCTCGGCGTCCGACTTGCCCGGCGGGTAGACCGAGTCGCGCGGCAGGACGGCCCGGTCGGTACGGAACCAGGCGTCGGCGACGGTCGCCAAGTCGTTCTCCACGCTCGGGCCGGTGGCCACGATGGTCGTCATCAGCAGCTTGCCCTCCGTCGGCCGGACCGGCGCCCCGCTGACCGTGATCACCGGCCGCCCCTCGTCCACGCCGAGCACGTCGGCGGTCGAACCGGGCTGTGCGATGGCGTACGGCAGCGGCGCGAGCCCGACGACGGCGAAGAGCGCGGCGACGGGCAGGGCGCAGAGCGCGAGCGCACGGGTGCGCGTGAGACGGGAGAGCACGGCCCCAATCTACTGGGCTGCTACCGGGCGGCTAGCGGATGGCTAGCGGACGGCCGATGACGAGCCCGCCGACCGGACATTCCGGGTGAAGAACGTACGTACCTGGCGGCGCACCGCCCGTACCGACGCCTCGGGTGCGATCGTGCCGACCATCTCGGTCCGCGCCTCGGTGGTCATCAGACCGGCGGCGTGGAGCTGCGGCACCAGAGCGGCGTAGTCGGTGAACACCCAGTGCGAGGCGTCGTCGAGCTGCCGGCGGCGGGTGCGGCCCCCGGGGTGGGCGAGCATCGCCGACCAGGAGCGGTCGAGCCGGGCGCCGCGGAAGCCGTCGGTGCCGAGCAGGAGCAGCGGCCGGTCGACGCCGTACCGGGCGACGGGGAACAGCTCGCCGTCCACCTGGTCCAGGTGGCCCTCCAGGTTCACGGCGGCGGCGATCCGCCGGTCGTCGTGGAGCGCCTGGGCGGCGGTGGTCCCGCCGGCGGAGTGGCCGTAGATCCCGGTCCGCTCCAGGTCCATGGCGCGGCCCAGCTCCCCCGGCAGGCTCTCCAGCCGGTCGAGTACGAAACGGATGTCCGCGAGCCGGGTGTCGATCATGGTGCGGAACTGCTCCGGCCCCGGCTCCCCGGTGAAGACGGTGGGGCGGACCTTGTCGCGCCCTGGCCGCTCGGTCGGGAAGTCCACCTCGCTCGCGTCCCCGGGGTGGTCGACGGTGACGACCACCCAGCCGTGGCTCGCGAGCTCCTCGGCGAGGCAGGTGCCCATGGTGCGGGCGTCACCGCCGCCGGGGCTGTAGAGCAGCACGGGCCAGGGGCCGGGGAGGACGGGGGCGCCGACGTGCGTGTGGGTGAGGGTGGCCGCCCAGTCGACGCCGGCGGCGGGCAGCCACCCGGGGCGCATCGCCGGGGCGAGGAAGGTGAAGAGGCCGGCGGCGCCCTCGGTCAGCTGCGGGGCACGCGGGAAGCCACGGACGGTACGGGCCGGGTGGAGAACGGTGACCATCACCTCCCGTACGCCGATCGCGGGCGCCCAGGGATCGTTGCGAGCGGGGTCGACCAGGTGCAGGACGGTGGCGCCGACTTCGTACGGGCCGGTGGGAGCGGGCAGCCGCAGGGTGAGGCCGGCGGCGTGCGCGGCGTGCGCCTCGATGGGGGTGAGTGCCAGGGCCGTGGCGGCGAGGGCGGCGGCCTTGACGACCGTACGCCGGGTCAGGGGGTGTTTCGGGAGGTGTGCTGTCATGTGGATCATGCTGGCGCCGGCCCGGTGTGCCGGGCGAAGGTTGAGGCCCTGACCGAAAGGCTTGCGAGGAGCGCGGTGTTACGGATCCATCTCACGGCCGAGGACGTCGCCCGGGTCCGGTTCGCGCCCCGGCCGGCCCCGGTGCAGGAGCTGAACGCGGCCTTCACGATGCTGTTCGACCGCCGCGACCAGCTGCTCTTCGGCCGCTGGCGACGGCGGGTGGTGAGGTCCCTGCCGGGCGCGGTCGAGCCGCTGGGGGATCTGGTGCCGGCGGGCCGGGCCCCGGTCTTCCTCGACGTCCTCGGCGAGACCCTCGACGAGGGCCTCGACCTGGTCGCGGCGGCGCGCCAGGAGCTGGTGCGGTCGGAGTTGGAGCGGGTGTACGCGGGGCAGCCCTCGCCGCGCTGGATCCGCGAGTTGCACGGGGGCGACGCCGACGCCTGGCGGGTGCTGCGCCGGGCACAGCGGGCCGCCTTCGAGACGGTGCTCGCGCCGGTGTGGCCGCTGGTGGGGGACCTGCACCGGGCGGAGTACACGCGGGGCGCCCTGGCCGTCGCCGAACACGGCGTCGGCGCGGCGCTGCCCGCGCTGGTGGCGGGGAGCCGGCTGCGCGACGGCGTGTGGGCGTGGCCGGCGCCGGGCGAACGGGACGTCAGGGTCGACGGCCGGGGGCTGGTCCTGCTGCCGACCTTCCACTGGACGGGCCGGCCG
This sequence comes from Streptomyces sp. NPDC015346, assembly GCF_043078785.1. Lineage (NCBI taxonomy): Bacteria > Bacillati > Actinomycetota > Actinomycetes > Kitasatosporales > Streptomycetaceae > Streptomyces > Streptomyces sp. NPDC015346. The sequence goes on along the minus strand of NZ_JBIBTW010000001.1, from coordinate 91,101 downwards.
ATGATCCAGGACCTGCCGGGCCGGCCGGTGGTCGTGACGTACGCGGCGGGCCCTGGCCTGCCTCTCGCGCGGGACGGGGCGCCCGACTCGGCCGACTCCCTGGCGACGGTCCTCGGCAGGACCCGCCTCGCGCTGCTCCTCCTGCTGTCCCGGGAACACACGACGACGTCCCTGGCCCGCCGCCTGGGCGTCAGCAACGCGACGGCCTCGGCGCACGCGTCGGCCCTGCGGGGAGCGGGCCTGATCACGACGTCGAGAGCGGGCCGATCGGTCCTGCACCGCCGCACGCCCCTGGGGACGCTGCTGGTGGGCGACGACCACCCGGACATCTGACGTCGTGCCCGCCGGGGCGCCGTTACGGCCGGGGCTGCCGGGACCGCTGGGGCGTCGTACCCGCCGGGGCGCCGTGCCCGCCGGGGCATCGTGCCCGCTGTCACCGCCAGGACCGGCGCCGCTGACGAGCGCCCGTACCTGACCTCGTAACGGCCGTAACTCCCGTAACCGCCGCGCGCCCTAGCGCAACGCGTCGGCGACCTCGCGGGCCGCGTCCACGACGCGCGGCCCGACCCGCTCCGGCACCGCGTCCGCGAGCATGACCACGCCCACGCTGCCCTCGATCCCGGTGACGCCGACCAGCGGAGCCGCCGCGCCGCTCGCGCCCGCCTCAAGCTCGCCGTGGGTGAGCGTGAAGCCGGGTTCGATCAGGCCGCCCTGCCGGGCCGCGAGAATGGCGCGGCCGGCCGCGCCCCGGTCCAGCGGGTGGCGGAAACCGGCCCTGTAGGCCACGTGGTAGTCGGTCCAGGTCGGCTCGACGACCGCGACGGCCAGCGCCTCCGCCCCGTCCACCAGGGTCAGGTGGGCGGTCGCGCCTATGTCCTCGGCCAGCGAGCGCAGCGCGGGCAGCGCGGCCTCGCGGACCAGCGGGTGGACCTGACGGCCCAGCCGCAGCACGCCGAGGCCGACCCGGGCACGGCCGCCCAGGTCACGCCGTACGAGAGCGTGCTGTTCGAGTGTGGCGAGCAGACGGTAGACGACGGTCCTGTTGACCCCGAGTTTGTTGGACAACTCGGTGACGGTCAGGCCGTGGTCGGTGTCGGCGAGCAGTTTGAGGACTCGAAGTCCCCGGTCGAGCGTCTGGGAGGTTTCCGCGGTCACGACGCCCTCTCCTTCGGAGTGAGTGACGGCGGACCTTCAAACGAGAGCAGCGGCGCCGGTCCCGCGGCGACGCACGTCAGAGGCCGCCGGCAGGCCATGCGCACCGGCTGCGCTCCGCGGCGGCGCTGCCACGGGGCGTTTGCATTGCGGGGACAGTAGCGAGCCACTCCGCTCAGCGGAAGACCTCGTCCAGAATCCGGGCGCCGACGACCGGATACAGCTGGTTCGGGTCTTAAGTCAGCCGGTCAGGCGAGTTCGGCGGACATGATCGGTTCCGGCATGGAGGGGGCGCCTGAGCGTGAAAGGGGCCCGTACGCACCTTCGCGTACGGGCCCCCGGCCGTTCGTGGACCGCGCTCACCGCATGCGGGTGGCCCACTCCTGCACCTTCTTGATCCGTTCGCGGATCTGCCCGGCCGTGGCCTCCGCGCTCGGCGGACCGCCGCAGACCCGGCGGAGTTCGGTGTGAACGACCCCGTGCGGCTTGCCGCTCTGATGTACGTACGCACCGACCATCGTGTTCAGCTGCTTGCGCAGTTCGAGCAGCTCCTTGTGCGAAACGACGGGCCGCCGCTCGGCCGGAAGCTCCAGGAGATCGGCCTCGCCGTCCGGCTTCTTGCGGCTGTGCGCGATCTGCCGTGCCTGCCGCTTCTGCAGGAGCAGCTGCACCTGGTCGGGTTCGAGGAGGCCGGGGATGCCGAGGTAGTCCTGCTCCTCCTCGCTGCCCGGGTGGGCCTGCATGCCGAACTCGGCGCCGTCGTAGAGCACCCGGTCGAAGACGGCGTCGGACTCGAGCGCCTCGAAGGGCAGCGTGTCCTGTTCGCCGGTGTCCTCGTCCTGCTGCTTCTCGGCCTCCGCCATCTCCTTCTCGGACTCGGCGTACGGGTCGTCCTCGCCGTTCTTCTTCGGCTTGTCGAGGACGTGGTCGCGCTCGACCTCCATCTCGTTGGCGAAGCCGAGGAGGTTGGGGATCGTCGGAAGGAACACGGAGGCGGTCTCGCCGCGCCTGCGCGAACGTACGAAACGTCCGACGGCCTGGGCGAAGAAGAGGGGGGTCGAGATCGTGGTCGCGTACACGCCGACGGCGAGGCGGGGGACGTCGACGCCTTCGGACACCATGCGGACGGCGACCATCCAGCGGTCGTTGCTCTCGCTGAACTCGTCGATCCGCTTCGAGGCGGCGGCCTCGTCGGAGAGGACGAGGGTGGCCTTGGTGCCGGTGATCTCGCGGATCAGTTTGGCGTAGGCACGGGCGGAGTCCTGGTCGGAGGCGATGACGAGCCCGCCGGCGTCGGGGATGCCCTTCCTGACCTCCGTCAGACGCTGGTCGGCGGCGCGGAGCACGTTCGGCATCCAGTCGCCGCGCGGGTCGAGGGCGGTGCGCCAGGCCTGGGAGATGGCGTCCTTGGTCATGGGCTCGCCGAGGCGGGCGGCGATCTCGTCGCCGGCCTTGGTGCGCCAGCGCATGTTGCCGCTGTAGCTGAGGAAGATGACGGGCCGCACGACGCCGTCGCCGAGGGCGTTGCCGTATCCGTACGTGTAGTCCGCCGAGGACCGCCGGATGCCGTCGTTGCCCTCCTCGTACGTGACGAAGGGGATGGGGTTGGTGTCGGAGCGGAAGGGCGTACCGGTCAGCGCGAGGCGGCGGGTCGCCGGGTCGAAGGCTTCGAGGCAGGCCTCGCCCCAGGACTTGGAGTCACCGGCGTGGTGGATCTCGTCGAGGATGACGAGGGTCTTGCGCTGCTCGCAGCGGTTGCGGTGGAGCATGGGCCGCACGCCGACACCGGCGTACGTGATGGCGACGCCCTGGTACTCCTTGCTGAGCGGCCCGGCGCTGTAGTCGGGGTCGAGCTTGATCCCTATGCGCGCGGCGGCGGCGGCCCACTGCTTCTTCAGGTGCTCGGTGGGTGCGACGACGGTCACCTGCTGGACGACATGGTGGTGCAGCAGCCAGGAGGCGAGGGTCAGCGCGAAGGTGGTCTTGCCGGCGCCGGGCGTCGCGACCGCGAGGAAGTCGCGGGGCTGCTCCTGGATGTACTTCTCCATGGCGCCCTGCTGCCAGGCTCGCAGCTTGTTGGCCGTACCCCAGGGGGCACGGCCGGGAAAGGCGGGAGAGAGGTGATGGGAGGAGGTGGCGGTGGTAGTCACGGTCTCCGGTTCGACGCTCGTCCAGATACGACAACCGGGCCACCCTACCGGTGCGCCCGCCGGCACCCGGCCCGGACGAGGCCGTGACCTCGCGCGGTGCGGCGAGAGTCACAGCCTCGCGTAGGCCGGTGCGCGGAGTCACAGCCTCGGGTAAGACCGGTGCGCGGAGTCACAGCCCCGGGTAAGCCGGTGCGCGAGAGTCACAGCCTCGGCTCAGCGCGCGAACGTGGGCGGCTAGGCCGCCGCGAACGTGGGCAGCCGCGCCGTGATCAGTTTTTCGACGCCTCTGCCTGATCCGGCCCACCGAGCCGCGTGGCGACCCACGCCCCCACCAGTGCCACCCCTGCCATCGGCAGGAACACCGCCGCGAAGGCCGCCGGGTGCGAGGCCGTGCTCGCGCCCGTGCTCGCGGTCGCGTGTGCCGTGTGGCCCACCGCGCCCCCGCCCAGCGCCGCGAACGCCGCGCCGCCCGCCGCCAGCAGCAACACGTTCGACAGGCCGTCCGAGATCTGGAGCGCCGCCGAGTTCGCACCCGCCTCCTCCGGCGCCGACAGCTTCAGGAGCAGCACGCTCGTCGAGGCGATGACCATGCCCATCCCGAGGCACCCGAACCCCCACGCCACCGCGACCACCCACACCGGCACCGAGGCGATCAGCACGCTCGGGGCGGCCGCGATCGCCGCCGCGACCAGGAGCATGCCGATCACGACGAGCCGCTCCCGGTACGGCTCCGTCCACGACCGCGACTGGAGGTAGGAGCCGAACGCCCAGGTCGCACCGCCGACGGCGAGCGACAGGCCCGCGAGCGTCGGACTCAGGCCCCGCTGGGTGACCAGCATGAGCGGTACGAACGACTCGGCGGCGATGAAGGACCCCGCCGCGATCCCCCGCAGCAGCACCACGGACGGCAGCCCCCGGGCCGCGCGGTACGTACCGCGCGGCAGCAGTCCGAGCGCCGCCGGCACGAGGAGCGCGGCCCCGGCCACGGCGGGGAGCAGCGAGAGCCAGCGCAGTTCCTGCCCCGCGTACTGCAGCAGCCCCGCCCCGGCCGAGATGCCGAGCGCGAGCCGGATCCGCCGCCGGTCGTACGGCGGCACCGGCGCCTCCGGGTCGGTCGGCCCGGAGGCGGTGCGCCGTATCGCGGGCAGGGCGAGTGCGAGCGGGAAGACGACGAGGACCGGGATCCCGACGAAGACCCAGCGCCAGCCGAGGTGTTCGGTGATGGTTCCGGAGGCGAGCGGTCCGACGACGGAGGGGACGACCCAGCTGGCCGCGAAGGCGGCCATGATCGCCGGCCGCAGCGTCTCGGAGTAGGCCCGGCTGACGACCACGTACAGCGCGACGATCACCAGGCCGCCGCCGAGCCCCTGGACGGCCCGGCCGAGGACGAAGAGCCACATCGTGCCGGCGGTGCCGGAGAGCAGGAGCCCAGCCGCGAAGGCGGAGATGCCGACGGTGAGCGGGGCGAGGGGGCCGCCGCGGTCGGACCACTGCCCGGACAGGACCATGGCGAAGAGGCTGGTGGTGAAGTACGCGGAGAAGGCGAAGGCGTAGAGGGGGATGCCGTTCAGCTCGCGGGCGGCGACGGGCATGGCCGTGCCGACGGCGGTCGCCTCGAAGGCGATGAGCAGGACGACGGAGACGATACCGATGCTGAGCGCCCGGTGGTCCCGGTCGAGTACGGATCCGCCCGTGCGCTCCGGGAGGGGGGCGTCGGCGGGCGGGGCGACGCCGGAGTCACGGGGGTCCAAGGCACTCATGCCCTTCAGAGTAAGGGGCATGGTGGCGGTAGGACCCTGTCGTCAGGATGGAGCCGGCTCGTCCCTTGGTCGTAGGCCGCTCCCATCAGGGCCGTACGACTGCCGCGCAGCTGCCACCCGACAACCGGACGACTGCCGCCCGACCGTGAACGGCGTATGGCAGTCGTGTTGCGGCCCGCCCGCCTCTCTTGAGCCGCCCAGCGGCGCCGCCCTACGGTCGTTCCAGGAACAGGAACAGGAACAGGAACAGCGCGACCAGCACGACCGTGTACCCGAGTGGTTCAGGGACTCGCCTGCAAAGCGAGTGACGTCGGTTCGAATCCGATCACGGTCTCTACGAGATCCCCCTCCATGGGATCTTCACAAGATCACACGGCCTGTGCCAGCATCCGGCCATGAGTGACACAGGCACAGGCACAAGCACAGGCGTACGTCGCAGACTTGGCGCTCTCGCGGGCGCCGGCATCGCGGTAGCCGCGCTGCCCGGCATCACGCTGGAAGGGGACGGAGCGGACGCGTTCCTCGCCGTCGTGATGGCGGGCCTGGTGATCGCCGTCCTCACCCAGCTCATCCACATCGGCCCGTCGGCCCCTGTTCCCGCTCCGGCCCTGCTGGCCTTCGCCGCGGCCGGGTTCGTCCAGGACTCCCTGATCTGGTGGCTGCTGTCCTGGCTGGGTGAGGAGATGGGGCTGATGCGGGTGGAGGGGTTCGGCACGATTCTGCTCGCGGGCCTGATCACGCGTACCTCGATCCTCGTGCTCTCACTGATCGGCGCCTCCCCGGCGACGGCGGACTGACGGACCGGCACCGGACCGGCACCGCGTGCGCCGTCGCCCACCGTGCGGTCACCCCGGGCGCGGTCACCGAGTGCGACCCCCCTCCCCCCTTTGAGTAGGCTCCTGTTGCTCCCGTGACCGACGGGGTGTCTGACACCGGGGCGACCGACGAGGGGGATGCGCACGTGGAACGGCCGCGCCCGCACGAGGATTCCGCGCGGCGGATCGGCCCGTACCGGCTGATCACCCGTCTCGACCCGCCGGCACCGCACCAAGGCCACGTCTCCTGCCGCCGGTTCATCGCCCGCAGCGCGGACGGCGACCGTACGGTGCTGCTCTCCGCACCCCTGCCCGGCGCGGACCCGGCCCGCTTCCTGACGGAGGCACAGGCGGGGCAGCGGCTCATGGCCCCGTGGATCGCCCCGGTCGCCGAGGTGTCGGACCCGATCGGCACCGCCCCGACCGCCCCCTCCCCCTGGTACGCGACGCCCTATCTGCCCGTACTCCCGCTCCCCGTGGCGCTGGCCGTGCACGGCGGCCCGTTGCCGGAGGGAACGGTACGGGCGATCGGCGCCGCCCTCGCCGAGGCGCTGGCCGCCGTGCACGCGCAGGGCGTCACGCACGCGGGTGTCTCGCCCGCCGCGGTGCTGCTCACCGCCGACGGCCCGCGGCTGACGTGCTTCGGCGCGGTACGGGCGGCGGCGCCGGACGGGCAGCCGCGGGCCGGGCTGCCGGGCCTCGATCCGGGCGCGCTGGCGCCCGAGCAGGCGTCGGGCGGGCGGCCCCGGCCGGCGGGAGACGTGTACGCGCTCGGTGCCGTCCTGGCGTACGCGGCCACCGGCCACACCGTCCCGGAACGCTCCGAACTCCCGCCCGCGCTACGGCAGTCGGTCACCGCCTGCCTCACCCGCGACCCCGCGCACCGCCCCACCGCGGCGGAGCTGCTGACGGCACTGGCGCCGCCCACCCCGCACGAGACGGTCCTCAGCTCGGCCGGGTCGCTACTGGCCCCCGGCTGGCTGCCCGGCCGGATCGTCGCGGCGCTCGCCCGGCAGTCCTCCGAGCTCCTCGCGGCCGAACTGCCGTACCACCCGCAGAACTCCAGGAACTAGCCGATGCTGTCACCGCTCACCCATGACGACCCGGCCTCGATCGCCACGTACCGCCTTCTGGCGCGCCTGGGCTCCGGCGGCATGGGCACGGTCTATCTGGCCCGATCGCCCGGCGGCCGTACGGTCGCCCTGAAGACGGTGCACGCGCGGCTGGCGGCCGACCCCGCGTTCCGTACCCGCTTCCGCCTGGAGACGGACGCGGCCCGGATCATCGGCACCCGGCACGGCGCGGCCGTCGTCGACGCCGACCCGCTGGCCGACACCCCGTGGCTGGCCACGGAGTACGTCCTCGGCCCGCCGCTCGACGACGCGGTCGCGCTGGCCGGCCCGCTCCCCGAACCGACGGTCCGCGCCCTGGGCGCGGCGCTGGCCGGCGGGCTGGCCCAGCTGCACTCCTCGGACGTGGTGCACCGCGACCTGAAGCCCTCGAACGTCCTGGTCACCGCGTACGGCCCGAAGATCATCGACTTCGGCATCGCCCGCGCGGCGGGCGACGACCGCCTGACGCGTACGGGAGCGGCGGCGGGCACCCCCGCGTTCATGTCCCCGGAACAGGCCGGCGGCCAGGAGCACACCCCGGCGGGCGACGTCTTCGCCCTGGCCGGCGTCCTGGTCTTCGCGGCGACGGGCCACGGCCCCTTCGGCACGGGTGCCCCGGCGGACCTCCTCTACCGCGTCCGCTACGCGGACCCCGACCTCACCGGCCTCCCCGCGTCCCTGCTCCCGCTCCTGACGGCCTGCCTCTCGAAGGACCCCTCGACCCGCCCCACGACGACCGACCTGACGACGGCCCTCCACGACGGCCGCGGCGACTTCGCGGACCACCTCCCACCCCTCCTCCTCACGGACATCGCCCACCGCGCCACATCGGTCTGGCTCCCCCACCCGGACCGCCTCCCCGCCCCGGCGGACGACCCGTACGCCCAGACGGCGCCTCCTCAACGGGCCGACCTCACCCGCCGGCTCTCGCGACGCTCCTTCCTGGCGCTCGGCAGCGGCGCGCTGCTCGCCGCGGGAGGCGGCACGTGGCTGTGGCAGAGCGGAAAGGTGAGAGAGGAGGAGAAGCTGCCCTCCGCTCCCCTGCTCGGCAACGCGCCGGCGTCACTGTGGATCCGGGACATGGCCGTGGGCGACGCGGACGAGCTCGGCGGTCCCCTCGTCATCGAGGACGCCGTGGCCATGGTGACCGGCACAGGGATCGCCGCACAGGACCAGGCGACCGGTGACAGCACGTGGTTCTGCACGGTGGAGACGTCAGCGGCGGCCGTCACCACGGACGGGAAGCAGATCTACGTCGTGCCGCAGAAGCGGCAGGACGTGCACAAGGACTTCGCCATCCATACCGTCGACCTGGACAACGGCGACCTCCGTCCGGCGTTCGCGCGGATCAAGAATCTCAACGCCAACATGTACTCCACGCAGTTGCTCTGTGTGGAGGACGGAGTCGTGTATCTGGCGGGCGGCGGCGGGACGATCGCGTCACCGCGGAAGTCGTACCTGCTCGCTGTCGACGTCGCCACGGGCAGGGAGGTGTGGCGGGTGGAGGTCGTCAACCCGGAGAGGGACACGACATACGTGGGAGCCGCGTCCGTACGCGGCGGCAGACTCGTCACCTACGAGTTCGGCAGCGAGGAATCCACCTCCCGCCTGGTCGTCCGGGACGCCCGGACCGGCGCCACGCGCTGGTCTCGGACGTTCCGGGGCGGACCCGGGGCCGGGATCGGCGACCGTCCCTGCATGGACGACGACCACGTGTACGTCGCGCGCGAGTCCCTCGTGGCCCACCGGCTCTCGGACGGGAGCCGCGCCTGGTCGCTCGCCGCCGGCGAGCGCGAGGCCTTCGGTGCCATGGCGCTCCGGGACGGTGTCGTCTACACCCTCGGTTTCCGGGGCGTCGTCGCCGTCGGCGCGTCCGACGGGAAGATCCGCTGGCGCGAGCAGGGCACCGGTGCGCAGACCCACGAGCAGACGCAGGACGACGTGACCCCGGTCGTGGGCGAACGGTACCTCTACAAGAAGATCGCGTCGGGACTCAGCGCCGTCGACCTCGACACCCACCGCAGCAGCTGGGTCTTCCAGACCGAGGTCAGCCGACTCGTCGCGCATGAGCGGGCCGGACGAATGTTTGCCGTGGGCGAGGACTTCCTGATCGCCCTTCCCCTCCAGTGACCCGTACAGACAGGACGTGACCCACCCATGAACCCCCTCGGTGTCGGCGATCCGCTGCGGCTCGGCCCGTACCGCCTCATCGGTGTACTGGGCGAAGGCGGCATGGGCAAGGTCTACCTGGCGACAGATCAGAGCGGCCGCCCCGCCGCGGTGAAGGTGCTCCGCCCCGAACTCGCGCACGACCAGCACTTGGCGCAGCGCTTCGTCCGCGAGGCCCACACCGCGCAGGCTGTGACCGGCAAGGGAGTCGCCCGCGTTCTGAGAGCGCAGATGGAGGGCGGCAGGCCCTGGATCGCCACCGAGTTCCTGGCCGGCCCCACGCTGGAGGAGGCCGTCGCCGCGCACGGGCCCCTCGACGACCAGGCCGTGCGCGCACTGGCCTCGTCGCTCGCCGAGACACTGGAAGCCATTCACGCGGCGGGGCTCATCCACCGCGACATCAAGCCGGCCAACATCGTCCTGACCTCGGACGGGCCCCGCGTCATCGACTTCGGCATCGCCCGGCCCCACACGGGCTGACCCTGACGACGACGGGGCAGATCCCTGTCACACCCGGCTACGGCGCGCCGGAACAGGTCCTCGGTCAGCGCGTGACGGGGGCCGCGGACGTGTTCTCGCTCGGCGCCGTTCTCGTGTTCGCGGCGACCGGCCGGCGCGCGTTCACAGGACCGCATGTCGCGGCCGTCCAGTACGCCGTCGTCCATGCCCAGCCCGATCTCGGCTCGCTCTCTCCGCAGCTGGCGGCACTCGTGGCGCCGTGCCTCGCGAAGGACGCCGCCCTTCGCCCGTCACCGGCGCAGATCGCCCGCGCCTTCTCCCCGTCCAAGAGCGCCCGGACGCTCTGGCGTCAGGGTTCCGTCTTCCAGGAGATCAAGCGGCGGGAGTCGGCGGTCCGCCGACAGACGGCCTCGGCCGAAACCTCGGTGGAGCGCCTGCCCGGCCGGCGCCGTTTCCTGGCCTGGGGTCTTGGAGCCGCCGTACTGCTGGGCGGTGGCGGCGCGTCCGCCTGGTGGCTCACGGAACGCGCCGCGAACGCGCTGCCGCCGGCCGGGGACGCTCCGGACGCCGCCCTGCTCAAGGCGGAGGACGAGAGAATCGAGCCGGAGCCGCTGTGGGGTCCGGTCGAAGCAGCCGCTCATGGCCCGCTGCCCACCCCGGTCGTCCTGCGGGACGTGGTGATCTTCGCTGCCAGGAACGGCGGCCTCACGGCCCTCAAGGTCACCGACGGGACGCAGAAGTGGACGCTGCCTCATCTGTCGGCGCGGGCGCGTCAGCTGGCCGTCGACGAGGACCATTTCGCGGCGGCGGACGAAGGCGGCCGACTCTTCTTCATCGAGGCGTCGACCAGCGCGGAGAAGTGGACGCTGGCGGACGCCGACGTGGCGATGCTCCTCGCCGCGGACCCTGGTGCCATCTACCTCCTCACGAAGAAGGGGAAGCTGCGGGCCGTCGACACGGCCGGCCGCACGGTGCGCTGGACCGGCCCCTCCGTCAGGACCACGGAGGACGACACCGGACCGCTCGCCGCGGCGGGGCGGAACCGCCTCGTCCTGTCCCTGCCGAGCGGCAACGTCTCCGCGGTGGACACCACGACAGGCCGCTCGGTGTGGGAGATCCGCGGCCAGGGCACAACCGCTCTGCAGCCTCTGGTCGACGGCGACACCGTCTACCTCGGCGGCCGGACCCTGACCGCTGTGTCCCTCGTCGAAGGGCGCCGGCTGTGGGCGGCGGATGCCAACTCGAAGCCGGAGGGCACCGAGGGCGGCTGGGGTCCGCCCGCCCTCGACGGGGACGGGGTCGTCGCGGCCGACGGCCCCTTCGTCTACCGGTTCAGCACGTCCGGGACGCGGGACAGCGCACTGTTCGCCGGCCTGAACGGCACGCGGTCTCCCCTGACCCCTCCCGTGATCCAGGGGAACTGCATCTGGGTGATCGAGGGCCTGCCGGAGTTCGGCGTCTCCGCCCTGTCCAAGCCGAGCGACGAACGCGTCTGGACCTACGAACGGGAAGACCGCGGCCCCTGGACCATGACGGGCGCCGGCAACCGGGTATTCCTCATCAGCCGCGGCAAGGTCGTGGCCATGCCGGTCTTTTGACGGGCCGACCACCCCCGGGGAGGCCCGAGGGGCCGTCGCGTCATGGGTGCTTGAGCGCGGGCCTCGGCGCGAGACCGCCGTCACCATCACAGCCCAACCGCTGTGCCACGGCCCGCGCCGCAGCATGCACGACCGTGGCGTTGGCGTCCTTCAGCGCGCCCGCCTCGCCCTTCGGGGCCCGGGCGCTCTCCACCGACGCGAGGAGATACGCCGGAGTCTGCCGGGATCCGCTGAGCCGGTCGCTCACGCACGAGAACCACAGATACGCCCTCTGCGTCCCGACCGAGGCCCGCACACCCATCTCGTACCGCTCCAGCGACGCCGCGATCGCCCCGTCGCCCTCCGCCTCCCCCGCGTCGGAGAGACGGAACTCGATCCGAACGTCGGCAGGGCCCGCGCCGAGGTTCTTCTCCGTCGAAATCGCGCAGAGACCGACCGGATCCCGCTTGTGGGGCGGTGTGCTCAACGGTGCCCAGTGCGCGATCAGCTCATCGGCCGCCGCGCCCGGATTCTCACCGGGATCGGTCGGGTGCAGCGCCGAGCCCCCGGTCAGCAGCCCCAGCGCCACCCGTGCCGGGGCCGAGACCGCACCCCCACAGAGCTGCGCCCCGACGTCCGTCGCCCCGGCCTCCTTGCCATTCGTACCGCCACCGCACCCCACGCCACCGAAGAGAACCCCGGCAACCACCACGGCGGACAGCGCCTTCCCGCGCTCTCTCATCTGGTTCACCCTGTCACTCGGTCTCGGGGTCCTGCCCCTGCTGGTCTTCCTTGGCGTTGCCATTGATATATCCGAGGTTGGCTGATTCCTTCAGGTCCTGGCCGAAGTCGCTGTCAGGCGCGACCTGGTGGCGCTCCATGAAGTCCCTCAAGGCCGCCTTCGAGTTTTCCTCGCCCGCCGTGTAGATGTTCGTCTTCTGCTCACGGATCTGTTCGTCGACCTTGTCCTTGTGCTCCTCCTGCTTCGCGTCAGACCAGTCGCCGATGAACTGACCGGACAGCTGCTCCAGAGCACCGCTGCCGGTATCCACTGCGAGCGGGACGAGGATGGCCGCGGCTCCGGCGGCAGCGGCCGTCGCCGGCAGGAACGCGACGCCGGCGCCGATGGCGGCGGCCGCCCCGAACTCCATCCACCCCGCGCGCGCCTCCAGGGCCTTGTTGTAATCCTCGTCCTTCTTGAGGTTCTCTGCGGTGACCTGGTCGGCTCGCGACTGGTCGAGGATGCCCTGCACCTCCGCTCCCGTGTAGATCGCGGAGCGGGCGTGGCCGGTGTCGATCTTTCCGTTGGCGTCGACGGCGTGGGCGTCCAGCATGCCGTTGGTGTAGATCCGCTCGGCCGTCGCGATCGTCGCGTAGGAGTCGGGGTGTTGTCCCAGCGTGCTGAGGAAGTTGAGTGCGCCCTGGCGGCCGAACTCTGCGTGATTCTTCGGGTCGCGGGCCTCCGGGTACTTCTCGGAGTTCGCGTTCTCCGGCGCGTACATACTCTGCGGGTTGTTCTCGTTGAGCGCCCAGTTGATGTCGTCGATGTATCCGGCCCCCATGGTGCCGAGGCTGTCGGCCATCGCCTCCTGCTTCTTCAGCAGGCCCGGGTCCGTGCCGTATTTCTCGACGACCTTCTCCATGATGTCGACCGTCGTCTCGTCCTTGACGAGCTTGGGGGACGGGTCGTCCCAAGCGTGGCCGAGCGTCGCCGCCTCGAGCGCGTGGCCCAGCGCATCGGGCATGTAGGCCATGGACTTCTTGGCGTCGTCTGGGTGGTGGCCGTCGATGTCAGGGAAGAACTCGTACTTCTCGTTACCGAAGAAGTCGAGGTAGTTGTCGATCTTGTTGCCGTCCTTGTCCTTGCCGAGGTTCAGTTCACCGCCGGGCGCCCCGTCCTTGTTGTACGCGGTGGGATCGGCTGAAAAGAACTGCTTCGCGGCCTCAGGACTGTGTCCGAGCGCCTCCAGCATCGACACCATGGGGTCGTAGCCCGCTCCGTTGACCCCGGAAGGGTTGAAGGGGCTCTTCTGCCAACCGCCGATCGCCTTGTTGTCGGCGAACATGTACGGGTCCTTGGCATGCAGCTGGGCTACATGCTCGGCGATCGGGTTGAGGAACTTCGGGTCGTAGTTGCCGTTGCGCATGATGCCGCCGAGCAGCTGGTAACCGAACGGTCCGTTGTAGTCGTTCTTGGCCAGCGGAATGCGTTCGGTGCCGAGCTTGCGCATCTCGGCGGACCAGTTCTCCGTCCACTTGTCGCCACCCTGCGTGGCTGCGGCAAGGTTGAGACCGAGGTTCCTCTGAAGCTCCTGGACGTCCTTGAGACGCTGCTCGTCGAGCTTGCCGTACTCATACGTGTCCGTCGACAGCTGCCCGAAGAACTCGAGTGAGCCCTTGACCCCGAGCCCGTTGTAGAACGTCCGCGAGAAGTCCTTGGAAGAACTGTTGTCCTTGAGCAGCTCGTTGAGCCGCTCCAGCTCCTCGTGTGAGAGGTCGCGGCCCTTCTTGGCCAGGTCGAGTGCGCGCTGCGCCTCTTCGGCGTCGATGCTGCCGTACCTCGGCGCGCTGAAGTTGTGCTTGTCGCCGGTGATGTTCGCCTTCAACGCGTTGGAGCAGGCCACATCGGCGTCGTCACAAGTCTCGAGAATCGCGTCGATCCGCCGCTGCATCGCCTCGATCGCAGCGCGCTGCTTGCGCAGCGCCTCGGGGTAGTCCGGGTCGTGCCGGGCCCCATTGTCCTTCTCCAGCGGATACGCGGCCTCGACCTTGCCGTTCTTGACGACGAGATGCTGAGCGGGGGCGTCGACGTCGACGATCTTCTTGAGGTCGTCCTTCGCCTTCTTGAAGGCGTTGTAGCCGTCATCGAGGATCCTGTGGATACCGCCGGCGGCCTTCGCCGCGTCGTCGAACTCCTTCGCCGTCTTGTCCACGAACGGCTTCGTCACCTCGGCGTTCACACCACGCCAGTACTCGTCCCTGGCCTTGGCGGCCATGGTCGTACGGGCGTCCTCGGCGAGCTTGTCCAGCTTGCCCTTCATCTCCGACCAGTTGTCGGCCGCGGCCTTCATCTTGTCGAGAGGCGCCTGGTAGACGTTGTCAAAGGTCAGCACGGCTCCTGCTCCCCGCCCCTACTTCAGATACTCGTTGATCTGGGAGGCGGCGAGGGCCGCCTTGATGTCGGCTTCTTCCTTGGCGTGCGTCGCGGCGCTGTAGTCCAGATGGTTGGAGATGTTGGCGCAGGCGTCGAGCAGAGTGCTGAGCTGAGAACTCCATGTCTCCTGCACGGTCGCCATCGCGGACCCGGTACGGAAGCCGCTGGTGGACATACCGGTCGCCGCCTCCGAGGTGTTCGTCCGGGCGTGGTTCCCGTCCTTCACCAGGCGGCCGTGGAGCGCGTAGGCGGCGCTGCCGATGGCACCGAGCTTGTCCTGATCGACACCGAGGTCGGCGTTCCCGCTGCCGCCGCCGGGGTCGGCCGGCACCTGATTGAGCCGCATGCTCACATCGGCCTGGGCCTTGGTGCGCACGGACGCCCACTCGTCGTCGAACGACATGACTCCCCCGAAGTGGTGGCCTTCTCGACTTCGCCTCAGCAAGTTTCGTCACCCACGGAGACGGGATGATCCTAGCCCGCCCATGCCGTACCCGCCGCTCTCCTCTTGGAAATGCAAGGCGTTCCCGGCTCCTTCACGACCTGCGCACGAGTGCTTCACGCTCGCAATCGCCGGCCCCCAAAAAGCGGTGCCTCAGCCGGTCTGACCCGGTCCGGGGGGCGGTCCGTAAGGCGGGTTCTGCTGGTACGGGGCCGGCTGGGGCCGGTGGCCGTAGGAGGGGGCGTACTGCGGCATCACCGGAGGCTGCGGAGCGAGAGCGGCGCCGCGACGACGGGCGCGGAGGACGAGGACCACGACCGCTCCGCCGACGAGCAGCGCGGCACCGACGCCGAGTGCGATCCAGAGGCCGGTGCCGCTGCCGTTGTCGGACGCCGCGACGGGGGCCGCCGTGGCCGGCTTGTCGCTCTCCGCACCCTTGCCCTGCTCTGCCGGAGCGGGCGCGGAAGAGGCGCTCGCGGACGGCGTCTTGGGCTCGGCAGCGGCGAGATCGGGCAGCGGGTAGACATCGGCGGGTCCGGGATCCCCGGGCGTCGTCAGGGCGATACGGGGCCGCACCGCGCCGTAGCCGATGAGATCGGTGCGCTTCTCTCCGCTCTTGGGCTTGCCCGCGGTGTTGAGCATGACGCGGAGGACCTGGTTGTTGGTCCAGTCGGGGTGCTCGGCCCAGATGAGCGCGGCGGAGGCGGAGGCGAGCGCGGTGGCGTTACTGGTACCACTCCCGTCGCAGAGTTGAGTGTTCTTGGAGCAGGCGCTCACCGTGCTCTCTGCGGGAGCAGCGACATCGACATGAGGGCCGGTCTGAGAACGCGGCCACCAATCAGCCTTCCTGTCCAAGCCGCCGACCCCAACAACACCAGGAGTCGCCGCCGGGTACTCCACCTCGTTACCGGCATCTGCGGTGTTGCCGACAGCCGCGAAGATGAGCTTGTTCTTCGACAGCGCATACCGCACCGAGTCGGCCAGCTCCGGCCCGGGAGTTCTGGAGTCTCCTACGGAGATGTTGATGATCTTGGCTTTCGAATCTGCCGCGAACCGGATGGCTGTTGCCATACTCTGGGAGTAAGTCTCCCTGACCCTGTTCTTCTGCTGCCAACGCTCTTGGTTGTAGGGAACGCGGATGGGTAGAATCTTCGCCTTCGGCGCCAGGCCGAACGAACCCTGTACGGCTCCACGCGCACCGGTGGCGGCGATCAGGGCCGCCATACCCGTGCCGTGATCGTCGATGTCGTTGTTCTCGTCACCGGAGAGAAGCGAATAGTCCTTGCCCGGTAGGACTTGGCCGCGCAGATCGGGAATGGTGTCGTCCACACCCGAGTCCAGCACGGCCACGATGACGCCCTCGCCCTTGCTGACCTTCCACATCTCGTCGGCCTTCATGGCATCCAAATGCCATTGCTGGTCACGAACGGTCTCCGCATGGGCCGGCGTCGCGCCGATGCCCAGCAGTGTCAGGGCCATGGTTGCTGCCACGAGGGAACCGGAACCGATGGCCCGTCCACTGCTGGTCCGCATGCGCTTCTCCGTGTCCTTGCCTATGAGATCAGTCGACGACCGGGGGGACGATACGACGGCTACCGGGCTGCCACGTCTCCTCTTCCTCGACCAGGTAGTCGGGACGCTCCCCGTTCCGCTCGTCGCGACGTTCGTCACCGGCGCGGGTGCCGGGCTGGCCGCCCCGGACGAGTCCGGAACCGCCCGGGGTGAACGGTCGTGCACCGCCCTGGCCCGCGTGCTGGGCGCGACCGCCGACGACGCCGCCGGTCTCCGTGGCCAGACGCCGGCCGGCAGCGGTTCCACCCTGCCCGCCGATGCCGCCATGACCGCCGACCATGCCGCCGCCCGCCATGCCACGCCCGTAGCCACCACTTTCGGTGCCGATCACGGTGCCACGCGGAATGCCGCCGGTCGGTCGGCCCGAGTTCGGCGGTACCGCGCGGCCTCCGACGATGCCGGTGTCACGCGGCATGCGCGAGGCAGTGGTCCCGCCGGGAGGCATTCCGGGCCCGGTGATGCCACGCATACCGGGCGCTGTCCGCCCGGTCCCAGCCGGCGGCAGACCTCCCTGGGTGCCGCCGGGGTAGGTCGTCGGCGGGAACGGCGTTGCGATACCCGTGTGCGGGCCAAGGCCCTCGGGCCTTGGCCCAAGCGTGGTGGGCGGTGCCGTCGGGCTGGTTGGCCGCTCGGGCAGGGTCGCGATGCCGTCGATCTCCATGTCGACCGGGCGGTCGGGAAGAACCGTGCCGGGCCGAATGGGATCAGCGGGCCGCAGGGGATCAGCAGGCCGGACGGTACCGCTGTCGACGGTGCCCGTGACAGAATCTTCGCTCTTCCCTACCGACTCGGTGCGCCCGGTGGAATCGTAACGATCGGTCGTCGACGACGTCTTGCTCGTGGACGAGCTGCTAGGCAGCTGCCGATAGCTGTCTCCTGCGCGCCACGCACCGCCCAAGTACCCCGCCGGAGGCGGAAACTCCGGTACCGGCTCCTTGTTGATCTGCTGCCCCGAGTGCGTGTACGTCTGCCCCAGGCTCCGCAGCTTCATCATCGCCGCGATGCGCGTGGCCTCGCGGGTCGCTTCCGCCGCCGCCATCTTCGACGAGGCGTCCTTGGCCGCGTCCTTGCCCCCGTCCGGGTCGTGCTTCGCCGCCTGCAGGGCCTTCTGGGCGCTCGTGTAGCTGCTCTGCGCCCCCGCGCTCGACTTGGCCAGGCCGTCCACGCCGCTCGACGCCTCGGCGATCGCCTGGGCGACGTCGCTCAGGCAGGTGCCCGCCTTCTTGGCGTACTCGCCGAGCTTCATCGTGGCCAGGGCCGTCGCTCCGGTCCACTCCACGAACGCGTCCGCGCCCTCGCCGTCCCAGCGCAGCAGGGACGCGCGGAGGCGGAGGTCCGTGCCGATCGAAAGGATCTCGTCGCCCGCCGCCGTGAGCTTCTGGGACAGGAGGCTGGCCCTGTCCTTCTGCAGCGGGGTCAGCATCGCAAGCAGCTGCTCGTTGGTCAGGCCTTCGAGCGGCGTCTCCTGCGCCTGCGGTGTCTCCGGCTTGCTACCCATTCGACTCTTCCCCCGTTTCCTTCTGGAAGTGCACTAGTAGTCGCTCTCGCCGCCGGGCGACGTCTTCTCCGGGAGCGGCTGGTCGGACGAGCCGCCCATGCCCTTCGCGCCGGCCCTCTGGTCGTCCCGCTTCTGGATGTCGGCGATCTCGCTGTTCAGCCGCTTCATCCGGGCGCGGATGTCGTCGTCGATGGACTGGTACCCGTTCTGCGAGGCGTGGATCGCGAGCTTCATGCTCTCCATCTGCAGTTCCAGGACCTTCGAGAACTTCACCAGCTGGTCGCGGACGACGTTGTACGAGCCGTAGAGGAACTCGGCCTCCTTGAACCCGGGCCCCCCGAGCCGGTCCGGCTCCAGCCATTCGTCACCGATCTTCGCCGGACCGGCCTGTGACGTGCCGAAGTCCTCCAGAAGCTTGTCGACCCGCTTCTTGAGGCTGTCCATCTCGCCGAGTTCGACGACCAGTTTCTTCGCGGCCGCGGCCACGCCGAACACCCCGCCGACTATGGGCGGGAAGAAACCCGACGTACCCCCGCTCGACCCGCCCTCCGTCGCCTCCGCCATCGACGCCTCCCCGTATTAACAAAGCCTAGAAGTCCACTGTACCGAGGAGGAGTGACACCGCGCACCTCTCGGTTGCAGAAGCAACGCGCATCACACGGTTACGAATTGGGTACGCCCACCGCCGCCTGGGCCCTGATCGGGAGGCGGTTGACGGGGCGTCCGGTGGCCGCGCGTACTGCTGACGCGACGGCTGCCGGGGCTGTGACCACGGGGACCGCGCTCGCCGGCTTCGCGCCGAAGGGGGCCACCACGTCGCGTTCCTCGACCAGTTTCACGATGCGAATGTCCGGGGCGTCCAGGGATGTCGGTAGTGCGTAGCCCGTCAGGTCCGGGTGGCGGATCAGGCCGCGGGTCGTGCGGAGGTTCTCCGTCAGGGCCGCGCCGACGCCCTGGGTGATGCCGGCCTCGATGCGGGCGTTCAGCTGGGCCGGGTTGAGGACGCGGCCGACGTCCTGGGCGACCGCCATCTCCACCACCCGTACCGAGCCCAGCTCGATGTCGACGTCCACCACCGCGCGCACCGCGCAGAAGGCGAGGCCCACGAAGGCGTCGCCCTGGCCCGACTCGTCCAGGGGTTCCGTCGGGTGGGGGCGGCACTGGGCCGTGGCCCAGAGTTCCTTGCCGTCCATGGCCTCGGCGACCGTCATCGACAGGATGCCGTCGTACGACGTGATCTTGCCGTCCGCGATCTGCAGCAGCTCCGTCGACATGCCGAACTTGTGGGCCAGCGGCTGGAGAAGCTGGGTACGGACCATCTTCGCGGCCCGTTCCACCGCCCCGCCCGACACCCATGTGTGGCGGCCGTGCGTCGCCGGGCCCGCCGGGGGCTGGTCCGTGTCGACCGAGGCGACGTGGACCTCCTCCAGGCCCAGGGTCTCCTGGACGATCTGGCGCGCCAGGGTCGAGAAGCCCGAGCCCGTCTCCACCGCCGCGCAGATGACCGTCGCGACCCCGTCCTGGACCTTCACCGTCGCCGTCGAGACCTCGTCCGCGCCCTCCGCGCCGAGCATGTGGACCATGCCGAGGGCGTAGCCGACGCCCCGGCGCACCGCGCCCGGTTCGCCCGCGCCCTCCGGGCCGCCGGGGAGCAGCCAGTCCTCCTCCGGGGTGTCGAGGGGGAGAGCCGGAAGGGGAAAGTCGCGGACGGCCGCGAGGAGTTCGGCCACCGGTGCCGGGCAGGTCACCGTCTGGCCGGTCGGGAGGATGTCGCCGGTCGCGAGGGTGTTGCGCAGCCGCAGGTCGGCCGGGTCCAGGCCCAGCTTCGCCGCGAGCTTGTCCATCTGTGCCTCGTACGCCGCGCACACCTGCATCGCGCCCTCGCCCCGCACGTGGCCGGACGGCGGGTTGTTCGTACGCACCGCCCAGCCCTCGACGAAGGCGTGCGGGACGACGTACGGGCCGCAGGCGAAGGAGACCGCCGCCGCCAGGGACTCCGAGGAGGCGTCGGCATAGGCGCCGGCGTCGAGCAGGATCTGCGCCTCCACCTTCACCAGACGGCCCTCCGCGTCCGCGTGATGGCGGTAGCGCAGCAGCGTCGGGTGGCGGTGGGCGTGGCCGAGGAAGGACTCCTCGCGCGTGGCGGTCAGCTTGACCGGGCAGCCGGTACGCAGGGCGAGGAGGCCGAGCGGGATCTGGAAGCCGGGGTCCTCGCGGTCGCCCGTCGCCCCCGGCACGCCCGTGACCACGACCTTCACCTGGTCGGGCGGCAGGCCGAAGCAGGCCGCGGCCAGGTCCCTGTCGGTGTGCGGGTCGGTCGACGCGGTGTAGATCTCCACCCCGCCGTCGGGGCGCGGTACGGCGAGTCCCGCCTCCGCCCCGATGGGCGCCGGGTCCTGGCGGCCGATCCGGTACAGCCCCTCGACCACGACCTCGCCCGTCGCCCCCTCGTCGCCGAAGCGCAGCGGAATGTGGCGGATCAGGTTCCCGTCCGGGTGCAGCGGCTCGGCCGCGAAGGCCTTCTCGGGGTCCGTGACCGGTTCGAGGATCTCGTACTCGACCGCGATCGCCGCCGCCGCGAGACGGGCCGTGTCGGGGTGGTCGGCGGCCACCGCGGCGATCGACTCGCCGTGGTGGCGGACGAGTTCGGAGGCGAAGACGGGACGGTCGGCGACCGTACGGCCGTACGTCGGCTCCCCCGGCACGTCGGCATGGGTCACCACGGCCCGTACGCCGGGCATCTCGGCCGCCGCCGTGGTGTCGATCGAGACGATCCGGGCGTGCGGGTGCGGCGACCGCAGGATCGCGGCCCACAGCAGCCCCTCGGCCCACAGGTCGGAGGCGTACGGGAAGGTGCCCTCGGTCTTGGCCCGCGCGTCGGCCGGGGCGAGGGAGGCGCCGATGCCGTGGGCGGGCGCCTCCTGCTCGGGGCCGTCGAGCACCGGGCCGGTGGCGCCCGCGGGGGCGCCGGTGGTGGCGGTGGTCGCGTCGCTGCTCACGCCATGCCTCCGTCGTACGGGTGCGGGATCTGGTGCGGGATCTGGTGCGGGATGCGGGCCTGGTTCGCGGCCTCGTTCGCGGCCTGGTTCGCGGCCTCGTTCGCCTCACTGCGGGCCTCGTTGGCCGCGGCGGTCGCCGCCGCGCTCGCCTCGCGCTCGGCGACGACCTCCCGTACGGCGTCGAGCACACCGCGGTAGCCCGAGCACCGGCACAGGTTGCCGCAGAGGGCCTGGCGGGCCTCCAGCTCGGTCGGCGCGTGGTTGCCCTCGAGCAGGTCGTGCACGGTCATGGCCATGCCCGGGACGCAGAAACCGCACTGGACCGCGCCGCACCGGGCGAGGGCGCGCTGCACGTCCGAGGGCTCACCGTCGGACGCCAGACCCTCGACCGTCCGCACTTCGCTCCCGGCGGCCGTCGCCGCGGGCACGAGGCAGGAGGCGACGAGCCGGCCGTCGACCTGGACGTTGCACGCGCCGCACTCGCCCTGCGAGCAGCCGTCCTTGGCGCCGGCCAGACCGAGCCGCTCGCGCAGGACGTAGAGCAGCGACTCGCCGATCCAGGAGTCGGTGACGGGGCGGTCGGCGCCGTTCACCCGCAGGACGTACGAGGTGTGCGGGTGCTCGTCGCTGTCCGCGCTGTTGCCCGTGGAGACCGGCACGGCCGCCGGTGAGGGCTCGGGTTCGATTTCGTGGGCGGGTGACGGGTCGGGGGCTGGTTCAGGGGCGGGTTCGGGGCCCGGTTCGGGCTCGGGTGTCGCCTCGAGTTCCGCTTGCGGCTCGGGCTGCGGCTCCGGCTCCGGCTCCAGTTCCGGTTCCTGTACCGCCCACGGCGCCGGCGCGCCCCCCGGCAGGGTCGCCGGTGCGCTGCTCGCGTACTGCGCCAGCATCGACGCCGTGTACTCGCCCGATTCGTCCGGGGAGTCCGTCACATCGGAAACGACCGGAATCGTCCACTGGCCCGTGGACGCCGCCGACTCGGCCGGCTCCACCGCCTCCGTCCCCGCCTCCGCCTCCGCCTCCGGGAAGTTCCACTGTCCCGTCGCGTGCGGATCGACCCCGTGCTGCTCCGGCAGCTGCACCACCCATGAGCCCGTCGCCCCCGGGTCCGTCGCCACCACGGGCGTCAGCGGTGTGATCATCGGCGGCACGTAGCCGTGGCCCGGCGCCTCCAGCGGGACGCCGTCGAGCATGAACTCCGGCGGCAGCTGGACGAAGGCGGTGGCGTCGCCGTCGTACCCCTCGCTCTGCGGGATCGGCTGCCAGCCACCCCCCTGGCCATCGTCATGGTGGTGTTCGTTGCTCACGACAGCGCCCTCCCCAGTGCCCGTCGAGCCAGCGCGGCGACCGTGCGCCGCAGGTGCAGTACGGCCGGGGGCAACTGCTCGTCGCCCGGCGGGTCCGGGATGCAGGCTGCGGCCACGTACTCGCCGAACGCCGTCAGCGCCTCCGGGGCGAGACCGCGCTCCGCGTCCCAGTCCACCAGCGAGGCGATCCAGTGCTCCGCCTCCAGCGGGCGCAGCGGCATCGGGGCGATCGCGCCGACCGCGCAGCGCACCCCGCGTCGGGCCGGGTCGAGGACGACGGCGACGGAGGCGGCGGCGCGGGCCGGGCCCGTACGGCCCGTGGCCTTGAGGAAGACCTGGGGGGCGTGCAGCAGGGGTACGCGGACGAAGGCGACCAGTTCGCCGGGGGCCAGCAGGTCGCGGCCCGCCAGCAGGTGGGAGATGGGGATCTCGCGGGTGCCGAGCGGGCCCATGACCACCAGGTCGGCTTCCAGGGCGGCCAGGACGGGCAGCGAGTCGCCGGTGGGCGCGGCGGTGACGATGTTGCCGCCGAGGGTGCCCGCGTTGCGGATCTGGGGCGGTCCGGCCGCGCGGGCGGCCGCGGCGAGGGCGGGGATGAGGGCAGCGAAGTCGGGGCGGCCCATCCGGGAGTGGGTGAGGCCGGCGCCGAGCAGGGCGTGGCCGTCCTGGTACTGCCAGCCGCGGATCTCGTTGATCCGGCCCAGGCCGACGAGCCCGGCCGGCCGGAGCTGGCCCTTGTTGACGGCCGCCATCAGGTCGGTGCCGCCCGCGACCGGTACGGCGGCGGGCATGGCCGTGAGCGCCGCCACGGCCTCGTCGAGCGAGGCGGGCAGCGTCACGGACTGCGCCGTCTGTGGTGCGTGCGTGGTCAACCCGCTGCCCCTTCCCGGTGTCCCCGGCGGTCCCCGACCGTCCCCGGCTGTCACGCCTGCGCCGACAAGCGTGTGTGGCCGTACCGTACGTGCTCACAGCCCGGACGTGGCAACTCTGGCACATCTTCCGAGCCGTCCGACGCGAGGGTCCACGAAGGATGGTTCCGTCCCGGACGCCCCACCCACGACGGTAACTTCCGTTTTGCCGTTCTTGGGTGGCGTCGGGGCGCGAGGTGCCTCACACGTTCGGGGGCGCCCCCTCGATGGGGCGGCCGGCCACCCCGGGGCGCCGCTGCCACGGCCGCGGGCCGGTGGGCGGCCGGTAGTCGACGCCGAGCGCGTCCAGGCGGCGGTAGTGCGCCGTCATACGGCGCTCGAAGTCGGCGAAGTCCCGCTCGGCGGGTGCCGGGAGGGCCGACCAGGCGACCTCGGCGAAGGCGGCGAGGCGCGGGAAGACCTGGTAGTCGACGCGGGCCCGGTTCTCCATCACCTCGGTCCAGACGTTGGCCTGGGTGCCGAGGACATGAGCGGCGGCCTCGGGCGACAGGGACGGCGGCACGGGCTCAAAGCGGTAGACGTCCTCCAGGGTCCGTACGTAACCGATGGGCATCGGCTCGTCCTCGCCCGGCGCCTGACGGTGGTCCAGATACACATGCTGCTCGGGGCACATGACGACGTCGTGTCCGGCCTCGGCGGCGGCGACCCCGCCCGCGTAGCCGCGCCAGGAGGAGACGGCGGCGCCGGGCGCGAGGCCGCCCTCCAGGATCTCGTCCCAGCCGATGAGCCGGCGTCCTCGCTCGGCGAGCCAGCGGTCGAAGTGGCGGATGAACCAGGACTGCAGCTCGTTCTCGTCGGCGAGACCCAGCTCCGCGATACGGGCCTGGGCCGTCGGGGACTTCTTCCACTGGTCCTTGGGGCACTCGTCGCCGCCGACGTGGACGAACGGCGAGACGGCGGCCGGGAAGAGGTCGAGGACCTCCTCGAAGACGCCCTCGTAGAAGCGGAGGACGGCGTCGGTGGGGGCGAGGACGTTCGGGTTGACGCCCCAGGTGTCCCAGACCGTGAGGGCGCTGGTGTCGACGACGTCGGTGTTGCCGAGTTCGGGATACGCGGCGATGGCGGCCTGCGAGTGGCCAGGGACGTCGATCTCGGGGACGACGGTGATGTGCCGTTCGGCGGCGTACGCGACGATCTCGCGGATGTCGTCCTGGGTGTAGTACCCGCCGTGCGGGGTCTCGTTCCACAGCGGCGACGCCCGGTGCCCCCACTTCGTGCGCGCCCGCCAGGCGCCGACCTCGGTGAGCCTCGGGTGGCGCTTGATCTCGATGCGCCAGCCCTGGTCGTCGGTGAGGTGGAGGTGGAGGACGTTGAGCTTGTGGGCGGCGAGGAGGTCGAGGTGGCGCAGGACGTCGTCCTTGGGCATGAAGTGCCGTGCGACGTCGAGCAGGAGCCCGCGCCAGCCGAAGCGGGGGGCGTCCTCGACCGTGATCGGTGGGAGGTTCCAGTCGCCCGCCCGCACGGGCGCCCTGCGGTACGCGTCGGGGCCGAGCAGCTGGCGGAGGGTCTGGGCGCCCCAGAACACCCCGGCGGGGCCGCCGCCCTCGATGACGACGGCCGCGTCGCCGACCGAGCCACCGCCGACCGAGCCACCGCCGACCGAGCCACCGCCGACCGAGCCACCGCTGCCCGAGCCACCGCTGACCGAGCCGCCGGTGGTCGAGCCGGAGTCGATCGAGCCGCCGGGGGTCGAGCCCTCGGTGGTCGAGTCACCCACGGAGAGGCGGTAGCTCTCCGGGCCGCGCTCCCGTGCCAGCTCCTCGCTGATCCGCAGCCGGATCGCGCGCGGCCCGGCGCCGTCGGCCAACGGCAGCCCGGTGGCGGCGCCCAGGGTGGCCCGCAGCCGGCGCGCGGTGGACTCGGTGCCCGGGCCGGCGTCGAGCGTCGTCCGCTCGTCCAGCGGGACATGCCCGTGGGCGCTTCCCCGGCGCGCGACCGACAGGGGCGCGGGGATGAGGTCCTGGCCGGGAATCAGATCGGTCTCAGACATCGCGTCAGTCCTTCACCGCCCCGCCCAGTCCCGAGACCAGACGGCGCTGTACGAGTACGAAGAAGACGAGTACCGGGATCGTCATGACGGTCGATCCCGCCATGATTCCTCCCCAGTCGTTCTCGTCGGGCTTGAAGAAGACCAGTAGAGCCATCGGGAGGGTCGACTGCGAGACGTCGCTGATGAGGAAGGACTTCGCGAAGAGGAAGTCGTTCCAGGTCGAGATGAACGAGAAGACGCTCGTCGCGACGAGCCCCGGGAAGACCAGCGGGAAGAGGATCTGCCACAGGAACCGGGTGCGGCTCGCGCCGTCGATCTGGGCCTGTTCCTCCAGGGCCTCCGGGACCGCCTTCACGAAGCCGCGCAGCATCCAGATCGCGAACGGGAGGGAGAAGGCGATGTGCGGGAGGATCAGCGAGCCGAGCGTGTTGAGCTGGCCGAAGTCCCGCATCAGGAAGAACAGCGGGATGGTCAGGGCCTCGATCGGCACCATCTGGGCGACCAGGAACATGATCAGCAGGGTCGTCCGGAAGCGGAAGCGGAACCGGGTGACCGCCGTCGCCGCCAGGAAGGCGATCAGCGCGGAGGCGAGGACGACCGCGCTCGCCACGATCAGCGAGTTGAGGAAGTAGCGGCCGAACTCCTGCTGCTCGAAGACCCGGCGGAAGGAGTCGAGGGACGGGGACAGCGTCCAGGGCCGGGGGTGGGCCGACTGGATCTCGCCGGCTGGCTTGAAGGCCGAGAGGACCATCCAGTAGAGCGGGAAGGCGACGACGAGGGCGACGAGGAGGGCGGTGGCCTCGGCCGCGAGGCGTCCGGGGCGGCGGAAGCGGCGGGGGCGGCGGGAGCCGCGGGGCAGCCGGATCCGGATACGGAATGCGCTCACAGTTCTTCTCCCTGGCGGCGCAACAGCCGGAGGTACACCAGCGTGACCGCCAGCAGGATCAGCAGCATGACCACGCCGATGGCCGAGCCCAGGCTGTACTGGGACGAGGCGAACGCCTTCTGGTAGGCGTACACGTTGAGGACGAGGTTCTGGCCGGCGATGCCGCCGCCGCCCGTCATCACGTAGATCTGGGTGAAGACCTTGAAGTCCCAGATGATCGACTGGATCGTGACGACGACCAGGATCGGCCTGAGCATCGGCGCCGTGACCGAGCGCCAGATCCGCCACTGCGAGGCCCCGTCGAGGGCGGCGGCCTCCAGGACCTCGCCCGGGACGGCCTTGATCCCCGCGTACACCGTCACCATCACGAACGGGAACGAGCACCAGACGACCTCGAAGAGGACGAGCGCGAAGGCGCTGTAGCGGCCGTACGTCCAGGAGAAGTCGCCGAGGCCGAGCAGCCGGTTGACGGGGCCGTGGTCCGGGTCGAAGAGGAAGACCCAGACGGTGGAGCCGGTGACGGCGGGGGTGGCCCAGGCGCCGAGCGCGGCCAGCATGAGCGCGAGGCGGGGCAGGGCCCGTACGCGGGTCAGCAGGACCGCGAGGGCGCAGCCCACGGCCAGGGTGGTGACCACGCAGGCGGCGGCGAAGAGGACGGTGGCGAGGAGGACCTGCCAGAACTGGGGGTCGGAGAAGAGGGCGGTGTAGTTCCCGAACCCCTGGAAGGTGGTGGGTTCGCCGCCGCTGACCTGGGCCTGGGTGTACTCCAGGAAGGAGATGAGCCCGAGCTGGTAGATGGGGTAGATCAGGAGCCCGCCGAGGACGGCGAGCGCGGGCAGGAGGTAGAGCCAGGGCGTCCAGGGGGAGCCGCCCCGGGGGCCGGGGCCGACCGTCATCGTCGTCGGCCCGTCGTCAGCGGCCGACGACCGCGAAGGCCGCGTCCATCTTCTTGGCGGCGTCGTCCGAGGCGGTCTTCACGTCCTTGCGGCCGCTGACGACCTCCTGGAACATCGTCGGTAGCACGAGCGAGGCGTCGATCTGGCCCCATGCCGGCGACGCGGGGACGAACTTGGCGCCGGCGTCGAGGGTGTCGATGAAGGGCTTCACGAAGGGTTCCTTCCGCGCCGCCTCCGCCCGTACGTCGGTGTAGGTCGGCAGAAAGCCCATCGCGTCGAAGAGTTCGCCCTGTGTCTTCTTGCCGGCGAGGGACTTCATCAGGTCGACGGCGAGCGTGCGGTGCGAACTGCTCTTCATCACACCGAGGTTGTTGCCGCCGGCGAAGGCGGGGGCGATGGAGCCCGGTGTCACGCCGGGCAGCGGCACCACCGCGTACTTCCCCTTCACCGTGCCTGCCTCGACCGCCGCGTGGCTGAAGTCGCCGCCGATCGCCATGGCGGCCTTGCCCGAGGCGAAGGCGGTGACGGTGGCGTTGCCGCCCATCTGCGCGCACTTGGCGGCGGGGCAGTTGTCGTCGCCGAAGAGCGAGGTGTAGGAGGCGATGCCCTTGCGGGCGGCCTCGCTGTTGACGGCGGCCTTGTACGACGCGCCTTTCTGCGTGGCGAGTTCGCCGCCGTTGGCCCAGATGAACGGCATCGCGCCGTAGGTGTACGCGCCGCCGACGGCTATGCCGTACAGGCCGGGCTTGGCCTTGCGGATCTTCTTGGCCGTGGAGATCAGCTCGTCCTGGGACTTCGGGGCGGTCAGGCCGAGTTCCTGGAAGACGTCGGTGCGGTAGTACAGGGCGCGTACGCCGACGAAGAGCGGGGCGCCGTAGACCTTGCCGTCGACCGTGACGGAGGCCTTCGCGGTGGGGTCGGTGTCTTTCGCGTCGGGCCAGGCCCCGAAGTCGGCGGTGATGTCGGCGAGGCCGCCGTCCTTCACGTAGCCGGCGGTGTCGGTGTTGCCGTACTCGATGAGATCGGGCGCCGACTCCGGGTCGTTGAAGGCGGCCTTGACGCGCTGGGCGCGGGTGTCGACGGGTATGTACTCGACCTCGACCTCTGCGCCGCTGTTCCGCTGCTCGAAGGCGGCGACCGCCGCGTCGACGACCTGCTTCTTGGGGGCGTTGTTGACCTCCTGGAAGAGCCAGACGCGCAGGGTGCCGCTCTTCTCGTCCGTCGCGGCCTTGCCGCCGGAGGTCTGCGGGGCACAGGCGGTGGCGGTGAGGCCGGCCAGGACGAGGGCGGTGAATGGGGCGGCGACACGGGCAGAAAGCTTCATACGGGGGCTCCCACCAATCGGCATTGCAGCTCCGCCCGTTGCAGCATGCGCAACGGTCGTTTCGTGCTGCACAACAGGCGAGAGGTTAGGGCCCGGGCAAGCGCCCGGACAAGTGGTCTCAACCACTCTGTGACCCGCGGAAGCACCCCGCGCAACGGCTCACACTCACCCGGAAACGCGAAACGGCCCCCGGCGCGCGTACCGGAGTACACGCACCGGGGGCCGTCCCCGAGGCAGGACCGTCCTACTTGCCGTCCTTGCCGCCCTTGCCCTTGTCCTTGTCCCCGCCGGGGCCCATGGACTCGTAGATCTCCTTGCACATCGGACAGACCGGGTACTTCTTGGGGTCGCGCCCCGGCACCCAGACCTTCCCGCACAGTGCCACCACGGGAGTGCCGTCGAGGGCACTCGCCATGATCTTGTCCTTCTGGACGTAATGGGCGTAGCGCTCGTGGTCGCCGTCACCGTGGGACACCTGCGGCGTCGGCTCGACGAGGGTTCCCGTTCCTGCCCCGCGCTCGGGCTCGAGAGTGCTCATAAGTGCCAAGGGTACTGAAGCGCGACGCGTACCCGCGCCGCCCGCGCGTCTCAGTTGAGCGACGGGTCGTCCGGGTACGTCGCCACCATCGCCAGGTCGCCCCGCTGGCGGCGTAGGACCTCGCGCCAGAGGGTCTCCGGGCGGGGCGAGGAGACGTCGCCCGGTTCGGACTCGACGACGTACCAGGCTCCCTCGCCCAGCTCCGTCTCCAGCTGGCCCGGCCCCCATCCGGCGTAACCCGCGAAGATCCGGAGCGAGCCGAGAGCGGGGCCGAGGAGCTCCGGTGGAGTCTCCAGGTCCACCAGGCCGATCGCGCCGAACACCCGGCGCCACCCCAGCGGGCCCTCGTCGCCGGGGATCACCGCGATGCCGAGCGCCGCGTCCAGGGAGACGGGGCCGCCCTGGAAGACCACACCCGGTTCGCCGGCGAGGTCGGCCCAGGGGGCGAGGATGTCGCCGACCGTCACCGGTGTCGGCCGGTTCAGGACAACGCCGAGCGAGCCCTCGTCGTCGTGGTCGAGGAGGAGCACCACCGCGCGCTCGAAATTGGGGTCGGCCAGGGCGGGGGTGGCGACGAGCAGCCGTCCTGTGAGCGAGGACACCTCGGTCATGCGACACATGATCCCGCATCTTCGGCTTTCGCGGGGGCTGTACGGCCGGGTGGGCGTCGTCCGCGCACCGGCGCAGTTCAGGAGGGAGGGGCGCGGATGGGTGGGGCGATCGGGGGTAGAAGCGGACGGTGACGCTCCGCAAGATCGTATGAACAGAGGGTGTTGTGCCGAATTCATTACGTCTGCGGGGCCCCCTCGGACTGACATCGGAGGCCTTCTCCCCCCTTACCCTTTTCCCTGGCCCCCTGCCCGACCTCTCCGGAACGCGAGATTCATGACCGGCACAGACGATGTACTGCTTGTCCACGGCGGAACCCCGCTGGAGGGCGAGATCCGCGTCCGCGGCGCGAAGAACCTCGTGCCCAAGGCGATGGTCGCCGCCCTGCTCGGCAGCGGACCCAGCCGACTGCGCAATGTGCCCGACATCCGTGACGTCCGCGTGGTGCGCGGGCTCCTCCAGCTCCACGGAGTGACGGTCCGCCCCGGCGAGGAGCCGGGCGAGCTGGTCCTGGACCCGACGCACGTCGAGTCCGCCAACGTGGCGGACATCGACGCCCACGCGGGTTCGTCGCGCATTCCGATCCTCTTCTGCGGCCCGCTGCTGCACCGCCTCGGCCACGCCTTCATCCCGGGCCTCGGCGGCTGCGACATCGGCGGCCGGCCGATCGACTTCCACTTCGACGTGCTGCGCCAGTTCGGCGCGACGATCGAGAAGCGCGCGGACGGGCAGTACCTGGAGGCCCCGCAGCGGCTGCGCGGCACCAAGATCCGGCTGCCGTACCCCTCGGTCGGCTCGACCGAGCAGGTGCTGCTCACGGCCGTCCTGGCGGAGGGTGTCACCGAGCTCTCGAACGCGGCCGTGGAGCCCGAGATCGAGGACCTGATCTGCGTCCTGCAGAAAATGGGCGCGATCATCTCCATGGACACCGACCGGACGATCCGGATCACCGGTGTCGACCGGCTCGACGGCTACACCCACCGGGCGCTCCCGGACCGCCTTGAGGCGGCCTCCTGGGCGTCCGCGGCGCTGGCGACCGAGGGCAACATCTACGTCAGGGGCGCCCAGCAGCGCTCGATGATGACCTTCCTCAACACCTACCGCAAGGTGGGTGGCGCCTTCGAGATCGACGACGAGGGCATCCGCTTCTGGCACCCGGGCGGGTCGCTGAACGCGATCGCGCTGGAGACGGACGTGCACCCCGGTTTCCAGACCGACTGGCAGCAGCCGCTGGTGGTGGCCCTGACGCAGGCGGCGGGCCTCTCCATCGTCCACGAGACGGTGTACGAGTCCCGGCTGGGCTTCACCTCGGCGCTGAACCAGATGGGCGCCCACATCCAGCTGTACCGCGAGTGCCTGGGCGGCTCCGACTGCCGCTTCGGCCAGCGCAACTTCCTGCACTCGGCGGTCGTCTCCGGCCCGACGAAGCTCCAGGGCGCCGATCTGGTCATCCCGGACCTGCGCGGCGGCTTCTCGTACCTGATCGCGGCGCTCGCGGCGCAGGGGACCTCCCGTGTCCACGGGATCGACCTGATCAACCGGGGTTACGAGAACTTCATGGAGAAGCTCGTCGAGCTCGGCGCCAAGGTCGAGCTCCCGGGCAGCGCGCTGGTCTGAGGCGCTTCCCGGCCCCGTACAGGCCCGTACAAGGCCCACACAGGCCCCACAGGCCCGTACAGAGGCAAACGAGAGGGCGGCCACCCCCTGACAGGGGTGGCCGCCCTTTCTGCTGCCTACAGGCTGCTTACTTGCCCTTGGCGGCTTCCTTGAGCTTCGAGCCCGCGGAGACCTTCACGCTGTAGCCGGCCGGGATGTTGATCGGGTCGCCGGTCTGCGGGTTACGAGCGGTGCGAGCGGCACGGTGGGTGCGCTCGAAGGTCAGGAAGCCGGGGATGGTGACCTTCTCGTCGCCCTTGGCGACGACCTCACCGACGGTCTCGGCGAGAGCGGCCAGCACGGCGTCGGCGTCCTTGCGGGTCACCTCGGCGCGGTCGGCCAGGGCGGCCACCAGCTCACTGCGGTTCATGTTGTTACTCCCGTGTTCTTCTTGCCTGTGAGGCGTGAGATCGAAGCCGATGCTGCCAGGGCCCTCGGACAGTCCCCGGACCCGGGTCTGCTGACAGACCCTCGCGCCCGAATAGGCATCCTGCCCCCACCAGCGGCGGGAACGCCAATCCGGCACCCTCTGGGGTCACACGAAAAGCGCCACGGCCTCCGGCGTGGTGACGTTCCGTCGACTCCGCCGAAACTCTTTGGAGCCGAACCGCCACCCTAAAGGCGGGTTTACGGCGCGGCGACTCGCGACGCGCCGTTTCTCAGGCCGACGTGGGGCCGGTCACAGCCCCTGAGCACCGTTGTCGGGGCCCGATCCGGCCGCCTTCGCGGCGTTGCGAACGGCACCGGCAACGGCGCCCGCGACCTTGTCGTTGAAGACGGAGGGGATGATGTAGTTGGGGTTCAGCTCGTCCTCGGTGACGACGCCGGCGAGCGCGGTGGCCGCGGCCAGCATCATCTCCGTGTTGACCGTGCGGGAGTGGGCGTCCAGCAGGCCGCGGAAGACGCCGGGGAAGACCAGCACGTTGTTGATCTGGTTGGGGAAGTCCGAGCGTCCGGTGGCGACGACGGCGGCCGTCTGACGGGCGATCGCCGGGTCGACCTCGGGGTCCGGGTTCGCGAGCGCGAAGACGATCGCGCCCTCCGCCATGGCGGCGACGTCGTCCGCGCCGAGCACGTTCGGGGCCGAGACGCCGATGAACACGTCCGCGCCGGCCACGGCCTGCTTGAGGGTGCCGGTGACGCCTTCGGGGTTGGTGTTGTCGGCGATCCAGCGCAGCGGCGTGCCGGGCGCGGCGTCGACGAGGTCCTCGCGGCCCGCGTGCACCACACCGTGGATGTCGGCGACGACCGCGTGCTTGACGCCGGCCGCGATCAGCAGCTTGAGGATGGCCGTGCCGGCCGCGCCGGCGCCGGACATCACGACACGGACGTCGCCGATGCCCTTGCCCACCACGCGCAGGGCGTTGGTGAGGGCGGCGAGGACGACGATCGCGGTGCCGTGCTGGTCGTCGTGGAAGACGGGGATGTCGAGGGCCTCGCGCAGCCGGGCCTCGATCTCGAAGCAGCGGGGGGCCGAGATGTCCTCGAGGTTGATGCCCGCGAAGCCGGGGGCGATGGCCTTGACGATCGCGACGATCTCGTCGCTGTCCTGGGTGTCGAGGCAGATGGGCCACGCGTCGATGCCGGCGAAGCGCTTGAAGAGGGCCGCCTTGCCCTCCATGACGGGCAGCGCGGCCATCGGGCCGATGTTGCCGAGGCCGAGGACGGCGGAGCCGTCCGTCACGACCGCGACGGAGTTGCGCTTGATGGTGAGGCGGCGGGCGTCCTCGGGGTTCTCGGCGATCGCCATGCAGACCCGGGCCACACCCGGGGTGTAGATCATGGAGAGGTCGTCACGGTTGCGGATGGGGTGCTTGGACGCCATCTCGATCTTGCCGCCGAGGTGCATCAGGAACGTACGGTCGGAGACCTTGCCCAGCGTGACGCCCTCGATGCCGCGCAGCTGCTCGACGATCTCGTCGGCGTGCGCGGTGGAGGTCGCGGCGATGGTGACGTCGATCCGGAGCTTCTCGTGGCCGGAGGCGGTCACGTCGAGGCCGGTGACGGAACCGCCGTGGGACTCCACCGCCGTGGTGAGCTGGGAGACCGCGGTCCCGCTCGCGGGAACCTCCAGCCGGACCGTCATCGAATACGAGACGCTGGGCGCCGTTGCCATGGCCGAGTTCCTCTGCTTTCCCTGAGCTTCGTTGCTACGCCGCCCCGGCTGGTTGCCCGGCGGCGCCCTCCGATGGTCGCACCTACCTGTCGGTAGCAGGTAATGCGGTCATTTTGTTTTCGGAA
Organism: Streptomyces sp. NPDC015346; assembly: GCF_043078785.1. NCBI lineage: Bacteria > Bacillati > Actinomycetota > Actinomycetes > Kitasatosporales > Streptomycetaceae > Streptomyces > Streptomyces sp. NPDC015346. The sequence continues at coordinate 57,869 of NZ_JBIBTW010000001.1, read as the reverse complement.
AGTAGTTTCCACCATACGAGAAACAGGGGGCAAACAGAAGAGGTCCGTGATCACCCGGGGGTGACACGGACCTCTTCTGTATGGACGTACAAAGTGGCACCGACCCGCCATGCTCGCCTCGCGGCAAGTGGTCCCTCTAAGGGACGAAGGTTGGGCCCGGGGGCTTGGATCGAGCCGGTGCCACGACAAGGCTAACAAACCACCCTGGTAAGTGATTCCTCCCGCGCGGGTTGACCTGAATCAGCCCATGGCTCCTCGTCCCTCCAGTCCCTCCAGTCCCTCTAGTCCCTCAGGAGGTCCGGGACACCGTCCGCGTCCGGTACGTCCCGGGTGCCCGAGATCACCGTCAGCTGCTGGGTGGCCCGGGTCAGCGCCACGTACAGCACGCGCAGCCCGGCCGGGGACTCGTCCGCGATCTCCGCGGGCGAGACCACCACTGTGGCGTCGTACTCCAGGCCCTTGGCCTCCAGGGAGCCGAGCGCCACCACCCGGTCGCCGAGACCGGCCAGCCAGCGGGCGGCCTGTTCGCGCCGGTTCATGGCGACCACGACGCCGACCGTGCCCTCCACCCGTTCGAGCAGCCTGGCCGCCTCCGACCGTACGGTTTCGGCCAACTCCTCCTTCTCGCCCACGGCGACGAACCGCGGCTCGACCCCCGTGGAGCGGACCGCCCGCGGCGACTCCTTGCCCGGCATGGCGAGCGCGAGCACCTTGGCGGCCAGCTCGGCGATCTCCGCCGGGTTGCGGTAGTTCACGGTCAGCTCGAAGCGGCGGCGCGGGCGGCTGCCCAGCGCCTCGTCCCGGGCTTCGGCAGCCTCGTCCGGGGTGGACCAGGAGGACTGCGCCGGGTCGCCCACGACCGTCCAGGTCGCGTGCCGGCCGCGTCGCCCGACCATCCGCCACTGCATGGGGGTGAGGTCCTGGGCCTCGTCGACGATGACGTGCGCGTACTCGACGCGCTCCGCCGCGAGCCGCTCGGCCCGCTCGCGCTGCGTCTCCTCCCGTACGGGCATCAGCTCCTCGAGACCTGTCAGCTGGTCCAGCGGGTCGTACTCCCGCTTCTTGCGGGGCCGGGCCGGGGCGCCGAGGAGGGTGCCCAGCTCGTCGAGGAGCGCCACGTCGTGGACGGACAGGGCGTCGCGGCGCAGGGAGCGGGCGAGGCGCCGGACCTCGCCCGGGTTGAGGATCCGCCGGGCCCAGCGGCCGAGGCGCTTCTCGTCGGCCATCGCGTCGAGGACCCGGCGCGGGGTGAGCTCGGGCCACCAGGCGTCGAGGAAGGTGAGGAAGGAGTCCTCGGTGGAGACGTCCTCGTCGAAGGAGGAGCGCAGCTCGGCGGCGAGCTCGGGGTCGCTGTGCCGGCCGACGGCGCCGGACTTGGCGTACAGCGCGTCGAGCAGCAGCCGGCGGGCGCGCGGGCGCAGCAGGTTGACGGGCGCCGAGCCGCCGAGCACGTTGTGCCTGATGCGCTGGAGCTCGTCGGCCTCCAGCTCCAGGCGGCGGCCGAAGGCGACGACCCGCAGGCGGGTGGGGGTGCCGGCGGGCGCCGGGGCGTCCTCGTCCTCCCCCAGGGCGAGCTGGGCCTGGGCTCTGGGCGCCGGGGTCTCCAGGGCGCCGCGGGCCGCCTTGCGCAGGACGGCGACCATGCGGGAGGAGCCCTTGATCCGGGCCACGGCCGGATCGTCGTACGCGGTGGCCTCCACGCCGTCGACGAGCGAGCCGAGGGCGCGGATGGCGACCTGGCCCTCCTCGCCGAGCGAGGGCAGCACGCCTTCGGTGTACGAGACGAGCAGCGGGGTCGGCGAGACGATCAGGATGCCGCCCGCGTACCGCCGCCGGTCCTGGTAGAGCAGGTAGGCCGCCCGGTGCAGGGCGACGGCGGTCTTGCCGGTGCCCGGGCCGCCCTCGACGTACGTCACGGAGGCGGCGGGGGCCCGGATGACCAGGTCCTGCTCGGCCTGGATGGAGGAGACGATGTCCCGCATGGTGTGGCTGCGGGCCTGGCCGAGCGCGGCCATCAGGGCGCCGTCGCCGATCACCGGCAGCTCGCGCCCGTCGAGGGTGGCCTTCAGCTCGGGACGCATCAGGTCGTCCTCGACGCCGAGGACCTTGCGGCCCTTGGAGCGGATGACCCGTCGGCGCACCACGCGGCCCGGGTCGACCGGGGTGGAGCGGTAGAAGGGTGCCGCGGCGGGGGCGCGCCAGTCGATGACCAGCGGGGCGTAGTCGGAGTCGAGGACGCCGATGCGGCCGATGTGGAGGGTCTCGCCGATGTCGGCGTACTGATGGGTGCCGTCGGACCGTACGGCGTCCTCGGCGGGCTCGACGGAGGTGTACGCGCCGTCGGGCCCCTTCTTGCCGTCCTTGCCGTACAGCAGATCGATCCGGCCGAAGAGGAAGTCCTCGAACTCGTTGTTCAGCCGGTTGAGATGGACGCCGGCCCGGAAGACCTGGGCGTCCCGTTCGGCGAGTGCGCCGGGCGTGCCGACCTGGCCGCGCTGGGCGGCGTCGTGCATCAGGAATTCCGCCTCGTGGATCTTCTCCTCGAGGCGGCGGTAGACCTGATCAAGATGTTCCTGTTCGACACCGATCTCGCGGTCCCGGACCGTATCGACGGCTTCCTGCGCGGCCACCGAGGCCCCCTTCTGATGTGCACTGGGCAGCCGTCGAGCTTATGCCACGCGGGGGCGTATGTCAGGCGTCGACCTCCACCAGTGGGGTGCCGTCGAAGGTCCGGACCTCGAAGCGGTCGATGTCGCCCCGGTCCATGGCCGCTCCGCCGTGCACGTAGAGGGGGTGTTTGGCGCTCTCCTGGGTGGCGCCCGGGATGCCGTATCCCCACTTCGGCACGGCCCAGGAGGTGACGATCTCCTCCTCGCCGCTCTTGGAGACGGCGACGAGCCGGCACTTCAGGGGGCCCTTGACGTTCTTGAGCTCCAGGACGGTGTGGGTGCCCCAGCCCTTCTTCTCCAGGCCGACGGTGGCGCTGACCTGGGTGACCGGGTCGGTGGCCTGGATCTTCTCCTCCATGTGGTGGAAGAAGGCGTCCTCTGCGGGGCTGGTGGGGTGGGGTTCGACGGCGCGGTTCCCCTTCTCGCCGCCGGAGGTGGCGACGACGGCGACGGCGGGGCCGCCGACGACGAGGACGGCGGCGGCCGCGACGAGGGCGAAGGCGCGGCGGCGCGAGCGGGCCCGGCGGGCGCCCACCTCGTCGATGAGCCGGTCGAGGAGCTCGGGCCCCGGCCCGGCGGCGACGGCAGGGACGGCGGGCACGGCGGATCCGGGGGTACGGGCCGGGGGCACGGACGACACCGGCACGGACGACACCGGCGCGGGCGGTCGGGGCGCGAAGGCGTCGAAGGCCTCCTCGGCGTACGGATCGACGGGAGGACCGCCGGGCGCGGCGGGGTCCACGGCGTACAGGCCGGCGGCCGTGCGCATCGCACCGGTTTCGGGGGCCTGGGTGGGTCCCTCGGCCAGCATCGCCAGCATGGGCTCCATGCCGGCGAACTCCTCCACGTGCGCGGCGCACACGTCACAGCCCGCGAGATGAGCTTCGAACGCGGCGGCGTCGGCGGCGTCCAGGACGCCGAGCACGTACGCACCTGCCGCGTCATGTGGCGACGTCATACCGTTACCCCCCTCTCCTCCAGCGCGAGCTTCATCGAACGCAGTGCGTAGAACACCCGGGAACGCACGGTCCCGGCCGGTATGCCGAGGGTCTCGGCCGCCTCGTTGACGGTACGCCCCTTGAAGTAGGTCTCGACCAACACTTCCCGGTGGGCGGGGGTCAAATCGTCGAGTGCGTCAGAGAGCGTCATCAGCCACAGCGCCTTGTCGATCTCGTCCTCCGCGGGCAGGACCTCGAGCGGTGACGGATCGACCTCCTGAGGCCGGGCCTGCCGGCTTCGGTGGCCGTCGATGACGATGCGCCGGGCGACCGTCACCAGCCAGGGTCTGACAGAGCCGGTCGCCCGGTTGAGCTGACCGGCGTTCTTCCAGGCACGGATGAGCGTCTCCTGTACGACGTCCTCGGCGCGCTGGCGGTCGCCGGCGACGAGTCGAAGTACGTAGGCGAGCAGGGGTCCGGCGTGTTCCCGGTAGAGAGAGCGCATCAACTCCTCGTCGGGGACGGCGGGTCGGAGGCGTCTCTCCTCGCTGCGATGCCGGGCCCGATGCGGACGGTCATCGGCCACGGCCGCATCCTTGCGCACCTGCACCTCCCGGTCGAGCCCCTGTGGTCGCCAAGTGGTACGGAGCGCGGGCGGGTTGTGCTCAACGCGGGCGCGAGTTTTTTCAGACCGTCACCTTCGCGCGCCGGGCTGCCCGATGCCGGGCAACGCGCTCCCGGTTGCCGCAGGCCTCGCTGGAGCACCAGCGGCGGCGGCGCCCTCGGGAGGTGTCGAGGTAGCAGCGGCGGCAGCCGTCGCCCTCGCACCGGCGGAGCAGGGCGCGGGCGGTGGGGTCGGTGAGCAGGTCGACGGCGTCACGGGCGACGGCGGCGAGCAGGGCGCGGCAGTCGGGCTCGTCGCCCAACTCCCGTACGAGCAGGCCGCTTTCCGCCCGGACGGCACGGGGAGCAGGGGGCGGGGAGGCGGCGGCGAGGGCGTTGAGCCGTTCCAGGGCGGGGTCGGCGCGACCGTCCGGGGACCACCCGCCGTCGAGCTGGGCGTGGAGCTGGGCGTCGAGCTGGGCGTCGACCAGGGCGGTGACGCAGTCGCGCAGTTCGCGGAAGCGGGCGACCCACCGCTCGTCGAGCGCGCGCAGCGCCGTGGCGGCCGGGACGAGTCCGGTGGCGTGCAGGAAGTGGTCGAGCGCCTCGGTGGCCTGGGTCTCCTCGGTCGCCTCGGTGCGGTCGAGCGGCTGGGCGGCGAGGTCCAGGCAGATCCGCCCGGAGTCGAACCGTACGGTCATGCCCCTGTCACCACCTCACGATCGGAAGCCGTTCGCGCGCCCGACCAGAGTGCACCCGCCGGCCGAGCCCGGCTAGTCCCGCGGGGGCGGGTTGTCGTGAAGGATGCGCTGGAAGAGGTGGTGGTCGCGCCAGGCGCCGTCGATGTGCAGGTAGCGGGGCGCGGTGCCGATCCGCTCGAAGCCGCTCTTGGCCAGGACGCGCTGGGAGGCGTGATTGTCGAGGAGCGTGCCGGCCTGTATCCGGTGCAGGCCGAGCTCATCGCGGGCGGCCCGGCAGACCTCCTCGACCAGCCGGCCGGCCAGGCCCCGGCCTGTGTACGCGCCGTCGACCCAGTAGCCGAGGGAGGCGCTGCGGAAGGGCCCGAGGAAGATCTGGGAGAGGATGGCGGCGCCGACGATCGCCTCGCCGTCGACCGCGAACCACCTCGCGCCGCCGTCCGCGAGCCGCTCCGCCTGCCCCTCGGCGGTGTAGTACCGCTCGGACCGGTACGGCTCCGTGGGACCCAGGTGCGCGCGGTTGCGCAGGAGCGCGGCGGCGAGGGCGGGGGCGTCGGTGGGCTCGGCGGGCCGGATGTGGATCATCCCCGTACGATAATCCGCCGCACACCCGGCCTCCATCGTGCCGGGTCGCGCGCACCTTAGCCGTCCCTCCTGCCCCTCCCCCTGCCCGTCCCCTTACCCGTCCCCGTACTTCGTGTCCGCCGACGGGTCGAGCGCCAGCCGGTACCCCCGCTTCACCACCGTCTGGATCAGCTTCGGCGTGCCCAGGGCCGTCCGGAGCCGGGCCATCGCCGTCTCCACGGCGTGCTCGTCGCGGCCCGCGCCCGGCAGGGCCCGCAGCAGATCGGCCCGGGAGACGACCCAGCCGGGGCGCCGGGCCAGGGTGTTGATCAGCGCCATCCCGGCGGGCGGCACCGGGCGAAGGCAGCCGTCGACGAGGACCGCGTGGCCCCGGATCTCGATGCTGTGCCCGGCCACCGGGAGCGTACGGGCCCGGGACGGCAGCTCCTGGCAGAGCAGCTGCACCAGCGGCCCGAGCCGGAAGCGCTCCGGCTGGAGCGTGTCGATGCCGTGCGCCTGGAGCGGCAGCGCCGTGACCGGCCCCACGCACACCGCGAGCACCTCGTGCCGCAGCGCCGCCAGCAGCTCCGCCCGTACCCCCCGGTCCTCCGCCCGGGTCAGCAGCGACGCGGCGGCCGGGGCGCTGGTGAAGGTCACCGCGTCCAGCGTGCCGGACAGCACCCCGTCGAGGAGGCGGTCGAGCGGACCGATGTCCTCCGGCGGCATCCACCGGTAGACGGGGACGCCGACGACCTCGGCGCCGGCCGCCGTCAGCGACTCCACGAAGCCCGGCAGCGGCTCCCCGTGCAGCTGGAGCGCGATCCGCCGCCCGGCGACGCCCTCGCCGAGCAGCCGGTCGAGGACCTCCGCCATCGACTCGGAGGACGGCGACCACGACTCGTTGAGCCCGGCCGCGCGGACCGCGCCCTTGACCTTGGGGCCGCGGGCGAGGAGCTCGACGCCCCGGAGGCAGTCGAGCAGCTCCTCGCCGTACCCCCAGCCGTCCGCCGCCTCGACCCAGCCCCGGAAGCCGATCGCCGTGGTGGCGACGACGACGTCGGGGGCGTGGTCGATGAGTTCCTTGGTCGCCGCCAGGAGATCGGTGTCGTCGGCGAGCGGCACGATCCGCAGCGCGGGACCGTGGACGACGGCCGCGCCGCGCCGGCGGAGGAGCGCGCCCAGCTCGTCCGCGCGCCGCGCCGCCGTGACTCCGACGGTGAACCCCGCGAGGGGACCTTGCTCTTGCTCGTACATGACGACCGAGCCTGACGGTGAAGCGTGACAGACTCGGTTCGCCCGTATTTCTTGGCCGTTACGGACCACGGTGGATCACACCTCGGCGTAACCGAGCCGCGGCTTCTCGCCCTCCGCAACCTCTGCCGTCTCGGCCGTCTCCGCCGTGTCGGGCACGGCGGCCGGCCGGCGAAGGTATACCGCCCAGGTCACGACGATGCACGCCGCGTAGAAGAGCAGGAAGGCGACGAAGGCCGAGGTGCCGGTGCCTGCCGTCTGGAAGGACTGCCGGAAGGCGAGGTTGATGCCGAGGCCGCCGAGTGCGCCGATCGCGCCGATCAGCCCCATGGAGGCCCCGGAGAGCCTGCGGCCGTACGCCTCCGCCGCCTCGCCGGAGAGCCCCTTGCGGTGCCCCTGCGCGAGGAAGATCGCCGGGATCATCTTGAAAGTGGAGCCGTTGCCGAGGCCGCTGAGGACGAAGAGTCCGATGAAGCCGACGAGGAAGACGGCGAGCGACTCCACGACCGAGGCGTAGACGACGATCCCGGTCGCGGCGGCCATGGCGACGAAGGTCCACAGCGTGATGCGGGCGCCGCCGTGCCGGTCGGCGAGCGCGCCGCCCACGGGCCTGATGAGGGAACCGAGCAGGGGGCCGATGAAGGTGAGCGAGGCGGCCTGCAGCGGGGTCCGGCCGAACTGGGTCTGCAGGACGAGACCGAAGGCGAAGCTGTATCCGATGAAGGAGCCGAAGGTGCCGATGTAGAGGAAGGCCATGATCCACGTGTGCTTGGCGGCCACGGCCTCCTTGACGGCGCCGGTGTCGTTCTTGACCGGGGCCAGGTTGTCCATGAAGAGCGCGGAGCAGACCGCGGCGACCACGATCAGCGGCAGGTAGACGCCGAGGACGATCCGCGGGTGCAGGGCGCCGGCGGTGCCGATGACGAGCAGGCCGACGAGCTGCACGACGGGGACGCCGATGTTGCCGCCGCCCGCGTTGAGGCCGAGCGCCCAGCCTTTCCTCCGCAGCGGGAAGAAGGCGTTGATGTTGGTCATGGAAGAGGCGAAGTTGCCGCCGCCGACGCCGGTCAGCGCCGCCACCAGGACGAAGGTGCCGTACGAGGTGCCCGGCTCCATCACCACGAAGGCGAGGCCGGTCGGCAGGAGGAGCAGCAGCGCGCTGAAGATCGTCCAGTTCCGGCCGCCGAACCGGGCGACGGCGAAGGTGTACGGGATGCGGATGAGCGCGCCGACGAAGGTGGCGGTCGCGATCAGGAAGAACTTCCCGGCGGGGTCGATGCCGTACTGCGGTCCCATGAACAGGACCATGACCGACCACAGGCTCCAGATCGAGAAGCCGATGTGCTCGGAGAACACGGAGAAGACGAGATTCCGCCGTGCGATCCGCTCTCCCTTCTCGCGCCAGAAGGTCTCGTCCTCCGGCTCCCACCGTTCGATCCAGCGGCCGCCCATCAGATACCTCCACGGTGTCGGGTCCCGGGGTCCAGATGCTCTGGACCTCGTGCGGCCGACGCTAGAGGGGCAGCGTTTCAGACCGGTGGCAGGAAGTGACGGGTACGGAACCTTGCTCTCACCCGACGCGGACGCCTGCTGTGAGCGCCCGGGGCGCGGGGCCGGTCGCCACCGTACCGCCGGACCGGCCGCCACCGTACCGCCGGCCGTCGCCGCGGGACACCGGGCCCCGTCACCAACCGGCCTCCTGGCCCCCGTCGCCCCAGGCCCCCAGGCCCCCAGGCCCTCAGGCCGCCGGGACGCCCGGTTCCGCTTCCGGGAGCCACGCGCCCTCCGGGCGCTCCAGCCAGCCCTCCCGCGCGCCGATCTCCGCCGCCGCCGCGCGCAGCGCGTCGAGCGCCGGATGCCGCAGGCCCTTGCGCCACACCAGGCTCACCGGCGACAGCGGCACGGGATCGACGAGGGGCCGCAGCACGTGCCCCGGGATGGGCGGGAAGTCGACCACCACGAGGGCCGGGATGCCGAGCTTGGCCATGATCCGGCGGAACTCCTCCTTCCCCACGGCCATCGGCGCGCGCGGCGCCACGGCTATGCCCCGGCCCTCGAAGAGCCGTGCGGCCAGGTCGGTCCACTCCCGCGTCCGGTCGTTGCCCGCCGCCGCGTAGACGCTCGTCCCCGCCAGCGCGGCCAGCGGTACGGTAGCCAGGTCCACGAGCGGGTGATCCTCCGGCAGCAGCACCGCCATCGCCTCGTACCGTACGAACTGCGAGGCGAGCCCCGCCCGTTCGGCGGCGCCGAGCCCGCCGAACCGGCCGAAGGACACGTCGAGGTTCCCGGCGAGGATCTGTGCCGCGGCCCCCGTCAGGCCGCTTTCGTAACGGGCCATCAGCTCCTGGTCGGGGGCGAGTTCGCGGGCCCGCTCCAGGACGCGGCCGTTGGCCAGGTCCGTGGTGTTGAGGTCGACGAGCAGCGGCCGGGTCGCCGCCCGGAAGGCGTCGGAGAGCTCGTCGCAGGCGGCAAGCACCCTGCGCGCGTACGGGAGGAGCCGCTCGCCGTCCGAGGTGAGCGCCACCTGCCGGGTGGTCCGGACGAAGAGCTCCACGCCCAGCTCCCGCTCCAGACGCCGGACGTCGCGGCTGAGCGCCTGCTGTGCGACGTACAGGCGGGCGGCGGCGCGGGTGAAGTGCAGCTCGTCGGCGACGGCGGTGAAGGCGCGCAGGAGCCGGGGCTCGATCTCGTACGAAGTGGGCACCCCGCATTCAACAACACAGGCGCGTGAATGGCCACGGAGCAGGTGTTGGACCGCGCGGCCCACCCGGCCCGAACCTTGATCCATGCCGCAGTCACGCCTCACCCCCGGCCGCACCCCCGGCCTCACCCTCACCCCGGCGGGCCCCGCGCTCGCCCCCCGATACCGCGAACCCCGCCCGTCCACCAACCCCTACCTGCGGCTCTTCGCCCTGCCCGGCGCCCGCGCCTTCACCGTCGGCAATCTGATCGCCCGCCTGCCGATGGGGATGTTCAGCGTCAGCGCCGTGATCATGATCGCCGGTGCGTACGGCTCGTACGCGCTGGCCGGCGCGGTGACGGCGACCGGGCTGGCGGCCACCGCCGTCGTCGCACCCCGGACGGCGCGGCTCGTCGACCGGTACGGACAGGCCAGGGTCGCGGTGCCGGCCACCGCGCTCGCCGCGCTCGGCTCGCTCGCCCTGCTGCTGTGCGTGCACTACGAGGCACCCGCCTGGACCCTGTTCGTCGCCTACGCGGCGACCGCCACCACCCCCAACACGGGAGGCATGTCCCGCGCCCGCTGGGCCCACCTCCACCGCGGCGACCCGGCGTCCCTGCACACGGCCAACGCCTTCGAGCAGGCCGCGGACGAGCTGTGCTTCATGCTGGGCCCGGTCCTGGCCGCCTTCCTCTGCGCGGCCCTGTTCCCGGAGGCGGGCACGCTGATCGGCGCGGTCCTGCTGCTCACCGGGGTCCTGATCTTCGCGGCCCAGCGGGCCACGGAGCCGCCGCCCGCCCCTCGCGCCACCACGGCCGCCGGCTCCCTGACGCGCGTGCCGGGGATGGCGGCGCTGCTCGGGGTCTTCCTGGCCACGGGCGCGGTCTTCGGGGCGCTGGAGGTCTCCACCCTGGCCCATGCGGACGGCCCGCTGGCCGGGCCGATCCTCGCCCTCCAGGCCGGGGGCTCCTGCGCGGCCGGTCTCGTCTACGGCCGCACCGGCCGCTCGGTCCGCCTGCGCACCTGCCTCTCGGCGATGGCCTGCCTGATGACGCTGCCCTTCCTCGGGGCCTGGTCCGGATCGCTCCTCGCCCTGTCGGCCGGGCTGCTGGCGGCGGGCATGGCGACCGCCCCGACGATGGTCACGGGCATGTCCCTGGTCCAGCGCCTGACGCCGCCCGGCCGCCTCAACGAGGGCATGACCCTCGCCGTGACCGCCCTCCTCGGCGGCATCGCCGCCGGCTCGGCCACCGCCGGCTGGGCCGCCGACCACGCCCCGGCGACGACCTACGCCTTCCTCGCCTCGACGGCGGCGGCCACCCTGGCCCTGCTGCTCTGCACGGTGACCGGGGTGGGGGCGGCACGGACGAGGGGCGCGGGCGCATGACAAAGGCCCGGCGGTCGTCGTGACGACTGCCGGGCCTGTGCCCACATGGGATGAGTGGAGATGGCGGGAATCGAACCCGCGTCCAACGGTGCAGAATCAGGGCTTCTCCGTGTGCAGTCCGCTAGGAGTTTCTCAGCCCCGGAGATCACGCGGACAAGTCTCCGACGGGCTCAGTCACTGTTTGATTTCCCTCAGGCCCCCGTGACCGGGGCTAGAGGTTTAGATCCCTTGATGACGCCAGGATCCGGGTCGGGACCATCCCCGGGCTGACGCTCCTCACAGAGGCTTCTACTCGTTACCTAAAAATTAGGCAGCGAGGGCGAAGCGGGAGTTATCGCTCTTGGAGTTGGCGATTATTGGTTGCGACATATGGTTTACGAGATCATTGCCGCTTCCTCGACACGCTTCCCCTGCTTCGACATCCGCTGTCGAAACCGATCATCCCCATGTTGATTTTTCAAAAGACCGCACCCGCTGTGGGGTGCAGGGCCCATCGTACGTGAACAACGGGTGCCGTTGCCAGCGTATTCCCGCGGGCCGGAGCGGGTCAGCCCTGGGCGGCCCGCTGGCGTCGCTTCGCCGCCGCGATCGCCCGGTTCGTCTCCCGGGTGTCCTGCTTCTCGCGGAGCGTCTGCCGCTTGTCGTACTCCTTCTTGCCCTTGGCGAGCGCGATCTCGACCTTGACCCGGCCGCTGAGGAAGTACAGCGCGAGGGGCACGATCGTGTGACCCGTCTCCTGCGCCTTCGACTCCAGCTTGTCGATCTCCTCGCGGTGCAGCAGCAGCTTGCGCTTCCGCTTCGCCGCGTGGTTGGTCCAGCTGCCCTGGAAGTACTCGGGCACGTGGATGTTGTGCAGCCACGCCTCGCCCCCGTCGATCTGGACGAAGCCGTCGACCAGCGAGGCCCGGCCCATCCTGAGCGACTTCACCTCGGTGCCCATGAGCACCAGGCCGCACTCATAGGTGTCGATGATGTGGTAGTCGTGCCGCGCCTTCTTGTTCTGCGCGATCAGCTTGCGCTCCGGCTCCTTGTCCTTCTTCGCCGCCGGCTTGCCCTGTACGTTGACCAGTCCCTTTGCCATAGTGCGGCCATTTTCGCACTACGAGCCCCCTCCGAGGCCACTCAATACCGTTCGGGCCCGCTCCTCGGCCCGCTCGCCGGTGGCGTCGCCGACGGCCAGGTCCGGCGTGATGCCGCGGCCGTCGACGCCGTGACCGGCCGGGGTGCGGTAGTGCCCGACCGTCAGCTCGGCGACGGAGCCGTCGGGCAGGGTGCTCGGCATCTGCACCGCGCCCTTGCCGAAGGTGCGCGAGCCGACGGTGACCGCCCGGCCCCGGTCCTTCAGGGCGCCGGTCAGAAGCTCGGCCGCGCTCATCGTGCCGCCGTCGACGAGCGCCACCACGGGCCGTTCGGTGTCCCCGCCGCGCTGGGCGTACACCGCGCGCTCCTCGCCGTCGACGTCGTACGTGGCGACCAGGCCGCCGTCGAGGAAGGCGGAGGCGGCGACGGCGGCCTCGGTGACCAGGCCCCCGGGGTTGCCGCGCAGGTCCAGCAGGACTCCGGCGCCGGCCGGGGCGGCCCGTACCGCCGCCCGTACCCGCTCGCCCGTCCCCTTGGTGAAGGCGGACACCTTGATCAGCACCGTCCCGTCGTCGAGGCGGCGCACGGTGACGTCCTCGGTGGCGAGCCGGGCCCGGCTCAGGGTCACGGTCCGGGCGGAGCGGTCGCGCTCCACGCCGAGCGTGACGGTGGTGCCGGGGACGCCGTCGCCGCGCAGCAGGGCGACGACCTCCGGGACGGGGAGCCCGCCGACGGGCCGGCCGTCGAGGGTGACGAGGCGGTCGCCGGCGCGGAGTCCGGCGCGGGCGGCGGGTCCGCCGGCCCGTACGCGGCTGATCTCGACCCGTCCCGGGCCCGCCTTCCGCGCGGAGAGCCCGACGCCCGTGTACGAGCCGTCGAGGGCCTGCTCGAACTCCTCGTACTCCCCGGGGCCGTACACCACGCCCCAGCGGTCGCCGCTGCGGCTGACGAACTCCTCGGCGGCTTTCTCGCCCGACTTGCCGTCGGCCATCGCCTCGGCGGCCGCGCGGGCGAGGGCGGCGCGGTCGACGGTCGCCCGGTCGACGCTCGCCCGCGAGGGCACGGCCCGTACGGCCTTCACCGGGTCCGTCTGCTGCCGGGGCAGCGATCCGGTGGCGGCGGCGGTGGCGAGCACCCCCGCGAAGACCAACGTCAAAGCGGCCCCACGGAGGACTCCGCGGGGCCGGAGACAGTGGTCGGGACGGAGCCCGGGGCCGACCGGCATGCCGCCCACTCTAGGACAAGAGAAAGGCGCCGTACGGTGGTTGACCGCACGGCGCCAGGGGTACTCAGGCGGTTCTTCTCACACCTTGAGGTACTTGCGCAGCGCGACGAAAGCGGCCAAGGCGGGCATCAGCAGGCCGATGGCGATGACGAGCGGCAGCTTGGCGAGGACGGCGTCCCAGCCGATGAAGTTGACGAGCTGCATCTTGTCGGCGAGCGCGATGCCGTGGTCGATCAGGAAGTAACGGCCCACCAGCAGCATGACGCAGGCGACGGCGCCGCCGAGGAGTCCGGCGAAGGCGGCCTCCATGATGAACGGCATCTGGATGTAGAAACTGGAGGCGCCGACCAGCCGCATGATGCCGGTTTCCCGCCGCCGGCTGAAGGCGGAGACGCGCACCGTGTTGACGATCAGCATCAGCGCGATGACGAGCATCAGACCCATGATGCCGAGCGCGGCGATGTTCATGCCGTTCATCAGGTCGAAGAGGTTCTGCAGGATGTTGCGCTGGTCCTGGATCGACTCGACTCCGTCCCGGCCGGCGAAGGCGGTGGCGACGACCTTGTACTTCTCCGGGTCGTGCAGCTTGACCCGGAACGACTCCTGCATCTGGTCCGGCGTGATGACGGAGGCGATGGCGGTGTCGCTGTACTGCTCCTTGTAGTGCTTGTACGCCTCGTCGGTCGACTCGTGGTGCACGGTCTCGACGATGTCCATCTTCTTCAGATCGGCCTCGATCTGTTCCTTCTGCTGCGCGGTGACCGCGCCCTTGGCGCACTTGGTGGACGTGGCCGCGTCGTTCTTGTTGCAGAGGAAGATCGAGACGTTGACCTTGTCGTACCAGTAGTCCTTCATCGTGCTGACCTGCTCGCGCATGAGCAGCGCGCCGCCGAAGAGGGCGAGCGAGAGGGCCACGGAGACGATGACGGCGAACGTCATCGTGAGATTACGCCGGAGGCCGACGCCGATCTCGGAGAGCACGAACTGAGCGCGCATTGGTGTTCTGCCTTCCCCTACTTGCTATGTGCTCAGTGCTGGTATCCGTAGACGCCGCGCGCCTGGTCGCGGACGAGACGGCCCTTTTCGAGCTCGATGACGCGCTTGCGCATCTGGTCGACGATGTTCTGGTCGTGGGTCGCCATGACGACGGTGGTCCCTGTCCTGTTGATGCGGTCGAGCAGCTTCATGATGCCGACGGAGGTCTGCGGGTCGAGGTTGCCGGTGGGCTCGTCGGCGATCAGCAGCATGGGCCGGTTGACGAACGCCCGCGCGATGGCGACGCGTTGCTGCTCACCACCGGAGAGCTCGCCGGGCATGCGGTCCTCCTTGCCGCCGAGGCCGACGAGGTCGAGTACCTGGGGCACGGCCTTGCGGATCTCGCCACGCGGCTTGCCGATGACCTCCTGGGCGAAGGCCACGTTCTCGGCGACGGTCTTGTTGGGCAGCAGGCGGAAGTCCTGGAAGACCGTCCCCAGCTGGCGGCGCATGTGGGGCACCTTCCAGTTGGAGAGCCGGGCCAGGTCCTTGCCGAGGACGTGCACCTGGCCGTGGCTGGCGCGTTCCTCGCGAAGGATCAGCCGAAGGAAAGTCGACTTTCCGGAGCCGGAGGAACCGACGAGGAAGACGAACTCCCCCTTCTCGATCTCCAGGGAGACCTCCCGGAGGGCGGGGCGGTTCTGCTTCGGATAGGACTTGGAGACGTTGTCGAATCGGATCACGGATGCACCACGGTCGGCCGGGAGTAGGTGTGCGCGACCTTACGCGACCGGGGATGGCCCGCGCAGTCGCGGTCCGGGCTTGCGTGCTTTATCCTTTTCGTCCCTTCGGACGGAACAGGTGCAATCCGGCGGGGCGCGCCGAAAAGCTTCGGAGCTGGCACAGTGGTAGGGGGAACGCCCGGGTGCCGCCGAGCGTTGAGCTCGGTGTGGATCCCCGTGCGGGAGGAGGAGAGCGCATGACCTATGACCGATTGGTGTGCGCCAATTGCGCGGCCCCCGTCGCAGAGGGCCGCTGCCCCGTCTGCCGCGCGAACCGGGAGCGACTTGACCCGTCGACGGGCCTGACTCCGGCGAAGCTGCTGACTCTGCTCGTCGCCCTGGTGGTGGCGGTGGCACTGCTGGCGGCGCTGCAGACCGCGTAGCGAGCCGGACGCAAGGCACGCGAGACGCAAGGACACGAGACACGAGAGAGGGCCGGGGGTACGCCCCCCGGCCCTCTTCGTCATGCGTCACATGTCACAGGACATGCCTCAGGTCATGCCTCAGGTCATGCCTCAGACGGCGGCACGCCCGCCGCCCACGAGGCGCGGCAGCATCCGGAAGCCGATGCCACCGGCGATCATCGTCGCGGCGCCGATGATCAGGAACGAGGTCTCGGCGGCGCCGGTCTCGGCCAGCTCCTCCTTGGCCTTGCCCTGCTCGACGGGCTGCGAGCCGGCGTTGTTGGTGTCGGTGTTGTTGTTGTCGACACACTCGGCACCGTCGAGGTCCACGGTGCAGGTGCCCGGGCCCTCACCGGTGGAGTCGTCGCCCGGCACGGTCGGCGCCGGGGTCTCACCCGGAGTCGTCGGCTCGGTGGGCTTGGGCGGCGTGGTGACCGGCGGAGTCGTCACGGGCGGGGTCGTGACCGGCGGCGTGGTGACCGGCGGAGTCGTGACCGGCGGGGTGGTGACCGGCGGCGTGGTGACCGGCGGAGTCGTGACCGGCGGGGTCGTGACCGGCGGCGTGGTGACCGGCGGCGGGGTCGTCACCGGAGGAGTCGTGACCGGCGGCGGAGTGCACAGCGTCGGGTCGATCTCGCAGGACTCGCCCTGCTGGCCGTCGATCTCGGCGCTGAGGCCGATCTCCACGCCCACGGCCTGCGCGGCACCGGCCGCGGTGAGGGACGCACCCGCGGCGATCACGGCACCGGCGGCTATGCGCGCGATACGAACGCGCGTCTTCTTGGTCATCTGGCTGCTACCCCCAGTAGCTCAATCTCGTCAGTGGAGCAGCGCTCAGGGGCACGGACACTGGGGAGCGGTCACACGCGAACTGACCCGGCCCCCGTTCACACGCGCCCCAGAGATACGCATGCCAGGCGCCACCCTTGCGAGTTTCCGCATACGCGTCAAGGTCGTTGCGCGTGCGATGTCCGAAAGATCACCAGTTGCCCGCCATGCGGGGATGCAACTGTGACGTAAACGCGGAACTTCCGCTCCCACTACGCCAGTTCCCTTGTCGACAAAGCGGCCCGTTGCCCCTCATTCCGCTTGCGCCCGCGAATCCGCCGGAGGCCGGTAGACGGAGGCCGGTAGACAGTGAGAGGCCGGTAGGGACAGGCCGATAAGAAGTGACGCCGCGTCACCTCTCGTCGTACGCCCGGCGGAAACGGCGCCGGGCTCCTCGCGTCCGCAGACGCGAGGAGCCCGGTGTCGTCGGACCACAGCCGAACGGCGTTACTTCTCCTGCTGCTTGCGCCAGCGGATGCCCGCCTCCAGGAAGCCGTCGATCTCGCCGTCCAGGACCGCCTGCGGGTTGCCGACCTCGAAGTCCGTACGGAGGTCCTTGACCATCTGGTACGGGTGGAGGACGTAGGAGCGCATCTGGTTGCCCCATGAGCTGCCGCCGTCGCCCTTCAGGGCGTCCATCTTGGCGCGCTCCTCCTGGCGCTGGCGCTCGAGGAGCTTGGCCTGGAGGACGTTCATGGCGCTCGCCTTGTTCTGGATCTGGGAGCGTTCGTTCTGGCAGGAGACCACGATGCCCGTCGGGATGTGCGTGATGCGCACCGCCGAGTCGGTCGTGTTGACGCCCTGGCCGCCCGGGCCCGACGCGCGGTAGACGTCCACGCGCAGCTCGGACTCGTCGATCTCCACGTGGTCGGACGACTCGACGACCGGGAGGATCTCGACGCCCGCGAAGGACGTCTGGCGGCGGCCCTGGTTGTCGAAGGGGGAGATGCGGACCAGGCGGTGCGTGCCCTGCTCGACGGAGAGCGTGCCGTAGGCGTACGGCGCCTTGACCACGAAGGTGGTCGACTTGATGCCGGCCTCTTCCGCGTACGAGGTTTCGTAGACCTCCGTGCCGTAGCCGTGCCGCTCGGCCCAGCGCAGGTACATGCGCTGGAGCTGCTCGGCGAAGTCGGCGGCGTCGACGCCGCCCGCCTCGGCGCGGATGTTGACCAGCGCCTCACGCTCGTCGTACTCGCCGGAGAGGAGCGTACGGACCTCCATCTCGTCCAGCGCCTTGCGGACGACGACGAGCTCCGCCTCGGCCTCGGTGCGGGTGTCCGGGTCGTCCATCTCCTCGGCGAGCTCGAAGAGCACCGCGAGGTCGTCGATCCGGCTGCGCAGGGCCTCGGCCTTGCGGACCTCGGCCTGGAGGTGCGAAAGCTTGCTGGTGATCTTCTGCGCCGCCTCCGGGTCGTCCCACAGGGACGGGGCCGCGGCCTGCTCTTCGAGCACGGCGATGTCGGCCCTCATCTTCTCGAGGTCCAGGACGGCCTCGATCGACCCCATGGTCGAGGAGAGGGACTTCAGCTCTTCGGATACATCGACGACTGCCACGCGTCCAGCGTAACGGCTCATGGCAAGGCCCCGGACCTGCCTCCCCGGCGACCGGTCCGAGGGGCGGCGGGCCGTGCCCTACGGCTGGGGTGGACGTCCGGGCCGGGCTGGGTGGACCTCGCCCTACGGCTGCGTGGACGTCTTCGAGTCCTGCGGCGGTACGTCGGAGTCGCCCGCGGTCGCCAGGTAGCCGCCCGCTCCCAGCGCGCCGGCGACGACGACCGCGGCGATCGAGAGGGTGATGCGGCGCTTGCGGACCGCCTCAGCCTTGTGGCGGGCCGAGCCGGGGCGCCGGGCGCCGGCCGGGCGGGGGGCGCGGGCGGTGCCGAGGGGGCCGCCGGCGAGCTCGTCGGGGGCGGGCACTCGCATGGAGGTGTGGGTGTCCCGGTTGGAGTCGGGGGTGGCGCCGGGGACCAGGGGGACGGCGGCCCGGCGCGGGGCGGCCGGCGCGGCGCCCGTCGGGTACGGGTCCTCCTCCCGCGCCTCGGGGGCGGGCTCGGCGTCCGGCTCGTCCACGTCGAGCGGCGGGATCCCGGCGAGCAGCGGCAGGACGTCCCGCAGGCGGGCGGCGAGCTCGGAGGCGCGCAGGCGGGAGGCCGGGGCCTTGGCCAGGCACTGGACGATCAGCTGCCACAGCTCCTCGGGGATGCCGGGCAGCGGCACGACCGTCTCGGTGACGTGGCGGCGCAGCACGGCGCCCGGGTGGCCGCCGCCGAAGGGCGTGAAGCCGGCCAGGAGCTCGTACAGGACGGTGGCGAGGGCGTAGATGTCGACCGCCGCGCGCGGCGGCAGGCCCTCGACGATCTCGGGGGCCAGGTAGTCGGGTGTGCCGATGATCCGGGTCGCCTTGGTGCGGCCGGGGGTGTCGATGAGCTTGGCGACGCCGAAGTCGGTGAGGAGCGCCGGGTGGGCGCCGCCGGGCCCGAGCGGGCCCTCCATGTCGAGCAGGATGTTCTCCGGCTTGACGTCCCGGTGGACGACTCCGGCGGCGTGCGCGGCGGCGAGGCCGTCTGCGACGTCGGCGATGATCGCGACGGCCGCCTCCGGGGCGAGCCGGCGTTCCCGGTCGAGGCGGGTACGGAGGTCGGTGCCGCGGACCAGGTCCATCACGAGCGCGAGGTCGTTGCCGTCGACGACGAGGTCGCGGACGGCGACCACCCGGGGGTGGTCGAGCCCGAGCAGCGCGGTGCGCTCCTGGACGAAGCGTCCGACCAGCTCCTGGTCCGAGGCCAGGTCCTCGCGCAGCAGCTTGATGGCGACGGGGCCCTCGGGACCCTCGCCGAGCCACACCGTGCCGGCGCTGCCCCGCCCGAGGATCTGGTGGGCCGTGTAGCGGCTGCCGATATTCCGTGCCAAGACTGCTCCCTCAGCGGCTGGCGGTCGCGACAAAGTTACGCGTCCGCGGGCGCCCGCCGTGACTTCCGAGGGGAAATCACCCCCCGGAAGTCGATAAATCGGCAGTACGGCCGGGTTCTACTGCCCCGTACCGCCGGTAGCACCGCCGGTGGTGCCGCCCGTGCCGGTCGCGCTTCCGATCTCGGAGACCCAGGTGGAGACCGACGAGATCATGTCGCCGATGGCCTCCCAGTACCCCTTGCCCTGGGCCACCCAGTCCTGGAGCGGGGTCAGCTCCCAGATGAGCCAGCCCGCGATCACGAACAGCAGGACCGTGAACAGACAGCCCTTCAGGCAGCCGAGGCCGGGGATCCGCATCGGGTTGGCGCTGCGCCGCCGCGGCTGACGCGGCTCGCGCGGGGCCGGCGCCTGGGGCGGCGGCTGCGGAGGCGTGTACTGCTGCCGGGGCTGGGGCTGGTGCTGCGGCTGGGGGGCGTACTGCTGCTGCTGGGGCTGCGGGGGGTACTGCTGCCGCTGCGGCGGGCGCGGGGGCTGCTGCTGCTGGTACTGCGGCGGCTGCTGCCCGTACTGCTGCGCCTGGTGCTGCGGCGGCTGCGGCTGGCGCTGCGGGCGCCGTCGCAGCGGGTCCTGGCTCGGGTCCAGGTACTGCACCTGCGTCTGCTCGTTGCGGTCCCGGGCGGCGCGCAGCTGGCTCTGCCAGGGGTGCGGGTCCTCGCCCTGAGGGGCCTGCGGATCGTGCGACGGTACGGGGGGCATGACCGCGGTCGGGTCGGCGCCGCCGGCCGCCGGACCGCCGGCACCCGGACCGCTGGTCGGCATGACGCTCGTCGCGGCGGCCGGGTCGTACCGATGCGCTCCGCCGCCGCTGGGCAGCACCTGGGTCGGATCGGCCGCTCCGGGCGTCTCCGGGACCGGCGCGGGCGAGGGGTCGGGCGCGAGCAGCGCGCCGACGCCGTCGGCCGCCTCGATCTGCGCGGGCGTCGAGTGGACGCCGATGCCGGCGGCGACCGCGCGCAGTCCCCGGGCCAGGTTCTCGGCGCTGGGCCGCTGGTCCGGGTTCTTGCTGAGGCAGCGCTCTATGACCGTCCACAGCGGGCCGGGGACGGTGGAGGGACGGCGGGGCTCCTCGCTGAGGTGCCGGTGCAGGACCTCCAGGGCGGTGCCCCCCGCGAACGGGGGACGGCCGGTGACCAGCTCGTAGAGCAGGATGCCCGCGCCGTAGATGTCGACGGCCGAGGTCTGCGGGCGGCCCTCGGCGGACTCCGGCGCGACGTACGCGGGCGTGCCGACGAACTCGTGCGTACGGGTCAGGCCCGGGGAGTCGGCGAGGCGCGCGATGCCGAAGTCGGTGAGCATCGGGTGCATCTGGCCGTCGCGCTCCGCGACCAGGACGTTGGCGGGCTTCAGATCGCGGTGGACGACGCCGTCGGCGTGGCTGGCGGCGAGCGCGTCGGCGATCTGCGCGGTGAGGAGCGAGGCGGCGACCGGGGTGAGCGGGCCGTTCTCACGGAGGTAGCGGTGCAGGTCCGGGCCGTCGACGAGGTCCATGACGAGGGCGAGGACATCGCCCTCGACGACCAGGTCGCGGGTCCGCACGATGTTGGGGTGGGTGAGCCGAAGCAGCACGGAGCGCTCGCGCAGGAAGCGCATCACGATGTCCGCGTCGTTGGCCAGCTCCTCCTTGAGGACCTTGATGGCCACGGTCTCTCCGGGCTGGCCCGGCACGGCGGCCTCGGCGCCCGCCGCCTCCCGCTGGCGGGCTCGCCAGACGGTGCCCGTGGCGCCGCGTCCGAGCGGCTCCTCGAGCAGGTACTTGCTGCCGATAGGCCGCACGTCACGCGCTCCCTGCTGATCGTGGTCCGGGGTGGTCCTCGACGGTCCTGGATGATCCCTGGATGGTTCTGGGTGGTTCTGGGTGACCCGGGGGTCCCCCTATGTGTTGTGACCCCTCAGGGTGTCCGACCCACTTTAGTGCCGCCGAACGGGTCACCCGGCGGTCGTCCCTGGCTGATTTCGACGCCGGACTTGTCCGAAAACAAGACGCGTTTGTCGTACCGCGGGTTGCGGGAAGCGACGCACGGCGTGCCCAACCAGGCACTTTTACGTCCACAGCCGACCATTCAAGATCACTTGGAGGCGACCCGCGGGCGTGTTGTCAGTGGCAGGTGCGAGGATGCACACAGCACGTCGCATCAGGGGTCGGGAGCCCCCGCGCCGTGCCGACCTGTACCGGACGACGCGTCCGTGCCGGGTGGGGGGAGAGACGGGGCGGTTCCCCTGCCGAGCACCACGCGCAGAAGGGACCGCTGACGGCGATGCAGATCCGGCTGACCGTCCTCGCGCCGCACGCCGGCCACGGCGCCGGGCGCGCCTGCGACGTGCTCGTCACCGCTCCGGCGGGCACGGCCCTCGCCGCCGTGGCCTCCGCCCTGGCCACGGCCGTCTCCGGCGCCGAAGCCTCCACCTCCAGCACGACCGTGCTGTACGCGGGCCGTGAGCGGCTCGACGCCCGCCGCCGCACGCTCGGCGAGCCGCCGCTCGTCGACGGCGCGGTGCTCACCCTCCAGGTCCCCGGCGACGACGACCGGGTCGGCGAAGGGGCCCCGGCCCGTCTCCACGTGGTCTCGGGGCCCGACGCGGGCGGGGTGCACCTGCTGCACGGCGGCCCGATCAGGGTCGGCCGGTCCCTGGACGCGGACGTCCCGCTCGACGACCCGGACGTCTCCCGGGTGCACTGCACCGTCACCGTCGGCGGCGACGGCCGGGTCACGGTCGCGGACCTCGGCTCCACGAACGGTACGACGCTGGACGGCGCGGCGGTCGGCGACCGCCCCGTCCGGCTGCTCCCCGGCGCCCTGCTGCGCCTCGGCGAGTCCTCCCTCCGCCTGGCGGCGCCCGGCGGCTGCGGTACGGACGCGCTGGCGACGACCCCGGACGGCGAGGGCCACCTCCGGGTCGACCTCGGACGGGCCACCGCGCCCGAGGCGGGTGCGGCCGGGGCGGCCGGCTCGGTCGCCGACGGGAGCGAGGTCGCGCGCGGCGGCTTCGGCGGCCACGACGGCGGCACTTCCGGGCCGTCGGGCGGCACGCGCGCGGGCACGGGTGCCGGCGGCACGTACGGGCCGTCGGCCGGCACGCGCGCGGGCACGGGAGCCGACGCGCCCGCCGACGGGTTCGGCAGGTCCGGCAGGTCCGGCGGGTCCGGCGGGTCCGGCCACGACGACGGCCGTGGAGCCGGCTCCCGGCCGGAGGCGGACGATCACCGGCGCGGCGGCCCGGCACACGGTACGTACGAGCGGTACGGCCCCGGCGTCGGCATCGCGCCGGTGCCGGCGGCGCCCGGCCGCCCCGACCCGCGCTCCCAGGACGTCACGCACGGCGGCTCCCCCCACCCCCCGTCCCCCGCCCACGCACGCGCCGAAGCGGACGGCGGGGAGGGCGGTGGAGGCGAGGGGCACAGCAGGACCCGGCAGACCCGTCGCCAGGCCACGGCCCCGGCCCCGCGCGGCAGACGTGGCATAGGAGCCTGGGCCCGCCGGTTCGCGGGCGCCAAGGAGGAGGAGCCGCAGGCCGCCGCGGCCCTGACGGGCATGGAAGCCGGCGGTGCCGTGTCCGGCACGGCCGCCCGGAGCGCCGGTCACCCCCCGGCCGCCGAGACCTGGCCCGACCCGGCCACCGTGCTGCTCACCGCGCTCGGCCCCGGCCCCCGGCTCTGGGAGCGGGCCCTGGACCATCCCGAGTCCCTGGTGGTCCGGCTCGGCACGACCGACCGGGCCGAGCTCTCCGGGGTGCCGGTCACGGTCGGCCTGCGCGAGGTCGGATCGCTGGGGCTCGCGGGGCCAGGGAACCGGCTCGCCGGGCTCGCCCGCTCCGTCGTGGCCCAGCTCGCCGCGCTCCACGCCCCCTGCGACCTGGAGATCGTACTGATCAGCGCGGACCGGAACCGCCCCCTGGAGGAGCGGCGCCGGGCCTGGGGCTGGCTCGGCTGGCTCCCCCACCTCCGTCCGGCGCACGGCCAGGACTGCCGGCTCCTCCTCGCGTACGACCGCGAACAGGCCCACGCCCGTACGTCCGAGCTCACCCGGCGGCTCGACGACGGGCCGCTCGGGCCGGGCTGGCCGAGCGCCGACCGCGCCGCCGTCGCCGAGGCGGCCGCGCGCCACGAGGGACCGGTCACGGTCGTGATCGTGGACGGCGACCCCGGCTCCGCGGCCCTGCGCGAGACGACCGCGCGGCTCGCCGGAGCCGGAGCGGCGGCGGGCATCCACCTCGTCTGCCTGGCCGAGGCCCCGGCCGCCTCGCCCGTCTCCCCGGTCGCGGCGACGTACGAAAGCGCCTGCGCGGCCTCGCTCGCCTTCCGTGAGTGCGGGGCGGTCGCCCTGCTGAGCGGCGACGTGGCGACGGCGCTGCGGCTGCTGCGTACGGCGGGAGGCCGGGCCGCGGGCCACGGCACCGTCGGGGTGGTGGACGCGGTCTCGGTCGCCTGGGCGGAGCGCTTCGCGCGGGCGGTCGCCCCCCTGCGCACCGATGCGCCCGCCGCGCACGGGCGGACCGCCGCGGCGGCGCTCCCCCGGTCCTCCCGGCTGCTCGACGAACTGGGTCTCGCCCGGGCCACCCCCGCCTCGCTGATGGCCCGCTGGGCCTCGGCCGGGGACGGGACGGCCGTCCTGGGCGCCGGACCGCGCGGCCCGGTCTCGGTCGACCTGACCCAGGAGGGCCCGCACCTGCTGATCGAGGGGCCCGCGGGCAGCGGGCGCACGGAGCTGCTCCGGTCGATCGCCGCGTCCCTCGCGGCCGGCGGCCGCCCGGACCGGCTCGGCCTGCTCCTGGTCGACGGCGCGGGGGGCGAGCGGGGCGAAGGCCTGGCCGCCTGTACGGAGCTGCCGCACGTCACCGAGCACCTGGTGGCCTCGGACCCGGTCCGGATGCGGGAGTTCGCCCAGGCACTGGGGGCGGAGCTGAAGCGCCGTGCGGAGATCCTGGGGGACGGTCACTTCGCCGACCGCCGGGGCGCCGGCCGGCTCATCGGCCAGCGCACGGCGAGCGCGGCGGAGACGGTGGCCCCGGGCGCCCGGGTGACGGCCCGTGTCCCCGACGCCCTCGCCGACACGTCGAGCGGCCGCGTCTCCCGCACACCCGACGGCACCGGCGGCCGCACCCTGCGCACTGACCCCGGCCCGATCGGCGCCCGCCCCGGCCCCCAGGGCGCCCGCCCGATCGCCGACGACCACCCCTCCCGCCCAAACGCGCGCGCGACCCGCCCGGGCGCCGACGACCTGACGTACCGCCCCAGCGGCCGGACTCTCCGCACAAGCGATACGGACCTCGGCGAAGACCACGCCTCCCGCCCGAACGCCCGCACGCCCCGCCCCGGCGCCGACGACCTGACCTACCGCCCCAGCGGCCGCACCCTCCACACGAACACCCCGGACCCCGCCGACGACCACCCCTCCCGCCCGGGCAGCCGGACCGCCCGCTCCGGCGCCGACGATCTGGGCGACCGGCCCAGCGGCAGGCTGCCCCGGCGGGCCGGTGAGGGCGAGGCCTACGGCCGGGTTCCCCGCCCCGGCGGGGAACGCGACCCGCAGAGCGGCGCGACCCTGCACCTACGGACCGACCAGCACACCACCGCCCGCCCGGGGACGGCCGACACCACCACCGGCACCACCGGCGTCCCCCTCCCCCGGCTCGTCGTCCTCGTCGACGACTACGACGCGCTCGTGGCACCGGCGCTCGGATCGCCCGGACGGCCCGCCGCCGGATCCGTCGTCCGCGCGCTCGAAGCGGTCGCGCGCGGCGGCGAGCGGCTCGGGGTGCACCTGATCGCGACCTCGGCCCGCCCGGACCGTACGGCGGACACGGAGCTGGCCCACGGCGCCCGGCTGCGGATCGTGCTCGACCCGGCCCCCGTCGCGGCCGGTCACGACGACCCCGCGCCCGGCCGGGGCCGGCTCGGGCACCCCGACGGACGGGTGACGCCGTTCCAGTCGGGCCGGGTGACGGGACGGATCCCCCGCACGGCGACGCTCCGGCCGACCGTGGTCCCGCTGGAGTGGGAGCGGATGGGCGACCCGCCCACCCGCAGACCCGTCCGCGAACTGGGCAACGGCCCGACCGACCTGGCGCTGCTGGCCTCCGCCCTGGATCGCGCCGCCCGTTCGGTCGACGCGACACCGGTGGCTCCGCTGACCCCCGTAACCCACAGCTGACACACCTGACACAGGCCGACACACGTCCTGACACGACGTCACGAGCCCATCACGATCCCGAGTTGGACACGGAAGGCGGTATTGCGGGCCCCCACCACCCGGCGTAGACCTGTCGGCACGAGCACGAGCCACGCACGAGCACGAGCCACGCACGGGACGAGCACGCGCACAGGAGAGACGGGGCAGCAATGCGTACAACTCTTCGTACATCTCGCACACCTCGCACATCTCGCACCCCCAGGACCGCGAAAGCGATCACCACCCTCACCGCCCTCACCGCGCTCGGCGCCCTCGCCCTCGCCGGGTGCGGCGGCGCCGACAGCGCGGACCCCGGCGGAACACCGAGCCCGAGCGCCGGAGGCAAGGGCGTCTCGCTGCCTTCCCTGAAGGGCGAGAAGATCCAGGTCGCCGCCGTCTGGACCGGCCCCGAGCAGGAGAACTTCACCAAGGTCCTGAAGGAGTTCGAGAAGCGCACCGGCGCGACGGTCACCTTCGTGCCCGCCCAGGACCCGATCGTGAACTTCCTCGGTACGAAGATCGCGGGCGGCTCCCCGCCCGATGTGGCGATGCTCCCCCAGGTCGGCGCGATCCAGCAGGCCGCCGCCCAGAAGTGGATCAAGCCGGTGGGCCCCGAGGCCAAGGCCCAGCTCGCCGCCCACTACTCCAAGGGCTGGCAGGATCTCGGCGCCGTCGACGGCACCCAGTACGGCGTGTACTTCAAGGCCGCCAACAAGTCCCTGATCTGGTACAACAACGCGGCCTTCGAGAACGCGGGGGCCTCCGAGCCGAAGACCTGGAAGGAGTTCCTCTCCACGGCCGAGACGATCTCCGCCTCCGGGGTCACCCCCGTCTCGGTGGGCGGCGCGGACGGCTGGACGCTGACCGACTGGTTCGAGAACATCTACCTCTCGCAGGCCGGCCCGGCGAAGTACGACCAGCTGGCCAAGCACGAGATCAAGTGGACGGACGCGTCGGTCACCAAGGCGCTCACCACGCTCGGCGAGCTGTTCGGCAAGCCGAATCTGATCGCGGGCGGCGCGGACGGCGCACTGCAGACGGAGTTCCCGGCCTCGGTCACCCAGACCTTCAGCGGCGGCGACCAGCCCAAGGGCGCGATGGTCTTCGAGGGCGACTTCGTGTCCGTCAACATCGCGCAGACCAGCGCGAAGATCGGTACGGACGCGAAGGTCTTCCCCTTCCCCGCCGTCGGTGAGGGCGGCAAGGCCCCGGTGGTGACGGGCGGCGACGCGGCCGTGGCGCTGAAGGACACCAAGGGGGCGCAGGCGCTGCTGACCTTCCTCGCCTCGCCTGACGCGGCGGCGATCTGGGCGAAGGCCGGCGGCTTCCTCTCGCCCAACAAGAGCCTGGACCCGGCGGCGTACCCGAACGACGTGCAGCGCGAGATCGCCAAGGCGCTGATCGCGGCCGGGGACGACTTCCGCTTCGACATGTCGGACCAGATGCCGCAGTCGTTCGGCGGCACGCCCGGCAAGGGCGAGTGGAAGGCGCTCCAGGACTTCCTGAAGAACCCGAAGGACGTCGCGGGGACCCAGGCGCGGCTGGAGGCCGACGCGGCCAAGGCGTACAAGAACTGATCCGGCGTCATGGCCTCGGCTCCGCGCCCCTCCGCGTCCAAGAGCGTCACCGGCACCCGTAGGTCAGTGGCGGTGGGGTTCCTCCTCCCCGCCCTGCTGCTGCTCGGCGCGCTCGTCGTCTACCCGATCGGGTACTCCGTCCACCGCTCGTTCTTCGACAAGTCCGGCGACTCCTTCGCCGGGCTCGACAACTACATCGAGCTCTTCACCGACGACACCATCCTCACCGCCGTCAAGAACAACGCGATCTGGGTGGTCCTCGCCCCGACCGTCGCCACCGCCCTCGGCCTGATCTTCGCGGTCCTGACCGAGCGGGTGCGCTGGGGTACGGCGTTCAAGCTGATCGTGTTCATGCCCATGGCGATCTCGATGCTCGCCGCCGGGATCATCTTCCGGCTCGTCTACGAGCAGGATCCGGACCGGGGGGTCGCGAACGCGGTCTGGGTCGGCGTCCATGACACGTTCGCCGAGTCCTCGGTCTTCCCGAGGGCGCGTCCGCTTCCCGTCCACCCCGTCGAGGCGGCGGGCGGCGGCGCGTACGTCACCAAGGAACCGGTCCGTGCGGGGGAGACCGCGCTGCTCCCGCTGGTCGGGGTCGCGCCCGCGCAGATGCCGGGGGACGCCCGGCCGGCGCGGAAGCCGGCCGCCGAGGAGGGCCGGATCAGCGGCGCCGCCTGGCTGGACTTCACCAAGGGCGGCGGCGGG
Source organism: Streptomyces sp. NPDC015346 (assembly GCF_043078785.1). Taxonomy (NCBI): domain Bacteria; kingdom Bacillati; phylum Actinomycetota; class Actinomycetes; order Kitasatosporales; family Streptomycetaceae; genus Streptomyces; species Streptomyces sp. NPDC015346. Next base: position 30,366 of record NZ_JBIBTW010000001.1, on the reverse strand, counting down.
AAGCCGAACGTCGTCGACGCTCAGGAGCGCGGCCTCAAGGGGCTGCGCATCGAGGCCGTACGGGAGGACGGCAGCGTGGTCGCGTCGACGACGGCGGCCGCCGACGGCACCTTCAGCCTCCCGGCGTCCGCCGACGGGACTCGGCTGCGGCTGCCCGCGAGCAACTTCCGGGAGCAGTACAACGGCGTGGAGTGGCTCGGCCCGTCGCTCGTCACGCCCGCCGTCATCGGCAGTTACGTCTGGATGTGGGCCGGGTTCGCGATGGTGCTGATCGCGGCGGGGCTTGCGAGCGTGCCGCGTGAGCTGCTCGAGGCGGCCCGGGTCGACGGGGCGAACGAGTGGCAGGTCTTCCGCCGGATCACGGTGCCGCTCCTCGCGCCGGTGCTCGCCGTCGTCCTGGTCACGCTGGTGATCAATGTGCTGAAGGTCTTCGACCTGGTCTTCATCATCGCGCCGGGTTCGGCGCAGGACGACGCGAACGTGCTCGCGCTCCAGCTGTACCGCTCGTCCTTCGGCACGGACGCGGACCTCGGGGTCGGCTCCGCCATCGCCGTACTCCTCCTGCTGCTCGTACTCCCGGTGATGGCCTTCAACATCCGCCGTATGCGAAGGGAGGCCCGCCGATGACAGCGTCGACCGGAGGTCCAGCCGCAGGCGAAGGCACAGGCACACGCCGCCTCGGCTCACGGATCGCCGCCCGCGCCGCCGGCGGTGGGATGCGGGTCTTCCTCGTCCTCGTCGGCCTCTTCTGGCTGATGCCCACGGTCGGGCTGCTGCTCTCCTCCCTCCGCGGGCCGTCCGACATCAGCGAGAGCGGCTGGTGGCAGGTCTTCAGCGCCCCGGCGCAGCTGACCACCGAGAACTACTCCGCCCTCCTCGCGAACGACACGATCACCGGCTCCCTCGTCTCCACCGTCCTGATCACCGTCCCGGCGGCCCTCCTGGTCGTCGTCTTCGGCTCGCTCGCCGGATACGCCTTCGCGTGGCTGGACTTCCCCGGCCGCGACTGGTGGTTCCTGGTGGTCGTGGGACTCCTGGTGGTGCCGGTGCAGGTCGCGCTGGTCCCGGTGTCGAAGCTCTTCGGCACCATCGGCATCTTCGAGACGACGCTCGGGGTCGTCCTCTTCCACACCGCCTTCGGGCTGCCGTTCGCGATCTTCCTGCTCCGCAACTTCTTCGCGGAGATCCCCCGCGAACTGCTGGAGGCGGCCCGGCTGGACGGCGCGGGCGAGATACGGCTCTTCACCCAGGTCGTACTGCCCCTGGGCGGCCCCGCGATCGCCTCCCTGGGCATCTTCCAGTTCCTCTGGGTCTGGAACGACATGCTGGTCGCCCTGATCTTCGCGAACTCCGAATCGCCCCCGATCACCGTGGCCCTCCAGCAGCAGGTCCGCCAGTTCGGCAACAACATCGACGTCCTCGCGCCGGGCGCGTTCGTGTCGATGGTGATCCCGCTGGTGGTCTTCTTCGCCTTCCAGCGACAGTTCGTGTCGGGGGTGATGGCGGGCGCGGTGAAGTAGCGGGGCGGACCAAGACCGCCCGGCCGGACGGTCGGCTGAAGAGCGTTCACCGGGAAGGGGCGGCTGAGGAGCGTTCACCGGGAAGGACGGACAAAAGGGGAGATACAGGCGTAGACCCGAATAGAGTGCGGCTCGATGACGACGCACCGAGACCCCACCCCGCCCCCCTCGCCCGACCCCGGCGACCAGCCCCCGTCGGCGCCGGCCGAGGCGGGTCCGGCGCGGGCCGCCTGTACCCCCGCTCCGCCGGCACTCACGGGGTCCCCCTTCGACTCGGACACCTTCACCTCGGCCACCTTCGTCTCGGTCGGGAACGGCCCCCTCCTCTCCCTCGCCGGCGTCTGGGTCGTCACCCGCGTCGGCATGCTGCTGCTCCTGCTCCGCGACACCCTGGGCGTGGGTGGTGTGGGCCGCGAGGTGTACGTCCTCTACCAGCACTGGTACCGGCAGTTCGCCCACGGCACCTTCCCCGTGAACGACGTCACCTGGCAGTACCCGCCAGGCGCCGGACTGGTGATCATGTCCCCGGGGGCGCTGCCCTGGCTCACGTATTTCCAGGCGTTCGTCGCCCTCACCCTCCTCGCGGACGCCGTCGTCACCCTCGCCCTCACCCGCGCCGACAGCGACCGCGTCACGCACGGCGCCTGGGTCTGGGTCTGCGGACTGCCCCTGCTCCTGCACCTCCCGCTGGCCCGGTACGACGTCCAGACCACCGCCCTCGCCGTGCTCGCCCTGCTCGCGCTCCGGTCCCGCTCGGCCGCCGGGCACCGCCTCGGCGGGGCGCTCGCCGCGCTCGGCGCGCTGGTCAAGGTGTGGCCGGCGCTCACCCTCCTCGGCACGCCCCGGGGCCGTAGCACCCGCGACGCCTGGGGCTCCGCCGCCGTCACCGCCGCTGCCCTGCTCGCCACCCTGGCGCTCTTCTTCTCGCACTCGCTCGGCTTCCTGCGCCAGCAGGGCAGCCGGGGCATCCAGATCGAGTCCCTGGGCGGCACCGCCCTCGCCCTGGCCAGAGCGGCCGGCATCTGGCCGGGCACGGTGCAGTACCGCTACGGCGCCTTCGAGTACGTCGGCCCGTACGTCTCCAGCATCGGCCGGCTCGCGCTGCTCCTGACCGTCCTCGCCTGCGTGTGGCTGCTGATGTGGCGGATCCGGGCGCGCGCCTGGACCGAGGCGACCCCGGCGGACGCGGCCCTCGTCGCCGTCCTGCTCCTCACCGTCACCAGCCGGGTGATCAGCCCCCAGTACATGATCTGGCTGCTCGGTCTGGCCGCCGTCTGCCTGACCTCGCGGCGCACCGTGATGCGCCCGGTGGCGGTGCTGCTCCTGCCGGCGGCCGCGCTGAGCTCCCTGGCGTACCCGATCCTCTACGAGGACGTGCTGGCCGGCACCCTGCCGGGCCTGGGGGTCATGGCGGTCCGCAACGCGCTGCTGCTCGCGGCCGCGCTGCTGGCCGCGCGGCGCCTGTGGACCTCGTCCGTGGCCGTCGAGGAATGACACGAGAAGACGAAGGGCCCCGCCGGTGATCCCGGCGGGGCCCTTCGTCTTCTCGTGTCGTCCCCTAGGGCACGTACGTACCGCTAGCTGTGCGTGCGCAGCAGCTGCCGCATGGTCCGCATGGCCACCGACAGGTTGGCCAGGTCGAACGTCTCGGAGCTCTGGATCTCCTCCAGCGTCGTCCGCGCCCGGCCGAGGATCGCCGCGTTCTTCTCCTCCCACGCCTTGAACCGCTGCTCCGGGCTCGCGCTCCCGTCGCCCGCCGCGAGCACGTCCGCCGTGAGAGCGGCGTGGGCGGCGAACAGGTCCTCGCGGATGGAGGCGCGGGCCATCGACTGCCACCGGTCGGCGCGCGGAAGCTCGATGATCCGGTCCATGAGCTGCGTGATCCGCAGCCGGTCGGCCAGGTCGTAGTAGACCTCGGCGACCGCCATCGGGTCCTTCTCCGTACGGTCCGCGATCGCGACGATGTCGAGGATCGGGAAGGCGGAGGAGAAGCCGGCGACCCGCAGGGCGAGCTTCTCCGGGACGCCGACGGCCGTCAGCTCCTCCAGGATCTGCTGGTACCACTCCAGGTCCGCGCCGCGCAGCAGCTGCGGCAGCTCGGCCCAGACCTGCTCCACGCGGTCGCCGAAGAAGTCGACGGTCTCGGCGAGCTCGAGCGGCTGCGGCCGGTTGCCGAGCAGCCAGCGCGTGCCGCGCTCGACCAGGCGCCGCGAGTGCAGCCGCATCCGGGTCTGGAATTCGGCCGGAACCTGGTTGTCGAGCGCCTCGACGGCGTCCCAGACGTCGCTGAGCCGGAAGATGGCGCGGGCGGCGGTCTGCGCCCGGACGATCTCCTCGATCGACGCGCCCGTCTCCTCGCGGAGGCGGTGCAGGAAGGTCGAGCCGCCGCTGTTGACGGTGTCGTTGACCAGGATCGTGGTGATGATCTCCCGGCGCAGCGGGTGGGTGTCGATCGCCTCGGGGAACCTCTCGCGCAGCAGCGTCGGGAAGTACGTGTGGAGCAGTTCGCGCAGGTACGGGTCGTCCGGCAGCCCGGTGCCGATCAGCTCGTCGGCCACCGTGATCTTGGTGTACGCGAGGAGGACGGCGAGTTCCGGCTGGCTCAGGCCCTTGCCGGCGTTGAGCAGCTCGCGGATCTGCCGGTCGTTGGGCAGGAACTCCAGCGCGCGGTCGAGGTGTCCGTCCCGGCCCAGTCGGCGCATGAAGCGCTGGTGGGCGTGGAGGAGGGACGGCGACTGGGCGACGGCGTTGGCCAGGGCCACGTTCTGCGCGTAGTTGTTGCGCAGCACGAGGCGGCCGACCTCGTCGGTCATCTCGGCGAGGATCTTGTTGCGCTGCTTGACGGTCATGTCGCCCTCGACGACGAGCCCGTTGAGCAGGATCTTGATGTTGACCTCGTGGTCGGAGGTGTCCACACCGGCGCTGTTGTCGATGGCGTCGGTGTTGACCTTGCCGCCCTCGCCCTCGGGCCCGCCCTTGCGGGCGAACTCGATGCGGCCGAGCTGGGTCAGACCGAGGTTGCCGCCCTCGCCGACGACCTTGACCCGCAGGTCCTCGCCGTTGACGCGGATGGCGTCGTTCGCCTTGTCACCGACGTCCGCGTGCGTCTCGACGGACGACTTGACGTACGTACCGATGCCGCCGTTCCACAGCAGGTCGACGGGCGAGTGAAGGATCGCCTGCATCAGCTCGGCCGGAGTCATCTTGGTGATGCCGGCCTCGATGCCGAGGGCCGCGCGCATGTGCGCGTTGACCGGGATCGACTTGGCGGTACGGGGGTGGATGCCGCCGCCCGCGGAGAGGAGCTCCGTGTTGTAGTCGGCCCACGAGCTGCGGGGCAGCTCGAAGAGACGGCGCCGCTCGGCGTAGGAGACGGCCGCGTCCGGGTTCGGGTCGATGAAGATGTGGCGGTGGTCGAATGCCGCCACGAGCCTGATGTGCTCGGAGAGCAGCATGCCGTTGCCGAAGACGTCGCCGGACATGTCGCCGACGCCGACGACGGTGAAGTCCTCGGTCTGGGTGTCGTGGCCCAGCTCGCGGAAGTGCCGCTTGACGGACTCCCAGGCGCCGCGGGCGGTGATGCCCATGCCCTTGTGGTCGTAGCCGGCCGAGCCACCGGAGGCGAAGGCGTCGCCGAGCCAGAAGCCGTAGGACTCCGCCACGCCGTTGGCGATGTCGGAGAAGGTCGCGGTGCCCTTGTCGGCGGCGACGACGAGATAGGTGTCGTCCTCGTCGTGACGGACCACGTCGACCGGGGGCACGACCTCGCCCGCGACCAGGTTGTCGGTGATGTCGAGGAGCGCCGAGATGAACGTCTTGTACGAGGCGATGCCCTCGGCCAGCCAGGCGTCGCGGTCCACGGACGGGTCCGGGAGCTGCTTGGCGACGAAGCCGCCCTTGGCGCCGACCGGCACGATGACGGTGTTCTTCACCATCTGCGCCTTGACCAGGCCGAGGATCTCGGTACGGAAGTCCTCACGGCGGTCGGACCAGCGCAGGCCGCCTCGGGCGACCTTGCCGAAGCGCAGGTGGACGCCCTCGACGCGCGGCGAGTAGACCCAGATCTCGAACGCCGGGCGGGGCGCGGGGAGGTCCGGGATGGCCTGCGGGTCGAACTTCATCGACACGTACGCGTGCGACCTGCCGTCCTCAGACTTCTGGAAGAAGTTGGTCCGCAGGGTCGCCTTGATGACGGTGAGGAAGGAGCGGAGGATCCGGTCCTCGTCGAGGGAGGCGACCTGGTCCAGGGCGCCGTCCAGCTCCTCCAGGAGCCCGTCGATCAGCTCGGTGCCGGCGCGCTGGCGCTCCGGCGCCATCCGCGCCTCGAAGAGCGAGACGAGGAGCCGGGTGGTGTGGACGTTGTTACGGAGGGTGTCCTCCATGTAGTCCTGGCTGAACGTCGAACCGGCCTGGCGCAGGTACTTCGCGTAGGCGCGCAGCACCATCGCCTCACGCCAGTTCAGCCCGGCGGACAGGACCAGCGCGTTGAAGCCGTCGTTCTCGGCCTCGCCTGTCCAGGTGGCGGCGAACGCCTCCTGGAACCGCTCGCGGGCATCGTCGCCGAGGTAGTCGCCGCCGTTGCCGGTCGAGGCGGGCATCCGCAGACCGAAGTCGTAGATCCACGCGTTCGTGCGGTCGGCGCAGCGCAGCTCGTAGGGGCGCTCGTCGATGACCTCGACGCCGAGCCGGTTGAGGACCGGCAGGACGGCGGAGAGGGAGACCTGCTCACCGCCCTTGTAGATCTTGAAGCGGCGCTCGGAGGGGCCGGTGCCGACCGGCTCGTACAGCGAGAGGGCGAATTCCCTGCCGGTGCGCTTCAGCTGCTCCAGGTGGACCAGGTCGGCCACGGCTGCGCGCGGCGAGTGGTCGGCCTTGTAGCCCTCGGGGAAGGCGTTGCCGTAGCGGCGCAGCAGCTCGGCGGCGCGCTCCTCGCCGCACTCGGCGTTGAGGGCCTCGGCGAAACCGTCGGCCCAGGAGCGGGCCGCCTCGACGAGACGGGCCTCGATGCGCTCCTTGTCGGCGTCGGTCAGGTGGGTCAGCTCGGTGCCGGGCGCGACGCGCACGACGAAGTGGAGCCGGGTGAGCACCGACTCGGTGCTCATGAGGGTGAAGTCGACGCTGGTGCCGCCGAGCTCCTCCTTGAGGATGTCGGTCAGCCGCTCGCGGACGGTGGTGTTGAAGCGGTCGCGCGGCAGGTAGACGAGGGCCGAGTAGAACCGGCCGTACTCCTCCTGGCGCAGGTACAGCCGCAGCCGACGGCGCTCCTGCAGGTAGAGGACGCTGGTGACGATCTCGCGCAGCTCGTCGGGCGGGGTCTGGAAGAGCTCGTCGCGGGGGTACGTCTCCAGGATCTGGAGCAGGTCGCGGCCGTCGTGGCTGTTCGGCGAGAAGCCGGCGCCGTCCAGGACCTCCTGGACCTTGCGGCTGACGACCGGAACCCGACGGACCGACTCGGTGTAGGCGGCGGAGGAGAACAGGCCCAGGAAGCGCCGCTCCCCGACCACGTTTCCTTCGGCGTCGAACTTCTTCACGCCCACGTAGTCGAGGTACGAGGGGCGGTGGACGGTCGCGCGGCTGTTGGCCTTGGTGAGGATCAGCAGCTTGTGCTCGCGCGCCTTGGCGCGGGCGTCGGCGGGCAGCCGGCTGAAGGACGGCGAGACGGGGTGGGCGTGGTTGTCGTCCGCGCCGCTGTGGTGCGGGTCGGAGCGCAGGATGCCGAGGCCGGTGCCGGGGACGGCGGCCAGCGCGTCGCCGTCGACCAGCTCGTACTCCCGGTAGCCGAGGAAGGTGAAGTGGTCGGCGGCGAGCCAGCGCAGCAGCTCGCGGGCCTCTTCGACCTCGGTGGGGCGCAGGTCCTCGGGGGTCGGCTCGCCGGGCAGGTTCTCGGCGATGCGCAGCGCGGCCTCGCGCATCTTCTCCCAGTCCTCGACCGTCTCGCGGACGTCGGACAGGACGCGCAGCAGGTCCGTGGTGATCTGCTTGAGGTCGGCCCGGTCGGTCTCGCGGTCGATCTCGACGTGGATCCAGGACTCGGTGAGGACGTCGTGCGGCAGCTCGGCCTTCGTCCCGGCGGACTCGGAGCTGAGCACCTCGATGAGCTTGCCGGTGACATCACGGCGGACGAGGATCTGCGGGTGGATCACGACGTGGATGCCGCGGCCCTGGCGGGAGAGCTCGTTGGTGACGGAGTCCACGAGGAACGGCATGTCGTCGGTGACGACCTCGACGACGGAGTGGCTGCAGGTCCAGCCGTTCTCCTCGACCGTCGGGGTGTGCACGCGGACGTTCGCGGTGCCCTGGGGGCGGTTCTCCGCGAGCCGGTAGTGCGAGAGGGCGGCGCCGAAGACGTCCACCGGGTCGCGGTCGGCGAGGTCCTCGGGCGCGGTGTGCAGGTAGTAGCGCTGGAGGTAGTCGAGCAGGGTGTCCCGGTCGGGCCTCTCCCCGTGCTCAGGCCCCGTCGGAAGTCGCCCCCCGACCGGGCTGTTCTCAGCTACCCGGGCGGCCCTGTCGAGCAGCTCGGCCTTGGCTTCGTCCAGCTTGGTCTGCATGTCCTCTGGCTCCTGTCGCGCGCCGTTGCGTGACGTCGGTAGAAACGGCACATCGCCACGACGCGGTGGTACCGGTCGAAGTCGACGTTATGCCGTGATGAGAGATGTCCAGGTCGAATCCGGCCACTCTGAGTGGCACGTCCGGACGGAGAGGATCAGCGAACGCCCCGTCGGCCCGGCCGCTGACACGGTCCGGGCGGAGGCCGGGGGCTTCGCTGCCCCCACGGCGTATCGCGCTGATCACGGGAAAAGCCTATCGCTCTCGCCCCCCACGCCGTCATGAGCCGTATGTGTACAAAAGAGGGGGTGGAAGTTTGACGTTATGGACAGCGACACATGTCCTCTTGGCAAAGCACGACGACGCGAGGAGTGTGGCAGCAGCACCTCTTCGCGTGGGGCACCACCACCGGATCTGGGAGTCGTGATGGCGAAGATCTTGATCGTGACCGGGGACGCGGCGGAGTCGCTGGAGGTCCTCTACCCCTACCAGCGCCTGCTGGAGGAGGGTTACGAGGTCGACATCGCGGCCCCCGCGCGCAAGCGGCTGCGGTTCGTGGTCCACGACTTCGAGCCGGGCTACGACACGTACACGGAGAAGCCGGGGTACACCTGGCCCGCCGACCTGGCCTTCTCGGAGGTCGATCCGGGCGACTACGTGGCCGTGGTGATCCCGGGCGGCCGGGCCCCGGAGTACCTCCGCAACGACCCGGAGCTCCGCAAGATCCTCAAGTCGTTCTTCGACGCGGACAAGCCGGTGGCGCAGATCTGCCACGGCCCGCTCCTGACGGCGGCGATCGGCGGCCTGGAGGGCCGCAGGGTCACGGCGTACCCCGCGCTCGAGATCGACATGCAGGCGGCGGGCGCGAGCTTCCAGGACACCGAGGCCGTCATCGACGGCCTCCTCGTCTCCTCCCGCGCCTGGCCCGACCACCCCGCATGGATGCGCGAATTCCTGAAGGTCCTTCGCGGCAGGGCCTGAAGGGCGTCTGCGGCAAGGCCTGAGGGGCCTCCGCGGCCAGGCCTGAGGCGGGCGCCGGGCGGGACCGGACGGCGCGGGCGGGCGCCGACCCGCGGCCAGCTCCGCCCGCGCCTCTCACTCACCGCCGGACGTTCACGGTCACCCGCAGCCCGCCCGTACCGGCGACGGCCACACCGACCGCACCGACGGCCACGGCCACCTCCCCGTGACCGCTCAACGCCAGGACGACCGCCGCGACCACAGCCAGCAGACCCACGCAGGCCGTGAACCAGGGCAAAGCACGGCTGCCACCCTCGGGCTTGTCTGAGATACCGTCGAGAGACGCCAAGGGAACCACTCTCCTCGCAACAGGGGACCCCGTCGGCGCGATAGGGAGATCCGGGAAAGAACGGGGCCAGCCGCCAAGCAAGGGCCTCGCCCGGGTCTCCCTTCGCCACGTCCGGGGTTCATCGGACGCGCCATCGTCGGCCGTTTCTGATCAACGCCCCATGGGCGTACGCCCGTTGAGGCGCATGACCGACCGTCAGCACATGGCGAGCCTATCGCTCTCGCCCTACGGGTCGTCATGGGCCGCTTGTGTACAAAAGCGAGCGCGGAACTTTGACGCTATGGACATGCGCGGCTCGGTTCTTGGCAGAACGTGAGACTTGACGAAACGCGCCACCACTCCCCGGCCGTGCCGTCGAGCCGGCCGCCCGACGTCGAGCGGGGCCGGGCGTTGCGGGCCGCGCCACCCCTCAGACCAGCTCCTCCGCCACCTCGACCGCCTCCGCGAGCGAGTCGACCACCGGCACGCCCGCCCTCTCGAGCGACGCCCGACTGTGCGACCCCCCGGTGTAGAGCACCGCCCGCGCACCGACGTGCGCCGCCGCCACGGCGTCGTCGGCCGCGTCCCCGATCACCACGATCCGCGAGGGGTCGACACCTTCCAGGGCGGCCAGGTGACGCACCATGTGCGCCGACTTCCCCGCCGTCGAGGACCCCACCCGCCCGTCCACGCGGACGAACCGCTCCTCGATCCCGTGCCGCCGCACCAGCGGTATCAGGTCCGTGTGCGGGGCCAGCGAGAGCAGCGACTGCGTCAGTCCGGACTCCTGGCGCGCGGCCAGGAGCTCCGCCGCCCCCGCCGTGAGCACGCAGGTCTCCGCCCGCTGCCAGTAGTGCTTGTGGAAGACGCCGTCCATCAGCGTCCACTCGGCGTCCGTGGGCAACCGCCCCATGAGCCGCTCGTAGAACTTCGGCACGGGCACCATGTAGAGCTCGCGGTAGCGCGCGAGCGTGATCGGCTCCAGGCCCAGTTCGGCGAAGGCCGCGTTCGTCGCGCCGATGACGGCCTCGATGTCGTCGAGGAGTGTGCCGTTCCAGTCCCAGACCAGATGCTTGCCGTGCTTGCCGTTCTTCCCGCGCTTCCCCATGCGAAGACGGTACCGGCCCGCTCCGGCAACCGGCCTCGGCCGGCCGGTCCTCGGCCGGCCGCTCCTCAGGCCAGCAGCTCCGGGATCTCCTGCACCCCGAACCACAGCAGCTCGTGGTCCTCCGCCCCGTCCACCGTGAACTGCGCGTCGTCGTCGCCCTGGTCCGCCGCCCCCAGCGCGGCCGCCGCGGCGGCGACGTCCGCCTCCGCGTCGTCCGCGTCGGCGTGCACGGCCGCCGCCTTCGTCAGCGGTACGGGACCGGCGATCCGGACCTCGCCCAGCGAGCTCGCGTCCAGGCCCCGGTCGGGGTCGACCGTCGCCTCCTTGTCCGCCACGTCGAGGGCGACGACGACCCGGCGCCGCGCGGCCGAGGGGTCGCCGGCGATCAGTCGCAGCGAGGCGGCGGCGGCCCTGCTGAGCGCCGCGTACTCGAGCTCCTCGATGTCGTCGGAGACGTACCACTCGCGCAGGGCGGGGGTGACGGCGTAGGCGGTCAGCGGGCCGGGGCCCAGCTCGCCCGCCTTGTGCGCCTGTGCGAGACCGGAGAGGGTCAGGGGGACGTACACGCGCATGGCTGGCCGCTTTCGTAGTCGGAAACGCCCTCAGGATACGTGCGGAGTCCCCCTTCGGGGTCTCCAGGCCGCCCTCCCGCCGGTCCACCGGACGCATGCCCGGGTGCCGTGGCGTCAGGCCGCGAGGAGCGCGCACTCACTCTGATAGGTGAACCTTCCGGACGGCCACCCGGAGGCTCCGAGCCTCTTGCGAGGCCGGTCAGCGCCCCCGTACAAGATCCCCAACAGAAGTTACCGCCCGGTAGACCGCCGGGCGCCAGGGACGGGGACAGGGATGGACACCATCACCACCAGCACGACGACCGCGACCGCCGGCGCGACTCCCGCGGCCGGCACCCGCCCCCGGACCCCACGGCCCCGCACCGCGCCCCGCGGCCCCGCCGGAACGGGCCCGCGCGGTGCGGCAGGCATCCGCCCCGCGGGCCCGTCACCCGCCCGTACGGCGCCCCGGGTCGTTCCGCCGCACGCGATGTTCGCCGAGCGGCTGCTCGCCGTCCTGAGCGGCGAGCGGCCCGTCCATTGGATGCTCGGGCAGACGGTCGGAGAGGCGTACGAACAGCTCGTCCAGCTCGCCCCGCAGAGCCCGCTCAGGGCCCAGGCTCACGGCACCCGCCCCGTGATCCGCCGCTGCGCCGTCCAGCCCCGCCCGGGCGCCGTCGAGGCCTACGCGGTCATCGCCATCGGCGGAGGCAGGGTCAGGGCCATGGCGTTCCGCCTGGAGCGGGGAGCCGACCGCCGGTGGCGCTGCGCCGCGATCGAGCTGGACGGCCTCCACGCGCGCGTGCCCGCCCAGGGCCGTCCCACGGGCCGGACATGACGGAGGGGCCGGCCACCTCACCAGGTGCCCGGCCCCTCCGCCCTACGCCTCACGGCGCCCTACGCCTCACGGCGCCCTACGCCTCGTGGCGTCCTATGCCTTCCGGCGTCCTACGCCTCGTGGCGCCTTACTTCTTGCGGCGCCGCCCGCCGCCGCTGCTCTTCTGCGCCTTGCGGCGCTCCGCGCGCGTCAGCCCGTCACCGGCGGCGTCGTCGCTGACGAAGTCGCCCTCGACGATGCTGCCCTCACCGTCCACCTTGGGAGCGGTGAAGTGGAGGCGGTCGGGCCGCTGCGGGGCCTCGAGCCCCTTGGCGCGGATCTCCGGACGCCCGGCCGGGACCGCGTCCTCCTTGCGGAGCGAGGGAGCCGCGTCCTGCACCGGGACCTCCTCGACCTGCTGCTCGACCTGGACCTCCAGGTTGAACAGGTAGCCGACGGACTCCTCCTTGATGCCCTCCATCATGGCGGTGAACATGTCGAAGCCCTCGCGCTGGTACTCGACCAGCGGGTCCTTCTGGGCCATCGCGCGCAGGCCGATGCCCTCCTGGAGGTAGTCCATCTCGTAGAGGTGCTCGCGCCACTTGCGGTCGAGCACGGAGAGGACGACCCGGCGCTCGAGCTCACGCATGATGTCCGAGCCGAGCGACTTCTCCCGGGCCTCGTACTGCTCGTGGATGTCGTTCTTGACGGACTCGGCGATGAACTCGGCGGTGATGCCCGCACGGTCTCCGGCCGCCTCCTCAAGCTCCTCCACGGTGACCTTCACCGGGTAGAGCTGCTTGAACGCGGTCCACAGACGGTCGAGGTCCCACTCCTCCGCGAAGCCCTCGGCGGTCTCCTGGCGGATGTAGTCGTCGATCGTGTCGTCCATGAAGTGGCGGATCTGCTCGTGCAGGTCCTCGCCCTCCAGGACGCGGCGGCGCTCGCCGTAGATGACCTCGCGCTGACGGTTGAGGACCTCGTCGTACTTCAGGACGTTCTTACGCGTCTCGAAGTTCTGGGTCTCGACCTGGGACTGCGCGGAGGCGATGGCGCGCGTGACCATCTTGTTCTCGATCGGCACGTCGTCCGGCACGTTGGCCATCGCCATGACGCGCTCGACCATCTGGGCCTTGAACAGGCGCATCAGGTCGTCACCGAGCGAGAGGTAGAAGCGGGACTCGCCCGGGTCTCCCTGACGGCCGGAACGGCCGCGCAGCTGGTTGTCGATACGGCGCGACTCGTGGCGCTCGGTGCCCAGCACGTAGAGCCCGCCGAGCGACTTGACCTCTTCGAACTCCGCCTTGACGGCCTTCTCGGCACGCTCCAGGGCGGCGGGGAGGGCCGCGGCCCACTCCTCGACGTGCTCCACCGGGTCCAGGCCCATCTGGCGCAGCTCGGCCTCGGCGAGGTCGTCCGGGTTGCCGCCGAGCTTGATGTCGGTGCCACGGCCGGCCATGTTCGTCGCGACGGTGACGGCGCCCTTGCGGCCGGCCTGGGCGACGATCGTCGCCTCACGGTCGTGCTGCTTGGCGTTGAGCACCTCGTGCTGGATGCCGCGCTTGGAGAGCTGCTGCGAGAGGTACTCGGACTTCTCGACCGACGTCGTGCCGACGAGGATCGGCTGGCCCTTCTCGTGCTTCTCCGCGATGTCGTCGACGACGGCCGCGAACTTGGCGACCTCGGTGCGGTAGATCAGGTCCGACTGGTCCTTGCGGACCATCGGCTTGTTCGTCGGGATCGGGACGACACCGAGCTTGTAGATCTGGTGGAACTCGGCGGCCTCGGTCATGGCCGTACCGGTCATTCCGGACAGCTTGTCGTAGAGGCGGAAGAAGTTCTGCAGGGTGATCGTGGCGAGGGTCTGGTTCTCGTCCTTGATGTCCACCCCTTCCTTCGCCTCGATCGCCTGGTGCATGCCCTCGTTGTAGCGGCGGCCGGCGAGGATACGGCCGGTGTGCTCGTCGACGATCATGACTTCGCCGTCGATGACGACGTAGTCCTTGTCCTTCTTGAAGAGTTCCTTGGCCTTGATGGCGTTGTTCAGGTAACCGACGAGCGGGGTGTTCACCGACTCGTACAGGTTGTCGATGCCCAGCCAGTCCTCGACCTTGGCGACGCCGGACTCGTGGATGCCGACGGTCCGCTTCTTCTCGTCGACCTCGTAGTCGCCGGTCTCCTCGATGCCCTTGAGCGTGTTGCCCGCCTCGCCCCTGGTCAGGCGGGTCACCAGCTTGGCGAAGTCGCCGTACCACTTCGTGGCCTGGTCGGCCGGGCCGGAGATGATCAGCGGCGTACGGGCCTCGTCGACGAGGATGGAGTCGACCTCGTCGACACAGGCGAAGTTGTGGCCACGCTGGACGAGCTCGTCCTTGGACCACGCCATGTTGTCGCGCAGGTAGTCAAAACCGAACTCGTTGTTCGTTCCGTACGTGATGTCGCAGGCGTACTGCTCACGGCGCTGGGCCGGAGTCATGTTCGCCAGGATGCAGCCGACGGACAGGCCCAGGAACTTGTGGACCCGGCCCATCATCTCGGAGTCGCGTTCGGCGAGGTAGTCGTTCACCGTGATCAGGTGCACGCCCTTGCCGGAGAGCGCGTTCAGATACGCGGGCAGCGTGCCGACGAGGGTCTTGCCCTCACCGGTCTTCATCTCGGCGACATAGCCGAGGTGCAGGGCGGCGCCGCCCATCAGCTGGACGTCGTAGTGGCGCTGGCCGAGGACGCGCTTGGCGGCCTCGCGGACGGTCGCGAAGGCTTCGGGGAGCAGGTCGTCGAGGCTCTCACCGTCGGCGTACCGCTGCTTGTACTCCTCGGTGAGCGCCCGCAACTCGGCGTCGGAGAGGTTGACGAAGTCCTCTTCGATGGAGTTGACCTGGTCCGCGATGCGGTGCAGTTTGCGCAGGATCTTGCCTTCGCCTGCACGCATGAGCTTGTTGAAGACGGACACTGAGGCTGGTCTCCTTGCCGGTCGGGCCTGGCACTGGGTCTTGTCATGACTCGGGCGCGGGCACGGCAGGTGGTCCCCACCGCAACGGCCATCGTAAGCGAGACCGCCGTCGCGTCGGGAGGCCCGCAGTGCCGGAGTGCCACTACCGCCCGGAAAGAGAACGCACGAGGTGCGTGGAAGGTGCCGCCGGGTCCGAAAAGTGTTCGCGTCCGCTTGCCGCGGTCACCACAATCCCGTCATGGACCCGATCACCTTGACCACGGACCGTCTGAGGCTGCGCCCCTTCGTGCCGGAGGACGTGGAGGCGGTGTTCGCCGCCTGTCAGGACCCCGACATCCAGCGCTGGACCGCGGTGCCGTCGCCGTACACCCGCCAGGACGCCGCGTACTTCGTGGAGCGGCTCGTGCCGGACGGATGGCGCGACGGTGTGGAGTACACCTTCGCCGTCGAGCCCCGGGACGGCGGGCCGCTGATCGCCGCGACGGGTCTGCACGACCGCGGTCCGGGTGTGCGGGAGGTCGGATTCTGGGCCGCCAAGGAGCACCGCGCCCAGGGCTACGTGACGGAGGCCGTCGGCGCGCTGTCCCGGTGGGCCTTCACCGAGGGCGGCTGCCACCGTCTGGTGTGGCGGGCGGAGGTCGGCAACACCGGCTCGCGCACGGTCGCCGAGCGGAGCGGTTTCCGGATGGAGGGTGTCCAGCGCGCCGGGCTCACCCACCAGGGCACGCTCCGCGACTGCTGGGTCGCCGCGCTGCTCCCCTCCGATCTCGGCCTGCCGGGGCCGCTGCCGTATCTGCCCGCCGGGGACGCCGGCCGGGCTGTCAGTGGTGCCCTCTAGGGTGCGGAGCATGACGACTGCGCCGCCGCCCGTTGCCGAACTGTCCGCGGACGAAGCCCGCCGGATCGCCCTGCGCGCCCAGGGGTTCCTCGGCGCGCCCGACCGGCGGGGCGGTGTGCGCGGCGTGCTGCGGCACCTCGGCCAGGTCCAGCTCGACACCATCTCCGTCCTGGCCCGCTCGCACGAGCTGATCCCGTACGCACGCCTGGGCGCGGTGGGCCGCAGGACGGTCGAGGACGCGTACTGGACGGAGCGGCACGCCTTCGAGTACTGGTCGCACGCGGCCTGCATCCTCCCGGTCGAGGAGTGGCCGCTCTTCGCCTTCCGCCGCCGCGCCTACCGCGACCGCCCGCAGTGGCACCACGACCTGCCGGACGGTGCGTACGACGCGGTGATCAAGCAGCTGACGGCCGAGGGCCCGCAGACCGCGACGGAGCTCGGCGGCGCGAAGAACAAGGGCGAGTGGTGGGACTGGTCCGAGTCGAAGATCGCCGTCGAGCGGGCGCTGATGTACGGCGAGGTGGTGTGCGTCGAGCGGCGCGGCTGGAAGCGGGTCTACGACCTGGCCGAGCGGGCGATCCCGGAGAGCCTGCTCCATGACGATCTGGACGACACGGAGTGCCTGCGGCGGCTCGTGCGGCAGGCGGGCGAGGCGCTGGGTGTGGGCACGCGCGCGGACATCGCGGACTACCACCGGATCAAGGGTGAGGCGTTCGACGCCGTGGTCGAGGCCTCCGGGCTCGTCCCGGTCGTCGTGGAGGGCTGGGGGAAGCCGGCCTGGGCCGATCCGGCGGCGCTTGCGACCGAGCCGCGCGGCCGGCACCGCACGACGCTGCTGTCGCCGTTCGACTCGCTGATCTGGGAGCGGTCGCGCACCGAGCGGATCTTCGGCTTCACGCACCGCCTGGAGGCGTACGTCCCCAGGCAGAAGCGGGTGCACGGCTATTTCGCGATGCCGCTACTCGCGGGCGGCAGGCTGCTCGGCCGGGTCGATCCGGCCCGTGAGGGCGGGACGCTGGTGGCGAAGCAGGTGTCCCTGGAGTCGGCGAAGGCGGTCGAGCCGATGGCGCGAGCGCTGCGGGAGGCGGCCGAGTGGGTGGGCTGCGACACGGTACGGATCGAGCGGACGGACCACCCGGAGCTGGCGGGCCGGCTCACCGCCGCGCTCACCTGATCTCGAGGATCTTCTCCCGCATCGCGTAGACGACGGCTTCCATGCGGGAGTGGAGCTGCAGCTTCTCCAGGATGTTGCGGACGTGGTTCTTCACGGTGTTCTCGGAGATGAACAGTTCCTTGGCGATGTCCCGGTTGTTCATCCCGGTCGCGACGAGCTTGAGGACTTCCAGCTCCCGGTCGGTCAGCCGGGGCGCCGGGACGAGCCGGCGTTCGTCGGTCCGCTGGATCATCGACTTGAACTCGGTGAGGAGTTTGGACGCCATCGACGGGCTGATCTGCGACTGGCCGTCGGCCACCGCCCGGATGGCGGTGGCCACCTCGTCGGTGGAGATCTCCTTGAGGAGATAACCGGTCGCGCCCGCCTTGATCGCGTCGTAGAGATCGGCCTCCTCGTCGCTGATCGTCAGCATGATGATCTTCGCGCTGGGGGCGACCTCCTTGATGGAGGTGCAGGCCTCGATGCCGCCGCGCTTGGGCATGCGGACGTCCATCAGCACGATGTCGGGCAGCAGATCCGCGGCTTTGTCGACCGCCTCGGCCCCGTCACCGGCCTCGCCGACGACCTGGATGTCCTCCTCCTGGGCGAGAACGATCTCCAGACCCCGCCGGAAGAGGGCGTGGTCGTCCACCACGAGGACCCGGATCGGTTCCCGGCGAGACTCGCCGTTGTCCGAATCCGATCCCTCCGGGGTGGCCGCGCAATGGGGCTCCCGCCCGCTGTGCACCGGCCCGAAGCTGTCCGCCATCGTTCCTCCCCCTGAAGGCCGTGGCCTGAATTCGTGTTCGGTCCTCCAACCAGTGCTCTTGGAGCACCGGTTGGCGTGCACGCCATGATTTCATGCCCGGACGACAGCGTGGTGATCCCGTGGTCGCACGGGGGTGCCCCTGGGAGCGCGAAGGGCGCTCCAGGGGCACCGTGACGGACGAGTGGACGAAGTGCGCGGCCCGCGGGTCAGCCGCCGAGGGCACCACCGGCACCGCCGCCTTCGGCGAGCGGGTCGCTCTCCAAATGGATGACGCCGTAGTCGTACGCGTGTCGCCGGTAGACAACACTCGGCTGCTTGTTGTCGGAGTCGACAAACAGATAGAAGTCGTGCCCGACCAGCTCCATCTCGTAGAGCGCCTGGTCGAGCGTCATCGGCGCGGCCCGGTGGGTCTTCTCGCGGACCACCAGGGGGCCTTCGCCCTGCACTTCGAGCGAGCCCATCATCGTGGTGGGCACCTCGGAGGGCTCCTCACCCACCAGCTGGCCGCTTCCGTTCAGCTGGGCCACGCCCGGCACCACATCGGCGACCTCGGCCGCCGACAGCCTGCCGCTGCCACGGCGGGTGTGCCTCTTGTCGTGCTGCTTGCGCAGTCGCGCCTCCAGCTTGTCGCTGGCGAGGTCGAGCGCTGCGTACGGGTCGCCGGCCGCCGCTTCCGCCCGGATCACCGGGCCTCGGGAGTGAAGGGTGATCTCCACGCGGTCGGACCTGTCGGCCTGCCGCGGGTTGTGCTCCTTGGACACCTCGACGTCGAGGCTGATCACCTTGCCGTCGAGCTTCTGGATCTTCTCCAGCTTCAGCTTCTCGGCCACGTGCTTGCGGAACCGCTCGGGCACCTCGGTCTTGCGGCCCTTGACGACGATGTCCACGCAGAACTCCGTTCCCGGATCGCTCAGGTCGGCACCTCGGCCGCTGAGCATCTCCCTTTGCACCAGACTCCGGTGAATGCCGGAGTCTCGGACTTGGCGACTTTCACCTCCTCCTCCCCAGTCGGCAAGATCCCCACCCCACCAACTTGAGGTTAATTCGCCTTGAACTCCTGTCCTGTAGGCGCACCCGCGCATTCGGTGAGGCGTAGCATTCGCCATTCCTCACAACCGAACATAGCTCGTTCGGACGGGTGTCGGCACCCGCTGCCGCCACATACCTCCGATCGGGTGTTTTCGCCTCTCACCACCTGCAACGACACCAGCTCCCGGTCAGTTCCGGTTTAATTCGAACGACGACGGCGAGCATGCGACGACGGCGGCCGCCGGCGTCAGGATTCGGGATTCCCCCGCTTCTCCGTTCCATGCCGGAATGAACGCGGGATGTACGGCACGCAGTGCCCGGGCGGCCTCGGCCAGCGAGGCCCCCGTGGTCATCAGGTCGTCCACCAGGACCACCCGCCCGCTCTCGACGAGCCGCCCGCCGCCCGCCACGACCTCCAGCGCCCCGGCCAGGTTGGCCAGCCGCCCCCGGGCGTCGAGCTCCGCCTGGTCGGCCACCGTCCGGCGCTGGCGCAGGACCGGAACCACCCGGGCGGCCCATCCCCGACGGCGCAGGCGGCCCGCCGCGGCCAGGGCGACCCGGCGGGTCGGATCATGTCCACGCGCCCGCACCGAGCGCCGCGAGGAGGGCACCGGTACGAGGAGAAGGGGACCGCCTCCACGGTCGTCCAAGGACCCGGCAGCGGCCTCCACGGCGCCCGCAAGGGCGGAGCCCAGCGGTCCGGCGAGGGAAAGCGCCCCCCGCTCCTTGTGGGCGAGGAGAACGGACCGTACGGCATCGGCGTACGGAGCGGCGGCGTGCACCGCCGGCAGTCCGGCCGGCTCGGGGCGGGGACGGACCCGGCGCGGCCCGGGGCCCACCAACTCCGCCCGGCACGACGGGCACAGTTCGGTGCGCGGACTGCCGCAGCCTCCGCAGGCGACCGGCAGCACCAGCCCGGCGATCTCGCGCCACCACCCCCGCATGGGACCACTGTCCTCCCGCGGGCCTTCCGCCGCCACCCCTGTGGACAGCGGCCTGTGGACGACGGCGGGCGGGGGTCGGTCAGCCCGGGTAGACCGGCGAGGAGCCCAGGACCTTGACCATCCGCTGCCAGTTCGCGCCCGTCTCCAGCCGCACGATGCCGTCATTGCCCGAATAGGCCACCACCGGAGCGCGGTCGTCGTGCGGCGCCGACACCGCGGTCACGCCGTTCAGACCCGGCAGGACCGAGGTCGTCGAGGTCGCGCCGTCCGTCTGGACGTACCGGATCTGCTGCACGCCGCCTGCCTCCTTGCCGACCACCACCAGCCGGCTCGGCCCGGCCCAGGACACGGAGGTGACCGCCTCCATCCGCGGGGCCACGGGCTGCAGATCCACGACCGCCACGGTGGGCCGCACCGCCCCGCCCTCGCGCTCCACCCGCCCGATCCTCAGCGTGGTGGTGCCGTCCTTCTCCTTGATGAGGAGAGCGATCCGGACGCCGTCCGCGGAGACGCGCAGGGACTCGACGCGGGTCCCGTCCGTCAGCCAGGGCGCGCGTACCTCGACCGGCTCCCCCTCGCCGTCCGGCACCATCCACAGGCGGGGCTTCGCGGGGTCGCGGTCGGCCACCCACAGGTCGCCCCTGCCGTCCCAGCTCGGGGCGGACAGCCGGTCCTCGGGGCGGGCCGCGTGGCTCGTCAGCAGCGCGGGGCGGAGCTCCTGGTCGGAAAGGATCGACGCCACGCGCAGCTGCTTGCCGTCCTTGCTCACGCCGGCCGCCCGGCTCTCGTCACGGTCGACCGCGACCGAGCGCAGCGGCATCATGCCCTTGCCGAACGGCCCCGGCGTCTCTTCCGCCGGCGTGTCCGCCTTGCCGCCGACCGGCATCGCCATCAGCGTGCCGTTCTCGTGGACGAAGAACGGGTTCTCCGCCCTGCCCGAGTCGCGCACCGGCGCGAACTCCTCCGCCTGCGCCTTGGACAGCACGCACAGCCGCTCCCCGTCCGCCCGCTGCAGCTCCACCTGCTCCACCCGAACGGACGTCAGCCCTCCGAGCGTGAACAGCAACTGAGCCGCCATCCGCCGGCACACCTCGCCGCCCACCCGGTCGGCCTTGGCGTTGAGCGGCACCTTCAGGGTGGACTGGTCGTCCGTCGCGAGCGAGGTGACGCCCGCCTTCAGCGCCGTACCGGAGGGGAAACGCGAATCGACCGACGGCTTCAGCCAGTTCGTCGGCCCTTCCAGCAGCGCCTTGACCGTCTGCGTGACCGGGTCCATCCGCGTCGCCGGGTCCTGCCGCTGCCGGATGTAGACCGGGTCGGCGACGACCCAGTCCTCTCCGGACGCGAAGTAGTACTTGTTGACGGAGCGGTAGTTGCGCTGGAAGTCGGCCTCGCTGAGTACCAGACCCGGCGGCAGGTGGTCGATGCGCCACTCCTTGCCCTTGCCGTCGGCGGCGGGCTGCTGCACGACGTGGATGAAGTCCTTGTACTCCACGGGGTTGACCGGCTGATAGGCGTGCCGGGAGTCCACAGTCGCGATCTGCCGGCCCCGGATCGGGTAGGACCGCCCCTTGTTCTCGGGGTCGGCCAGCCGGTCGGCCTGCTCACGGTCGGGCGCCGTGGTGAGCACCGTGATGCTCTGCGCCGGCCTCCAGGTCCGCGCGGCCTGCTTCGTCAGATACGTCCGGGCCGTGGCGAACCCGGGGTCGTCACTGGTCATGGCCTCCAGGAAGCCGTCGACGATCTCGTCCGGCTCCGCGTTCTCCCGCGGCTGCACGGCGTACACCCGGACCTGCGAATCCCCCGGATTGGACGCCTTCACGTTCCGTACGTCCCCGCTGTCGGGCATCGTCGCGCACCCGGCCACCAGGAACCCGCCACAGGCGAGCAGGACGCTCGTCCGCGCCCCACGCCCGCCGCCGCCCGCCCGCTTCCGCTTCCCTCGGAAGTCAGCGCCCACGTGAACCGCCCTCCGCCTCGGCGTCCGTCGACGCCCTCGCCTCACTGATGTCGGCCTCGGCCGCCGCCCGCGCCACCACCCGGGCGCCACTGCCCGGCAGGGCGGTGGGATCCGCCGTCGCCCGCGGCGCCGGCGGCATCCTGGGCGGTACGGGCAGGGCGGGACGATCCGACCCGGACTGCACCGGCACCGAGAGCCGGCGCGCCCCGTCCTCCCGCGGCCGGCCCGCCGCCTGCTCGCGATTGCGCCGCGAGTCCTCCGGCTCCAGTGGGATCGGGGACCCGCGCAGCGGCTCGTCCGCCGTACGCGGCAGGGTGAGCCGGAACTGCGAGCCGCCCCCGGGCTCGCCCCATGCCTGCAGCCAGCCGCCGTGCAGCCGCGCGTCCTCCACCGCGATGGACAGGCCCAGGCCCGTGCCGCCGGTGGTACGCGCGCGTGCCGGGTCGGCCCGCCAGAACCGGTTGAAGACCCGGGTCGCCTCGCCCGGCTTGAGCCCCACGCCGTAGTCCCGCACGGCGACCGCGACGGCCCCGCCGGCGGCGGCCAGTTTGACGACGACGTCCTTGCCCTCGCCGTGCTCCACGGCGTTGACGACCAGATTGCGCAGCACCCGCTCGACCCGGCGGGCATCCGCCTCGGCCACCACCGGCTGCTCGTCACCGACGACCACGATCCGGCCGCCCTTGCGCTCGGCGAGCGGCTCCGCGCCGCCGATCACCCGGCGTACGACCTGGCGCAGGTCTATCGGCTCGGCCTCCAGCGCCGCGGCTCCCGCGTCGAAGCGGCTGATCTCCAGCAGATCGGAGAGGAGCGACTCGAAGCGGTCGAGCTGGTCGCCGAGCAGCTCCGCGGAGCGCGCGGTGACCGGGTCGAAGTCGACGCGCGCCTCGTGGATGACGTCCGCCGCCATCCGTACGGTCGTCAGCGGGGTCCGCAGCTCGTGCGACACGTCCGAGACGAACCGCCGCTGCATCCGGGACAGGTCCTCCAGCTGCTGGATCTTGAGCTGGAGGTTCTGCGCCATCTTGTTGAAGGCCTCCCCCAGCCGGGCGATGTCGTCCTCGCCGGTGACCTTCATCCGCTCCTGCAGCCGGCCGGCCGACAGCCGCTCGGCGACCCCGGCCGCCATCCGTACGGGGGTGACGATCTGGCGCACCACCAGCCAGGCGATGGCACCGAGCAGCACCACGACGAACAGCCCGGCCGTCGCCAGCGTGCCCTTGACCAGGTCGAGGGAGTCCTCCTCCTGCGACAGGGGGAAGAGGTAGTACAGCTCGTACTGGGTGCCCTCGGCGTCGTTGAGCCGCTTGCCGACCACGAGGGCCGGCTCGGACCCCTTGCCATTGGTGTAGTGGATCCGGGCGTACGTCTGGAACGTGCCCGCCCCCTGCGCCACGGCGTGCCGCAGCTCGCCGGGGATGCTGGTGGCGGGGTCGACCTCGCCGGAGGCCCGGGCGCCGCGGCTCGCGGCCCCGTCGGAATCCTCCAGGGAGAGCGCGACCACGTTGAACGCGCTCTGGCCACCACTGGCGAGCTGCTCGACCAGGGTGGAGCGCCAGTTCACCGACGCTCCCGCCCGGCCGCCGTCCTGCGCGCCGGGAACGGACGGCGTGGTCGCCGCGCGGTCCTGCGCCGCCGAGAACCCTCCGGCGGCCTGGCTCTGAGCGGCCCTCTCCTTGGCGTCGAGGAGACCGTTACGGACCTGGCCGATGACGACCAGGCCGAGGAGCAGCACCACACCGAGCGACATGAGCAGGGTGCCCGCCACCACCCGCAACTGGATGTTCCGCCGCCACAGCCGTACGGCGGGCAGCAGCGGGCGGCGCACCCAGCGGGCGAAGAGCCGCAGCACCGGTCCGCCCGGCGCCCCGTCCTGGAGCAGCCGTCCGTCCTGGAGCAGACGGCCGAATCGCGAGCCCCCCCGCCCCGGTCCGGCAGTCCGCCCCGACCGGTCTCCCGGCTCGCCGGGCTTCGGAGCAGTACTGCCTGCGCTCATGTCAGCTCGGCCCCGCCTTGTAACCGACACCGCGGACGGTCACCACGATCTCCGGGCGCTCGGGGTCCTTCTCGACCTTCGAGCGCAGCCGCTGGACGTGGACGTTCACCAGCCGGGTGTCGGCGGCGTGCCGGTAGCCCCATACCTGCTCCAGCAGGACCTCACGGGTGAACACCTGCCAGGGCTTACGGGCCAGCGCGACGAGCAGGTCGAACTCGAGCGGCGTCAGGGCGATGGACTGCCCGTCCCGCTTCACCGAGTGACCGGCCACGTCGATGACCAGGTCGCCGATGGAGAGCTGCTCCGGCGCGGGCTCCTCCGACCTCCGCAGCCGCGCCCGGATACGGGCGACGAGCTCCTTCGGCTTGAACGGCTTGACGATGTAGTCGTCGGCCCCGGACTCGAGTCCCACGACCACGTCGACGGTGTCGCTCTTGGCCGTCAGCATGACGATGGGCACACCGGACTCGGCCCTGATGAGCCGGCACACCTCGATACCGTCCCTGCCGGGCAGCATGAGGTCCAGCAGCACCAGGTCCGGCTTGGCCTCACGGAATGCGGCGAGCGCCTTGTCGCCGTCCGCTACGAACGACGGCTCGAACCCTTCACCCCGCAGCACGATGCCGAGCATCTCGGCCAGTGCGGTGTCGTCGTCGACGACAAGAACGCGTCCCTTCATATCGACATCATCCCATTTCCGTATCAGTCTCAAGGCGGCTGGTGAGATACCTCACTGACCAGCGACGACGTCCGTGATCGTCCACCGTCGCTCGCCCCTGTCCGTGGGTGCTGATGCCAGACATGGATGTCACCCCCGTACCCCCGTGGTCGTGCTGAACCGTACCCCGAGCGGACTCGCCTGGCCCACGGAGCGGCTCAGGCCGCTTCTCGCCCCCTTCCCCGCCGTCCGTTCCTCGTCCCCGCACCCCGGTTTGTACGCACGCTGGAGGCCTCCAGCCGGTCTTCCTCCCCGAGCGCGCACAATGAAGGTGAGAAGAGATCGCCGCCCCCGCCCACCGGCGGGCCCCTCGTGGCACGATGGCTCCCGGCCCGCCGCTCCGTAAGGCGGTCGGCCGCCGAGACCGTGCCGGCTCGCCGAACCGGCCCCGCGACCATTCCTCGAGGTGGACGACCGTGAACGACACTCCGGGCTGGACCTCGCCCGGGTCTGCTCCCTCCGACGGCCAGGACGGTTCCGGGGTCCCCCGGCCCGCCACGCCCGGTGACGCGAACGGCTCCGCCCCTCAGTGGTCCAAGGACCAGCCGCCCGCCGGCCAGTGGTCGGCGCCCTCGGCGCCGGTCCCCGGCCAGGCCCCCGCTCCCCAGCCCGGTGCGGGCTGGGGCGGCCCCGGCCGTCCCGGCGGCTGGGGCAAGCCGCCGGCCGCCAAGCCCGGCGTGATCCCGCTGCGCCCCCTCGGCATGGGCGAGATCCTCGACGGCGCGGTGTCGACCCTGCGCACGTACTGGCGCACGGTCCTCACCATCTCGGTCACGGTCGCGGTGATCTCCCAGGTCGCCGACATCCTGGCCCAGCGCTATCTCGTCCCGGCCCCGCCCAAGCTCAACCCGGAGGCGACGCCCGCCGAAAGGCTGGACCACTCGCTGGACTCCCTGCAGTCCAGCCTCATCGGCCTCGGCCCCGCGGTCCTCATCATGCTGATGACCACGCTGGTCAGCGCCGCCCTCCTCACGGTGGTCATCAGCCGTGCGGTCCTCGGACGCCCGGTCTCCGTCGGCGCCGCCTGGCAGGAGGCCCGCCCCCGCCTGCTCCAGCTCCTCGGTCTGACCCTCCTGCTGCCCGCGATGAGCGCGGCCATCATGTTCGTCTGCATGGTGCCCGGGCTGCTGCTCGGCGGCCGCGGCGGCGCCGCCCTCGCGGGCATCGGCGGCCTCGGCGGTTTCGTCCTCGTCATCTGGCTGATGATCCGCTTCAGCCTGGCGTCTCCCGCTCTGATGCTGGAGCGGCAGGGGATCGTCCAGTCGATGAAGCGCTCCGCCAAGCTGGTCCAGGGCGCCTGGTGGCGGATCTTCGGCATCACGGTGCTCACGCAGCTGCTGATCTTCCTCGTCGCCATGATCATCGCGCTCCCGTTCGCCGCCATCGGGATCGCCGTCGAGGGCGACGGCTTCAGCGGCATCCTCTCCGGCTCCGACCCGGAGTTCGGCTGGACCTTCCTCATCATCACCGGCATCGGCGGCGTGATCACCAGCTCGATCACCTACCCGATCTCCGCCGGCGTGACCGTTCTGCTCTACGTGGACCAGCGGATCCGCCGCGAGGCCCTGGACCTGGAGCTCGCCCGGGCCGCCGGCCTCCCCGGCTACACGTCCGGGAGCTGATGCGGTGACGGCCACGGGGGGCACGCTCGCCGGCCTGATCAGCGCCGACGACATTCCACTGGACATCCCGCGCGTGCCCGCCAGGGAGGCGGCCGAGCGGGAACTGTCCAAACGGATGTACCACGAGAACGATCCCAACCTGCTCGAACGCGGCCTCGACCGCTTCTGGGAGTGGGTCGGCGAGCTCTTCGCCGCGGCCTCCGGCGTGACCCCCGGAGGCCTGATCGGACTCGTCGTGATCGTACTGGTGGCGCTCGCCCTCGTCGCCGCCCTCTGGTGGCGCCTCGGCACCCCCCACCGGACGCCCACCGGCGCGGACTCCCTGTTCGCGGACGGACCCCGCACGGCCGCCGAACACCGCGCCGCCGCCGCCCGGCACGCCGCCGAGGACCGCTGGAACCAGGCCCTCCAGGAACGGATGCGGGCCGTCGTCCGCTCCCTGGAAGAGCGCGCCCTGCTCGACCCACGTCCCGGCCGCACCGCCGACGAGGCCGCCGCCGAGGCGGGCCGCTCCCTCCCCGCCCACGCGGACGGACTCCGCGCCGCCGCCCGCTCCTTCGACGACGTCACATACGGCGGGCGCGCGGCCGACGAGTCCGCGTACCGCCGCATCGAGGAGCTGGACACGGCCCTGGAGCGGACCAGGCCCACACTCGACACCGCCTCCTCGGGAGCGGCCGAATGAACCCGCCCGCCACCAGCCCCACCTCGACCTCGCTCGCCCCCCGCCAGATCTGGGCCCGAGCGCGCGGTGTGCTCCTTGTCCTGGCCCTGATCCTGATCGGCGGCATCGTCCTGGCGACCATGCGCTCCGCCGACGCCCACGGCGCCCTCGACCCGCGGTCGGCCGACCCCAACGGCAGCCGGGCCGTCGCCGAGATCCTCAAGGCCCAGGGCATCACCGTCCGCGTGGCGACCACCCTGGACGAGGCCACCGCCCTGACAGGCGCCGACACCACTCTCCTGGTCACCACCCCGGATCTCCTGACGGGCCACCAGCAACGCACTCTCCACGCCGCGATGACCGCCTCCGGCGGCCGTACCGTCCTCCTCGGCGCCGGCGACGCCTCCGTCTCCACCCTGGCCCCCGGAGTCACCGCCGCCACCAGCACCTCGGTGGCCGTCCGCGAACCCGGCTGCCCCCTGCCCGCCGCCGTCCGCGCCGGCAGCGTCGACCTCGGCGGCGAGCGCTACACCACCCCCGAGGACGCCGTCGCCACCTGCTACTTCAGCAGCGGCCTGCCCACCATGGTCGGCCTCGACCACCCCGGCACCGGCGACACCGTCCTGCTCGGCTCCCCCGACCTCCTCCGCAACGATCATCTCGACAAGCAGGGCAACGCCTCGCTCGCGCTCCAACTCCTCGGCTCCCGCCCGCATCTCGTCTGGTACCTCCCCTCCCTGTCCGATGCCTCCGCCGCCGAGGGCGACCGTGACAACGAGTCCCCCGACAGCACCGCCGACGGCTTCCTCTCTCTCGTCCCCTCAGGCTGGCTGTGGGGCACCCTCCAACTCGCCGTCGCCGCCCTCCTCGCCGCGATCTGGCGCGGCCGGCGCCTCGGCCCGCTGGTGACCGAACCACTCCCCGTCGCCATCCGCGCCTCCGAAGCCACCGAGGGCCGCGCCCGCCTCTACCGCAAAGCGAACGCCCGCGACCGTGCGGCGACCGTCCTGCGCACCGCGACCCGCACCCGGATCGCACCCCTCCTCGGCGTCCCCGCACGGGACGCCCACTCCCCCGAGGCCTTGCTCCCCGCGCTCTCCGCCCGTCTCCCCGAGACCGCCGCAGACCCCAGGGACCTTCTCTTCGGCCCGGCTCCCGCCGACGACGCCACCCTCATCCGCCTGGCGGACCAACTCGACGCCCTCGAAAGAGAGGTACGCACCTCATGAGCGCCCCGACCCCCGCGACCCCTACGAACTCGGACAGCGCCCGCGCCTCCCTGGAGGCACTGCGCACCGAGATCGCGAAGGCTGTGGTCGGCCAGGACCCCGCCGTCACGGGACTCGTCGTCGCCCTGCTCTGCCGGGGCCACGTCCTGCTCGAAGGAGTCCCCGGCGTCGCCAAGACGCTGCTCGTCCGCGCGCTCGCCGCCGCCCTCGAACTCGACACGAAGCGCGTCCAGTTCACCCCCGATCTCATGCCGAGCGACGTCACCGGCTCGCTGGTCTACGACGCCCGTACCGCAGAGTTCTCCTTCCAGCCCGGCCCGGTCTTCACCAACCTGCTGCTCGCCGACGAGATCAACCGCACGCCTCCCAAGACCCAGTCCTCGCTCCTCGAGGCGATGGAAGAGCGCCAGGTCACCGTCGACGGAAGCCCTCGCCCCCTCCCTGACCCGTTCCTGGTCGCCGCGACCCAGAACCCGGTCGAGTACGAGGGCACCTATCCCCTCCCCGAGGCCCAACTCGACCGCTTCCTGCTCAAGCTGACGGTCCCGCTGCCCTCACGCGAGGACGAGATCAGCGTCCTGACCCGCCACGCGGACGGCTTCAACCCCCGCGACCTCCGGGCCGCCGGAGTCCGCCCGGTCGCCGGCCCCGCCGAACTCGAGGCCGCCCGCGCCGCCGTCGCCAAGACCTCGGTCTCCCCCGAGATCGCCGGCTATGTCGTCGATATCTGCCGTGCCACGCGAGAATCCCCCTCCCTCACCCTCGGCGTCTCTCCCCGAGGTGCCACAGCGCTTCTCTCCACCGCCCGCGCATGGGCCTGGCTCACCGGCCGGGACTACGTCACCCCCGACGATGTGAAGGCCCTGGCCCTGCCCACCCTGCGCCATCGCATCCAGCTGCGCCCCGAGGCCGAGATGGAAGGAGTCACCGCCGACTCCGTCATCAACTCGATCCTCGCCCACGTCCCCGTACCCCGCTGAGAACGGCGCCCCATGGCCCTCACCGGACGAACCGCACTCCTCGCGGCCCTCGGATCGCTCCCCGTCGGCATCCTCGCCCCCAGCTGGACGGGGATGCTCGCGGTGAACGCGCCCCTCTCACTCGCAATTCTGTGCGACTACGCGATGGCCGCGCCAGTGCGAACGCTGCGGTTCACCCGAAGTGGTGACACAACAGTTCGACTGGGTGACGGCGCGGAGGTACAGCTCACCGTCACCAATCCCTCTCGTCGCCGCCTGCGCGCCCAGCTCCGCGACGCCTGGCCGCCCAGCAGCTGGGTGCCCGGTACCGAGCAGGCCGCTTCCCGTCAGAAGCTCACCGTGCCCGCCGGCGAACGCCGCCGGATCACCACGGCCCTGCGCCCGACCCGTCGCGGCGACCGACACGCGGCACGCGTCACGGTCCGCTCCTACGGCCCCCTGGGCCTTGCGGCCCGCCAGGGCAACCACGAGGTGCCCTGGACGCTCCGTGTCCTGCCCGCCTTCGCCAGCCGCAAGCATCTGCCTTCGCGACTGGCCCGCCTCCGCGAGCTCGACGGCCGCACCAGCGTCCTCACCCGCGGCGAGGGCACCGAGTTCGACAGCCTCCGCGAGTACGTCCCCGGTGACGACACCCGCTCGATCGACTGGCGGGCCACCGCCCGCCAGACCACGGTCGCGGTACGCACCTGGCGCCCGGAGCGCGACCGTCACATCCTGATCGTCCTCGACACCGGCCGCACCTCGGCCGGCCGAGTGGGCGACGTCCCGCGTCTCGACGCGGCGATGGACGCGGCCCTGCTCCTCACGGCCCTCGCCTCCCGCGCCGGCGACCGCGTGGACCTCCTGGCCTACGACCGCCGCCTGCGCGCCCATGTACAGGGCCGCCCCGCGGGTGACGTCCTGTCCGCGATGGTCAACGCCCTGGCCCCCCTCGAACCCGAACTGGTGGAGACGGACGCCCGCGGCCTGGCCGCCACGGCCCTGGCGCGGGCCCCTCGCCGTTCGCTTCTCGTTCTGCTGACCAGCCTCGACGCGGCCCCGATCGAGGAGGGTCTCCTCCCCGTCCTGCCTCAGCTTACGCAGCGCCACACGGTCCTGCTGGCCTCTGTCGCCGACCCGCACACCGCCACGATGGCCAGGCGCCGAGGCACGGTCGACGGCGTCTACGAGGCCGCCGCGGCGGCTCAGGCCCAGGCCCAGCGCCGTCGTACGGCAGATCAGCTCCACCGCCACGGCGTGACGGTCGTCGACGCCACCCCGGACAACCTCCCACCCGCCCTTGCGGACGCCTACCTCGCCCTCAAGGCCGCCGGCCGTCTCTGACGCGCCTGCCGTGAGAACGGCCCCTGAACGCAGAAAAGCCCCGCACCATAAGGTGCGGGGCTTTCCCACAATGATTGTTCGGCGGCGTCCTACTCTCCCACAGGGTCCCCCCTGCAGTACCATCGGCGCTGAAAGGCTTAGCTTCCGGGTTCGGAATGTAACCGGGCGTTTCCCTAACGCTATGACCACCGAAACACTATGAAGATATCGAACCGGAAATCGGCACAGTTCGTTACTTCAGAACTAACACAGTGGACGCGAGCAACTGAGGACAAGCCCTCGGCCTATTAGTACCGGTCAGCTCCACCCATTACTGGGCTTCCACATCCGGCCTATCAACCCAGTCGTCTACTGGGAGCCT